>NZ_JAICBG010000039.1:0-1113 GCF_020179375.1 Winogradskyella sp. SM1960 | reverse complement strand
AAAATAAAACGTCCTTAGCTATTTTTCCGTACACCTTGTAAATATTGACCGAAGAAAATCTGCAATTGCACACAACGTGTTTGTGTATGATTTCGTTGCGTGTTTAAGCACTAAAGTTAGCAAATAAATCACAGATAGAAAGTCCGCAAGGACTTTCGTAAGTAAGCTATAATTAGCAATGAATTATACACGGTGTTGTGGGTAGTTTTTTATTTTTACATTCCCACAGTTTCATAAATATAACTAATTCCAGTTTTAGGATTTCTTAAATATCTTGAACGTTCAAATTCGTCTGTTTGGTCTTTTGCATAAATCAGATAGTTTTGGTCAGTTTTAAACCATTCAGGTAATTTAGTCCAACTTTTCCATTCGTTTCCTATTGTGTCAATTTCAAGTCCATTATATTCAACAAATTGGTCAAACCATTTTTTGTCCGATTTGAATTTAAGAAAAAGTTCATATTCGAGTGTAAAATGAGGTGATTGATAATATTCTCCTTTTAATAATTCAATTTCTTTTGGTGGTTCGTTTCCAGACCAATACTTATAAGCTTTTTCAGCATTTTTTGTTTCTGTTGAGAAACAGCCTGCCAAAAGCAAAACAATTCCAATCAATGATATTTTCTTAATCATATCCATTTTTTTAATCAGTAATGCACAAAATAAGAATCCGTTTCTTCTCCGTTATCGACCATTTTTACATTAATTTCAAAAAGTTCAAATTCGATTCTATCTTTTGTTTGATTGTCAAATTCGATAAATTCCATTTCGGAAATATCTTTTGTTATTTTATCTCCGTTATGCCATTTTTCCGCCACAATTTTTTCAATCAGAATATTCAATTCAGGTGAAGGAATTTCCTTTTCAGATTTATGCCAAATAAATTCCTGTCGTTCTTCTAAGTCGTTTTCATCATAAATTGCAATTCCGCTTATTGAATCTAACGTTTCGTTAGTCAATTCAATTCTCTCAACACTATATAATTTGAGATAAGATTTTAAAAAATTCAGTCTTTTTGATTCTTTCATTTCGGTTTTTGTATTATACTGAAATAGGTTGACTCTTTTTAGTTATTATTTAGACGTTCAAAAGATTTTTTTTAGCCGTTTAGAAG
>NZ_JAICBG010000038.1:0-1488 GCF_020179375.1 Winogradskyella sp. SM1960 | reverse complement strand
ATAATCGTTTATGCTTTTTTGTATTCATACAACAAATCTAAAATTTTGATTTGTTGCGTTAAGTTATTGAATTCGGATTCGGTTTATTCAAATTAACCACAACGGTTTTGTGTATGGCTCGTTGCGGAAAATCAGCTATGATTTTCCACCGTGACCGAAAGATAGCAAATTGCAATGAATTCCGATTAGGAATTCAGCCGCAATGAGCTATACACGGTGTTGGCAGTAGTTATTTGTCAATTCCTTTTCTTATACTTTCAATAATTTTAAAAACTTTTTGTTCTGAATCTAAATCGTCTCTATCAATAATTGATATTGCCCAATCACATCCAGCTTTTTTTAAATGGTCTTTCCAACGTTTAACTTTCTTGAAGTTTTCAAATGTATAAGTTGCACAACCACCACTTGCACCAAGTCCATAACCAATTGTTTCTCCAATCATAATGGGCTTTGCAGAATAAGGATATACAGCTACAAAGTAAATATGATTCAACTCGTGCTTCTCTGTTGGTGCTTGATTTTTTTGTCCAATATAAATGCTTTTATTCTCAATATCATTTAACTCAACACTTTTAGAAATCATAAATATATTTTGTAAGTCAATGCTAGATCCGTTTTTCCACAGTACTTTTTTTGAATTGAACCTGAAAGTATTGAAATGCTTTACACTTTCGGTAAAGAAATTATTCTTTCTTAAATCTTTTAATTCTATAAGTCTATGAGTGTTATCATTCATATGGAAAATTAGTTCCCAATCATATGTTGGTATGACATTTAAAATTTTTAAGTCTATCATTATTCTGTTATAGGTTATCGATTCGGTTTTGAAGTATTTACTTACTTTTCAATTTTGAACTTAATGACCAAAATTAGTATTCCAAATATGTCGTTTTAATTACTGCCAACGTTTGGTGTATGATTAGTTGCGTGGTTTAGCAACTAATTTAGTAAACAAATACTTGCCAGAGAAAATTCCGAAGGAATTTTCCGGATAAGCACTTGCCAAAGCAATTAATTATACACTGTGTTGCCAGTAGTTTTTATTTTCTTTTTGTCAGTCGTTGATATTTTAATTTGAGTTCAAGTTCTTTATTGGAATTATTTAACTCTAATATATTCCCGATTTTATATTTTGGAATTTCTCGAACATAATCTTTTAGCACGCTTAACAAAAGGTCAACAGATGGGATTTTAATTCCGCTGTCCACTATTTGTTTAAATATTTCGTTTTCATTTTTTTCTCCAGTCAATATGACCATTCCATATTTCCAGTTCTTATCCGTTTTTATTCCTGTCAGTACTAATCCGTTTTCAGTTGGTTTAGGATACAAAAAATCCTTTATTATTTTTTCAGGATTTTCAATATCGATTGGAACAAGAATTTTACGCGTCATATTTTCAAATTACTGGCAACGGTTTTGTGTATGGTTAGTTGCGTGTTTAAGCAACTAATTTAGTAAACAAAAACGAACGCGAGAAAATTCCGAA
>NZ_JAICBG010000037.1:0-1498 GCF_020179375.1 Winogradskyella sp. SM1960 | reverse complement strand
AAGCCCGTTTGCGCCGATGGTACTGCTTTACTGTGGAAGAGTAGGTCGCCGCCTTTTTTGAAAACCCTTACTAGATATCTAGTAAGGGTTTTTTGTTTTTATATACTTTACTAGTTTATTTATTTTATGTTTTAAGAGTAAAAATAATACAGATTACTTTTTCTTTTTAAATAATATATATTAGGTCATATATATTGTTGATCTTTAAAAGCAGCAAAGACATTCTTGTCTTAACTTATTATATTAATATTATAGAATCAATTTAGTGAAATGCTAATTTGATTTCAGCTGAATTGTGCTAAATCATAATTTAATTAGGTAAATCTTCTGATTGCTTAGTAGTTTAAGAGACAAGAACAAGTGCGTTTCTTAGTCTAAGGCATTAAGGATTTTATATATTGGTCTAACAAAATAGCAAGGTTTTAATTTTCTTCTTGAATATACTGTCAAAATTGTAGTGATATTGAAAAATAGAAATGCAATTATAGCAATGTAAAGTATAATAGTAGCAATAATGAGTGGAATATGATTTGGCTTTTCTCCATTGTATAAGACTAAATGTACTAAAGTAGAACCTAAAAACTAAACACATTATTAAACAGTTTATGTTTTTGGTTAAGATATCTTTGATGGGGCATACTAATTTTTACGTTTTGTGCTTATTTAATGAAATAGTAGTTTCTATGTCTGAATTATATTATTCATAATCATCTTTACGGATCTATGGATTGACTTACCGTTACGGAATTACATATCTAACATTTTGTTACGTTTTATTTTTCCAAATTAAATCATAATGGTCGTCGTAACTATGTTCAGTATTAGCTTTTGAGCTGTTCATACTGTCATTCTTGAACTTCGGATTAGAAATACTGAACCAGCGATGACTTCAAAAGGGAATTTTGCTGTTAATGATAATTAGCTATTTTTATAAGATGCCTTACAATCCTTTACAAATATTAAGTTTCAGGTACTTCTCTATTGTACTAATTACATATTGTGTAATTCCTGAAATAATCATGTCTATGACAAAATCTTGCATACTATTTAAATACCTGGAATAGTTTTTTATCCATGCGCTATTAAATCCACATTATAATTTTTTATTAAATATCTAATCTTAATTTTACATCATGCGATGAAGTAGAACCGTTATGTCGTTATCTTAGAGATAGAACAATATATTAAATAGTTTTATGTGTAAGTGTTTAATGCTTATATCATGATCATAGATATCAATATATATAAGAGTACATATTATTATCTGGTAAAAATAGTCCAAAAAAAGATGCCGCTACTACCACTAACGCGGGTACTTATATATATTAAGGTCTTCCATAAGCTCAGGTTATATTTATAGGAATTGGGTATATTGTAGTATTACCTGTCCAGATTCAAAAAAACTTTAGAGCGTAAGATTTTGGTTTAAAGCCTCTTAAAAAAAAGATTAAAATAAAAAGCAAAAAGGTGTTGTGGGAATGAAAAAGGGTTCTATATT
>NZ_JAICBG010000036.1:0-1601 GCF_020179375.1 Winogradskyella sp. SM1960 | reverse complement strand
GGATTTGCCTGTGCTGCTTCTTGAACTTCAATATTAAAACTTTGGGTACTGATAGAACAACCTGTGACGTTATTGGTAATGGTCACAAAGATTTGTTGTGGGTTGCTCGTATTGGTATATGAGCTTACTAATCCATTCATACCTGCTTCGGCATCGGCCAAGTTATCGTGGTAACTTACTATAAACTGTGTTGGATCTTGACCGTTTAAGACTTCTTCGTCTTTTGTGGTTAAGTCAAAACTATCAATACCATCGGTGAATAATTCACATTGAATAAAATCAGTTACTGCCACAACTGTTGGTAGTGGGTGGACTATAATCGTAAAATCAACTAAAGCATAACAGCCTGTAACATCATTGGTTACTCTTACATAGATCTCTTGTTCTGGTGTCTCTGTATTGGTGTATTGTGTTGGGTCTGTTATGGCATTGCTTCCTGAGTTGGCATCGTCTAATCTTTCATAATAGCTTGCTGTAACTCCAGGCTCTCCATTTAAAATAAGTAGTTCATTTTCTGTTAAATCAAAGACTTCTACTCCATCTCCTGTATTTACATCATCACACAACTCTATATTTGGTAATAAATCACTTGGAGTTGGTGTTGGGTTTGGCAATACACGTATGGTTAATGTTGTAAAGTCTACACAGCCTGTATCGGTATCGGTAACCACTGCAAATAAGGTTTGTGGATTTGCTCCTGATCCATTAATTGAGGTATTAACATACGCTGTTGGATCTGGTATTACATTGGTCTGAGATTGTGCTTCGGCATTGGTCTCATAATATGCTACAGACCAACTTGCATTGCCTCCTGTGATTTCATTATCTTTTACTGTTAAATCAAAGCTTGTGATTTCATCTCCTGGTGTTTCTCCTAAATCATCACATACACTTAATTGGGTCGGCTGTACGGCTACTGGTGGTAAATTGACTTCTATTTCAAACTCCCCTGTGTCGTTACAACCTGTTGTTGGATTATACAAACGCACATAGATCATTTGTGGGTTTGCTGTGTTAGTGTAACTGCTTACATTAGTAATTGGGTTATTTCCTGTTGCGGCATCTGCGGCATTCACATGGTAAGTGAGTTGTACGTCTAATGGGTCTTGACCGTTTAGAATCTCCGCATCTTTAGTGGTGAGATCAAATTGGGTGATGCCATTGTCGTCAGTATCACATAATGTGTAAGGTTCTATAGTTGTTGGCACTTCTGGTGATGGTAACACAATAAGTTCCATCGTATTTGCTGTTAAACTATAACAACCTGTTAAGGTATTCTCTGAACGCACATAAATCATTTGATTGTTAGCCACGATATTGGTGTATAACCCTACAATTGGATTATCTCCTGTTTCGGCATCGGTTTGGGTCTCGTGGTAGCTAATCTCCACGTTTGGCTCTCCGTTAATAACTTCTATAGTACGTTGTTCTAAATCGAATTCTGCAAAGCCATCGTTATCATCGTCACAGACTTCTATGGCTGTTGGATTAGCTTCTGGTGATGGTATTGGGTCTACTCGTAAAGTAACTGTTACTGTATTGTAGCAGCCTGTAACATCGTTTTCTGCTCTTACAAATATGGTCTGAGCATTGCTTAGATT
>NZ_JAICBG010000035.1:0-1601 GCF_020179375.1 Winogradskyella sp. SM1960 | reverse complement strand
GGATTTGCCTGTGCTGCTTCTTGAACTTCAATATTAAAACTTTGGGTACTGATAGAACAACCTGTGACGTTATTGGTTATGGTCACAAAGATTTGTTGTGGATTGCTCGTATTGGTATATGAACCTGTTATGCCGTTAATGCCTGCTTCTGCATCTATTAGAGTTTCATGGTAACTCACCACAAATTGCGCGGAATCTTGACCATTTAAAACTTCATCGTCTTTTGTGGTTAAGTCAAAACTATCAATACCATCGGTGAATAATTCACATTGAATAAAATCAGTTACTGCAACAACTGTCGGTAATGGGTGGACTATAATCGTAAAATCAACTAAAGCATAACAGCCTGTAACATCATTGGTTACCCTTACATAGATCTCTTGTTCTGGTGTCTCTGTATTAGTGTATTGTGTTGGGTCTGCTATGGCATTGTTTCCTGAGTTGGCATCGTCTAATCTTTCATAATAACTTGCTGTAACTCCAGGTTCTCCATTTAAAATAAGAATTTCATTTTCTGTTAAATCAAAGACTTCTACTCCATCTCCTGTATTTACATCATCACACAATTCCAAGCTTGGTAATTGGTCACTTGGTGTTGGTGTAGGATTAGGTAATACTCTTAATGTTAAAGTTACCATATCCACACAACCTGTATTGGTATCTGTAACCACTGCAAATAAAGTTTGTGGATTAGCACCTTGACCATTTATTTCTGTATTGGTATATTGTGTTGGATCTGGAATGGCATTGACTTGAGCTACAGCATCTGCATTAGTCTCATAGTAATCTACCGACCAACTGCCGTTGCCTCCTGTAATTTCTGAGTTTTTAACTGTAAGATCAAATACTGTAAACTCATCTCCTGGCACTTCACCTAAATCATCACATAGACTCAATTGCGTTGGCTGTATTGCTAATGGTGGCAAGGAGACTTCTATTTCAAACTGACCTATATCAAAACATTCTGTAATTGGATCGAACAGACGTACATAAATAATTTGTGGATTACCATTATTTGTATAGTTACTCACGTTAATTATTGGGTTACCTCCAATCAAGGCATCTGCTTCACTTGTATGATAGGTTAAATCGACTCCTAAAGGATCTTGCCCATTAAGAACCTCATCATCCATAAAAGTAAGGTCAAACTGTGCTATACCATCGTCATCACTATCACATATAGTGTACGGTTCAATAGTAGTTGGTACTTCTGGAGCTGGATCTACAATAAGTTCAAGTGTATTCTCGGTGAGACTATAACAGCCTGTTAAGGTGTTTTCTGAACGCACATAAATCATTTGATTGTTAGCCACGATATTGGTGTACAAACCAGTAATAGCATTGCTTCCAGTCTCAGCGTCACTTTCAGTTTCGTGATACGTAATTGCAACATTAGATTCACCATTTATAATTTCAATAGTACGTATTTCCAAATCAAATTGTCCAAAACCATCATTATCAACATCACAAACCTCTATTGGTGTTGGGTTGGGTTCTGGTGATGGTATTGGGTCTACTCGCAAGGTAACTGTTACTGTATTGTAGCAGCCTGTAACATCATTTTCTGCTCTTACAAATATGGTCTGAGCATTGCTTAGATT
>NZ_JAICBG010000034.1:0-1679 GCF_020179375.1 Winogradskyella sp. SM1960 | reverse complement strand
CGTTGGCAACAATTAACACCAAATGACAAAAATATACATTGATGATTCCGTTCACGAAAGAGGCAATTTTGTTATCAGCGGAATAGTTGTGACCGAAGAAAATATTGAAGACCGAATTTCTGAAAGTCTGAAAAATAACGGATTTGACCCTGAGGATTCTGAATTTAAAAGCGGATTAAATTATAGAAAATATCCAGAAATGTTAAACGTAAGAAATGATTTAAAAAATATTATTTCTTCAGTCTGTAAAATTGGACTTGTTGTTTTACCAATACAAGAAAGACCAAATATCGGGAAAGAGACATTTAAAGGTCTGAAACAAATAATAAACTCAAACGAATTTGGACAGAATATTGAAATTTATGTCGACGAAAATTATTTCAGAAACGAAAATGTCGGAAAAGAGTATGCAAAAGAAATTGGGTTGAAAAACTGTAAATTGAATTTAGAATTAGATTCAAAGAAATTTAAAGGAATTCAACTCGCTGATTTAGTCGCTCATTCTTGTTCTACGATGCTACTTGAGCAATTAAATATTATTGACAAAAAAGTTAAAGCTGGTTCTAATTCTGGTTACGAACCTGATTTGGAGATAGAATTAGGATTTGAATTATGGGCTGGAATTAGATATAACCTTCTTGGAGAAATTGATATGGAAAGATTTGAAACAGGAGATAGATATCCAATGAAAATGACAGAACCTTATGGACTTTATATTTCTGAGTTTTGTGACAATAAATTAAAGGAAAATACAAGAGAAAGATTTGGAGAAATTTATATGGGTTGTATTCATTAAATAACTGTTGCCAACACCGTGTATAATTAATTGCTTGGTTCGTGCATACGTACGAAAATCCTAGCGGATTTTCTATTCGGTTTTTATTTGCTAACTTACTCGCTAAACCACGCAACTAATCATACACAAACACGTTGTGTGCAATTTGGGAATTTGGTCATTATACCAATTTTTGGTATATTTGATATAAATTATTACTCAAATGAACAAGAACACATCTATATCACTCGGAAATTATTTTGACCAATTCGTGCAAAATAGCATAAGCGAAGGAAGGTTTAAGAACGTTAGCGAAGTTATTCGTGCTGGATTAAGACTTTTAGAAGAAGAAAGTAAAGTAATTGCATTAAAAAAAGCTATTCAAGAAGGAATTGATAGCGGAATAGCTCACGACTTTGATCCAAAAAAGCATCTTGAATCTCTAAAAGCGAAAAAGCACTCGAATGGCTGAATATAAATTGACCAATAAAGCTGTTGAGGATTTATCAAAGATTTGGGATTATACATTTGAGGTTTGGTCGGAAAAACAAGCAGATAAATATTACGCTGAACTAATTTCTAATTGTCAAGAAATTGCAGAAAACCCAGGCATAGGGAAATTCTACGATGGTATATCAAAGCAACTTCTCGGAATTAATGCAAGTCGTCATATAATATTCTACAGAACTTTAGACGAAAATTATGTTGAAATAACGAGAATATTGCACGAAAGAATGGATTTAAAGAAACGAATTGCTGAATAAAAACTGCACACAACACCGTGTATAATTAATTGCTTTTTAAGTGCTTACTTGCGAAAATTCCTGCGGAATTTTCTCTGGTCCGTAAAAGTTTGCTAAATTAGCTACCAAACCACGCAACTAACCATACACGAACACGTTGT
>NZ_JAICBG010000033.1:0-1843 GCF_020179375.1 Winogradskyella sp. SM1960 | reverse complement strand
CTCGCAAGATGAAAGTCCAAAACTCAATGATATCAATATGATTAGCGTTTTTCTCAAATTACTTACAACGTGTTTGTATATGGTTTGTTGCGTGTTTCAAGCAACTAATTTAGTAAATAATTACCGACCAAGAAAGTCCGCGAGGACTTTCGTAAGTAGGCGAGAAGCCAGCAATAAATTATATACGGTGTTGGCGGTAGTTTTTATTCCCCAAGTCCAATTGGTTCTAAAACTTCCCTTTTAAATTTTTCAATTATATCATTTTGTCCGTGCATTCTATATGGTATTTTATCAAATTCAGTCCAAGACTTCTCCAAAAGGTCTATATAATTATCAGTTCTTTCGTTACCTCCTTGATTTACCCATCTCGGATTCAAAAACATTGTTGTCAACCATTCTATTGTTAGTGAACTATTTTCATATTCTTCGCTTTCTGAATGAGTAAACCATAACGAGATGATTAAATCTAATTGGTTTATTTTGAATTTTTCAGATATTTTTTTATTTTTTGTTTCACATATTGCATTAAGGCAATAACCCAAACATTTAATAGTATCAATTACTCTAAAAGTTACTTTTTGTTCTCTTGCAAGCTCTAACCAACCTCTCATATTTTCTGTTTGGTCATTAATTAGTTTATGTGCAAATGATGGGTTTCCAAGGCTTCCATCATAATTATTTTTTTTAGGAATGGTTTCAATTAACAAATCTGTGAAATTTCTATAATAGTATAACCACATATGCGATTCGCTGTCCTTATAGATTGTTTCCCTTACCATATAATTAAAATATACTATTGCAATATGTATTTTGTGATTCCATTGCTCGGATTCTAAATCTCCATCATACTTCTTTAAAATGAACTCTTTTTGTTCATTGTCATATTTAATTGATTTGACTCCTTTTTCTCCTATTGGATACCAAACAGAATTTTTTGCAGCTGTTTTTGTATGTGAAAGAATACTATGTAAAATAGGAATGTCGTAACTTTCATTTATTCCATCAAGTGAAGAATTAGAATTGTTTGCAATTTTTAGTTCTGAAATAAATTCCTGGTTTTTAGTTTCAAATATGCTCTCAATAAATTTTTTAGCTAAATTTTCGTTAGATGCTTTTTCAGTTTCCATTCCAGAAAATATTTTAGCAAATAACTTTGGATAAATAGGTGCTGCTTTATTTATGAAATTTTCGTTTTGAATGATAAATCCATAAACACTTGCTGCAAATTTTATTCTTTTAGGTTTAATAAGATTTTCGTATTCTACGTCCTTTTCTGTTCTTCTTCTCAAAATTAAATCTATAGTCTCTTTTTCAGGAAGATGAGAAAGTCCTATTAAATAATCTTTAATATTTTCGGTGTGATATTTATTGATATATTCTACCAATAGGTCAATCTCATTCTCTTGTAGTAAAGAATTATATAAGTCTATTAGTTCGTTTCTTCTCGAAGAAGAGAAAAATCCAAATAGAACAATAAGGATTGGAATTCCAAATAATATTATAGAAAAAATATAAGCCCAAATTTCATTTGGTATTCCTTTTTCAAATGAGAAGTAGTTTAAAAAAGGAAACCAATTATCTCTTAACCAGTCAAATGAAAATAAATAGTGTAAGTAAATAATTCCTATTATGAAAGCTGTTATTTGTGATTTAGAAAAAAACAATAAGACAAATTTTCTTTCCTTTTTTTGAATTAATGCCCATACAGCTAAACCAAGACCAAGTATGGTTAAAAAATCAGTTACTTCCATTCATTCTCATATTTTTGTATTATACTGAAATAGGTTGACTCTTTTTAGTTATTATTTAGACGTTCAAAAGATTTTTTTTAGCCGTTTAGAAG
>NZ_JAICBG010000032.1:0-2069 GCF_020179375.1 Winogradskyella sp. SM1960 | reverse complement strand
AAAATAAAACGTCCTTAGCTATTTTTCCGTACACCTTGTAAATATTGACCGAAGAAAATCTGCAATTGCACACAACGTGTTTGTATATGGTTTGTTGCGTGGTTTAAGCAACTAATTTAGTAAATAAAAACCGACCAAGAAAGTCCGCGAGGACTTTCGTAAGTAGGCGAGAAGCCAGCAATAAATTATATACGGTGTTGTGCCCAGTATTTTTATTTCGTTATAGTTTTTAATTTATAGTTTCCTAGTTTTAAAAATGCACAAATCAGTAACCACATAATTGCTGCAGAATAATCTTTTGTCTTATAAAAACAATGAGCAATATTGTTTCTTAAATTCATTCCGTCTGAAGTGAATAAAAATTTAAATAGAGCTATATCATCTTCAGGTACTAATTCTTTAAACTTTTCATTTTCTAATAATTTTTCAAAAGAAATTCTTGCTTGAGTTCCGTTTTCCTTAATGTCAATAGTTTGCGCTCCATTATATCTAGAAAACTCTCTTAATATACCTTCAAATTTTAAAACCAATGAATCAATAGATAAGATATAACCAGAAGTGCTGTTTGTGTTTGTTTTAATATCAATTTCTGATTGTTTGAAATAACTATCTAATGCAGATGTTAAAAGTTGTAACCAATTATGCGTTTCTGTTTTGCCAGCTGGATTTTTTATTGAAAAATCAATACCATACCAAGTATTATTTTTTAAAAAATAAATTAATGAATCAAAACTTATTTTTCCATTTTTCAAACCTTTCGAAAAGACTAACCAAAGATGACGTAATGTGAAATTTTGAATATGAATGTGATAGAAATTAATTCCACTTTTATTACCACTTACATTTCTATTAATATCAAAACTCATTGTACTAACTAAATCCATCATCACGGAATTAATTTTCTCATCTAATACTTTGGCTTTCGGGAAAATATGGGCAGATGTCATCAAATATTCGTAAATATCTTTACTTTCTCCTTTTTCAACTAGGTTTGTTGTAAATTCATTTAGCGCATCATACCAGTTTTGTAATTCAGGACTAGAATGTTCTGATTTAACGGATTTGAAGTTTAGATTATCTTTTGCTTTCTCAATTAGAACTGTTACTTCTTCAATTTTATTTTTATTTCCTGCTTTTTGGTATTCCTTAAGTGCTTTTAGATAAAAATCGTGTACAACAAAACTTTCTTTATGTCTTGACGAATCAGCAATATGACAATCTCCTAATTTGTTCTGAAAATCTTTTTGTGATTTGCCAGTTTTTATAGATAAATCAATTAGAAGTTGAAGATACTCTTTATTTAAATCTGGATATAAATTCTTGTCTATTACTTTCTTTGAATAAATGAAGAATTTATTTGTATGTTCTTTGTGTATTTTTTTACCATTTATTACAATAAAATCCATTAACAAGTATTTTTGAAAACCGTTAATATTTTCTGTTTCTAGCTTGTCTATTAGTAATTTTATTGAATCCTCTTTTTTGTAATTTATTGTTTGTGCCAAAACAAACAAATTTTGGAACATTTCAGAAAATCCTCTGTTTGATAAATTGTCATCTTTAGGTAAAACGACAGATTTAATAAATTTGAAATAATTATCTATTGCTTTTTTTGCGTATTCAATGTGTTTATGAGAACTATCCCAAAGTAAATGGTTGTACTTCGCTAAATATTTTGGGCTCACAGAATCATTTAAGTCTGCTCGATTTTTAATATATTCAAAATCCTCAAATAAAGATTTTGAAGGATAACTACTTTCATTATTTGAAAATAGAGGGACAAAATTTCCTTGTTTAAAATTAAAATCTGAAAAGTAAATTTCGAAGGTGCATTCTTTCTTTTCTTCAATATTTTCAATGCTATCTCGTAATGTTGTTAAATTACTTGAAATCCCGAATTTTTGGTCACAACCATTATCGTTTTTTATGTAATCGTAATAATCTTTTAAACTCTTAAACATTCTTTGATAGACGGATTTTCATATTGGGCACAATGAATATATATATGAATAGTAAGGGATTTGAAACACCTTACCTTCGGGTTTTCAATAAGCCAATTTAGTAAATAA
>NZ_JAICBG010000031.1:0-2713 GCF_020179375.1 Winogradskyella sp. SM1960 | reverse complement strand
ATCTGGATTCGCTAAACGGAGTAATACGCTTAAACTCTTGCGAGAATTTGAGTTCCAAAATGAATCTAAAGAAAAATTTAAATATTTTGAACGCTGCCTAAATAGAAAAAAGCCAGTAGTTAACAACGTGTATAATTAATTGCTTTGTTGAGCTTACGTGCGAAAATTCCGCTGGAATTTTCTCGGGTTTGGTCAATTTTTGCTAAATTAGTTGCCAAACCACGCAACTAATCATACACAAGACCGTTGGCAACAAGCTGAAAAAACCGTGACTGAAAATCAAAATCTATATAAAATTTTAAAATATCCACCTGCGTATATGGATGGATATTTAGCTATTAATGGTTGTTTATCCGAATACTGCATTCCAATTGAATTCACAAAAAACAACGGAGAAAAATGGGTTTACGGATTTCACGGAGAAATTGAAAAAGGAATTGAAATAATTGACTTAAAAGACAATAGATATTTTTTCATTTCAACAACCAACGAGTTGAACACAAATTACATAGTTGACGTTGAAACAATAAATCCAATTAATGAGATTGATTATGTTTCAGAAATTTTAAAATACAAAAGCAAACTAATATTGATTTTAAGTTCCAATTCAATAGCAATAGTTAATGAACCGAATGATATAGAATACGTTGAGAGTTTGTGTTGGGACGGAATAAGAAATAACCGAATTGAAAATGGTATTTTAAAAGGTCAACTTTATGATTGGAATAATAGTGAAAGCGGAGAACAATATGACAAAACGGATTATGAACTGAACTTAAACACAATGGTTTTTAAAAGAGGAAAAGAATTAGAACAAAAACCAGTTCCGATAAAAAAACTGAATAACAAAAATCTGAAAGTCGAAAAAAATAAATGGTGGAAAATATGGTAAACGGAATAAAAAGCCAGTTGCCAACAATGTATAACCGCAATTACGGCGGATTCGACTACGTCCGAATCCACTCGGAATTGCTAACGTCAGTGTCAAACCGAAAATTAACGCATATTAACCCGTAACTGACGGTTATACGAGACCGTTGTACGTAAGCTGCCAAAGACACTCAGATAAGGAAAATATTGAATGAATTACACTCAAATTTATACAACACGAAAACTTGAAAAAACCATTCAGAAATCGATTGTTGAGAAAAACGAAATCGAAAATAAAATTTTAGGCGAATGGGTTGCGACCATTTTTTATATGGACAGAAAAAAATGTTGGTTAATTATAAATAAACTTACTAAATATTTGCTAATTCTTCCTGACATAAAAGCATCCGAATTGAATGATATTACGAAACTATTTACCGAAACTCTTCATTCACAACTTAAAAACGACGGAATTGCAATTGATTACGGAACTTTAAGTGAAATAATTGGAGAAATAAAACTGTGCGAAACAAATAATGATAGAAGTGCCAACAGCTCTCTGAATAATTGTATGTATAGTATTGAAGATTGGAAAATTGACTATGGCAGTTTTGAAAATTTACCATTTCGAAAAATTAATAGTGGATTGAATAGCTCACCAAACCAAATGATGAATTGGAAATACCCTAAAGAAGTAATGAACGAAACAATAAAAGCCTACGTACAACACCGTGTATAATTAATTGCTTTTTTAGGCTTACTTACGAAAATTCCTGCGGAATTTTCTCTGGCAAGTAAAAGTTTGCTAAATTAGCTACCGAACCACGCAACTAACCATACACAAGACCGTTGTGCTTAATGCAAAAAAATCTGAACTGAATTGATATTTAGAACTTTGAAATACAAAAAATATGCTGAAAATTCTTGTCAAAGTTTGACTGAATTTCAAAATAATTTCAGAAAAAAATATGACACAGATAATTATGAAAATTGGTTTTATAATCAATCGAGCGAAACATTAAGGCTTTATTCGGAAAACAAAGAGATTTATTTTAAATACATTCCAATTGGAACATTTTCGCAAAAGAAAAATACTTGGATGTGGTCTTGGGCAAATGAAAGTTCTGTTGAACCGAGAAAATTTGAGACTTTAAAAGTTAAAGAATTAGGAGAAAAGAAGAAATACGGAAATTTAACGAATGAGCATTTTGAAGGAGATAATTTCACAGGTTGGGAATTAACTTCTATCGCATTTGAAATAATTGGAGGAATTGGAACTTATAGAGTTATTTCAGACAATTTAGAAAAATATTTTTTATTAACCGAAGAAATAACAAAAGAAGAAGTTGAAAAAATAGAAAGTGAATTAATTGACTGTGGAATTCACGGAAAATTAAGGAAAGCTTTTATTTGTCAACATTTGAATTCTAAACAAAAAACTGGATTTGAGGAAGCTTTTGAAACTTATCGAGGAATGGAATTGGACGAAGAAGATGATTTTCAAGCTTGGTGTTCTGAATGTGAAAAAGAGAGAATTAAAACAAATGGTTGGAATGACGAATCTATGGAGTTTGTTAAAATAAATTTAGTTTGTGAAAAATGCTATTTTGAAATTAAGGAAATAAACGAATGACGAAAACACTAAGCACAACACCATATATAATTTATTGCTGGCTTTTTGCTTACTTACGAAAATCCTCGCGGATTTTCTTTGTCTGTAATTATTTACTAAATTAGTTGCTTAAACCACGCAACAAACCATATATAAACACGTTAACTACAAGCTGATTCCAAATCAACATTTTTCTAAAATTTAAACTTCAAACTAACAACTTTGGATTGA
>NZ_JAICBG010000030.1:0-2749 GCF_020179375.1 Winogradskyella sp. SM1960 | reverse complement strand
TGTATAATTAATTGCTTTTTTAGGCTTACTTGCGAATATTCCTGCGGAATATTCACAGGTTCGTAAAAGTTTGCTAAATTAGTTGCTTAAACACGCAACTAATCATACACAAACACGTTGTAAGTAATGCGAAAAACCGACATATGAAAATAATATTTATAGTAATTGGAATTATAATTCTGTTCATTCTTTACAGATATTTTGCATTCAAAAAAGAAAGTGCAAAAACTCATAAGTTGAGATTTGAAAGAATCAAACCGCTTGTGGAAAAATTAGAAAACGGAGAAGAAATAAAAAAAGAAGAAGTTCTGGAATATGCAAAAGATAACAAAACTCGTGAACTGACTTACCAAATACTATCTGAAAATAATAAAACGGAACTGTTCCCTAAAGAATATTTGACCATTGAAAGTGGTGCAGAAAGTAAATTGGTTAACTGGCTTGAATTCCCGACTGAATTAGACAAAGCACCTGATGACATAAAACATCTTGAAAAAGTAAAAATAGATTTTGACGGGAATAATGTATTTTATCACGTATTCAAGTATATGACAAATAAACCACATTGGGCTGCAGAAAATGGATGGATGTTAGGTGTGGTTGGACCATATTTTGACGATAGTAAACCTTATGATTTTCCAGCAGCGACATTTAGCAGATGTAGTAGTAAAGTTGGAGAAATTGAGCCGGAAGATGAAGTTAAATGGGTTCACGAAAATATTGCGATGAAAAGATAATAAAGCACTACTTACAACACCGTATAAAAATAATTGCGGTTTAGTGCTTAATCAAAGGTCGTTACGTGTTTGTTACGTCTGATTTTCCTTCGGAAAATCCTCGCATACAAACCCGCAACTATTCTTATACATAAACGTTGTAGCCAATTAAACCATACTAATGAAAAAAAACTTTCTACTCATATTCATTTGTATTTTTATGATTTCCTGCAAAGGAAAAGTTACCGAAAATAAAAGAACTCATTACCAAGAGATAATCGATGGACCTGCCAATTTCCGCGATAAAATAAATGGTAAATTAATATTTGAACTAAATGATAGTATTGGTGTTCAAATTACTGATTTTAGGAAAGAGTGGTGTGAAGCTGGATTGTTTATAGGTATATCAGAGACTGAATATAGAAATGGTCAATTAAACCCTAATAGAAAAATTAAAAACTCAAGAAATAAAACGATAGGAATAACAAAAGATTCAGTCGACATTGTTTTTGATGGAGAAGAAGATGGAAAATATTTTGGTTTTATATCAGGGTTTACACATAAAAATAATATTAAAGAAAAATATCTTCTAGAAAAAGAATTAGAATCATACATTAATAACAATTCTAGAAAAAAATCAGACTTTGATTTCTTTATAAATAATTTTGACCTTGAGCTTAAGGAATCATTTTTGAATTACGAAAGCTATTTTAAATATGAAAATTGGATAACTGACCCTTCGCCAGGATTCAGAATATTGTTATTGTTTGAGGAAAGTGAATTAAAAGGTGTTTTACATTCAAGAAGTTTAAAATTAAAAAAATCTAACACATCCAAAGTTAATGACATTTATAAGGTAACATTCTTTGATGATTATCCGAAAGGAAAACAAGATAATTTTATAAGTTCTATAAAGGAATGGCTTCATGGTGTAGATTAAAAAAAACTGGCTACAACAACGTGTATAATTAATTGCTTTTTTAGGCTTACTTACGAAAATTCCTGCGGAATTTTCTCTGGTCCGTAAAAGTTTGCTAAATTAGCTACCCAACCACGCAACTAATCATACACAAACACGTTACCATACATACAAAAAACCAGAACTATGAATCAAGTTAAAGTATTAAAACAAGACGAATTTTACTTCCGAATATTAGTTACAAATGAAAGTGACTATTTTGGATTAGATGGACTAATTGAGTTAAGCGGAAAACTTCCATCAACTATTAAAACTTTAGGAGTTAAAGTTGCAAATCCGATTTGTAAAATATACTGTATGACAGACAATCATTCAGATTATATGGGAATTGAAAGTCGCTTGAGTGTTAAAACAGAAATGATGTAAATATGCCACGAATTGAACTTCGAACTGAAATAAAAGCGGATAAGAAAGTAGTTTTCGACCTTTCACGAAGTATCGATTTACATAAAATTTCGACCGAACAAACAAATGAACAAGCAATTGCGGGAAAAACGAGCGGATTAATCGGAATGGATGAAAGCGTTACGTGGAGAGCGAAACACTTTGGAATTTATCAAAATCTGACTTCCAGAATTACGGAATTTGACCGACCAAAATACTTTGCTGACGAAATGGTAAAAGGAGCATTTAAAGAATTTAAACACGAACATCATTTTGCGGAATTGAATGGAGGAACTTTGATGACTGACTTTTTTGATTACAAGTCACCTTTTGGAATTTTAGGAAAATTAGCAGACAAGTTGTTTCTCAAAAAATATATGACTGAATTACTAACAGAACGGAATCGAATTGTAAAAGAATTTGCGGAATCTGAAAAGTGGAAAGAATTAATAACTGAATAAAGTACGTATGGTAACACCGTGTATACTTCATTGCTAGTACTCGCCTACTTGGAAATCCCTTCGGAATTTCCTCTGGTTCGTTTTAGTTTGCTAATTTAGTTGCTGAAACACGCTACAAACCATATACGAGACCGTTGTGTGCAATTGCAGATTTTCTTCGGTCAATATTTACAAGGTGTACGGAAAAATAGCTAAGGACGTTTTATTTT
>NZ_JAICBG010000003.1:0-429616 GCF_020179375.1 Winogradskyella sp. SM1960 | reverse complement strand
TCATTCTCGTAATAACTAACGATGTATTTTGCTGGGTCTTGACCGTTTAATATTTCGTCTGCCTTTGTAGTTAAATCGAAGGTTGCAAAACCATCAGCTGAGATATCATCACACACCTCTAACGGTGTTGGTGCCACTAACTGTGGTGTTGGCTCTACGATTAACTCTAATACAACAATTGTTGCACAGTCGGTTGCTATCGTTGGACTTTCTATTCGCGCATATATAGTTTGCGCATTTTGAACAATGTTGTTATAGTCTACTGTGGTATCTATGGCGTATGCTCCGGTATTGGCATTAGTTTCGGTTTCGTGATAGGTGACTTCTAACCCTGAAGCTCCTCCCGTAATTTCGTCATCGATATCACTAAGTGTGAATAAGCCATAACCGTCATTATCTGGATCACAATATCGTAATGGTTGAGGCGTATTAGCAATTGGTGCTTGTTGAACGACTAACTCTAATGTTGTAATTGCAAAACAGCCTGTATTGATATCCTCGACTCTCGCAAAGATAACTTGACCATTAGTTGTATTGGTGTATAATAACGGTAATATATTTGTATGCGCTTCAGCTTGTGCTAACGTTACATGATAACTTATAGCGTAATTAGGATTGCTTCCTGTGATTTCTGCGTTTTTAAAACTTAAATCGATCTCTGTCTGTCCATCAGGAACTCCATCGTCACAAACTTCTAATGGTGTTGGAGCAATCAGTGTAACTTCAGAATGAACAGTAACAGTCTCCGAACTTGTTGAAGGACAAGTGCCAACAGTTGTATATTCAACCGTATAACTTGCGTCTGAAACACCTCCAGTAATCAAACCTGTAGTAGTATTAATAACAGCTCCATCCGTTGGAACAGGGTTAAATGAAAAAGTACCACCTGTATCTCCTGTTATGGTTGCTATTCCACCGTCACATGTTGGAGCTATGGAGAATGAAGCATCATCTGCTGCAATGACATTAAATGTTTCGGATTGCGTATCTGAACACACTCCAGGTGTTAAATATTCTATGGTATAAGTTGCTCCTGAAGTTCCGTTGGTAACTGTTCCTGTTGCCGAATCTATAGTAGCTCCATCTGTAGGAATTGGATTAAACGAAAATGTTCCACCAGAGGTTCCTGAAATTGTTGCCGTAGCTCCATCGCATGTCGGAGTGACATTAAAAGCAGCATCATCTTGCGTTAATATGTCTCCATTGATTGCAACTCTAGTTGCCGAAACACACCCTGTAGCTGCATCTGTAGCTTGTGCATAATAAGTTCCTGACGCATTAACAACTAAACTCGTACTATTAGATTCTAATAAAGTGCCTGCATTGGCAGCATCGTACCAATCTACAATAATTCCGTTAGGGACGGTTACAGTTAAGGTCGCTTCAGTAGAATTACAGCCAGAATCCGTATCACCATCACTAATTGGCGGATCTGGTAACACAATAGATGTTGTTACTCCTGTTCTTGCGAGCGCAACACAACCTGTTACCGTATTAACAGCTTCTGCATAGTAGGTGCCTTCGGCTGTTGCTAAAAATGTTGAACTATCGGATTGTAATAAAGTTCCACCTGTTGCGGCATCGTACCAATTCACAACAATTCCGGCCGGAACTGTAACTGATAGTGTCGCTTCATTTGTGTCACAATTAAAGCTTACATCACCATCATTAACTGCAGCCTCTGGAAAAGTTGCTGCTGAAGCATTAACAGGAGTTCTTGTGGTAGATACACATCCTGATGCGGCATCAACCGCTTCTGTGTAATAAATTCCTGGAGCTGTTGCTGTGTAGGATTCTGAATCAGCTTGTAATAAGGTTCCACCTGTTGCTGCATCATACCAATTCACTGTAATTCCGGTTTCAGGCGCTACAGACAATGTCGCTTGGTTAGTAATACAGTCAAAATCAACATCACCATCACTAACAGGTGCATCAGGATTAGGATTCACCTGAAACTCATATACATCTGAAAATGTAATACAATCTGAATTACCTAAATTGGCTTCAAATTCAGCAACTTTAGCTCTATAATATGTTGTTTCTGTAATTCCAGAAACAGAAATAGAAGCATTAGTTTCACCCGAAACATCAGACCAATTTACACTATCTGTACTTGACTGCCATTGATAATAATGATCACTAAATACGGCAAAATCTGGTATTGCTGTAATAAGATCAGAATACGGTGTTTCTGAAGCACAAACGATTGTTGAAGTATTATTATTACTATCTTCAACAGCAATTAAATCTCCGCAACTCTTAAATACAATATCGTCTATGGCTAAATCATTACCACAACCTCCAACACCATTATTTAGCATTTTGAGAATTACAGAAGTTTGACCAGGTAAGGTTTGAAAAACCAAACCATATTGTTCCCAAGTTGGAACTGCTGTACCATGTATATCACCAGTATCACCTGAGGCTAATAAATTCGTATTGGTATCATCCCAAATCTCAAATTTAACATTTACAGGAATTCCATTTCCACCACAACCTGATGCTGGCAAAATATTCATTAACCATGATGAAAATTCATAGGTTGTATTTTCACATAAACCATCTATAGGTGTTGTATAAAATTCTCCTGTACTAAAACTAGCATTTACAATTAGTGCCTTTCCGTTTGTGTCTCCTGTATGGTCACTAGGCATATTCCAATTATAAAAATCAGTACTCGGTCCTATAGTGTACTGACCATCTTGTGGCCCTGGATATCCAACAAAAGTATAGGTCGTTGTTCCCACAGGTAATTGTGGTGTATAACTTGTACCTGTACCAAAATCTTCTACAAAAATTGGATCACCGGAATTTCCTGTACAGAATCCTAATTGGGCATGCACTTCTTTTGAGAAAAAAGAAACACAAAAAATTATGACTATTTTAAGATATATAAAATTGTTTCGCACGTTTCAAATATATATATAAGTTTGTGCAATAATCTTTAATTTTTAAGGATATAATTGCGAAAACAGCATTTGTATAGTCTATGTATAGGTTAATTAATTTTTTTAAACGCAACAGAATTACATCCTTAGTGATTATACTACTAATTGTTGCCTATTTTTTCTGTTTACCAAGACAATTATTCAAAGATCCGACGGCAACAGTTATTACAAGTCGGTCAAATGAATTGCTTGGAGCTTTAATTGCAGAGGATGGTCAATGGCGATTTCCAGCAACTCATTCTGTCCCTGAAAAATTTAAAATATGCATACTTCAATTTGAAGATGAGTATTTTTATAAACACCCAGGATTTAACCCAATTTCAATTTTTAAAGCTTTAAAAAGTAATTTAAGTTCTGGCGACGTTAAGCGTGGAGGCAGCACCTTAACACAACAAGTTATTCGACTATCACGTAAAGGACAATCTCGAACCTATTTTGAAAAACTTAAAGAACTTATTCTAGCTACACGTTTAGAATTTAGATTGTCTAAAGACGACATCCTAAACCTGTATGCGAGTTATGCTCCATTCGGTGGAAATGTAGTAGGTATTGATGCTGCGTCTTGGCGCTATTTTAACCGCAGTGCTTCTCATTTGTCTTGGGCAGAAAGTGCCACTTTAGCAGTTTTACCAAATGCACCAAGTTTAATTTATCCAGGTAAAAATCAGCAACAGTTGTTAGATAAACGCAACCGTTTGCTAAAAAAACTTCACGAAAACGACATTATAGACAAATTAACTTATGAATTATCAATCGCAGAAAGCCTACCTCAAAAACCGTATCCGTTACCTCAAATAGCACCACATTTACTACAAAAAATAGCCAAAACTAATAAAGGTGAACGTTTTAAAACGAGTCTAAAAATAGACTTGCAAGAACAAGCAAATACCATAGTAGAGCAACATCATAATGTATTAAAACAGAATGAAATTCATAATCTTTCCGTTTTAGTTTTAGATGTAAAAACTCGGGAGGTTCTCACTTATATTGGAAATTCACCTACTGGTAAAACCCATCAAAATAGTGTTGATATTATTGACAAACCTAGAAGTACAGGTAGTATTTTAAAACCCTTTTTATATGCTGCCATGCTAGATGCAGGCGATATTTTACCTAATACTTTGGTTGCTGATATACCCACACAATTTGGAAGCTACCAACCTGAAAATTATAACCAAAGCTATGATGGTGCAGTGCATGCTAATGAAGCACTTTCGCGCTCGTTGAATGTTCCTGTGGTCCGCATGCTTCAGGAGTTTGGTTTGGATCGTTTCTATCATTATTTGAAACAACTTCAACTTAAAGATTTAAAATACAATGCCAACCATTACGGACTGTCTTTAGTGCTTGGTGGAGCTGAAAGTAACCTTTGGGATTTATGTAAGAGTTATGCTGCTATGGCTTCAACATTAAACCATTTTAATGCGAATTCTAGTCAGTATTTTACAAATGAATTTACACAACCTATTTTCAATGCAAAGCAGTCTGTTGACTTTGGAAAACTCATTAAAGAAAAAGCCGTTTTTGATGCTGCTTCTATCTTTTTAACCTTTGAAAGTATGAAGCAAGTCAACCGACCAGAAAGCGACGAAAGTTGGGAGTACTACGATTCTTCACAAGAAATTGCTTGGAAAACAGGTACTAGTTTTGGGTTTAGGGATGCTTGGGCCATTGGCACCACAGCGGATTATGTGGTTGGTGTTTGGGTTGGTAATGCTGATGGTGAAGGGCGTCCTGGCTTAGTTGGAGTGCAAACGGCAGCGCCAATTTTATTTGACATCTTTGATGTATTGCCTAAAAGCGATTGGTTTGCTACGCCATACGACGAAATGTTTGAAGTAAGTATTTGCAAAAAAAGTGGCTATAGAGCGTCATCAGTTTGTGATGATACAGAAATGAAATACATTCAAATAAGCGGTAAGAAAACGGGCCCTTGTCCGTTTCATAAATTAGTGCACTTAGATGCTAGTGAACGATATCAGGTAAATTCTTCTTGCGAATCAATCGCAAACATTACAAATAAACCATGGTTTGTGTTACCTCCTTTGCAAGCCTATTATTTCAAAAATAAAAACCCGTTTTACACTCCTCTACCTCCATTTAGAATGGATTGTTTAGAATCTTCAGGCGTTACAATGGAATTCATTTATCCTAACCAACAAAGCACCATTTATTTACCAAAAGGTTTTGATGGTAAAACCAATGAATTAATACTTAAAGTTGCCCATTCTAAACCTGAACTAGAAGTGTATTGGTATATTGATGAACACTATATCGGAAACACCAAGGATATTCATGATATGGCTGTATTGCCTTCGCCTGGCGAACACACTATAACCGTCATAGATGCATTAGGTAATGAACTAAAACATCGTATTACAGTTTCAGAATAACGTTTTAAAAGCTCTATTTATCAACTGAGAAGTTATTAAACTACCTATTGATATAAACCCAACCCGTTTGATTTTTTGCTCCACCATCATAAGTCATAGTATAAAAATAAGTTCCTACAGGTAGTTCATCACCATTGTTACTTTGACCTTCCCATTCGTTAGTATAGTTATTTTTTGAATACACTAACGTACCGTACCTATTGAAGATTTCAATTTTAGTAACATCGAAATTACTGAGGTCAAAATTATCGTTTAAACCCGGTGAAACACCTGGTGAAATACCTTCAGGAATAAAACAATCTTGAGGACCCGTTTCCGTAGAAATACTGACTGATGTTCTATAAAGTGAAATACATCCTGTAAGTTCATTAACAGCTTCGGCATAATATATTTCTTGATCTGTTACTGTTAATGTTTCACTATCTGCGAGTAATATGTCTTCACTTGATTCGGAACTGTACCAATTCACAATAATTCCTGAAGGTACACTAACCGACAATACAGCTCCATTAATTGTACAATCGTAGTCTACATCTCCATTACTCATTGGTTCATTTGGAGCAAATATACTTGTGCTCACTGCTGTTCTAGTTTCAGAAATACAACCTGTAAGATTATCTGTGGTTTCAGCATAATAAGTGCCTTCTAAGGTCGCTGTAAAATTAAGGCTGTCATCTAACAAAAGTGTTCCACCAGCTGCAGAATCATACCAGTTTACTGTTACTCCGGCAGGAGCAGAAACCGATAAAATTGCTTCATTTAGATTACAATTAAAATCTACATCACCATCACTAATTGGTGCTTCTGGTAGAGCGCTAACTGCGATCACAGCAGTTCTTGGTGAAGACACACATCCGGTTGTAGAATCGACTGCTTCCGCATAATATGTTCCTAGTGCTGTAGCTGTATATGTAAAACTATCCGCTTGTAAAAGATTACCTCCAATAGCACTATCGTACCAATTTACCGTAACTCCTGTCGGTACAGAAACCGATAAAATCGCTTCTTCTAGACCACAATTAAAATCTACATCACCATCACTAATAGGCGAATCTGGCAATGCACTAATTGCACTCACTGCCGTTCTGGTTGTTGCTATACAACCTGTAGTAAGATCTACAGCTTCCGCATAATAAGTTCCTAACGCTGTTGCAGTATAACTAAGACTATTTGCCTGAAGAAGAACTCCTCCTGCAGCACTATCGTACCAGTTTACTTCTGTATTTGGTGGCACAGTAACAGACAATACGGCTTCATTTATATTACAAATAAAGGGAGCATCACCACTGCTTGTTGGTGCTTCTGGATTAGGATTAACTGTTATCTCAAAAACATCAGATAATATTATACACTGATCATTATCTAAATTCGATGCTATTTCAGCAATCTTTGTTCTGTAAAATGTCTCAGCAGTTATAGACACATCAATGGTTTGATTAGTTTCACCTTCAATATCTGTCCATGTAACACCATCAGAACTTTCTTGCCATTGGTAAAAATGAGAGGTATAAACAGCATAATCTGGTGTTGCAGTTAATGTTGTTGTGTATGGAATTTCACTATTACAAACAGTAGCAGAAGTATTATTTAATGGGTCTGTAACCGTCACATAATCACCACAAGCTTTAAACGCAATATCATCTATTGCTAAATCATTTCCACAGCCACCATCACCATTGTTTATCATTTTAAGTATTACCTCATCTTGATTTGCCAAGGTTTGAAACACTAAACCATATTGTTCCCAATTTGGATCTGCTTCACCATAAACATCTCCTGTATCTCCGCTTGCTAATAAATTAGTATCTGTACTATCCCAAATTTGAAAACGAACATTAAAAGGGATTTCTATACCTAAATCATGACAAAATCCTGGTATTTTCACAAAATTAAGTAACCAGGCTGAAAATTCATAGGTTGTAGATTCACATAACCCTGAAATTGTTGTTCTATAAAATTCACCAGCTGAAAAGCCTGCATTTACCATTAAAAATTTACCATCAGTATCACCAGGCGTATGATCTTCAACTTCATGCCAATCAAAACCATTTCCAAAAGAACCATTACCTACAGTATAAAAACCATCATCAGGAAAGCCATCTGTATAATAATATGTTGTTGTACCTTCTGGAAGAACAGAATTTACCGTTCCTGTTCCAAAGTCTTCAAAGAAAATAGGATCACCTGAAGTACCAGAACAAAATCCTAATTGTGCATGTACTCCAATTGATAGAAAAAAAACACAGAAAATTATGATTACTTTAAGACCTGAAAAATTGTTTAGCACATTCATAAAAATTGTTTAGTTAGTTTAATTAGAGATTACTGAATACGCTCAAATATATAAATAAGATTATCCAATAATTGTAGATTTATTGCGAAAAAAACAACCAAAACCGTGTTTGTATAGTTCATGTATAGTTAATACAACATTAGACCAGAGTGTTTTACGAAAAACAAATAGAGAACTTGTTCTTACATCACAAAAAAACACTCAAAAAAGTCAACTATAGAAATAACGACCAGGAATAAAAATACTTTGTTTATAATTTAAGTATTGAAAAACTTTTCTACACAATAATTAAGGAAATATAATTGTCCGAGTAAAGTTCTAATGTGTATTTTTACAAGCACAAAAATATTTTTAATTATGGAAACAATTCAGTTTATACATTCAAAATGGGCCTATTTGGTGTTAATAGTTTTAGTCCTTGCAACACTCAACGCACTGATTAAATTTTTTGGAAACAAAGAATTTGACGCTAAAGATTTTAGAATTTCTTTGTTTGCTTTAATTACAATGCACATTCAATTATTAATAGGTATTGTACTGTTTTTTATGAAGGATTATTTTTCAGTCATCAAAGAAGTTGGAGGTATGGGAGAAGTGATGAAGAATTCTGGATTGAGAAATCTTATTATAGAGCATCCTTTAACTATGATAATTGCTATAGCCTTAGTGACCATTGGTTATTCAAAACATAAAAAGAAATTGACGTCTAAACCAAAATTTAAACTATTAGCTATTTTCTATACGCTAGCCTTAATTTTAGTATTGGCTAAGATTCCTTGGAACCTGTGGTTTTAAATTTTAAACAATAGCACATAAGAAAGCGTCAAATAAACTAATATTTGACGCTTTTATTTTTGTAAATAATCAGACTCCTAATTAAAAGAGCTTATTAAAACCAAGCTATTCTACTTCTCTTATTAAGTATATATAAACCGGAAAGTGATCACTATAACCTCCAGAAAGTCCAGCGTTAATCATTCTTAAAGGGTAACCTTTATAACGCCCTTCTTTGTTTGTTAAATAGGACTCGCTAAAAATACCGGATTGATAAAATCTAAACGATGAATAATCCTTTTCTAAAAATGGCTGTGTAAACAAAATCATATCAAACAAACTCCAAGAATCTCTATAACCTGTAGTCCCTAGACCTAATTTTTTATACTTATTTTCATAAGGGTTATAAATACCTTTAAGCTTAACTTTATCTTGATCTCCTTCTGCTTTTAATTCTTTTTTTAAACTATCATTTATAGGGTTATCATTAAAATCACCCATAGTTATAACTTTAGCATAAGGATCTATTGACTGTAAAGAATCTATAATACGTTTATTCAATTTTCCGGCAGCGACACGTTTAAATCTACTCCTTGCTTCACCTCCACTTCGCGATGGCCAGTGATTAACAATAATATGAATTAAATCTCCTTCTAATTCACCACTCACTAACAGTTGATCTCTTGTATATACGCGTTCTCTTGATGAATCGTCATAAATAAGCAACTCATGCGAGCTTGTGTCAATTGGTTTAAAAAGCGCTTTTTGATAAAGCAACGCTACATCAATTCCTCTTTTATCTGGCGAATCGAAGTGAACAATACCATAATCCTTATCCAACAATTCTGGTTCGTTTACTAAATCGACCAACACCTGTCTGTTTTCAACCTCTGCAACACCAATAATTGCAGGCGAATTATTGGTATCCTTAGAACCAATATCTGCAACTACTTTTGCCATATTATGAAGTTTTTTTACGTAAGCCTCTGCTCTGAGCGCTTCATTTAATTCCATCATAGGACTAGCTTCATCGTACTTAGTCGTATCATTTATGGTGTCAAATAAATTCTCTAAATTGTAAAAAGCAACAGTGTGAATTTTATACTTTTTCTTTTCTTGTGCAGTAACACTCATCAGTGTAGAAAGCAGAATTACTATTAAAGTTAGTTTTATATTTTTCATTTTATATGTTATGTTAACATTAATTACATTACAAATCTTGAGCCAAAAGTATATATTTATTATAAATAATGTAAATTTGCACGCCTTAAATAACTTTTATTTAATGTACAAAGATTATTAACTTTAAAAATAGGTATGAAAAAAAGTTTAATTATTTTATTATTTGGAATTTTTTCCTCTTTTACAATGGCAGCGCAAAGCACCATTATTAAAGGTAGTGTAAAAGATGCCGCATCTTCGGAACCAATTCCTGATGTTACAATTACAATTGAAGAAACACAACAAACAGCTTTAACCGATGGTTTTGGTGAATTTGTTTTTTCTGGTGATGTGCCTTTAGGAGAGCAGGTTCTAAAAATATCAAAAACAGGATATATAACGAAGCGCTATCCTATTATCGTTAACGAAGGACAAACTGTAGATATTACAGATATGACTTTAGATATCGATGTCACTGACGTACAGGATATGTTTACTATTACACTTTCTGACGATGAATTAAATGACGATACCAGTGGTGCAGATAACATTTCTGGATTACTATCGTCTTCAATGGATGTTTTTCAAAGAACAGCAGCTTTTGAATTTAGTTCTTCATTCTTTAAGGTAAGAGGTTTAGATTCTGAAAACGGTTCGGTTTTAATGAATGGTATTGAAATGAATAAACTCTTCAACGGAAGACCACAATGGAGTAATTGGGGAGGTTTAAATGATATGATGCGTAACCAAGTATTAACGACAGGTCTTACTCCTTCAGATTATAATTTTGGTGGTATTTTAGGAACATCTAATATTATAACAAGAGCTTCTTCGTATAGAAAAGGTGGTAGAATAACTTTTTCTTCTTCAAATAGAAGTTACACAAATCGTGCAATGGCGAGTTACGCTTCCGGTTTATTAGAAGATGGATGGTCTTATGCAATTATGTTAGGAAGACGTTGGGGAGATGAAGGCTACCAAGATGCAACTCTATATGATTCTAATTCATTTTTTGCGTCTGTAGAAAAGAAAATAAACGATAAACACAGTATTAATTTTACGTCTATTTACACACCTAATAGAAGAGGAAAGTCGTCGCCAAACACACAAGAAATTTATGACCTAAAAGGAATTAAATACAATGAATATTGGGGAAGCTTAGATGGTGAGCAACGAAACTCTCGTATTAAAGAGGTTGAAGAGCCTATTTTTATGTTAAATCACTATTGGGATATTTCATCTAAAACAAGGTTAAACACTAATGTTGGATACCAATTTGGTAAATTAGGTAACAGTAGATTAGATTATAGTGGTGGTGGTAACCCAAGTGCAGCTTATTACCAATTACTACCAAGTTATTACGAACAAAGAGATGATCTTGCAGGCGCTTATTTAGCGCAACAAAAATTTATAGACGATGGTCAAATAGATTGGAACCGTATTATTGATGCCAACGTAACTAATAATATTAATGATATTAGTTCTGCATATGCGTTATATGAAGATAGAGCAGACGACACTCAGTTAACTGTTAACTCTATATTTACTTCAGAAATTAATGAACATATAATCATTAATGGAGCTGTTAATTATAAAAACTTAAAATCAGAGAACTTTGGTGAGGTCATAGATTTATTAGGATCTGATGTTGGTTTATTAAATGTAGATTCTTTTGATGGTTTTCAATATGATAATCAAAACGCAGACCGTTTAGTAGAAGAAGGTGATAAATACAGATATAACTTTAATTTATATGCCGATGTTATTTCTGCTTACGCACAAGGACAATTTACATATCAGAAATTTGATTTTTATGCTTCTGCAAATATAACGAGCACAACATACCAAAGAGAAGGTTTATGGGAACACAGTAGGTTCTTAGGAGATTTATCTTATGGTAAAGGTGAAGAGCTTACGTTTACAGGTGTAGGAGGAAAAGCAGGATTTACATATAAATTTTCTGGAAAACACTTATTTGATGTTAATGGAGGTTACTTAACAAGAGCACCTAATTTACGTAACACATTCTCTAACTCTAGAGAAAATCATTCAATTGTTAAAAACATTAGCGAAGAAATAGTAACGTCTTTTGATGCAAGTTACATTTTTAGATCACCAATTGTTAACGCTAAAATTACAGGATTCTATACTAAAATTGAAGATGCTAACGAAGTAGGGTTCTACTACGCAGATGGTCTAAGTGGAGGTAATGATATTGAAGACAATGATACATCTGCTTTTGTACAAGAAGTTTTACAAGGTATAGATAAAAAACACTTAGGTGTTGAAGTAGGAATTGAAGCCCAAGTAACACCAACAATTAAGTTGAAAGGTGCAGCATCAATTGGTCAGTATACGTATGACAATAATCCAGATTTATACTTAACTTCAGCTAGTTTTAAGAATGCAGATGGGGCACTTAATTATGGACAGGCTAATTTAAAAGATTACAAATTGGCAGGAGGTCCACAAAGAGCATCATCTATTGGTTTTGAATATAGAGATCCAGATTTCTGGTGGTTTGGTGCAACGGCTAACTTTTTCTCAAATGCATATATAGATGTAAATGCATTAACAAGAACGGAGAACTTCTATTTAGCTCCAGATGGATTACCTATAAACAATTACGACGAAGAACTTGCTACGGAATTACTAAAACAAGAAAAAATTAGCGACTATATGGTAGTTAACCTTGTTGGAGGTAAGTCTTGGAAAGTAGGTGACTATTACATAGGTTTATTTGCTAGTGTTGGTAACCTATTAGACGAAGTTTATAAAACTGGTGGTTTTGAGCAAGGTAGAAATGCTAATTATACTCAGCTAAGAGACGATAATGCTGATGGCAATCCAAGGTTTGGCTCAAAATATTGGTATGGACGTGGTACCAATTATTTTGTTAACTTAAACGTTAGATTCTAAAAAAAGAAAAATTAATTAATAATATCACAATTATGAAATGTGCAAATTTCATAGATTCAATAATTATAAATAAAAAAGTTATGAATAAAGCAATTAAATCTTTAAAATTAATAGTAGTCTTAGTAGCTTCAATAGCTATGACGTCTTGTGTCCAAGATGATGATTACACCATTCCTAATAGTTTAGGCGACGAAGAAAATGAAGCTCTAGAAGAATTACTAGCAACAGGAAGCGAAGTCTCTTTTGAAACTGTTAAAGCGATGTACACAGAAGGCGAATTCATAGAGCCTGAGGATACTAATGTTTATGTAAAAGGTTATGTAACTTCATCAGATAGAACAGGAAACTTCTTTAAAGAATTTTTTATTCAAGATAGCCCAACAAACCCAACTTCTGGTTTAAAAGTCATCTTAAACCAAGTAGATACTTATAACCAATTTAACTTAGGGAGAGAAGTTTATATCAGCTTACAAGATCTTTATATTGGTGAAGAACGTGTAGGTAACGGAGTTACAACCATTGGTGGAGGAACCGAAACTGATCAATTCGGTACTACAGTAACTAGCTTAAATGAAATTCAAATTAGACAAAAAGTTTTAAGATCTTCGGTAACTGAAGACATCACACCTTTAAACATAGGTTTAACGGCAATTAATGGTGACCATGTTGGTTTATTAGTTAAAGTTGATAATGTAGAATTTGCTGATGATGAAGTTGGTTTAGGAGATGATCCAAATGTATTAAACTATTTTGACCCAACTGAAACGTTTGATACAAAAAGAACATTACAAGATTGTGGCGGATTTACATACCCAGAATTCATTTTAGAAACTAGTAGTTTTTCAAGTTTTAAAAATGAAAAATTACCTACTGGAAATGGATCTATAACAGCTGTTGTTAGTAAAACTTTTGATGGTGCTAGTTTAGTATTAGCCTTAAATACAACTGATGATGTAGATATGGAAAACCCAAGATGTACATTATTAGATATTGAAGATTTTGAAGTTGTTTTTAACGAAGGCTTTGATAGTGGTTTAGGAGATTGGGAAGTGATCAATACATTAGGTACACAGGATTGGTATGCTAGTAGTTACCAAGGAGAAGGTTATGTAAGAGGCTCTGCTTTTGATGATGATAACATTGTAGAAATGATTAGTTGGTTAATATCTCCTTCAATAGATTTTGATGCTAATGAAAATGAGCGTCTTATTTTACAAGTTGCAGATGCTTTCAGTAACGGACAACCATTAAAAGCGTATTATTCTAATGATTATGTGTCAGGAACCAATCCTGATGATGCTACATGGACAGAAATAGGAGCTTCAGAAATTTCGGCTCTACCTGAGAATACTGGTTTCTTCAACAATGTTTATGACGCAACTGGTTTAATTAATATTTCAATGATTGAAGGTGATGCTGTTTTAGCATTTGTTTATGATAGCGACGATGCTACAGTATCAACAACTATTGATTTAAGTAATGTGCAAATTTTAGCGCAATAAAAAAGCTTATTTATAATATATAATAAAAAGGACTGTCTGAAAAGACAGTCTTTTTTTTATGCAAATGTTTGACTAAATACATCTACCAAAGCTGTAACTATTATGATTAATTTAATTCCTAGTCATTATATTGTAAATCACTATATTTATAACCTTAAAAAAGGATATCACCTACATGTTAGACACCATTTATATTTCAATATTTAACCACTATAAGAAAGCTTTAGGGAAAAAAAGTATCAATATAGCCTTACTTTATATTTGTACGTTAGAGCTATCCATTGCACTTGCATTAGGTGCCTTTTTTATAGCTTTTGCTAGTCAAATGAAAATGTTAGTAATGTCTTCTACTAAGTTTTGGGTAGTATTCTCATTAATAGCATTATTTATCATTTCTAAAAACTGGATGCGCTATAATGGCAAGAAAAGAACGATACTTAACGCTAAGTCTAAGCGCAGTGATACCTCCATATATTTATTATGGCTTTTGCCTGTAGGATGTTTCGCAATAGCCTTTATTTTGCTTCAAGTACAATAAAAAAAACGCTACCCTTTCGGATAGCGTTTCATTATAATTTTTTCAATAGAATTATTCTACTTTTTCTTCAGTGCCAAATTCTTCTACGTGGTGCATGTTCTTTACCTTGTAAATGTCTGCTACTTTAGTAACTGTTTCTTCTAATGACTCAGGCGTAACTTTAGCCTCATCATATTCAACCATAGCTAAACGTGAATCAAAATCAACTTTTGCTGATTTTACACCTTCCATTTTAGCCATTTTCTTTTCGATTGTTTTAGCACAACCCATGGCACATGTCATACCGTCGATACCAAATTCTACTTTAGCATACGTTGCATTTGGATCTAATGTTGTAGCCACATCGTTTTTAGTAACTTCTACATCTACAGTTTTTACTTCTGGCTCTGTTTCATTTTTACAAGAAGTAAAAACTAAAGCTATAATTGCTACTATACTTATTGTTTTTAATGTCTTCATTAGTTTGGGATATTATAATTTTGGTTAAATCTAATAAATATTGAAGTTTCTTGCGAGATAATTAACGAATTTTGTGATTCTCAATTCCTTCATTTGTATGTTATTTAAGATTATAAGTGTCCATTTGTACCAAAACGCTAGTTATTCAAAAAAGCGAAATCACATATTATATTCTGAAACAACGCTATTTTTTCAACAAGAATCGAATTAATCAAAAATTATACAAGCATAAAAAAACCGAAGCTTTCACTTCGGTTTTCAAAATTTTGAGTTATAAATTCTGATTATTCAAAATCAGCATCTGAAACACCTTCGTTAATTTTTGCTTCTAACAGTTTATAAACGATAAGCTGCCCCATTTGAGTACTTTCTCTTGTTCCTGGAAACATTATACCATCGAAGGCTTTGTAATCCTTTAAAAACGTTTCTTGACTTTGCGTTTGTCCTTGCATAGATGTCGTTTGTACCTCTTTTACTTTTAAACCTGTTTCTACATCATAGAAAAAAGCTAAAGACACAACTTCACCAGGTACTTCTAATTTATAAGCCTCTTTATCTTCTACTTTTTCAATACCAGTTATTTTAGCATTATCAGAATTTAATAGGTTGAGCTCTGTAAAAAGACCACCTAATAATTTCATATCGTCAACCATACTTTCTGGAAGTGGGTTTTTATTCATAGTCACCTTATCTTGTGTCGTAACAACGGACATCATTTGGTTACCATTCATAGATACTGATTGAGCCAATTTGCCATCCATACGTTTTTCTTCGCTGATTAGAACAGATCCCATTGCGCTAGCTTCATATTGCAACAAAATAGAATTTAAAGCATCTACCTTTTCTTTTCCACCAACAGCTTCTATATAATTGTTTATTACAGATGTTGCATTTACACCTTCTGGTAATTCAACATCAAATTCTGGTTTTTCTGCTGGGTTAGCATAGTGATCGTAATATAAAATAGGAATTCCTGTTTTTTCAAGGTTTTCTATTACTTCACTCCCTTTACCAACGATTACTATCCTAGCATTATCTGATTTAAAATACTTATTCGCAACACGTGTGATATCTTCTGCAGTAACATCATTTATTTTCTGTAAATAGTTAGTATAGAAATCCTTAGGCAAATCATTCAACTTAATGTTTAATGCGTAATTAGCAACGGTTTGAGGGCTTTCTAATCCCATTATAAAATTACCAACATACTTTGCTTTTGCATCTTTAAGTAACTGAGCATCTACAGGTTCTGTTTTAATACGTTCAATTTCTTTTAAAGCTTCAACAACAGCACTATCCGTAACCATTGCTCTTACTTTTGCACTCGCAGTAAAACGACCAGCACCATATCTATTAGCACTTAATCTAGAATAAGCACCATAGGTATAACCATGTTCTTCTCGAAGGTTTTTAAATAAATAACCTTCTCCTCCACCACCTAAAATATTATTGGTAATTAAAGCGGCATGATAATCTTCATCATTCATCTTTAAATCTACATTATTCATTATCGTAATGCTAGATTGAGCTGCTGTTGGCAAGTCTACAAAGTTAATTTGCGTGTATTGCGCATTAGGATTTACCTTAGGAAGTGTAGAAGATATATCTACAGACTTTTCCCATTTAGAAAAATGTTTTTCAATTTGTTTTTTAACAGCCTTATATTCAACATCACCAATAACAACTAAATAAGCGTTATTTGGGTTAAAATATTTTTCGTAAAAAGCTAATGCATCACCAAAAGAAACATTGTTTATAGTTTCTTCAGTTACGTACTCTCCATAAGGGTGTTTAGTTCCATAAGATAATGCATTTCCAACACGACTACCAATGGCATCGATACTTTTTTCTCCTTGTTTTAAGTTTTCAATAAGTCTTGTTTTTTCCTTATCAAACTCTTCTTCAGTTAATAAAGGATTAATAGCAGCATCTGCTAATAACTCCAATATACGATCAGAATATTTAGACAAAGAACTTGCAAAACCTCCTGTAAACCCAAAGCTTAAACGTGCGCCTAAAAAGTCTATTTCTTCATTAAAGTCTTCTTTAGAAACAGAAGTTGTTCCGTTACCTAACATACTTCCAAGAATGCTCTCTAAACCTGCTTTATCACCAGTTGCTATAGGGTTGTTATCTATACGCAAAGAATACGAAACTCTTGGTAGTTTATGATTTTCAACAACTAATACTTTTAATCCGTTTTTTAATTGAAATTCACTTGGAACTTTTAAACTAATTTCTGGTTCTGGACCAGCTTTAGGTTGTTGAGATCTATCTATCTGTGCATTAACACCTATTGCTACTAAAAACAATAAGGCAAATGCAGTTAATTTTGTTTTCATTATATAAGTTGTTTTCATCTTATTGATCATCTTTTTTTGGTAAATACTCTATTTCAACACGCTGATTTTTACTTAAATATTTATTAGCTACAGCTTGAATTTCTTCTCTTGTGATTGATCTGTAAATTTCAATTTCCTTGTTAATTAAATCTACATCTCCTTTTAACAAATAGTTTGTTGCTAAAGATTCTGCAATTCCTACAATACTAGCATTAGAATTTACAAATTGGTTTTCAAATTGATTAAGTAGTTTTTGATAATCGCGTTCTGTAATTAACTCATTTTGCATTTTAACGATCTCTTCGTCAATTTCATCTAAAATGGTATCTAAAGACGTATCTCCAGAAGGAATCGCAAAAATTGTAAAGATGTTATAATCCATTTGTGGAATATTTACAGCTTGTAATTGTAGCGCTTGTTTTTGCTCGTCAACTATTTTCTTATATAAAACTGAACTTTTACCACCACTTAAATATGTAGAAATCATATCTAATACATAAGAATCTCTCGATGTAAAACCAGGTGTTCTGTACGTAGCTAAAATTGCAGGTAATTGAATATTTTCATCGTAGGCTTGTGTTCTTACCGTTTCAGTAATAGGTTCTTCCTTTGGAAAGTTTCTTACCACTTCTGGTCTACTCTTAACTTCACTGAAATAATCAGCAACCAACTTTTTAGTTTTAGCCATATCAATATCTCCAGCAATAACTAAAACTGCATTATTTGGACCATAATACTTATCGAAATAAGCATTAAACTCTTCTAAAGTAGCTGCATCTAAATGCTCCATGTAGCCAATATTAGGATCTTTATAAGGGTGAACCTTAAAGAGATTAGATCCTAATGCTTCAAATATGCCACCATATGGTGAACCAGCACGTTGACGCTTTTCTTCTTTAACAACTTCGTTCTGTGTATCAACACCAACTTGGTCAATAACAGGGTGTAACATACGCTCGGACTCTAACCATAGCGCTAGCTCTAATTTATTTGAAGGAAAAACTTCAAAATAATAGGTTCTGTCTTGAGATGTGTTTGCATTAAATGTACCTCCATTAGCAGGTATAATTTTCATGAATTCTCCACGACCAATATTTTCTGATCCTTCAAACAATAAATGTTCAAAGAAATGTGCAAATCCGGTTCGCTCTCTATCACCATCTTTTCCACCTACATTGTACATTACAGATGTAGAAACCACTGGCGCCGTGTTGTCTTGATGTAGAATTACATGTAATCCATTGTCTAAATCAAACTCTTCAAATTCTACTTGTTGCGCTGACATAAATCCAACTGACAACAAAAGAGCTAGAGTAAATAAGCCTTTTTTCATTATTAAAAGTGTTTTAAGTTTAAATTGTATACGTATTTGTCTATACTAATTGCAAATTGTTACAAAATAGCTTCACAAAAATAAACAATGCTTTCACTTTTAACATAATAAAATGTAAAAACTCCTTAATATGTATGTTATCATTTTCACAAACAAGTCTATTTTGTCTATTATTTGAAATAAAAGAGGTCTAAAACCTCTTAAAACGCTTGCCTATTAATAATTTAGAAGTATATTTGCATCCGCTTTCTGAGAAGAAAGTCATTTATTTAATAAACAAATTAATAAAAACGTTACGCTATGTACGCAATTGTAGAGATAGCAGGGCATCAATTTAAAGTTGAAAAAGACCAAAAAGTTTTTGTTAACCGTTTAGCAACAGAAGAAGGTTCGACAGTAGATTTCGACAACGTTCTTTTAATTGGTGATGGTAGCAATATAACTGTAGGCGCCCCAGCTATAGACGGAGCACAAGTAGGTGCAAAAGTCTTAAGACACCTTAAAGGTGACAAAGTAATAGTCTTTAAGAAGAAAAGACGTAAAGGTTACCGTGTAAAAAACGGACACAGACAATCTTTAACTGAAATCGTAATCGAAGGTATTACTACTTCTGGAGCTAAAAAAGCTGCTCCAAAGAAAGAAGCTAAAAAAGCAGAAGCGAAAACTGCTGCACCAAAAGCAAAAAAAGCAACAGGAAAAGCTGACGATTTGAAAAAAATTGAAGGAGCTGGACCAAAAGCTGCTGAAGCATTGGTAAACGCTGGTTTTGAAACTTTTGAAAAAGTTGCAAACGCAAAAGCTGAAGAATTGAGCAACGTGCTTTCAGAAGCAAGCTCAAGATTAGCACATATCGTTACCGAAACTTGGCCAAAGCAAGCTAAATTAGCTGCAGAAGGTAAGTGGGACGAATTAAAAGAATTACAAGACAGATTAGACGGTGGAATTGAAAAATAATTTTCAATTACATTAATATTAACAATATAAAACCTTAGATCATGGCTCATAAAAAAGGAGTTGGTAGTTCGAAGAATGGTAGAGAATCAGAATCGAAACGTTTAGGCGTTAAGATTTTTGGTGGACAAGCTGCTATTGCTGGAAACATTATCATAAGACAACGTGGAAATACACACCATCCAGGTGAAAATGTATATCAAGGAAAAGATCACACTTTACACGCTAAAGTTGATGGTTTAGTAAAATTTACTAAGAAAAAAGACAACAAGTCTTACGTTTCTATAGAGCCTTTTGAGGCTTAAGAAATTTATTTCTTAACAAATTATAAAACCCTTTCTATTTTTTAGAAAGGGTTTTTGTGTTTTTGTCATTCTGAACATATTGAAGAATCTTTTTATCAGTTCAGTTAGACCTGTCAGGTTTTTAAACTCTAAAATTGCCCTAAACAATCTCCATCTTCTTCAGTAGGAAACTCGCATTCATATTTTGGCAAACGCCTTGTTTTAGTTTGTAATCAAAAAAGAGTTCATCATTGATGATTTCAGCATCAAAGTAATAATTTTTAACGGCTTCTAATTCCGTTTCAATTTCTGTGAGGCTTAAATCGTGCGTAGCAATGATTCCTGTGGCATTTTGCTTCACTAGTTTCTCCACAAATTTTCTAGAACCAATGGCTTTATCTGTACTGTTGGTTCCTTTTAAAATCTCATCTAGAATTACAAAATAGTTTTTATCGTTTTCAATAGTATCTACTACAAATTTTAAACGCGTCAATTCACTAAAGAAGTACGAACTATCATCAGTTAAGGAATCTGTGGTTCGCATACTTGTAATTAACTTAATAGGCTTGTATTTGCTTTGTTTAGCACAAATAGGCAATCCAACATTAGCCATGACAATATGTAACGCAACGGTTCTTAAAAACGTGCTCTTTCCTGCCATGTTTGCACCTGTAACTATGAAAAACTGTTCTTCTTCAAGTTTTAAATCACTATCGACTCGTTTTTCAGGATTTAATAACGGATGACCTAAGCCTTCCGCTAAAATAGTTTCTGGTTGTTCGGTTATAATTGGATAGGTAAAACTTTGATGGTTAAAAGCATAATTTCCAAAACTATTAAAGGCATCAAAGAAGGTGACCACTTCAAACCAATCTTCTATTTTATGACCATATTTTGAAATCCATTTTTCAACATTATAGCTATAGCGTTTATCTAGAAGTAGAAAACCATTCCCTAAAAGCAATGAAATAAGATTATTTCTATTATCTAAGGCATCGAGCGCTTTTGAAAATTTTGAAAATATTTCAGATGCTTTTTGATTTTCGGACTGAATTAATTTTTGTTTCGACTTTAATAAATCTGATTTAAATTCAGTGGTTTCAATGGCTTCTAAAAGCAATGCGTATTGTTTAAATGTGTCTTTTGCTTGTCCGGTATGATGGGCAAGCGTATCTATTTTTTTCCAATATATTCCGGTAATCGCAAGTCCAAATAATAACCAATACCCAATCATTGATATGGGAATAATTTCAGTTATTCCTAATCCTATAATTACCAACGACGCTATACTAAACACGATAGTGATTGCATATTGTGTTTTTCCTAAGAAGGATTTATACCCCTTTAACCAAGTAATAATGGAAGTTGCTGAATGTTCAATCTCTACACCTTGCGCAACAGCCGAATAGTGTTGTCTCCATTCTGGTAATGCCGCTAATTCTTGTATGGCATCTTGACGCTCTTCAATATCAGTAATGGTATTTGATAGTAAGTTCTCTGTAAGTTTTTGAGTTCCCTCTTTAATCGCCGTTCTATTGATAAATTGAAAAAATGATCCTTTCCCAAATAAATCGATATCTAAACTGAAAAAATGTTTTGGGTTTTGAAATTCTGAACCATCAGGTTTTTCATAAAAATCACCTTTTGCAATTTTTAATTCATCTTCATTAATAGCAATCAATCGTTTATGTAAATTTCTTTTAGACTTTAAATCGGTATATCGAGCTAATAGAAATAGAAAAATAGCGATTCCAACGACACCAATACCTAAAGCTACTTGCCAATTCTGATAGGTAAAATAGATGCCAATTCCTGTTAGAACAAAAACAGAAAGTCTCAGTAAACTAAATAAACTTAATTGTTTAAAAATACGCTTAGAAGCGACTTGATTAGCTTCTAACTGTTCGTTATAAAAAGTATTTGGGTTTTGCATGGTGCTAAATTAAAAAATCCCAAGATAAGATTTTACCTTGGGATTTTACTATAATATTGGGTTGTTCATTTGCACATCATCTATGCTAAATATGACACTAGCCTTTGAAAGTTGCTGCTAAATACTCACGATTCATACGTGCAATATTTTCTAACGAAATACCTTTAGGACATTCTACTTCACAAGCTCCTGTATTTGTACAGTTACCAAATCCTTCTTTATCCATTTGCTCTACCATGTTTCTTACACGGTCTGCGGCTTCAACTTGTCCTTGAGGTAATAAAGCATATTGAGACACTTTAGCACCAACAAATAACATAGCGGATGAGTTTTTACAACTTGCTACACAAGCACCACAACCAATACAAGTTGCCGCATCCATAGCTTCGTCTGCTGCATGTTTAGAAATAGGAATTGAGTTAGCATCTTGCGTATTACCAGAAGTGTTTACAGAAATATAACCACCTGCTTGCTGAATACGCTCAAAAGCGGTTCTATCTACAACCAAATCCTTGATTACTGGAAACGCTGTTGCTCTCCATGGTTCTATAGTAATGGTATCGCCATCTTTAAACATACGCATGTGCAATTGACATGTTGTAATGCCTCTATCTGGTCCGTGAGCTTCACCGTTAATGTGCATTGAACACATACCGCAAATACCTTCACGACAATCGTGATCAAAAGCTACAGGCTCCTCACCAGAGTTCACTAATTGTTCATTCAAAACATCCATCATTTCTAAGAAAGACATATGTTCTGAAATATCAGTAACTTTGTAATCGACCATTTGACCCTTAGCTTTTGAGTCTTTTTGTCTCCAAATTTTAAGTGTTAAATTCATATTGTCTTTCTTATTTGTATGAACGTTGTTTCAGTTCAATATCTTTAAATTCTAATTCTTCTTTATGTAAAACCGCATCAGCTGGTTCTCCTTTATATTCCCAAGCTGCTACAAATGCGAAATCTTTATCGTTACGTTTGGCTTCACCTTTTTGAGGACCATCTAATTCAGCTGATTCTTCTCTAAAGTGTCCACCACAAGATTCAGCTCTCATTAAAGCATCCTTAGCAAACAATTCACCTAACTCTAAGAAATCAGCAACACGACCCGCTTTTTCAAGTTCAGGATTCATTTCATCTGCAGTTCCTGGTACTGAAACTTCTTTCCAAAACTCTTCTCTTATGGCTTTTATTTCCGCCATTGCTTCAGTTAAGCCTTTAGCGTTTCGAGACATTCCTGCTTTGTCCCACATTACTTTTCCTAACTTTTTATGGAAATAATCTACAGATTTTGTGCCTTTATTATTCACGAAGAAATTAATTCTTTCGGTAACTTCTTTTTCTGCTTCCTCAAATTCTTTAGAATCCGTTGAAATTGCTCCGGTTCGAATATCAGATGACAAATAATCACCTATAGTATAAGGTAGTACAAAATAACCATCAGCTAAACCTTGCATTAATGCCGAAGCTCCAAGTCTATTAGCACCATGATCAGAGAAATTTGCTTCACCAATACAGTAACATCCAGGAATTGTGGTCATTAAATTATAATCAACCCAAACTCCACCCATGGTGTAGTGAACCGCAGGATAAATCATCATTGGTGTTTCATATGGATTTTGATCTACAATTTTCTCATACATCTGAAATAAGTTACCATACTTAGCTTCTACAATAGCCTGACCTAATTCTTTTATTTTCGCTGGACTAGGATTTTGTATGTTGTGAATCTTAGCTTGCTCTTTCCCATAACGCTCAAAAGCAGAAGCGAAATCTAAATAGACGGCTTCACCGGTAGCATTAACACCATAACCAGCATCACAACGTTCTTTTGCAGCACGCGATGCCACATCACGAGGTACTAAGTTACCAAATGCAGGATAACGTCTCTCTAAGTAATAATCACGTTCATCTTCTGACAAATCAGTTGGTTTTTTACGACCTTCTCTAATTGCCATAACATCTTCCATGTTTTTAGGTACCCAAATACGACCATCATTACGCAATGATTCTGACATCAGCGTCAATTTCGATTGGTAATCCCCAGAACGTGGAATACATGTTGGGTGAATTTGTGTATAACAAGGATTCGCGAAATACGCTCCTTTTTTATGTATTTTCCAAGCTGCAGTTGCGTTAGAACCCATAGCGTTTGTTGATAAGAAATATACATTTCCGTATCCACCAGAACCAACAACAACAGCGTGTGCTGAATGTCTTTCTATTTCACCTGTAATTAAATTACGAGCAATAATACCTCTTGCTTTTCCGTCTACAACAACAACATCTAACATTTCGTGACGGTTAAACATTTCTATTTTACCACGAGCAATTTGTCTATTCATCGCTGAATACGCTCCTAATAATAATTGTTGTCCGGTTTGTCCTTTTGCATAAAATGTTCTAGAAACTAAAACACCACCAAACGAACGGTTGTCTAATAATCCACCATAATCACGCGCAAAAGGAACACCTTGTGCCACACATTGATCAATAATATTTGCAGACACCTCAGCCAAACGGTAAACATTAGCTTCACGCGAACGGTAATCACCACCTTTTACAGTATCGTAAAATAAGCGGTATGTAGAATCACCATCTCCTTGATAATTTTTTGCGGCGTTAATACCTCCTTGCGCTGCAATAGAGTGTGCTCTACGAGGAGAATCTTGATAAGCAAAGGCTTTTACATTATAGCCTAACTCCGCTAAAGTTGCGGCAGCCGAACCACCCGCAAGTCCTGTACCAACAACAATAACATCGATATGACGCTTGTTAGCCGGGTTTACTAGGTTAATATTGTTCTTATAATCGGTCCACTTATCTTTAATTGAACCCTTTGGTACTTTTGAATCTAAAGCCATATTTAGATATGTTTTTTAGTGATTAAAGTGATGAAATAATGCAATAAATATAAATCCTAATGGGATTATAATTGCGTAAGCTTTTCCAAATCCTTTTAATCCTTTTGTGTATTTATTATTTGCCCCAACTGATTGAAAAGCTGAGCTAAACCCATGTAATAAGTGTAATGCTAAGAAAACAAAAGCAATTACATAAGCTGCAACTCGAAGTGGATTTTGAAATTTCTCAACGAGTTCATGAAAATATCTGTACTCACCATTATGTAAGCCAGACATGTCACCAACAATATACTTGGTGTTAATTTCTGGAATCCAAAAATCAATAAAGTGTAAAACGATAAAAGCTAAAATAGCTGCTCCACTCCAAATCATGTTTCTGCTCATCCATGTAGAATTTGCTGAACCATTATTTTTAGCATAAGAGATATTTCTTGCTTTGTTGTTTTTAATTTCTAATACAAAGCCCATTATAAAATGGAAAATAACACCAAAAATTAATACGGGTTGCATCACATACTGAATAACCCAAAATGTTCCCATAAAGTGAGAAACATCGTTAAAAGTATCTGCGCTAAATACAGATAATAGGTTAATTGCAAAATGTTGTAATAAGAAAATCATTAGGAAGAAAGCCGAAAGTGCCATGGCAAATTTTCTTCCAATCGTAGAATTTAGAATTCCGCTCATTGTAGTTCTAATTTATTTTAGTCTAACAAAGATACTGCGCAATTAACTTTTTCCCAACTACGCTGCGTGATAATTAATTTATTTAGAATGAATTTAATTAGAACATTGTTTGTTTTGAGGTCTTTAAAGCTCTCACATTAAAAACAAAACTTCACAAAAATCTCTTAAAATTTATTAGATTATGGCTTTGAACTTTTGCTTACAACTTTGTTTCCTTACTTTTGATTCCCATTAATTTTTTCAAAATTTCACAATTCTTAAACAGTTTATTTTAGACTGTGTTTAGTGTGATATAACATAAATTTTCTCAGAATGAAATACGATTTAATAGACAACCAACTTTTTATAAAAAACCGAAAAAACTTTATGGCTCAGATGAAGCCTAGCAGTTTAGCTGTTTTTAACTCTAATGATATTTACCCAATTGGCGCAGATAGCACAATACCTTTTCAACAAGACAGGAATATATTTTACTTAAGTGGCGTGGATCAAGAAGAAAGTATTTTAGTACTTTTTCCAGACTGTCCAAACCCAAGACACCGTGAAATTTTATTCTTAACAGAAACAAACGAACATATTGCCGTTTGGGAAGGTGAAAAACTTACCAAAGAAAAAGCTTTAGAAACTTCTGGTGTAAAAACCGTGTACTGGTTGCAAGATTTCGATAAAATAATGAAAGAAATCATGTCTCAAGCAGACACCATCTACATCAATACTAATGAGCATTACCGTGCCAATGTTGCCACCGAAACACGTGAAGCGCGTTTTAACAAAAAAATAAAAGCACAATTTCCAGCCCATAAAGTTGAAAAAAGCAACCCTATTTTACAGCGTTTACGTTCTGTAAAAGATCCTTTGGAAATAGACATTATGCAACAAGCTTGTAATATTACAGAAAAAGGATTTAGACGTGTTTTAAAATTCACAAAACCTGGCGTTTGGGAATATAATCTGGAAGCAGAATTTATGCACGAATTCCTTAATAATCGCTCAAAAGGATTTTCTTACACACCTATTATTGGCTCTGGAAACAACGCTAACGTTCTACATTACATCGAAAACAATCAACAATGTAAAGCAGGCGATTTAATTCTCATTGATGCTGGTGCAGAATACGCTAATTACTCTAGCGATATGACACGTACAATTCCGGTTTCAGGAAAATTTAACGACAGACAAAAAGCCGTTTATAATGCAGTGAATCGTGTAAAAAATGAAGCTACAAAACTATTAGTTCCAGGAACCATTTGGGCAGATTACCATGTAGAAGTTGGAAAATTAATGACGTCAGAACTCTTAGGTCTTGGCTTGTTAGATAAAGCTGATGTTCAAAACGAAAATCCAGATTGGCCAGCATACAAAAAATACTTTATGCATGGCACATCACACCATATTGGATTAGACACGCATGATTACGGAATTTTAACCGAACCAATGCAAGCCAATAACGTCTTTACCGTTGAACCAGGAATCTACCTTCCAGATGAAGGTTTTGGTATTCGTTTAGAGGATGATGTGGTCATTCAAGAAACAGGAGAACCTTTTAATTTAATGCGTAATATTCCTATTGAGGTCGAAGAGATTGAGGATATTATGAACTCGTAAATATAATTATCATAAAATATTAAAAACTTGTAAGCTCATCATGTAGCTTGCAAGTTTTTTATTTAATATTGATACCTAAACTAAACGGTATGAAATTGACTAAAGAACGTCTTTATATACTACTATCATTTTTTTCAATTTATGTCATTTGGGGCTCCACCTATTTATTTAATAAAATATTAGTGAGTCAATTAGCACCATTACATGCTGCTTCGATTCGGTTTATTTCAGCAAGTATTTTAATTTTTACAATTGCCAAGTTTCTAAAAATACCTTTAAAAATTACAAAGATTCAAATACGAAACACAATAATTGCTGGCTTTTTGTTTTTAACACTGGGAAATGGCTTAGTTGTCTGGGCATTACGATCTGTTGACAGCGGTTTTGCTGCTTTGGAAATTTCGGCGCAACCTTTAGTGGTCTTAATTCTATTGCGAATATTTGAAGGCAAAAAAATACAACCGATGTCTATTTTAGGTGTCATCATTGGGTGTATTGGTATTTACTTATTAGTCAGTCAACGCGAAATGATCAACCAAGAAGGCATGGTTACCGGAATGATTATGCTTTTTATATGCATGCTAAGCTGGGCTTTTTGTAGCCTTTTTGTTTCAAAAGCCGACTTACCCTCCAACTTTTTTGTGAATACAGGCTACCAAATGTTATTTGGAGGCTGTATATTATTAATTGGCAGTCTTGTTACCGGAGAAGAACGACTCCCTTTCTCTAGCTGGAATACTGAAATCATCTACTCTATGGGAATGCTGATCGTTTTTGGAAGTATTGTTGCTTTTACAGCTTTTAATTATTTACTAAGTAAGGTATCTCCAGAAAAAGTAGCAACCTCAACATATGTAAACCCAATTGTAGCTCTACTATTAGGGTGGTACTTTTTAGACGAAACCTTTTCACTACAATCCATAATTGCTGCAGCAGTTTTACTTACCGGAGTGTATTTTATTAATACAAAAAAGACCATTACGCTTTTTAAGCGCTTCAAGAAAGAAATTTAAATATAGCGATGAAACGCGCTGACAATAGACTTTGAGACTTACAAAAACAATAAATCCGTTATACCTTTTATCCTTCAAAAACAAACAACCGCTCTAAAGCGACCTTAGGCGCTAAATTCTCAGCATGCCATGAAAAAGTAGTTTTCGCTGGCTTTTCCCAAACACACTTAAAATCTTCTGGCGCATTATATTCACTCACAAAAACCTGATGACCAGCTCTACTTTGCTGCCTGCACCACTCCCAGAATTTTTCATGATTAAAGCTATCGCGATACTTCGTTGTAGATGCATAAGGAGGATCACAATAAATAATACTATCGTCAGGTATTATCAATTCAAGATAAGATTTACAAGATAAAATTACCCCTTCAAGATTAGGCACTTGTTTGGTGATATTACGGTAATGCTCACCCCAATAATCCCGCTTACCTTCCTTATCGCGCCTGTAACCCGCAAACCATTTTCCCCCAAAAGAATTAAACCCAACGTAAGCGACCATGTGTTTTGGATATTCATCTTGGTTGTATTTTATATGCCTGTAGTCTTCTTCGCTAACGGATTGTGGTGGATCCCAATTATCGTAGATTAAAGCTTGCCACATTGCCATGAGTTCTTGGTGTTGATCGTTTGCAATTCGGATACCATCAACCTTATCAATCATATTCATGCCACCTGCAAAAGGTTCAAGATAGGTTTGATTCTCTTTTCTATCTTTCAGAATTATTGGCAATAACGCTTTTGCAAAACGCGCCTTACTTCCCATGTACTTCATATGCTCTTCTTCATTTTTAATTCTACACCAACCGAAATAATAAACACCAAAAACGCTGGCAACACCCAACCCAAACTTTGGCTTGAAAGCGGAATATAATGCGTTATAAATCCTAAAGTTTCAGACGGACTCATAAACCCTATGACATCAGGAACACTAAATAAGATAGTGATAAATACAACGGCTCTAAAGACTAAAGGTGTTGCAATCTTTTCTGGCAATACATTTAATAAAATTAATATAATCGTAATTGGATAAATAAATAATAATACCGGAATAGCCACTACAATAATTGAATTAAAATCTAGCTGACCAATAGCAAAACCTAGGACACTCGCCAAAATAGCCGTGATACTATAAACCGTTTGAGAATTATTAAGCAATCCTTTAAAATAATCGGCCGTACCTGCTATTATTCCTATGGCTGTTGTAAAGCAAGCTAATGAAATTAAAATACTTAAAACAGTGTTTCCAAAATCACCTAAAGCTGAAATACTAATATCACGAAGTAAATTAGCGCGTTGCATATCGTTACTGAGTTCTGCATTAATATTAATTTCAGAGCTGTAATAAGCACCAACAGAAATTAATCCTGCATAAATAACAAACAAGCTAAAACCTGCAATAAAACCAGATTTTCTTATTAGCGTCCGCTTAGAACTGTAGACTTCTACAGCCATATTTTTAAAATTCAACGATACGATGATTACAGCTCCGACCACAACAGCTCCAATAGCATCAAAGGTTTGATAACCTTCTAAAACACCTATTGAAAATGGAGTTTCAAATTGCGAAATCCCTGTATTGAATTCCGTTGAAAACAATCCAATTCCTATAACAGCCAATAGCATTATAACAATAAAAGGAGTTAGAAACTTACCAATGAGACCCAATATTTTTGAACGGTTAAGTACAAAAAGGAGGACCAATGAAAAATAAATTGCACTTGTGAGTGTAGATGAAGTTCCAAAGGTCGGAAATATTGCAATTTCGTGGGTTGCAGCAGCTGTTCTTGGTGACGGAATGGCAATAGCAATAATATAAATAAGGATGCAATACACTAAACTAAAGATTGGTGATACTTTTTTACCAAAATCAAATAATGTGCCTTGCAATCTGGCATGTGCAAGAATCCCAAGAATAGGAATGACCACTGCCGTAATCATAAAACCGATAGTTACCAAAAACCAATCGTCTCCCGCGTTATAACCTAGTAATGGTGGAATCAACAAATTTCCTGCTCCAAAAAACAAGGAAAACATACCAAAACTAGTGATTAAAAGTTCTTTCCGTTGTATCGTCACCTAGTTGGTTTTCTTGAGTTTCAAATCCCCAAAATCGAAACTAAAATCGGTAATTGGAGCAATATAATCCATGGTTGCAGAAATGGCTTCGCCTTTTTCATTAAAGGTAAATTTCACATACACATCTGCATCATAACTTCTGTCGTTCCATTTCGCTACAAAAGTAGTAGCGTTTAATGGTAATAACTCACCAAACAATCTAGACGACCGTTTACTTTTTATGAGGTACCCTTTTTTTGTGTCGTAAGAAATATTTACATCACCAAACCAATCGTCCGTGTAAGTTCCTACAATGTGCTCTGGTTTTGGGAGTGATTTAAGTGTTTTTGCCTTTTCAACTTTAGAAAACACTGCTGTTTTTATGCTGTCGTTATATGTAATATAATCTGCATTTCGTTTGCCATACTTTTCTAACCAATTTCGGTTTTCATATCCTAAATAAGAATCCTTAATCGTATTTGTAATGGTATTAAATGCAGAGCCATTCATTTGATTGGTTAAAACCACAATACCTAAATCTAAATCTGGAATCATAGTAAATTGTGTTACTGTTCCTAACAAGCCTCCTGTATGATACACTTGCTTATGCCCACCTTTTACATCTGCCACAAACCAACCTAAGCCATAACCTTTAAAATTAGAATCGTAAGAATCGTTTGAAGAAACGCTTAATGGTGTTTGTAATTGCCAAAGCTCATGAAATTGTTTTTTACTCAATAGACGCTCTCCGTCTTTTGTCACAGCATCGTTCATTAAAAATTCTGACCACCTTAACATATCTGGAACATTACTCATAATACCTCCTGCCGGATTTGCAGTTTCACTCCAATCGTGTGGAATCTGAATAAGCTTACCGTCTGCCATAGTATGAGCATCAATAATATTCGATTTATCTGTTACTCTGTTATAAGATGCTTTACTACTTGTCATTCCAACAGGCTTCATAATTTTGGTTTCAATAAAATCTTCCCAAGTTAATCCGCTTACACGTTTTAAAACTTCACCTGCAATAATATACATATTGTTATTATACTTAAACTCACTTCTAAAGGAGCTTTCAGGTTCCAAATATTTCACATTGGCTATAATATCATTGACAGTAAAATCACTGCCTTCAGGGAAAAACATTAAATCTCCAGCACCTAAACCCAAGCCACTGCGATGAATTACCAAATCTCTAACCGTAAATTCTTCGGTAACCCATGCATCGTGCAATTGAAACTCTGGTATATGTTGACGAACTTTATCATCCCAATTTAACTTTCCTGCATCTACCATCATGGCTAATGCAAAACAGGTAAACCCTTTACTATTAGAAGCAACACCAACTAAAGTTTCATCGTTCATATCCTTTCTATTGGTTAATGAACGCACACCATGACCTTTTGAATACACAATGTCTCCATCCTTAAAAATACCAACAGAAATACCAGGCACTTCAAACGTAGTTAAGGTCTCTTCTATAAGTTTATCGAGCTGTTGTTCTTCAATTTGCGCATTTAGCAAAAACGTGAATATTATAAGTAATGCGGAAAGTAGACGTTTTAAAATCATTCGTTATTTAATTTAGTTTGTTCCGATAGCTATCAGAATTCAAAGATACTAAAATGTTGTAATGATTAATAAGCAGAAATGCTTTCAAAATATATCTTTGCAAACATGATTTTAGACTATAAAAATAGTAGCATACATTATACAGTTGAAGGCAAAGGTGATCCAATTATTCTACTTCACGGATTTCTTGAAACTATAGATATGTGGCAAAGTGTAATTGCTGATTTTTCAGAAACACATCAAATTATTTGTATTGATTTGTTAGGTCATGGCAAAACAGATTGTATAGGTTATGTGCATACTATGGAGGCAATGGCAGATGCCGTTTTAGCGGTTTTAGAACATTTGAATATTAAAAACGCTCATGTTATAGGCCATTCTATGGGAGGCTATGTGGCGTTGGCTTTGGCCGACAAGAAACCAGACCTTTTTAAGGGACTCTGTTTAATGAACTCTACCTATAAAGCTGATGACAAAGCCCGAAAATTAATTAGAACACGTGCATCTAAAATGGCACAAGAAAATTATGACGTCTTAATAACACTCTCATTTGCTAATTTATTTACTCCCGAAAGTAAAGACACCTATAGTTCCGCGTATGATAATGCACTTCAACTCGCCTTACAAACTCCATTACAAGGCTACATAGCAGCCCAAGAAGGCATGAAGCTTAGACCGAATCGCTTTGAAGTTCTTAAAAACTTGAAATGCCAAAAATTAATTATTATCGGTAAAAAGGACAGTCTTATAGATAGCAGTCAACTCATAAACGAGATTAAAAATACAGATATAGAATTTGTAGAATTTTCAGAAGGTCACATGAGCCATATTGAAAACGAATCAGATTTATCTTACAATTTATTACGTTTTGTCGAAAATTTACACCTTTAAACGTTTTGTTTTAATTTATTTTCTAAGTTTACAACAGAGTTCGAAAAATAAATCGTAAACAACCTATTATGACACCTACCAAAATCTACTGTGATTTATTTGGCCATAATTATCAAATTACCAAAAAAGTCACTAACCACGTAAAAGAGTACACTTGCAAATGCTGCAAAAAACAATTGACGACTAACAGCAATGGAAGACTTACAGAACTAACCGCTAAACATCAAGAAATTAATTCGGCATTAGAACGTATTTATAACAATAAACTGATGCGTTTGAAGCAAAAAACACTCAGTTCGTCGATTTATTAAATGTTCATAACTTTATAGTAACTAATTTTCTTATATTTAAAAACCCTATAAATAATGATAGAATCTCTAAGAAAACTAGTTAATGAAAAACATTTATTGCTCATTATTTGGCCACGATTATCAAGTGTCCAAAAATGTTACTTATCATGTTAAAGAATATAAGTGTAAAAATTGTAAAACCGAAATGACCATTAATGGCAATGGTAAATTTGTACCCTTAACACCAAAATTCAAAGAAATTAATAGTGTATTACACCGTGTACACAACAAACGTTTAGAAAAAGGTCAAAGGCTTTTTATGCTTGATCTTTAAGCGCATTCCACCCTTTTGCTATAATTGGTATTTTTTCTTCGGCTCTGGTCACTAAGTACATACCTCTGTCTTCCTCTGTCATATATCCAATAACCGTTAAATTAGGATTGCCTTTTATTTTTGGAAAATCGTCTTGTGAAATTGTCATTAGCAATTCATAATCCTCACCACCATTTAAAGCAATTGTCGTACTATCTACATTAAATTCCTCGCAAGTAGAAATCACCTGAGGATCTAGAGGGATCTTTGTTTCATACAGATCTACACCAACTTTACTTTGTTTACACAAATGCATAACTTCAGAAGAAATGCCGTCGCTCACATCTATCATACTTGTTGGTTTAACATCTAATTCTTTCAACAACTCCACAATATCTTTTCGAGCTTCTGGTTTTAACTGTCGTTCTATGATGTAGGTGTACATTGATAAATCGGGTTGATTATTCGGATTCACCTTAAACACTTCCTTTTCGCGTTCTAGCACTTGCAATCCCATATATGCACCACCAACATCACCTGTTAACACTAATAAGTCATTTGGTTTTGCACCAGATCGCAATACTTCATTTCCTTTTTCAACGGCACCAATAGCAGTCACAGAAATAATTAAACCAGAGGTTGAAGACGTCGTATCACCACCAACAACATCTACATTGTAAAATTTAGCTGCGGTTGTGATACCTGCATACAATTCCTCTAAAGCTTCTAAAGGAAAACGATTAGATACAGCTATAGAGATTGTTACTTGTGTCGCTACAGCATTCATAGCATAAATATCCGATAGATTAACCACTACAGCCTTATACCCCAAATGTTTTAAAGGCGCATAACTTAAATCGAAATGGACACCTTCTACCAACAGGTCTGTAGAAACGACCACTTGTTTTTTATCAAAATTTAAAACTGCTGCATCATCACCTATGCTTTTTATAGTTGACTTTTGAGTCACTTTAAAATGATCCGTTAAGTGCTCAATTAATTTAAATTCTCCTAATTCACTCAAAGGAGTTCGCTGTGGGTTTTTATCTTCAATCATATTGCAAAAATATTATGCTTTTTTATAATAGGCTGTATGAATGGAATTATTTATTTCTTACGAACCTAAAATTAAATAATTCATTTGATGTAAAGTTACGCAGCATCTTGGTGTTCTGCTATGTTTTAATCTTAAGTTATTTATAAAAATACCATATAAAATTTGTGTAATAATAACCGAAATCTGAAATAAACGTGCATTTCATCGAAAAATTAGGTATTTTAACACGAATTAAGTTTCATTTTTTAAATTGCCCTCCCCTAAATCAATGAAAATGAGACCTACCTCAACTGAAGCTTTACCTTGCGCCGTTTTTGGACACAACTATGTAAGATCCAAAACCAATTTAGATCATACAATTGAAATGACATGCTCACACTGCGATACTGTGGTTGTCACAGATCAACACGGAAACTTTGAAAACCACACCGTTGCTAATAGTCAAATCACAGATGCCTTACAAGAATTGTATAGACTTACAAGGCGTTTTCCAAAAACAAAAGTAGCTCTATAATTCTACTTTCCTTCGGCTTTATCCCTTATAGCCACACGCTATGAAATCATATACTAATATAATGTTAGTACCTATGGTAAAACCTTAGTTATATCGTATATTTGCATTCTATTTAGAACTAATCTAGTTAAACGATATGATTAAAGTCTCTGAACATGCAAAAAAGAAAGTCATAGAACTTATGACTGACGACGGCTACAACCCAAGCACAGACTACGTTAGAGTTGGTGTTAAGAGTGGTGGTTGCTCTGGCTTATCTTATGATTTAAAATTTGATAAAGCACAAGCTGAAGACGATAAAGTTTTTGAAGATAATGACATTAAAATCATTGTAGACAAAAAAAGCTTTCTCTATCTCATAGGCACCACTTTAGAATATTCAGGAGGTCTAAACGGAACTGGTTTCGTTTTTAACAATCCAAATGCCAACCGAACTTGCGGTTGCGGTGAATCATTTTCACTTTAAAATTAAAATAAAGACATGTCAAAATATACTGAAGACGACTTAAGGGAAGAATTAAAAACCAAAGAATACGAATATGGTTTTTACACAGATATTGAATCTGAAACCTTTCCTGTTGGATTAAATGAAGAAATTGTAATTGCCATTTCTAAGAAAAAAGAAGAGCCAGAATGGATGACCGAATGGCGTCTTGAAGCTTTTAAAGTTTGGAAGGAAATGACTGAGCCAGAATGGGCAAATGTACATTACAAAAAACCAGATTTCCAGGCTATTTCGTACTATTCGGCACCAAATAGCAAACCAAAATACGATAGTATTGACGAGGTTGATCCAGAATTATTAGCCACTTTTGAAAAATTAGGCATTTCATTAGACGAGCAAAAGAAATTAGCTGGTGTGGCAATGGATGTTGTTGTCGATTCTGTTTCAGTAGCTACAACATTTAAGAAAACCTTAGCCGAAAAAGGCATTATTTTTATGAGTATTTCTGAAGCCATACAGGAACATCCTGAATTGGTAAGAAAACACCTCGGAACTGTGGTACCACAAAAAGATAATTTTTATGCGGCTTTAAATTCTGCTGTATTTAGTGACGGTTCGTTCTGTTACATTCCAAAAGGTGTAAAATGTCCTATGGAATTATCAACGTATTTTAGAATTAACCAAGCAGGAACAGGACAGTTTGAAAGAACCTTAGTCGTTGCTGATGAAGGCAGTTATGTTTCTTACTTAGAAGGTTGTACAGCGCCAAGCCGTGATGAAAACCAATTACACGCAGCAGTTGTAGAGCTTATTGCCTTGGATGATGCCGAAATAAAATATTCAACCGTTCAAAACTGGTTCCCAGGAAATGCAGAAGGTAAAGGTGGAGTTTATAATTTTGTAACGAAAAGAGGCCTTTGTGAGAAAAACGCAAAAATTTCTTGGACACAAGTTGAAACAGGTTCTGCTGTTACATGGAAATATCCATCTTGCGTCTTAAAAGGTGATAATTCAGTTGGCGAATTTTATTCGATCGCAGTCACTAATAATTATCAGCAAGCCGATACTGGTACCAAAATGATTCATTTAGGTAAAAACACAAAATCGACCATTATTTCCAAAGGTATTTCCGCTGGTAAATCACAAAACTCCTATCGTGGATTGGTTCAAATCAATTCTCGTGCTGAAAACGCACGTAACTTTTCACAATGTGATAGTTTACTAATGGGAAATGAATGTGGAGCACATACCTTCCCTTATATAGAAGCTAAAAACAAAAGTGCCATGATTGAGCACGAAGCCACAACAAGTAAAATCGGTGAAGACCAGTTATTTTACTGTAATCAAAGAGGTATCGATACCGAAAAAGCGATTGCATTAATTGTGAATGGCTTTAGTAAAGAGGTTCTCAACAAATTACCAATGGAATTTGCCGTTGAAGCTCAAAAATTATTGGAAATTAGTTTAGAAGGTTCTGTAGGATAACCAACAGTGTCATTCCTGCGAAATCAAGAATCCAAATAAATATAGGATTGATTAAATATTATGAAGAAAATAAATTTAATTATTGTTTTAACCTTAGTGATGTTCGCTTGCAAAAACGAAACAAAACAAGATGTTAATCTCGAGGATAACCGTGCAAAATCTTACGATCAAAATGATGGCTTTATTACCGTGAAAGGAGATTTTGTTTATTTCGCAGATGCTGCGGTTTTACAAACTCCAAAAGAAATCTATGGTGTGGTTATCGATGATAATATGCACGCATTAGCTGATCAAGTTAAAGCCTATAAAAAAGAAGCCACTGATATGGTTCCTGTAACCGTAAGAGTTAGAAAATTTGAAAAAGATTCTCTAGAAGAAGGCTGGCAATACAAAGTAGAAATAAAGGAAATATTAAAGGTGGAAGCACCAGATCCAAATAAAGAAGACGTTATAAAATTAGCAAACTAAAATTATGTTAAAGATCAATAACTTACATGCAAATGTAGAAGATAAAAGTATATTAAAAGGTATAAATCTTGAAGTAAAACCTGGTGAAGTACACGCTATTATGGGACCAAATGGTTCTGGAAAAAGTACATTAGCTTCTGTAATTGCAGGTAAAGAAGAATACGAAGTTACCGAAGGAAACATCATGCTAGAGGATGAAGATATTGAAGAATTATCGGCAGAAGAACGTGCTCACAAAGGTGTCTTTCTATCGTTTCAATACCCTGTAGAAATTCCTGGAGTTAGTGTAACTAATTTTATCAGAACAGCTATAAACGAAACGCGTAAAGCAAAAGGTTTAGAAGACATGCCTGCAAAAGACATGTTAAAAATGATTAGAGATAAATCAGAACTCTTAGAAATTGATCGTAAATTTTTATCACGTTCATTAAACGAAGGCTTTTCTGGTGGTGAGAAAAAACGAAATGAGATCTTTCAGATGGCAATGTTAGAACCAAAATTAGCCATCTTAGATGAAACGGATTCTGGTTTAGATATCGATGCACTTCGTATTGTAGCCAATGGAGTTAACAAATTAAAATCTAAAGACAACGCTGTAATAGTGATTACACACTACCAACGTTTATTAGATCATATCGTTCCTGATTTTGTTCACGTTTTACACGAAGGTAGAATTGTAAAAACAGGAGGAAAAGAACTAGCTCACGAATTAGAAGCTAAAGGTTACGATTGGATTAAGGAAGAGGTTAACGCTTAAATAGTTGTCAGTGGTCAGTCTTCAGTTGGCAGTTGCTGACTCAATTCTGATTACTCTTGCTATAACACTCTTTCAAATTAAAATTAGAAACAACTTTTGGTCATTAGTTAAAAACTGAAGACTGAAGACTGTGGATTGAAGACTGAAAAAAAATGGAATTAAAAGAAAAATTAGTATCGTCATTTATGGCATTCGAGGACACTATAGACGTCAACTCATCCATACATGATATTCGTACTGAAGCTATAAAGAATTTTGAAGCTGAAGGCTTTCCTTCTAAGCGTTTAGAAGACTGGAAATACACATCGTTAAATTCGGTTTTAAAACACGATTACAGTGTGTTTCCAAAATCTGAAAATGACATTGAGTTTAAAGATATAAAACCTTATTTCTCGCATGATATTGATGCTTATAAAATCATCTTTATCGACGGAAAATATGCGTCACATTTATCGCAAACCACACACGATGGTTTAGATGTTTGCTTAATGTCTGCTGCTTTAACCAAACCAAAATACAAAGTAATTATTGATAATTATTTCAATAAAATTGCTTCAAAAAATGGGATATCGTCTTTAAATACCGCGTTTTCTTACGAAGGAGCTTATATCAACATCCCAAAAAATAAAGTGGTTGATAAACCCATTCAAATTATACACTTTTCAACAGGGAACGAAGCTGCAGTCATGTTACAACCGCGTAACTTAATTATAGTCAATGAAAATGCACATGTTCAAATTATTGAGCGTCATCAAAGCTTAACAGATAATCCTGTTTTAACCAATTCGGTAACTGAAATTTTTACCAACAAACGTGCTATTGTTGATTATTACAAAATTCAAAACGATAGACAAAGTGCCTCATTAATTGACAGTACTTTTATCAACCAAAAACAAGAGAGTTTAGCCAAAGTGCACACCTTTGCTTTAGGTGGAAAATTGGTGAGAAATAATCTAGAATTCTATCAAAATGGTGAACGTATTGATTCTACCATGAAAGGCATCACTATTATTGGAGACAAACAACATGTAGACCACAATACTTTAGTGCATCATATAGAACCTAATTGCGAAAGTCACCAAGATTACAAAGGTATTTTTGATGATAAAGCAACTGGTGTTTTCAACGGTAAAGTTGTTGTTGAAAAATTAGCTCAGAAAACCAATGCGTTTCAGGCAAACAATAATATCTTATTAAGTGATAAAGCGACCATAAACACCAAACCTCAACTCGAGATTTTTGCAGACGATGTAAAATGTTCGCATGGTTGTACAATTGGACAGTTAGATGAAAGCGCCATGTTTTACTTACGTTCTCGTGGTATTCCTGAAAAGGAAGCTAAAGCCTTATTAATGTTTGCTTTTAGTAATACCGTTTTAGATTCTGTAAAAATACCTGAGCTTAAAGATAGAATCACTAAGATTATTGCTGAAAAATTGGGAGTTAATATTGGGTTTGACTTATAATTAATACAAGTCTAAAAATGTCATAATTTTCACCCCAATAATGAATAAAAGCGCATATTAAACCTGTAATAGGTTAAGTTCTATTTGAGATTTTGAAACACTTCAGACCTCAAAGGTTTCTGAAACCTTTGAGGTTTTAAATTTAAAGAAATAAATGTTAGACGTACAAAACATAAGACAAGACTTCCCCATCCTAAACAGAACCGTGAATGGGAAACCACTTATATATTTTGATAATGCAGCAACATCACAAACCCCTCAACAAGTTATTGATGTCATTGTAGATTATTACAGCAATTATAATGCTAATATTCACAGAGGTGTGCATAGCTTAAGTCAAGAAGCTACGGATGCCTATGAGCAGTCGCGTCTTAAAATTCAGAACCATTTTAATGCCAAGCACAGTCACGAAATTATTTATACGTCTGGCACAACTCACGGTATTAATTTAGTAGCCAACGGCTTTTCGTCACTTTTGAAAAAAGGCGATGAAGTTATTGTTTCAGCTTTAGAACATCACAGTAATATTGTACCATGGCAAATGCTTTGCGAACGTACAGGTGCAAGTTTAAAAGTGATACCCATGAATGACCATGGCGAATTAATTCTTTCAGAATATGAAGCCCTTTTAAATGATAACACCAAGTTGGTTTTTGTAAATCATATTTCAAATGCTTTAGGGACTATCAATCCTATTGAAAAAATCATTGAGAAAGCACATGCTGTTGGAGCGGCAGTTTTAGTAGATGGCGCACAATCTTGCCCGCATATAAAACCCGATGTTCAAGCTTTGGATGTTGATTTCTATGTCTGTTCAGCTCATAAAATGTGTGGCCCAACAGGAGTTGGTATGTTGTACGGTAAAGAAGCATGGCTTAATAAATTACCACCTTATCAAGGAGGTGGCGAAATGATTGCAGAAGTCTCATTTGAAAAAACCACTTACGCAGGTTTACCACATAAATTTGAAGCTGGCACACCCAACATCTGTGGTGGCATTGCTTTTGGTGCGGCTTTAGATTATATGAACAGTATTAGTTTTGATGCTATTGCCAACTATGAAAACGCACTTTTAGACTACGGCACTTCAGAATTACTAAAGATTGAAGGTTTAAAAATTTACGGTACTGCCAAAGAAAAAACCTCTGTAATTTCGTTTAATGTTGGGAACATTCACCCTTATGATATTGGAACCATTTTAGATAAAATGGGCATTGCAGTACGTACAGGTCATCATTGTGCACAACCTATTATGGATTTCTATAAGATTCCTGGGACAGTACGTGCTTCCTTTATGTTTTACAATACCAAAGAAGAAATTGATACGTTTATAACTGCACTAAAAAAAGCAGTTATGATGTTGTCCTAAACTTTGGCACTAAAAGTGTATCTTATTCTGTATAAAACTTTAAAAGATGAAATTTATAATAAGCCTATTTACACTTTTAATAACGGTTACGTCTTGTGACACGTCTAAAAAAGCGGTTGAAAACAATAAAAAAATGCAAGAAACACTTTCAGGAACCTATTATATAACACAACTTGGAAGTATTGATGTTTCTGCCAACAAAATCGCTATTTCTTTTGATGCTACAACAAATACAGTCAATGGATTTGCAGGTTGCAATAGTTTTTTTGGCAACTATTCTATAGAACATAACAGTATCAGTTTTGGAAGTATTGGCGCTTCAAAAAAATTGTGTCAAAAAGAAATTATGTCTATTGAAAATGCAGTGCTAAAAGCATTACGTACGGTAAACTCATTTTCAATTGATCAAAATGCCGTTTCATTATTAGAAAACGATACCATCCTAATCAAGGCCTCATCGACCTCAGTGGTTTCTAAAAAAAGTACAACATCAAAAGACACATATAAAACTGCTGTTAAATACCAAGCCTCAACAAGAGGATCATTCGATTTTATATTAATATCTCAAAATGGCATTTCGATTTCAAAAGATGCAGGACTTCAAGATATTGAAAAACACGCGATAGATGCCGCTCAATGGGAAGAACTTAAAACCTTAATAGAAGATGTGGACGTCGAATCACTTCAAGAATTAAAACCGCCTTCACAAAAACATCAATATGATGGAGCGCTTCATGCTACTTTAGCCATACAAATAGGTGATGTGGAATATATAACACCAACATTTGATCATGGAAATCCACCAAGCGAAATTGAAACATTAGTTAATAAAGTGTTATCCATAAAAGAAAAAAGCATAAAACAGTAGCTATTTTGTAATTTTGCAATAAACAATAAGATTATGACCATAGAAGAAGTACAAAACGAAATTATTGATGAGTTTTCTATGTTTGAAGATTGGGAGGAACGTTACCAATACATGATAGATTTAGGTAAAGACTTACCTTTAATAGACGAAAAATATAAAACTGAAGATAACATTATAAAAGGTTGCCAGAGTAAAGTTTGGGTTCATGCCAATATGGTAGACGACAAAGTAAACTTTACAGCAGATAGCGACGCCATAATCACCAAAGGCATTATTGCGATTTTGATTAGAACATTTTCTAATCAGCATCCAGCAGCAATTATCGAAGCCAATACCGATTTTATTGATAAAATTGGCTTAAAAGAACACTTATCACCAACTAGAGCCAATGGCCTAGTAAGCATGATAAAACAATTAAAACTGTATGCTATTGCATACCAAACACAACTGAGTTAAGTTATTTGTTGTAAAGTCGTTGATTCGACTTCGACGAAACGACAAACAACCAAACGACAAACACTATATTATGAGCGACACAACTATAGACACAACAGTATTAGGAGAGAAAATTCTTAGAGTTATAAAAACCATTTACGATCCAGAAATTCCTGTAGACATCTACGAATTAGGCTTAATCTACGATGTATTAATAAACGAAGATTACGAAGTAAAAATATTAATGACCTTAACAACACCAAACTGTCCGGTAGCAGAAACCTTACCATTGGAGGTTGAAGAAAAAGTAAAATCTATTAATGAGGTTAAGGATGCTGAAGTCGAAATTACTTTCGATCCGCCTTGGTCTCAAGAATTAATGAGTGAAGAAGCAAGGTTAGAGCTTGGAATGCTTTAACTAAAACCAATAAATGCGAAGACGTACACCTACTTCTTTAAAAGACGACAATAAAACGAGTATTAAATCGTCTTTTAATGCCTTGGTTTATATTCCGAGGTTTTTTAAAGAAATCTGGAAAGTAAACAAAGGACTCTTTCTATTATCTGCATTTTGTAGACTTATTGGCGCATTGCTTCCTGTTGTTATATTATGGGTTGGAAAACTCATTATTGATGAAATCATTTTACAAATTTCGTTAGATGTTCCTGATTATAACTCACTCTGGACCTATGTGGCGATGGAGTTTGGTTTAATTATCCTTTCCGATTTAATCAGTAGAGCCATTTCATTAACTGATGGCCTACTTGGCGATGAGTATAATATTGCTACTTCCGTAACTATCATTAAAAAAACCAATCAGATTAATATTAGTTTATTAGAAGATTCTGAGTTTTATGATAAGCTAGAACGTGCGAGAACACAAACCACAGGCCGTGTTGCACTAATGTCTAATGTTTTAGGGCAAGCGCAAAGTGCTATTTCTATTGCAACACTTGTGGCTGGTTTAATTTATTTTGAACCGTATTTAATTATCCTGTTGGTACTAAGTATTATTCCTTCGTTTATAAATGAAGTCCGGTTTAGTCAACGTCAATATTCTTTAGCACGAAGCTGGACCTCAGAACGACGCGAATTAGATTATTTAAGATTTATAGGAGCTAATGATAAAACCGCAAAAGAAATTAAGCTTTTTGGCTTAACCGATTTTGTTGTAGATCGCTTTAAAAATCTGTCCGAAGAATATTATCAACTCAATAAAACCCTTTCTATTAAACGGTCTGCCCTAGGCTTTTTGTTTAATGTTTTAGGGTCTTTAAGTTATTACGGAGCGTATGTTTTTATAATATATCGTGTGCTTTCCGGAGCCATTACTCTTGGTGAATTAACGTTTTTATCAGGATCGTTTAATCGCTTAATGCGAAACCTTCAAGATTTCTTTTCAAAATTTACACGGATTTCTGAAAGTGCTCTATACTTAAAAGATTATTTCGATTTTATAGACATTTCAATTGTTTCAAAAGTGAAAGAAGATATGCCGCTTCCTAAACAAATTAAAACAGGGTTTGAGTTTAAGGATGTTCGGTTTGCGTATCCTAATTCGGAAGTTGAAATTTTAAAAGGCATCACGTTCAACCTAAAAGCAGGAGAAAAATTAGCCTTTGTTGGACAAAATGGTGCTGGAAAAACCACGTTAATAAAATTATTATTGCGTTTTTACGAACCCACTTCTGGTGAAATATTATTAGATGGCACCAATATTAATCGTTTTAATATTGCAGAGTATCAAGAATATTTTGGAGTTATTTTTCAGGATTTCTTTAGGTATGAATTTACCGTTAAAGAGAATATCGCCATTGGAAATATTGACGAATTAAATAACCAAGGTAAAATTGTAAACGCGGCAGAATTAAGTTTGGCTAACGAAGTGGTGTCAGAACTAAAACATGGATACAATCAGCAATTAGGAAAGCGTTTTTCTAATGGCCAAGAATTATCTGGTGGACAATGGCAAAAAGTGGCTTTGGCCAGAGCATATATGAAAAGTGCCGAAGTTATGATTTTAGACGAACCAACCTCAGCATTAGATGCACGAGCAGAAAGTGAAGTTTTTGGTCGGTTTATTGGACTCACCGAAGGAAAAACGAGTATTATAATTTCGCACAGATTTAGTACAGTTCGCCAAGCAAATAGAATTTTAGTTTTAGAACATGGAAAGGTTTTAGAAATTGGAACACATGAAGAACTTGTGGCAAAGCAAGGTTTATATTCTGAATTGTTCACCTTACAAGCTGAAGGCTATCAATAAACAATTATCTTTGTATTATGGCAGATGAGATTATAAATAGAGTTGCAAACAGCAAGCTAAAAGTTATAGATTTAGAGGACTATTACCCAATAGGCGAACGTGTTCTCTTTGATATAAAAGATTGGTTACTTGAAGGGTTTGTACTACGAGAAAAAGACTTTAGAGCTTTTGTTTCTGAACAAAATTGGTCGCAATATCAAGATTGCTATGTAGCCTTACATTGTTCAACCGATGCTATTGTACCAGATTGGGCTTATATGCTTATTTCAATTGAGTTGCAAGCTTATGCTAAATTGACTGTGATTGGTTCATTAGAAGAATTGGAATCTATTTTATTTACTGAAATTATTTCGAATTTAGAGGTTAAACAGTATGAAGGTTTACCTGTAATTATAAAAGGGTGTTCTCATAAACCTGTACCCTCAAATGCCTTAGTATTACTGTCTCAAAAATTAAAACCCATAGCAAAATCTATTATGTTTGGTGAGGCGTGTTCTTCAGTGCCTCTTTTCAAAAGAAAATAATTCAAAAAAAAATGTGACTTTTTGGTAATTTTTTGGTCTAAACTACAGTGGTGATAAACAATCAAAGTTTTCATCAAAATTATATAAACACGTATATTTGCAAATTAAATCAAATTTAAATTACTAAACATTAACACATTATGAACAAGAAATTACTTTTTTCAGCATTCTTTTTATTTGCTATAACCTTTGGTTTTTCTCAAACAAAAGAAGAATTACAAGCTCAAAAAGCTGAAAAACAAGCAGAAGCAGATAAGTTTCAAGCAGAAGCAGATGCCTTACAAGCACAGATTGATGCGTTGCCAGGTTGGAGAGTAGGTGCTTTTGGTACTATTGGTGGTAACTTGTCTAAATTTAACGATTGGTATGGTCAAGGAACACCAGATCTTTCTTCTGGAAACCTTGGAATTACTTTTAATGCTTATGCTAATAAAATTGAAGATAAATATTTCTGGAGAAATTCTTTATTTACAAACCTAAGCTGGGTAAAATTTGATGACAAAAACGACCCAACAGATGATGATAGTTTTCAAGAAGGAACAGATGTTTTTAATATCTCTTCTCTTTATGGTAGAAACATTAGTAAAACTTGGGCAATATCTGGTTTAGCAGATTACAGAACGACACTTTTAAACAACTTTAATGATCCTGGATTCTTAGATCTTGGTATTGGTGCTACATGGACTCCTGTTGAAAATTTAGTTGTCGTAATTCACCCATTAAACTACAACTTTGTATTTGCAGATAATGATGCAGCATTTGAATCTTCTGCTGGTGCTAAAATTGTAGCAGACTATACAAGACAAATTGGAGCTATTAACTTTAAAACCAATTTTTCTACATTCCAAAGCTACGACTCAAGCGAATTATCTAACTGGACTTGGACGAACTCTTTCGGTTATACATTGTGGAAAATGATTGGTGTTGGTTTTGATTTTGGTTTAAGAAGCAACCAACAAGAAGCTGCAAATGCTCAAGGTGTAGACTTAGCTGATGCCGATAACAACTTACAATCTTATTATACACTTGGTTTAAGCTACAAGTTTTAATAACAGCCAAGTATAAAACAGAAAACCTGTCTAGATTAAAATTTAGACAGGTTTTTTTTATGTTCAATAAGAACTTAATTAAAACTTTTCTTTTTGTTCTTTTTCTTAAACAGGCGTTTAATAAAACCATCGCGTTTTGTGGGTTCGCAATCTAAGGCGGTTAAAACCTGTTCTGAAGGTGTTTCAAATTGCGCACTTGTAATAGACTTAAAGTCATTATCGCTATTTAGCTTCTGATAAAATTTAGCAAAAATAGGTAAGGCTGAATTAGCACCTTGACCCATTCCTGTAGATTTAAATCCTATACTGTGATTGTCGTTTCCTACCCAAGTTATAGTTACTAAGTTTGGTGTTAAGCCAACAAACCAACCATCTTTATTATCTTGTGTCGTTCCTGTTTTTCCGGCAATGTCATTTTTTAAACCATAGGTATTCCTCAATCGTGATGCAGTACCTTTATTTACTGTAGATTTCATCATTTCTAAAAGGACTTGTCTTGTAAATTCACTATACGCTTCTTTCTCTGAAATTTCAGGTTCAAAAGTGGCTATAACATTTCCAAATTTATCTTCAATTTTTGTGATATAATATGGAGTTACAGATTTGCCTTTATTAAGATAACTAGCATAAGCACCTGTTAAGTCTTTCAAACTAATTTCTGCAACACCTAAGGCTAACGATGGCTCGTTAGGTAGTGCTTTAGAAATTCCCATTTTTTCAACCTGCTCCAACACTTTTGGTATTCCTACCTCCTCTAAAACCTTCACAGAAATAGTATTAACAGAGTTGCTTAACGCATTTTCTAAAGTGTAATTAATATAAGGGTCTTCGTCATCACTTCCAGAATTGGTTGGTGTCCAATCGTCATAGTCTGTATAGGTTACTTTATTTAACGAGAAATAAGAACATGGACTTAAATCATTATCAATGGCAGCAGTATAAACAAAAGGTTTAAAGGTAGAACCTACTTGCCGCTCACTTTGCGAAATATGATCGTATTTAAAATAGCGATAATCAATACCTCCGACATAAGTTCTTACGGCTCCAGTAGTTGGCTCAACAGATAACATTCCGGTATTTAAAAATTTAAGATAATGCTTTAAGCTATCTATGGTAGATAGATTTTTAATGGTATCGCCTTTCCAACTAAACACATCCGTTGGACGTTTCACATTTAATGAATCTTTAATTTGAGTTTCAGTTAACCCGTTCTCCTTATAGGTTTTTACTTGGGCTAATTTAGCAATAGCACTCTTAAGCAATTTAGAATTGGTTTCCCAAGGCGAATGCTTACCATAAGATGTTTCAAAATTAGCTTGAAGCTTGCTCATGTGGTCTTTCATGGCGTCTTCTGCTATCTGTTGCATTTTATAATCTAGGGTTGTATGAACAATTAAACCATCTTTATACAGGTCATATTTTTCTCCTTCAGGTGTTTTTAAAGTGTCTAGAATAGAACTGAGTTGTTTTTTTACTGCAGCTCTAAAATAAGGTGCTATCCCTAAATCGTGATTAAAGGATCTATAATCTAATTGTAATTCTTGATCTGAATAATACGCTAATGAGTCTTTAGCAAGGTATCCGTAATTCACCATTTGACTTAAGACCACATTCCTTCTATCTCTACTACGTGTTCCATGTACTCTTGGGTTGAAATACGTATTGGCTTTTAATGTTCCAACTAAAGTTGCGGCTTCAACAATTGAAATATCTTTTACAGATTTATTGAAAAATTTAAGCGATGCACTTTCTATTCCATACGTATTGTCAGAAAATGGAACTGTATTAAGGTATAGCATTAAAATTTCGTCTTTAGAATACACTGACTCTATTCGCTTGGCAACAATAGATTCTTTAAATTTATTAATAAGCATGCTAAAAAGTGCGTAGTTCTTTCTACCATAAAGATTTTTTGCGAGTTGAAGTGTTATAGTGCTTCCACCTCCTGCAGATTTATCTTGAAGAATTAGGTTTTTAACAAACACACGCATTAAGCTGATGTTGTCTATACCATCGTGCTCATAAAATCGGGAATCTTCAGTAGCAACTAAAGCTTCAATAAGATGTTTAGGTAAATCTTCAAACGTTACAGGTTGCCTGTCGTAGATATAATATTTGCCTATTAATTTTTCGTCCTTATCTAAAAGTTGTGTGGCTTGTTCTTGTTTAATAGAACTAATAGCTTCCGACGTTGGTAGTTTTCCGAATACACCGAGATATATACTGATATAAAGTCCTATTAAAAACAATACCGCTACAACGAATAAAATAAGTAAGCCTCTCACCCATTTATTTTGCCATAATGTTTTCAATCGCGATTTAATACTAATGAGATAAGGATTCATTTTTGGGCTATAACGTTATTTTATTAAAAGTGTACGACGAAAAAGCTATTTAGTTTGGTAAGACTATTTTCAATAAAGTCGTTCATTATTATATAAAAATGAATTCAATCGTTGTCAAAAATTATTATTCAAGTCAAATACAAATTCTTGTCAGCGAATTAGAATCAAGTCTAAAAGCAAAGCGGTCTAATGTCTTTTATTTATTCTATATCTTCAACGTCTGGATATAGAAAATGATTGTATGGAAAACGCGTTACATGGATTTCTCTCACTTCCTCATAAACTCGTTTTCTAAATTCGTCCATGTTCTCTTTATTTAATGCCGAAATGAACAACGCATTTCCATCTAATCTAGACATCCACGTTTTTTTCCATTCTTCAATGGTATAATTGGCTTTAGTCCGTTCTTCTACCAAATCGTCCTCATCAAAAGGTTCTGCTTCATAAGCATCAATCTTATTAAAAACCATGATAGTTGGTTTCCCCTTACTGTCAATTTCGTCTAAAATCTGATTTACAGAATCAATGTGTTCTTCAAAATTAGTATGAGAAATATCTACGACATGAAGCAACAAATCGGCTTCTCTAACTTCATCTAAAGTACTCTTAAAAGATTCTACCAATTGTGTTGGTAATTTTCTAATAAACCCAACCGTATCACTCATTAAAAACGGTAAGTTGCCAATAACCACTTTTCGAACTGTAGTATCTAAGGTTGCGAATAATTTATTTTCTGCAAACACCTCACTTTTACTAATCACATTCATTAACGTGGATTTTCCAACATTGGTATAACCAACTAAGGCTACTCGTACCATTTTACCGCGATTACCGCGTTGTACAGCTTGTTGTTTATCTATGGTTTTTATTTTAGCTTTTAGTAAGGCTATCTTATCTCGAACAATACGTCTATCCGTTTCAATTTCTGTTTCACCAGGTCCACGCATTCCAATACCACCTTTTTGACGTTCAAGGTGTGTCCACATGCCTTTTAGTCGAGGTAATAAGTATTCACATTGTGCCAATTCTACTTGTGTTCTGGCATAACTAGTTTGTGCACGCTGAGCAAAAATATCTAGGATAAGGTTAGTTCTATCGAGAATTTTACAATCTAGAATTTTGCTAATATTTCGTTCTTGGGCAGGTGATAACTCATCATCAAAAATCACAGTACCAATATCATTTTCTTTTACAAAATTGGTGACTTCTTGCATTTTTCCAGTTCCTATAAAGGTTTTTGGATTTGGCATAGTCATTTTTTGAGTGTAGCGTTTTATCACCTCACCACCTGCAGTAAAGGTTAAAAACTCTAATTCGTCTAAGTACTCCTTGGATTTTTCTTCATCTTGATCTTGTGTTATAACACCAATGAGTACTGCTTTTTCTAATTCTATATCTTTTTTCTCTATCATAAATTCATTAAAGTACAAAGTTAAGCAAATGGATTCGTCCTAATAATATTTTAAAAACCTATATTTAATCCTATGAAAAAAACTTTAGACTATTACTCCATTGCATTTTATAATATCGAAAATTTATTTGACATAGAAAACGATCCATTAACAAATGATGACGATTTTTTACCAACTTCTGCAAAACGATGGACTATTAAACGTTATCAAAATAAATTAATGAAGTTAGGAACAGCCATTTCTAAGATTGGTAAAGATGACACTGAGGTTGCACCTGTTTTAGTTGGTTTGGCTGAAGTTGAAAATCAAAAAGTACTTTCAGACTTAATACATAGTAAAAATTTAAAAGACGAAAACTACGATTATGTGCATTATAATTCTTTAGATGAACGCGGAATCGATGTCGCCTTACTCTATAAAACCGATTTTTTTAGCGTACACTATTCTGAAACTTTTTCTGTATATCTTCAAAATGAACGTGGACAACGAGATTATACGAGAGATATACTTTTAGTGCAGGGTGAATTACACAACGAACAAGTACATATTATTGTGAATCATTGGCCCTCGCGAAGAGAAGGAGTAAAGGAATCTGAGGTTAAGCGTATCGCAGCAGCAAACGTGGTTAACTCTATTATTAAAAATCTAAAAAGTGAAAACCCAGAAACGAAAATTATTGTAATGGGAGATTTTAATGACAATCCCAATTGTAAAAGTTTAGAAATTCTCGAAAAAGAAAGTAGTCTTTATAACCCTTTTAAAACAGTTTGGTCTCGTGACAATGGCAGTTTAAGCTATAATTTTCAATGGAATCTCTTCGATCAAATATTATTCTCCACTAATTTTTTTGACACCAATAATTCAAATTTAAGTTTTAGTGATGCTCAAGTATTTAAAAGCAAATTTCTGGAGCAATATAAAAGCAAATATAAAGGACAACCATTTCGCACATACGTAGGCCTAAAATATAAAGGAGGCTATAGTGATCATTTTCCTGTTTTTATTCAATTAAAATCTTCTTAAGAAATATCCAAACCATTTATCGATTAATACTGTAGTTAATCTATTTTACCAGTGTTAACAACATGTTAATAGTCATTTTTTATATATTCGGGTTTGCATTGTGAAATCGTCTAAACCAGCGGTAGCTTTGCGAAACACATCAAAAATTTTCTCAAAAACTAACAAATCACTTTATAATCAAAGGATTATAAACAAAATAAACAATTTAACAAACCGATTAATAATGAAAAAAATTACTCTATTCTTAATCATGCTAGGATTTTGTATTTCTGCTAGCGCTCAATATGAATTTCCCGTAATTCAAGGACCAACATCAGTCGTTTCTGGGGAAAATATTCCTATTAACATAAATGATATAGCGAACACAGCTGGAGTTCCAGCATCCTCTTCTGGATCATACTTGTCATTTACAGTATCAGCTGATTGGACTGAAGGAGATGGATTTCCATTCAATAATGAGGCACAACTTACAGTGTCTACATCCGCTGGAGATGTGTTTTTAGAGGAGCCAAGTACTGGTGGAGGCTTCAATAGTAATGACACAACACTTACCTTTGAAGGTGAGTTACCTGCTGGATACGATCCAACAACAGATGGTTTTCTAGAAATCACCCCTAATCAAGAGTACGATGGGTCGGATGCCGATTGGTCTAATATTGTTGTAACACTTTTTGAAAGTCCAACATGTATTACACCTTCAAGCATGATGACGACAACGTTAACAACTACTGAAGTAGATTTAGAATGGACAGCAGGCTTTTCTGAAACTAATTGGAATGTTGAATATAACAGTGGCTCAGATTTCACACCTGGCAATGGTGAAGAAGAAGCTTCAGCCGTTGTCGCAGGTACTGCTGAAACTTCCTTAGCAGGTTTAACTCCGAACACAGAGTATTATGTATATTATCAAGCAGATTGTGGCACTGACGATGGATTAAGCGAATGGGCTGGTCCATTTACGTTTTATACAGGTCTTTGTGAATCAATACCATCTTCAACTGATGGTGATGGTATAGGTCAAGTTATCTTAGGTACTGAGACGTTTACTTCGGGGGGAGATGAAATAACTTATGAAGATTTTACTTCACCGACTGTAGATTTAGCTGCTCTGGTTAATTCTAATTTACAAATTACTTTTACTACAGGACCAACATATAACACAAATGTTTGGATAGACTTTAACAATGACTTAGTATATGACAACGAAACAGAAATAGTTTTTCAAGGTACAAGTGAAGCAGCGAATCCAACAGTGTTTAACGCTTCATTTTTAATGCCAGATGTTCCTTTAGGTGTTTATAATATGAGAATTGGTACTGCAGATTTAGCTCAAACAGCAACGTCACCAGACCCGTGTTACAGCGGTGCTTGGGGAGTTACAATGGACTTTACTATAAATGTTACAGCAGCACCAAACTGTATTCCTCCTAATGCATTAACAACTAATGGAATTGGAGCAGATTCTGCAGAACTTAGTTGGACTCAAGTCGGAGCTGTATCGCAATGGAATATTGAAGTTGTACCTTCTGGTACAGAGCCAACAGGCACACCAACGGAAAGTGATGTTACAAATCCATATACAGTAAGTGGTTTAGATGCTTTAACAAGTTACGATTATTATGTTCAAGCTAACTGTGGTAGCGAACTAAGCGCATGGTCAGGGCCATTTACCTTTATGACATTATGTGATGTCATTATTCCAGATTATCTAGAAGACTTTACAGACCTTACGGATACTGTTCCGCCTGAATGTTGGGATGAAGCCGATAATGGTGATCTAACCACTGGCCCTACAGATTTAGGACTTAGTTCATGGACTGTTGATGGTTTTCTCAATGACGGTACGACAGGTGCATATAAAATAAACGTATTTGGTACATTTTTAAACGATTGGCTTTTAACACCACAATTTGATTTAACAGGTGATCCTTTTCAAGTAGAATTTGATTTTGGGATTACACAATGGGGTAATGATAATCCAGGGACTCTAGGTTCAGACGACCTCGTAGCGTTCTTAATATCTAATGATAATGGAGCTACATGGACATCATTATTATCTTATGATTCCTCATCAGTGTTACCAGCAAATGGTGCGCATCCTGTTGTGAATTTATCTGCTTATAGTGGTGATATAGTTCAATTTGCATTTTATGCAACAGGTGGTACTACTTCAGGTGGAGATAACGATGTGTTTGTAGATAATTTTCAAGTAAGAGCAGTACCAAGCTGTCCAGAACCAAATGATTTAGCCGTAACAAATATAACTTCTGAAGGAGCGGAGTTATCATGGACAGAAGCAGGAACTTCTACGATTTGGAATGTAGAAATAGTAGAATCTGGAGAAACACCAACAGGTACACCTACAGATACAAACGTTTCTAACCCTTATATAGCTACTGGCTTGGACCCAGTCGCCTCATACGATTTTTATGTACAATCAGACTGTGGTGGCGAGTCAAGTGTCTTTACAGGTCCAATTAGCTTTACAACCTTATGTGATGTCTTTACTCCAGATTATATTGAAAACTTCGCTAATGTTACCGCTACGGTTCCACCTGAATGTTGGGATGAAGCCGATAATGGTGACTTAACAACTGGTCCTACAGATTTAGGACTTAGTTCATGGACTGTTGATGGATTTCTTAATGATGGAAGTACAGGAGCATATAAAATTAATATTTACGCACCATTCTTCGGTGATCCATTTAACGATTGGATTTTAACACCGCAATTTGATTTAACAGGTGGTCCTTTTCAAGTAGAGTTTGATTTTGGTATTACAACATGGGGAAGTACTGCTGCAGGAACTTTAGGTTCTGATGATGTAGTAGAATTCTTAATATCTACTGATAATGGCACAACATGGTCTTCTCTAATAACTTATGATAACACATCCGTTACAGCTCCTAATGGAGATCATCCTGTGATAGATTTAACAGCATACAGTGGTCAGATAGTGCAATTTGCATTTTATGCAACTAGTGGTACTGTAGATGATAGTGCCGATAACGACATATTTGTTGATAACTTTAGAGTACGAGGTATTCCAACCTGTCCTGAACCAACAGATTTAACTGCGACTAACCTAAGTGTAACTTCTACTGAATTAAGCTGGACAGAAAGTGGCACAGCAACGTCTTGGAATATACAATATGGTGAAGCTGGTTTTACACTAGGAGACGGAATAGTTTTAACTGACATTGATACTAACCCATATATCTTATCTGATTTAACAGCAGACACGAGTTATGAGTATTATGTACAAGCTATTTGTAGTCCTGGAGATGAAAGTTCTTTTAACGGACCATTCCAGTTCTTTACTGGATATTGTGAGTCTATACCATCATCAAACGATGGCAATGGCGTAAATAATGTTACAGTTGGCTTTACTGACTTTCCAAGTCCTGGTGATATAAACTATGAAAATAACACATCAACTGTTGTTAATGTTTTTCAAGGTCTAAATACTAATGTTTTAATAGAATTTGGACATACCATAACTTATAACACTGCTATTTGGATTGATTTTAATGACGATTTAGTTTTTGATGATACAGAACTCGTTTTTCAAGGTGAATCTGCTGGTGGAAATTTTGCCGATGGTTTTCATATGTTTGACACCTCTTTTCTAATGCCATTAACGGCACCTATTGGGGAACATAGAATGCGTATTGTAGGAACCGATTTTGCTGATCCTGAGCCATGTTATAATGGGTCTTGGGGTATAACTATGGACTTTACAGTTAACGTGCAAGAATTAATGTGTACACTGCCTGAAGCTAGCTTTGCAACTTCACCAGACTGCGAAAATGACCAATTTTTTATAGATGTTGATATCACAAGTTTAGGAGATGCTGACACTATACAAATTTCAAATGATTTTAATAGTGAGACTGAACAAGTATCAGAAGTTGGTACTTATCAAGCGGGTCCTTTTGCTTTTGGAACTGCTGTTAAGGTATTTGTTACTAATGAACAAGATAATAATTGTGTTGTTAGCAGTAGTACTTTCGAAGTTTTAGCTTGTCCTCCAAGTAATGATGAATGTGAAGGGGCAATTACTGCAGTAGTTAATGAGTTTGGTGGTTGTGATGAAGTAACTTCAGGTACGATTTTAGCTGCAACACCTTCTAATGTACCAGACAGTTCTTGTACAGGGACACCAAATGATGATGTTTGGTTTGAGTTCACAGCATTAAGTGACGTTCAACTCATTTCAATACTGAACGTTACTGGTGGTGCCAATATAGACCACGCCGTTTACGAAGGAGCTTGTGGATCTTTAACTGAATTATATTGTTCAGACAACGAAGCAAGTATAACACCTTCTTTAACTGTAGGTTCAACCTATTATGTAAGAGTATTTAGTGGAGGTAGTCAATTAGAAACGGCTACATTTGACCTTTGTATACGACCTGCACCTACCAATACCGTATGTGAAAATGCTGAAAATTTCTGTTCGGACGGAGGAGCTTTAGAAGCAGCTAGTGTTTTTGGCATTCCTTCTGAAGGACCAATAGCATGTTTAACTTCAGCTCAAAACCCAACGTGGAACACCATTCAAATTGGTAATCCTGGGCAAATTGAAATCACAATATCTCAAGTAGATGATGATGGTGACGGTTTGGATGTTGATTATGCACTTTGGGGTCCTTTTGAGTCTGTTGAAGAGTCTTGTAACAATTTAGATTTAGGGTGTCCAGAACCAAGTAATTGTCCTGGACTTCCTTACACACCAGAATTTTATCCTTATGGAAACATTGCCGATTGTAGTTGGTCAATAGCCTCTGTAGAAACACTTACAATAGACAACGCCTTAGAAGGTGAAGTCTACATCTTACTTGTTTCCAATTTTGGAAACCAACCAGGTACAATTACAATAGAGCAAACTAATGGAGGTAGCCCAGATGATGGAACTATTGAAGCTGAAATCACTGCTGAGATTGTTAGTGAAGAAGTACTTATAGACCCAGATAATGATCCAACTGAAATCGATGAAGTATCAGTTTGTGGTTTCGATTCTGTGACTATTACGACAAGCTCACCATTTGCTGATGAATATGAGTGGTATGAAGACGGTTTTCTAATTCCTAATGAAAACTCTAGCTCACTAACAGTAACACCCGAAGGATTTGGACTGGGAGCAACCAACTACCAAGTTCTAGCTACTGATAATCAGTGTGGTGCTACTGCTTTATCTCAAATCGTAATTGTGAATTTATATGAGGATCCAGAGCCATTAGAACCACAGACACTTACAGCATGTGATGGACCTGAAGCAGACGGAACAGAAACATTTGATTTAGATGCGTTTACTGCGTCACTTGGACTAGAAGGCTTTAAAGTTACCTATCATTTGAATGAAGCTGATGCATCTCAAGCCATAAACCCTGTAGCTTCTCAATATGATTCAAGTGGAGAAACATTAATCATTAGAATAGAAGATGAAAATGCTGCTGAAGACCCAGAGTATTTAGGATGTAGAGAAATATCTGAAGTAGAGTTAATCGTTAACCCTAGACCAGAAATCAATCAACCAGAAGACTTAATTGTATGTGATGATTTAGATGGTGTGGTAGACGGTGAAACAGAATTTGATTTAGTTTCTATAAATAGTGAGGTTACTAATGACGAGGGTATGATTATTTCTTATTATACGTCATTAGACAATGCGGAAGCCGCATCTGGTGCTTTGTCTAGTCCTTATACGAGTAGTGGAGAAACTATTTATGTAAGAGCAGAAGATCCAGATACTGGCTGTTACCAGACCACTTCTTTTGCATTAGAAGTGAATATAGTACCATTGGCTGAATTTGATGATCAATATAACTATATCGTATGTCCATCAGCAACGGTGCCAATTACAATTGGTATTACGCCTTCTAACTTTACGGAATCAGACGTTTCTATAAGCTGGTCTTTAGATGGTGATCCAATAGATGGAAGTGGAACCACCTTAAGTACTGTACTTTTTGCAGGTGAGTATACAGCAACAATTACATTTAATGAAAGTGGGTGTTCTAGTGCACCTATTTCAATTGACGTTGAAGAAGCTGAGTCTTGTATTTTCCCAGAAGGTATTTCTCCAGGTGTTTCACCAGGTCAGAATGATACATTTGACTTAAAAAGTTTTGATGTTACTAAACTTGAAATATTTAATAGATATGGAACATTAGTTTATTCAAAAAATAATTACACAGATGAATGGGTAGGACAATCCAACGATGGTGAAGAGTTACCAGTAGGAACCTATTTCTATACAGTTGAATACGAAGGTGGCACCAAAACAAAAAGTGCTTGGGTATATATTAACAGATAATCAAACAAAAAAATCAACTTATTATAATGAAAAAACTCTCTATTATAGCTGTTTTGCTATTAGCATTTCAAATGCATGGGCAACAAGACCCGCAGTACACACAGTACATGTATAATATGAATTTAGTTAATCCTGCTTATGCAGGCTCAAGAGAAAATTTATCTTTTGGTCTATTATACAGAAATCAATGGACAAAAATTGATGGTGGACCAGAAACAGGAACACTATTCGGCCATGCACCGATTGGAAGTAACCTTGGATTAGGATTATCTCTTATTTCAGACCATATTGGACCGGTTAAAGAAACTAATGCTTATGTAGATCTTTCCTATACCTTACAGTTAGGTGGTGAACACAGATTAGCTTTTGGTGTAAAAACAGGTGCTACATTTCATGATATTGGCTTAAATTCTGGAGTAGCTGTAGTGGATAACACAGATCCATTTTTTGCGCAAGACATCAATACAACAACTCCTAATATCGGAGCAGGATTCTTTTATTATACAGATAAATATTACCTATCCTTATCTGCACCTAACTTGTTATCATCAGTTCATTTAGATGCTGATGGGAATAAAATAGGATCTGAAACACAGCACTATTTCTTAACTGGTGGTTATGTGTTCGATCTTTCACCAAATACAGAGCTAAAACCATCTGTGATGGTAAAGTCTGCATTTGATGCGCCAACATCTTTTGATGTCAATTTAAATGCAAGATTCTATAAGAAATTTGAAATAGGAGCTTCATATCGATTAGATGATTCTTTTTCTGGTTTAGTTAATTTTGCTGTAACGCCTTCAATAAGGATTGGTTATGCCTATGATGCTATCACTTCAGATATTAAAGCATACGCGCCAGCATCACACGAGATCATGTTATTATTTGATCTTAATTTCCCGAAACGAATTTCCCGTTCACCTAGATACTTTTAATCAGTTAAGCTAAAAACAATTATGAAAAACTTTAATACAATATTATTACTTACGTTGATGAGTGGTTTTTGCCTAACTGCTCAAAACAAAGACACCAAAAAAGCAGATAAACAATTTGCCCGCTACGAATTTGTAAAAGCCGCAGAAAGCTACAATAAGCTCGTAGAAAATGGTAAAGCAGATGCTTATGTTTACGGTCAACTTGCAGAAAGTTATTATAACATTTTTAATACAGAAGCAGCTGAACGTTGGTATGCTAAAGCATTAGAAACTTCAGATAACCCAGAAATGGTTTACAGGTACTCGCAAATGCTTAAAGCCAATGGTAAATATGACGAATCTAACCAACAAATGGACAGATTTGCGACATTGCGCCCTTCAGATGATAGAGCTACGGCTTATAGAAAAAACCCTGATTATCTTCCTAAAATATTAGAACAAGGTAAAAAGTTTAACGTACAAAATGCTGAGTTCAATTCTGAGCAATCTGATTTTGGTGGTACAATGAATGATGGTAAGCTATATATAACTTCTGGTAGAAATGACAGCCGTAAGACCTACGGATGGAACGACCAACCTTTTTTAGATATCTATACGATTTCAAAAAATACTGATGGGACCTTTCAAGAAGCAGAATTAGCTAACAACACCATAAATACAAGATATCACGAAGGTTTAGTTTCCTTCACACCAGATAATAAAACCATGTATTTTTCAAGAGAGAGTTATTACGAAAAAGATTTTGAAAAGGACTCTACCTCTAGTGCAAAAATTAGTCAATTATATCTTTTTAAAGCAACTAAGTTAGGTGATGACTGGGATATGGTAGAAAGTTTAGCCATAAATAGCGAAAACTATTCGGTTAAAAACCCATCAGTAAGTGCAGATGGAAAAACGTTATACTTCGCATCAAATATGCCAGGTGGTTTTGGAGAGTTTGATATTTACAAAGCTGAAATAAACGCTGACGGTACCATTGGTGATCCTGTGAACTTAGGCCAGAAAGTAAATACCGAAGGTCAAGAAATGTTCCCATATATTAGTAGTAATAACACACTATATTTTTCATCTACTGGTCATTTAGGTCTTGGTGGATTAGACGTCTTTTACACCAAAGAAATTGATGGTAAAATGGCACCTATTAGAAATGTTGGTATTCCTATAAACAGTAATGCAGATGACTTTGCCTTTATTATTGATGAAGAAAATGATGAAGGATTTGTTTCATCCAATAGAGCCGGTGGAAAAGGTAGTGATGATGTGTATGAATTTAAAAAGCTACAACCGCTTTGTGATGTATTAACCATCGCAACTGTTTTAGATGACACAACACGTGAGCCTCTTAGTGGTGCAACTGTTTCGTTATTTGATGCAGAAGGAAATAAAGTTGTTTCAAAAACAACAAATGAAGACGGTGTTGCAGAGTTTATGGTAGAATGTGACGAGGATTCTGAACTTGAAGTTGTAATGGACGGTTTTGATAGCAAGAAAGTACAAGTCGCAGGTTCTAACGAGGAAGAAAATAATGTTCAAATTTCATTAGATCCAATCGAAAAATTAATTCTTCCTGAAAGTATTGATTTAGCACCAATCTTCTTCGAATTTGATGAATCAAACATTACTGCTCAAGCAGCTTTTGAATTAGATAAATTAGTTCAAATCATGACGAAATATCCAGACATGGTTATAAATGCTACCTCTCATACAGATAACAGAGGATCAGATTCGTACAATGCAGCACTTTCTGATCGTAGAGCAAAAACTACCGTTCAGTATATAATTTCTAAAGGTATCGATGAATCTCGTATTTCTGGAGAAGGTAAAGGAGAAACTGAGCCTAAAGTAAATTGTAGTTCAGGTTGTACTAAAGAACAGCATGCAGAAAACAGACGTTCAGAGTTTATTATAGTTAGTGATACAGCTGAATAAGCCCTAGTACACATAAAAATTAAAAAGCCTATTCTTTAAAACGAATAGGCTTTTTCTTTTACCATTTATTATAAGGCTTTTTACTTAATTGCGAATTGTAATATTTAGGATCACCTGTCACCTCTTTACCTAACCAGTTTGGCCTTTTAAAGCTTTCGGATTCTGAGTTTAATTCTACCTCAGCTATAACTAAGCCTTCATTATCACCATAAAATTCATCGATTTCAAAAGTGTGATTTCCAAGTTTTACTTCGTAACGTGTTTTATCAATAAGGCCTTGTTCACACAACTTTAAAAGGGATTCAGCTTCTGTAATTGTAATTTCTTTTTCCCATTCAAAACGCGATAAACCATTGGAAGTACTTTTACCCTTAACGGTTATATAACCAACCTCTTTTTTTAATCGTACGCGTACCGTCCGTTCTTTATCACTATTTAAAAAACCTTGTTTTATAGCATAGCTATTGTAAGCTTCTGTTTTAAAAGCTTCTGAATTCACTAAAAATTTTCGTTCTATTTCTATCATCCTTAATTCTTGCTAAGCAAGACGATTTATTTACGTATTAATATTCAATTTGATATTCCGGCAAACGTAGGAATTCATAAATTTACATTATGATTAATGATTTACCAATAAGAAAGATAATTCATGTGGATATGGATGCATTTTACGCCTCCGTAGCACAGATGGATAATCCTGACCTTAAAGGTAAACCAATTGCTGTTGGAGGTGGTGGAACACGTGGAGTCGTTAGTGCTGCAAGTTATGAAGCACGAAAATTTGGTGTAAAAAGCGCCATGTCTGGTCGTTTAGCTATAAAATTATGTCCTGAACTTATTTTTGTAAAAACAGATTTTGAACGTTATACAGAAATTTCTAAACGCATACGTAACATATTTTTTGACTATACAGAGTTAGTTGAACCCTTATCTTTAGACGAAGCTTATTTAGATGTTACAGAAAACAAATTAGGCTTCCCTAGCGCATCTTTAATTGCAGAAGAGATAAGACAGCGGATTTTTAAAGAAGTTGGCTTAACGGCTTCTGCAGGCATATCTATCAATAAGTTTATTGCTAAAGTGGCTAGCGATTATAACAAACCCAATGGGCAACATACGGTAAACCCAGAAGATGTGCTTCAATTTTTAGCAGATTTAGACATTCGAAAATTTTATGGTGTCGGAAAAGTCACCGCTGAAAAAATGTATCTAAAGGGCATCTTTACTGGTAAAGATTTAAAAGCAAAATCTTTAGACTACTTAGAAGACCATTTCGGAAAATCAGGAAGCTACTATTACCACGTCGTTAGAGGTATACACAATAGTGAAGTCCGACCAAATAGAATACGTAAATCTTTAGCTGCAGAACGCACATTTAATGAAAACCTTTCTTCTGAAATTTTTATGCTCGAAAAACTAGAGCATATCGCAGAAGAAGTATCTAAACGCTTACATAAAAACAATGTTTCAGGCAAAACCATTACCTTAAAAATAAAGTATAGTGACTTTACTTTGCAAACACGAAGTAAAACCTTGGCTTATTTTGTGCGCGATAAAGCTATAATATTAGAAACAGCTAAAGATTTGTTATATCAAAACACTTTAAATAATTCAGTTAGGCTTTTAGGTATTTCAATGTCTAATTTAAATACTAAGCCACAAAAAACTAAACCTTTAAAAGAAAACACTGTAAGTGTACAATTACAGTTTAAGTTTTAATTAGTTCCTCTACAAATATGGTCTAAAAACTACAATTCTCTATTTCAGAAACTCGTAACGTATTTACCATACCTTTGTCTTGTATTGGCATTGCTGCTAAACTAATTAACATGTCACCAACTTCTAAATAGCCTTTTTTACACGCAATTCTATTCACATCCTCAATAGTTTCGTCTGTACTAACAAATTTATCGTAGTAAAACGCTGTTACTCCCCAAAGAAGATTTAGTTGTGTTAGTATACGTTTGTTTGATGTAAACACTAAAATATGAGCCGATGGCCTCCATGCCGAAATCTGAAAAGCTGTATAACCACTGTTCGTTAATGTAGAAATTGCTTTAGCACTTATTTCGTTGGCCATGTTTGCTGCGTGGAAACAAATAGCTTTTGTTATATAACGCTTCGTACGAATATGTGGAGGAGATTGTGGCACTTCAATTAATGGTGAATCTTCTACACTTCGAATTATATTCGACATTTGGCGAATAACTTGTACTGGATATTGCCCTACAGAAGTCTCTCCAGATAACATAACAGCATCAGCTCCATCCATCACAGAATTGGCTACATCATTAACCTCTGCACGTGTTGGAGTTAAACTTGTAATCATTGTTTCCATCATTTGGGTGGCAATAATTACCGGAATTCTCGCACGTTTAGCTCTTAAAACGAGTTGTTTTTGTATTAATGGTACTTCTTCAGCAGGAATTTCTACACCCAAATCACCACGCGCAACCATTAAACCATCACAATACGCAACAATTTTATCGATATTTTCAACCGCTTCTGGCTTTTCAATTTTAGCTATAATTGGAATTTTATAATCACTATGCTCACTTATTAATTCCTCTAATTGCATTAAATCTTCTGCGTGTCGTACAAACGATAAGGCCATCCAATCTACCTTTTGACTAATCGCAAAAATGGCATCTTCAATATCTTTTTCAGTTAATGCTGGTTGTGAAATATTAGTATTTGGAAGGTTAACTCCTTTCTTAGATTTTAAAGGACCTCCTTGAATAACTCGTGCTTTAACTTCAGAAACTTTGTCTGTAGAAACAACTTCAAAAATTAATTTTCCATCATCTAATAGGATGCGTTCACCTGGTTGTGCATCTTGTGGAAAATTATCATAGGTCATGTAAACACGTTCTTTAGTGCCTTCGAAACGTTTACCTGTTGCAAAAATAATTTCGTCACCTTCATTTACAACCACTTCACCTTTCATGGTACCTACTCTTAGTTTAGGTCCTTGAAGATCTCCTAAAATTGAAGCGTTATAACCAAACTCTTCATTAAGCTCTCTAATCATTTTTATACGTTCTTCAACGTCTTTATAATCGGCATGAGAGAAGTTAATTCTAAATACATTACAACCTTCATCTAGCATTGCTTTTAATACTTCTTTTGTACTTGTTGCAGGTCCTAAAGTTGCTACTATTTTTGTTTTCTTGTTTATTGACATTAATCTAAAATATTAAATGGTCTTTCGATTTTATTTTTAACGGATCTACCGTATAACTTGTTATAATTTGCGGAATGGCTTGTAACTTATTTAAGATCATTTTTTCATCTACATTCTGTATTTCGTCAGAAATTTTAATGAAATAATCAACCTTTTTATATTCGGAAATTAAATGGAATGTTTTAAGCACTTTTTCAGAAGCGCTAAATAACGTTCCTGTACTACTTAAACTATCCTCTTCTTTTTTACATATGTTAGAAATTAAATTCCATAACACATATTCCGTTTCATTATCCCATTCAAAAATACTGTATGAAGATTCTAAATACTTAAAATCGATATCTTGTTCCTTACGTTCTAACTTAAGCTCTAAATGCTTGTTGAGCAAATAAGCCAATCGATAATCTTCTATCCTACAATGAATCGCAATTAGTTTATAGGAATCATCATAGAAATCATCTACCTGAAGTTTGTGTAAAGCCATACAATTATAACTTTGAATGGTAAATATAGCACATTAATCGCTTAATTTAATTAAGAAAATGCTAAGATTAACACTTAAAATCTACGAAAACGTTATAGTTGCGTTGATTTATTTCTATTGAAGAATGAAACTTAATCCAGTTTAGTAATTTGAGTTTGTAAAGCAAAAAAGGCGCGTTTAGATGCTTTTTCTTCAGCCTTTTTCTTAGATGTTGCTCGCGCTTTAGATACCACTTTGTCATTAATAGTGAGTTTTACAGAAAAGTGTTTTAGCTCATCTTTCCCTGTATCTTCATACACTTCATAATCGAAAGTATTTTTTTCTTTCTGGCACCATTCTATCAATAAGCTCTTATAGCTAATGACTTTGCCTTCTAAAGATTCAATATCTACATGTGGATTAATAACACGTTTATAAATAAATTTTTCGCAGCAACTATAGCCTTTGTCTAAATAAATAGCACCAACTAAAGCTTCAAAAAGATTACCGTGTATGTTATTCCCAAAATTAGACGTTGGAATTCTACTTTCTACAAAATTAATAAGTCCTAATTCTTCACCTAATTTGTTGAGATGCTCTCTACTTACCACTTTAGAACGCATTTTTGTAAGATAGCCCTCGTCTCCATGAGGCACTTTTTCGAATAGATAAGCAGCAATGACAGAACCAAGAATAGCGTCACCTACAAACTCTAAACGCTCGTAATTAATAGGGTTTCCTTTATCGTCCTTTATATTCATAGAACGATGCGTAAACGCATTGATATAAAGAGACTTATACTTGGGTTTAAACCCAATGATATCTTTAATTTTTAAAAAAAAATTCCCGTCTTTTTGAGAACGGGAATTTAATATGTTACGAATGAAGCTCATTCGGGATTTAATCTAATTTTTTAAATAATACACAAGCGTTGTGTCCGCCAAATCCAAAGGTATTACTCATAGCGACTTTAATATCTCGTTTCTGAGCTTTATTGAGCGTTAAATTTAATTCCGGATCTATGTTTTCGTCAACCGTTTCATGGTTTATTGTTGGTGGTACTAAACCATGCTTCATGGCTAAAATAGACGCAATTGCTTCTATAGCTCCAGCAGCACCCAACAAGTGACCTGTCATAGATTTTGTAGAATTAATATTTATATTTTTAGCATGACTGCCAAATACTTCGGATATAGCTTTTAATTCGGCAACATCCCCCAATGGAGTTGATGTTCCGTGTGTATTAATATGATCTACATCTTCAGGATTTAAGCCTGCATTTTCTAAACAATTTTTCATTACCGCAACAACACCAATACCATCAGGATGTGGCGCTGTCATATGATATGCATCTGAAGACAAACCTCCACCTACAACTTCTGCGTAGATTTTAGCTCCTCTTGCTTTGGCGTGCTCATACTCTTCTAATACAATTGCACCTGCTCCTTCACCCAATACAAAACCGTCTCGGTTAGCATCAAATGGTCTAGAAGCTGTTTCAGGGCTTTCGTTTCGAGTACTCATAGCATGCATAGCATTAAATCCTCCCATACCAGCAATAGTAACTGCCGCTTCACTTCCACCTGTTACAATCACGTCACAAGTCCCTAAACGAATAGTGTTTAAGGCATCGATCATTGAATTTGCAGAGGATGCACATGCAGATACTGTAGTATAGTTTGGACCCATAAAACCATATTTTATAGATATGTTTCCTGGTGCTATATCAGCAATCATTTTTGGAATAAAGCGTGGATTAAATCGAGGTGTTCCATCACCAGCAGCAAAGTTTAACACTTCATCCTGAAATGTCTCTAAGCCACCAATACCAGCTCCCCAAATTACACCCACTCTTAATTTGTTTATAGCGTCTAGATCTATTTTTGAGTCTGCAATTGCTTCATCAGAAGCCACCATTGCATACTGCGAAAACTTATCCATTTGTCGTGCTAACTTTCTGTCAATAAAGTCAGTAACCTCAAAGTTTTTTATTTCACAAGCGAATTGCGTTTTGAACTTTTCAGCATCAAAATGTGTTACACGAGCAGCACCACTTATTCCATTAATAAGAGCATCCCAATATTCATCTTTGGTATTACCTATAGGTGTTAGTGCACCTAAACCCGTTACTACGACTCGCTTTAATTCCATAAAATTGAGTTATTATTTTGCTTCTTCTATATAAGAAACCGCTTGACCAACTGTTGCTATATTCTCAGCTTGATCGTCTGGTATTTGAATATCGAATTCTTTTTCAAATTCCATGATTAATTCTACAGTATCTAATGAATCCGCTCCTAAATCGTTTGTGAAGCTTGCTTCAGTTACAACTTCGTTTTCATCAACACCTAATTTATCTACGATAATCGCTTTTACTCGTGATGCAATGTCTGACATAATTTTTTAATTTTAAGTTTTAATTAGATGGCAAAAATAAAAAACTTTATTTGATTATTCATCTTTACCGTTAAAATGTGTTTGTAATTTAGTAAAAAAAAAGATAATGTATTTTGGAATTACCCTAATTGTTAATTATTATTCTTTTTTTTGTTCGAATATTTAAGAAGAAATATACCTGTAAATGAAATGAGCTTAAACAAAAGTTGCAGTGCATTCTGTGATTTTTAAATTAGTGAATTCCATCAAACAATAATTTAAAATATAAACTAATTGATGAAACGTGTTGTAATTTTTGCGTCCGGAAGTGGCTCTAATGCTGAAAATTTAATTAAGTTTTTTTACAACAGCGATATTGCGTCTGTTATTCAGGTTTTAACTAACAATCCTCATGCCAAAGTCTTAGATCGCTGTAAAAAATTGAATGTTAGCGCATTATCATTTAACAGAACTGCCTTTTCAAAGTCAGATGATGTATTAAACCTATTAAAGGCATCACAACCAGATCTTATTGTATTGGCAGGTTTTCTTTGGAAGTTTCCTGAATTCATATTAAAAGAGTTCGAAAACAAAGTCATTAATATTCATCCTGCACTATTACCAAAGTATGGAGGAAAAGGCATGTACGGTATGAATGTTCACCAAGCTGTTGTTGAGAATAATGAAACTGAAACTGGGATTACAATCCATTACGTGAATGAAAACTATGATGAAGGAGCTATTATTTTTCAAGCAAAATGTGAAGTTTTAGCTTCGGACTCTGCGGACGATGTGGCTGGAAAGATTCATTTGTTAGAGATGGAGCATTTTCCGAGCGTAGTTAATGAGTTATTATTAAATTAATCAAATGTCATGCTGAATGTTTTGAAGCATCGTTTTGAGATTCTTTATTTCATTCAGAATAACAACAGAGATTCCCGTTATCGCGAGAACTAAAGATGAGTAAGAAGAAAAAAAAATATTATACCGTTTGGAAAGGTCATAAAAAAGGAGTTTATACCTCTTGGAATGCCTGTAAATCTCAAATTAAAGATTATCAAGGTGCACAATACAAATCATTCCCCACACGTGATGAAGCCGAAAAAGCATTAAAAGGGAATTATTTTGATTATATAGGAAAAAACAAATCGTTTTCCAGTGGACTTTCTGAAACAGAACTCAAAAAAATAGGGCAACCCAATTATAATTCTATTTCTGTAGATGCAGCATCAAGCGGAAATCCAGGCATTATGGAATACAGAGGTGTAGACACCAAAACAAAAAAACAACTCTTTCATCAAGGGCCTTTTGAACAAGGCACTAATAATATTGGTGAATTTTTAGCTTTAGTCCATGGGTTAGCGTTTTTAAAACAGCATAAAAGTGATCGCATTATGTACACCGATTCTAGAACAGCTATGAGTTGGGTACGCAAAAAATCATGTAATTCTAAACTCCCGCGTAACACCAAAAATAAACCTGTTTACGACTTAGTAGATCGTGCTGTACAATGGTTAAAAACAAACGATTACTCTACTACTATTGTAAAGTGGGAAACTAAGGCTTGGGGCGAGATTCCTGCAGATTTTGGAAGGAAATAACGAATCACAACACGTTAGTTAACCAATAGGCTACCTAGTAATTTTAATCTAAAAAAAATGGGCTATTAATTAAATTAAGATTTAATTAATAGCCCTTTAAGATTATATGTAATGGATATTATTTAAGAATTACTTTTTCAGTAAGTTCTTGCACACCATTATTTAATTTAACAATATAAATACCTGTTGTTAATTGCGATGCATCAATTTCGTTTGAATCTGAGCCTACTGAGATATTAGAAGACATTACCGCACGACCTAAACTATCATAAACATTAACCTGAGTTGTTGCTAACAATTCACCTTTAACAAAAATCTTATGGTTGGCTGCATATAAGCTTAGTGTATTTACATCATTATCGATTAGAGATAACGTTTCGGTACCTATATTTAAATAAAATCTTCCAGTTCCATCAATTGCAGTATCTGCTGTAAATGTGTAATCTCCTTGATTTAATAATGTATTTGTATTTTCAACATTATCTTCAAGATAAACTTCTGCACTTGCTGGCAGAGTAGATATCTCAATACTAAACGTTATTTGTTGTCCTTGCGATGCTTTAAGACCTAATGGAATACGAACAGAACTAAGATCTGAAGATCCTAAACTTTGAATCGCCATACTTATTCCAACATTATCTTCAACTAAATGTGAGTACAATGAAAAATTAAGAGAAGCCTCTCCAAAAAGTCTGGCATCATAACCAGGATCTAAGCCTCGAGTAGAATTCTCATTAAAATATATTTCTGTTGCAAAATCACCGCCAGCATGTTCTGCCTTTAGTCTTACCATTTCATTTACATTATCGCTTCTTCCTAATATAAAATCATCAGAGCCACTAAAAACACGCATTGCAGGTGTAAAACTTATTACATTAGAAGCTTCAGTAAAATCATTAGCAAGTAAAAAACCTTGACCAGGAGTTATATTAAGACCTGTATTAACCAATCTATTAATTATTGTAAAATTACCAATAGTACCAGTACCAGACTGTGTACCACTGTTATAACCGTATATACCTACAGCATCTACTGCTAATTGATCTTCATTTTCATCTAAAAACAAAGAAGAATTTAAATACGTAGGATATGGATTACCAACAGAGTTCCAGTTTTTTGGATTACCATCTGTCTCTGGTGCAATAATTGGATTTGTAGTCGTAATAGTTACAGTTTCTGTATCTTTAGATATAGTACCTGTAAATCTTAAAGTCTCTCCTAAATTAGAGGCTGCTCTATAACCAACAGCACGCTCTAACACGTCGCCATTACCTGGAGTAGCTGAAGCGTAATTAGTATAAGACTGATTCGCGTTATTATAAGGACCAAACGCATATACAGAGCCATTTGTAGGAATAGACGCTGAGTTGACAGTTGAACCATAGTCTGCACTATAGTTTAAAAAATCTCCAAAAGTAACACTTGCAGTTTTAACTGGTAATGAAATTAAATCATTACCTCCATTTCCTCCAGTAGTTCCTACAACATTGACATATCGGTCATAATTAACAACTGTTGAAGGCGTAATGGTGCCATCTAACATAACGCTAGAAAAACTATCTGATGTAGATTTTAGGTTTAATTCTGCTGCAGATAATGTTGTACCACCTTTTATTGAAACAGACGTACCAGGAGCAACAGTCATAGTACTAGATAAATCTTGAGCGTCAATATTTAAGCTATAGAATATTGAAAATAATACTAAAAAATTGTATTTCATGTGAGTTAAGTTTTAAGGGAGAAGATGCAATAAACGTTAATAATTCTAATTAATCAAATGAAATTATAATTAATTAAGTTTCCATACCACCTAAAACCTACCTTAAACCCTTATTGTCAGGTGTTTATGTTTTAATAAAATAATTTATCGTATTTACTCTAAAAGCGAACTTACCTTACATCTGCAAACATTATATTTAATACGTTATGCCGAAATCGACATATTGAGCATATGTCAATTCATAAACACAAAAAAAGTAACCCCGTCATCATAGCACACTAATTAATGTAAAAAGATCAAAACTAAACGCGCAAATTTAAACGTATCATTCGTAAATAATTGCGCATAAAATTTGATACTTAATAATTTTAGTGTTTATTTGTCTCTAAAATCTCATAATTTTATAGTATAATGAAAGTAAACTTAACCCTATTAGGCCTGTTTTTAATCTTTACAACTCTAAGCTTTTCACAAGTAGGTATTGGTGTAGAAGATCCAGATGCATCTAGTATTTTAGAATTAAAAAGTAGCGATAAAGGCTTATTATTACCTAGACTTACAACTGCTGAGCGCGATTTAATTTCATCTCCTGCTGAAGGTCTTACCATATACAATACAACAACTCAGAGTTTGGAAATTTACACAGACAGCTGGAAACGCTTAACTGCAGAAGAAGAAACAATACCTTCTTTAACGATGTACAGAGCTATGAATGGAACTAGCCTTGCAACAACTAGCAATTCTACTAATTTTGATCAATTCCCTTTAGATGCTGATGACGTAACTGAAATCGATTCAGAATATTTTGAAGTTGTAAGTAATGGTAAAATAAAAATCCTTAAAGCGGGAACCTATTTAATCAATGCAAGTTGGGCAACTAGAAATCTAGAGTCTGGAGATATAAAGTATGTTTTTGCGGTATTTAAAAATGGAACTCGCACTGGGTATATGACACGAGGTGTAGTTAATCTACCTTCAAATGATTTTTTTGGAGCTTCTGGAACATTTCAACATGTATTTGCAGCTGATGATATCGTAGATATCAGTTATTTTATTGGTAACTCTGCTAGTAGCGTCGCTGGCGATTTATTACATATTGGTATGGTTAAATTATAATATACCGTAGACTTAATTTATTCTTATAAAAAAGCTGCAATTTTAAAAATTGCAGCTTTTTTGTATTAAAATCTAAATGAGTATATAGTCTATTCCTTGTAAATCCAAGACCTCATATTGACTTTATTAAAAAAAAACCATTTGTGTATTGTAAAACTTCATGTTTCACAAGGAATATATTTTACGTAAATTTGCACTTTAATTCAAACAGCTTCTATGAGTAAATTAGTAATTGTTGGCACCGTAGCCTTTGATGCCATTGAAACACCATTTGGTAAAACCGATAAAATCCTTGGTGGTGCTGCAACATATATAGGTTTATCTGCCTCAAATTTTAATGTAGATTCTGCTGCAGTTTCTGTAGTTGGCGGCGATTTTCCTCAAGACTATTTAGACCTTTTAAAAAATAGAAATATTGATATTGAAGGTATAGAAATTGTAAACGAAGGAAAAACCTTCTTCTGGAGTGGAAAATACCATAATGACATGAACTCTCGTGACACTTTAGTCACTGAGCTGAATGTATTAGAACATTTTAATCCGGTTGTACCAGATAGCTACAAAGATTCTGACGTTGTTATGTTAGGAAATTTACATCCACTAGTACAACAAGGCGTGTTAGATCAAATGTCTAAAAAGCCTAAATTAGCCATTTTAGATACCATGAATTTTTGGATGGATATCGCATTAGACGACTTGCTTTCTGTAATTAAAAATGTAGATGTTATCACTATTAATGACGAAGAGGCAAGACAACTATCTGGTGAATACTCTTTAGTAGTTGCAGCAAGAAAGATTCATGAAATGGGTCCAAAGTATGTCGTCATTAAAAAAGGAGAACACGGAGCATTATTATTTCATAATGGTAATGTATTCTATGCTCCTGCGCTTCCATTAGAAGAAGTATTTGATCCAACAGGTGCAGGTGATACCTTTGCTGGTGGATTTGCTGGTTATTTAGCAAAAACAGGAGATTTTTCTTTTGAAAACATGAAAACAGCTGTTATTTACGGCTCTACTCTAGCCTCTTTCTGTGTTGAAAAATTTGGAACAGAGCGCATGCAAAACCTAACGGACAAAGAAATTTACAAACGATTAGACCAATTTAAGAGTCTAACTCAATTTGATATCGAATTAACATAAACTAACGCGCTCAAAATTGAGCGCGTTTTTCTTTAGTGCTGAATTTATTTCAGTACCTTCTGAATACAAAAAATTAATAGCCGAAAAATTAATCATGAGTGATGCGTTAAAACATGAGTGTGGAATTGCACTTATTAGACTTTTAAAACCATTAGAATACTATAAAGAAAAGTATGGAAGTGCTTTTTATGGTGTTAACAAAATGTATTTAATGATGGAAAAACAGCACAACCGTGGACAGGATGGAGCTGGATTTGCAAGCATTAAATTAGACGTAAAACCAGGTGAACGCTATATCAGTAGAGTACGATCTATAGCGCAACAACCTATTCAAGATATTTTTGCTCAAATTAATGAACGTATTAATGATGAGTTAACCAAACATCCAGAATATCAAAATGATGTTGAATTACAAAAAAGTAAAATTCCATACATTGGTGAAGTTTTATTAGGTCATGTGCGTTATGGTACCTATGGAAAAAATAGTGTAGAAAGTGTTCATCCGTTTTTAAGACAAAACAATTGGATGCACAGAAATCTCATCGTTGCTGGTAACTTTAACATGACTAATGTTAATGAACTTTTTGATAATCTTATTGAAATAGGTCAGCATCCAAAGGAAAAAGCTGATACCATTACTGTAATGGAAAAAATTGGCCATTTCTTAGATGATGCCGTTTCTAAAATTTATAAAGATCTTAAAAAAGAGGGCTACAATAAAAATGAATGTTCACCTTTAATTGCTGAACGCCTAAAGGTTAGTAAAATATTAAAGCGAGCTGCTAAAAACTGGGATGGTGGTTATGCTATGGCTGGTTTACTAGGTCATGGTGATTCTTTTGTATTAAGAGATCCTTCTGGTATTAGACCAACTTACTATTATAAAGATGATGAAATTGTTGTTGTAGCTTCTGAACGCCCTGTAATTCAAACGGTATTTAATGTCCCTTTTGAAGCGGTTAAAGAATTAGAACCTGGACATGCCATTATCACCAAAAAATCTGGTAAAACCAAAATTAAAAAGATATTAGAACCGTTAGAACGAAAAGCGTGTTCTTTTGAACGTGTCTATTTTTCACGTGGAAGTGATGCAGAAATTTACCAAGAACGTAAAATGCTTGGTAGTTTATTAATGCCTAAAGTTCTTGAAGCCATTAATAACGACACTAAAAATAGTGTGTTTTCATATATACCGAATACCGCAGAAACGTCCTTTTATGGAATGATTGAAACCGTTGAAGATCATCTCAACGAAAAGAAAACACAATCCATTCTCAATGGCGGTGGCAAACTATCTTCAGAAAAGGTAACAGAAATCTTATCTGAACGTCCCAGAATTGAAAAAATAGCCATTAAAGATGTTAAACTAAGAACTTTTATTACTGAAGATAGTAGTAGAGACGATTTGGTGGCACACGTTTATGATGTTACTTATGGTGTTATTAAACCAACAGATAATTTAGTTATAATTGATGATAGTATTGTAAGAGGTACCACACTAAAAAAGAGTATCATTAAGATGATGGACCGATTAAACCCTAAGAAAATTGTTGTGGTTTCTTCGGCTCCTCAAATCCGCTACATAGATTGTTATGGTATAGACATGGCAAACCTTGAAACCTTAATTGCTTTCAGAGCTGCTCTAGAATTATTAAAAGATAACAATCAATATCATATTGTAGAAGAGATTTACAAGAAGTGCGTAGCACAGGTAGAGATGAAGGACAAGAATATTGTAAATTATGTAAAAGAGATCTATAATCCGTTTACAGATGAACAGATTTCTGAAAAAATATCAGAGTTATTGGGTGGTGAAAACATTAATGCTGAAGTTAAAATTATTTTCCAACCTGTTGAGAACTTGCATAAAGCATGTCCTAAAAACTTAGGAGATTGGTACTTTACTGGAGATTATCCAACTCCTGGAGGTAATAGAGTTGTCAATAGAGCTTTTATTAATTTTTATGAAGGCAACAATAGACGCGCCTACTAAAATACACATTTACAGCACCTTTAATCCGATTAATTACGTATTTAGTCGGATTAAATTGCATTTCACCGGATAATTGATTCGTTTTAACAAATTAAATATACATTGGTATCACCATAACATAAGTAGGTTAAGTTCATGGTAGATTTGGGGCAAAAAAAGGTGAACTTCGTTCGCCTTTTTTTATGCCCTTTATCAAAGTGCTACTTTAAACCTTAAAATTTGCCGAAAAGCCTATTTTAACACTTAATATTCCATAAAAACAACACTTTCCACGCTTAGACTAATTTATAGGTCGTTTATCCAAAAAATACTAAAATTACAATAGTGTACTATTATATTTGACTCACCATAACATAAGTAGGTTAAGTTTATGGTAGATTTGGGGCAAAAAGGATGAACGTCTGTTCATCCTTTTTCATTTTCTATAACTACGTCTTCCCAACTTTTTCAATTCTGTTTTTACTAAAGTGCTTTCAACTAAAATTGAAGATTATTCAGTAACTCTATTAGATCCAAGATCTAATTCAATCTGGTCCTCAACAAGTTGTTTTTTGAGTCGTGAATTATAAATAACTTTACCAATATAATACACGGTATAAATACCACTTAAGAATAGGATACAAAGAGAAATAAAAGCATTCTGAATTCGTTTTTTCTGAGTTTTATGCTCCTCAATTGAAATTAAAGTATTCTTTTCAGGATGGTAATACCCAAAAAGACTAATAGAATTTTCTAGACTTTCCTTTACCGAATTGAAGGAAGTGTTTGTGGAATGGAAAGCATCAGATTTTAATTCTAAGATACTTGTTTTTGGCTGTATGGTTTCAACTAGTTTTTCCGCACTTTTTGCTCTTCTAACCTGTTTGTTGTATTCATCTATCCGTCTACTGTATTCATTTTCAATAGTTTTATTCCAAATGGAATCTGGTACGTTTTTAGGATAGAGCTTTTTATATAGTGAATTGCTCTTCATGTTATTTATAAATGTTTCTTTATCCGGTTTTGTAATAGCTCTAGCTGGTAAATGATACAAATGGTTAAAACTAGATGCCGGGTCATTGTAAATCCGGTCACGTTCAGCTTTGGAAATAAGAACATTTTTTCCTCTGTAATCAGACATGGTTTTAAATCGATGTACCCATGCTTTTTCAATAGTAATGTAACTAGGTTGAGAAATGCTGTTTAATTCTTCAGCAGACTGAAGTGTAATAGCATCACTTTCATTTTGAAACAATTTTGAAACATGTAATCCTTTATCTAAATCATTGTCCATTGATGCAAACAAAACAATAAATGGCATAAGAAAAAGAGCTAGAAAACTAAAAAAGTTGAGCGGTTTAGCTTTGTGTAAGCCGTTTTTTAACTCATAATCTAAGGATAGTGTATTGTTAAGGGAAACGACATATTGTGATGCATTATCGTTAGCAGCAACGGCACCATCTCTTAAAATGTATTCGTAATTAATACGTTCCTTTTGTGATTTTAAATAGTTTCGCCAATGCCATGGTATTTTTACGCTTGTTCCATTTATGCTATCAAACCGACTTGTAGTTTTACCATGATAAATAACAACACGTTCATAAAATCCGCTCGACTTATGAACTTCAGGATTCACCTTATGTTTTTGGAAACCTTTATAAAACCAATAGATTCCATAAATGCAAAGTATTAGAATACCAAAACAGATATTAATGAGTATGTTATAACCATCTAAGGAACTATATACAGCAAAAGCTAAAAAAGCAACGACAATAGCCAATGCTATAAGCAGCCACATCAGTAATTTTTTAGTGCGCCGGATTTGTTTGGTAACAAATTCTAGTTCTTCAGGATTTAGATTTCTTTTTTGAAACATGGTTTTATTGGGGATGCTTTGGTTTCAAAAGTCGGGAAATAAATGAATACAATTGTTTTGAATGAGACTAAAAAAAGCAGACTAATTTGGGTTAGTCTGCTTTTTTACTATTTAAGGTTAATTTCATACCTGAAAGGTTTTTGAAACCTGCTAGGTTTTACGATTTTTTTCTTCTAGAGTTTTTACGTTTATCACGTCGTTTCTTCCAAGGTGCATTTTTCTGCCAATCGCCAGCCATAATACAACCATAAGGCATCACTTCATCAATGACGTTTCCTAGATTAAATTCGTCCATTTGAGCTCTAACCGCTTTTGCATTTTTGTAAGCCGATGGCAACTCAGTAATGTCAATTTCTTTTGAGAAAAATCGGATATCTAATCCACGCGTTTCTTCTTTAAAGATTTGCATGGTTGTACCTGTTTTGCTTTTTCTATGTTGGGTTCTACTTACGTTTCTACCTGCGCCATGTGGTGCAAACCCTAAATTAGTGTTGGTGGTATTACCTTCAACAATCAAAACAGGTTCAGACATATTTAACGGAATCAATCTTGGTCCTGTAATGTCTGGCATAAACTTAGGGTCTAAAGGTGTTGCGCCTTTAGCATGGTAAAATAAATCGCCGTCTTTAAAGACGAAGTTATGTTCGTTCCAGTAACGGTTTTCAATCTCAATTTCTAAAGCTTCAGCTACTGAATTATGCAATACTTCATGATTGGTTTTTGTCCAATCTCTTATAATCTGCAAAGCATCCCAATACGCTTGTCCTTCTTCTGTTTCAAACGGAATCCACGCATTTTGCTTTTTGGTATCTGGTGACAATTCCTTTCTAAAGCGTTCTGCTATTTTCATGCCTTTGGTATACAATTTTGCACCAGGACCTCTTGAACCATGATGTGTCACTAACATGGTGTTTCCTGTGTTTTTGGATTTTCCGACAAACAAGAAGTGGTTACCATCGCCTTGCGTTCCTAAATGTGACCTTGCGATTTGAATCATGTTACCATCATTCAAAAAATAGTTCGACTCAAAAGCGTCTAAAAGTTCCTTTGGAAATCTGAATTGCGAATCTCTATCGCGTCCACCTGGACCAAAATGAGTATTAGCATGTGCTGCATCTAAAATAGCCTTTGGGTCTGCTTTTCCGAAATCGGTTAACATTACCGAACAGCAAATATCTGCACTATGCATGCCTGGATGAATGGCGTTTTTTGCTACGGCAACGCCACCCACTGGAATTGTTCCATCTGGACCAGTTGGACAAGCATCTGGCATAATGGCTCCATTGACCAATGTTGGTGTTTTCATTAGGGTTTGCATGGAGTTAATCACCTTATCTACGTTGTCTTTTTCTTCTTCGTTTTCTGCTTTGATGTTGATTGAAAAGTCAATTGGTGTGTTGTGTAATGCTATTGGGTCTGGTGATTTGAATTGCGCTAAATATAAGTCTAAGGCTTCGCCTTTTAATTCATTATTGTTGATATGAGTTAAGGCGTCTTTCATCCATTTGCCTTGTCTGTAACCTAAGGCTAATAAATCGTGACCTGTTAATTTTGTATTTGTTTTCATATTAATTTCCCACGAAAGTGGGAACCTTTTAATTAATAGTTTTCTTTAATGAGATTCTTCGCTTTGCACTTCGACTGCGCTCAGTGTGACACTCAGAATGACATTTTAATTACACTACAAATATTATAGTGTATTACGCATTCTTTTTGCGTAGTTGTTTTTTTATCCTGCAAGGCATGTGCTGAACTTGATTCAGTATCTATTCTTGTAGGTATTGTTTTTTACCTTTTGTTCATTTTTTTTCTTTACGTTCATTTTGCCTTGATGCAAAACCCTTCGACTACGCTCAGGATAAACCAAGCCAAAAAATCACGGTCAAGCCAAGGAATTTTCAGTTTTTCAAACTGAAACCGATTTGAAAACTTCGCGTCGAACTTCGTTCTCCTGATTTCGAAGCTTTTCTTCATCTATTCTGCGCCTTGACGTTAAATTCTATGAATTGATTTAGGATTTGAGATTTTACTTATTTTGTTTTCAATCCTTGTGTTCTTGTTCTCTTACTTGTATTTAAATGTTCCTTGCTCTGCGTTAGCGATAGAAACGGCATCCTTTTGCCTTTTTGCAAAAGATATAGTGGAAAGCGCGACCCTCTGAAGCTCTTTTGCGAAAGAGGGTAACGCCCAAAACAGAAATCTACTTTGATATAAAAGGTTTTAAAAAACTATCTTTTTCTAAATTCTCCAAAGAGAAATCAAAATCTGCTTCGTCTTTATAATCTGTAATCTCAGCACCTAAAGTTCTCACCAAATTATCAAATGACAAAGGTTCGTTCCATTGTTGGTACAAGGCTTTGGTTGCTAAAGTTGATACTTCAGAATTACCAGAAACTCTAGTATTACCTGCGCCAAAATTTAATAATACAAAACATTGCTTATCTTTTTTAGGGATTAACATGCCCAAAATAGTTTGCTTCTGTACAGATTCACATTTAATGTCAGCAAAAACTTTGTTTGGGTTCATCATGTAATCTTTAGAGATATTAGCTCCTTTGCCAATTACAATTTTGTAACCGCAATCTGCAGTTCCATTATATACATTATTTTGAATCAAAGTAGGTACATTCAATCCTTTATTGGCATATAAATATTCTACAGCTCCATTTGGTGCTGAGGTAATATCACCAGAATACATTAGGTTACCTTGTTGTTGGTTATAAGTTGCATTCCAACCTATTTTACCAGCAATATTTAAACCAGATAAATCCAAATCTCTTGCTCCCCAGGCATCTTCCCAATAAATACCAACCGCTAACTTTTTACCATAAAAACGTGTACCAGTAGGAATGTTACCTACATACAATTTTTCTGATGTTGGCAAAGCGTAAGTAATATCCTCTGGAAAAAACAAACACTTACCAGACAAATTAAAACGTTGCTTTAAATAGTTAAGTAAAAACTGATAATTTTCCTTGAATACAGTATTTTCTACAACTGCTTTTTTGTGCTTACCAGCTTTATTTCTCTTTAAAAGGTTAGCGAGCAAATTTGTACTACTTGTAGTGGAAACATCATTGGTTTTTACCCAAGATTTACCGTTTCTAATTCTGTATAAAAAGGCATCTTGACCTTGTTTTCTTGTGTAACAAGCAGACAAAGCTTTGAACAAAGCAAAAGGTGTTGCGTTATCTAACCAGTGTAGATCTTTATCAGTTAGTAATGTATTTGTAACATCGTTTAACGGATTAGAAACTAATGGCTTGTGATATGTTTTAGATAGCTTACTAATTTTATTAATCGTTTTTGGTGCCTTGCTTTTGAATGCCAAAAACAGAGGTTTAAATCGGTTAAAGATTTCAGCAAGTTTTTCTAGTCCAAAATTGTTAAATGCTTGCGTTGGGTTGTATGAACTGTTCTTAATCAATTCAATTAACGCATCATTTTTAATTAACAAAGTCGTATCAGTTGCTCTATAGATTATGTATCTAAAAAACTCAACAGCATTCTCTGGATAAATATTATAAAACTCGGCTAATTTTACAATAGCTTCTTTGTTCTTAATATTTTCTTTTCCAGTAAAAGTATAACCTAATTCATCCATTAAAACAATGATTAATTCATCTACGGTATCTTCTTTTAAGGCCATGCCAGATTTTAATAAAGCCAAACATTTTTGCTTCATTATATCAGCAGAATATGCATTAATAACTTTATAGTTAAGCTTTACATTTGGAATGCTTAAAACTTCTTCAGGAATATAAATATCATCCTGAAAATCACTTCCATAGGTTGATATATAGTGATTAATCTGTTCTATACACAATTCGAAAGTAGAGCTATTCTTGATTTTACTCCATGATTTGTGAAAGGTTTTATTCAAATCACTGCCATTTAGTTTTTCAGCTTTTAAAAAAGCAATGATTCTGTCTTTTGCCCAAAGTGCATTTGGTGCTATAATGTAACCTTCATCTGAGATGTATGGCTTTTCGTTTGATGTTTTCGCTACTACAGCGCTAAATAATTTTAATGTGTTCATAATATTAATTTTTAAATAAGTGAGGTGTATGGTTTTGATTAACAGTCAATGAATAGGAACACCTTTTACCTATTATGTTTAAAGACGAAGAGTAATAAATCATGCTCCCAAGAGCGATGAGTGGAAATTATAGGAACTCTAGTTGTCTTTTGAGACGAAGCGTAAATTAGCCTCAAGCTCTTTCGAGCTCTGGAATCGAACCAGATTATAGGAACGCTTTATGTCTTTTACTAACGGAAAGTAATTTCTCCAATGAATGTTATAGGAACTTTCTGTGTCAGTAATTTTTGTTGTAGTCCAGGTGGGAATCGAACCCACGACACACGGATTATGAATCTTTATAGGAACCTTTTTGTGCTGATGGCGAAAAGTATTCGTTGCTCTACCTTCTGAGCTACTGGACTATTTTTTATGTTAAAGAACGTTTTATTAAACTCTGCCAGCTTCATTATCTGGCAGAGCACTACTTTTAAAGTCTGATTCCAAAGAGACTTCTTATTAATTATGATGCAAATATTTTGTGCTATTACGCAATGTTTTTGCGTAGTTAAATTTATTTTTCCTGCAAGGTCTTTTTTTGACCTTGTAGGTATGTTCTTTTGCTTTTTCTATTAAACCTACAAGGTAGATACTGAATCAAGTTCAGTACAAGCCTTGCAGGTTGGGTGTCTCTCTTATTACTTCTTATTGGCCTTCTTCTTTTTCTTGGATTTCTTCTTCTTTGGTTTCATTTTGTTCTTAATTCTTGAAATTTCAGAATTTACAGTACAGATAAATCCATCGTTATATCCAAAAATTTTAGCCTTTTTTAGTGCTTTTATAGCTTTTTTATAGGCTTGAAGATTTTCAAATAATTGCCCTTGGAACATATAAACTTCGCCTTTGTTCAGTCCTTTTACAGTAAAGGCAAAGTCGATTAGTTTTTGAGCTTCTTTATAATCTTCGTTCCATATCAACACTAAAATGTAGTGCGAATACACCTTGTGAAAATCTAGTTTGTTAGCCAAAGCCTCTGCATAATACTCCTTGGCTTTTTCGTAATCGCCAAATTGTTCGGCTTGTAAACGTCCCATTAAATACAAAGCATAAGCGTTGTTAGCTTCGTAGGATAAGGCGTAGTTTAGATTTTCTACAGTTTCTTCTAGTTCGTATGGATAAGCATCTATGGCTTTTAGCACATAATTGTTTAATAAATTGGTGTCCATTTTTTATTTGTCCTGAACTATTTTCAGGTTTTCTTAATTATTAATTTCTTTAGAATTGAATTGAGATGCTTCGGCAAGCTCAGCACGACAGAATAATTCTATTTTAATTGATTTCGTAATTCATTTTTTAATGCACTACGTTGTTTTTTAAAGCTTTTTACAATTGTATGTCGACTAAAATCTGAACCTTTAAAAACTTTTATAGGGTTACCTCTTTCTAATCTAAGATGGTTTTTCCATTGATTTTTAATTCCGGCTTTTAAAGCTTCTAATTGTACTTCTGTAACTTTTTCTTGTAAGCGTGCTTTTGCTATTTTTCTGTTTTGATGTTGCGAACGACTATCCATAACCAACACTTGTGTTTTTGTAGGTTGATGGGTCGCTCTAATAGCAGAGCTTACTTTGTTTACATGCTGTCCGCCAGGTCCAGAACTTTTTGTGGCTTGATAGGTAATGTCTTTATCAAGAATTTCAAATTGTTCACTTTTGCTTATTTCATATAAACCAACAAACCAGTTTTTACGCTTGTGTTGCGGTCTAAATGTTGAAGTGCCAATCCACTGAATTGTTCCTGTCCATTGACATAAAAATCGATTGAGATTACTGCCTTTGAGTCGAACCGTTACAGATTGCAACGTCATATTTTCAATCCCTTTTTCTCGATGTAATATTTTATAATCAATGCCTTTATTGTTTACAGCTTCTAAAAAATGTTTTAGAATTTGTGCGACGACCCAACAGCATTCTGCTGGTCCTCGACCCGAAGTTATTTGTATTATTTTAGTATTTGTTAATGGTTTTCCCATGATATTGTTTTGTTATTAACACCTTAAAAACACCTATTTTTATTAATGTTTTTTTTGATATTTTAAATTGCGACAACATGAGATATTGAATTAATATTTCGACTGTATTTAGTACAGGAAACACCAATCTAACATGTGTCTTGATTTTATAATTACTGTTTGTGGAAAGATGTTTAGCAGAAATGCTAATTGTGAGATTCTGAAATTAATTCAGAATAAAAAAAAATCCGAAACAGTATTTAACTAGCTTCGGATTTTCATTTATAAGTTTGAAAAGTTTATCTAACAATAATCACGAAGCATCACAAAAGGCAGAATTCCTTTTGGATCGATTTGATATGTTATAAATAAACTCATAGTTTCTAATTTTTAATTCAACTTGTATTTTGGTTGTGCTTCGACTGCGCTCAGCATGACATTGCGATGCAAATATAAAGATGAATATTTCTAATTTCCAAATAAAAAAATAAATTTATTTTATTGATTGTTAGTGTTTTATGGTGATTTTTGAGTATAGAATTCCTGTCCGCAAATGGCAGATTACCTAAAGAATTGAAGCGTAGTTATTTGTGTTTTAGGCATGCATAATTATCAACTTGAAAAAAATTAATAAAAAAAGCATCCTTTTTTAAGAGGATGCTTTTTAAACTTGACTATTTTTAATTTTTACCTATTTCTCTACACTACAGAAATAGCTTTTCAGCATCCGATTATGTAAATTTTGTATTGTCATAGGTTGTTTTTTCTTTGTTTCTTGCTGCAAATATGGTCATTTTTTTTGAAATGAAAAGTTCTAGGAACTACGTAATCCTTTTGCGTATTGTTTTTATTCGTTTAAATTTATAAGTTCAGACCTGTCAGGTTTTTGAAACCTTACAGGACTCTTAACGGAAATAAATGATATGGCAGTAAATAAAAACGCATTAATTAGATATAAAACCATTGATAAGTGTCTTCAAAATCAGTTTAGACAATGGACACTTAACGATTTAATAGAAGCAGTTTCTGATGCGCTGTATGAATATGAGGGTAAAGATATTAATGTTAGCAAACGTACGGTTCAGTTAGATTTACAAATGATGCGAAGTGATAAGTTGGGTTATAATGCGCCAATTGTGGTCTATGACCGAAAGTATTATAAGTATGAGGATGCTGATTATAGTATAGTAAAAATTGCTGTAACTGATAAAGATGTGAAAGTTATGAATGAGGCCATTCAGTTACTGAAACAATTCAAGGATTTCTCATTGTTTCAAGAAATGGATGGTGTATTACAGCGGTTAGAAGATTCAGTAAATTCAACTCAAAAGGATAGGCGTGCTATTATTCATTTAGATAAAAATGAGCAATTAAAAGGTCTTGAATATATAGATGTTTTATACAATGCCATACAATCGAAAAAAGTGATTGAAGTCACTTATAAATCTTTTAAAGCACGAAAAGCCAGTGTAATGAAAGTACATCCGCAATTACTTAAAGAATTTAATAATCGATGGTTTCTACTGTGTGCACGAAACGGAAAATATATCACTTTGGCTTTGGACAGAATTACTGAAATAGTAAAACTTGAAAACGAATTTTATGATGATTTTCAAATTGATGGCGACGAATATTACAAAGAAGTGATTGGAGTAACGGTTTCAAATTCTCGAGCGGAACGCATTCAGTTTAAAATAGACTTGAAAAATACACCTTACGTGATTACAAAACCATTTCACTCCTCACAACGTATGATTGAAAAAACAAATGATGGTGTGATTTTCAATATTTTTGTTCAAATTAATTTTGAGTTAGAACGTCTCATTTTAGGTTTTGGTGATAGTATTGAAGTGTTGAAGCCATTAAAATTGAGAAATAGAATGCTTAAAAAGTTGAAAACTTCAGTAAAGAACTATGAAGAAATTGAAAAGTAAATTGTGGTTCCTTTTTCTAATCGGATGTCATGAGTTATAAAAATAGATTTCGAATTATATTCTGCTTCAATCAACCAAGAATTGCCGTTAAAATAAGAAGTCTTTACAATAGCTTTTAAATTGGATTCCTCAACGATTTTAAGCTGATTTGCATACACAATTCCATAAGGATCAATCACATTAAACTCATCAAAAAATGAAGCTATTAAAGGTAGTTTAGGGTTTTTATAAATGTTTTGAGGAGTATCTTTTACAATAATCTCAGCGTTATGAATAACCAATAACTGATCTGCAAAACCAAGGACATCATTTTTATCATGAGTAGCGACAACACAAGCGATGTTTTTTTGTTTTAAATATTTAAAAATACTACGTCTAAGCGATTGTTTTTTAAAATTATCTATGTGACTAAAAGGCTCGTCTAATAATAAGATCTCGGGTTGTTTAGCTAAGGCTCTCGCAATGGCAACGCGTTGTTTTTGGCCTCCGCTTAATAGTTTTACTTTAGTGTTAGCAAAGGCTTCAAGTTCTACAACTTTAATGAGTTCGTCTGTTCGTCTTTGCTTTTCCTCAGGATAAAAACGCGACAAATGTTTACCTATGTTTTCTTCAACTGTAGTCACTGGCATTAAATCGAATTCTTGGGTGACGTATTTCATAAAATCATACCCAACCACTAAGTTGTATTTGGGTCCTAGGATTTCTTCGTCCTTCCAAAATATTTGCCCTTGTTTTAAATCGTATTCGCCATAGATTAATTTCAACAAAGTACTTTTACCAGAGCCACTTTCTCCAATAATAGCAAGATTTTCTCCAGCTTTGACTGTAAAATCAATTGCTTTTAAAACCTTAGTTTTTGAATATCCAAAAGTGACATTTTTTACCTGAAGCATAATGCAAATATAAATGTTTCAAAAAATTAACTAGCATAAAAAAACCGCTTGATTTCTCAAACGGTTTATAAGTAAATGATTCATCTTTTAAGGTAGTTCCATTTAGTTCTCGACTGCGCTCGAACGGACAGTCTATTATTTCTTAATAAACTTTCGCTTTATAATTTTTCCTTCAGATTCTAATCTTAAAAAGTAAACTCCACTTGTTAAATTTGAAACATCAACGGTATTCGATTTCAACTTTTGATTTAAAACACGCTTTCCATTCACATCAAAAACCGTAGCGATTTTATTAATAACATCTGCAGACGTTTTTATAGTAAGGTCTGCCTCAACCGGATTAGGATAAATAGTAAGATCTACTAACGTTTCATCAATAACACTCAATGCAGAACCTTCTACAATAGTATGCGATGTGTTTATTGCCGGATTCGCTATAAAATCTACAGTACCAGATGGCCAATAAATAGTTATGCTATTAATACTTGTTAACGTACCAATCCCAAAATGGGTGTTAAGTGTACTCATAAATTCAAATCCTTCGCCACTTCTAACATCTCTTATTTGCGTTCCGTTGTCTGTTTGTATTTCTACTCTAGCACCAATTCCATTTATATTACTATCGGTTCCTACGGTATTAATTTTAATCCAATTGTTCGCATTTGTATTATTTAAATAAATATTTCCGTTGCGAAACACATCTAAAAAACCATCGTTGTTTGTATCACCAATAGCTCCACTTGGCGGCATATTTATTGTGTACTTTGTAAATGTAAAATCTCCATTGTTAAATAATATATCTCCATTACTTAAAATGTCTACATAACCATCATTATCAAAATCTGCAGGTGCGTTTTCCCGACCTAAAGACGCATCTAAAACGCCAGATCCAGCCGTTACATCGGTAAAAGTACCATCTCCATTATTTCGCATTAATTTAGAATCCCCATCTACTGTACTACTTGCGCCTACAAAAACATCCATATCTCCATCGTTATCAAAGTCTGCCCAAGCTGAAGACCATGTTTGCACTAAATCACCCAAATTTGAAGAATTATCGTGACCAACACCTGGATAATTGGTGTTATGCCAACCATTACTGTCTGCAACATTTACAAACACACCATTTCCATCATTTCTCCATAACTCATTAATACTAATTGAAGAACCACCTCTACATTTTGCAATGAATAAATCCATATCTCTATCATTATCAAAATCTATCCAAACTGTACCGTAATTACCTCCACCAGGCACTACTCCTATGCCATTAGGCAATGCTGTACTTGGCCCTTGATAAAACGTTAATTCACCTGTTCCATCATTTATATAATACACATTAGCTTGTACATCGTGACAAACAAAAGCATCTAAATGACCATCATTATTAATATCAACAAAATTTGAACGTTGAGAAAACACATAATCTGAGCCTGAAATTTCTGTATAACCTGTACCTGTACTATTAGCTTGCATAAACGTAACACCACCAAAACCTCCATAGAGCAGATCGTTATAACCATTACCATCAAAATCACCCGCAGCCAAGCTCCAATCTGGTGTATTTTCTGCAGTTGGAGTTGCTATATTACTCATACTAAACCCACCAGAAGCTAATTGGTAATGAATATTTAAATTATTAGCACTAACTGAAACCACGTCGTCTAAAAAATCACCATTTAAATCCACTAACGCTAAGTCGTTAGAACCCGTTGTATTTATTGGGTTTGTTGTAAACGACACAGGATAAGCAGACGTATCTACTCCAGTCGTAAAACTCTGGCTTACCCAATGGCTATAACCTCCTTCATTACAATTTGCTCTTATATAAATTACATAATCAGTCTCTGAAGACAATCCATTAAAACTATAAGTATTGGTTGCTGTGGTATTACCTGAAGATGGAATACCTTCTGAAGCTAATACAATAGCAACTTCCCAAGATGTTTCTGACGCACCTGCAGCCCAATTAACAGTGGCACTTTCTGCATTAATGTTGTTTACGGCTACTGACACTACATTAGGACATTCAGGAGGTTCTGCTGAGCTAATAGAAGGAGAGTCAACACAAAAACCCCAACCATACGTCGAATTGTCATTAAAGTAAATACGGTATTTAAATCCTGTTAATTGTGTACTTGTAAAAGAAGCAATATTTAGGGCTTCACTTGTGAAATTTGTTGGTGTGCCATCACAAAAGTCATTAAAACTTTCGGAATTATCTTGCAATTCATTTCCCCAATTTACCCATTCATTAGAACCAGCATTCCAATACTGAAGGCTTAGAGATTGACCATCTTGCCATGTATTAAAAACATATGGAAATACAACTGTCAATTCAGTTTCATTGGCATTGTAAGCTGCACTAAGATTAATTATAGGAGATTCTGCCGCAACCGTATTGTCTGAAGAGCCACCAGGAAGATTATCATCAAAAGAAAACGATCCGCTTTCAGATGATGTTGGGTCTTCAAACAGATAAGTAGCATCATAAGAACCCGTAACTGTCCATTGATTATTTGGCCAATTAGCATTTTGGTTTAGTTGTTGCGCATAACTATGAGCGCAAAACAACATTACAAGCAATGTAATGAGTAATAGTTTTTTCATATCGGTTGTTTTTAATTACAGTTTAAATCTAATGAGTTTATCCACTCCTCAATAAGTTGAACACCCTCTGTATGCACAACAGTACGTGCTAACAAAGGCATCCTAACTGAAGGTTCTACAGCACTTAGCCTAAAATGCATTACAGAATTTCTTGCATCACCTGGTTCTATAATGTGGCCTAGTCCAAAACCAAGATCAGTATCTGCATCAACACAAACCCCTAAATTTGTTAGGTCTTCAGTAGATAAATAATCTAATCGCATTGGTCTATATGAACAATGTGTATGTTCTGAATGGCAATGTGCACAGTTAATATCTACATACGCTCGCACTCTTTCTTCCAAGGCAATACTGCTATCGGTATAATCTGGAATCGTTGAAATGGTTCCTGGCAGTGCATTTTCTAAATAACCAAGACTTACTAATTTCTCTAATTGATTTTCGACACCATCAATATACTCAAAATTTAAATTTAAGTTTCTAGGCTTAGGGCCTATTGGTTTTGCTATTTCTGACACTTTATGACAGGTATGGCACTCAGCTCCTGACGGAATTCTATATTGTACAGATTTTGTGGTTCCTTCTTGTTGCCACTGCAGATCTACATAACTTCCGTCCAAATCTAAACTAGCTTGAGACTGCTCTTCATTCCAAACATAATTTGCAAAAACCCAACCGTCTGGTTTTCTAATTATTAATCGTGTTTCTAAAATTTGGGTTGTGTTATCTGGTAAAACATTATCGTAATAAAAGTTCTTTATTAAAATGGTTCCAACAGGAAAATCTAAAAGTTCGTGATCACTTACAAACGACGCCTTACTGTTATTTGGCATCCAAATGAAACGTTTTTTCTTAGCATAATCACTAAACAATGTGGCATTTAATGTGTATGGAATGACACCATTTGTAGGCTGTAGGTTTTTAAGATCACCTTCAAAAAATTGATAATCTGATAATGATGAAAACGGCATGTTTTCTAAATCATAAAGCACACTAGAGTTTGTTGAAATAGTAATAGAAACTAGTTCTGTTTTACAATCGCCTGAAGCACTACAAATTGTGTATTCAAAAGTATCTATACCAACTTCATTTGGGTTGGTTGTATATTTTATATGATCGTCGCTCGGGTTATTTGGGGTATTATTAGGGTCTATTATTACAACATTACCTTTTACAGGTTGGCTTACCGATAATTCTCCAATAGACGGAATATTTAAATCGTTAAGAAATATAAAAATCTCAATTTCCGAATCCTGAACTATAGTTAAACTATCTGGATTTGTCTCTATAACTAATGGTGTTAATCCATCGTCATTGCTACAAGAAAACAGAAACAAAATTGAAAGAAAAAATATGTTGTAATTTTTTTTCATTTACAATACTTACGCACTATTAATAAGACAGTTTAGAATTTAAAAGTCCTACAAAAGTTAACAAAAAAGAAACTAGTTATCTGAAAAAAGAATATTTATACTCTTTTTTTTTGCAATTTTTGATGTAAGTAAAGCGACAAATTCACTGATTTAAGTGTTATTTCACTAACATTAGTCTTTTACTTTTTCTTCGGTTTTTGATGGTAATACTTCAAATCCCATGTTATAAAGCGTGAAACCAAAAACATCTGCATACTGCTCAATGGTTTTACTTACAGGTGTACCAGCTCCATGGCCTGCATCGGTTTCAATTCTAATCAATGTTGGGTTAGTACCTGCTTGCTTACTTTGTAATTCGGCAGCGAACTTAAAGCTATGTGCTGGCACCACGCGATCATCATGATCTCCTGTAGTTACCATTGTTGCCGGATACTCTACACCAGACTTCACATTGTGAACCGGAGAATATCCTTTTAAGTAATTAAACATCTCTTTACTATCTTCTGCAGTTCCGTAATCGTATGCCCAACCAGCTCCAGCTGTAAATGTATGGTATCGTAACATATCTAAAACACCAACACCAGGTAAAGCGACTTTCATTAAATTAGGACGTTGCGTCATTGTCGCACCAACTAATAAACCTCCGTTAGAACGACCACTAATTGCTAAGTAATCTGATGATGTATATTTTTCTGAAATTAGATATTCTGCCGCTGCAATAAAGTCGTCAAATACATTCTGCTTTTTGAGTTGAGTTCCTGCATTGTGCCATGCTTTTCCGTATTCACCTCCACCTCTTAGGTTTGGTACAGCATAAATTCCTCCCTGCTCTAGCCAAATTGTATTTGCTATACTAAAACTTGGTGTTAAGCTAATATTAAAGCCTCCATAACCATACAGCATTGTCGGATTTTTACCATTGAGTTTTAAACCTTTTTTATGTGTAATTATCATTGGCACTTTAGTACCATCTTTAGACGTATAAAATACTTGTTTACTTTCGTAGTCTTCTGTATTAAAATCTATAGATGGTTTTTTGTAGAGCTCAGACGTTCCGTTTTCAATGTCGTATTTATATATGCTTCCAGGAGTAACATAATTAGTAAATGAATAATAAAGCTCTTTTTCTTCTTTCTTTGCGCCAAAACCTGTAGCTGTACCAATGCCTGGCAACGCAACTTCTCTAATTAATTTCCCGTCGTAATCATATTGCAATACTTTTGACACTGCATCTACCATGTAATTTGCAAAAAAGTAACCACCTCCTGTTGATGGAGACAATACGTTTTTGGTTTCCGGAATAAAATCTACCCAATGTTCTGGTGTTGGATTTGCCGCATCAACGGTTACAATCTTTTGGTTTGGAGCTTCCAAATTTGTCATAATGTAGAGCTTTGTCCCTACATTTTCAATGATATTAGAATCACTATTTGTATGATCTAAAATAGCAATAAGATTACTATTTGGTTTCGATAAATCTTTTATGAAAAGTTTATTTCCAGAGGTTGAAACACTTGCTGTTATAACAAGATAATTATCATCTTCTGTCACTCCTCCTCCAATATATCTGTGCTTTTCTTCTGGAGTACCACCAAAAATTAATTGATCTTCGGATTGTTTTGTACCTAATTTATGATAATACAGTTTATGCTGATCTGTTTTTGCAGACAACTCACTTCCTTCTGGCTTATCGTAACTAGAATAGTAGAAGCCCTCGTTTTTATACCAAGACATACCACTGAATTTTATATCAATCAGAGTATCTTCAACGATTTCATTCGTCTCGGTATTCATCACAAGAATTTTTCTCCAATCGCTTCCTCCTTCAGAAATAGCATATGCTAAGGTTTTACCATCTTTAGAAAAACTCATGCCACCTAATGAAATAGTACCATCTTCTTTAAAGGTATTTGGATTTAAGAATACCTCAGCGGTTTCAGGATCTTCTCCTGTTTTAAATCTATAAATTACGGATTGGTTTTGTAAACCATCGTTTTTATAAAAGTAAGTGTAATCACCTTCTACAAATGGCGCACCTACTTTCTCATAATTCCAAAGCTTTGTCAGTCGATCCTTTAATTCTTCGCGATATGGGATGTGATCTAAATAGCCAAATGTAACTTCGTTTTGAGCTTTTACCCACGCTTCAGTTTCTTTGCTTCTATCATCCTCTAACCAACGGTAAGGATCCGCAACAGATTCATCAAAATAAGTGTCTACAGTATCTACTTTATTAGTTTCTGGGTATTCTACGGTAATCGATTTCACAGTTTCGTTTTCATTTTTACATGATACAAAAAATGTTAGCATTAAAGTAAGAAGGAGTAATTTTTTCATAACTAAGGGTTTTCGAAATAAAACAATATTACTTCAAATATAAGGTTTTAGTTTTGAGATAATATCAACCCCTTAAAAACTTACAGTAAATTTGGACTTATATATAAACTGTATTTCAACTAACCATCTAATTAATTAGTTGAAATACATGAATATATCCCTATTATAAAAAAATACAAAAACGAATGGATAGCGTTACGCTAAACCGTTTTTAATAAGGTATTCTGCTATTTGAACCGTATTTGTTGCAGCTCCTTTTCTTAAGTTATCACTTACAACCCAAAGGTTTAATGTGTTTGGTTGTGACCCATCGCGTCTAATACGACCAACAAAAACATCGTCTTTACCATGCGCGTACATTGGCATTGGGTATACGTTAACATCTAAGTTGTCCTGCAAGGTAACTCCGTCTGTTTCGTTAAGTAATTGTCTTACTTCACTAGGATCAAAATCATTTTCAAACTCTACATTAATAGCTTCACTATGTCCACCAGCTGTAGGGATTCTTACTGCAGTTGCAGTTACCGCAATTGTACGATCGTTTAGAATCTTCTGGGTTTCATTTACCAATTTCATTTCTTCTTTGGTATAACCATTCTCTTCAAAAACATCGCAATGAGGAATTGCATTTTTATGAATTGGGTAAGGATATGCCATATCGCCTTTTACACCAGCGATTTCATTTTCCATTTGTTCAACAGCTTTAACACCTGTACCAGATACAGACTGATAGGTTGAAACAACAATACGTTTAATTTTATATTTTTTATGAAGTGGAGCTAATGCCATTACCATCTGAATCGTAGAACAGTTAGGATTAGCGATAATTTTATCTGTTTTTTCTAACTCGCTTGCATTAATTTCTGGAACCACTAATTTTTTTGACAAATCCATTCTCCATGCTGAAGAATTATCAATCACTGTAGTACCAACCTCTGCAAATTTTGGAGCCCATTCTAACGATGTGTTTCCACCTGCTGAAAACAATGCAATATCTGGACGTTTTTCAATAGCAGAAGGAATACTAATCACTTCGATATCTTTGCCGTTGAATTTTAACGTATTACCTACAGAACGTTCTGAAGCTACTAATAATAATTCGTCTAAAGGAAAATTACGTTCCTCTAAAACTTTAAGCATTACGCTGCCTACCATGCCTGTTGCACCAACAATTGCTACTTTCATAATATATTTAATTTAATCTTCAAAATTATGATATTTCTTTAAGTAAACTGTTCAATTTACCCTTAAAAATGTGATAAAAATATAGGGTTATAATTATTGATTTACTAATTAAAAAAGAAACCCAGACTTTATCAGTCTGGGTTGAGTTAAAATAATAGTGTAGCGATGACGCTATACGTGTTTTATTTTTTTAAAGAATCTCTAATTTCTTTTAAGATATCAAGCTCAGATGGCCCAGCAGGTTCTGCAGGCGCAGGCTCTTCTTTCTTTTTCATATTATTAACTCCTTTTACTACAAGGAACATTACAAATGCTACAATGATAAAGTCAATAACGTTAGTTAAGAATGTGCCGTATTCTAAGAAAACTGCTCCTACCGTTTCACCAGCATCATTTAGAGTTCCCTCTTTTAATTGGTATCTCAATGCTTTAAAGTCTGAATCGAAAATCATACCAATTAACGGAGATACGATACCTCCAGTAAATGCAGTGACCACTTCCTTAAAAGCAGCACCCATTACAAAACCAACAGCAATGTCTATAAGGTTACCCTTCATTGCAAATTCTTTGAATTCTTTTAACATAATCTAGTGTTTTTTAGTTAGGTTATTAAATTAGACACCAAGTTACTAAAAAAGTCACAAGATGTTAAAATATTTTTTTTAAGGTAAAAAGTTACGCTTTATTCGCTTAGATAATGCGGTTAGAATTTCATAAGAAATTGAACCTGCTGATTCCGCAATTTCACTGGCTGTATGTACCTTATCAAAGATGATTACCTCATCACCTTCTTTACATTTGATATCTGTAACATCGACCATAATCATATCCATACAAACATTTCCAATGATGTAGGCTTTTTCACCATTGATAAAAACAAAGCCTTTTTTATTGCCATAAACCCGACTTAAACCATCTGCATGCCCTATGGGTATTGTTGCGACCCTTTCATTACGGCCAGAGATGTGAGCTCTGTTATAACCAACAGATTTTCCTTTGTCAATCTCATGAATCTGAGAAACAACCGATTTTAAACTTGCGATAGGTTTAAAGTTTTTATCTTCTTCTTCAGAATTTCCAAACCCATATAAACCAATTCCGCTTCGCACCATATTGAAATGCGCTTCAGGATAATTAAGAATCCCAGAAGTATTACATAAATGCAACCAAGGCGCTGTTCCTGATTGTGTTTTAAAAGTTTCAGCTATAGATTTAAAAGTTTCAATCTGTTGTTCAGTAAAATCTTTTTCATTGAGATCTTCACTAGCTGCTAAATGAGAGAATATAGATTTTACTTTTACTGCTGTTGTTGATCCTAATTTAGAAACCATAGTCTCTCTATCTTTTTGATCAAAACCTAATCGATTTAAACCTGTATTAAATTTTATATGAACTGGGTAGTTCTTTTGAGATAGGTCTTCAGCCGTTTTTATGAATTCATCTAAGACGTGAGCACTATATAAACTAGGCTCTAAACAGCGCTCTATAAGAGTTTTAAAATTTATAGACTGCGGATGTAGCACTAAAATTGGCGTTGTTATCCCAGCGTCTCTTAACGCCACACCTTCACGCACATAAGCTACAGCAAAATAATCGATTCCTATTTTCTGAAGGTGTTTCGCAATTTCTACTGCATCACTACCATAAGCAAAAGCTTTAACTACAGCCAAAAATTTTGTTTGCGGTTGTAATTTCGATTTTAAATAATTGAAATTATGCGTCAAAGCATTAAAATCAATTTCGAGAACAGTTTCTTTAGCTTTAGACATTCGGATTTTCATCTTTAGAATTTATTTCTTCCGCATCATTCACGTTCAATTGTCTAACTTTATCTCTTTGCATACTTTTAAAATACGCTGCTCTACTCAAGGGTTCATATTCGTCAACTTCTCCTAATAAAACCAAATCATCACTCAATGCTTTTCTATAACTGTATTGGGCTAAATTTCCGGTTTTTGTACAAACAGCATGTACTTTAGTAACGTATTCTGCTGTGGCCATAAGATATGGCATTGGCCCAAAGGGATTACCTTTAAAATCCATATCTAAACCAGCAACAATAACACGAATGCCTTTATTGGCCAAATCATTACAAACACGTACAATTTCATCATCAAAAAATTGAGCTTCATCAATACCAACCACATCACAACCATCTGCTAAAATTGGAATATTAGCCGCAGCAGGTACAGGCGTTGAACGAATTTCATTAGCATCGTGAGAAACAACCATGTCTTCATCGTAGCGCACATCTACAGCAGGTTTAAATATTTCTACCTTTTGTTTTGCAAATTGCGCACGTTTTAGTCGTCGGATTAATTCTTCTGTCTTGCCTGAGAACATGGATCCACAAATGACTTCAATCCACCCAAATTGTTCTTTCTGATTTACTGTATTTTCGAGAAACATTTTGTAATTTTAGCACTAAATCGGAGTTAGTCTCCGTTTTTATAAAGGTCACGCAAATTTATTAAAAATCAAAAGTAAAACTTACGAAAAGAAGATAAAGAAATTTTATTCCTTTTTAATTAGCATTAAATATTGATTTTATAATCTTGAAGCACTTTAAAACGCTTCAATATAAAACACTTAGAATTATGAAAAAGAAATTAGAATCAGAATTAGTTAGTATTGCGCATAGGATTCTGAAACTGACAGGTAGAGAAGATATTAATAAACTTCATGAAGAAGTCGCTGTACTCTATGAAAAACTAACTGTTTTAAAATTTGCACAAGAAAATTTTGAAGACAGAATTCCTAAAATCGGTCATGACTCATCATTTTTTGACATGTTAGACACGGCCTTCAATAACAAATATAGTGACAACATAGAGATTGAAGATAAAACCTACATTGATTTAGATGAAACTGAAGATGATGGCATCATGGAACCGGTAATGTCTAAAATTAAAGATTTAGTATCACATATGCCTGATGACGAAGTTGAAGAAAAACGGGTAATAGAGGAAACGCTTACCTCAGAAAAAATCTTACCAAAAGAAACCGAATTAAAACAATCTTCTATTGAATTTGAAGACATTACTTCTGGCTTTAATGAAATACCCGAATTCGAACCTATTGAAGTTGCACAAAAACGTGAGGTAGAAATTGCTAATAAATCTCTAAATGACAAATTAAAGGGACAAAATCTAAAAATAGGATTAAACGATAAATTAGCTTTTATTAAACATTTGTTTGAAGGCGAAAATGAAGATTATGATCGTGTTATTTCTCAAATTAACACCACAGGATCTTTACCTGAAGCTAAAACATTAATTTTAGAAATGGTAAAACCAGATTATAACAATTGGGTAGGAAAAGAAGAATATGAAGAACGCTTTCTTCAATTAATCGAAGGAAAATTTAATTAATGAAAGTCAAACAAATTATTTATTGGTTTTGTACCGTTGTGTTATGCCTAATTTTTCTGTATTCGGCACAAATGTATCTGTTAAATACCGAAATGGTAAAAGACTATTTTGAAAACCTTAATTACCCTAGCTATTTAGTACTACCGCTTGCTATTTTAAAGCTTCTTGGTATTGCCATTATTTTATGGCGAAAAAGCAAATGGTTAACAGAATGGGCTTATGCTGGTTTTTTCTTTGATTTAGTTTTAGCAACCGCAGCTCACCATTATGCTGGCCATGGTATTTTCGGCTTTTCATTCTACGGCTTATTAGTTCTTTTTCCGTCCTATTTTTTAGGTAAATATTTAAGAGACTAGATAATAATTTTAAAATATTCTCACTTTTTTTTGAGAAATAACTATGGGTAAACTCTACTTAGTACCAACACCAATTGGCAATTTAAAAGATATCACTTTTAGAGCTGTCGACGTTTTAAAAGAAGCCGATTTAATTTTGGCTGAAGACACTAGAACGTCAGGAAAATTATTAAAGCATTTTGAAATTACCACACAAATGCAAAGCCACCATATGCACAACGAGCATAAAACGGTTGATGGTTTAATTGAAAAATTAAAATCTGGATTAACCATTGCAGTCATTAGTGATGCGGGTACTCCAGCGATTTCAGACCCAGGATTTTTATTGGTAAGAGCTTGCGTAGAGAATAATATTGAAGTGGATTGTTTACCAGGAGCGACAGCATTTGTTCCTGCTCTAGTAAATAGCGGTTTACCAAACGACAAGTTTGTGTTTGAAGGCTTTTTACCTGTAAAAAAAGGACGACAAACCCGATTATTACTATTAGCCGAAGAAACCAGAACCATCATTTTCTATGAAAGTCCGCATAAACTTATAAAAACACTTGGTCATTTCTGTGAATATTTTGGTGAAAACAGATTAGTTTCTGTTTCACGAGAAATCACCAAACTCTACGAAGAAACCATTAGAGGCACAGCCAAAGAAGTTTTAGAGCACTACACCAACAAACCACCCAAAGGAGAAATTGTCATTGTGGTAGAAGGAAAACATAAATAGAATAATGACTCTAAACGAATTTTTAGCCAAACTAAAATCGAGCCCAAAGCAGATTGATTTTTCTGAAACCATAGCTGTAATAGATAGTAATTATTTATTTACACCAACGGCATTTACGAATGGACTTTTAAAAAATGCTGAAGACCAAAATTTAGGATCCTGTAAATTGTTAGCTTTTGCTGTAGATCAAGATTTTACCAAAGCGGAGACCTTAGCATGTTTTGGCACCTATTATTTTGAAGATGTTTTAATAAATCCTAATGGAACGGGCCATCAAAACATCCGGAATTTTATAAAAACAGGTTTCGAAGGTTTACATTTTGAAACCTTCCCATTACAGAAAAGACAATGAACGTTTCGTAATTGAGTTAACCTTTATAGCCACTGCATCAGTCAGTATCATTTAATTTCCATAATTTTCTAATTCAAACTAAAATTATGGGAACTAAACATTACGACGTATTTGTTATTGGAAGCGGTATTGCAGGTCAGACGGCAGCAAAAACCTGTAAGCAAGCAGGATTAACAGTCGCAATTTCTGATAAACGCGAATTTGGAGGCACTTGTGCCACCAGAGGTTGCGACCCTAAAAAAGTATTGATTCAATTTGCAGACTTAATGCAAAATACCAAACAACTTGAAGGTTTAGGGATTAAACAACCACCTAAAATTAAATGGAAAGCTGTTCAGAAATTTAAAAAATCATTCACTAAATCGATACCCTTAGATACCGAAAAAAATCTAAATGATTTAGGTATTGACTTATATCATCAATCACCACAATTTATAAGTAAAAACGAAATACTTGTAGAAGGAAAAACGGTGACGGCAGATAAATTTATAATTGCTACAGGTTATATCCCTAGAACTTTAGAGTTTGAAGGTGCTGAACTATTAAAAACAAGTGATGCTATTTTGAAATTGAAAAAAATTCCGAAATCAGCGATATTTATTGGCTCTGGATATGTGGGTATGGAATTCTGTTACATGCTTTCTACAATGGGTTGTAAAGTAACTATGGTTGAAGTTTCTGATAAAGCACTCAACCAATTTGATTCGTTTTTAGTTGAAAAATTAACCAAAGTTTTAGAAAAGAATGGAGTGAATTTCATGTTTAATACGAAGCCGATTGAGATAGAAAAGTTGAAGAAAAACTTGAAGCTGACGTACGAAAAAGATGGAAAAACAAAATCGATAAAAGCGCGAAAAATTTTCAATACGGCAGGTCGTGTGCCAGCAATTGAAAAGTTAGATATAGAAAACGCAAACATAAAAGCTGACGAAACAGGTGTTTTAGTCAACGATTTTATGCAAAGCACTAGTAATGAAAATGTGTATGCTTGTGGAGATGTGTCTAGCAAATCTTTGCCTTTGACACCACTTTCAGGTATACAAGGTTATATTGCAGGTCATAATATTGTGAATGGAAATAAGAAAGAATTCGAAAATCCATTAGTACCTTCCGTTGTATTCACGCAACCACAATTAGCAAGTGTTGGTTATTCTGAAGAAGAAGCGAAAAGCAGATACAAAAATGTACAGGTCTACAAAGGAGATACTTCAGATTGGTACAATGCAAAAAAAGAAAATGCTGAAGCTTATGCGTATAAAATAATAGTTAACGAACGTACTGATAAGATTGTTGGAGCACATTTATTGAGCTCACAAGCCAATGAAACTATTAATATATTTACAATGGCAATCAATGAAGGCTTGACCACTAACGAATTTAAAAAGCAGATATTTACATATCCATCTTACACCAATGATTTAAAGAGCATGTTGAAGGATGAGGATTAAATTATGGAAGACTTATTACACCATATTAGCCAATGTACGATTTGCAAAGCACATTTGCCTTTAGGACCAAGGCCAGTTGTCTCTGCAAACATAAAATCTAAAATTGTAATCATAGGACAAGCTCCAGGAACAAAAGTTCATGATTCTGGAATACCTTGGGACGACCAAAGTGGAAAACGCTTAAGAGAATGGCTTAATGTTACAACAGAACAATTTTACGATACTGAAAACTTCGCCATTATTCCCATGGGATTCTGTTATCCAGGAAAAGCAAAAACAGGAGATTTACCACCACGACCAGAATGTGCACCACAATGGCATGAGCAATTATTAGATAAAATGCCTAATGTAAAGTTGATTATTTTAATTGGCGCTTATGCCCAAAAATACTATTTAAAAGACAGCGCCAAACGAACGTTAACCGAAACGGTTGGAGATTATAAAGAATACTTACCCAAGTATTTCCCCATTCCGCATCCTTCGCCAACCAATCGGTTTTGGAGAAGTAAGAATCCTTGGTTTGAGGAATTGGTAGTGCCAGAGCTAAGGAAAAAAGTTGAAGAGATTTTGTAAAAATCTTTCGCAAATTCTATATCAATCTTAATTAAAATACTGAAAATATTTCATTGCAGCATCCGGATTAGCCTTAACGTCAACACGCACAATTTCATCTCCATTTTCATCGAGTTCTAGGATATAAAACGTTCCGTTTTCTTCTTCTTTTTGTAAGTATATCTTAGTGCTTCCATCTTCATTATAAAACTTTACGGTCTCATAACTATCATAATTAGACGATACCATTTCAGAATAAATCTTTCCTTCTACAATTTGCTGGGTAATCGTTCTACTATCTCTTATAAATTGTTGAGATACTATATTACCTAATAAATCAAAATTTTGAGTTTCTATAGCTTTTCCATCTTCAATTATAGACTCAGAACGAACTTTTCCATTTTGGAAATAGGAGTACTTACTGCCCACTAATACATCGTTTTTAAATGTTTGTTTAGAATTTAATACACCATCTTGATAGTACATTAACTCATCCCCATGCTTTTTTCCATTTGAGTATTGTCCGTGAGAAGATACCTCGCCATTAGGATGAAAAACAATATAATCGCCATGTAATAAACCATCTTTAAACTCAAACTCTTCCCATTTAGACATTTTATTTCCAACGACATAATAGCCATCCATAAACTTTTGAGTTTTGTTTAATTTATAGTACGCCAATCCGTTATAGCTATTAATAGTATACGCGTTTCTTTCGATAAAGGTGAAAGCATCATCACGCTTATCTTCTTCTGAAGATTTACATCCTAACACTATTAAAAAGCCAAAGATTAGATAGCTGAGTTTTAATAATTTCATTGTAAAAATATAGTTGAATTAATATTGCGATCCATCATGCTTACCAACTTCAAAACCATGTTTTCCAAGATATTGATTGCCACTTTCAACAGCACCTTCTTCCATATCGGTTCCCATAGAATCATTCCAGCGGTTTAAATAACCAAACAAAGATATCACACCTAACATTTCCACAATTTCACCTTCGTCCCAATATTCATATAGTCGTTTTTTAATGTCTGCATTGACAGCATTTGGTACTTGTGAAGCTGCCAAACTAAAATCTAAAGCAGCACGTTCTGCTTCAGAAAAAGCGGGATGTGTTCGGTATTCCCAAATATTATCTAACTGTTCTTGTTCTGCGCCGTAACGCTCTGCGGCTCTAATGGCGTGCGCCTGACAATAGCGACAACCTGTAGCATTACTACTCACCCAAGCAATCATACGTTTTAAAGCTGAGGTGACTCTGCCTTCATTGGCCATAACGGCTTTATTTAAATTAATAAACGCTTTACTAATTGCTGGTCTACGTTGCATGGTGAGAACCGAATTTGGACAAAATCCAAGGGTTTCATTAAAAAATTCTGCTAATTTCTTAGTTTCTAAATTGTGTTCTGCAGACAAAGGTGTTACTAATGCCATAGTTATTTTTTTAGTAGTATTTTTGAATGAACAAGATAGTACATAACTTTTAAACTTAAAAAATGAAAAATAAAATCACAACCCATTGGAAAGAAGGTTTAACCTTTGAATCTGATAACCCTAGCGGAAAAACCGTAATAATGGATACTAATATTGAAGGTACTGACCATAGAAACGGGCTGTCACCAAAGGCCATGATGTTATCTTCTTTAGCTGGCTGTTCTGGTCTAGATGTTATTTCTACTTTAGATAAAATGAAAGTAGAAATCGATGATTTTAAAATGGACGTTACAGGCGAATTAACGGATGAGCATCCTAAATATTACCACACTGTAGTTGTAGATTACCATTTCTATGGCTCAGACTTAAACGAAAAGAAATGCGAACGTGCTGTAAATTTATCCGTAGATAAATACTGTGGAGTCATGGAAATGTTCCGCCGTTTTGCTACTGTTGAAACTAATATTTATTTTCATAATAAGTAAGAGATAATTATGTCAGGTCGAGCGCAGTTGAGACCTCAAAATTCACATTAAAGCAACCTCTCGACTGCGCTCGAGAAGACATTCATTATGCGTTGGACACTTAAACCAAAACCAAAAGCCACTCAAGTGGCATTAATGAAAGAAGCTCTTCAAGTAGACGATATTGTTGCTACATTATTATTGCAACGCGGCATCGATACTTACGATGCTGCTAAAACATTTTTTAGACCTAGTTTTAAAGACCTTCATGATCCATACCTCATGAAAGATATGGATAAAGCAGTTGCTAGAATCGAAACAGCGATTGAACAAGGTGAAAATATTATGGTGTATGGCGATTATGATGTGGATGGTACAACCTCTGTCGCTTTAATGTCTTCGTATTTAAGAACAAGAACTGAATCTGTGGCGACTTACATTCCAGATCGTTATGATGAAGGTTATGGCGTGTCTTATAAAGGCATTGATTTTGCGCACGACAATGATATTTCCTTAATAATTGCATTAGATTGTGGTATAAAAGCCATAGATAAAGTGGCTTATGCTAAAGAAAAAGGGGTTGATTTTATAATTTGCGACCACCATAGACCAGGAACGGAAATTCCAGATGCGGTAGCTGTTTTAGATCCTAAGCGCGACGATTGCGATTACCCTTTTAAAGAACTCTGTGGCTGTGGAGTGGGCTTTAAATTAATTACGGCTTTAGCATTTAACCAAGGGCAAACGGTAGAGGATTTAACCGAGTATCTCGATTTGGTAGCGACTGCCATTGGTGCAGATATTGTACCCATTGTAGATGAAAATAGGGCTTTGGCGTATATGGGTTTAAACATTATAAATACCAACCCAAGACCAGGCATGAAAGCGATTATCGCTGAGGTTAAAAAGGACATACTTACCATAACAGATGTCGTTTTTATTATCGCACCACGAATTAATGCCGCAGGACGCATGAAACACGGTAATCACGCCGTAACGCTTTTAACGGAAACCGATTTCAATCTCGCAGCCAAATACGCCGTAGATATTGACGAGTTTAATACAGATCGTCGCGAAACCGATAAACGCATTACACAAGAGGCATTAGTTCAAATTGAAGCTCATAACGAGCAAGAGGGGTTTACCACAGTTGTTTATGACGAATCATGGCATAAAGGAGTGATTGGTATTGTGGCGTCACGTTTAATAGAAACCTACTACAGACCCACGTTAGTGTTTACCAAAAGTGGAGATAAATTAGCCGCATCGGCACGTTCTGTAAAAGGATTCGACGTGTATAATGCATTAGAAGCTTGTTCAGAACACATTGAACAATTTGGAGGTCATAAATATGCTGCAGGTTTAACGTTATTACCAGAAAACTATGATGCCTTTAAAGCCAAGTTTGAAAGCGTAGTTAAGGAAACTATTGACCCAAAACTATTAACACCAGAGCTTAAAATAGATTTAGAAATAGAACTCAGTGAAATCAATGATAAACTCATGCGCATCCTAAAACAATTTGCACCCTTTGGCCCTGGGAATATGTCACCAACCTTTATGTCGCAAAACCTAAAAGATACCGGTTGGGGAAAATGTGTGGGTGAAGATGATAAGCATATTCGGTTAACTGTAACCCAATCCTTCAATGATAAAATTGTCTGTATTGGTTTTGGCTTAGGCGATAAAATAGATATTATCAAAAGCAAAAGACCATTTAGTGCGGCTTATGTTATTGATGAAAATCATTGGAATGGCAACGTCAGTCTACAGTTAAAATTGAAGGATATTAAAGCATAATTTATGCTATCTAATCCTGCAAGGTTTCCAAAACCTTGTAGATATAAAATATAATTGATTAAGTTATCGTTGATATTACATGAAACCACCTGTCTTATTCTTATTCATTTTTTATAGTTTTATTTCAACGAGTCAGAATTTAGTTTTAAATCCAAGTTTTGAAGATCACTCAACATATAAATGTATTGTTAATTTAGGAGGATTCAATAATGGAGTTTTAGATTGGTCTATTCCGAATCATGGTTCCACGGATTTTTTTGACACATGTAGTGAAGACATGGGTGCAAACAATTACAATGGAATTCAAAATCCAAAAACCGGTTCATCATATGCAGGTATGTACTTTTATACGGATAAAAACTATAGAGAATATGTGCAAGGAGAACTCTCTAAAACATTAGTAGAAGGAAAGAAATACAAAATGACTTTTTATTTGAGTTTAGCAGATAAATCGTCTTATGCTTTAAAGGATATTGAAGTATTAATTACTGAAGAAAAACTAAAGCCTTGTTATGATTCTAACAGCTGCGAAAAAGTGATTAAGTCTTCAAAAGTCACAAAAAAGAAGTTTAAGCTATATTCCAATACTGAGGAAGTTTATTTTTCTAATAAGGAAATATGGACGGAATATTCCTTTGAATTTACAGCAGAAGGTTATGAAAATTATTTTTCAATCGGGAATTTTTATAGAAACCCAAAAACTAAAAAACAACAGGTCGTTTCTAATAGTCCATACTTCTTTTCATACTACTACATAGACGACGTATCCATAGAGTCTTTAGAACAAGAAAAAGTAGTGGAAACCACTAAAACAATTGAAGAACCAACCATTAAAACCAACGAGATTCACACTTTCAAAAATGTATTATTCGATTTTGATAAAGCGGACTTGTTAGAGGTTTCAAAAGAAGAACTCAATCAACTTTACAAACATTTAGAAGCTAACCTTACATTAAATATTGAAATCTATGGTCATACCGATGCCATTGGCTTAGAAACTAGAAATCAAGACTTATCAGAACAACGTGCCAAAGCAGTTTCAAATTATTTAATTACAAAAGGATTAGATGTTACACGCATTACATCCTTTGGTTTTGGAAGCACACAACCAATTGCAGATAACGACAGTGAAGAAGGACAACAATTAAATAGACGTGTTGCTTTTAAGTTGATTGAAAATTAAATATCTACTAGCTTATTATCCTGTAAGGTTTCAAAAACCTGACAGGTATAAATCCTAAAAAACAGGCTTATTTTAGAAATGAACCAAAAACTGAAATATGACCTAATCTTATTTTACTTTTGTACCCAATCAATTGACAGACCTGTCAGGTATCAAAAAACCTGACAGGTCTTGTAAACCCGAACTACATTGGCAAAAAACGATCCATATGCAGCATTAAGAATCAAAGAATTCAACATTTTTTTGATGGTGCGTTTTGCATTAATCTTTGGATGGTCTATGCAATTTATTGTTATAGAGTGGCAGGTGTATTCTTTAACTAATGATGAGCTTAGTTTAGGGATTATTGGGCTTTGTGAATTTTTACCTGCATTTTTATTCGCGCCATTTGCTGGTCATATTGTTGACCAAAAAGAAAAACGAAACCTATTCACACTATGTATTGCCTTATTCTCATTAATTAGTTTTGGGTTGTATTGGCTAACTTCAGAAATTATCGAAAACACTTGGGAGGCTAACTACATATTATACAGCATTTATGGTTTGGTGTTTTTTGGCGGTGTATTAAGAGCTTTTTTTGGTCCTACAATATTTTCTCTTATCGCACTCATTGTTCCTAAAAAAATATACCCAAATGCTGCTACATGGAGCAGTAGCACATGGAAAGGTGCCAATGTGTTTGGTGCACTTTGTGGCGGATTTTTAATAGCATGGATTGGTGTTCATCATACGCTTGGTATTATATTCGTATTAGTGATGCTATCATTTATATTCGTATTTGGAATAAAAAAGAAACCTATTCTAAATAAAAAAACAAATGAATCTGTGATGAACAGTCTTAAAGTTGGACTAAAATTTGTGTTTAGCGATAAGGTTGTTTTAGGAGCCTTAACATTAGATATGATTGCTGTTCTCTTTGGTGGTGCAGTTGCCATATTTGCCGTATTTGCAAAAGATGTATTAGACGCTGGACCAAGAGGTTTTGGGTATTTAAATGCTGCACTTTCTTCGGGAAGTATTATTACTATGGTAGCAACAACATACCTTCCGATTACAAAAAACACAGGAAAAAAGCTATTAGTCTCTGTTTTTGGCTTTGGAGTCTGTATGATAATTTTTGGAGCATCTCAACTTCTATGGCTGAGTATTATCGCTTTATTTTTATCTGGAGTCTTTGATGGAGTGTCGATGGTGATTCGTCAAACCATTCTTCAGCTTAAGACACCTGATGACATGAGAGGACGGGTTGGTGCTGTAAACTCTATGTTTGTTGGATCCTCTAATGAGCTTGGCGCGCTTGAAAGTGGAGTCGCTGCAAAACTATTTGGAGCACCATTGGCTGTAATACTTGGAGGTACCGTAACGCTTATTACGGTGACAACAATGCATTTTAAAAACACATCATTACGTGAACTAGATCTCACTAAAGATATTGAAGCACACGAAAAAGATGGAGTATAAAATCACTTTTAAGCCTTATCATTTTTATTACTTTTGCCTACAAAATATTTAAACATTTCATTTAGCATGATTCTAAAACTGCTTAAAATAGCTTTAGAAAAAGACATCGTCATCTCTTCGATTAAAGTCGCTATAGTAGTTGGTTGTATTTTAAATATTATCAACCAAGGAGACCTTTTATATCATTTGAATTTTGATAAGGTAAATTGGTTAAAGCTTAGCCTATGCTTTGTAGTGCCTTATTCTGTGTCTACTTACGCTTCTGTTAAAGTAAAAACAGGACGACATTAATAGGTTTTCAGTTCAAAATTTTCACCGTCAAAAACTCCGTAGGTATAATACTGAATCCAGTCGCCTAAATTAATGTACTTAGACGTTTCATTTAAGTCAATTTCTAAAGGCAAATGTCTATGACCAAATACAAAATAATCGCGATGTTTATCTTCGAGTTTACGTTTGCAATATGCCACTAACCACTCATTGTCTTCTCCTAAAAACTTTGCATCATCATCGCCTGAAATCATTTTGTTTTTTACAGACATATATTGTCCGATTTTAACTCCAATATCAGGATGCATCCATTTGAATAACCATTGAAAAAATGGACTCGTAAACACTTTTTTCATGCGTTTATAGCCTTTATCTCCAGGTCCTAAACCATCACCATGACCTATAAATACCGTGGTGTCGTTAAAAATAAATTCTTTCGGCTCGTGGTAAACAGGTATGCCCAATTCGGTTTTAAAATAATCCTTCATCCATAAATCATGATTACCTACAAAGAAGTAAATCGGTATTCCAGAATCTGCAATTTCGGCTAATTTTCCTAAGGTTCTTGTGAATCCTTTTGGGACAACGGTTTTATATTCAAACCAAAAGTCGAACAAATCGCCTAACAAAAAAATTGCAGCTGCATCGTGTTTTACCTCATCTAACCAGGCCACGAATTTCTTTTCGCGAGGTCGAGAATCTTCAGATGTTGGTGCACCTAAATGATTATCTGATGAAAAGTAGATTTTTTTTCCTTCGGCTATTTGTATGCGGTTCGTTTTAGTCATTATCACTAGCAAACCATTCTGCAAAAGAAGACGCTGTTTCCGAAAGTCTTAAGGAATGTAATTTTATATTATTTGGTAATCGTAGTTTAATTTTTTTAGCAAAATCAATCACCATCATTTCACTTGTTGGTTGGTAATCGACTAACAAAACGTTGTGGTCTCTGTCTTCTAATTCTTTCGCGAGTTCAACGTGAGGTGTATTCCTATTAAAAACAGTGGCATGATCAAAAACATCCACAATCTCTTCTTTCACGATTTTCTTTAAATCACCAAAATCAATGACCATTCCGTATTTCACATTTGTGGTATCTGCTATTGGTGTTCCAATAACAGTAACGTATAAATTATAACTATGACCATGTACGTTTTTACACTTACCGTCGTAGCCATAAAGTGCGTGACCTGTTTCAAAAGAAAACTGTTTTGTAATACGAATTTTGCTCATATGATTGTAAATTATAATGCAAAGATATTATAAATGTAAAAGGAAAGGCTTTTTAGATTAAATTTGCGCACTTTTTTTAAAATCTTGAACACCTATGAAAGAATTAAATCTTTACAAAAGCTACAGTGAGTAGTCTTTTTGAGAACATTCCGTTTATTGAAAACTCGCTTTATGAGCGTATTATTTCAGACATTTCATCTCAAAAATATAGTATTGTTGATGATTTTTTTTCGGAAGATGAAGTTATTGCCTTGCGGCATTCTCTGCTTTTAAAGTATGAAGAAGATGCTTTCAAAAAATCAGCCGAACAATTATTCTTTAATAAGATTAAGGATTTAAAGGATTATTTAAATCGAACCTGTTTCCTTGGCATCAATCAGAAGGAGTTTCATTATGCCATTTATCCAAAAGACACCTATTATAAACGCCACTTAGATACGTTTCATAATGATGATCGACGTAAATTATCCTTTGTTTGCTATTTAAACAGTGAAGATTGGCAACCTGAAAATGGTGGTGAACTCGTGTTGTATTTAAATGATGAGGACAAAGTCATTTATCCATTTCCTGGCAAAGTTGTTATTTTTGAAAGTCAGGAATTAGAGCACGAAGTAAAACCCGTAAATACACCGAGACTTAGTATTACAGTTTGGTTAAAAACACGATAGATGGTTTAACGTCTTTTATTTCGGTTGTAGAAATACACTACAATAATACCTATCGCTAATATTAAAAAAAGATAATTTCCCATTTTAATTGTCGTTCATTTTGTTTTTATTATACTTATAAATCGCATAGGCAATCCCAACTAAAACTACAAAAGGCAAAAGTGTGCCGATAACAACACCAATGCCATAGCTACTATCTGGTGCATTTTTTATTTTTTCGTCTATATTAACGTCTTGAAGTATTGCTATAATTAGGTTCATTAACTGCCATTCATTTATGAACCAAATTTACGTCTTTTGAGCAAGGGTTTTAAACGTTTTACGGAAATTTATGATTAAAGGTAAGCCACGAGCAACCATCCATAATGTAAACGCTATAAAAATGCCATAGAGTTTATAGTCTAAGTGATCTGTCCAAAATACAATAGGAACAAAAACAGCAAGCGTAGAAAACAATAGTACATTTCTGAGGTATTTCATTTTACCAAGACCTTTAAAAACACCATCGAAAATAAAAGCTAATGCGCAAAGTGGTTGCATGGCTAAAGTAATCCAGAAGATATTGTAAAATTCAGTTAATACGGCTTCATCATTACTAAAGATGCGTCCAATTGGAAAGTAAAAAACCGCTCCAATTAAAGCGATAATACCACCAGCAATAATACCATACTTTATCAGTTTGTTACTTAATTCAATAAGATTTTTATAATCCTTAGCACCAAATAATTTTCCTGATAAAATATTTCCTGCACTCGCATAGCCATCAATAAGAAAGGCTCCGAGAAACCATAAATTAATAGCAATAGTGTAAGCTGCAATGTAGTTAGCGCCATATTTTGTAGCAAAGCTAGTTCCAAAATATAGTGCAATATTTAAGGCCAGAGTTCGGATAAATAAATTGAGAATCATGACTGCAAACCGTTTCATCTCAGGATTAAATGGTAATGTAGCGAGCAATGGCACATCGGTTTTTTTGAGCAAATAAAACGCAGAGAGCGAGGCCATAATTAATTGCGCCAAAACACTGGCATAGGCTGCTCCTTCTATATGCATTGCAGGAATAAGGCCTTCTACACCATAAACAAAAATAAAGTCTAAGACAATATTTGCCGCAGCACCAGAAATGGCAATTAGCATGGGGAAATAAGTATTCTGAAGTCCTCTAAACGTTCCGAATACCGCTATTGTGAATAGGGTAAACGGAAAGCCAAACACGCGGATTCTGTAATAATCAACACTGTAATTTAAGATGGTTCCATCGGCATTATAAAGTTTGAAAATTTGTGAAGCTAACGGATAGGTTACAGCGATTATAATAAGGCTCAGTGTGGTGATCACAAGTATTGCTTGGGCAGGTAGGTTTTTAACAGCCTCAATATTTCCAGCCCCTAAATATTGCGAAATAATTGAAGAAATAGCACTTCGCGTTTGGCCTAAAACCCAAATTAACATGGATATAAAAGTGGTTACAATACCAACTGCCGCTAAAGACGTCGTAGCATTCTGTTCCATATTACCAATTATTGCCGCATCAGTTAAGGACAAAATAGGCTCTGACACACCAGCAATTAAAGCCGGAATGGCCAATTTATTAATTTGTTTTAAAGTTATTGATGTGCTCACAGTACCAATTCGTAACAATAAAAAGGGAATTCACTTTGCTTCGGAAAGTAAATATCGCCTAATCGTTTATAACCGCGAAGTTCGTAAAACTTTTGGTTTCTTTTGTTCTTTGAAAAGGTATCTAATCGAATAGAGGTATAATTATTTTCTATGGCGAATTGCTCTGCAAAATCCATAAGCTGTTGCGCATAACCTTTGCCTTGCATATTAGGATGAATGGCCAAGCGATGAATATACATGTTATTTTCATTTTTTGTCAACCATTGTACAGGTTTATATTCTGAATCCATAAGCGTAGAAACCACCACACAACCACAAATAATAGCGTCTATTTCTAAAACATATAGCTCGTTACGCTCAATATCCTTTTGAAACGCAGGCAGATTAGGATACTGTTCGTTCCATTGATAAATGCCTTGGGAAATCATAGAAATAGCACAGGCTTTGGTGATCTCTAAAATGGCTTGAATATCTTTTTCTTTTGCTAAGCGAATCATTTACAAAGTTTCAATTTTTCAATAAACCCATTTAAAATAAGTCTATATTTACATTACAATTTTGGGGATGTAGCTCAGTTGGCTAGAGCGCTTGACTGGCAGTCAAGAGGTCGTGGGTTCGAATCCCATCTTCTCCACAGAAAGCGTGTTTTTAGCACGCTTTTCTATTTTAAAAAATTAATACTATAATTTATAACCGTCTTTAATTCCTCAGAAAGTTCATTCTTTTCCCATGGATGCCTAGTATTGAAAACGTGATTTGCTCCTTCAACAATTTTAAGTTGACTATCCGGATTCCACTGGTGTAATCTTTTGGCTTCACTAATATCTACAGCTGAATCATTTGATCCATGAATTATTAACTGCGGCATAGGTAATTGTTTTGCTGCAGTTTCAATATGAAGTCTGTTTTCATTGGCTTTAAAATCTTCAAAAAACTGATAATAATGTGGCATTTGCTGTTTGGTTCTACCATTCACTATGTATTTAACACCTTTATTTTTCCATGCTTCTATTTCAGAATCAGAACCAAATCTAACACCAAAATCGCTTACACTTGCTAAACTTATAAGTTTAGTGACTCTTGTATGTTCCGCAGCTTTAAGTAATGTTATGCCTCCCCCTCGACTATGACCTATTAATGAAATTTCGTTGATGTTGATGTTAGGATTGTTCTTGAAATAGTTTTCAGTCCAGGTAATGATATCGTCTAAATCATCTAATTCTTTGGTGAAGTTATTGTTTCCAAAAGCTTCCAAGTCTGGAAAATCTATTGGGTTATCCATAGTGCCACCATTATGCGAAAAATTGAATTTTATAAAACAAAATCCAGCTTCTGCAAAAGCTTCTGCCATAAGGTGCCATGCTCCCCAATCTTTAAACCCTTTGTATCCATGACAAAAAATTACGATGGGTTGACGTTTATAAGACTCTGTATAAAATGCATCAATTAAGATCGGTTTTTTACCGTTTCGTTGTAAAATTATATTCTTATCAATTTTCATTTGTCTAATTCTTTTTCTACGAAATTCACTTTTGGATTACAGATTTCTACGATGAGTTTTTTAAGTTCTATTTCAAAATTATCTAAAGTTTCATTCGTAATTAATTGATCTCTAGTTCTAGCATGAGATGAAGGTTTTTTACCAAATTTCAAAAAGCCTTCACCTAAATTTTTAAATGAAATTATTCCTGCTTCAATGGGTAACTCAATCTTTTTATTTTGTCGCATCATATACGCATAACACAACACCTGAAATGATTTACTGTACTTATCGTAATCTGTGGTTAATTCTTCCCAGTCAACAATTTCTACTTTGCCTTTATCCACCTTTCCGGATTTGTAATCGACAACGCGCGTAACACCATTAAAACTATCGATTCTATCTACTTTTCCTTTTAATTTAATAGGAAAATCTAAACCTTCAATAGCGATGTCTATTATTTCATCTGCTTCAATAGAAAGGATTTTTATGTCATTACCGTCCTTAAGACTTTCTATTTCTAAATTTAAAAAGTTTGTAATGTAACGTTGTGCAATTTCAAAAATGATAAGGTTTTTTCCACTTGAAAAACCGCCTGTATTATATAACTCTTCAAAGTGTTTAGTTACCATAGCTTTAGTCTCACTTTTAAAGGCTTGTAAATGTTCTATTGTTAAAAAGTGACCAACTAATGGCTTGTAAAAATCTTCAAGAGAATTGTGAATAACTGAACCTAATGTATTGGCAGCAATATTTTCTTCAACGTCTTCAAACTCTTTTATACCAAGAATTTTTTCGTAATAAAAATCAATAGGATTTCTAATATAATTGGTTAAAGAGGAAGGTGAGTAGCCTTTAGCAGACAATTGTTTTACCTTTTCTATAACCAAAGGTGTTTTAATTATTTCAGTTAAATTTTGATCTATTATGGGAACATCTGGAGAAACAATACTTGTTTTTACTTTATGAATGTCTTCAACCTCCAATTGCGTTAAAAACCGACTTTTTTCACCTCCTTTTAAAGCATCGATTTCAGTATTGTACAATATGTAAACGTTTTTAGCACGTTGTAAAAGTCTATAAAAGTGATAAGTATAGACGGCATCCTTTTCTTTAAAGGTTGGTAAGTTGTTTTCAATTTTTACATCGAATGGAATATAGGAATTGTTTGTTTTTCCTGAAGGCAAAATACCTTCGTTTACCGAGCTTATAATAACGGTTTCAAAATCTAAGACACGCGATTCTAACATACCCATAATTTGAAGTCCTTCTAATGGTTCGCCCTTAAAATCCAAGGTTTCAGAACTCAGTAATTCTTTATAAATAGACTGCAATCCTACTATTGAATTTAGGTATTTATAACTAGTATTTAATTCCACTAATTGATTAAATAAGGTGTTAAATCGGTATAAATATTCTAATTCTAAACTGTGGTCTTGCTTGTTACTATCAAAATTCGACTTCATTCTTAAAATGAGCTCAGAACATAGTTTTAAAGCCACTTTAGGATTATTATTCCATGAGTTAAAAAGTAACTCTATAAGTTCTTTATGTGAACTGGTGCGTTGCTTAAGCTCATTAACATTGATATAAACCGTATTATTTTTTTGAATATGAGTAACAATATCGTTTGAAACATTACCATCATCGGTTTCAAACAAAGGGTAAACCGAAGGATGTGACAATACACCAATAATATCCTTGTAATAAAAGTGCTGAGGGTTGTTTTTGTGGATATTAAACAGCTGTTCAAAAAATGACGCCAAAGGCACAAACTGTAACGGTAAACCCATGGTTACATTGAGTTTTGTTATGTGCTTAGGAATAGAATTTAACACGGGAAGCAGCAACTGTTCTTCACCTAAAACAACTGCGATGTTAGACAAATTAGTGTCGTTCTCTGTTAACTCGTCTAGCAGTTGTCCAATATATTTGGCCTGGCCCACCAACTTAGGAATACCGATAGCCTCAATATGTTTTGGTTCGCTATAATGGTTAGAAACCCAATTGAAGGGTTCTGTTTTAAAGTAATTCCATTGTTTTCTATGTTGTCTTGTAAACCAACCTGCGTCATGTATGTTATCATCAATAAACGCCTTATCGATATCCCAATAAATATGTGCTAAATCATTTTTTAATAAGCCTTGAATAATTTGAGACTCAGCCGTATTTAGGGCATTAAAACCTAAAAATATATGCGTTTTTCCATTAGCATTTTCTATATAAGACTCTAAATTATCTACCGCCTCTCTATAAATTAAGCCTTGATACCCTTGCTTTGATTGTAGTAGATTTTCTGTAAAAGTTATGTAGTAATTTTTAAGCTGTTTCCAGAACTTTAAATGGTTTTTAACAAGATCGGTTTGCTTTGGTTCCAACGACCAATGATTAAGCTCTTTTATAGCATTTAGGTAATCGAAAATATGATCTTGCGATATGAGATAGCGATCAATCTCATTGAAGTCTTGTAATAAGATTTGAGCCCACTTAGAAAAAGAATCAAAAGACTCTTGTTCCTCTTTAGCTGTCAGTACCAAATACGATTCGTATAGCCTAAATAGTAAATCTGTATTAGGTAGGTTTTGTAAACCAGAAAGTTCTTCAACAAATTCTTCACTACTGAGTATTTGAGGCGTAAAAATAGGTTGTTCTATTAATGAAGAAAGGTGGTGTTTAAGAAAAACACCTGCACGCTTACTTGGTAGAATGAAATGAAGATCCTCTAATTTGAAGTCTTTCTTTTGAAGATCTATGAGAACCGATTTTATAAAACTTATCATTCTATAAAAATAAAAAACGCTCCGAGATTCGGAGCGTTTTTAATATATATTTTAGATGTGATTAGTTTTTCAACTTCACCTCTACACGTCTGTTTTCTTTCTTACCAGCTCTTGTACTGTTGCTAGCGATAGGATTCTCTTCACCGAAACCAGCAGCAGTTAATCTTTCAGAATCAATACCATTAGCGATTAAATAATCTCTAACTGCATTTGCTCTTCTTTCAGATAACGCTTGGTTCATAGATTTAGAACCATCACTATCAGTATGACCTTCTAATGAGAAGTTAGCTTGTGGGTATTCTTTAAAGATAGCTACCATTGACTGTAATACTTGGTCAGTTTGTTTTTGGAAAGTTGCCTTACCAGAGTTAAACAAGATAGATCTAGAATATTCGTTTAATGTATCCATTACTTCTTCAGTTGGCTTAACTTCAGGACAACCATTGTTTGCCACTGTACCAGCTTCGTTAGGACACTTATCGTCTTTGTCTAATACACCGTCACCATCAGTATCTGGCCAAGGACATCCACTGTTTGCAGCAGGACCTGCTTCGTTAGGACAGTTATCATCAGCATCAGCAACACCGTCACCATCAGCATCTGGACAACCAGCTAAACTTTTTAAACCAGCAACCTCAGGACAATTATCATCTTTATCCATTACACCGTCACCGTCAGAATCAGGACAACCGTTAAATTCAGCTAAACCAGCAGTATTTGGACAATCGTCTTTAGAATCTTGGATACCATCGTTATCAGAATCTGGACAACCATTAAAGATCTCTAAACCAGCTTCTTCAGGACAAGCATCATCTTGATCGTATACACCATCACCATCTGTATCAGTACCACCAAACTTAAACGTAAGACCTACTGAATGTTGGAAATGTTTTGGTAAATAATCTTCGAAAGAATGCTTATAAGTAGACTGAAGATCTAATCCCAGCTTTTCTGAGAACCAAAATTTAAAACCTAATGTTCCGTTTACAGTTCCAGCACCGATTTCATCAACCCAAGTGTAACCACCACCAACACCTAAATAAGGGTCAACAGTATTAGAGTTAATTACATCCATAAAGCTATAAGACACTCTACCATCTACACCATAGTACGTTAAATCATCAACGTTATTAGTTGATTCTTCACCTGTAATAGGATCAAAATTAGAACCAAATTTTTCAATTCTGTTTATAGAACCTTTGGCAGTAAATGTAAAGCCATCACTAAGGTATTTAGACACAGAAACTGTTGAAATTGAAGGAAGGAAATTCCAGTGATCAGATGCGTTGAAGTACTCGTCAAAATACTCTCCTTGAGGTGCGTCTTCTCCTACAGGGTAGAAGTCAACTGCGTTGGCTCCAAAAGTTATGGCCCATGGATTGTTCTTATCTTGAGCATTAGAGGTGCTAAAACTTGCGATAAGCACTGCGACAAAAAATAATCTGCTAAGATTTTTCATATTCTAATTAATTTAATTTTAAGTGTTAATTGTGGCAAAAATAGGATGTTAAATTATATTAACAAAGACAAATATATAAAATTATTGGGATATTGCTCTATAATACAGCGTTTGTGTTAAAATTTGAATCATTTCAGATAACATTTAATTCTTTTCCCACTTTTATGAAGGCTGATATTGCTTTATCAAGCTGTTCTTGGTTGTGAGCTGCCGAAAGTTGTACTCTTATTCTGGCTTTTTCTTTAGGTACTACAGGATAAAAGAAACCTATAACATAAATCCCTTCTTCTAATAACATATTGGCCATATTCTGAGATAATTTGGCATCATATAACATTACTGGTACAATGGCTGAATCTCCATCTACAATATCAAAACCTGCTTCTTTCATCCCTTTTTTGAAGTATTTTGTATTCCAATCTACTTTATCTCTAAGTGATGTATCGTTTTTAAGCATATCAAATACTTTAATTGATGCCCCAACAATTGCAGGTGCTAAAGAATTTGAAAACAAATATGGTCTTGAGCGTTGACGTAACAACTCAACAATTTCCTTTTTAGCTGTAGTATAACCTCCCATGGCTCCTCCCATAGCTTTTCCTAAGGTTCCGGTGATAATATCTATTCTTCCTAAAACACCTTTTTCTTCTAAGGTTCCAATACCAGTTTCACCAATAAATCCAGTCGCATGGCACTCATCAATCATAACCATAGCGTCATATTTATCTGCTAAATCACAAATCTTATCTAAAGGAGCTACCAAACCGTCCATAGAAAACACACCATCCGTTACAATAATTTTGAAACGTGCACCATTAGCATTGGCTTCAATTAATTGTGTTTCTAAATCTGCCATGTCGTTATTTTGGTAACGGTACCTTGCTGCTTTACATAATCTTACACCATCAATAATTGAAGCGTGATTTAAAGAATCTGAAATAATAGCATCTTCCTTAGTTAACAAAGGTTCAAAAACTCCTCCATTAGCATCAAAAGCGGCTGCATATAATATAGTATCTTCTGTACCGTAGAAATCTGCGATTTTTTGCTCTAGTTCTTTATGGATATCTTGAGTTCCACAAATGAAGCGTACTGAAGACATACCAAAACCATGCGTATCCATGGTGTCTTTGGCAGCTTGAATAACATCTGGATGCGCCGACAAACCTAGGTAATTATTAGCGCAGAAATTTAAAACTTTTTTACCAGTATTAAGTGTAATTTCAGCACCTTGAGGCGATGTTATAATACGCTCTTCTTTAAAAAGGCCTGCGTCTTTAATAGATTCTATTTCTTGTTGTAAATGTTGTTTTATGTCTCCGTACATGATTTGTTTTTTTATGAATTAAAATAGTGTTGTCTGATAATAGAGTTTAGACTGCTTCGCTGCTAGAAATAAGACGTTAGACTTAACTCTAACTAACTGATAAATATTAGTGTTTTTTTTTAAAACTATATTTAATTTCTCTCACAACAATTAACAAAAAAGCAAGGTCTTACTATTAAAAATGAGTAAAAACCTTCTGTTTATATAAAAGTTTAATCCTTATTTTTTAATCAGACTCTAATAATTAAAACAAAGATAATAGGAATAATTAGACTTCTAAGACTTCAACAGCGTCATTTATATAAACTAGTATTTTATGTATTACGTTTAAGTTCATTTCGTTTAAAACAGCTTCGTAATTATTAAGTTGTGAGGCGTGAGATTCTTTGGCATCTCCAGTTTTATAATCTATAAGTATGGCTTCATTTTTTGAATTGATATTTAAACGGTCTGGACGCATAATCTGACCAGAACTTGTAATAATATCTCGTTCATTATAAATTTTGAAACCCTCTTGAAAATATGTTGCTAGTTTAGGATGATTTAAAACCTCTAAAACCAAAGATTTTAAAACCTCACTTTGGTCTGTTGTAACGTCTCCTGACAATAACAGTTCATTAAAGGCAAAATCGACATCTTCAATCGTTTCAATTTTTGAAAGAATTAAATGCACCAAATTACCACGTTCTATTGCTGCTTCTTGTTCAGTATCCCAAAGTAATCCAGATTTAGTGACAATACTTAAACTATGTGCTTCCTTTGGTACCGAAATCAATTGTATAGGACTAGAAGTGTTGTCTTTTTCTGAAACGTTTTCATTAATTTTCAGTGTTCCGTAGCTGTAACTAAGCTGATTGTCGTTCCACTTGTTGTCATTCATCAAGAAATTAATAAATAAGCCTGCATAAGATTTCCTGTTGGCTTCGCCTTTAGCATTAATATCTTTTTTCGAAATAATATGTAATTGTTCTACGGCTCTTGTTAAAACCACGTATAATAAATTAATATTGTCTAATTCTAATTGCGATTGATGCGTACTATAAATTAAGCTTCCTGCTTGGCCAAAATGTTCGACATCTTTATTATAATTTAATAATAAGGTCCCAAACCCGTGGTTGTTTTCGGCCTCAACAGGAAACCACACCTTAGGTTCAATTTCTTTATATATATCGAGATCGGCATACGGGAAAATCACTATCGGAAACTCTAAGCCTTTAGATTTATGAATGGTCATAATCTGAACCGCTTCCATATTTTCTGGTGTAACGACACTTAATTTATCAGCTTTCTTTTCAAAATAAGTAACAAAAGCAGCAACATCTGCATTTTGTTTTTGCGTGAATTCTAAAACGACATCTAAAAAGAACTGAAGATAAGCATCGGAAGTTTGATTAAGATTGAATTGTCTAACAACATGCTCTACCAACTCGTAGAGCGGCAGTTGAAGACATTGGTTTTTATCAATATAGATATCCAGTTGATTTAATTCGGAAAACATGTCATCAAGATTTTTCTTGAGATAAGTGATAAAAAACTGATGTTTATCTTTAACCTGATGCTGCTCTGCAATATAAGAAAGCACCTCAACTTTTAAACTATCATTTGATGGCTGAACCAATAGTTTTAAAAACGAATTGATAAAATTAACCTTATCAGAATTTTTTAAAAGTAAGGTTTCGGAAGAGGTGATTTTAATACCTTTTTCATTGAGGTAATTAGCGATGGCAACACCTTCTTTTCGTTTTCTGACTAAAACACAAATATCATCTAATGGAAAACCATTGGCTTGACATTCTTGTATTGTTTCAAGTACTTGAGTGGCATACATCTCATGGATATCATCATCTTTCTGAACATCTAAAAAATTAAGATTGACGTAACCTTCGGATGAATTATGCGTATTTTGAGTCGCTTTTTTATAAAGATCGGCATAAGCAGATTCACTGAAAGCCGTTTCACTTAAATAATTAAAAAACAAATTATTAAACTCAATAACCGCTTTGGCACTTCTATAGTTGGTATCTAATGGCAAAACCTCAGCTTCTAGCTGAAAGGGATTATCAATCTCATTATAAAGTTTTATAAACTGCTCCGCTTCTCCTCCTCTCCATCTATAAATTGCCTGCTTAGCATCACCAACCAACATAGCAGAACCATCTGTTGTTGAAAGTGCATTTTCTAATAATGGCACTAAATTTTCCCATTGCATTTTAGACGTGTCTTGAAACTCATCTATAAAATAATGTTTAAACTTTTCACCTAAACGCTCATATATAAAAGGTGTTGGTTGATTCTTAATTTCTTTACCAATAATGGTATTAAATTCTGAAATCAACATTTTATTCTGGTCTGCTTTTAAAACCTCTAATTCGGTTTTAATAGCATTTAATACCGAAAGTGGTGTGATGTTTCTATAAAATCCTTTTTTAAGTTTTAAGTCAAAAATTAACCCTTTGGTTTTAAGAAAATCTTTTGCTAACTGTGATTGAATACTTTCTATAGTTGAAGCAACATCGTCCGTTACACGTTTAGGAAATAATGTGTTTCCGTCAACCAAATCATTTTGCCAAGCCGTATCAAAACTTACAGAAAATTGTTTGTTTTTTAATTTCTCAAAATGCTTAGGAAGTGACCCTCTGCTAAAATCATTGAATTGTAAACCCGATTCCTCTAATAAAGTCAAAGCTTTGTTTCCAATGGTTACAATCTGCTCTTCAAGTTGAAGAACCTCCTGAGCTAATTGTTGTTTTAGGTTTTTAAAATCGTCAAGTGTTTTAGTCTTTAAACTATTTATGGCAAAAAGATCATTTTCATTCACCAGCAATTTAGAAATCTTATTAAAATCAAAACTAATATCCCAACTCTTATCGTCGTCTGCTTTTTCTATCGCAAAATCCACAAGCACTTTAGTTAAGGATTTATCAGTTCCTGCTTTTGCAATCAAACTATCTACTGCTTCATTCAAAAGCCGTTCTTGATCTAGTTCTACTTCGAAATTTACAGGTAATTTTAAATCGTGAGCAAAAGTTCTAATTACTCTGTGTGTAAAACCATCTATAGTAGAAATATCAAAGGCTCCATAGTTGTGGATAATATATTTTAAGATGTGTTTTGATTTGTTGTGAAGCGTTTCGGGTTTAATGTCTAATTCGTCACAAATCGCCACAAACATAGGATGCGGATCTGTTAAGCTTTTTTCCGAAGAAAACGATTTTAACATGTCTATAATACGTTCCTTCATTTCACCAACAGCCTTGTTGGTAAACGTAATGGCTAAAATGGATTTAAACTGATCGTAGCGTTGAGACTGAACCAGTATTTTAAGATACGCTTTTGCCAGCGTGAAGGTTTTTCCACTGCCAGCAGAAGCATTGTATATTTTGAAAGCTGAATTTTGCAAGAGATAATTTTTATACCAAAATAGGGAATCTTAATAGTTTATTAAGAGAAAATCAGAGACAATATTGTAAATTTGAGTTCAAACAAAATTTTAACCAATTAAAAATAATATAATTATGGCTTTCGAATTACCGAAATTAAAATATGCTTACGATGCTTTAGAACCAAATATTGATGCTCGCACAATGGAGATTCACCATACTAAACATCACCAAGGCTACACAAATAAACTAAATGCTGCTATTGAAGGTACAGATTTAGAAGGAAAAACTATAGATAATATTCTTATTAACCTAGATATGGATAATAAAGCTGTTAGAAATAATGGTGGAGGTTTTTACAATCACTCATTGTTCTGGGAGGTTATGAATCCTGAAGGAAAAGGACGTTTATCTGGAGATTTAAAAGATGCTATTGAATCTAAATATGGTTCTTTTGAAGCATTTAAAGATGAATTCTCTAAAGCTGCTGCAACGCAATTTGGCTCTGGTTGGGCTTGGTTGTGTGTACATGAAGGAGGAAAAGTTGAAGTATGCTCAACTCCAAACCAAGACAACCCATTAATGCCTGGTGTTGGCTGTGAAGGTACTCCAATTTTAGGATTAGATGTTTGGGAGCACGCGTATTATTTAAATTACCAAAACAGAAGACCAGATTACATTGAAGCATTTTTTAATGTTATTAACTGGAATGAAGTTGAAAGACGTTACGCTGAAGGTAAGTAATTAAAAGCTTTATATATAAAAGAATCTAAGTCTTGTAAGAGGCTTAGATTTTTTGTTTTATAGATGGTTTTGGTATTTTTATATAACCGCAACAATCTTAAAAGTATTGTTTCTAAACACAATCTCGTCGCCTACCGTTTTAGATAGTAATAATTGCGCAATCGGTGTTGCGGCGGAAATGGCAAAATAAGTCATGTTGTCAATGGTAATTTCACCAGCGCTTATACTTATAAAGTAATTAGATTGCGTTGTTTTTACAACACTTCCTAAGGCGACTTTACCATGTTCTGACTCAAAATTTACTTTCCGAATAATTTGTTGTTGCTTTTCAATTTCAGATAATTGATGACCTGCTTTTTCGCGCTCTAATTGCAACATGGCTCTGCCTGTTTCGTGCTTATCTCCTGCACTACTTTTGGTTTCTGACTGTAATGAATTTTGAAGGTCTAAAATTGTATTATTAACCGTAGTTAATCGGTTATCAATAAAAGTTAAGCAAGCCTTATATAGTTCTTCTTTTACTGTCATTTTTGGGGTTTTAAATCAAACGGTCCGTAGAATTTCATCTGTCTTACAATCCATTCTTTTCGCTTTTGAATATAAGCAGAGGCAGGATTTGCACGATATTGCCGTGGATTAGGTAAAATTGAAACGATAGCAGCAGCTTGATAAGTCGATAAATTAGCACTCGATGTTTTAAACCAATATTGTGATGCGGCTTCAACTCCATAAATACCATTTCCCATTTCAATACTATTTAAATACACTTCTAAAATACGTTCTTTACTCCAAATGGTTTCAATTAAAAACGTGAAATAAGCCTCTAAGCCTTTTCGCAACCAACTTCGATCTGGCCATAGAAATACATTTTTAGCTGTTTGCTGACTTATAGTACTTCCACCTCTAATACGTTTTCCTTGTTTATTATATTCATAAGCTTTTTCTATAGCTTCAATATCAAAACCATTATGCGTTAAAAACTTTTGATCTTCACTACAAATAACAGCGAGCTGTATGTTTTTTGAAATGTCGTTTATAGGCACCCAATTGTGTTTCCATGTTTTGGTTTCATCAGTATTTTCAACATAGCGCATAACCATTAATGGGGTAAACGGAACTGGCACATACTTAAACACAACCACCAAACCGACAGAAAGCACAATAAACCACAGAAAGAGTTTAATAAAAAATCGAAGTATTCGTTTCATCAGTTACTCTATTAAATCTGCTAACTGTTTTCCAATAGTGCTGCCAATTGCAACACCCATTCCACCTAAACGTACACCACAAAACACATTATTACTTAGTTGTTTTACTATGGGTTGTTTTTGTTGACCAACTCCCATAATTCCAGACCAACTATGTTCTATTTCAAAATTGGTATTGGGTAAAATGGTTGTTTTCAAAAGGTCTTCTAACTTTTGTTGTATAATTTCTGTTTGTCCAAACTCCGTGGTTTCTTCGGTTTTAAAATCGAGGTTACGACCACCACCTAACAAAATTCGATTATCAATATTTCTGAAATAGTAATAGCCTTCATCTAAGTGAAATGTGCCTTTAATGTGCAAATCAGCAACGGGTTTTGTAATTAAAACTTGTGCTCTTGCTGGTCTAACTTTTGGAATATTTAATTGTTTTGCAAATCCGTTGGTAGCAATAAAAAGTTTCTTGGTTGATAATGAAAAATGGTTTGTTTTCAATTTCACAGCATCTGAATCTTCTGAAAATGATGCTACAGCACAATTGTTCAATATTTTTATACCTAAGGATTGGACTTTGTGTAACAGTGCATCCATCATTTTTCCGGTATCAATTTGACTTTCAAAAGGATTAAAACCGTATGTTGATTTTATGTTTTTGAAACCAAAATTATTCCGTTTAAACGAAAACACATCTGAATTAAATATTGCATGGAGTAATGTATTGATCTCTTTTTGCTTTTCAATACATAACTGATACAAGTGCTCATCAGAATCTAAAAATAATTCATAACCACCTAAATTTTGATAATCAATAGCGTCATCACCTAATGTTTCGCGAAGTAATTTAAGGCCAGCTAGGCGTTGTTTAACTAAGTCTAAAACTTCAGGTTCGGAATGGTGTTTTAAGTCATCCATTATTTCACTTAAACTTCCAAAGCATGCAAAACCTGCATTTTTTGTACTAGCTCCTTGCGGAAGAATCCCTTTTTCAAGAATTACAATCTTTGACTTAGGAAATCGCCGATGCAATTGAAGTGCGCAATTAAGACCTACAATTCCGCTACCAACAATAGTAAAATCAATGTTAGATAACCAGTTTTTTATTTCCCAATATGATAAATTCATAGTAAAAAAAGCTCCTAAATTAGGAGCTTTTAAAGTGATAAATTACGTGTTTAATCTACTATAATTTTCTTCGTTACTTTTTGCTCTCCATCTGTAATGGTTAGCAAATACACACCAGATTGTGCATTATTAAGCTGAACGGTTTCTTCGAATCTACTGATATTATTATAGTTTTTTGAATAGATAGATCGTCCTCTAATATCATGAACCACAACTGAAACATCTTCACCAGATCTTGGGTTAAACTGAATATTAAACTCACCTGTATTTGGGTTAGGATAAATGCTTAATTGATCTAATTCGTTTTCTTCAACTGATAAAACCGCTTCAAAAGAGTTTTTACATACTTCTATGGTCACAGAATTAATGGCGCTATTCGTATTATTTACTGTGCTGTCAAAAATATAAAACACCCAATTTCCTTCGGAGTTTGTACCATTTACAACGGATAATGCATCTTCTGGCGCCACAGTATTTCCATTACTTAGAGTTGAACAATTAATAGCACCACCTTCATCGTCAAAAACTAAATTTGGATTAGCACTACCTGAGCACTCTTGAGATGCTAATCTTATAAGAAATGAACCAGCATAAGCTGGATGTCTAAAGCCATAAAATAAATCACCACTGTTAGGATGTGTTATATCTACGGAAATATTTGCATCTGTCATTATAAAAGAAGCAGGCATTTCTAACGAAAAAGCACTGTAAGACGAAGCATTTTCTGGAACTGGTGCACCTCCAAAATTATATACATAACTTTCACATACCTCTACAGTTTCATAAGCATAATTACCAATTGCAAAAAAGGACGTATTTAGGTTATAAAATATATTTCCAGCACCTTCTACCATAATTCTACATTTAGGTGCGCTTACATTAGGTACAGTAATTGAATGCGAGCCATCATTTGGTACATTAGAAGCCAAAACAGTATCGTAAGTTAAGCCTTCGTCTGTTGAAAGTAATATGTTAACATTTGCGGTATTAACTCCGTTACCTGTTGTACCAGCCACATTCCAAGTTATGGTTTCTGTTTCACCTGGTGTCCAAACTATTTCATTTGTATTTTGTGATGTTACTGTAAATGGGCCAGCTGCTGAGACATTAGTAATAAGCATTTGGTCCGAATCTGTCTGACCTCCTCGAGCATCATTATCTCTTACAGTTAATACAAAATTAATAGCTCTATCAACACTTGCTAACTTTTCCCATGCTGTTGATGTGCCTCCATTAAATAAAACATCTGAAAGTCTTGGCACATATCTAACTGGGTTTTCGGTACCTTCAAAAGATCGTACTAACGGTCCTGAAAAATTAGTTTCACTTGGAGATCCTGCTGAACCTAAGTCATATTGTTCCCACGTGTAGGTTAATGTTTCCATACCATCCGCATCCGTAGAGTTATTACCATTTAATTTATAAGGTGTTCCTTGAGGTATGGTATAATTAGCTCCTGCATTTGCATCTGGTTCTGTATTTCCAGTAGTTGTTCTGCTTACAGGACACGCACCTGTACTTGTCACATGATTCCAAATTCTATTTATACTATTCTGATGAAAATAAGCATCACTACCAACTTGAATATTATCAGAACCACAGATACCTGCATAAGCCATAATTGTAGAACCACTTCCAGGCTCATAAGCATTTGAAGCAGATCTATTTCCTTGTCCACAATTGCCCACTATTCCATTAAAAGTATGTGGTGCACCGAATTGATGCCCCAATTCATGTGCAACAAAATCTATATCAAAAGCATCACCGATTGGTTGTGCCACTCCCGTAACTCCTCGTGCTTTAAAATTAGTATTACAAGTTACACCTGGAGACGCTAATCCACCTGCTCCTGTACTAAAGGTATGACCAACATCATAGTTACTAGATCCAATAACTGAATTGATAATACTCTGACTTTGACTTATCAGTATAGATTCATTATTATTATCAAAAGGATCATCATCTTCATCTGTATATATGATACTCGCGTTATTTGCCACTAAAGTTAAGGTAATTGATAAATCGCGCTCGTAAACACTATTAACTCTATTTATCGTTACAACTATTGCAGCCATTGCATCAGCAACAGTTCCTCCATGAAATTGAGCATATTCTCCTGTACAAGCTACTGCAAGACGGTAATCTCTTAAGGTGCCATCATTTGCATTTCTTGCCAGAGGTGCTTCAAAATTAGTGGTTTCTAATAAGGGATCATCTATTACACCACATTCAAAGTCAAAATCTCGATCAACTAAATTTCTTTTAGAATAAACCGCATAGATGTTACCTTCCTTAGAAAACGGATCAATAAATTGAGTACCATAAGATGATCCTAAAGTCATGCCATGAAATCCTTTTGGTGTAATACTGAACCTAATTATTTCATTAGGGTTATCGATTCCTTGGCCTGCATATGTTTTCATATTTGGAAACTGAGCTTGAAGCTCTGACTCCATCATTGCCACTTCAAACACCTTAAAATCATTTAGTTTTCCTTCTGAATTTGGAAAAGAAATAATAGTATGACCTGGGTTTTCTCTATTCCCAACACTTTGAACTTTAACTTTTAATCGTTCAAGATTTAGTTGAAAGAATTTTTCGGATTTAAGGTTTACTTTTCTTAAAACTTGTTCGGACTGTTTTGCCTTTGATTCGCTAATACTTGTCCACAACTCACTTGAGGATTGTGAAGTCGCTGAAATAGAAAAGCATACCATTATTATGGCAATACTTTTTACTACGTAATTTTGATACATAATTCTTCTTTTTTTATAATCCTTAAAGTTAAGCTAATTATTTTATTAATAATAAATCATGTGGAGTAGAATACTTGGAGAAACGTCATTAAATAAAAAAAACCCAAACTTACATTTGGGTTTTTTTTCTATTCTTCGATCTCTTTTTCTAATTTAAAATCTTCCATAAATTTAGTGGTATAATTACCGGCTAAATAGTCTGGATGATCCATTAATTGTCTATGAAAAGGAATTGTCGTTTTAATACCTTCAATGACGAATTCGTCTAAGGCACGTTTCATTTTATTAATCGCTTCTTCTCTGGTTTGCGCAGTAGTAATTAACTTAGCAATCATAGAGTCGTAGTTTGGAGGAATAATATAACCAGCATAAACATGCGTATCTAAACGCACTCCGTGTCCACCTGGAGCATGAAGTGTTGTAATTCTACCTGGTGACGGTCTAAAATCATTGAACGGATCTTCTGCATTAATTCTACACTCTATAGAATGTAAATTTGGTGTATAGTTTTTACCAGAAATTGGTACTCCTGCAGCGACTAGTATTTGCTCACGAATTAAATCGAAATCAATAACTTGTTCTGTGATTGGGTGCTCTACTTGAATACGTGTATTCATTTCCATAAAGTAGAAGTTTCTGTGCTTATCCACTAAAAACTCAACCGTTCCAGCTCCTTCATACTTAATAAACTCTGCAGCTTTTACTGCAGCTTTACCCATTTTAGTTCTCAGTTTATCAGTCATAAACGGAGAAGGCACTTCTTCTGTTAACTTTTGATGACGTCTCTGTATAGAGCAGTCGCGTTCTGATAAATGACAAGCTTTTCCACGAGAGTCACCAACGATTTGTATTTCAATATGGCGTGGCTCTTCAATAAGCTTTTCCATATACATATCATCATTTCCAAAAGCCGCTTTAGATTCTGAACGTGCAGATTCCCATGCATTTTGAAGGTCTTCTGCTTTCCAAACGGCACGCATCCCTTTTCCACCTCCACCTGCAGAAGCTTTAAGCATTACAGGGTAACCTGTTTCTTTAGCTACTTTTTTACAGTCTTCAAACGTTTCAATGACACCTTCGCTTCCTGGTACACAAGGTACTCCTGCTGCTTTCATGGTCGCTTTAGCATTTGCCTTATCTCCCATTCTATTAATCATATCTTCAGACGCACCTATAAACTTAATGCCATGCTCTTCACATATTTTTGAAAATTTTGCGTTTTCTGACAAGAAACCGTAGCCAGGATGAATGGCATCTGCATTTGTAATTTCTGCAGCAGCAATAATATTTGATATTTTTAAGTACGATTCGCTACTTGGAGGAGGTCCTATACAAACAGCTTCATCTGCAAACTTTACATGTAGACTTTCTGCATCTACTGTAGAGTATACAGCTACCGTTCGTATGCCCATTTCTTTACAGGTTCTAATAACTCTAAGCGCTATTTCACCTCTATTGGCAATTAGTATTTTTTTAAACATAACTTTTAGGTATTTAAAATTTCAAATTCCAAATTTCTATGTATTCAGAAATTATACTTTGGAATTTTAAATTGGGTTATGATGGATCTACCAAGAATAATGGCTGATCGAACTCTACTGGAGACGCATCGTCAACTAGTACTTTTACAATTTTACCAGAAACCTCTGACTCAATTTCGTTAAATAACTTCATCGCTTCGATAACACAAAGCACATCACCTTCTTTAATATCTGTACCTACTTCTACAAAAACTGGTTTGTCTGGAGCAGGCTTGCGATAAAATGTACCAATTATTGGTGACTTTATGGTGATATATTTAGAATCTTCTGCGGCAGGTGTTGGTGTAGCTGCAGCTTCTGGCGCTGGTGCTGCAGCTTGTGCTACTGGCGCTGGTTGTTGCATTACAGGAGCCGCTTGCATTGGTACTTGTTGTACAATTGTAGTCTCGCTTTCTGAACCGGTTCTAATGGTGATTTTAATATCATCCATTTCTAACTTAACTTCGCTTGCTCCAGATTTGGCTACAAATTTAATTAAGTTCTGAATTTCTTTGATATCCATAATTTTAGATATTTTTTGATTAGTTAGTTTTTAATTAGGAATTGTAAGCCCACTTAAGATAAATTGAGCCCCAAGTAAATCCGCCACCAAAGGCAGCAAATATAATTTTATCACCTTTTTTAAGTTGTGATTCGTAATCAAACAATAGTAATGGTAAGGTAGCGGAAGTCGTATTTCCATACCTCTGAATATTTATCATTACTTTATCTTCTTCTAATTCAATTCTATTAGCTGTAGCATCAATAATACGTTTATTGGCTTGGTGCGCTGCTAACCATGCAATATCATCGTTTGTTAGATTATTTCTTTTCATAATCCTTTCTGATACATCTGCCATATTAAAAACAGCATTTTTGAATACTGTTTTTCCGTCTTGAAAGACATAATGTTTTCCTTCGTTAAAAGTATCTTTGGTTATAGGATAAGACGACCCTCCGTAAGTGGCTTGTAAAAACTCTCTTCCTTCACCATTACTTCGAAGTAATTCATCTTGCAAACCTAAACCTTCTTCATTAGGTTCAAAAAGTACAGCACCTGCACCATCTCCAAAGATAATACACGTTGCTCTGTCTTTATAGTTTATAAATGATGAATTTTTATCGGCTCCTATTAAAAGAATTTTTTTATAGCGACCGGCTTCTATATAAGCTGTTGCCGTAGACATTCCGAAAAGAAAACTAGAACATGCTGCTTCCAAATCGTATGAAAATGCATTCACGGCTCCAATTTCTGTTGCTGTATACGCTGCGGTTGATGCGGCTTTCATATCTGGTGATGCCGTACAAACAATAACTAGGTCAATTTCTTTAGGGTCTAATCCCTTTTTTTGGATTAAATCCTCTGCCGCTTTAATGGCTAAAAACGAGGTACCTTTTCCTTCCTCTTTAAGAATTCGACGTTCTTTTATACCTGTTCTTGAGGTGATCCACTCGTCATTGGTTTCAACCATTGTTTCGAGGATTTTGTTCGTTAAAACATATTCAGGAACATAGCCTCCGACAGCTGTAATTGCCGCTGTGATTTTACTCATTATTAGCTTTTAGATTAATTAAAAGTATGAAAAATAGATAGAAAAACAGTGTGTTTTATTCAATTTTCCGCGTTTTTTGGCAAATAGTAACGCAAAGTAAGTGGTTTTTGCTCTATTCAAAAAATAATAACAAAAAAAACGCTCACATAGGAGCGTTTTCTTGTATGCATGCATAATACTTATGCTGCGTTTTCTTCTTCAACAGAGTTGTCAATAAGCACTTGACCTCTATAATATAATTTACCTTCGTGCCAATGAGCTCTATGGTATAAGTGTGGCTCACCAGTTGTTGGGCAAGTTGCTATTTGAGGTACAGAAGCTTTGTAATGTGTTCTTCTTTTATCTCTTCTTGTTTTCGATATTTTACGCTTTGGATGTGCCATTTTAAATGTTATTTATCCGTTAATAGTTTTTTTAAATTATTCCAACGAGGATCAATATCCTCAGATGATTTTTCTTTATCGTCCTGTTGTGGACTTAATTCTTCTAATTTTGAAAGTATATCCGATTGCAACGTGCCATCTTCAATACCAGGATGAACTCTTTTAATAGGAACTGCTAAAATAATAAGTTCATATATATATTGTGCCACATTAATTTCGTATTCGCCATGTGGGATAATTAATATATCTTCATTATCATCATTAAACTCATTTCCAAATTTAACTACGAGTTTAAACTCGTCTTTAATGTCCTGGTTATAAGGTTCGTTTGATATATCACAGTTTACATTTACACACCCTTCTGCAGAAAATAGCAACTCTAAAAGGGTTGTTTTTTTCTCTAATTTCAGGTCGATTTTAACATCAACTGCATTGAATTCATCGTATTCAAAATGCTCAAAGAACGTATTATCTATTTGATAATCAAAATGATGATCTCCTACCTTTAAACCTACAAAAGGGATAGTATAAGATTTTAATGCCTTCATTATCACATTCATTTTGAGCGTGCAAATATATAACTTTTTCCTAATTTAATGCGTAGATATCAACAAATTTTGTTTATAACTAACGAGATGCTTTTTTTAAAGGGTTTTTACTATAGTAATTATGCTCTTCTCTATGCCTAAAAATTTCGATTGCTGTAACAATGGCTTGTTTCATTGAGCTTTCATCTGCAATACCTTTTCCTGCTATTTCATAGGCTGTTCCATGATCTGGAGATGTTCTCACTTTGTCTAAACCTGCTGTATAATTGACACCTTTTCCAAAGGCAATAGTTTTAAAGGGAATTAAGCCTTGGTCGTGATAAGAAGCAATTATAGCGTCAAAGTTTTTATATGTACTTGAACCAAAAAAGCTATCTGCAGAATATGGTCCGTAAACTAAAGTGCCTTCAGATTTTATTTTTTCTAAGGTGGGTTTTAAAACTGTATCATCTTCATTGCCTATAACTCCATTATCACCTGCATGTGGATTAATGGCTAAAACAGCAATTTTTGGTTTTCTAATTCCAAAGTCATGTTTTAAAGATTTAGTAACCGTTGCTATCTTCTCTTTAATAAGGGCTTTTGTAATGGTATTACTCGCATCCTTAAGCGGCACATGGTCTGTTAAAAGCCCTACACGCAAATCATCTGAGACCATAAACATTAAACTTTTTCCATTTAAAGCTTTGGCTAAATAATCTGTATGACCTGGGAAGTTAAACTTCTCAGACTGAATATTATGTTTGTTAATTGGTGCTGTTACCAAAACATCAATGGCTCCTTCTTTTAAAGCTTTGGTAGCCGCCTCGAGAGATTTAATAGCATATTCACCTATTTTTTTATCTTCTGAACCAAAATCAATTTTAACAGCTTCATCCCATACATTAACTACATTAACTTTTCCATGAACCACTTTATCGGGTGAATCAATGCTAAAAAAATTAATTTTACTGTTAAAGTGATTCTTAAAGAATTGCATTGTTTTAGCCGAAGCAAAAATTACAGGAGTATTTAACTCTAAAGATCTTGGGTCTTCATAAGATTTAATGACTATTTCTGCGCCAATACCATTTAAGTCTCCTATAGAAATCCCTACAATTATCTTTTCGTCTTTTTTCATTTTTTGTCTTTAACTTTGTAACTGCAAATTTAACTAAATAAAGTACAAATTATGTTCACAGGCATTATAGAAGATCTCGGCACCATTAAAAAATTAAATAGAGACGGAGGAAACCTTCACATAACAGTGCATACCTCTATAACTAATGAACTAAAAATAGATCAAAGTGTTGCTCATAATGGTGTGTGTTTAACTGTGGTTAGAATAAAGGGAGATTCATATACGGTTACAGCCATACAAGAAACTCTAGACAAAACTAATTTAGGACTGCTTAAAGAAAACCAACTCGTAAATATTGAACGTGCTATGAAACTTGGTGATCGCTTAGATGGCCATATTGTGCAAGGTCATGTAGATCAGGTTGCAAACTGCGTTAACATTGAAGAAGAAGACGGTAGTTGGATATTTACTTTTGAATATGACAAAGGTCTTAACAACATTACTATTGAAAAAGGGTCCATTACCGTAAATGGAGTGAGTTTAACGGTTGTAAATTCTGAATTGAATTGTTTTTCAGTCGCTATTATACCATATACCTATAATCACACTACTTTTAAAACTATAAAAGTTGGTGATACTATAAATTTAGAGTTTGATGTTATCGGGAAATATGTAAAACGCCTTAATGAACTAAGACATTAAGCTTTTTTTTGAGACAATTTATACGATTTATAAACACCATAGCCTAATGCTAGTATAAACAAAGCAATTAGTCCATTATCAATCGGAAAACCTGGTGGCCCTGGTGGTGCTGGTGGTGGTGGCGCTCCAGTAGCACTCTGAGCCATAGATGCAAAGCCAACGAAAAAAACTAAGATAGAGGCAAACATATTCTTCTTGTGCATTCTATTGATTATGGTGTAAAAGTATAAAAAAAAACGAGTTAACAAAATTAAATTCACTAAAAAACATCTTCAAACGGTAAATATTATCGACAAAATGCACAAAATAAGGTTAAATTAGGGAAGTTACCTACATTTCTAATTAAATATGTATGCAAATATAATATTAAAATTAAATAACCACCATAATGAACGCGCTCAAATCACAAAATAAGCGTTTAACTACCAACAGTTTCTAAAAATAAACTCGCAAAACAGCATTAGTTGTAATACCTAATGAATATCTGGTGAATTTTACCGCATGATTTTCTGCATCGATTCTATAATAATTATTTATTGGGTTTTCAGCATCGGAAATGTTCCATGCCGAAATACCTACTTCTGATCGTAACCCTTTACTGATTTTAAATTTATACAGTGCAGAAGCGTCTATTCTTAAATAATCTTGTAATCTTTCGTTATTTGCACTATCGAAATTGATGGTATTTTCTACAACTTCATTTCCCTGTATTGGTATGGAGGTTGGTTTACCCAAACGGTAATTAAGTCCTGCAGATATTTTCCATGAGTCATCACTATAGGTGGTTCCTAACGTAAAGGCATGAGTAATATCAAAATTACTGGGAAACTCTACTTCTTCGAGCGTATGAAAGGTATAATCGTTTTTGATGTAGGCATAACTTAACCAAGTGTTTAGATTGTTAAAGTTCTTTCGGACTAAAATTTCAGCACCGAAAACATCATAACTGCCTTTTTCTTTTTCAAATTCATACTTAGTGGTAAAACTTTGACTTTGCGTTGTAATACCATCTACGGTTTTATAGTATGCTTTGGCATCCAACAACCATCCTTTATTTCTATAAAGCAACCCAATAGACCCTTGTTTACTTTTAAGAATAGGAATACTGTCGTTATCTGAAAGTTGCCATCGTCGCTTTTCAACTCCTAAAAAATCATTTTGAAAGTTGACTATTTGCGAGGTGTTTTGATGTTTAAATTCCCCCAAAGCTTCCAATTCAAAATGGTTTCCTAAGGTTTTTCTAATACTTAATCGTGGTTCTATAATTAGTTCATCAAACTTCTCGATATAATTAATTCTTGCACCTAAGTTTACATTGACATCTTTATTTTCATTTTGAAACTGAGTTTGTGCAAATACAGCCTGTTCTCTTACAATTTCTTCATCTCGTCTTACAAATCTTGGCACATCAATATCGTTTAAGTTTGTAACCTTAGATTCAGTAAAATTATAACCTAAATTAAACTGCCATTGGTTTTGGGTATAAAAGCCTTCTAGTTTTACTGAAGTTTCAGACACTATATTTTCTTGTAAAAACCGTTGCTCTGCCATAATATTCGCATTTACGGCTTGTAACTTATAATCTGTGTTATATACATTAAGAACTGTACTCCATTTATCATTCCACTGGCGTCGGTAATTGAAACCAGCAGATAAACTGTTTTGGGAAATACTGCTTTCTCGTGATTCTTGTATTCCATTATAAAATGCAGACTCATCAAAAGTTAAATCGTTATGAACTAGTAGAAAGTTTAAGCGAATAAAATCCTTATCAGTCGGGTTGTAAAGCCATCGTATGGAGGTGTCATAAAAATCAAAAGATTGGTTGGAGTTATTGACATTAGATACGTTTTCTTGTACTTCTGTGTGCTGTGTTACGCGTTCAAAATAGGTGTCGTAGGTTGGTGTGCGCACTAACTCATCAATAGATTTCCGTCCTGCAAGTTGAACTGAAGACTTTTTTCCCACTGGAACATTTAAAAACACATCAGCATTTAAAAGATTGAGACCGAAAGAGCCTTTAAAATTAGTTTCAATCGTTGTATTTGAATGCATATCAATAGTTCCAGACACACCGTCTGTGAAGGACGCATCTGTTCCATTATTAATGACCGTTGCGGTTTGCGTCATTTGCGGATTAAAACTTGAAATCAGTCCGAAAAAATGACTAGATTGATACATTTTAATCCCATCCCAAAGTAATAGATTTTGATCGTTAGAACCGCCTCGTATATTAATATTAGAAACTGTTTCGTCAACACTTTGTACACTTGGCAATGCTTGAACCGTGTGGAGCACATCAGACTCAATAAGCCCTGGTAACAGTGTGAACTTACTATAATCTATGGCGATGCTTCCATTTTGGCGTTTATCGATACCTTTAATAATATAAGCGTTGAGTAATACAGAACTAAAGACTTCTGTTTCTTCAAGTAATAGTATAGGTTCGCAACTATTTAAGTTAAAATACTTGGCTTGGCGTTCTATGGTTTTAAAACCGATAAACCGAATCGTTAAAACAGCATCAGAAGATGGAACTTCAATTTCAAAATAACCATCCTCATTGGTAACTGCATAGTCACCTTTTGTATAGATTGTTGCACCATAAAGCGGGTTTTCTAATGAGTCTTGTATATAACCACAAATGCTTAAGGGCTTAGATATGGTAATTACGACATCGCTAATTCTTGTAAATACAAAATCCGTTTGTTGCTCTAAATTTTTAATTTTAGCATTAACACTGAGATTCTCGGTAACAGGAACTACATAAACACCTTTAAGAAGGTCACTTTTGTAATTAAACGTAATATTATGCGCTTTAGAAATCTCATTTAGCGCCTGAAGCATTAACACTTTTTCGTTATGAGTTTGTGCGCCAATACTAGAAAAGCCACATAGGAAACTTATAAAAAAAATTATATAATTAATTTTTGGCATTCTGTATGGTGACCTCTTTATTATTTATAATCTCATAGGTCAAATCTAATGGCTGTGTTATGGATTTTAAAGCATTGTTAAGGTTATTATGCTCAAACGCACCTGTAAATCTTAAGTTCTTTGTACTAATAGAATCTGAAATGGTGATACTGTACTGAAGTTCAAGTTCTGTAAGAACCGCTTTTATTGGCGTGTTTTTAAATACACTCATGTCTTTCAACCAATGAGGTTCCGCTATAACAATGTTAGACTTTTGAGCATTTCCTGAATCTAAACTAAATTCTGAACCTGCTGGAAGTTCAATGACCTCATCATTATAACGCACTTGCACCAAACCTTCGTAACAAGTGACTTTAAAAAGATCACCTTTAGAGAGGACATTAAATTCAGTCCCCAAGACACTTACTTTTCCGAGTTTAGTGGTCACATCAAAGCGTTTTCCTTTTTCGACATCAAAGAATGCTTCCCCTTTTAAACTTAGGGTTCTTTCTTCGTTCCAGTTAGAAACATTATAATCCAATAACGATAATTCATTAAGTTCTACTATAGAATTATCTGGAAGTGTAATGGTTTCCTTTTGTGCTATTTCGGTTGAAACTGTAGTAGTAACATCTCTATTCCAATATAAAAACACGGTTAATGCAATAACAATAACAGCTGAGATACGCGCCGCAATACGCATCCAGTTAAATGATGCCACATTCTTTTCCTTTAATTTATTATTTATGGTTTCAAACGTTGGCACTTTTGCTTGGTGATTGCCACTAAAGCGATGTGCCTCTTCTGCTATTTCTTCATACAGCTTGGCATCATCTAAAGCCTTAAAGGCTTCCGCCTCTGCTTCAGACAAGTCGTTTTCCAACCATTTTTTTAGTACATATTCTTTGTCCATAACTTGATGCTATACTTATAAAACAACTTAACTTTCAATTGTCCCGAAAATATTTTCAGTTAAGCTCTTCTAATTGGTCTTTCAATTTATTTAAAGCGGCATAAATTCTATGTTCAGCAACTTTTTTGGTCACATTTAATAGCTCTGCAATTTCTTTGTGAGTTTTTCCATCGACCTTACATAAAAGAAAAGCCGCACGTTCTTCTTCCTTTAATGTAGACAAGGCGGTTTCATAGCGTTTTAAAAATTCCTTTTTACGCATCATGAATTCTGGCGTCTCGTTGGTATAATCTTGTGGCTTTACTTCCTGATGTTTAAAAACTACCTTTTGGTGCTTCACTTCATTTAACATCATATTATTAGCAACTGTATATAAGTAAGATTTTGCGGCTTCAGGTGCTACTTTTGCACAATTTTCCCATAATTTAATAAAAGCATCTTGTACTTTATCTGATGGATTTAATAAGTCACCATATTTGTAATACAAAATGTTACTCATACTCTGTGCATACTTTTCATAGAGTTTAGAAAAGCGCAATTTATTACAGACATCTTTATGAAGCGACTTAGGCAATTAAAAAGTGAGGTTTGAAATTGAATCTTCAAAAGTATACTTTTTTTTTAAAAACCATAAAAAAGTAAATGTTACTAAATCATCAAGTTCAAATTTTAGGTTAGAAATGACAATTACCATAATATAATTTGGGAGATTCTATTATTTAGTTGTTTTAAAACTATAACCCAAATTTAAAACCTCAAAAAGATATGAATCCATCTATTGAAAGTAAAAAAACTAGCCGTTTACTTGCTACTATAGCAATCATCAAAAAAAGGGAGTTACGAGATTATAATCACAAGGTTTTAGAATTAGAAAAACAAATTGAAACAAACGCAAACCATAAACTTAACTCCTATAAATATCAACTTATTCAATCTCGTCTTATGAAACTAAAAACCACAATAAAAAGCCTAAAACAACTCGAGTTACAATTGCATAAATAAAAAAAATAAGAATTTCTTGGGACATTTAATTACTGAGTTGTTCTAAGTATAAAGGCAGTAATTAAAAAGCCTTTTAAATTAAAAACTTAACCATAAAAATCAAAATGAAAACAATTAAACCTTTACTTTTTGCCTTAGTTGGATTATTCCTAACCATGACGTCTTGTAGAACTGAAGACGATTTAAGTATTGATCCACCAACAGAATCTACCTTACAAGCCAATTCGGTTTTAGCAAGCCAAATTCAACAAGTCACTATGAACGATGGCTCTATAGATAATATCGTTTATAATGCCAACTGTTTTACGATTCAACTTCCTATCTCAGTAACGATTAATGGAGTAGAATTAACCATTACCAATATTGATGATTATGACGATCTTGAAGACATTTTAGATGAATTCGATGACGATGATGATACTATAGATATTGAATTTCCTATCACCATCATTTTTGCAGACTATACAGAAACGCAAGTCAATAGTTTAGACCAACTAGAAGATTATGCAGACGATTGTAATGATGAAAATGAGTTTGATGATGATATAGAATGTTTAGATTTTGTATATCCTATTTCAGCTTCAGTTTTTAACACCAATAATGAAGTTATTGAGACACTAACCTTTACTAACGATTATGACCTTTACGAATTTATAGACGATATAGATGAAGATGATTTAATAGGTTTTGAATTCCCTATAAGTATTGTCATTGCTGATGGCACCGAAATTGTAATTAACAATTTTAATGAGCTAGATGATGCTATTGATGAGTTTGATGATGATTGCGATGAAGATGATGATTTCGATTATGGTGATGACGATTGTAATAATTGTACACCAAGCCAATTACAGTCTGTATTAACGGCATGTTCTGATTGGCACATTGACGAGCTAGAACGCAATGATAATGATTTGGAAAACAACTATAATGGCTACCTTTTTAACTTCTTCGCAGATGAAACCGTAACAGTGGCTTGGAGTGGTAACAGCGCAAGCGGTACTTGGGTTATTAACGGAACAGGCAACGACATCACAGTAACATTTGATATTCCAGGATTTGATGATATCAATACAACTTGGCATCTCGATGAAATCGATAATGATAATGATGACGTAGAAATTGATTTTGCAATTGGAGACGATGACGAGCTAGAATTTCAAAACGATAATTGTAATTAAAAAATAAACTTAAAATATAAATATTATGAAAAAAGGAATGTATTTCGGCTTATTGCTAATGTTAGGTTTCTCACTGATGTCTGCTACTTGTTCTAGTGACGACGATGACATTGATTTTGATGATGATTGCGGTAATTGTTCAATAGAACGTTTAGAAACTGTTTTGTCAGCGTGTTCAGATTGGTATATTGACGACTTAGAACGCAATAACAACAACTTAGATAACAACTATATCGGTTACCGGTTTAATTTCTCTATAGACAATGGAGTTACAGTTACTTGGGGAAACAATACAGAGACTGGCACGTGGTCTGTTGAGGAATCAGGCAATAGCATTTATGTCACTTTCGATATTCCAGGATTTGATGACATAAACGACACTTGGAGATTAGATGACATCGATAATGACGATGACGACGATGATGATGATGCGTTTGAAGTGGACTTTGAAATTGGTGATGATGATTTAGAGTTTGAAAACGAAAATTGTGACTTTTAAATTTGAGTTATCCCTAAGTAAATCACCTATCTTACTTGATTAATAGCTGAACCAACCATGAAGACATTTATGGTTGGTTTTTTTGTATGAAATTAGTTGTCACACCATAGATCACTACCTTTTAATGTTTGTTTTTATAGCCTCATAAGCCAATTTAACCGCTGCTTCGCCATACTTTCGTTCTAGTCGTCTAATTGTAAAATGTGCCGTTGCCATGTTCTGAAAATGATCTACAAATACATAGTTTAAGCCACCTCCTCCAATCGCTCCTGCAACAGGTACGGCTTGTGCTAGAAATTTTTCACTAATTAAAAGACTTAATCTAGCTGCAATTTTAGATAAGAAATTACTAACCGCATTAGAACCTAAAACACTTGCTCCTTTAACTAGGCTTTCTAATCCCATCTTTATCCCAGCTGATGATACATTATTTAATGCTGAATTTAGAGCCATCCTTGTAGTGTAGTAACTCATTTCCATACCATCATCATCTACTGAATCTCCACCAAGCGCAAAAACTTGCAAGCATGCCATTTGGCCTTCCAAAGAATAGATATCCTCACCTTCACTGCGTGCAATATCCATTATGGTTCGCATAATGAATTTAGTTGTAATTGTGACTTCAGACGCAAAAATAGCCGTTCCCAAACCTGTTGAGGCTCCAAAAAAACCACTTAACGCTCCGGTGCCAGTCACAATGCTTTTATAGGTGTTTTTTGAAGGCTTCTTAAACGACTGATTCTTTTTAATCGTTAATAAATTAGCCTTTATAATTTTTAATAATACAGATTCTGTAATCTTCTGTACTTTAACTAAGACTTTTTCTGGGACATAACTCACACCTGTTTCTACCGTACTTCCAATTTTATTGACATTACGAATAGCCCAACCTAAATTATGCATGCTATATTTAGCTTGCTTTAAGGCTTCTTTATCATCTGATGTTATGGTGTTTGTTGTGATATTCAATAGTGTTGTTTATTAAGATGTGTCGTGAAAATTTAATAATTGTTACAAAATTTAGAAACACTTGAGATGAATCCCAAATGTTTAGTGCGAAAAACTTAATGGTTTAAACCCTGTGTTTCAAAACAAGTTCTATGTTTAAAAAACTGAATTTGAATTTAATTTTTTCACAATCAGACCTTCACTCAAATAAAATACCATTCACCCATTAAAAAACCCTAACAAAACATTGACATCTACTGATTATAAAATAGTTCTTGTTTATGTAGTGATATTTCAGTCAATTTATCCTTTTAAGGGCTAATTAATAGCGAACAGTTCTGATAGCTATAGGAATGACAATTAAAAAAACAATAAATCTAAACACATGAAAAGCTTCAAAATAAAGAATGCCATTTTATTATTACTTGTTTGTACTATGCTGATGAGTTGTGCCTCGTTTCAACAGCCACTCCCTAAAAGTCTTTGGGGAAGCTGGGCTTTTGAACAAACTGGAACAATAATTAATGGTTCTAACCAACGTCTTTATGACTATATCAATGTTTGTAGTAGTCAAAGTGATCGATTGCGCTTTTCCTCAGATCATAAAATGAATTTACGTTGGTATGATGAAGCCTGTACTATAAACGAATATCTAATTGGAAGATACCACGTGGAGCAAAATACCTTAAAGATTAAATTGGAAGATAGTCACCCTTATCAAGATAGTCCGTTTCCACTTATCACGGAATACCGAATTATTCAAATTAATGCCACTACTTTAAAGTTAGAAGAAATTCCTAATGCCGATTGGCGCAATAAGGATAATACAAAATCTGGTTATGAAGCGTTGGTTTATATTTTTAAGAAGCTTGAATGATTTAATTTCGGTAATAGGGTCTATTGCATTTTAAATTGTAAGATGGTTGGTCAATTAAAAATCTTTAATTCCTGTCGTTATTTTTGACAACATATCTATAGGGAGTTTGTTTCTTTTAATGTTTATCTCTCAATAAATTTATAATCACTTTTGTTCCTGCTGGCTGCCCGTCTTTATCTGTTTTATCAACAATTTCAATATTTATTTTATCCGAGGAACTTTGGTTATACAGTTCTACCCGCTCTTGTATAATCTGCATCCCCATGCTTTTATGAGGTTTTTTTACACTCTTTTTTACGTTATTATTTCTTCCCACCCCATTGTCTTCAATAATTATTTGTAAATTTTCTGAATCGGGAACTATCTCTATAAGAAGTAGTTTATTATCTGAGGTACTAGGCAGTAAACCATGCCAAATCGCATTTTCTATAAAAGGTTGCAACAATAAGGGAGGTATCACCGCATCTTGAACCTCTAGGCAGTCGTCACCTTTTATTTCATACATAAACCCTTCTTCAAAACGGTTTTCTTCCAACATTAAGTAATAGCTAGATAATTTAAGTTCTTCTTGTAGCGAAATAACATGTTGTGTAGAGGTTTCTAACACCATCCGTGTGTAACGGCTAAAGATCTTGAGGTATTTTATGGCACTCAGGTTTTGTTTACTCTGAATGAGGTACATAATGGCATTAAGACTATTAAATAAAAAATGAGGGTTGACTTGCAATCGTGTTACCAAAATTTCCGCTTGGGCCAAATTACGCTCGTAAATAGCATTCATTATTTCCTTTTCGGTTTTTTGAATTTGTGCAGTCGTTTTTTTCTTGGTACGATAATTTCGATATTGCAGTAAAAAAACAATAAGCAACATTACAAAGGCAACTATCAATAATAACAACGTTACCTTTCGCCGTTCTGATAATTGTTTTTGATTTTCCATTGCCGTTATTCGCAGCGCTTTATCCTTCTCCAGTAATTGGATTTGGTTTTCTTTCTTCTCTAGGTTGTATTGTCTTGTAAGCGCTTCAATCTTAATATTTTGATCAGTAATCTTAATACTATCTTCGAAGGCTTTAGATTGTTTGTAGTAATACAGCGATTTTTTGTAATTGTTCCTGTTTTCAAAAATTTGAGATAGACTCATAGAGTTGGCACTAGCAAGGTCATTCTGTCCAAGTTCTTTGGCCAGTGCTAGTGATTCTAAAAAATAACCTTCTGCTTGCTTAGTATTGTTTAATTTTAGCTCAATGTTTGCTAGATTTAGCAAGATATCTGATTGCCTATGCCTGTCATTTAAGATTTTAAAACGACCAAGAGCATTATTAAAATAAGATTTTGATTTCCCTAAATCTTTACATTCTTTTAGGTACGCTAACCCCATTGATTGATAGGTAAGGGCCAAACCAAAATCATTCCCGCTTTTTTTATTGAGCACGACTAATTTATCTAAGTAATTACGAGCCGTATTGTATTTTTCCTTGCTAATGTAGTAATCACTTATGGAAAGGTAATTAATTGCCATTCCCAAAGAATTATCCCGTGTTTTTTCAGTCTCCAGGGCACGTTCAAAATAAAGTAAGGCTTCATCTTCACGGCCAGAAATATTGATTAACGCATTCCCTATGCCATTACAAGAAATCGAAATATTCCTAAGGTCGTTCTCCTTATCCGCAATCTTTAGAGCCTTCATAAAATACAAAACAGACATCGCATACTTTTGAAGGTATCTAGCAGCCACTCCTGCATTATTTGAAAACCTCATTTTATAATAAGGTTTTACATTTTTATTTTTTATAAGATCAAAAGCTTTAATGTGCAAACCCAATCCCTCTTCATAATGTTGATGAAACCGATAAAGAAGCCCATGATTATCTAAAGCTCTGGCATATAAAAGCGTGTCTTTATATTGGAGTGCGCGTTCAACAGCACTTTCAGCATAAGCATATTCTTGCTCTTCGTCATGCTGGTTTTTATGGAGTGCTCTTGAGAGTTCAATTTCGAGGGTTATTTTTAGCGAATCATTAGTTGTTTCATTGTACAATGATTTAATACTATCGAGTTTCGATATTGATTGTGCTGTACTCACAGTAGATGTTAGTAGCAATAAACCTACCAGAGTACTTAACATAAGTTCTAACTGTTTACGCTCATCAAGATGTAGAAAAGAGGAAAGGTTCAAAATTAATTCGGAAATTAAATGGTTTTAGGTTTAGGACGCATAAAGAAATAATTGATACTTCGTTTTATCTCTTATAAATAAAGGCAGAACATTTAATCGCTTATGTTTTTATAGTTAAATTGAAAGTGCCTAATTCTCAATTTAGCCAAATTATCTTTAAAATTAACGCTTCTTTAGGAAAGAATAAAAGAAACAATAAAAAATCACGTATTTAGCAATAGGTAAATCTCATTTAAATAGTTGGTTTTATGGCTGTTTAAAGCAGAATACGAATTCAATTTCAGTACCAATGGCAAGGTTTTTTTCATTTTCTAAGTCATTGATTTTAAAGAAATAATTACATCCATATTTTTGATTGAAATGATTAAGTCGATCTTGGGTTATCTTCAACCCGATTGACTTCTTTTCAAATGATTTTCTTACAATGTTTTGCTTTGATTCTTCACGACCAATACCATTGTCTCGAATTAGTAAAATAACGGCGTTTTCTGATTGCGATAAAATTAGATCTATGTGCTTTTTACCTTTTCGCAACATTAGTCCGTGCCATATAGCGTTCTCTACAAATGGTTGTAAAATCATTGACGGAAGCCATATACTTTGGAGGTCTATATTTTCTGGATTTTTGATTGTAAAATTTATGTCTTCTTCAAAGCGAATATTCTCAATACTGACATAAAGTGCCAGGATGCTCAATTCTTCTTCTAAACTGATTTTTTCCACGTTACTGCTTTCTAAAATACTCCGAATAAGCTTTGAAAATTTGTTAAGGAAATAAACCGCTTTTTGTTTTTCATTATCAATCAAAAACACCTTAATGGAGTTAAGTGCATTAAAAATAAAGTGGGGATTCATTTGATTCTGTAGAGAGGTGAGATGCAGATGATGAATCTCATTTTCAAATTTAGACTTTAAACGTGAAACGCGTTCTTCTTCCGCTTTAGCCATCACGCTAATATTTTCAATTTCTTTTTCTTTTAATTTTTCTTCGAGAATTTTATTTTGCTCTTCTTTGATTTGTTCGTTTTCTATGGATTTTTGGAGTAATGTAAAATTGATTTCCTTAACCTTATAGGCCAAACCAAGAGCGAACACAAATTGCTCAACAAAAATGCCTATATAGAAAAACGTAAAGGGATTAATAGCAAAAAGCTCCCATCCCATAATTGGGAAGAAAAGCGCGATCATTGCTAAAACGATAAAAAATCCTCCGCCCATAATAAAAAAATATTTCAATTTACCTGGAATAGAACAGGCTCTAAACAGCGTATAAATCGCAAATAAAAACAGAATGGGCACAAACACATAGATATAAAAATTATCAAATAAACTAGAGTTATTGGTAACCATAGCGTAAACAAAAATAGAGGTACCTGCTAAGAAGGCGATACCAACAACTTTTCTGATAAATATGTAAAATGCGTAGAGGTACTTTTTAACATCTAAAAAGTAAAGGAAAAACAGAAAATAAGAACAATTATAAATCACTTGGGTGTACCAACGTAGCGATTTGAAGCGTGTAGCGAGAAGTTGATCTCGCCATTCAATATCATAAGGACTTATGAGTATAAAATAAAATAATAAGAAAAATGTGTAGATTGTATATAACAAAAAACTTTTCTCCTTTGAGTTATAGCCAATAATTAGACTCATTACACCAAGGATGGCTAAGGCGGATACCGTAAATTGCCAAAAGAAAAGTGAGGGTACAAACTCCATTCGTATTATATTTTATCCAAAAAAGCTAATTTTCTACTTCGTGAAACCGGAATTTTTTTATGATTGTCTAAAATAACATAGCCATCTGTTTTTAAGTATTCATTAACCTTTTTTAGATTAATAACATAGCTATTGTGGACCCGAAAAAAATCATCATCAGGTAAAATGGACACAATTTCTTTTAATTTTTTGGAAACAAACAAAGGTTTTTTATCTACCATATGGATTTTGCAGTAGTTGCCATCACTATTGCAATAAAGAATATTTTCTGTATTCACAAAAATTAACTTGCCTTCTGTAGGAATGGCAATTCTTTTTTTGGTGTTTGCACTCAAGCGTTCTTCCAGAGCGTCATAAGTACGCGTATTTAATTTATCAGCCTTGATCTTTTCAATCGTTAATACCAAATCATCAGAGTCTATGGGCTTCAATAAATAATCCATAGCATTCTCTTTAATAGCCTTAATGGCATACTGGTTATAAGCCGTTATAAAAACCACACGAAAGGTTCTATTTTTAAAGTAATCTAAAAATTTAAATCCATCCATTTCTGGCATTTCTACATCTAGAAAAACACAATCTGGATTATTCTTCTGTAAATAAGCAATAGCTTCGTTTGGTTTTGTAAAGGTCGCCATAACCTCCACGCCTTGGCAAAAATTAGCAATCTCCCATTCTAAACTTTTTATAGCCTTAGGTTCGTCGTCAACAAGAATTATTTTTATCATTTCGATGAATTTTTTAATGAATGGTTTTCTAAGTTACTAAAAAAATAGAGGAACCTAAATATAATTGTATGGCTTGCATAAAACACACTGTATTTAGCTTAAATCCGCGGATGTTTGGTAATCGTACAAATTAGACCAATAGTCGGTATTTCCAATTACATTCAAAATCATGTAGGTTATAAAGTTCTTAGCCCCATTGACACAATTCATCTTTGAATATCAGCCATATATATGAACATTTGCTTTTAAAACAATTATGGACACAAACACAGACACACCCCAAACACATTCTGTAGAAACTTCAAATGATATGAATGAATCCCTTAGCAGTGAAGAAAAAAATATTGCAGTCATCTCCTACATCACTTTAATAGGTCTGATTATCGCTTTTGTAATGAACAATGATAAAAAGCACGCTTTTCCTAGTTATCACATCAAACAATCTTTGGGTTTAGGCCTTACCGGATTAGCCTTAGGTGTGGTTGGAATGATCCCCATTTTAGGATGGATCGTCAGCTTCTTGGGAATGTTTATAATGCTTTATTTATGGGTTGTAGGGCTTCTCAATGCTATTAATGGAAAACAAAAACCAGTACCTTTTCTCGGTGCGAAATATGAAGAATGGTTTAAGAATATTTAATAACAACGCAATCCTTAAAAAATCATGTTAAAGAACTACAATACAACAAAACACATCAAAAATTTCTTCCATAAAAAGCATAAGTTATGCCTCATCTTGGCTGCGTTGTTTTTTGGTACATCATTAATAGCTCAAGCCCCTGAACTGGTTAGTTCAGAAGCATTCCATCCTAGATTTTTAACGGAATATGACGGATTATTGTTTTTCTGCGCTCAGGATGCCGATGGCAAAGAATGGTTGTGGAGTACTGATGGCATTACTACCGTTAAATATACAGGATCTGCAACAGAAGAACATCCTGGTACTCAACCTCATAGTTTAACTGTATTAAATGACCAATTAATTTTTAGTGCTGTTTACCGTGAAGAAGAAGAAGGCAATTGGAATAGAGAACTTTTTAAATTTGACGGAACAGAACCCGTTCTTATTAAAAACATAAACCCTAATGGAGCGAGCGCTCCTGGTTATGGGGATCCTGGTATATTTGATTTTGGAAAACTTAATGACAAACTTTATTTTACAGCAGACAATGGCAGTGTTGGCTCGGAACTTTGGACTACTGACGGAACAGAAGGTGGAACACATTTAGTAGCAAATATAGCTCTGCAATTAGATCACAGCTACGCTCATTCGTTTGTGGAGTATAACGGTAAGTTACTTTTTACCGCTAAATACTATTATTTCGATAGAGGACTTCATATTACCGATGGAACGACTGAAGGGACAAGCTTGGTCAAGGACATCAGTTCTGGATCTGGCACTACTCAAATTAGAGAGCTTACTGCATTTAACAATAAAATATACTTTGCAGCAACCGGAGATTCTTCGGGAAACGAATTATGGGTAACAGACGGTACGGAGAGTGGAACTCATATGGTCAAGAATATTGGTTCATTTAGCTCTGGAAGTAAGCCTTCTGATCTTACAGTATATAACGGAAAGTTATATTTTTCTGCTGAAGATGAAACTTACGGACGGGAACTTTGGGTATCCGACGGTACGGAAGCTGGTACGGAATTATTCATAGACTTTAACACAGGCGTAGGTGGTGCTGGTGAACCTCTATCTGGTGATCCCGTTAACTTCATAGAAAATGACGGCAAACTCTATTTTGGAGCAAGTAATGAAGAAGGCCATAACAGTGCGCTATGGGCAACAGATGGTACTGTTGCGGGTACGGTAATGGTCAACGAGTTTAATCATAACCCATTACCGGTATTTTCCTATGATGATAACGTGTATTTTGTAGGTCCTGGTGGTACTACCACCTACAGAAAAGACCTTTGGGTGAGTGATGGTACCTCTGCAGGAACCCAAATTGTTGAGCCAGATAATACCACATCGATTTATTCTCCAATCTATATTGGCAACAATGACCATTTGAAATCTAGTTATAAAATAGTCAATGGAGTATTTTATTTTACAGCTAATTATGGCACCACTGATTCTGCTAATCAAAACAGAAATAAACTTTATAAAATAGATGCCTCTAGTTTAAGTGTTAACACCCCTAAAATAAGTGAATTTTCGGCCTATCCTAATCCTGTGATTGACGTCTTGCATTTAGATATTAATGCCAACCATATTCAAAAAATAAATCTCTTTTCTATCACTGGTCAATCTTTAAAAAGTTGGGATGCACAATCCGAAATCGATCTATCTCAATTTGCATCCGGAATATATTTTGTAAAAATCACTACAGGTGATAACCAAACTATGATCAAACGGGTAGTTAAGAATTAATGCCACCTATATTAAAAGACTTTTCGCCAATTAAAAATCAATGTACTTAGCCAAAAATTAATATTATGGAAACTCAATTTTTTTATCACGTTAAGCCTAGTGTTTACTTGCCTCTTTTCAAATACCACAAATGCCCAAGACATAGATACCAACATTGGCGTAATGCCTGCTTACGGTACCGAAATTGAAAAACATTGGTATTGGTGCCAAGCTTAAACGCAATGGAAATATTACGCCGTTCGCAGAGCTCAAATACGTCATTATAGACGGAGGACAGCTTGTGCTCGCAGCCGGTGTTAGATTTAAGATATAAACTAATTAAGAATACAAATTAAAAAAAGTATAACCCCAAAAATTAAAAAAAATGAAAACAATTAACGTTAAATTCAAATCCTTATTAATGCTACTTTTTGTATGCTTTACCGTTGCCAGTTGCAGCAAAGACGACGACAGCGATACACCTCCCGAAGAAACAACCTTTCAGGTTAGCATAAGCGCTTCCCCTAGTGAAGGCGGAACCATTTCTCCAGAAAGCGGAGAATTTGAGGAGGGCCAAGAAATAGCTATTACTGCCACTCCTGTTGATGGCTGGGAATTTAAAGAATGGCAGGGAGATGTAACAGGCACCGATAATCCCATTCAACTTACGGTAGATGCCACTAAAACCGTAACAGCAGTCTTTGAGAGTCTGCCCTTATTTTATTTGGCCGATAATGGCGTAACCGTAATGGCGCCTGATGCGGCTGTGGGAGATACAGGTGTTATAAATGGGATAACGTATACTAAACGTACGGCTGACCAGATTACTCCCGGCAACGCCAATACTACCTGTACAAGTGGTATAGAAAGTATGAGAAATTTATTTATTGGTGATAGTAATTTTAATGAAGACATAAGCAGTTGGGATGTGAGCAGCGTAACAGTTATGGCAGCCATGTTTCACAATGCCAGGTCATTTAACGGAGATATCAGTCATTGGGATGTGAGTAACGTAACACTCTTAGACAACATGTTTTATGGTGCCGAAAGCTTTAACGGAGACATTAACAGCTGGGATGTGAGCAATGTAACAAGTATGATGGGCATGTTTAACGGAGCCAAGTCTTTTAACAGTGACCTCAATGACTGGGATGTGAGCAGTGTAACAAATATGGACGGTATGTTTCGTGATGCTGAAAACTTTAACGGAGACATCAACAGTTGGGATGTGAGTAACGTCACAACCATGAGAACTATGTTTAATTCTGACACTAATACCAGCGAATTTAATCAGAACCTCAATAACTGGGATGTGGGCAACGTAATTGATATGAGCTATATGTTTCGAGGTGCCATCAACTTTAATGGAAATATCAGCAATTGGGATGTGGGCAACGTAACGGATATGAATATGATGTTTCTTGGTGCTGGTAATTTTAACCAAGAAATCAACTATTGGAATGTTGGTAATGTAACAAATATGGATGAGATGTTTAGAGATGCCACCAATTTTAATCAAGACCTTAGCCTCTGGTGCGTAGCAAATATTGCATCCGAACCAAGTCTTTTTGCCTTGAACAGTGCTTTAAGTAATGAGCATATACCAGCATGGGGCAGCTGCCCGTAAGCCTAAGATAAGCTATGTGGCGCATCTTTATCCTTAGGTGCGCCCATAAAATAGCGGTTAAACTGAAGGCGCATCCATGTATATTCAACAGTCTTTATTTCTATTTATGCTAACTCGTTTTCTGTAAATATAAATGACATAAGACCGCTTTGCTGTTAGACAAAAGAACCAAGACCTAATTCTAACACACTGGTGGCAAGCTTTATTAAAATTAAAATTTTTCTGCTTTAAATTGAATTTTCCAGTAGTTTGGCCTTATGCCTCAAAACTCTTGAAACCAGAAATTTAAATAAGATTTTAGTAGCTTAATTATTTTTAGTCGGACACTAATAATTATAAAAATCATTATACATTTATTAGTAAGCTTGTACCTTTGTAACATGAATATAGGATTAGTACTTTCGGGTGGTGGTGCACGAGGAGCCGCTCATATTGGAGTGATTAAAGCTTTAGAAGAACACGGTATTTTTCCCACTCATATTGCTGGAGCAAGTGCAGGGGCTATTGTAGGTGCTTTATACGCCGCTGGTGTACCATGGCCGGAAATATTGACGTTCTTTAAAACAACACCGCTTTTTCATACCAAACGATTTGCTCGAAAAAAACCCGGATTTTTAAATTCCGACAACTTCTATAACGATCTTAAATCCTATTTGCCAGAAGATAGTTTTGATGCTTTAAAAAAACCCTTATTTATTACTGCTGCAAATATCGTTGATGGCACATCAAAAATTTTTAGCAAAGGGCAACTCATTAAACCGATTATAGCGTCCGCTTCTTTTCCTGGTGTTTTTACACCTACTGAAATAAACGGGAAGTTTTACGTAGATGGAGGTACCCTAAATAATTTTCCGGTAGAACCATTATTAAACACATGCGATAAAATTATTGGTGTCTGTGTAAACCCATTAAAAACGGTGAGTATGAAAGATTTGAAACATTCTTACTCAGTAATAGAACGTGCATATAAAATAAAAGTGGCGGCAGAATCCTCAACTAAATTTCCAAATTGTGATTTAGTTATCAATCCTCAAGAATTGGTAAATTACAGCACTTTTGGAATGAATAATATGGACGCCATTTTTAACTTGGGCTATACAGCAACACAATCTGCCCTTGAGGAAAACAAAGAATTATTCATATCGTAAAATAGGATAATCACTCTTATTATTTTCAAAGTAAACCTTTGAACACTGCCTGTATTAAAACGGTTTATGTCCTCATAATTTCAACTGAATTATAGCCTTTTTTTTAGGGGTCTAAACATTAAATCATAAGTTGAACTCAAGTTTAAATTATTTTAGAAAATCAGCATCCTTATACGCTGGGTTTGGATAGTTATAAAAGCCTTCATTGGTTGCAACTCCTAATTTATTTTTATCAATAAAATTTTCTTTTAAGTAGGCTACGGTTTTTAATTTTAAGTCGTCCTTCGTTTTTTCTGCCGCTATTTTATCAATATTATATGCTGTGGTTATACCCACAATGTCTAGTATACCAAATGGGCCAACGGGTGCTCCTGTAGCTTTCATCCAAGTTTTGTCAATGGTTTCTGGCTTAGCAACTTCATTTACCAATAAACTTGTAGCAGCATTTAACAATGGCACCAATAAAGAGTTTAGAATATAGCCAGGTTGCTCTTTATGTAAAGGTAATGCGAGCATACCAATCGCTTTTGCAAAGTCAACTACAGCATCAAAAACTTTAGGGTCCGTTGTGTTGTGTCCCATAATTTCTGCTGTATTATGAATCCAAATTGAATTCGCGAAGTGTAACGCTAGAAATTTAGAAGGTCTCCCTGTGGCTTCTGCAAAATGACTTGGCAATAGTGTTGAAGAATTGGTTACAAAAACCGTTTTATCAGGTGCTACTTTTGCTAGCTTGGTATAAAAATCTATTTTAATTTCTGGATTTTCTGGTACAGCTTCGATAAGTAAATCGGCATCTTTAACTGCCTCTAGCAAATTTGATGTGTAACTTAAGTTTTGAAATGTTTTATCTAATTGTTGCTGAGTTGCATTTAGGTCTCTTTTAAATGCTTCACCAAGGCTACTGAATTTTGCTTTTGCTTTACCTAAAACAGCATCATTAATATCATAAACGGTGACGTTAAATCCATGAAATGCAGTTTGAAATGCAATTTGATATCCTAAAACCCCACTTCCTGCTATGGTTACATTTTTATAGGTCATTTTTTTATCGTTTTTAGTGTATTTCGATTCTACGGAAAATAGATTTCGATGTCTATTTCTTGAGTCATTATATCAATAGATGACACAAAAATAGGACTCTCAACAATGTTGCGTTATGACTTAAGTCAGTTACCCCAAAAAAAAATGCCCTAATCTAATAGGTTAGATAAGGGCAATTTTATACAAGAAATGAACGTATCCATTTCATATTAGTTTTCAAAAAAAATAAAATATTACTAACTCAGTATTTTTAATTGATTTTATATTGGTTTGAAACTTTTAGTATTATAATTACTTATTTCAAATCTTTAAACGATTAATTATAATTAAGACCTTCTAAAGGACTGATAACAATTGTACCAGAGCCTTGATAGATATTATCATCTTCATCTATAAAATCACCTGAAAAATTGAGTGTAAAACTAGTTACACCAGTAGCAATTGTAGTACCTGACAATTTAACATTTGAAAAATTTAAAGTACCAGAAATAGATTCATATATTGCTGAAGACCCGCCAGGTATTATAATCAACCCTGTCTCATTATCACCGCTGTTATCATCAGGGTGAGCAAAAGGATACAATGCCTCTCGGTTATCACCTAAATTAAACAAACCATAAATCATTTCCGATGAGGTATTATTAAGTATCGACATCGATATCACCATATTATCATCACCATCACCATCATCAGGATTTGATCCATATACTGCCGACACATTAAAAACGTCCTCTTCACCTTCTTGAGGAGGGTTAGGTATAGATGCCGAAAGCTCAATAGTTTCAGAAGCACCCACCAACTCTATATCATAGGTGTGGTTGCCTCCAATTGTTCCACCATTATCATCATTTGGATTATCATCATCACTACTACAAGCTGCAAATGAAAACATTAGGCTTATAAATAGGACTTTTAATACATTATTTTTTACTTTCATCATAGGTTTTTTTTTTAAATATTAAATTTTACACCAGCAGCAATAACTAGTTGACCGCCATCAATTATAACATACTTTAGCTCTGCAAATGGCAAGATATTACTACCAATTTCGAAGTTAGCACCTCCTCCTAAATTAAGCCCAAAGCGACCATCAGAAGCCGAAAAATCACCACCAAATCCAACAGCGTCATCGTAAGACACCTTAACACTTGAGTAGTTAAGTCCGCCTAGACCATAAACACTAATGTTTGATGAGTCTACAAAGTAATAATTGACATTTCCGTTTAGTTCAAACCAATTAACTTTTACTCCAAATTCATCTTTAGGTAAAAAATAGGTAAAGCTTGGTGCTATAGTTAATTGGTCGGCAATAGGAAATTCTGCATTGACACCTATACCAATATTTTCTATCTCAGTACCATAAGCTAAGTATCCGCCGAGTTTTGTTTGGTCTTGTGCATTAGAAACGAATGGAGCGAGAACCGCAATAAACACTCCTAAACAAAGTGATTTTAAAGTCATAATTTTAAAGTTTAATTAAAAAGATTTACAGCGATAAACATGAACTAACATACAGTTAAACAACTAATTTTTAGACTCATAATAAACGCCAATTAATATTTGTTTTACGTTCAAATATCTAATTTATAACTGTACCTATAAAGAACCTTTGTATAAATGACTTAAAATAGTGTACTAATAGTCGTATTTTGGATATACTATGTATTTTTCTACAATTCGAATGGAATACACCTCTCAATACAATGCTTAAGCAATTAAAATATAAACACCTATATTGAATGTGATTGTTACAGACAACAACCCTAAGTCCATTATCAGTTTAGAATAGAGTATTACTAACTTTAGTACCGAAATATCTTCTGGGCATTCCACTTGGCAAGCTTCAGTATTGGTGCAATGCCCAAAACCTTCTTCTTCCATTTGAATTACCATGGCAACCACGCGTTTGCTCGTTTCTGTTTGTCCTCGTTATTCTGGCATTGCTGTTTTGGGATTACGCTATTATGAAGTGATTGAAGAGGTGACTTGCGAATTAGATCACAAGATTGGAGGCTGTGTACTTAAGTTACAAAGAACTATATGGCTTGTTTTATTGTTCATTACATTGCATCTGCTTTAATAACAACGCTTTTATTTCAGTAGACGGGATGTCTTGGTTAAACTTTATCTGAATGGTCTTTTTACCTGTTTTGTAGCCTTTATCCTCAATGACTTTACGTAGCTCCTCCGTTAAGGCATCAATTCCAAAACTCACATGTTTTTTAGCTAATGAGAATCCTGCCACAATACCGTGATATTTATAAATTGGTACGTTCCAACTGATACCACCTTCGGCTTTAGGGACTGTGGTTTCAATAAGGGTTTTAAGATTTATCATCACCTCACGGGATTCTTCAGGAGAATTATCTATGAACTCATTTATTGTACTTGGTTTATTCTCTTTCATCATTTATGATTTTAAGCCATACGAAGTTATTGATTTTATTTTGAAGCCTTTGGTGCTTTAAGAGCTACCTCGTATTTTTTTTGTAAATTTGTGTATGCTTTAGGGGTATTCTGAAAAGAATTGAGAAAGACCCTTTGAACCTGATACGGCTTACACCGACGTAGGGAAAAGCAGAAAAAGACTTCTTTTCTAAAAGGTGGTCCTTTTTTGTTTTCAGTTTTTTCTTAAAGCTATTTTAATTTTAAAAAAAATAGATCACAATGGAAAAATCACTTTGGAAACATATTCAATCGGTTAAAAAACAATCTCCTCTAGTCCATAACATCACCAATTACGTGGTAATGAATACTACCGCTAATGCATTGCTAGCTGTAGGAGCTTCACCTGTTATGGCTCATGCTAAAGCTGAAATTAAAGATATGGCAGGCATTGCAAATGCTATATTAATTAATATCGGCACATTAGACGAATATTGGTCTGAAGCCATGCTGATGGCTGCAGAAACTGCCCATTCACTTAACAAGCCATGGGTACTTGACCCGGTAGGTGCAGGTGCGACACCATACAGAGATGAAATAATTCAACAATTATTACAATTTCGCCCCACGGTAATTAGAGGTAATGCATCTGAAATTTTAGCCTTATCAAAATCCAACACCGCTGCGACCAAAGGTGTAGACAGCACCGCCTCGAGTAATGCTGCCATTGATGAAGCACGCAAATTGGTGGAGCAGTATGGTTCTGTAGTTTGTATTTCGGGCGAAACAGATGTCATTCTAGATGCTAACAAGCAAATATTATTAAAGAACGGCCATGCTATGATGACTAAGGTGACTGGCTTGGGCTGCACAGCTTCAGCACTAATTGCCGCTTTTGCAGCCGCCGTAAATGATAAGACAGCAGCTACTACCGCTGCCATGGCTTTACTAGGAATAGCGGGAGAGCTTTCTGAAAAACAATCCTCAGGTCCAGGCAGTTTACAAATGCATATATTGGACAAGCTTTATACTATCACGGAAACTGAGTTTAACGCTCATCTAAACATTTCCATATCGTGAAAACACCGTCCACTTTTCCATATCAACTTTATCTCGTTATTTCCCAAGCAGATTGCAAAGGTCAAGATTTTCTAGATGTAGCAGAGCAAGCTATTTTGGGAGGTGTAGATGTTATTCAATTAAGGGAAAAGAATGATACACTGGAAACGTTTGTTCATAAAGCCACGCAATTAAAAGCATTAACCGATAAGTATCGTATTCCCCTAATCATCAACGATAATCTTGAAGTTGCCCAAAAAGTTGATGCCATAGGTATACATGTCGGTAACACGGATATGAATCCCTCAGTAATTAGAAATCAATGGTCTACCTCCAAATATATAGGCTATTCTGTAGAGTATCTTAAGCAGCTTGAAACCGCTCAAGTGGCCTTTTCTGATTACTTAGGCATTAGTCCTGTTTTTAGAACACCAACCAAGACGGATACTGTCACCGAATGGGGACTTGACGGTATTAGAACCATTAAGCAACTTACAGATAAACCTTTGGTTGCGATAGGGAGTATTAACCTCGGCAATGTAAAATCGATAATAGAAGCCGGTGCGGACTGTGTTGCCGTGGTTTCCGCTATATGCAATGCACATGACCCTCAAAAAGCCGCATTTGAATTAAAAACTGAAATCTTAAGATGAAGACTCATAAATACCCATCTGTATTAACCATCGCCGGATTTGATGGTAGTGGCGGAGCAGGAATCCAAGCCGATATTAAAACCATTTCCGCATTGGGCTGTTATGCCACCTCTGTATTAACGGCTTTGCCTGTGCAAAACACTCAAGGTGTAAAAAACATATTTTCTATACCTATAGCAGCCGTAGCCGAACAACTTAACGCCATTATGGAAGACATTGTTCCAGATGCCATAAAAATTGGTATGGTACACACCCCAGAACTTGTTGAGGTTATTGTAGAAAAATTGGAAAAACACAAAGGGATTCCTATTGTATTTGACCCTGTGATGGTCGCTACAAGCGGGCATCGACTTATTGAAGAAAAGACAATAAGCACCATCATTGAAAAGCTGTTGCCTATGGCAGACCTCATTACCCCTAACATGGACGAAGCGGCTATTCTTTCAAAAGTAAACGTAGAGACCTTAAACGATATGACGTTGGCCGGAGAACGTATAAAGAAATTAAACTGTAAACATATTTTATTAAAAGGTGGTCATCAACAAACAGAGGTGATTACATCACTGTATTTAGACGCATCGGATACCAGTCATTCTTTTGAATTTAATAAAATTAAAACCCACAACACTCATGGTTCTGGTTGCACATTGTCGTCAGCCATAGCTTCATATCTCGCTATAGGAAAAAGTATGTACGAAGCGGTGGCTCTTGGACAGCAATATGTCTATAATGCTATAAAACACGGTGCTGACACTAAAACAGGACAAGGCAACGGTCCTTTAAATCATTTTTTTAACCCTCAAATACTTATTAAGAATGAAATGGTCTGAAAACACGTGGCAATCTATTGATGAGATTTTTAAGTCTATTATAGATATGCCCTTTGTAAACGAATTAGCAGACGGCAGTCTACCCCTGGATAAATTTCAGTTTTATATGCTACAAGATTCCTATTATCTAGAGCATTTTGGAAGAGCCCTTGCCATAATTAGCTCTAAAGCCAACACTGTTGAAGATACTTTAGCCTATCTGCGCTTTGCGGAAAATGCTCTTGTTGTAGAAAAAGCCCTACATGAATCTTATTTTGAAACCTTTGGATTGGAGGATAAAGGAATCATACAACCTGCTTGTCATCATTATACTCATTTTCTAAAAAGCACAGCAGCACTAGAGCCTGTTGAGGTTGCCATGGCTGCAACACTACCATGTTTTTGGATATATAAAAAAGTCGGAGACTATATAATTACCAATTATAAATCTGAGAATAATCCTTTTAAGGAATGGATTGCTACCTATGGAGGAGACGATTTTGCTAAAGCGGTAAAAAATGCGATAACTATATGTGATAAAGCTGCCGCAAATACAACACCCTCTATACGACAAAGTATGACTGAAGCCTTCATTACCGCATCTCGTATGGAATATCAGTTTTGGGATGCAGCTTATAACATAAAAACATGGGACCAATTCTAATTTTCCGCGTGTGCTTTTCTTTTTATTTCAATGAATGAAAACCAATTGAATTTCCTTCGGTATCCATAACAACAGAAATAAAACCGTGTTCGCCTATAGCCATTTTTGATTGAAGAATTTTACCTCCATTTTTTTCTACGCGAGACTCTGGCTCTTTACAATCTTTACAACCAAAGTACACCATACTACCATTGGCAGATGGCTCTGCGCCTTCCATTTTTACCAAAGCTCCAGCAGCTCCGTAATTTTCCATATCGCTAGGAAAGCTTTTCATCGTTAAATCATCTGATGTTGGATCTTTTAGATCTTCTAAGGTTATTTCTAATACGGCTTCATAAAAAGTAGCAGCTCTATTAAGGTCGTTTACATTAATTTCGAACCATACTACAGGATTGTGATTTTTCATGATAATCAAATTTTAATTATGAGTCTCACAAATTTCAAGAAATGTGCGCACTAAAAACTTGTCATAAGGCAAGTTTTATTTCGAACTTGAAATTTCTTTTCTAATTCTACTCAAAGAGGTGTCTGTAATACCAAGATAGGTCGCAATATATTTAAGCGGAACTGCTTTAATAACCTGAGGTTTGACTTTCATCAGTTCTAAATAGCGCTGAGAGGCACTTTGGGTATGCATGTTTACGGCTCGATTTTTTGCTTCAAAAAGTTGGCTCGTCATCCACATTCTGCCCCATTCTGTAAATCCTACAATGGAAGTAAACAGTTTTTGAAACGTATTAAAATCAATTTCCCATACTTCTCCATCCGTAAGTGCTTGCAATGTCTCTTTTGATGGCACTCGAAGGAATATAGATGCCACTTCAATTAAAATGTCGCTAGAGCCAAAAAAATCAGTAGTGATTTCATTTCCGTTATAATCCACAATATACGACCTAAACACCCCTTTTTCGATTAAGTAATAGGCATTGCTCGTTTTTCCTGCCTGTAGAACAACCTCATTTTTTTTTAAATGTGATTTTTTTATGTGCTTGAGCACTAGTTTTTAAATCGTCCTTACTCATAGCAGGATGTTGGTATATTTTTTCAAAAAAGGAATCGAGCATTATGCTATAATTTCTTTAAAAATACGCAAAATGAAGGTGTTACCACCTAAGATTTCTTTTTTTACAGGAAGACCTTAGTTAAAACTATAAGATTATAGTTGTGATTTATTGGCAGCTCGTTTAATTTCGATTCCAAATACTGATCCCTATTTTTAAGCGCTGTAGGAAACCTAGCTTTGACACCTTAATTGGTTATAATTTTTTAGATCCTTGCGACTATTACAATTGTAGCGCCATTGACTTTTAAAACCCATCTATCTTATAACATCCACAATGTTTCCTTTACACCTCGCAAGGCTCTTTCCGGATGAGCTAAAAGATATAAGGTCCGTTTTATTGAAAGAAGTCGCTTCTAGGATGTTACCCTTTTGAGTATCTACACGCTTAAATTTCTTGTTTTCTAACAACCAGAGTTCATCTTCGGTTGCAGCAAAACTTTTTAAATTCTTAGTAGAAATGGTTCCGGTTATATTTCCGCTAGTGTCTATTAAACCTACTCCTTTAGTACCAAACACAAGCAGTCCATTAGGATAAAACTCGCTAAATTTTATAGTCCCTATTCCTAAGTCTTTCGTAGAGAGGTACGATAATTCTTCTCCTGTTTTTGCATTAAAAACATAGATTCCTTTGGATACAATATCTACTAGTTGGTTGTTATTTTTATCAATCATAAATGGATTGAATTGTTTAGAAATATCAGCGCTATTTTTAGCCTTATCAGTTTCAAAAATAGTTTCACCGGTACGTACGTCTATTGCTTTGATTATAGTGCGATTTAAATTACCTCTTGCTTTTACATAAAAAATATCCTCGAACATGTCATCTTGAAGGGTTGTCCATTGTGCCCCTAACACATTGTGCACCTGAGTATCAATTTTATCTTGGTGAATATCAATAATCATATACCCTTTTTTACCTCCAATTCCCCATACGCCTTTTTTATTGAACATTGTAAAATAGCACAGTTTACCATCTTCGTTAAAATGAAGTTGACGAGGAATTAATCGATTGTATTTATTTGAAGTCTCCTTTGAATTGCCAAAATCTCCACCTACTGCTTTGTCCAATGCCATTAAACCTCTCAGTCCTTTAGATACATTTTGGGCAGTAGACAAGCCTTTTTTTACATGGCCATCGCGTTCTTTTCCGGTCTGTAAATCAATAAGTGTAAGTTGTAAATACGGAAGTACTAAAGTATTATCTACAACAGTGGCATAGTTAGGGATGAAGTCTCCAGAATATTCTACAGTCCACATTAGTTTGCCTGAATTGCCATCTACTGCCACTACTTCGGGTGTGGTGGTTAGTAAGTCTAACCCTCCTTCCGTTGCTGGTATCGTAATTGCTAGCAACTTGTCGGTTTCGGCATTATATAATACCTCGCCTATACCTCCTTTAAAATTCTCTTGTGTCCAAAGGATGGTTCCTTTTCGAATATCAATTAAACTCAAGCCATTTTTTCCATTTATGATGATGGCATTTTTTTCAGGAATATAGTTAATTAATCTATCAAGAAAGCGATCTTTGGTAAAGAGGTTATTGGCACCAGAGGCTGCATCTCGTGTAGTGGTTTTATGCACTCCCTCACCTACGGCTCCAGTGGCGTGCGCGTTTATAACCGTTTCGGCTACGCTAACTCCAATATCTAATTGGTCACTTTCCCAAATTAGAGAACCATCGTTGAGGCTAAATGCCTTGATTTCTGTTTTCTTATGCTGATAATCTACAGTCATAAAAACCGCTTCGTTGCCAAAGAGAAAATAGCCACTTCCTGTTGGGATAGTTACTTTATTTAAAAAGCGGCCAATTTTGAATTTATATCTGCCTTCTAACACCTTGCTATTGGTCGTTGTATTCCAAACTGAATAGCGATTTACGTTTTCGGCAATCATATATTGGTCGTCATATGAAAAGTCAATAAACTCAGGAGAAAATCCAAGGTCAAACTGAGTCGATTTCATCACACTTTGACCGAAAACAAATGATAGTGACAAAAATGTAAGACCTATAATATGTAGTATTCTTATTCTAAAATTCATATAATTATTGTTTTTTATATACAACGTACATTCGATTTTCTGATTTTGGCCGAACTTGGACACCAACAGTCATTTTGTCGTCTTCTATACTATGTATAAGCCAATTTATACTTCGGTCTCCCTTAGAAAGTGTTAAAGTATCCCCATTCAACTCCCACTCAAAAGTGTTTTCTTTGGCTTCACAATCTTGATTATATCTTACTTCTTTTGCAACATGCTCTTCAGTAAATACGCTGTGGTTTGGTTTACAATCTGGGTTCGCTTGTTTATGGGGAGCCAACCAGCCTTCGCCGTTATCTCCCATTAATGTCCCTTGAATTTCCCAAGTCCCTATAAGTTGCTTTTCATATGGCGACTGTGCAACACCCTTATACGAGGCCATCGCAAACACCAAAAGACAAAGCTTTATTATGTTTCTGTTTTTATTTAAAGTTTCCATTTTTTATTAAGATTTGTGACATTAAAAGCCTGTTTTTAAGGTGCTGCAATCGTAATGGTTCCTGAACCTGATACGATTTCATCATTTAAAGAATTAGAGAAAGTCCCTTCAAAGTGAAGTGTAAAAGAAGCGATTTGATTATCCTCACCATAAACGTTGACAGAATGTTCTTCAAAGTTTTCTAAGGTTGCTGAATATTGTTGCGCTGTATAAATTTTTTCTGAATTCCATGGTTTAATTCTAATACCCGTAGGGTTAAACGTTGTATTGGGTTGATTTTGTGTATCAAGAATAAACGCTACTCCTAAGTTAACTTTCTGTGTTTCATTAAGTAGTATAGCTAGATGCTTCTGATTTGTATCTTCATCAGTATTGATAAATGAAGCATAATAAAATGTATCTCCCGTATATTTTGGTAGTTCTCCTGTAAATGTTTCTCCGTTTTCTAGAGTGATGTTGTAGGTATGGTGTTCTGTAGAACTTAGATTGGGATCACTGTTTCCATTGTCATCACTATTGCAAGAAAAAAGAAAAAGTGAAACAATTAAAATTGTTGTAACAAAATATGTTTGTTTAAAGATTTTCATAGGTTTTAAGTTTTATTTAAATTTTGAAGAAAACCGGCAAGCAATAGACTAATTCAACACAGGAATGCCTGCCGTTTATCTTTCTTTTTATGTTTGGTGAAGTTCCCGGACTCTACTATTGGCGTTGTTTATGTTTTGCTTAAAAAACGGTATAATTACTTACCCACATAGCACAAACTAAAAACGTATGTAGATGCAACGTTTGTAGTACCACCTTACGATGTTCTTCTTGTTATTTTCTGTGAGGTCGTTTCCGTTTTAGCGTTACCAAAAAGAATTCTCTGGTGCCACAAATTGTCCGTTGGTTACAGTGATTTTTTCTCCTTCAGGATTATAAGCCTCAAAACTGAACGTACCTTTAATGACGTCATCTGTATTGCTTACTATTGTTAGCGTACCGTTTATCTCGGAGTTATTGCCACCAAAATGTGTACCTGAGTCGGTCATTTCATCTGTATGCATAGAGATCGTAGCATTAAAAGCATCTTGATTATAAGTGTTTGTTAGTCCTTGAACAATGGGATACTCACCTGGTTCTGGTAAGGCCAATGTTTCGTTAGAGTTTTGTTCAATAGAGATTCTCCATATATTATCATCTAATACAATGGCTTCATCAAGTGAAATCTTAAGGTATTTAATATTGTATTGGTTATTGAGGTGATAGACAACCTCCCCTTCCATTGCGGTGTTTTCAAAATCTGATACATCAAAAGCAATACGACCATCATTCACCGTTATAGTGGTATCTGAATTATTGTTACCATTGGCGTCATCGTCTTTACTACAAGAATAAATAAAAAGTGATGCGACTATAAGTAATGCATAAATGGGTGTGTGTTTAAAAAAATTCATAGGTTTTAAGTTTTGGCCTCTTTTGAGGATTTTATATATTAAAATTGGATTAAAAGATTGATTTAAATTTACGGTAAGCACTACGCTGATTTGTTTAGAATAGGAGTGCTTACCGTATATCATTATTCTGGTAAACAATATATTTCTCCTGCTACATTATCAAACGTAACATTAGATACGGTGACGTTGTCAAAATCGTAACCTGTTCCGTCATAGAACGCACAATTTTGCAAATCCTTAAAAATGGTATTAGACACCGTTAGATATGGTTTTGCCCACATATATATGGCTCCTGTATTTTCGATATTGCCTACTGGAAAATCTCCTTTTGCTTTTTCAATTATCGCATGGTCAATACTGCTCATTTCATCGGTATAGCCCCAATAAATACCTCCCCAACTTTCGTCATTATAAGGTTTTAGGTGTACCGGATCTGACGCTGTTCCTTGTATTTTAAAGCTTGTACTTTGCGTAGGTAACATCGGGGAAAATTGTAAATATGCGCCAGGTTTAAATAGCATCTCTACACCTGCCTCAATGACTAAATGACCATCTTTTTTACCATGAACCCTACCCTCTACCAAATATGGCACGTCTAATTTTTGCCATGTAACTGATTGCTCTTCAATCTCATAATAAGATGTTGTGACATTTAGAAAGTCTCTTGCGTTACCTGCATACGAAGATGTATTATTAAAAATATGAGCCATCTCTGCAGTAACTTTTACCGGTACATCTGCATTTCCTGTAATAACTAAGTTTGAAGTCTCTACATTAAAGTCTTTAGTAACGCCGTGATAGTCTAATCCGACACTACCACCATGGCTTATTTCCACATGGTTTAGTGTTAGTGCTTGAGGATCAGTTCCCGAAACTCCTCTTAGTGCCAAACTTCCTTCATAAATAGGAGAGGTAGTGGTGAGGTTCTGCGAGCCTGCATATTCAATTATAGTATGCTCTATGAGGTTATTGGGATTGTGAGCATCAGCGAAAAATACACCTCGCCAATAGCCATTTTGCTCAGATGTGCCCGTTAAGATAACTGGATCCGTTGCAGTTCCCTTTATTTCAAATAAATTATCATCGAGATTCACATATAGTCCAGCATGATTTTCAAAAGCAATTACCACACCGGGTTCAATTTTTAAGCTTCCCTCTACACTTGACCAGCAACTAATGACATAATCTAACGGACGTTGTAAATCGTTGGTTAGCACTCTGTCTTCATTAAAATAGTCACAATCCAACATAATGGGAGGTAACTCTACTAATGTGTCATCGCCTTGGTCATTAACTGCGTCGTCGTCGCTGCTACATGCAAATAACATTAGTCCCGTAACCACAAGCGTTGCTAATCTAGAAGATTTTCTAAAATATCTTTTCATAATTCTAATTTTGATTTAAGGTTTGCCTATTTATACTTTTAGAAAAGAGAAGTAAACATGAAAAGGAAAAAAATATTAAAGTTTTTTAATACGCACCTTAACTTATAGACAAGCCAAGCGGGTTAATTATGTGCCTCTACTAAAAAAGTTTACCTTTGTAAGGTTTACTTTTTCATCAATGACGCATTAATGGTTAAAGATCAGTATTTAGTTGATAAGCTTAAGCAAAATGATTTGAAGGCTTTAGATAGCATCTATCTTACATATAAAGAAGAGTTTTTTTTATTTGCTCGTACATTTTCTATCGCTTCAGAAGATATTTCAGATCTTTATCAGGAGACTATTATAGCTTTATATGAAAATGTCCAAAGTCAAAAATTAGAACGCTTAAGTAGTTCTTTAAAAACCTATTTATTTGCTATTGGGAAGTTTAAAATCTACAAGCATTTAAAAAAGAGTAAAAAGATTTATCACGAAGAAAATATTATTCATGTTTCTGAAGAAATGAAGGTCTTTGAAACAGAAACAGCGGACGAACAACAGTTAGTATTGCGAAAATCTTGGAAAGAACTAGGAGATAAATGTCAACAAATTTTAGATCTCTATTACTATAAAGGTATGGTCTTAGACGACATACAAAGCACTTTAAAGTACTCATCAAAAGATGTGCTAAAAAGCCAAAAATCAAGATGCCTAAAACAGCTGAAAGCATTAGTGAGAAAAAGATATGAATAAGGAAGAGTTAATAGAAAAATACTTCAGTCATCAACTCTCTGAAAAAGAATTTGAGCAATTGCAACACTATTTGCAAGACGATGCCGAATTGCGGAATGAGTTTTATCAGGAACTGAACATTAAATCTGCCATTGCACAAGAAAAGCACGATGTTTTAAAGGGTAGATTACAAAACCTTGATAAAAAGCCCTCGGGCATACCTCAATGGTATTTATATGCTGCTGCGATTGCGATTTTTGTTGCAATTGGTTCGCTCTTTATTGATACAACATCCAATGATTACCATACCTTATATACAGAAAATTTTGAGGTTTATCCCAACGTCATAGATTTAAACACTCGAAGTGATGTGCCATTAGAGCGTGCCGAAAGTTCAGCTTTTGCCCTTTATGACGACAAAAAATTTAACGAAGCTGCAATCACTTTCCATGAGCTCTATGCGACTAATGAAAAGGATTATTTTAAGTTCTATGAAGGGGTTAGCCTTTTGGCAAACCATAAAATTTCTGAAGGTATTACTGTTTTAGAAAGTTATGCATGGGAGGCGAATGAAAGCAATTTTTCTATACCTGCTTTTTGGTATTTAGGATTGAGTTATATGAAACTGGAAAACGTATCAGAATCTGAAAAGTGGCTTACGAAAGTTGCACACTCTGAAAGCCAATTAAGCGCGTCTGCACAACAATTAATCGAAACCTTAAATTGATGCTTCTCTTTGCTTATGACGTCTGTAGAAAAACGCAGCTAATCCCAAAATAAGTCCAGTAGCCAACAGCATATACTTTATCCAATTATCATTACCTGTTACTACGGGAAGGGTATCACCATTTACAACAAAACCGGCCCAATAATAAGGGTGTGATTTCATAGGGTTATTTTGCATAAAATCTCTTTTAGCATAAGCTAAAGCCTTCGTTTTATCTTTCCCACCTTTTAGATAGTGATAAAAAGACACCATTATTTCTGAAGTCTCTTCATCTGGGACGGCCCATAAACTATAGACACTCGATCGCACTCCAGAATACGTTAAAGCTCGCGATAAACTAAGTAAGCCTTCACCGTTAGATAATTTACCTACACCAGTATTACAGGCACTCAACACCACTAACTCGGCAGGAAAATACATGTTGTATAGCGCAGAGAAATTAAAGAAATCGTTATTATGAAAAACCAGACTTGATTTGGTATGCTCGTTTTCATTTAAAACAGCGTGCATGGCCAAATGGTAAATTTTATAGGCATTTGTATGGTTCATAAAGTTGTCAATGGAAGCTTTATCATCTAAAAACAAATCGCCTTCAAACGTGGCTGAAATATTTTTAGCTTCATTTCTGGCTCCTTGTATTTCTTTAAACCTATGGTCTCGTAAATTTACTTGATCGTTATTATTTGATTCATATTGCGGTGCAAATGCAACGAGTAAGTTTTTATCGCCTTTAGATTGATTTGGGTTTGTCTTAAGAAAATACCATAATGCCAAGGAATTTGCATATTGAATTTTATGCGAATTTAAAAGTAAAGCAGTCTTATTTTCAAGCACTTCAAACGGCAAATAATGTAAAACATCATCAGGTATAATGGTAAGGGTTTTATAGCGAGCAACCTCGTCTTCCAAAGGTTGTATTAATTGCGAATACAGTTCCCGCGCCTGCGACACTGTATTCTTTTGCGGGTTTTGCAAAGCCCTATTAAATTTATCTAGTTTTGCCTTTAGTGTGTCTGTTTCTGATAACTGAAATAATTGAACGCCATTCTTCGAAATACCTATGGCATAAGCGAACTCAAAACCTAAAAAATATTTTATGAGCAACTCATCTTCAGAAAGGTGATTCTGTACCTTTTTCAGACGTATTTCTTCTTTATAAAAAGACTGAAGAAATGGATGCTCGGCAGCTAAAGTTGCATCTATTTTTGCTATTGCATCTTGAAGCTCTTGTGGTGTTGTCTTTTCAGTTTTGTTTTCCTGAAAATTTTCAAGCTGAAATTTCAATAAGTTATGTTGGTCTAGTAAACTATCTTCTACAGCTATAAATTGAAAATGCTTCCGTTCAAACTCATTTCTCAATACTTGCGAATTATTACCTTCTATCTTAGCAAGTATCGTTCCCGACAACGGTATTTTTAAAGCTTGATGCATTTCATAAATACCTTCATTAATAGCCTTATTATAAAAATTTAAGTTGGTATTATATTCCCCATTTTGATAGTACAAACCAAAAACTTCAGCAGCCAACTCATAGAGATATTTGGCTTGTTGAGCATCTGCTTCTTGTTGGGTTTTGTAAAACATTTCCTTGTAAAAAGCTGCCGAATTTTTAACTGCCATAACAAAAAAAGAGCTGTGGTGCTGTTCAAAAATTTCAATCGTTATATCTTCTACTGAGTTCACCTCTTTTTTAGCCAAAACTGTTAAAGCTTTACGTATGGTTTTATTGGCCTCTTGTAGCTGGTTTAGTTGCACTTGCAAGTTCCCCTTTTTAATCAAAATATTAACTACGTTTACCATTCCGATAGGCGTGGTATTGTTTATATCCAACGATTTATCTAGATAAGTAATTGCTGCTTTATATTGCTTATTTTGAGTCGCTAATTTTGCTAAACTGCTATTGGTTAGCATCTCATAGTAGGGTTGTTGATACTTTTGTGAAATCTGTAAGGCACGTTGGAGTGTTACATTAGCATTTTGATCTAATTTTTCTAGAACATACGCATCGCCCAACTCAATTAATGTCGCTAAGTAATGATGGCTGAATTGTTGTTTTTCTTTTGCAGATAACGCAGAAAAAAAGGACGTGAACTGCGCTAATTGCTGTTCTGCTTTAGTCAACTGCTCAGAAAAGGTATAATAAATTACACTTAACCTAAATTTACTAACCCTATTGGCAACTTGCCGCTTCGTATTTGGCAGCTTATTTAAGGTGGAAAACAACGCTTCTGCCTTACTCGCATCACCATATTCTATATACATCTTCATCATGTTCCCATAAAGGGTTATAAGATATGACGGGTCAATATCTCTATCTTTTTCCCAATATTCTTTAGCTTTTTCATAGCTTTTTAGACGTTCAGAAAAAAAACCTATATGTTTATAAACGGTAGCTAAATTGTTATAAGCCAAACCTAAATCAAAATTTTTATCGGCTTCAAATGTTTTATAACTTGCAATAGATTGTTGATATAGGTCAATTGCGTCGGTGTAATTCTTTAAGCGGTCATTAATATATCCTAAGTCGTAAATGTAATCTGCTTGTACTTCTTTATCTACTCTTGTATTCATAAAAGCCAAGCCCTCAGTTCCTTTTTCTAGCGCAGCTTGCCAGTTGCCCGAATAGGCTAACGAATGGTATATACGGCTAAACAAGGTTACTTTATAGGTGTCTTCAGCAGAAGTTTCATATGTCCCTAAAGCGTCTTGCGCCTGTTGATATAAAACGATAGCTTTTGCATATTTTTCTTGCTCCTCTTCTAAAAGACCTTTGCAGTAAAATTGTTTACTTTGAATTAAGTGAAACAACTCATTAATTTTGGGTGTTTTTTGTTGCAATTCTTCTATAACCTCATAAGCCTGTTTGTATGCTTTTTCTGATACTAAGCTATCCACTTTTTTCAGTGTTGTGTGACTAGTAGTATTTTGAAAAGCGAATAGACTTTGGGTAAAAAGACCAATAAGGAGTAGGGAAAGTTTTGTTTTCATATATAACATTTAAGCCTTAGTAAACACCAAGAATTTATAGCTAACAATAAAACAAATATAAAAATACAGGTTTATTAACTCTCAAATTTGCAAATGATTATGAAAAATATATTAATAAAATAGAACCTAGTTTATTAAACTCATAGCTCTATTTAAACCTAGCGCTAACCCTATTGTACTTTTACAGCTCTAGGATTGGGTGGTGATGATAACTGTTATTAGTTTACCATTCTAAAACTTCTCGTTTTAACCGTGATTTATCTAAATCAAAAACCATACTGCTAAAATGACAATGAAAATAGTTGTTAAAAAGCGTCCAACTTATTTCTGGCCATTCGTTTTTATCCGTACACATTTCGGTGAGCTCATTCTCAAAAATGGTTTTCCAATAGTTCTTCAATGCCTCTTTTGGTTCTTCAAAATATAAATAGGACTCTAAGAGGTAACTGTTGTACTCAACTACACTATTTGGAGTCATAGGATCGTCCTCTGGAAAGACTTTGTTAACCCAATCGTAAAAAGGTTGTTTTCCTACAATGATTACGGCGGTTCTATTTATGTTTGGAAAGGTTGTCATTTACTTAAGGATTTAATTAGGGCTTGTGCGCCTATTGGTTTTCAAATTTTTGTTTCATTGTGGGATTGCCACGCGTCAACTTTTTAATGGTTAAGTCTTCAGCTTTGTTGTTGGCCAAACGCAGATTATTTACTGAGGACAGCAAATTATCTTTGGTTTTTTGCAGGTGGTTCATGGTTTTATCAATCTCTTTAATAGCTTCCCCAAATTGACGACTAGCCAAATCGTAGTTTCTTGCAAAACCAGTTTTAAAATCGTTTATTTTTTCTTCAAAATTAGTGATATCTACATTTTGATTCCGCATGAGTGTTAGTTCGGCTTTGTACTGTAATGATTTCATGCCTGCATTACGCAACAAGGATATGATAGGGATAAAAAACTGCGGACGTACCACGTACATTTTGTCGTATTTGTAAGAGACGTCTACAATCCCTGTGTTGTAAAATTCGTTATCGGCTTCTAATAAGGACACTAATACGGCATATTCGCAGCCTTTTGCTTTTCGGTCTTTGTCTAGTTTGGCAAAGAAATCTTCGTTTTTCTTTTTGGTTGCGGTTTGGTCGTTTTCGTTTTTCATTTCGAACATAATAGAAATGACTTCGTTGCCATTTATATCTTGTTCTTTGTAAATATAATCGCCTTTGGTACCGCCAGAGGCATCATTATCTTTTTCGAAATAGGCATTTTGAAAGGCGGTTGCTCGTAATTTATTGAATTCGGTTTCGCAGTGCTGCTCTAGTGTTTCGCCAATCATTTTGGTGGATAGCTTTTGCTTGTAATCTTTAAGGCGTTCTATTTCCTCTTCTTTTAGTTTTAAGGCCTCATCTTTGTGTTCTAATTTATTTTTGAATTGTTCTACTAAAGACTTTTCTAAAAGTTCTTTTTCGGTGTCTTTGCTCTTTAAATCGTTTTTGAGCTGGTCTCTTTCTTTTTCTACCTCTCTAACGGCTGTAGACAGTTCTAATGTTTTTTGGATGTTGGTGTTTTCTATTTTAGCTTCTAAGGCTTTTATTTCGGCTTCTTTTTTAGATAATGCTTCAGCCGCATCCTTAACTGCATTAGATAATTCTAATGATTTCTGGGTTTCTGAATTCTGGATTTTAGATTGTAAGTCTTGAATGAGTTTCTCTTTTTTAGAGACCTCATCGACCAATTGCGCTTTACTTTTATGGGTTAACTCTTCTATTTCGCGCTGTTTTTGAGCTAATTGGCCTTGAAACTCATTTTTTAATTCCGCGGCTTTTAATTGAATGGCTGCTTGCTTTTCTCTTTGAGCGACTTCTAAACGGTTGTTGACTTCCTCTTGAAATTGTTGGTCGCGCACTTGTTTTACAATGTCTGTATACACCGAATCGTCTACTTTAAAAACTTCTTTACAGTTGGGACATTTTACCTCAGCGTTTTTACTCATAATGTTTATTTTATAATTCCTTATTAAAGGGGGTATTAGGTTTGTGATGCTTATGTCTATAATACCACTTCTGTTTTAATATTCTTGCTTCTTTTATACGAATAGTACAAAAGTAAAGTCTAAAATGGATAAAACCCTAAGCATTGTGAACGTATTATTATTTCCTTTTAGTAGCTCTATTTGAAAGCGATTTTTTTGTTTAGTAGTGGCACTTCTAATGGTTGAGACTTCTCGACTGCGCTCGAAGTGACAGCTTCTGCAAATTGTTTTACTATCAGTTTAAGTTGCTGTTTTACTACAGATACCTGATATAGTGCCATTAGTAACTTTAGTTTATTGAAAACTTAAAAATAAGTATAACTATTGTTATTTGAATACTGATTTCCGTAATTACTTTTAAAAGCTAATGTATTATTATAGAAAAAAGGCCTTTTACACTTTTTTAGTGTAAGAGTTTTTTTGTGTTTTAAAGATTTTGAAAGAAAATATAATATCTTGGCAGTAGAAACAAATGACCTTAACACTAGCTAAACATGAAAGCGACTATTTCACAACCTAAACACAGCACCTTAGTTCCTATACTAATTATTGCAGGCTTATTCTTTATTTTTGGTTTCGTTACATGGATTAATGGTGCTTTAATCCCTTTTATGAAAACCATAAACGAGCTAACAGATGCACAGTCATATTTGGTGGCATCGGCATCTTATATATCGTTTGTAGTGATGGCCTTGCCAGCGTCTTATATTATAAATAAAATAGGATTTAAAAAAGGCATGTCTTTAGGTTTAGCCATTATGGCCATAGGTGCTTTGGTTTTTATTCCTGCGGCTAATGCGAGAACTTATTGGATGTTTTTAGCCGGAATTTTTATACAAGGGATGGGAATGACCTTATTGCAAACGGCATCTAACCCATATATTACTATACTTGGTCCTATAGAAAGTGCCGCAAAGCGTATTGCTATTATGGGTATTGCGAATAAAGTCGCAGGAGCCCTTGGTTCGGTTATTTTTGGTGCCATTTTATTGTCGGGAATCGACGATATGAAAGCCCAATTAAGCACTGTAGATGCCGCCGAAAAAGCAAGTATCTTAAACACCATGGCAGATAGTGTTATCACACCATACATTATTATGGCTGTTGTGTTATTTATACTAGGTATTTTAATACGAAAAGCTCCGTTACCAAATGTAGAGCCCGAACCTATAGAGGTTCCAAAAGATGGTGAAAAATCTAAAACCTCTATTTTTCAATTCCCGCATTTATGGTTAGGCGTTTTAGCGCTATTTCTTTATGTTGGTGTTGAGGTTATCGCTGGAGATACTATTATAGCTTATGGGATAGCCTTGGATATTCCTGCTGAAACGGCTAAATTTTTCACCTTGTTTACTTTAATGGCTATGGTAGGCACATACGCCCTGGGTGTCTTTTTAATCCCAAAATATATAAGTCAGGCATTGGCACTAAAACTAAGTGCTGTATTAGGCATTGTATTATCGTTTTGTATTGTGTTTACCACTGGATTTACGTCTGTTCTTTTTGTTTCGGCATTAGGAATCGCGAACGCTTTAGTTTGGCCTGCCATTTGGCCTTTAGCATTAACAGGCTTAGGGAAGTTTACAGAAACGGCTTCTGCCTTATTGATTATGGCTATTTCAGGTGGTGCTATTCTACCTCCTTTATATGGAGCTATTGTCGATCATAAAAAAGAGGAACTTATAACCAATGGAATTTTGGAAACATCTGCCATAGCTGAAGCTTCATCTTTTGGCTATTGGATCTTATTACCTTGCTATGTCGTTATTCTATATTATGCTTTTTATGGGCATAAGCTTGGTCTGAAGAAGAAATAGGATTGGTTTGGTGTGCTTGTTTTAGAACTGTGATTGCTCAGCTTTGGTTATCTACTTTTTAAAGGTGCAGGAGAATTTAATCTGACTAAGGAATAATAAGCCCTTCCACATTACACTTTTTTATAAGATATCAAATTTTATACAATCTGATTAATTACTTGTTTTATTTGTCTTTTATGATATGACAGCGCCTGTTTACCTTAGGTTTAGTGGGCTATTTATGTATTTTTGAGAGGAGTCGAAGTTTATTATACACGTATAAATCGACACTTTTTTAACATATAAAACCCACTAACATGTCAATAAAAAATTACCGTTATGTAGATTATCTATGGGACGACACTAAAGTAGAAAAGATAAAAAATGATGAAGTCGCACTATTCTTATATCGCTCTAACATCTTAGGTCGTGATCTAAGAATTACCAATTACGGAGGAGGAAATACAAGCTGCAAAACTATTGAGAAAGACCCTTTAACAAATAAAGATGTTGAAGTTATGTGGGTAAAAGGATCTGGAGGAGATATTGGCACTCTGACAAGAAGCGGAATCGCAGGCTTGTACACCGATCGCTTAAGAGATTTAAAAAAAGTATACAGAGGTGTTGCCTATGAAGACGAAATGGTGGCGCTTTTCAATCACTGTATTTTTGATTTGGATAGCAAAGCACCATCAATTGACACTCCGCTTCATGGATTGTTACCCTTTAAACATATTGATCATTTACATCCTGATGCTTTAATTGCCGTAGCTGCTGCAAAAGACAGTGAAAAAGTAACCAAAGAAATTTGGGGCGACACCATGGGTTGGGTGCCTTGGAAAAAACCAGGTTTTGAATTGGGTTTAATGCTCGAAAAATGTTTAGCAGACAACCCAGGCATTCGAGGTATTGTTTTAGGTTCCCATGGTTTATTCACTTGGGGAGATACCTCATACGAATGCTATATCAACAGTTTAGAAGTCATAGAGATGGCATCTGCTTATATCGAAAACAAAATTTCTGAAAATGGAGAGGTTTTTGGCGGCCAAACAGTTGAAAGTCTTCCCAAAGAAGAACGCCTAGAAAAAGCAGCTGTATTGGCACCAATACTGAGAGGCTTATGTGCCTCAGAAAACAGAATGATTGGCCATTTCACAGATGACGACAAAGTTTTAGACTTTATAAATAGTAAAGATCTACAGCGATTGGCCCCCATGGGAACATCATGTCCAGACCACTTCTTAAGAACCAAAATTCAACCATTAGTACTCAATTTAAGTCCTTCTGAAGATGTAAATAACACCGAACTCATTTTTGAAAAATTAGAGCCGGCATTTGATAACTACAGAAAGGAATATGAAGCTTATTACGAGACTTGTAAAAACGACACAAGTCCTGCAATACGAGATGCAAACCCAGTCATTATTTTGTATCCAGGTATTGGCATGTTCAGTTTTGCAAAAAATAAACAAACAGCTCGTGTAGCAAGTGAGTTTTATATAAACGCCATTAACGTAATGCGTGGTGCTGAAGCCATTTCAGAATACACATCATTGCCTAGACAAGAAGCCTTTGATATTGAATATTGGTTATTGGAAGAAGCTAAACTACAACGCATGCCAAAAGAGCAATCATTGTCTAGAAAAGTAGCCTTAATTACAGGTGCTGGTGGAGGTATTGGTAAAGCTATTGCCGATAAGTTAGCAGCAGAAGGTGCCAATGTTGTACTTACAGATTTATCAGAAGACCGACTAAAAGAAGCCATCACAACCTATAAAAACGATACCGCAATTTATGTTCAAGGAGATGTCACAGACAGCAAATCTATCGCCAACACCTATAAGCAGGCTTGTTTAGCCTTTGGTGGTGTAGATATCGTAGTGCACAGTGCTGGTTTAGCGATTTCAAAACCATTAGAAGAAACCACGGATAAAGATTGGGATATTCTGCAAAATGTATTGGTTAAAGGTCAATTTGAATTAGCAAAACAAGCCGTTACAATTTTCAAAAAACAAAAATTAGGTGGCGATATTGTAAATATAGCGAGCAAAAACGGTCTCGTTTCAGGGCCTAACAATGTAGGTTATGGTACAGCAAAAGCCGCACAACAACACATGTCTAGATTATTAGCTGCTGAATTAGGAACTGATAAAATAAGAGTGAATGTTGTGAACCCAGATGGTGTTATTGTGGGTAGTAAAATATGGGAAGGCGAATGGGCAAAAGGACGCGCTGAAGCCTATGGCATTACAGTTGAAGAATTGCCTGCACATTATGCCAAAAGAAATTTGTTAAACGAAATAATTTATCCTGCTGATATTGCAAATGGCGTATTTTCTTTAGTTGCTATTTTAGATAAAAGCACAGGAAACATTATTAATGTAGACGGAGGGATGGCAAATGCCTTTGTACGATAATCAATCTTTGAAACTATAACTATGCAAATACATCAAGAAGAAATAGTAGCCTTAAATAAAGATTTATTAGTTGAACATAAGGAAAATCTAACCCAATTATCTAGAAAACATAGTAACTTAGAAGATATTATAGATACCATTTCAAACTATAATATTGCCATACCAAGTTGGGCATTAGGCGCAGGAGGCACACGATTTGGAAAATTCGGATTTGGCGGAGAACCCAGTACTTTAGAACAAAAATTAGAAGATATTGGTGTTATTAATGCTTTAACCAAATCTGCAAATGCAGTGTCTTTACATATTCCTTGGGATATTCCTAAAAATACTAATGCCATTAAAGAAAAAGCAACACATTTAGGGCTTCATTTTGACGCCATGAATTCCAACACGTTTCAAGATCAAGACAACCAAGAATATAGTTATAAGTTTGGGTCTTTATGTCATACAGACAAAAACGTGAGAGATCAAGCTGTGGCACACAATAAAGCGGTTATAGATTATGGAATTGCCTTAGGTTCAAAATCTTTGACGGTATGGTTAGCAGATGGATCTAATTTTCCTGGTCAGCTCAATTTTAGACGTGCTTTTGAAAACACCTTAGCAAGTTTAAAAGAAATTTATGCCCATTTACCAGCAGATTGGAAACTGTTTATAGAATACAAGCCTTACGAGCCAAATTTCTATTCTATGGTGATTCAAGACTGGGGAACGTCTCATATGTTAGCTAAAGATTTAGGTGAACAAGCCTATACTTTAGTGGACTTAGGACATCATTTACCAAACACAAATATTGAGCATATTGTTGCCACATTAATGACAAGAGGCATGTTAGGTGGTTTTCATTTTAATGATAGTAAATATGGTGATGATGATTTAAGTGTTGGCGTCATGAAACCCTATCAATTATTTCTAATATTCAATGAGTTGGTTTTTGGAATGGAAAATAATCCTGCAAATAACCCAATTCCTGCATGGATGATCGATGCAAGCCATAATTTAAAAGATCCTTTAGAGGATTTAATTCAATCCATTGAAGCCATTGAAACGGCTTATGCAAAAGCATTATTAATTGACCAAAAAGCGCTCGAAGAAGCACAATTACAAAATGATGTGGTAACGGCACAACGCATTTTACAAGACGCTTTTAACACGGATGTAAAAACAATTTTAGCCGAAGCCAGATTAAGAAATAATGGAGCCATTGATCCTATATCTGCTTACAGGCTTTTAGATGTAAGAAATGTATTGATTAAAGAAAGAGGAATGAATTCTACAGCAACAGGTTTGTAAAAACACTATGAGTACTCCAATAAAACAAGAGGTTATAGCAATATTCGATATAGGAAAGACTAATAAAAAGTTTTTCCTATTCGATACTAACTATAACGAAGTCTATAAAGAGTACACTACGTTAGAAGAAATTGTTGATGAAGATGGGTTTCCAACGGAAGATATTCATGCGCTTCAAAAATGGGTACAATTAGTATTTAAAAATATTTTAGATTCCAACACCTACACTATTACAGCTGTTAATTTTTCTACATATGGAGCAAGTCTTGTTCATTTAGATAAAAACGGAGATCTACTAACACCACTTTATAATTATTTAAAGCCTATTCCATCAGATATTTTAGAACAGTTTAATAACACGCATGGAGATATTTCTACTGAAACGGGATCTCCACAATCTGGTATGCTAAATTCTGGAATGCAGTTATATTGGTTAAAATATAAGCAACCAGACGTATTCAAAAACATAAAGTATTCTTTACACTTGCCACAATATCTTAGTTATATGTTTACAGGTGTTCCGCTTAGTGAATTTACAAGTATTGGCTGCCACACTTCACTTTGGGATTATGGTAAAAAAGATTATCACAGTTGGGTTTACAAAGAAGATATTGACCAAATACTTCCGCCAATTGTTTCAACCGAAACATGTATTTCTAAATATTATAATGGAAAACGCGTAAAAATTGGAGTGGGTATTCATGATAGTTCTTCAGCGCTAATACCTTATTTAAAAGGGTCTAAAAAACCATTTGTTTTGGTTTCAACGGGTACTTGGAGTGTATCGCTAAATCCGTATTCCGACGTTTCCTTAACTAACGAAGATCTTCAAAATGACACCATTAATTACATGAAAGTTAATGGCAAGCCTGTGAAATCGGCAAAATTGTTACTAGGAAAAGAATACATACATCAAATTACACAATTAAGTCAATATTTTGACGTGCCATTAGACCGACACAAATCAGTAACATTTAATAGTCAAATTTTCAACAGATTATCATATAATTTCAGTCCATGTTTTAGGTGGAAATATTTGGTCAACACAGAAGCACCAGAGAAAACGAACCTCAAACATGACAATTATCAAGACGCTTATCATCAATTAATGATAGAGCTTATCGATATACAAATACAAAGTATAAAAACCACATTAGGCACTAACAGTTCAATAAAACGATTGTATATTGATGGAGGGTTTAGCGATAATGACGTCTTTATAAAATTATTGACTCATCGTTTAAGTAAGCTGAAAGTGAGGTCAACCAGTTCTTCATTAGGTTCGGCGTTAGGAGCTGCTATAGTAATTATGGATGGAAAATTGGCTTCTAATTTTTTAAAAAAGAATTATGGCTTGAAAAAACATATACCCTTTATTCTAAAGTAAAACCTAATGACTTTGAAGATAAACACAAAATATCCGTCGGTTACTGATTTAAGATCAAGGGCGCAAAAAAAAATACCAAAATTTGCTTTTGAGTATTTAGATGGAGGCTGCAATGAAGATATTAACTTACATCGGAATACCGCTGAGCTTAGAGACGTACAATTAAAACCTAATTATTTAAAAAATCATTCTGGCGCGTCTTTAAAAACAAATCTCTTTGGAATAGAATATGACGCTCCTTTCGGAATAGCACCTGTTGGCCTTCAAGGCTTAATGTGGCCAAATTCCCCTGAAATATTAGCAAAAGCGGCATTTAACCACAATATTCCGTTTATTCTCAGTACAGTTACCACAACAAGTATTGAGCGTGCTAGTGAACTTACGGAAGGCAAAGCATGGTTTCAATTATATCACCCAACAGAAGATCGGTTGCGAGATGATATTATTAAACGTGCGGAAGCTGCACATTGCCCAGTGCTTGTTATTTTATGTGATGTTCCAACCTTTGGTTTTAGACCTCGTGATATCAGAAATGGCTTGGCCATGCCACCAAAAATGTCTGTTAAAAATATTTTACAAATTTTAGGTAAACCACATTGGGCTCTAGAAACTTTAAAATACGGGCAACCCAGTTTTGAAACGTTAAAACCTTACATGCCAAAAGGCTTAGATTTAAGACAATTAGGTAAGTTTATGGATCAAACCTTTAGTGGACGATTAAATGAAGAAAAAATAAAGCCTATTAGAGATATGTGGAAAGGAAAACTCGTATTAAAAGGTGTCGCCTCTGAACATGACACTGAAGAGGCCATACGCTTAGGATTAGATGGCATTATAGTCTCCAATCATGGTGGACGCCAATTAGACGCAGGACAATCCACTATAAAACCGCTAAAAACTATTGCTCAAAAATATGGAGATAAGATTGAGGTTATGATGGACAGTGGACTTCGTTCTGGTCCAGATGTGGCTAGGTCTTTAGCATCGGGAGCCAAATTTACATTTTTAGGACGTTCATTTATGTATGGTGTTTCGGCATTAGGAAAAAAGGGAGGAGACCATACTATATCTTTATTAAAAACGGAATTACAACAAGTCATGGAACAATTGAACTGTGAAAAAACAGAAGATTTTCCGAATTTTTTAATCAACCAATAACGTTTAATTACTATGAAAACTTACGGCTACTTCTTTCTCTTTTTCTTATTCGCACAAGCGATCTACGCAACTGATTTCTATTGTGACCCAGTAAACGGGAATACAAATAACGACGGAAGTAAAGCTAATCCATGGGGAAGCTTAGAAAGTGTTTTTGAAAAAGGAATAGAATTTAAAGCAGGTGATGTGATATTCTTACTTTCCGGAAATCATGGAAACGTCAAAGTTATAGGCCAAAACGAAAAATACATTACTATTTCTGGACTTACAGACCAAAATCCTACGATAAACTCTATAATATTTGGAACTGAAGAATCGCCTGCATCCAAGTGGATATTCAGTAATATTACTTTTAATGGAGCCTTCAATTCAAATACTGTTTTTATACATCAAAATAGTTCGAAAATCAGATTAACGGAAAATAATTTTATTTCAAATACTAAGGATGATACTGCAATCGATATCAAAGGAACGCAATGTAAAATAGAAAGTAATGTCATTTCTCATTACAAAAACGGTATTATAGTTTCTGGTGAAAAAACTCAAATCAGGAATAATCGTATCAATTTTTTTAGCCATAATGCCATTACTATTTTAGGAGATTATAATTTATTAGAATACAACTTAATTAAAGAAAGTATAGCCACAGATGCTGAAGTAAACTCAGGCATATACTTTACCGAGAAAGAAACAAAAGGTAACATTTTTAGAGGTAATACAATTATCAATTTCACCAAATCAAATAGAGCGCAAATAGGCGTGTTAAACGGTATTTACGGGTTGAAAACCATTATTTCTGAGAGTATTTTTGAAAACAATATTGTTATTACAAATGGTAAAAAAGGGATATCTCTCACTGGTCAATTGAACAATCTAAAAATTGTTAATAATACAGTTGTAAATCCCTATTTTGGTTTAAATTTCACCGATAAAAGCGAAACAAATGCACCACTTGCCATACAGATCATTGGCGAAAATGATTCTTCAAATCTGTTTATAAGAAATAACCTGTCTAATGATGTCCTATTTAAGAACATAAAAGGGATTGCAGATTATAATCTAACGCTTCCTGTCTCCGTACATGATTATGACAAATGCTTTAATAATTGGGCTCTGTTTGATTTCTCTTTAGGCCCTAATTCAAAAGCTCTGAACAGTGGAACATCAGATATGGCACCAAATTTAGACGCAAGTCAAAACAAACGGTCCTTAGGTAACTTTGTTAATATTGGAGCCTTTGAATATACTAAAATTGATGAGGCTAATCAGGTTTTTGAAATACCTTCGGAAGCTTCAGATAGACAGATTCACTCCAAAGGTAAAGGAGACTGGGATGGCCAACCACAAATTCGTATTGGAGGTGTTGGCGAAAATATTGACGGTGCTGGAGTCTTTCCATTTAAGCTTCCAGAAATCCCTGGAGGCAAAAAAATTCTATCTGCTAATTTTAAAGTGTATTTATCTAAAGTAGATAATCAACCCGAAGGAGGCATTGATTTATATGCATTGCCTCCAAAATCGAACTTTTGGGTCACTGAAGACCTTTATTATCAAGGAACTTTTGGACAAGATGTTTCGGCAAGACCCATTCAGAATAATTTTGTAGACCCTAATATGTATTCCGGAGACATTAAAACAAATAACATTGGACAAAAAGGACTCAAAGATTACTTGAACACCATTTTTGAAACAGAAACAAACTCTACGGGTTATATCTTTTTAAGAATGAACCCAAACTCTAAAGATGTTTCAGATTATAATAGATGGAACTTTGTAAGTGCCAATGGTAAGAAAAAAGAAAACCAACCAACGCTTGAAATTACTGTTGGATATCCTGAACTTAATGAAGGTAATATTAGTAACATAGAATCTATTAAAAACAATATTATTATTGCACCAAACTCTATGCATAATGGAGAATTTAACGTGTACTTCTTAGGTTTTAAACAAGGTAAAACTGTACAACTTAAATTACTGAATTTTTCAGGTGAGCAGGTTTTTGAACAGACTATAAATCCTTCTGACTTATCAGATCATGTTTTTCGAAGTGAAAATTCAAAACTACCTACTGGGAAATATTTATTAGAATATACTACTGAAGGTGAAACAAAAAAGCAAATTTTCTTCGTTTGGTAATTGGATTATTTTACACCATCAGTTTTTAACAAATTACAGTTAATCACACTTTAAAGTTATTAAATTGATAACTGAATTCATAAAATTTAAATTTCTCACAATAATCACCTTAATTTTACCCATTATTCTCAAAAAGCGCAATTGAAGTTTATACTATCTGTTTAATTGTTTGTTAGTTTTGTCTGTTTTATTGAGCTAAGCACTGAAAACACTAGGATTAGTCAGCTATTTGTATTTATATTTGAGAATAACGCTTTCTATTTTTCAGCCTTATCTGTATCAAATACAGAAACAAATAACAAATCCCAATAAAAATCAAATGTTTAAAAAAAGTACTACCCTTTTCGTCTTCTTAATGATTTTCATACAATCGATTGGACAAAACACTTTTAATCTTGATCCGACTGTCGGAACAAGGTTTACAGTAACAGATAAAGTTTGGCCAGAAGTCGTAGGTGAAGGAGATGTCTGCTTATGGAATGACGATAAATTAGCCGCATTCACAATAACCATTGATGACAATAACGAACAGGATATCCCTTTTTGGACATCGATGATTGCTGAATATGGTTTCCATTTTTCTTGGTTTGTGATTACTGAGGCAGATCCGGCATATAATGTTCAAGATTGGAGCCTTTATAATAACCTTGCGGCTTTAGGAAGTCAAATAGATGGGCACGATGATAGAAATTGGTATACTAACCCAGCAGAAGGTGAAACCAACCTTTCTGATGCGGATTATCTCGCAAGATTACAAGCCACAGTTACAGTTATTGATACAGAAGTAACCTCTGGTTCAAATAATTGTCTAACCTATGCCTATCCCTATGGTGAAGGCAACGAAACCATTGCTAGAACACAATTTATAGGAATTAGAGGCACCCAAGGAATTCTAAATCAATCCAACACCGTCAATTATTTAGATGTTAATAGCGTTTCCAATGTTCATATTTATGGTAATGATTCGGACAGAGATCAATATATCTTACCACTATTAGACAATGTCAATACATTATATGGCACCAATTACTATCGTGGTTGGGGAAGTACACATTTTCACGGCTTAGATGAAGCGGGTGAAACTACCACTAACGAATTTTTACAATACTTAGCAGACAAACCAGAATTGTGGGTAGCCGGATTTACAGAGGTCACTCAATATTCTCAATCCTTTGCAACGCATAATTTAACCATAGATAATGTTTCAGAAAGTGAAATAAAATACACACTAACAGATGATATGTTAGACTCCGCTTTCTATTTTCCTCTAACCGTTAAAATAAGAATTGACAATAGTTGGGTCAATGTTACCGCCATTCAGAATGGAGAGCCTGTAGATTCTGAAATCATAACACATAATGGTAAAAAGTTTACGCTAGTAAAAACTGTACCAGACGCAGGTCAAGTTACAATAGCAGGTGTTGCAGATTCTGACCCAGCAATAATTTCTCCATCCTTAGCAAATCAATCTATGGTTGAAGAAACTACGTTACAAATAGATTTTTCAGCAGCTACTATCGGTAATGATGCCATTTCTTTTACAACATCTAACCTGCCTAATTTTGGAGTCTTAACTGACAATGGAGACAATACAGGAAACATTGTATTTTCACCTGCACTTTTAGATGCTGGCGATTATCAAAATATTACAGTTATTGCAGATAATGGAAGAAGTATCACATCACAGTCTTTTAACTTAACGGTTAGTCCTGATTCTGGTGGAGAACCAACGACAGAATATATAATTACTCCTACAGGAGATGGTATCATATCTGATGTTCTTAATTTAGAAGAGGGTAGTACAAATCCTTGGTTAAATGGTAATGATATCGATGGCACCAAAGTCTTAAAAGTTGGAGCTAGTGCATCAACTGGTGGTGGATTTACAACAAATGCAATTATTCCTTTTCAATTACCAGTACGTCCACCAGGTAAATTAGTGACGGCTGCAAATTTAAATGTGAACATTGCCTATATAAGACACTGGATTTCTTCTGATATCGATTTATACGGATTACCATATAATGCCTCAAACGCTATATCGCCAAATGATTTCTATGATGGCGCTTTTGCTAACGTTCAAGGTACAGCAACAGGACTACAAGATGGATTTGTTGTTAGAGATGTAGATGGTAATGAACCTGTAGGCACTTTGATTTTAACAGACCGACAAGTAGATACGGATTCAGAAGGTGACACTAACCTAGCAGCATACATAAATGCACAATATGATGCAGGTGCCGTTGCAGGAGATTACATTTTTTTAAGGTTAAGTGTAGATGCTACAACAGGTTCTACAAGTGCCCATTATTACGGTATAAGTGACGAATCAACAGAAGAAGCACCAACTTTAACGTTAGAAATTGAAAATATTTTAAGCGTTGATGCTTTCGATCAATCAAATGTAAGCCTTTATCCAAATCCAGTAACAGAAGGCAAATTAACCATCGTATTAAAAGGATTTAAATCAGAAAACACGAAACTAAATATCTATTCTCTAACAGGTAGTTTAGTTCATAGTGAAATGATTACAACCAATTCAAGTTCAAATTTTGAAACAAATTTGAATTTAAATGCTGGGCTATATCTTCTTAAGATATCGGATGGGATAACCTTAAAAACACAAAAATTAATCGTACAATAAACTAAATAAACTAATTCTTTAAAACAATACAATATGAAAACAACGCTACTAAATTCTTTATTGGGAATTGCATTAGGTGTGACACCATTTGCATTACAAGCCCAAACAACATCTTATGATGTTACACCAGAAATTGTTACAGATCAATCCTATCATGTCGATGGTATTGTTTCTGATATAACTGCTATGCCTGCAAATAACCCTTATTTAAATGGAAATAATGTCGGCGGAATAAATTCGTTAAAAATAGGGGCAAGTGCTGCAGACGGAAGCCCAAATACAACAAGTGCCATCATACCTTTTAAACTACCTGTACGCCCAGAAGGAAAATTAGTAGTTAATGCGAACTTAAAAGTACATGTCAATTATGGTCGCGAATGGATATCTTCCAATGTCGATTTATATGGACTTCCTTATAATGCGGCTAGTACTATTTATCCTGCGGACCATTTTGATGATGCCTACCCGGATGCTACAGCTGATGTTACAGGAATTCAAGATGATTACTTTTCAAAAAATGTTGACCCTGGATCTTTAGATACAGCACGTTTTGAAGAGACAAATGCTGGTGGAGATACCGCTTTAGTAGACTACTTAAATGCACAATATGATGCTGGAGCTGTTGCAGGCGACTATGTGTTTTTAAGACTAAATGTAGATGACCCAGAGACTACTGGTGCTCATTATTTTGGAGTTGATGATGGTTCAACTGCAAACGCACCAACATTAACTATAGAAGTGGAAGATGCTGAGGCAAGTCCAACAACAGATTATGACTTAGTGCCAGAGATGGTATTAGATCAAGCTTACCACGTTGATGGTATTGTTTCTGATATAACTGCTATGCCTGCTAACAATCCTTATTTGAATGGAAATAATGTAGGCGGAATAAATTCGTTAAAAATAGGAGCAAGTGCTGCAGACGGAAGCCCAGTTACAACAAGTGGTATTATTCCATTTAAATTACCTGCGCGTCCATCAGGTCAGTTGGTAGTTTCTGCGAATTTAAAAGTACATGTCAATTATGGTCGCGAATGGATATCTTCCAATGTCGATTTATATGGACTTCCTTATAATGCGGCTAGCACTATTTATCCTGCAGACCATTATGATGGCGCGTATCCAGATGCTACAGCTGATGTTACAGCAATTCAGGATGATTACTTCTCAAAAAATGTAGATGCTGGATCTTTAGATACTGCACGTTTTGAAGAAACAAATGTTAATGGAGATAATGCTTTAGTAGACTATTTAAATGCGCAATATGATGCTGGTGCAGTTGAAGGTGATTATGTGTTTTTAAGATTAAATGTAGATGACCCAGCAACTACTGGTGCTCATTATTTTGGAGTTGACGATGGTTCAACTGCCAATGCGCCAACGTTATCAATTTCTATAGATGGTGAATTATCTGTAGATAGTGTAGAAAAATCAACTTTAAAATTATATCCAAACCCTGTAACTTATGGTAAGTTAACAATTACGTCAAACGGATTTAGTAATGATTCTAAATTGACTATTTTCTCAATAACAGGTCAGTTAGTCCACTCTGAAAAAGTTGAAGCAAATTCAGCAAATTCTTTTAACACAACATTAAATTTAAAATCAGGTGTTTATATCATTAAACTTCAAGATGGAACGCGTTCTAAAACACAAAAATTAATCATTCAGTAATTAATAGCAATTTTTGAAAACGAGGGATTAATACATGCCCTCGTTTTCTATTTAATAATTATTATTTAAGTAATCTAGTACTTCCATGTTCTAAAATAGGAACTTCTCAAATAACCGTTTAAGGATTAAAAAGTAAATGCAGCAAACAAATTGACTTAATTAAACTTATGTAACCTCATAATTAAGTGAAGTATTGGCCTAAAATACAAAAGGGATTAAGAAATATTACTATTGATAATTTAGTGCAGCCTCAAGCAAAGTGTTATCAAATTTTTAAAAGCATTTTCACAATAATACAATCAATTGTCTAACTAAAAATAGATTATTATGAACATCATAAAATTTCAATTTGCACTTATAATGATTTTAATAGGAATTATATCTTCAGAGGCACAAAATTCTCAAATTATTCCAGCGCATTCAGACGATATTACCATTAAAAACGATAACACCTCTTGGGGATGGATTGGTCAAACAACCGCAAGGTTAGGCCATAGTAATGCACAAGCCTATATTATTCCATTTCAATTACCTGTTTTACAACCTGGAGAATCTATCACAACTGCAGATTTAGCAGTTCAAGTTATTTCATATAGTAACCAACCAAGTAATACAAATATCGATTTGTACGGTCTACCCTTTAGAACAACATCTACCGTAGATTTAAATACTGATTATTTTGTGGGAGCATTAGATACTTCAGCAACATTAATTCAAGACAATATATTCGAAGATAATGTCACTGGATTGGTAAATTTAGACTCCAATACTCAGCAAAATTTAGTTTCATATTTAAATGCTCAATACTCAGCTGGTGCTGTAGGAGGGGATTTTGTTTTTATTCGTTTTAGTGCAGACGCTAATAGTTCAGAAACATGGAATTTAGCTTCGCAAGACAATGGAACTACTAGTAATAAGCCTATTTTGGATATCGCTATTTCCAATACCTCGAATACAACACCCACACTTACTTTTATTGGCAATCAAAATGTTCAAGAACAATCAACTTTAAATGTAAACATTAGCGCAAGTGATATGGATGGTGATGCACTTTCCATAACGTCTAGCACCTTACCAAGTTTTGCAACTTTAATCGACAATGGTGACGGTACAGCTGTCATGTCTTTAAATCCACAACTTGGAGACGCATCAACATATTCAGTAACCATTATTGTTAGTGATGGTATTGAAATGGTTACTGAAACTATTTCTATTGTCGTATCAACATACCAAACACCTGTGGCTGGAGTTTATTATTGTGACCCTATAAACGGAAATATCAACAATGACGGTTCACAAGCAAACCCATGGAGCACGCTAGCTGCAGTAGTGTATACAAATAAACCCCTTAATTCTGGTGATATAATTTACTTAATGTCTGGTGATCATGGAGATCCATATATTAACAATATGTCTTTTAACGACTACGTTACGGTAAAAGCTTTAAGCGGAAATGCTCCAGTAATTAAGTCAATTCAATTGGTAAATTCCTCGTATTGGGCTTTTGATGGTATTAAGATTGATGGTACAAACAATACTAAAACTAAAGAACAAGTTTTATTTTCTTCGGACGTAAATTCGCATCATACTAAAATCATAAACTCAACAATATCATCCGCAGAAAATATAGAAACGTGGACCAAAACGGATTGGTACAATAATGTGACCAGTGGTATTCAAATAAGAAGTGACTACGCTTTTCTAGAAAATAATGTAATAAAAAATACGTACCACGCTTTAGAAGTGAGAGGTGAGTTTACAGAAGTACATAATAATTTAATTGATAATTTCGCTGGAGACGCTATACGTGGTTTAGGTAGTAATTCTACATATGAAAACAATACTGTTAGAGATTGTTATATTAACGATTACGCTATTCAGCATGATGATGGTTTTCAAGCTTATAACTTACAAAGTGATCCGAAAATTTCAAACGTCACACTTCGTAACAACGTGTTTATGTTATTTGCAGATCCAGTAACTCCTTTTGTTCAATCAAATAACTTAATTGGAGATTTAATGCAAGGAATAATAATTACCGATGGTTACGCTGATGGTTGGATTGTAGAGAATAACATCGTTAGTAATAATCAAGATCATGGTATATCATTATACGGCGCGCGTAATTGTAAAGTACAGAATAATACTGTGGTTCAATCACCCCTATATTCTGATGCTGATCATGTCCCGTGGATCATGTTAACAGATCAAACCAAAACAGGTCAGACTAATTTTAATAATGTCATTAGAAATAATATTTCAGCAAAATATACAACATGGACGTATGACACAACCTCAACAGTAGAACATAATATAACCATAGATGGTAGTAATTATGCTAACTATAGTAATTATTTTGTTGATTATGTAACTAATGATTTTCATTTATCAGCTACGAGCCCTGCTATAGATGCAGGTGTTGATACAGACCTGGCTGTAACAGATTTAGAGGGCAATCCTAGGTCTATGGGAACTAGTGTAGATGCTGGAGCTTACGAGTATACAGGCACAGTAGCTCCTCCAGCAAATAATGCCCCTATTTTAGCTTCAATTGGAGGCAAAACAATGAACGAACTTGAAACCTTAGAAGTCTCAATTTCTGCTACTGATTCAGATAATGACACCTTAACTTTGTCAATATCAAACGCACCAAATTTTACAACGTTTCTTGATAATGGAGATGGTACTGCTTCATTAACTTTATCTCCACAAATAGGAGATGCTAATTCTTATAATATCACCGTTTCTGTAACCGATGGAATGGATTCAATTGAAGAAATTATTCTAGTAACTATAAACCCAGAGGGAACGACTCCCTTAAATAATGCTCCTATAATTGCTAATGTAACAAACCAAACTGTCGAAGAAGATAACATACTTAATGTAAATATTTCGGTAACCGACAGCGATAATGATACCTTAACAATAACTTCTACAAGCTTGCCAAATTTTGCAACATTTACAGATCATGGTGATGGTACGGCTTTATTTAAATTTACACCTTCTGAAGGTGATGCAGGGACTTATACCATTGATGTTCAAGCATCAGACACTATAGATACTACCACATTGAACTTTGTTGTTAGTGTTTCTGAAATAACTAATGTTACCGGAACGGCCTATTATTGTGATCCAATTAATGGATCTATGAGTAATCCTGGAACACTAGCTAGCCCATGGAAAAGCTTACAAGACGTATTTACTGCTCAAAAAACGTTTAATTCTGGTGATGTAATTTACTTACTCTCAGGGGCTCACGGAAGCCCTTATATGACAGGTACGCATTCAGATTATGTAACTATAAAGCCATTAAGTGGAGAGCATCCAGTTTTAGCCTCTGTCCAAGTTGAAAATGGATCTTATTGGGCATTTGATGGATTAACATTTTCAACTGATGGATCTGGCGGTAATTTCGTAAGAGATTACATGTTCTTAACAAAAGACGATGCCACCTATTTAAAAATTGAAAACTGTACGTTCTCTAGTGCAAATGATTCTTCAACTTGGTCTAAAAACGATTGGTATGCAAATTCTGAAGATGCTGTTATTATTCGTGGGGATAATATAATCTTTAATAACAACACCATCAAAAATGTGTATTTTGCATTACAAATAGAAGGTGATTATGCTGAAATTAGAAATAACTTAATTGATAATTTTGGCGCAGATGCTATTAGGGCATTAGGTTCGCACGCTATTTACGAAAATAATATTATTAGAGATGCTTATATCGAAGATTACAATATAAATCATGATGATGGTATACAGATGTACGACAAGGATAATGTTGCAGCAGGGATTATAGACGATGTCGTTATTAGGAATAATAAAATATTCAACTTTGCAGACCCTATAACTCAGGCGATGGTTGATGATAATTTAATAGGGTATTCCATGCAAGGTATTATTATTACCGACGGCCATACCGAAAATGTCATTGTGGAAAATAATTTAGTCGTTTCCGATCACTATCATGGCATTACCCTTACAGGAGCTATTAATTGTAAAATCCAGAATAACACAGTTTCTAAAACCCCTACGTCCTACAATCCTGTAACTGATGCCATTCCTTGGATACAAATAAAAAATGATAAGCAAGGTAACGGAAGTACAGGGAATATTATAAGAAATAATATAGCCGCAAAATATACACCATGGACTTATGATGAAACAACTAATACAGTAGAATATAATATTGTAGTATCTGCAATTGACGCTATCAATACTTATGAAGATTTTAATAATTGGGACTTTAATCTAAAAGCCGGAAGTTCTGCAATTGATGCTGGTGTAAATACAGGTCTTACTACTTTAGATATTAACGGAGACCCAAGATCTGTTGGTGCAGCAGTGGACTGTGGCGCATTTGAACTTCAAGCAAGTGCAGATATAACTTCGCCAGTTATTGTAAGTGCAAATAATACGTTTTTTAATGATGAATTTGTTATTGTTTTTAGCGAAAGTGTGACTAACATTTCTTCAGAGTTGCCAGGAAATTATACTTTAAGCGGAGGTGCAACTATAAGTTCAGCCTCTTTATCAGCAGATAATAAAACGGTAACATTAACCTGTTCTGCTTTAAATGGGAATACATCCTATACAATTACGGCCAACAATGTAGAAGACTATGCTGGAAATACAGCTTCTAATTCTTCTGCCACTTTTATTTATGAATGCGATACCAATTGGGCAAGTACTTATCAAGATGACCAATGGGGATATAACCCTCCATCAAATGCTTTTGATGGAGATAACCAAACAAAATGGGCTGCTGAGGGTAATCAGTGGATACAAAAAAGCTTTTGCGAAATTGTTACGGTTCAATCGGTAGATATTAGCTTTGGTTTAGGTGATGAAAGAGCTTATAGTTTTGTAATTGAAGTTTCAACAGATGGACGTAATTTCACTCAAGTACATTCAGATACGAGTACCGGAACTACAACAGCTGCGGAACATTTTGATTTTGTAGATGTCTCAGCAAAATATTTTAGAATAGTAGGTTCAGGAAGTGATGTTAATGGGTGGAATAATTATTCTGAAATTGTTATTAATACATCAGGGTATACACCGCCAACAAATACCGCTCCTGTTTTAGTACCAATTGGAAATCAAACCATCACTGAAGGTGACACTTTAAATATAATTGTTTCTGCTACAGATACCGATGGAGATACATTAAGTTTTACAGCAAACAATTTACCTTCATTTGTAACCTTTATGGATAATAACGATAATACGGCTACATTAACTATTGCTCCAGCTATTGGAGATGCTTCAACAAATAGTATTTCTATTTCTGTAAACGATGGTACTACAATTGATACTGAAACCTTAAATATTGTAGTTAATAATGACTCAACCACGGCTAATAATGCACCTGTATTGTCAACTTTAGTAAGTCAAACTCTAAATGTTGATGAAGTTAAAATCATAAATATATCTGCAACAGATGCGGATGCTGATGCATTAACTTTTGCAATCAACAATGCACCTAGTTATGCTACTTTTGTTGACAATGGAGACAGAACAGCAACAATAACACTATCTCCTATTTCAGGAGATGAAGGTACTTCAAACATAACTGTTACAGTTTACGATGGGGAATTAAATGATAGCGCTATATTAAATATACAAGTTAATGCTTTACCTCAACAAAATAACTATATCGTAGAGGCGGTTATGGATGACCAAACGGTTTATGATAATGGAGGAATGCAGTGGGTAGGATATCATACGCATAGAATAGGATCAAACAATAAAACATCTGCTATAATTCCTTTTCAAATTCCAACGTTAGCACAAAACGAAAGGCTTACCTCTGCTACCTTAAATTTTCACCTATTACAAAATGGTGGAAACCTAGCGCATAAAGTCGATCTTTATGGGTTGCCGTATAGAAGTAGTAGTACTATTTTAAGTACCGATTTTTATGCAGGAGTTTACGATACAGACCTAACAGCTACGGCAATAGAAGATGATATTTTAGATTTAAATTCACCACAAGGGAATCTTCAAAGTTCATCGTCTCAAAATATTGTTAACTATATCAATAATCAATTAGATAACGGAGCTGTTACAGGAGACTTCATATTTTTCAGATTTAGTTTAGACTATAATGGGTCAGGGAATTATAACTATTGGGATATCGCATCTCAAGACCATACAACATCAAGTTATAGACCTGTTTTAAATTTTGATACAGCCTTAACTCTAGGAAAAGCTTATAACAATAACACAAAAGAAATACTTGAAATAGAAAATTCAACTGTAAGTGTTTACCCAAACCCTATTAATGAAGGTAAAGTTACTATTTCTAGTCGTATGTTAAATCAGAAATCTACTCTTGAAATTTACTCATTAACAGGTCGTTTAGTATTTAAACAGCATGTGCAGCCAACACAATCTAATACAATGCATGCCGATATACAATTGAATTCTGGAGTATACATTCTAAAATTAAGAAATACATCAAAAATATTTACTCAAAAATTAATCGTTAATTGATTAAGAAGTATATTTAAAAATGAAACAAACCCCTAATAACGCTTTAATTTCATCTCAAGAAGAGAGAAATATTAACCACAAGACTGAAAACGAATTAGCTATACCTTCTACAATTTCAGAAGAAGCTAAAACGATGTTAAGCAATTGGACAATTGAAGGTAGAAATGCTGGAGCAAATTTACCAAAACATGATGCTCCAATTTCGGTGTGGGAAGAGAGACAACGGGAGTTTCAAATTGAAGCAGAACAACCTTTAGCTAAGTTATTAGAAGTATATCAACCTAGTGTAGAAACCATATTTCTTGATGGCATTAGAGCAATTGACATTAAACCAAAGAATTACCAAGAATCCGACAAAGTCATTATCTACATCCATGGAGGAGGTTTCGTTTTTTATCCTGCCGATGTCACTTTATTATCAAGTGTTCCGTTAGCAGACACAAGCAACTTAAGAATCATAGCCATTGATTATACCTTAGCACCACAAGCCAAGTTTAGTCAGATATTAGAAGAAGTCATTACGGCTTATAAAGCATTATTAAAAACTTATAAAGCAGAACATATTGCCATATATGGTGATTCCGCTGGAGGCACAATTACTGTCGCTTCAATTTTAAAAATGCGAGATTTAAAAATAAATTTACCAAGTTCCGTTGTATTATGGTCGGCTTGGTTAGATTTAGATGAAATCGGAGACTCCTATCATACATTAAAAGACACAGACCCTACGTTAATTTATAAAGGATTTTTAGAAAATTGTGCAGAAGCTTACGCACCAAGAAAAGAATGGAAAAATCCGTATGTTTCACCAGTGTATGGAGATTATTCAAAAGCCTTTCCCCCTACTCTAATTCAAGTGGGATGCAAAGAAATATTTTTAAGCAATTCTCTGAGAATGTATCGACAACTAAAAGAAAACAATAAAGACGTGGAGTTAGATGTTTATGAAGGGATGTGGCATGTTTGGCAAGGCCATTATGATATTCCAGAATCAAAAATAGCGGTTAAAAACACCAAAAACTTTATGTATAAACACTTAGGGATTACCAAATAGTAGAATTATGAAAAATACAATCTTATTTATAATATTCTTTAATGGCATTATGCTGAATGCTTGTGCTCAGGAAAGCGTTGAGGATAGTAATGAAGACCCACAAACACCTATTGCTGAAAATATAATTTTTGAATTAGATTTTGAAACCGCAGCGCAAGGAACCTATACAACACAAAATTTAATAAGCGAAGGTGGAGATATCCGTTGGTCTTTACTTGGTGATAACGCCAATATTGTTGCTGATCCTGAAGGAGAAAAAGGACACGTTTTAAAAGTAGATTATCCTGAAGGCACTGTTGGACCAGAAACTAATGGTGTTCAATTTATTAAAACCTTACCAGCTTCAAATGAATATTATTTGGACTATTATGTATATTTCGAAGAAGGGTTCGATTTTAGAGAAGGCGGTAAACTACCAGGTTTGACTAGTGGTGGTTCTACGTATACGGGTGGAAATCACCCCGACAATGGTGAAGGCTGGAGCGCACGATACATGTGGGTCAATAGAAATGCTGGCGTTGAAGCCATAGTCTATTTTTATTATATGGATATGACTTCAGAATATGGAGATTCTGTCGATTCTGGAATATATTTTGAAACCGGAAAATGGTACCGCTTAACCCAAAGAATAAAATTAAATCAAAACAACTTACCAAACGGCATTATGCAGGTTTGGATCGATGGTGTAAAAGTAATTGATGATACAGAAGTCCGCTATCGTTTATGGGATCAAGGTGATATTGATTCTTTTTACTTTTCAACATTTCACGGAGGCGCTACAGAAGATTGGGCTCCACAAAACGATTCCTTTGCGTTGTTTGATAAGATAAAAGTGACAAAATTAAAACCCGAATTTTAAGTAAGACATATTCCCCTATTTTATGAAAATTAAAAATGTTTCTTTTTTCATTTTTCTAACGTTTTACTCCATTTTTTTAAGTGCGCAAAGCAACTTGAATGTGGATCCTGTTTTTTCTAGTCATATGGTGTTGCAAAGGCATCATGACATCCCTATCTGGGGAACAGCAAAGCCAAACACCAAAATAGTAGCAACTTTAAAAGATATCACAATTCATACTATAGCTAATGGTGAAGGCCATTGGAACGCTAATTTTGAAGCATTAGAAGCTGGAGGTCCATATCGTTTAAATATTGAATCAACAGATGAATCCATTCAGCTCACAGATATTTTAATAGGTGACGTTTGGTTGGCTTCTGGGCAATCTAACATGCATCTCGATCTAAAACGCACTTTAAATGGAGATAGTGTTGCAAAAAAAGCAAATAATCCTAACCTAAGAATTTACAACATGAAACCCACTTACCCAACCGGTAAAGAGGGTGTTCATACCTTAGAGGAGTTAAAAAAGATTCAAAACAATCACTATTTTAATACTAAAGGTTGGGTAAAAGCAACACCTGAAGAGGTTTTGTATTTTTCTGCTGTAGGATATTATTTTGCGGAAAAACTACAAAGTGAATTGAATATTCCCATCGGTATTATTCACAATGCCGTTCCAGGTTCTCCCATTGAATCTTGGTTGTCTAAAAAAGAAATTGAACAAGATTCTACTATAGCAAACTTTGTAAAGCAACGCTGGAAAGCTAAAGAAGACGAAAAGGATGCGATGATTTCAGTGGCAAAACATCAAATATCATTAAGTGAAGATCCTAACCAAAAACACCCTTGGATGCCGAGTTATAATTATGAGAATGGCATATTACCAATAAAAAACGTACCAATCAAAGGTATTATTTGGTACCAAGGAGAGTCCAATGCAGAAGCACCTATGTTGTACAAAACCATGTTTAAAAAAATGGTGGCTTTATGGCGTTCAGATTTTAATGACGATTTCCCTTTTTATTCTACGCAATTAACTAGTAGAGAAGATAGACCTGCATGGCCAGAGTTTAGATTTGCGCAAAGCGAATTATTAAATGAAGTCCCAAATTCTAAAATGGTTGTTATAACTGATGTCGGAGATCGGCAAGACACACATGCAAAAAACAAACAACCTGTTGGAGAACGATTGGCGTTATTAGCGCTTGGTGACACCTATAAAGTAGCTAAGGATTATGAAAGTCCTGTGTTTGATAAAATCACCTATTCCAACAACACTTATACGATTCATTTTAATGGAGAGTTTAGTAGTTTAAAAACAAAATCATCAGAAACTATTATTGGTTTTGAAATAAGTACTAACAATATCAATTTTGAAAAATTAGAACCTCATATTGAAGGCAAAACAATAACGTTTAGCTTACCAAATAAACACAAAAAACCCTTTTACATAAGATACGCCTGGAAACCTTATACAGAAGCTAATTTAACCTCAAATAAAGGATTGCCTGTATCAACTTTTCGAACGAAAATAGATTAATTACAATCATCAATCAGGAACTTTAATAAAAGATAATTTTTAACATAAATATGAATAGACCAGAGTCAACAGTAACGGTTAATGGGTCCGGTAAAGATATTAACTTGCTTAAGCATACATGGAAAGCACAATGGATTACTCACCCAAGTGCATCAACACTAGACTATGGTGTGTTCCTTTTTCGCCATGTATTTACTCTCGAAGAGAAAATGAGTGAGTTCATCATTTTTGTGTCTGCCGATAACCGTTATAGACTTTTTGTTAATGGAGAACGGGTTTGTTACGGACCATCCATTGGAGATACAGCACACCAACGCTATGAAACACTTAATATAGCGGACAAATTAAACGTGGGTAAAAACGTTATTGCTGCTGAAGTCGTGAATTTTGGAGAGTACAGAAGTGTGTCACAAGTGACTTATCAAACAGCTTTTATTTTACAGGCAGACCGAAACCTCAACTTAGATATTAATACTGGAAGTGCCGATTGGAAAGTGATTAAAAATCATGCGTTTTCACCAGTTAAGATTACGAGCGAGATGATGAATGCTTATTATGCAGCTGGTCCACGTGACCATGTTGATGACTCAAAATACCCTTGGAACTGGAACCAGTTACAGTTTAATGACAACAACTGGTTGAATCCTAAAAGTACAACAACAGAATTCGCGGTTGGTAGAGGTTTTTTATATGGAGGAGCTTGGCATTTAGTACCAAGAACCATCCCTTTTATGGAAGAAAAAATAGAACGATTTCCTGAAATTATTCGGGTGAGTGGTATTGAAAAGAATGACGGATTTTTAAATGGTAAAGCCACTATAATCCCTAAAAATTCAAAAGTAAAAATTCTAATCGATCAAAAATATCACACTACAGGATATCCAGAATTAACCTATAGCCATGGAAAAAACAGTGAACTAAAAATAACCTATGCTGAAGCTTTGGTCAAAGATATAAATCCAGATGAAACAGTTTCTGACGGTAATTTAAATCTCGTTGATTTAAAAGGTAACCGCAATGATTTTGAAGGCAAATCCATATTCGGGTATTATGATATGCTCTTACCAGATGGTGGAGACCATAGATTTTACAAGCCCCTTTCAAGACGAACGTATCGATTCATTGAACTAGAAATAACGACCAAAGAAGAAGCTCTGGTACTTGAAGATTATCATGGTGTTTATACAGGATATCCATTTGAAGAAAAAGCAAAAGTGGAGACAGGCGATCCCTTTCTAAGTAAAATTTGGGATGCAGCATGGAGAACCTTACGCAATTCTGCAGACGAGATGTATTACGATTCTTATTATGAGAATTTACAATATATAGGCGACACCAAAATTGCATCGCTCATCTCAATTTATGTATCTGGTGATGATCGATTAATGCGAAAAGCCATACAACAATTTGACGACTCGCGCACTTCAGAAGGTTTAACCCAAAGTCGATATCCATCAAACATAATTCAAATTATACCACCTTTTTCATTGATTTGGGTCGATATGATTTATGATTATTTCATGTATAGAAATGATCCTGAATTTTTACGTCAATTCATTCCAGGGATAAAATCAGTTATAGACTGGTTTGCCTCTCGTGTTGATGAAACAGGTATGGTTACCAATTTAAAATGGTGGAATTTCACAGATTGGACAATTGATTTTCCAAGTGGCATACCTCAAGGTGCAGACGATGGTTATTCAGCAAATATTGCCTTGCAGTTTGCAAAAACCTTAGATCATGCGCAAGCCGTATTCGGTTATTTTAATTTAGAACATGAAGTCGATTCGTATCAAAAACTGTCTAAACGTATTAAAAAGTCCGTTTTAGAACACTGTTTTGATACAAAAAAGGGACTTATTGCCGAAACACCAGATAAAAAAGAATTCTCGCAGCACACGAACATCTTAGGGATATTAACCGATACATTTAAACAAGATGTTCAATCTGACATAATGAAAAAAGTACTTGAAGACGAGACGCTTTTTCAAGCTACAATATATTTTAAATTTTACCTCTTTAGAGCGCTTCAAAAGGTAGGTTTAGGAGATTTATATTTCGATTTATTAGGGTCTTGGAAAGGTATGATTGATGATGGCATGACGACTTATGGCGAAACGGATATTAATCCGCGTTCAGAATGTCATGCGTGGAGCTCGAGTCCCAACTTCGATTTTCTTCATACTGTTGCTGGCATATATCCAGGCGAACACGGTTTCAAATCAGTTATAATAGAACCAAATTTAGGAAAATTAAAAACACTTAATGTCGAATTCCCGCATCCTCAAGGTATGATCACAATTCGCTATTCAAAAAATGATAATAAAATAAATGCAGAGATTTCAATGCCAGAAGATCTTAAAGGTGAATTTAAATGGCAAGGACAATCAGTTTCGCTTGTTGGGGGAAAACAAAACATAGCATTATAAAAATTTAGAAAACAGTAATATGAAATACGGTAGTTATATAAATAACGGACTTGAATATAAAATAACAAATTCACAACCGCCTCGCGATTGGTTTAACATGTTGTGGAACCCAAAATACTTAGCCAGTGTAGGACAAAACCTTAATGGCTTTTCGCTATATCAAAATGAAGCTGGTGTCCTAACTAATCTCTTTGGAAAGCAAGATGATAGAAGTGCGCCACGACATATTTACTTAAGAGATAATGAGACGAACGACGTATGGTCCGTAGCACCAAATACAACTGGTGTTGAATTAGATGACTATAGTTGTACTCACGGATTGGGATACACTGTTTTAGAGAGTAAAAAAAATGGCATCAAAGTATCATTTCAAATATTTGTACCTCGTAAGGAAGCCGGAGAAATTTGGTCTGTAAAGGTACTTAATGAGTCAGGTAGACCACGAAACATATCTGTATTTAGCGTAGCAAAAGTGATTTTAGATGGAGTAAATCTAACCTATGGTTATAATTCTGCCGTTGATGGTTATCACGATAGAGAAAAACAACGCTTGTTTTTTAGAAACCGATCGGTAAGTGTTATGACGGAAAAGTATCGCGCATTTACCTATACGGATGTACCTTTTGATCATTTTGATATTAGCAAAGATGTATTCTTAGGTCATAACCTCAGTTTTGAAATGCCAGACTGTATCGCCAAAGGACAATTAAGTGATAGTGATGCTTCAACAGAATATATGGTATCTGCCTTACAGCACAATTTAAATCTAGATGAAGGAGCGGAACAACGTATCAATATTGTTATGGGTATTGTATTTGATGAAGCTGAAGCCGATGAATTTACGGCCTCATATGCCAATAGTGCTCGTATTGATGCCGAACTTGAAACTATTAAAAAACAAAATATAGCCAGATTAGGCCTTTCTGAATTAAACACTCCCGATGCCGATTTTAATAATCTATTTAATGTTTGGATGAAACATCAGTTACATCTTATGGCAGACTGGGCAAGGTTTTATTTTAAGGGCTATCGCGATACACTTCAAGATGCCGCAGGTGTTGCCATTATAGATCCTGACCGTGCTTTAAAAATGTTAGAAAAAGCTCTGGAAAATCAAAAAAACAGTGGATTTTGTCCTAGAGCATTTAGAGTCTCTTCTATGGAGGTGGCAGCAGCAGATAAACATTATTCTGACTCACCAAGTTGGATCAGTCATGCCACATATTCCATACTTCGAGAAACCGGAGATCTTAACATGTTAGATAAAGTTGTCGCCTATTCTGATAACGGAGAAGATACCATCTGGAATCACAACTTAAAAGCTTTAGATTTTCTTTGGAATGACAGAGGAGAACATGGCTTAGCATTAATAAGACATGGTGACTGGAATGACCTAATGGATCGCGTTGGTGCTGAAGGAAAAGGAGAAGGAGTTTGGATGAGTATAGCTCTTGCTAAAGCGCTTAAAGTGGTTGAAGAAATTGCTGCTTGGAAAGGTGACACAACAATAGAGAAACAATGTGCAGAAAGATATCATGAAATTAAAGCGAATATCTTAAAATACGGTTGGGATGAAGATCACTTTATTTACGCTTACACAGATGCCGGAAATAAGGTAGGTGATAATGCTTCAGAAGAAGGGCAAGTTTTTATAAATCCGCAGTCATGGGCCGTACTTGCAGGAATTATAGATGCTGAAAAATATGAGGATATCATGAAAAAAGTGGAACCTATGGTAGATACACCTGTTGGTCCTGTTCATAATTGGCCACCATTTACAAAATACAATAAAGACATTGGCTCTATTACTGGAATTCCACAAGGTAATTTTACCAATGGAAATGTGTATTGTCATGCCGCATCCTTTAAGGTTGCCGCAGATTATGCTGCAGGACGAAACGATAAAGCCTTTGAAACCTTTAAAAGAATTCTACCTTCTGAGGAGAAATCAGAACCTTATGCCCAACCCAATAGTTATGTAGGACCTTCGGCATTACGAAAAGATAGACACGTCTCTGACGACCCATGGCGAACAGGTACTGTAGCTTGGAATATGCTCAACTGTTTTGATAACCTATTAGGATTTAAACGAACCTTAAAAGGAGTTACAATTGATCCTCAAATTCCTTCATTTTGGAATAATGTATCCTATACACGGATTTTTAGAGGTACTACATTCAATATCACCATAAAACGAGGTGAGGAACAAATGATGTTGGTTGACGGAAAAGAACAAACAGATAATTTTATTGAAGTATCTGAATCTGGACTAAACCAAAAGGAAATCACTATAGATTTTCAAATAGGAAAACCTAAAACGAATTAAATGGAGTTAGACAAACAAAATATTGGTGTAGAAGAAAATATATCGATAAAAGAAAAAATAGGTTTTAGTTTAGGAGATACAGCTTCAAATCTGGTATGGCAGACCTTAATGATTTTTCAACTGTATTTTTATACCGATATTTTTGGCTTACCAGCAGCTGTCGTAGGAACCATGTTTTTAATCACAAAAATATGGGATTCCATCAACGATCCGGTAATGGGACTTATTGCAGATCGTACCAATACAAAATGGGGAAAATTCCGTCCTTTTCTTTTGTGGTTGGCCTTACCATTTGCACTGGTAGGTGTACTCACTTTTACAACTCCAGATTTTAGCCTAACAGGCAAAATTATATACGCCTATGTTACCTATACCCTAATGATGATGGTATATACGGCTATAAATATTCCTTATTCTTCATTGATGGGAGTTGTTTCTGCAAGTCCTTCACAGCGCGCTAGTTTTTCACAATACAGATTTATGTTTGCGTTTACTGGCGGATTGCTTGTGCAAGCCTTAACGCTTCCATTAGTTAATAGTATCGGTGGAGATAATACCAGTGTGTTTTCAGCAGAATTAAATACCAATCAAATTGTGATTACGGAACATGGTGTTGGAGCTTCAAAATTAGTTTTAAATGCAGATTTAGGTGAAGACAACCTGTTAACTAAAAACGTTACCGTAATCGTTTATAAAAATGATTTAAAAAGTGAAATAGATGATACAACAGATATTTTATATCTCGAAGAGGGCTTTGGAACACATACTTTAAGTCCTTCAACCTATTTTGACGAAACTATTTCTTCGAAGAAACTATCAGTTGAGGTGGTTAATGAAGCTAAAGGGTTTCAAGGGGTCATGATTGTATTTGGAATTATGTCCATCATCATGTTTCTAACCACATTTTATACCACCAAAGAGCGTGTTTCGCCTCCTAAAGAACAGAAAACAAATATCAAAAATGACTTTAAAGACTTGTTTAGCAATAAGCCTTGGTTGGTGCTTTTAGTTATTGGAGTGATAAGTTTGGCGTATGTTGCCATTAGATATGGATCGGTTATGTATTATTTTAAATACTACATCGAAGATGAATCGCTAGTGAGTTCGTTTTTAGTTTCAGGAACTATAGTGACAATCATTGCCATTTCTTTTACTGAGAAACTCTGTAACCGATTTGGTAAAAAGAAAGTTGTCATTGCCTGCCAACTCATTGCTGGTACGTTTACAGCCCTATTCTTCTTTGTCGATAAATCTAATATTACGATGATATTCGCTCTTAATATCATTGTCAGTTTAGCTTCAGGTCCACCAGCACCAATCTTATTTGCGATGTATACAGATACGGCAAGTTATTCTGAATGGAAAAATAACAGACGTGCTACCGGCCTAATTATGTCGGCTTCTACCATGGCTCAAAAATTTGGACTTACTATTGGAGCAGCGCTAGCCGGTTGGATATTAGCTTTTTATGGATTTAAAGCGAATACAGTACAAACAACGGAATCTGCTTTTGGAATTCTTTTAATGGTAAGTTTAATTCCTGCTGCAGGTAGTTTTCTTGTTGCTGGTATTATGAGTTTCTATCCACTTGATAATAAAACCATGGATAAAATTGAGGGTGAATTGGAATCGAGAAGAGCCCTAGCAGAAAAACAATAAATTTTATAAAAAATTAAAAGACTATGACATTGACAATAAGATTTATAGCGATCACAATTTCAATTTTAGTTTTAACATCGTGTAAAAATAAGGTTGAAGTTAAAGAACACACTGAGGAAACTAAACAAGAACTCGTGAAACGGGTTTTTTCCTTAGCAGAACATCAATATGATTATTTAATACATAAAATAGATACCATTTCTCCATTATTAAACCCTAGAAGTTTAAACAAGGATGGGTCGCTTAGAATGGCCTACAAACAAGATTGGACTTGTGGTTTTTTTCCAGGTTCATTATGGTATTTATACGAACAAACAAATGATAATAAGTGGAAAATAGAGGCCGAAAAATTTACAGAAGCCTTAGACTCTGCTCAATTTGTAAAATGGAACCACGATGTTGGATTTATGATACAAAACTCGTTTGGACAAGGCTATCGTCTTACCGGAAATGAAACTTATAAACAAGCTGTTGTTGATGCAGCAAAATCTTTAAGCACACGTTACAGACCTGTTGCAAAAGTCATCCAATCTTGGGATACAGATGCACCATGGATTCAAGGGAAAGGATTAGACATGCCTATTATTATTGATAATATGATGAACCTGAATTTACTATATCAAGCGACCAAGCATACGGCAGATTCAACCTTCTCTAATATCGCAAATGCGCACGCCACAACAACGATTAAAAACCAGTACAGACCTGATTATAGTTGTTATCATATCATAGACTACGACCATATTACGGGTGACGTACGTAAAAAAGTAAATTTTCAAGGCTTCGCTGACGAGTCTGCTTGGGCGCGTGGACAGGCGTGGGGATTATATGGTTATACAGAAGCATATAAAGAATCGGGACATAAAATATTTCTAGAGCAAGCTAAGAAGATAGCCGATTATATTATGAATAACGATAAAATTCCTGGTGATAATATTCCTTATTGGGATTATGATGCCGAAAGTACTGAAGAGATTCCCAGAGATGCTTCAGCGGCAGCTATTGTAGCATCGGCATTATTGGAATTACAAGCATTTGATGTAGCAAATAAAAAAGAATATTTAGACTACACCGAAACCATCTTAAGAACACTTTCATCTGATGACTATTTAGCTCAAAAAAATGAAAACGGAGGCTTTATCTTAAAACATTCTGTGGGCAATTTTCATGAAAATAATGAAACCGATGCTCCACTAAATTATGCAGATTACTACTATTTAGAGGCTTTAATTCGATGGTCTAATATATAACGGTATCATTTAAAAACAGAAATTTATACATACTGCTCAAACCTTTATAAGTTTTGTCTTTTATTCATTACTGAGCCGTATAATATTATGAATTTAGAAGTTTTTATATATATATTTGAGAATACTATAATAATTAGCTATTGTATTACTAACAACTAACTTTTTAGGGTACTTTTTTGACGTTTCTTTAAAAGCCTTATAATTCTAAATTCAATTTTTTATGGGAATAACACATTTTAAACTCACTGCATTTCTCTGTGTTTTTATAATAACATCATTTTCTGTTTTGCAAGCACAAGAAATTCAAATAACTGGTAAAGTGACTTCATTAGAAGATGAGATGCCTATGCCAGGTGTGTCGATTATTGTTGTAGGAAAGAACAAGGGGACGAATACCGATTTTAATGGCGTTTATTCAATTGACGCAGAAAAAGGAGATGTACTTCGTTTTAGCTATATTGGCTTCTCTGAACAGACGGTAACTATAGGAGATAATACCGTTATTAATATTCAATTGGTTGAATCTGTTGAAGCGCTTAACGAAGTCGTGGTTACTGCTTTAGGAATTTCACGTAAGGAACAAGCTTTAGGCTATGCTATATCTAAAGTTGATGGTGAAGAACTCGCTGAAATAAAAAGTATTAATGCCGTTAACTCGTTAGCAGGAAAAGTTGCTGGTGTAGATATTGCGCAACCAAATACAGGGTCAGGTGGTTCATCTAAAATTATTATTCGTGGAAACACAAAATTTAATGGTTCTAATCAACCGCTATACGTTGTTGATGGGGTTCCAATGGATAACAACTCTTTCGGACAAGCCGGACAATACGGTGGCCAAGATTTAGGAGATGGTATTTCTTCTGTAAACTCAGATGACATAGAAACCATATCTGTTTTAAAAGGTCCTGCAGCAGCAGCATTATATGGTTCTAGAGGTGGTAACGGTGTTATTTTAATTACTACAAAATCCTTTAAAAAGAACTCGAAATCTAAATTTAATATTAATTTTTCAACAAACTCTACGTTTGATGAAGTCATAAGTGGATATGAAGATGTTCAACATGTGTATGGTCAAGGTATCGGAACACCTCCAAGAGATATCGGTGACGCTACAGGTATGTGGAGTTGGGGAGGTAAAATGGATCCTAATTTACAATTCATCTCTTTCGATGGAGAGTATAGAGATTATGGTGTGAAAAAAGATAATATTGAGTCTTTTTTTAGAACAGGCTATACCATTCAAAATACAATCTCTTTATCTGGTGGTAATGAATCTGCCAACCTATTATTTTCTGCATCAGATGTAAAAATGGAAGATATTGTTCCAAATAGCGGTTTACATAGAAATAACTTCACTTTAAAAGGGCACTTGAAAATGTGGGAGAAGTTAACTTTAGATGCAAAAGTTAATTTTACTCTAGAAGATGTAGATAATAGACCATATTTGGGTTATTCAGGAGCAAATACGGCATTAGCACTTCTAGGGTTACCAGGAAATATTGATCAGCAATGGTTACAAGATAGTGCAACGGATGCTAACGGTGATTATGTGTTTTGGAATTCTGCAACACGAATTATCAACCCTTACTATTCATTATATAACATGAAAAATGAATCTAATAAGAATAGAGTTTTAGGATATGCCTCTTTAAACTATAATATCACAGATTGGTTAGATTTCAAATTCAAATCTGGTATAGATACATTTACATATGATTATTATAATTACTCACCAAGAACAACCCCTTTAGCTGAATGGGGAGAACTAACAAAAATAGACTCAAGAACTACTGAAATTAATACTGAATTTCTACTTTCTGCGAATAAACAGCTTAACGATAATTGGACCGTTGGAGCAAGTCTTGGTGGAAACATTATGAATTATGAAAGTTCAACAAATACTATACTTGGTAAAAACCAAGGGTCAGAAGATGTCATCTCTATAAATAACTATAATGAATTCATTGTAGGACGACAAAACCCTAGAAAATCAGTCAGATCATTTTACGGATTTGCAAATGTTAGTTTTAAAGATTATGCCTTTTTAGATGTCACAGGAAGACAAGATTGGTCATCTACATTAAAAAAAGGTAATAACGGCTATTTTTATCCATCATTTACAGGTGCCTTAGTCTTAACCAAGGCCATAGAAAATATAAAATCTAAAACGATACCTTATGCAAAATTAAGAGCTTCTTATGCTGAAGTTGGTGGCGATACAGATCCTTATGCTTATAATACCTTTTTCGATTACCCATATTCTTCAAACGGAGCAAATTTTTCAACCGTAAATGATATTACATATTTTACCAATATTAACCCTTCAAGAACCAAAGGATATGAATTTGGTTTAGACGCCAAACTTTTTAACTGGAGAGTTGGTTTAGACGTCACATATTACAATCAAACCACCTATGATGAAATAATGAATATTCCTATTTCTAATTCAAACGGCTTTGAATCGGCTAGTATTAATGCAGGTGAAATCAATAATAAAGGATGGGAAGTGATGGTAAATTTTGTACCTATCAAAACAGATGATCTTCGTTGGGATTTAACATTCAATTTTGCCAATAATGAGAACGAAATTGTAAAATTACATGAGGAAGCAAAGACACAAACCATTGCAAGAGCAGATTGGATTAGCTCATTAATTACTGCAGAAGAAGGTGGTTCTTATGGAGATATTGTCGGTTACGACTTTAAACGTACTGAAGACGGTACCCCTATATTAGGTGCTAATGGACTACCTTTAAGATCTGATGAACAAGTCTCTTTAGGTAATGGACAATATAAATTTACTGGGGGTATTACCAATGGTATCCAATATAAAGGATTTAGGTTAAGAGCTTTAATTCAAATTAAATCTGGAGCAGATATATTATCTATGACCAATCAAAAATTATATCAACAAGGAGCACATATCGGAACCCTAGAAGGACGTGAAGGATGGGCACTATCCGAATCAGAAAGGGAAAGTGCAGGCGAACTTCCAAGCAGTTGGGTTGCCACAGGTGGTTACCTAGCACAAGGGGTTATTGAAGATGGTGTTGGAGTAGACGGAAATCCAAATTATAGAGCTAATGACGTTTATGTAAATCCTAAAGATTATTGGGGTAGTATTGCAAATTCGCACATTATAAAACCTTTCATTTACGATGCTTCGTACGTAAAATTAAGAGAAGTTTCTTTGTCTTATTCTTTAGGCCCAGAACAATTGAAAAACATTAAATTCCTGAATGGTTTAACCTTTTCTATTATCGGTAGAAATTTATGGTTAATTCATTCAAATGTACCGAATGTTGATCCAGAGTCAACTTACAATATTAGTAACGGACAAGGCTATGAATATGGTTCTTTACCACAAAGACGAAGTTACGGATTTAACTTAACTGCAAAATTTTAAAAAATGAAGACAAGTATAAAGATATTGATATTACTAGTGTCTACTCTAACACTAACTACAAGTTGTGAGGATTTTAACGACTTAAATGTTGATCCCACAACCTCAACAATTGCCAACCCTAAAACCTTAATTTCTAAAGTACAAACAAGCTACTCTGGAGATAGAGAAACACAATGGAGGTCTTTAGCTGCGTATCACATGTCAATTACGCAAATGATTTCAGATGGGTGGACTGTATCGCATGGGCAAGCCTATAAACTCGATATAAGTTATATGGAGTATATGTGGAAAAGTTCTTATCGTGAAATCAGTGATTTAACTTACGCTATTCAAGAAGCTGAACAAAATCCAGAACTTGTAAATTACGAAGCTGTAGCCAGGATATTAAAAGTTATGATCTTTGCTCAACTCACAGATACTTATGGAGATTTACCATATTTTGAAGCGGGTGCACAAGCAGAGGACGATAATTTACATCCGGCTTACGACAATCAGGAAGACATTTATAATGATTTCTTTAAGGAATTAAAAGAAGCTGCCGCTCAATTAGATGACTCTAAAGCTTTAGAAGGTGATTTAATGTATAATGGAGATGTAGAAAGATGGAGAAAATTTGCAAATTCTTTAAGGTTAAGATATGCGATGAGATTAGTCAATGTTAATTTGTCTAAAGCCGAAACTGAAGCTGTATTGGCTATTGAAGATGGTGTGATGGAAAGTATTGATGACGCTGCCAAAGTAGAACATGGTGATTTTACAGTAAGCACAAGTGGTGCCTCAGAAATTAGAGGAAATGGATTTTCACAAGTTCAAAATTTTTCAGAAGAAATAATGGTGGCCTGTGAAACGTATGTATCTTATTTACGAGATAATGATGACCCAAGACTCTTAATGATGTTTGGAATGTATGCCGCTTACCAAGAAGATGCAACATCGCGATACAACTCAAAATCTTCTACCGAAACCAGTGTGGAAATTACAGATGAATATTTAGCTGCTTATGGCGTTCTTGAAGGCTATGCACCAGGATACTTTTTATTTGAATCACCTGAAAATGCACCAGCTGATATTTGGTCACCACGTTTCGTTGAAAAAAATGGAAGAACTGTTCAAATTGATAAATATTTTAAACCCCTTCAGATAAGAAGACATTTAACACGTATTGATTTACCTTCAATATATCAATCTTATTCTGAAGTAGAACTGTGGTTGGCAGAAGCAGCTCTAAGAGGTTGGAGTAATTTTGGTGGTGATGCTAAAACCCATTATAAAAATGCCATTTTTGCTAACATTGATGAACTGGTTATAATATTAGGTGCTGAACCTAATTTAGATATTAATTCAGATGTTTACGCTGAAAATTTATGGAATAATACTGCAGATAAAATGGAGGCTATAAACATGCAACATTATGTTAATAATTTTTACAATGGTATAGAAGGCTTTGCAAATTGGAGAAGATCAGGTTTCCCTGTACTTAAACCTACAACTGACAACCCTTATACGGACCAAACACTAAATGGTTTAATTCCTAGAAAATTACCGTATCCTAATACCGAAATGAATTTTAACAGAGAAAATTTAGAACCCCATTTAGATAACGGAGTCAATTTTTGGGGAGCACCTGTTTGGTGGGATAATAGTTTAACAAGAGGAGTTGATTTATAAAAAAACACATTATGAAAATAAAGAATTATAGTGCCTATATTTTTAGTCTTTTATTACTTCTTACGTCATCTTGCAGTCAAGACGATGTAAAAAATCCAACACTATCTGACACGGATTTAACCGTTTATTTTTGGGGTGAAGGAGATAATATAACCGGCATTGCATGGGAAGGTTATGATGTTTTAATAGGAGAAACATTAGACCTAAACCTACAAGTATCACCAAGTGAAGACACCACAGTACAATGGGTAGACGATGAAACTGGTGAAATATTAAGTAACGACTTAAACTATACTTACGCTCCAACCGAAGAAGAGACCAAAAGAGTTAATTTTATTGCGACCCGACCTTCTGGATATGAAAAAACAGTGGTCTTTAATTTTAGAGGTAATCTCGATGGTTACACGAGTAGAATTAACGAATGGCAATCTATTCCAATTCCGCAAGGCACTCAAACAGGTACATTTACTGTTGAGTTTGATATGATTCCTAGTAAAGACATCATGGATGGTGTTGTTGGTATTTTAGATGGAATCGCAACAACGTATTCTGATAACTCATGCATTGTAAGATTAAATCCTTCAGGAAAAATAGATGCTTATGATGATACTGGGTATGCAGCAGATAACGAGCTAGAATATCATGCTGGTTTAACGTATCATGTAAGAATGGATGTCGATGCCGTTACTATGACTTATGACATATACGCCAATGAGCAAGGTGGAGACGTTGTTCTCATTGGAGAAAATTATAAATTTAGACGTAAAATTACACACCAAGATTATTGGTCTATGGTCGCTGGTAATTTTAATTTGGATGATCCTGGAACGCATAGAGTGTTAAATATGGAAATCACGACACTAACACAAAATCAAGCGCCTGTTTTTCTACCTGTAGATGATGTTGTATTAGCGGAAGGAGCTGTTTTAGAAGTAGAAATTGAAGCCGTAGATCCTTTAGGTGGCAATATTACTATGGAAGCAAATGATTTACCGCAATTCGCAAATTTTGTAGATAACGGCTTTGGATCTGGAGCCATAACTTTTGACCCATATTCCGATTGTGGAGGATGCGATTTAGGTACCTATGATATTACCATCGTTGCTACCAATGGTGTAGAGTCCTCTGAGTTAACTTTTACTATTGATATTGTTGATCCAAACGCGGCCTTCGATGTAACTGCGGATGCAGGAGATGCTACTATTTGGAGTGGAGGCTCTGTGGATGCAACATGGACTCAACTATTTGGTGGGCATGTAGCCACAGGTGTTGGAGGTGATGATCAAGTCGTTAGTGTGATGCCATTTGCTTTACCAGAAATTCCTGAAGGTAAAAGGGTGAAATCAGCCGTTTTAAAGGTCAATGTCGTTAATAACAACTCTTGGGTTCCTGTAGAGTTTGATGTGTACGCTATAGCTTCCAGATCAACTTCAGAGGTCCTATCTACAGACTATTTCACTGGAGACTATGATACCGATGCCAATGCTACTGCAATTCAACAAGGTTTTATTACAGATGGAGGTACTCTTGGGGAGTTTGTTATGGATGACCCATCTAGTATAGACTTGGCGACTTTTATGAATGACCAATATGATAATGGAGCAAGTGCTGGAGAATTTATGTTTCTTAGAATTGGTGCTAACCGAAATGACATGCCACTTTGGGCACATTTACAGTTTGATAGTGCAGAATCAGCGGCTACAGCTCCTATCTTAACAGTAACTTTGGAAGATGAGTAAAAAGTGGGTATCTAAGCTCAAAATAATATAGTATTTAAAACTTACTAAAAATAGAAACCTCCAGTACAATGTATAAAGTTGTACTGGAGGTTTTTTATATTTAATACTATCGTATTACCTTATAATTATGTTACGCAACAAATCTCATATAAGGTTTAAGCCGGCTCAAAATCTTTTTTTAATAGTTGCTTAGCCAATTTTAATTCTGATTCAGTAAAAGACCTTGCTTCTGAAGCAGAGACCGCTCCCTTTAACTCGCTGATATTTTTAGCTCCTGATAAAACCGTTGAAACCCCTTTCTGATCCAATACCCAACGTAAGGCTGCTTGTGGCATATTTTTAACGTCATCTCTCAGTAAAAACTTAAAAGCTTCTACTTGGTCAACACGATCTGCAATGTCTTCACGCGAATAACGTGCATTCAATGTGCCTGCTGCAAAATTTGTATCTTTTGTAATAGCTCCTGATAAAAACCCGTTTGCCAAACACTCTCGTCCAAAGACACCTATTGGGTATTCTTGTAATTCTTCGATTAATTCCTGAGATTCTTTATTCATTAAACTCAACACCACTTGAATAACGTCTATTTTACCTTCTTTTGCCCATTGACGTGCCATATTTTCGGTCTGATGAAACATGGAAATAGAATGCCCAATAAAGCGTACTTTACCTTGTCTTTTTACTTGTTCAATTCCTTCCCAGACATCATCATCGATTTCTTCAGGAGAAAAAGGAGAATGAAAAAACAACACATCAATATAATCGGTTTGTAACCGTTTTAAACTCTCTTCTACAGAGTCAATTACTCGCGACTTATAGAATTGAGACGCTCCATTTTTAATCGTCGGATTTCGTCCAAATTTTGTAGAGATATGTACCTTATCACGTTTGCCTTTTAGTGCCTTTCCTAAAACTATTTCGGCAACACCATCTTGTTCTGGAGTTCCGTATTGTGGTGCTGTATCAAAAATATTTACACCCATATCAATACCGGCATGAATGGTATTTATCCCATCCTTCTCATCAACACCTCCATAAACTTTATTACCAAAAGCCCAAGTACCTAGACTAATTTCGCTAATTTCTATACCTGTTCTTCCTAATTTTCTATACTTCATAAATATTGTCGTTTTAACTCTTCTATAACTAAAGATGCTTTGCTTAGAAATAATTTTGCAATCTTTTGACCTAATGCTTTGGTCGCTAATCTTGGATCGTCACCAGAAACAGCATCTAGTTCTAGCATAATTGATCTGTCCTTTGGTAAGGTCTCTAAATCTACCGTTTCAGGTGCGTAGTATAATTGTAAGGACGTTTCACCTATAGCAGAATGGTTAGCGACCAATAAATCATCAGGTAGTATATCAAATTCTGCTAATGCCCAAAATCTCCTATCCGGATATTTACTATTAAAGGCTTCGGCTACAGTTTTTAAAATGGTGAGATGAGGTTCTCCGGCATGACCAGATAATAAAACAATAATTTTAAAACCTTGCAGAACTAGTTGTTCCAAATACTCTTCACAAGCAAGCCTAATGAGCTTCTCTGAGAATTCAATAGAATGCTTAGGGAAGTTGACACCTGGATAAGATTTAATTAAATTAGCCGCCAAACTAATTACAGGAAAAACAAGACCTCCATTTTTTTCTGCTAAGTCTTTACACAAGCTAAACGCTTTTATACTATCAAGACCAGTAGGATTATGACTTCCATGATATTCAATGGCTCCCCAAGGCAAATATGCAATAGGTGTTTTATTTTGAATTGCTTCAATTTCCTGAGGTCGCATTTGGTCGTATAGTCCCCAAGTAGAAGCTGTGTTTGTAGTGTCATTAACAATATTCATATCATTCTGCATTAAAACTCATCAAAAGCAATTTGATGACTTGTTACTCCCAGTTGAGTCAACATTTTGGTACAGGCCTTAATCATCTTTGGTGGACCGCATAGATAAAATTCTATGGCTTTAGGGTTGGGATGCGTATTTAAATAATTGTCAAAAACGACTTGATGAATAAAACCCGTTTGACCTTCCCATTTATCATCTTCTAACGGTTCAGAAAGTGCTATTTGGAAATTAAAATTAGCATGTGCATCTTCAATACTTTCAAAATAATCATCATAAAATATTTCTTGTATAGAGCGTGCTCCATACCAGTAACTCACTTTTCTATGGGTAGACTCATTTTCGAATAGATGCGCAATATGAGAACGTATTGGCGCCATACCAGCTCCACCTCCAATATAAACCATTTCTCTCTGTGTCGGTTTTATATGAAAATCTCCAAAACTACCAATAGCAGTTACACGATCACCTGGTTTTAGATTAAAAATATAACTAGAACCAATGCCTGGAGGACAATCTTGACCAGGTGGTGGAGTCGCTATACGAACATTAAATTTAAGTGTGTGTTCTTTAAGTCCATTACTGGCTAATGAATAATTATTAACGCGACCAACTTCTGTATTATTACTACTTAAATCAAAAATTCTTTGATGATTCCAAACGGCAGCATAAGGCTCTGGAATATCAAATTGATTGAATGGCATTTCATTATACTCTGGAATGTTAATTTGCATATAATCTCCAGGCACGAATTCTATTTTTTCATTCGTATTTATAGGCTCAAGAATAAGTTCCTTTATAAATGTTGAAACATTTTGGTTACTAATTACTTTTAAATCATAGCGCTTTTTCTTGCGAGAACCTGCTCCACCTGCCTTTTCAATATTTAGCCAGATTTTATTGTTTCGGTTTTCAATAGGATAAGTTGCCAATCCTTGACAAATAGGAGCACGAGCAGGAGAACCATCTTCAATATTAAAACGTCCATTATGTTTTGGGCATTCTATGATTTTACCTTTTATTAAACCTTCACTTAAGTGTGTATTTCCATGTGTGCAAATACCATCTGTAGCATGAAGACAGCCTTGACTATCACGAAAAAGGGCAAAGGTTTTCTTTACATGATCAAATCTAATAATATCTTCAACCTCTAAATCTTTGTCAGCACAAACTTCTAACCAGCCTTCAGAATCAGGTAATACATTGGACTTTACGAAACCTTCTGGTGCGACGTTCTTTCCTTCTGGTAATTTACGTTTCACGTAATAACCAGGTTCTTTAACTTGTCTTTTTATAGCAGGTAGTATTTCACTCCAAGCACTGTAAATAGACGTGTAAACTGGAGGACAATCGTCTTTTATAAGTTCATGTAATTTAGGAAGTGCATGGTAAGGCACAAGTGGAAACATATGATGTTCTGTGTGGTAGTTCATATTCCAATATATAAACCGGCTTATTGGATTCATATAAACGGTACGGCAATTTAAACGGTGATCTAAAACATTTTCTGCTAAACCAGCATGTTGTGTAGTGTTATGCACAATCATCAGCCAAGTCCCAAAAAATTGAGGTAATACAAATAGAAATATGGGAATCCAACTACTCAAAATAATAGACAAACTAATAACAGCAATATAAATTGCTAGGTAAATACGTGCTATTGTAAAAATTTTACCAAATTCAGTTTCTGGAATATACGTTTTTTCCGAATCCGTAATTTTTCCAAATGCATGCCGAATTAAACTTGGAAAGAATGTTTTGTAACCTCCCCAATTAAATAGAGATAAAATAAGATTCTTGATGTTTGGTGGACGTGGTATTTGAATTTCTGGATCGCGTCCTACAATAATAGTATCACTATGATGACGTGTATGACTCCAGCGCCAAACTACAGATTCTCTCATCACCATAAACGATGCTACTTCATAAACAACATTATTCATCCAATCAGTTTTAAATGCTGTTCCATGGCTACATTCATGCCATCTAGAGTCTGAACTTGTACTATAAAAGACAGCATAAATAAGATAAGGAATGACAACCCACCAAGTTCCCCAAAGTAAAATGGTAGCTACTGCTGTACTGACTAAAATAGCAACCAAAAGCAAAGTATCTACAATGGCTGGTCCATCTTTTCTTACCAGTAATTTTCGCATTGTTTTGCGAGGCACAGGAGTTTGATACCAATCTGCCTCAGCAAGTCCTAATTCTATAGCTCTAGCAGCGTTTTTTCCTGTTAGTGCGTAGTCTAATTCAATTTGAGAATTCGGCATAGACGTTTCATGAGCCAAAGTCTTTTCTTTATGTGTTTTTTGTATTACAACCTTTGGTTCTAGATCTATCATTTTAATTTTTTACTGTTTTCATACCCTGTGTTATGTCAAATTTGCAAACGGTTAATTTTTGCTCTTATAAATTGACGTGATGAAAATTGATTATAGCGCCATGAGAAACACTTTATTCAATATGGGTGATTTACAAACTTAGCGGAATCACCTATTCCAAACAATAGACGTTTTGTTGGTTTTGTTGTTCAAAATGTCTACATTTGATTAGATATGGACAGTTTTTTTCACTATTTAGCTGACGACCCTGAAGCCGAGGTTTGGGGTGTTTATGTACCTACATGTGGCTATCAGCATATTTACCCTGGAGCTCAATACCCATTAGAAGGTCACCCAGACACCCATGACTTTCAACAAGTCATGGGCAGAACGTTACCTGGATGCTATCTTGTGTATGTACCTACAGGAAAGGGTACGTTAGAGACAAAATCTGGTAAATGGGAAGTGAACTCAGGAGATGTTATGTTATTATACCCAGGAGAATGGCATAAGTACAAACCAGATGAAGACACAGGATGGGAAGAGTATTGGATGGGCATACGAGGTGAAGTTTTATCTAATAAAATACTTAAAGATTTGTTTCCTAATAACACGTCCTATGTGAAACAAATGGGATATCAGGATGAGCTGATATTTTTATTTAATCAATCTATAAAATTAGTTAAAAGAAATAGCCCAGGATTTAGAAAAATTTTAGCAGGCATCGTTTTACAGTTGGTTGCCTATGTTATTTCTTATGAAAACCAAGAAACAGGTAATCGAGAAGAAGAGCTTTGCAAAAAAATTATTGATTTTATTAGAGAGAATCTTAATACAGATGTAGACTTCAAAAAACTGGCTAGTGAGCATCACTTAAGTTACAACAGGTTTAGAACGGTTTTTAAAAATAATACTGGTATTTCCTTACAGCAATATCTTATTCAAGAACGACTAGAACATGCGAAACGACTTATGGTGAATACCACGCTTTCTTTAAAGGAAATTTCAGCTAAAACAGGATTTAATTCGCTATTCTATTTTTCAAAAGTATTTAAAAATAAAATGGGGTATTCTCCAGGACAAATTAGAAGAAAGCCATAGCTTTAACGTCGTAAAACTATGGCTTTAAGTTATTTTAATGTTCTGAAATTAAACCATAATTCAAGAAATTATCTTTATTGAAACAAGTTTAAACTCCTAATGACATCTGATTTACAGTCTACTTATTCAAGCTAATTTCTAAAGGATTGTTTACACATTTTGAAAATGTAACTATATAGTCTTCCCATGCTTTCTCAGAAGTAAACTGACCACTTTTTTTCCACCCAAAACCAGCGTAATAAACAACCTTATTGTCGATGACTTTAAGATGTGCATAGGCATTACTCAGGTCTTTTATGTCACTATTATAAGTTTCAAAATCGTTAAAATAGTCTTTAGACGCAATAATAGCAGTTCCTAATTCTGAATCGGCATGAGGCTGCCAATAACTCACCCAGCCTTCTTCTTTATTGCCAGAAACTTCACCATCTTTTTCATGCAATGTTAAACCAGCAGAAATACTATTCACACCCTCTAATGACACATTAAATTTTGAAAAATTCTGACCTAAATCTAAACTGATTACTTTTGATTCTATAATGGTGTTTCCGCCTGCATCCCAATTTTCATATTCCAAATAAAAACTAGTTCTAAGAGGACCCGTTGTTATTGTACGCCAATTGGTAAAGTTTTTAGCGGTATAATACGTCGTATCAATTTTTACAGCAATACCACCTACTCCACGACTAGCACCAACATGAAAATCATCTAATCCTTCTCCTGTATCGATATGATAACTTCCGTCTGTTTCAGTTTCTTTTTTGTACCATTTATTAATAATTGGATATTCTACACGTTTTAACCAAGCGTCAACACCACTAGAAAGCGTACCTCCAGGAATACTATCTTCAATCATTTTTTGTGCCGTTGGCCCATATACCCGAAACGCAACTTTATCATTTTCCCACGTATAGTCATCTGTACGTTCTGGTACAAAACGCGAATAACACAAATCTGCTGCTTTAGGTTGTTCTGCTTCGGTAATTGTCACCACCTCAAATTTAGCTACAGATTTTGAAGCCACTTTAGGTTGAAATAAAATGACATCCATAGAGCCATCTCCATCATTATCGACTAATTGGGTCACTTGAAGCTCACCTGTATTCACATCTTTTATACCAATATTTGATGAATTTTCTGCATCTAATGACGTTATATCAATTTCTACCGTCTCAAAAGAGCGTTCAAAATCTAATGTGTTTTTCACGCTAATAACGGTACTATTTTTCTCTTGCTCACAAGCACATAATAGAACTATCAATACTAAAGCAATAGGTTTTTTTATGATTTTCATAATAATATTAGATTTATTAATCTTCGTTGGCTGGTTTACCAATCGTTGCAAGGATTCCACCATCTACATACACAACTTGACCATTAACAAAATCACTAGCTCTAGAACTTAAAAATATAGCTGCACCTTGTAAGTCATCTGGGTCTCCCCATTTTCCTGATGGTGTTCTATTAACAATAAAATCATTAAAAGGATGACCATCTACTCTAATAGGTTCTGTTTGACTTGTTGCAAAATACCCAGGACCTATTCCATTGGTTTGAATGTTGTGTTTAGCCCATTCTGTAGCCATATTTTGTGTCAGCATTTTAAGTCCACCTTTTGCAGCCGCATAAGCACCAACAGAATTTCGACCTAACTCACTCATCATGGAACAAATGTTAATGATTTTTCCACTTTTTCTTTCAATCATTCCTTTCACAACATGCTTAGAAACAATGAAAGGTGCCACTAAATCAACATCAACAACCGCTTTAAAATCGTCCACCTCCATATCTACCAATGGAGTGCGTTTAATAATTCCTGCATTATTGACTAAAATATCAATGGAACCAACTTCTTTTTCAATTTTTTCAATATTTTCTTTTACAGCGACCTCATCTGTAACATCAAAAAGGTAACCGTAGGCTTCAATACCAGATTCTTTATAAGTTGCAACAGCGTCATCTAATTTTGCTTGTGACGAATTTCCGTTTACAACAATTTTAGCACCTGCATTTCCAATACCTTTAGCCATTGCCATTCCTAAACCATGCGTAGCTCCAGTTATTAATGCTGTTTTTCCTGTTAAATCAAATAAGTTAATTGACATAATTGCTGTTTTTAAAAAATTATTTTAACTCATTGATCTTACAGTGATCCATATCTCCGTAGTCTAAATTTTCTCCAGCCATACCCCAAATAAAGATATAGTTACTCGTTCCTGAGCCTGAATGTATAGACCAAGGTGGAGAAATTACAGCTTGGTTATTGGCCATCCAAATATGTCTTGTTTCTTCAGGTTCTCCCATAAAATGGCAGACAGCCTGATCCTCTGGCACCTCAAAATAAAAGTAAACTTCCATACGTCTATCGTGTACATGAGCTGGCATGGTATTCCAAACACTTCCCGTTTTCAATTCGGTCATACCCATTTGTACTTGGCATGTTTCAACCACACTATTTACAATTAGTTTTCTAATTGTTCTGGCGTTTGCTGTTTCTAAAGCACCTAATTCTACCACTTCGGCATCTTCTCTACTAATTTTTTTAGTTGGAAACGTTTTATGAGCAGGTGTAGAGTTTAAATAAAATTTTGCCGGATTTGTAGCATCCTCACTACTAAAGCTAACATCTTTATTTTCTCTACCTATGTATAATGCTTCTTTATAATCTAAATGATAAGCTACACCATTGACAGAAACAGTGCCTTTGCCACCAACATTTATAATTCCTAATTCGCGTCGTTCTAAAAAATAATCTGCTTTTAAGGGCTCTATAGATTCAAGTTTTAATTCATTTTTTACTGGAACAGCTCCACCAGTAATAAATCTATCATAATGAGAATAGACTAAATTTATAGCATCATCTTCCATAACGTTACTAATCAAAAATTCATCTCTTAATCTATTCGTATCGTAATTTTTCACGTCTTGTGGTGATGCCGCATATCGTGTTTGATAGTGAGTTGTCATTGCCAAATATATTTAAGTTAATTTTTGTAAAAGTAATAAAAATATTCAAAATACAATCGATTGTATTTTGAATATCATATATTTGTTACATCATGTTCCTTGATTACAAGTGTAAAAAACGTAATCTAGCAGGTACTAAATAATATTAAAATGCAAAACAATAAGGTTACCATACACGATATTGCTAAGGCCTTAAATCTCGATAGTTCTACAGTATCTAGAGCTTTAAACGATAGCCCAAGAGTGATACAAAAAACTAAGGATATTGTTTTAGCTAAGGCTACAGAAATGGGTTACCAACGCAACCATTTAGCCTCTAGTTTAAGAAAAAGTAAAACAAATACCATTGGAGTTATTGTACCAAGAATTTCGCGTCATTTCTTTTCATCTGTAATTAGTGGTATTGAAGAGACCGCATATGAAGCTGGCTACACGGTTATTATTTGTCAATCGTTAGAGCAATTCAATCGTGAAAAAAAAATTATAAACACGCTTATGGGTCAACGTGTTGGCGGTGTGCTTATGTCCATTTCAATGGAAACCAAAGACTATAAGCATTTAGAAGTCTTAAAAAAGCAAGGTATTCAACTCGTTTTTTTTGATAGACATTGTGACATTCCTAATTATTCTAATGTATTAATTGACGATTTTAATAGTGGTTTTGAAGCGACAGAACATCTCATTTTAAAAGGATGTAAACATATTGCTCATTTTTCTGGTCCGCAAAACTTAGAAATTTATAAAAACAGATTTAAAGGTTATAAGCATGCCCTTTCAAAACATGGTCTGCCCTTTAAAGAAGCACTTGTATTTCCATCAAAATTAATGGAAGAAGATGGTAGGAAAAATTCCGAGAAATTATTAGCCCTACCAAATCCCGTTGATGGTATATTTTCTGCAAACGATGTGGCTGCTATAGGAGCCATAAAATATTTAACTGCCAACGGTGTTAAAATCCCTGAAGATATTGCAATTGTTGGCTTTAGTAATGAACCAATTTCAACAGTTATTAATCCTGCTTTAACCACAATTAATCAGCCAGGAATTGAAATAGGTAAGGCTGCTACAGCATTACTTTTAAAGCAAATAACAAAAGAAAATGGTGCATTAGACGCACAAACCATCATAATGGATTCTAATTTAATAGAACGTCAATCGTCAAAAAAGTGAAAGCTTAATTTAAAATGATTTCAATGAAAACAATTGTTCCAATATTTATTTCATTTCTATTATTAATGACTTTTACGTCTTGTGAAACGTTACAAAGCGATAAAACAATAAAATTAGCTCACGGATTAGACACAAATCATCCTGTACACAAGGCCATGATACGTATGGGTGAAGAGCTTGACAAAAATTCTAAAGGAAAATTAAAATTGGAAATCTATCCTAACCAGCAATTAGGTTCTGAGCGTCAATGCTTAGAGCTACTTCAAATAGGAAGTTTAGATATGACCAAAGTATCTGCGGCAGTGATGGAAAATTTTTCACCAGATATGAAAGTGTTTGGACTTCCATTCATTTTTAAAGATCGCGAACATACGTTTAATGTTTTAGATGGTACTATTGGGAAAGAACTATTGGATGGAGGACAAAAATATTGGCTAAAAGGTCTAGGATATTATGATGCCGGAAGCCGAAGTTTTTACACTAAAGAAAAACCTATTGAAACACCAAAAGATTTAGAAGGCTTAAAAATCAGAGTTATGGAAAGCGTTACAGCCATGCGCATGGTTACAAGTCTTGGTGGTTCTCCTACTCCAATATCTTCGGGAGAATTATACACCGCTTTACAACAAGGTGTTGTAGATGGTGCAGAAAACAATCCTCCGACATTTTATCTTTCAAGACATTATGAAGTTTGCAAGTATTTTTCTTTGGACGAGCATACTACCATTCCAGATGTATTAATTATCAGTACGCATTTGTGGGAAACCCTGAGTGCTCAAGAAAAAGTATGGTTGCAATCAGCTGTAAATGTTTCCGTAGAGTATCAACGAAAATTATGGGCAAAAGCAGAATTAGAAGCCTTAGAAGCTGTAAAAAAAGCGGGAGTTACCGTTGTTAAACCAGACAAAACGATTTTTAAGAATAAGGTAGAATCTATTTATGAATCTTATAAAAATGATGCACAGGTGTATAGCCTCATTAAACGAATTCAAGAAAGCCAATAATTATGAAATTAAGAAAAAAAGTGGATAAGGTATTGGGCACAGCACTCGCCATAATTATGGGAGTGATGGTTATAAACGTATTGTGGCAAGTATTTACACGATTTGCCATGGACACACCAAGTTCATTTACAGATGAATTAGCACGATATCTCATGATTTGGGTCGGTGTCTTAGGAGCTGCTTATATTTCTGGAAAGCGTCTACACGTTGCTATAGATTTGCTGCCATCACGATTGAATAAAAAAGGACAAACAAAATTAAAAGTTGTTATCAATTGGATTATTATTGTTTTTTGCCTTGCTGCGCTAGTAATTGGAGGACTACGATTAGTATATATCACCTTTACTTTAAAACAGTCTTCGCCTGCATTACAAATTCCATTAGCTGTGGTTTATGCGATAATTCCTATTAGTGGCATCTTGATTATTTATTACAAACTTTCTGATATCATAAACAAACAATTATAATGGAATATTTACCTATACTCGTTTTAGTATTTAGTTTTATTGGGTTATTACTACTAAGTGTGCCTGTAGGATGGAGTATTGCCATTTCATCATTATTAACGATGATGACAAGTATAGCCATGCTTCCTGCGTTGACCACTGTATCGCAACGTATGGCGACTGGTTTAGATAGCTTTGCCTTATTAGCCATACCTTTTTTTGTGCTTTCAGGCCAACTTATGAATAAAGGTGGTATTGCACATCGCTTAATAGATTTTGCCAAAACACTTGTTGGTGCGCTTCCCGGTGGATTAGCATTAATCAATGTCATTGCTGCCATGTTAATGGGAGCCATAGCAGGATCAGCCATGGCATCTGCATCTGCTATGGGAAGTATTTTAGGACCCGAAATGGAAAAGGAAGGCTATTCAAAAGAATTTGGAGCAGCCGTAAACATTACATCTTCAACTACAGGATTAATAATTCCACCAAGCAATGTGCTCATTGTGTATTCATTGGCAAGTGGAGGTGTGTCCATCGCTGCCTTGTTTTTAGCAGGTTATATTCCTGGGATTTTAACAGGATTATTTCTTATGATTGTGGCCTCTTTTTGGGCAAAAAAGAAAGGCTATAACGTAGGTAAGAAGAGTTCACTAAAAGACGTTGGACGTACATTCTTTAGAGCTTTTCCTAGTTTAATGTTACTTGTTGTAGTGATTGGAGGTATTGTGGCCGGTATTTTTACAGCCACGGAAGCATCTGCTATTGCTGTTCTTTATACGTTAATCTTAGGCTTTTGGTATAAGGAAATCACCTTTAACGATTTACCAAAAATATCGTTAGAAGCTTGCGGCACCACCGCTATTGTAATGCTTTTGATTGGTGCATCTACGAGCATGTCTTGGGTAATGTCTTACGAGAATATTCCCAATGATATTAGTACAGCTTTATTAGGAGCAAGCAATAATCCCATAGTGATATTACTAATTATTAATTTGATATTATTGGTTGTCGGTATATTTATGGATATGACACCAGCAGTACTCATTTTTACTCCAATATTTTTACCTATCGTAGAAAAGCTTGGCATGGATCCCGTACATTTTGGGATCGTTATGATTCTAAATTTATGTATAGGCCTCTGTACTCCACCTGTAGGATCGGTTTTATTTGTAGGAGTCGGTGTGGCAAATACAACCATAGAGAAAGTGGTTAAGCCACTTTTACCGCTTTTTGCAGCCATGATTATTTCCTTACTATTGGTTACGTATTTTTCAGGATTAAGCTTGTGGTTGCCTGGTCTATTTGGGTATTAAAATGTTATTTTGGAAGTATTCTTCAGAGTTTAAAATATAGATACGCTATCACTTAATATCCTATTAAAGGAAGGATAGATCATGATACCTTTATAAAACAACTATCACTCTTATTATTATCATCTCATGAAAATAAAAAAGCCCTACATCTCTGTAAGGCTTGATTCTACTTGTGGTCCCACATGGACTCGAACCATGGACCACCTGATTATGAGTCAGGTGCTCTAACCAACTGAGCTATAGGACCATTGACAATTGTCAATCACTTCATTTCTAAAGCGAGTGCAATATTACTACATATTTTAAAACTCTACAAGAAAAATAAACCGTTTTAATCCTTTATATCTTGACACAACTCAATTAAAACTCCATTTGTGGATTTTGGATGTAAAAAAGCAATTAATTTATTATCGGCACCACGCTTTGGTTGCTTATGAATCATCGTAAAACCTTCATTCGTTAAACGCGCTATTTCGGCTTCAATATCATCAACGGCAAACGCAACGTGATGCATGCCTTCTCCTTTTTTATCAATAAACTTAGCTATTGGGCTTTCTTCATTGGTGGCTTGGAGTAATTCAATTTTATTGGGTCCACATTTAAAAAAAGACGTTTTTACTCCTTCGCTTTCTACATCTTCAATTTTATAATGTTCTTCTCCAAATAAGGTCTTAAAAAGGGTGTTTGATTTTTCTATGTCTTTTACTGCGATTCCAATATGTTCTATTTTTTTCATCCTTAGTGCCCGCGAAAACGGGTATCTTTTTATTTATTATTCCTTTTATTAAAAAAGATTTCTTGTTTAAGTAACCGCATAAACGGAAACCTCATTAATAATTTACTCCCAAAAATAAGATAATCCTTAAATAACTGCTACTTTTGCAGATGATTAGTGAGATCGATTATTATGGAAGACTATACACAAAGACAAAAAAAAATAGGAGGTATCCTCCAACAAGATTTAGCAGAAGTATTACAAAAGGCAGCTACAGATGGTGGTTTGCGTGGTGTTATTATTTCAGTGAGTAAGGTAAATGTAACTACAGACTTGTCTGTGGCCAAGGTTTATCTCAGTATTTTTCCGAATAAAGAAGCGAAACCGTTATTAGAAGGTATCCGTTCTAATACGCCTTTGATTAGACACGAATTATCGCAACGTACGCGTCATCAATTGAGACGTATGCCGCAATTAGAGTTTTTTATCGATGACTCTTTAGAATATATAGACGGTATTGAGCGTTCTCTTAAAGGTGAAGATAATCCGCTCGAAAACCCAGATTTATTAGGTAAGCGTAAAAAATCTTAAGTGAATTTCCCTTTATATATAGCAAAACGATATCTGTTTTCTAAAAGCAGTAATAATGCTATAAATATAATGACCTTAATTGCGTCTGGAGGTGTTATTATTGCTTCAGCTGCACTTTTTATTGTCCTTTCAGTTTTCGCTGGTTTAAAAGATTATAGTCTTAATTTTTCCACATTTGTAGATCCGGATTTAAAACTAATTCCATCGGAAGGCAAGTCGTTTCAATGGACTGAAAATGATCATACTTCCCTTTTAAAAATTGAAGGGATTTCAGCATCTTCTGAAATTATTGAGGAACGCATTTTTATTAAATCTGAAAACAAAAATCAAATTGCGACGCTAAAGGGAGTAGATGAAAACTACTTAAATGTTACCACCATTGATTCAATGGTCACCAAAGGCAATTGGATTACAGCTAATAGTAATGAGGTTGTTTCTGGTTGGGGAATTTCTAATAATTTGTCTTTTGGTGTTCTCGATTACCTAAAACCACTTTCCTTTTATGTGCCTAAGGTTGGTAAAGGTCAGGCTACTTCGATTCAAGGCTATTATAATTCGGTTTATGTGAATAATGTAGGGCTATTTGATATTAACGAGCAGTTGAATAATAATTATGTGTTTTCAGATATTAAACTCGCAAAACAATTACTAAATTATAAAGACGAGCAGCTCAGTGCCATTGAAATTAAATTGAAGCCTAAAGCGAACGAAGACCTCATAAGATCTGAAATTGAAGCGGCCTTCACAGGAAAATTCAACATAAAAAATAGAGCCGAATTAAATGATGCTTTATTCAAAATGTTGAATACCGAAAACCTCGCCATTTACCTCATCTTTACATTGGTCATTATCATTGCACTATTCAATGTCATTGGTGCGATAATCATGATGATTTTAGACAAGAAGAAATCTTTAAATACCTTGTTTAATATGGGAACAGAAACTAAGGCGATTAGGTCTATTTTCTTTCTTCAAGGTAGCTTAATGACGGTTGTTAGTGGTCTTATTGGTGTTAGTCTTGGATTACTTATTGTGTTTATACAACAGTCTTTTGAGTTCGTTATGTTAACTCCAGATTTAGCGTATCCTGTTCGTATTAATGTATTGAATGTGCTTATTGTTTTGGGTACTATTTTTGGTTTGGGAATTGTGGCTTCTAAAATTGCTTCTCAGCGGATTACTCAAGGGTTGATTAAGAGTTAAGTTTAGATACGAATTGCACTAAACTTTATAGTTATTGGCGGTTTATTGAGAGTGGATTGTTACACTGAGATACACGGAGATTTCACAGAGATGCACGGAGGAAAAGGTAGACATGAAGTACTCTAATTTTAATTAATCTGTTCGTTTGACTTGGCGACTTTGCGGCTTGGCGAGAGATTAATTATTGCACTGAGATACTCGGAGGTTTCACAGAGTTTCGCGGAGGAAAAAAGACAAGACTTTTAAATTAGTTACACAACCCTATTCATCCAGCTTTGCGACTTTGCGACTTAGCGAGAATCTTCAAGCTTCACACTTCCAACTTCATGCTTCCAACTTCCCGCTTCCCGCTTCCTACACAAACTGATAATCAGAAAACTTATCTAAGACTTCATCAAAAGCTGCAAATACATCTTTAGAATCGTCACTAGTGACCATTTTCAAGCGGTACTCTTTGAAATGTGGAATGCCTCTAAAATAGTTGGTATAATGTCTTCGGGTTTCAAAAACTCCTAGCGTTTCACCTTTCCAATCTATTGCCATTTGAAGATGACGTCTGGCGGCTTCAACACGTTCTGCTAACGAAATTGGTTTGAGGTGCTCTCCTGTTTCGAAAAAGTGTTTGACTTGTTTAAAAAACCATGGGTTTCCTATCGATGCTCTACCTATCATAGCTCCATCTAAACCGTAAGAATCTCGCATTTCCATGGCTCTTTCAGGCGATGTGATATCACCATTTCCAAACACAGGAATATGCATTCTAGGATTATTTTTCACCTCTGCAATTGGTTTCCAATCGGCATCACCTTTATACATTTGTGCTCTGGTTCTACCGTGTATTGCAATGGCTTTACAGCCCACATCTTGTAAGCGCTCTGCGACTTCAACTATTTTTATTGAATCGTGATCCCAACCTAATCTAGTTTTTACGGTCACCGGTAAATTGGTACGTTTTACCATTTCTGCCGTTAACTGTTCCATTAAACAGATATCTTTTAAAATACCTGCTCCTGCTCCTTTGGATACGACTTTTTTTACGGGACAACCAAAATTAATATCAATAATATCTGGATTCGATTTTTCGACAATATCTATGGTTTGCAACATGCTTTCCATATTGGCACCAAAAATCTGAATGCCTACAGGCCGTTCTTTTTCGTAGATATCTAATTTCATAACGCTTTTTGCTGCGTTACGGATTAGACCTTCACTAGACACAAACTCAGTATACACCACATCGGCTCCTTGCTCTTTACAAAGTGCTCTAAATGGTGGATCGCTTACATCTTCCATAGGTGCCAAAAGCAATGGAAAATCTGGTAATTCTATGTCTCCTATTTTAACCAAGTGTATATATTTTGATGCAAAACTAATGTTTTTTATTAAAAGACCTCACACGTTATAAAAACCTGTGAGGTCAATTTATATATTGAATATGCTAGTGTAAATCTTAAAACTTCACCTTCGTATCAATTTCTTCTTCACCACGTTTCACTGTAATAGCGGCCTCGTCTCCATTATCGAAAACAGATAAAGCACGCATATAACTCATCATATCTGTAATGGTACTATCGCCTAATTTAATAACTACATCTCCTTTTTGTAAACCAGCATTAAAGGCCGGAGTATCTTCTCGTGTGCCATCTATTCGCATGCCTTTTCCGTCGTATAAATAATCTGGTACCACACCTAAACCGACTTTAAAACGCGGTGTTTCTTCACTTTCATTTTTTGTTTTTCGGAACGCTAATTCTCCATTATCATCTAAATCATTAATAATATTAAAGATGTAATCTGAAATTAAATCCATCCCTTCATAATTCAACTTATCAAAATCATCAGATGGTTTATGATAATCTTCATGCTGACCCGTAAAGAAATGCAACACCGGAATATCTATTAAATAAAACGAGGTATGATCACTTGGTCCTACTCCACTTTCGTTTTCAACAATTTTAAATTTATCATTGTTAGATTTTAAGGTTTGTTTAAAAATTGGAGACGTTCCTGTGCCATAAACAGCTAAGGTACTATCGGCTTTCATTCGTCCAACCATATCCATATTTATCATATAATTTATAGACGCTGCTTCAATCGTTGGGTTTTTAGAAAAGTAGTTAGAACCTAAAAGTCCCATTTCCTCACCAGAAAATGCTAAAAATAGATAGTTGTTTTTATCCTTAACTTCAGACTGATCATTCTTTACTTTTAATCGACTTGCTAAATTTAGCATCACTGCCACTCCACTGGCATTGTCATCAGCTCCATTATGTATGGCTTTTTCTGCTTCGCGAAATAATGAACCTTCGCCTCCAAAACCAAGATGGTCGTAATGTGCTCCAATAACAATCGTCGTGTTCGCATTGTTATCTATAAAACCAATAACATTATGACCCGTAATGGTGCTGTCTGCATTGGTTGTAAATTCAACTTCGCTATGCGGATCTGTTTTAGGCTTGAATGAAAAGGATTGTAAATAACCCTCTGTTCCTTTTGGTTGCACACCAATGTCTTTAAAACGTTTTATCAGATATTCAGAAGCCATAACCTCACCTTGTGTACCTGTTTGGCGTCCTTCTAATTTATCATCGGCTAAAAATGCAACATCTTCTCTTATGTTATTTTCAGCAACTTTTGGTTCGTTTTTACAAGATAAAAATCCTGCAAGTAGTACTACTATTAATACGTTTTTCATTTTAGAATAAGTGTTTAAAATGTTTTTGAGAAACCTATATTGTCATAAAACACGAAACTATTAATCCGTTGTATTTCGTCGGATATTTCACCTATAAGTCTTACTTTTACACAAAATTAGGCATTAAATATCACTTATTATAATTCTTTATTATGAACAGAATCATTGCAATTTTAATTCTACTCGTTACGTTTTCGTCTTGTAAAAATGAAACCAATACAGCGACTGAAGCAACTTCGGGTGCTACAAAACAATATGATTCGTTAATCTATCCTGAAGAAACGCATTTTAAATCGTTAAGACAAGTTACTTATGGTGGTGATAATGCAGAAGCTTACTGGAGTTTTGACGATAAACAGTTAGTGTTTCAATCTAACAATGTGAAATGGGATGTGGAGTGCGACCAAATGTTTATAATGGACGCTAACCAAACCTTTACAGATAGTATTGCTCCGCCAATGGTGAGTACAGGGAAAGGGCGAACAACCTGTTCTTATTTTATGCCAGATAATAAGCATATCATTTATGCTTCTACACATCTTGGTGATGACAATTGCCCTGAAACTCCAATGAAAAGAAACGGAAAGTATATTTGGCCAATCTATGATACCTACGATATTTTTGTAGCCGATTTAGAAGGTAATATTGTAAAACAATTGACTAATGAAGTAGGTTATGATGCCGAACCAACCGTATCTCCAAAAGGTGATAAAATCGTATTTACATCAACTCGAAGTGGAGATTTAGAATTATACACCATGAATATTGATGGTAGTGACGTTAAACAAATTACTCACGAATTAGGCTACGATGGTGGAGCCTTCTTTTCGCCAGATGGTTCTAAATTAATCTTTAGATCTTCGCGACCTAAAACGGAAGAAGAGATTAAAGAATACAAAGACTTATTGGCTGAAGGCTTAGTGCAACCAACACAAATGGAATTGTATATCTGTAATGCCGATGGATCAGATTTACGTCAATTAACGGATTTGGGTAATGCGAATTGGAGTCCATTTTTTCATCCCTCTGGTGAGAAAATTTTATTCTCTTCTAATTTTGAATCTGAACGTGGATTTCCTTTCAATTTATATATGATTGATATCGATGGAAAGAATTTAAAACGCATTACGCATAGCGAAACGTTTGATGCTTTTCCGGTGTTTTCTAATGATGGAAAATATTTGGTGTTTTCTTCTAATCGAAATAATGGTGGAGGAAGAGATACGAACTTATTTATCGCAGAATGGCAAGATTAATCAAAAAGGAACTCTCAAAATTTTAAACCTATATATTGTACCTAAAGGCACAAATGAGCAGCTACTAAAGTCTTCTTTTACCAAGATGTTGTACCTAATGGTACAACAATATTTCAGCCTAAAACTACTTTTATTTAGGTGTTGTACCTAACGGCACAAATGAACTCGCACTAAAGTGTATTTTTATAAAAATGCTATACCTAATGTCGCCATTGCAAAAATCCTGTAAAGTGATTTAGAAGTTTATCCCTCTACTACTGCATGTCTTTAAGACGTTGACGCTCTTCTGCACTCGTTGCACGCTCGTTGGTGCTTAATTTGGTGTTTCCAAAGTTATAACGGAAGCCTAATTTAATATATCTATTATCGCTATCAACAATACTAGAGCTCGACTGATTTAAATACCTTATGGATGTTTCTTGGTCTTGTAGATTAAAAAAGTCTTCGACTGCTAAAGAAATAACTCCTTTTTTCTTAAAAATAGATTTTGAAATACTCAACTCTGAAACCAAACGATCTTCAACTGTTTGAAATTGTTGTAAGTTTTTACCAACCCAAGTGAAAGCCAAGCTCATATTTAAACTTTGGTCTTTTAAGAACGCTACACTATTGTACAAAACACTGTAATTAGACCATTGGTCTTGTTCTACAAAGCCTTCACCAAAATTAGATTCTTCGGAAATATTATAGAATGACGTCACAAAATAAAGGTTCCAGGTATTGGTTGGATAATAATCGAAAACAAAGTCGAAACCATACTCTATTTTTTTCTCGAGATTTGTTGGTGTATATGCAATGGTATTTGTAGCGTTGTTTTGTCGTGGTAATTCTACGATATCACCATCAAAATCCATATAATACGCTTCTACTGTAAAGTGTTCTAAAAAGTTAGTTCCTATTTTATAATGATCTCTATACATGGGCATCAAATTAGGATTTCCTAATACCACTGTATTTTCATTTAAAAAGAATGTAAAAGGATTTAAATCTGTATAACTTGGTCTTGCAATGCTGCGCTTATAATTTGCTTTGATACTTAAATCTTCAAGAATTTGATGTGACACACTCGCATTAGGAAACCAATCTAAATAATCTTGTGTATTGGTTTCGCTTAAAGTTAAAGATTCACCTTCAACATTAGTTTGCTCTACTCTTAATCCTAAATTAAATTTCCACTTACTCCAAGATTTTGCATAGTTCGTATAAGCTGCTAAGACATTTTCTTCATACTTAAACGCGTCTGTATTGTTAACGTCTATTATTTCAGATGCACCAATAACATCATATTTTGTAATGTCGCTATCCGTATTAACATTAGAGTATTTTACACCAACCTCAAAATTAGAAGTGTCATTAATTGGTAGCCTATAATCTACTTTACCAGTAATAATATTGGTGTTTTGATTGGCATTAGTGTTAAACTCAGAACTGTCATCAAATTGGTTATCTATTCCAAAATCATTAGTCAATACATTTTGATCTCGTTCATAATCGTAAATGGTATGATGAGCGTTAAATGTTAGACTTGCACTATTATCAAAATCGTGTCTAAAAATTAAATCTGTACCAATGTTGAATTTGTTATCTCTAGATAAATTATCGGCTGTAAAACGTGATAAGAAATTCAAATTTTCATCCGTAATAGCTGTGTTGTTTTTAATCTTATATTTAAAATTTGGCGTATAAAGTCCTGTGCTAGTAAGACTCAATGTGTTTTTATCATTAATGTAATAGTCAAAATTAAGATTAAGATTATGATTTTCGGTCCAGGAATTTCTATTGGTGTTAGAGTCCCAAATTTGTTCAATTTCATTTGAATTGTCTAAATAATTCACCGTATCATCATGCGCTCTGTTGATTTTCTGATTGGTATAATTATAGTTCACATTTAAGTTCACCTTATTATTTTTGAAATAATGGCTAGTACCAGCATTATATCTTGGAAAAACACCTTGTGTATAGTTAGTAAACACAGAGCCTCTATAGCCTGTTACCAAATTTTTACTCATTATAATATTAATCACAGAACCTGAATCGGCATCGTAACTGGCAGGCGGATTTGTAATCACCTCAACTGATTTTATACTATTCGCTGGTGCGCTTTCTAATAAGCTCATAAGTTCATCTGAAGTCAACTGCACGCGTCGGTTATTAATATACACTGCAGCTGGTGCGCTTTTTATATTTATACTCCCCTCAGACACAATAATGCCTGGTGTATTTTTTAATACACTTAGTGTAGAACCTTCTGATAAAGCGGTATTTTCAACATTAAAAATTAAGCGGTCAGGTTTACGGGTAATGGTTGGTTTTTTAGCTACTACTGTGACTTCACTTAAACTTTCAGGAATATCATTAAGCTGAATGGTTTTTAAATCTAAATTGCCTGTAAGGATGATTTTTTGTTGAAATTCTTCAAAACCAATAAAGCTAATTTTGAGATAAAATGTGGTTTCTGAGAGCTTACTTAAATTAAAAAAACCTGTGTCATCTGTTGATGTTCCTTTTAGGTAATCACCTTCACTTTCTGTTAAAATAACAACCGTTGCAAATTCAATTGGCTTGTTATTTGCATCAATTACACGGCCAGAAACAGAATAGTCTTGAGCAAACACTACATGTGAAAGCATTGATATAACGACACAGCAAAAGAGGCGCAAGCGAAAAAGCATAAAATAGGTTTGCATGCAATATATAAATAGTTTTTTACAATTTACTGAGGTTTTTCCGTAATTGTAAAGGTTTTTAATTGTTGTATTTGATGGGGTAAAGCACAAGAAATCAACGCTGTTGCTTTAGTAAAATCTTAAATTTATAACCTTAAACCGTCTAAAATTTAGCTTCACCTCAGTAACCATTTCGTTCGCCCATAAAATTTATATAATTTGAAAACTTAAAAAAATTCAAATGAAAAATTTCATGTACTTTTGCCAATTAGTTATTGCCTTAGAAAAGAGACATGAAAAACATACGTAATTTTTGCATTATTGCACATATTGACCACGGAAAAAGTACCTTAGCAGATCGATTATTAGATACAACAGGTTCTGTAACTGCTCGCGAACAACAAGCCCAACTTTTAGACTCAATGGACTTAGAACGCGAACGTGGTATTACTATTAAGTCGCATGCCATACAAATGGATTATATACTCGATGGTGAAAAATATGTTCTTAACCTAATTGATACTCCAGGTCACGTTGATTTTTCATATGAAGTTTCTCGTTCTATTGCTGCTTGCGAAGGGGCGTTACTAATTGTTGATGCTGCACAAAGCATACAAGCACAAACCATTTCTAATTTATACTTGGCTTTAGAGAACGATTTAGAAATCATTCCGGTATTGAATAAAGTAGATTTACCAAGTGCAAACCCTGAAGAAGTTACTGATGATATTGTCGATCTTTTAGGTTGCGACCCTGAAGAAGTGATTCACGCTAGTGGAAAAACAGGCTTTGGTGTCGAAAACATTTTAAAAGCTATTATTGAACGTATTCCGGCACCACAAGGTAATGTAGACGAACCGCTTCAAGCGCTGATTTTTGATTCTGTTTACAATACATTTAGAGGTATTGAAACCTATTTTAGAGTCTTTAATGGTGAAATTAAAAAAGGACAAAAAATTAAATTCGTCGCCACAGATAAGGAATATTTCGCCGATGAAGTAGGGACTTTAAAACTCAATCAAATTCCAAAACAAAGTGTAAAAGCAGGTGATGTAGGTTATTTAATTACAGGAATAAAAACAGCGAAAGAAGTAAAAGTTGGTGATACTATTACAGATTTTGCTAATCCAACCACTAATATTGTTGAAGGTTTTGAAGATGTAAAACCCATGGTATTTGCTGGTATTTATCCGGTGGATACGGAAGATTATGAAGAGTTAAGAAACTCTATGGAAAAACTTCAGCTTAATGATGCCTCTTTGGTCTTTCAGCCAGAAAGTTCTGCTGCTTTAGGTTTTGGTTTCCGTTGTGGGTTTTTAGGCATGTTACACATGGAAATCATTCAAGAACGTTTAGAGCGTGAGTTTGATATGACTGTAATTACTACGGTTCCTAACGTGTCTTATTATGCTTATACCAATAAAAAGCCAGACGTTCCTTTTATAGTAAATAATCCAAGTGATTTACCAGAACCAACGACTATCAATCGTGTTGAGGAACCGTTTATAAAAGCGACCATTATTACTAAGGCTGATTTTGTAGGTAACGTCATGAGTCTTTGTATTGAGAAGCGTGGTATGATTGTAAATCAAACGTATTTAACCACAGAACGTGTTGAGTTAATTTTTGAAATGCCATTAGCCGAAATTGTTTTCGATTTTTACGATCGTTTAAAAACCGTATCTAAAGGTTATGCCTCTTTCGATTATTCTCCAATTGGCATGAAGGTGTCTAAACTAGTACGTTTAGATGTGTTATTAAATGCACAACCGGTAGATGCGCTTTCAGCATTAATTCACGCAGACAACGCCCATCATATTGGTAAAAAGATGTGTGAAAAGTTGAAGGAATTAATTCCAAGACAACAGTTCGATATTCCTATTCAAGCTGCCATTGGTGCTAAAATTATAGCACGTGAAACCGTAAAAGCACTGCGTAAAGATGTAACTGCTAAGTGTTATGGTGGTGATATTTCTCGTAAACGTAAGTTATTAGAAAAGCAGAAAAAAGGAAAAAAACGTATGCGCCAAGTTGGTAATGTAGAAATACCGCAACAAGCATTTATGGCGGTTTTAAAACTGAATGATTAACGGTCATTTTTAGCTAAAACCTCAAAATTTATAAACAAAAAAGATTCCTGCTATTGTAGGAATCTTTTTTAATTTAATTAGTTCTTTCTAATTAGAAATTGAATCTGTCGGAGGTGCTGAATAATCTTCAGTAGATACCTTTTCAACATCAAAAGGCTTCCCTAAATACACCAACATAAAGTTTTGTCCTACAATATCGCTTCTTGTATTATGTACAGAAATAATATGAAGCATGCCTTCATCATCTTTTATAAATAATGGAATAATGTACTTATCCTTACTTGCCATTTCCATTAAACCTTCATAGTGCGCTACATCATGTATATCTATTTCTTGAATAGCAGGATATTTACGAATGACCTCTGTTAAATTAATATAGTCATCAGTAGGAGAAAACAGACCTTCTTTTGGGCTATTTTCAGGATTATTCATCTCATCTGAAGTGACCAATCTATACGAGCCATTTTCACCAAAGTCTTTACTAAATTTTTCAATAACGTAGGCGTTAATGTCCGAGTTGCCCGTCATAGCCATAATATAACCAACATCATTAAGTTCAATATTATCTGACAAGGTATCTGCGTAAATATTACTGCTTAAGGCTTCTAAACCTAATTCTTCAGCCTTATCTATATTATTTTGGTTGCTATCTATTAAAACAACATGCCTACCATTATTAACTAAATAATGTCCTAACAATCGCGATAATTTTGACGCTCCAACGATTAAAATTCCATTAGATTTCTTTAAAAACACACCAACTAATCTTGCAAATAAACGTGCTGTTGTGGCATTTAATAAAACAGTTCCTAAAACAATCATAAAGACCAAAGGAGTAATGTATTCTGCACCTTCAACACCTTGTTTCATTAATTTGCTTCCAAAAAGTGAGGCGATACCAGCTGCTACAATACCACGAGGACCAACCCAACTTATAAATACTTTTTCGTTGAGTTTGAGTTTAGAGCCATGCGTACTTACAAAAACCGCTAATGGTCTTACAACAAAGACAACGATAGCAAAAAGTATAACCGTATCCCAAGTGTATAGCAGCATTAAGTCTTCAATATCAATGTTTGCTGCCAAAAGAATAAATAAAATTGAAATCAATAATACACTCAACGATTCTTTAAAGTAAAGCAGTTCCTTAAGGTTGTCTAATTTACTATTTCCTAAAACCATACCCATAACAACCACAGCGAGTAACCCAGATTCGTGCGCAAATAATTCTGATTCAACAAAAACAAGTAGTACTGTTGAAAGTGATACCACATTTAATAAATAATGCGGAATCAATTTTTTATTAATAGCAAAGGCTAAAGCGTGTGCAAATGTAAATCCGAATGTGGTACCAAATAATACAATTTTACCAAATTCCATTAAAGCTGTTTTGGTAAAACCACTATCTCCTCCAACACTTATAAACTCAAAGACTAAAACGGCCACTAAGGCTCCTATAGGATCTATAAGAATACCTTCCCATTTTAAAACGGTTGAGACATCTTTTTTAAGTGGAATATTTCGTAGAATAGGAGTAATCACTGTTGGTCCTGTAACAATAATAAGACCTGCGAACAAAAATGATAAATCCCAACTTAAATTAAAGGTATAATGTGCTACAATACCAGCTCCAAAGAAGGTAATAGCAGAACCGACAGTTATTAATTTGGTAATAACAGGTCCTACATTTTTAATTTCGGAACGTTTTAAGGTTAATCCACCTTCAAATAAAATGATACTTATGGCAAGCGATACGAAGTAGTATAAACTATCGCCCGGAAATAGTCCGTTTGTGCCATTCCAAATAGGTTCTATCCACTTGGTTTTATCTTCACTTAAAAACTCAGCTGCAATCGGTCCAACCAATAATCCTATTAATATTAAGGGTAAAATTGCCGGAATTTTAAATTTCCAAGCGACCCATTGTGCTAATATTCCAAGGATTATAATTCCTGCTAATTCTAACATCTATTTACATTTTGCGTGAAAGTACTAAATTCTATTTTTATAGATCCTTTCAAATTAAATCGTGTGAAGATTGTGTGTTCTCGTTATTCCTCTTTCTTTTGTGCTTCTTCTTTTTCTTCAGATTTATAATACACCCGTTTTAAACTCTTCTTTAATAAGGTAAACCTGTAAACGCCAATAATAAAAAAGACCACACTAAATATAATTGCTGTAAGCGCTAAGTATTGAAAATTCGCAAATTCTTTAAGTTGATATAACGCAATAGCACCTAACAATAAATACAGCGAAGATCGGATATAAGACAAAAGCGTTCGCTCGTTAGCTAAACGTGTTCGTTCTATGGCTAAGTAGTCGCGTAAGATAACTTGTTGATCGGGTTTAAAATCCCGACCAAAACGCAACAACTTAATTTTCTTCATTTTTAATGGAGACTTTGGTATCTGTTTCATCGCTAATTCATTTTCTCATTCTAAAAGTAAATATTTTTTAGAATAGAAAAGCGAATATATAAGTCTTAATTGTTAAATATCCTCTAATTTATTAAGGCTAACAACAATTAGTCTTTAAGCTTTTAGTACTTTGCAAAACTTTACAAAATTTTTGCCAATGCAGTTATACCCTATTCAATCTGGAAACTTTAAACTCGATGGAGGTGCTATGTTTGGTGTTGTTCCGAAATCTTTATGGCAACGTACCAATCCGGCAGACAACAACAATATGATAGATATTGCAGCACGTTGTTTGTTAATTGAAGATGGTAATCGCCTTATTTTAATAGATACCGGAATGGGCAATAAACAAAGCGATAAATTCTACGGTTATTATTTTCTTTATGGTGATGACTCTATTGACAAATCCTTAGCGTCGCATGGGTTTCATCGCGATGATATAACAGATGTGTTTATGACGCATCTTCATTTTGATCATTGTGGAGGCAGTATTCAATGGAATAAAGATCGAACAGGATATGAGCCTGCTTTTAAAAATGCTAATTTCTGGAGTAATGCCGATCATTGGAAATGGGCAACAGAACCTAATAGACGTGAAGTAGCTTCATTTCTTAAGGAAAATATTTTACCAATGGAAGACAGTGGTCAATTAAAATTTACTGATGTTCCAGAGTCGCATATTTTAAAAAATTGTGACTTAGGATTTGATCTGTTTTTTGCCAATGGCCATACCGATAAACAAATGATTCCTATGATACAATACAAAGGAAAAACCATTTGTTTTATGGCAGATTTATTGCCAACCGTTGGTCACTTACCACTGCCATTTGTAATGGGTTATGATACCAGACCTTTGTTAACACTAGACGAAAAAGAGTTGTTTTTAAACATGGCAGCAGATAACAACTTTTATTTGTTCTTAGAACACGATGCACATAACGAAATTATAACCGTTAAGCACACTGAAAAAGGAGTGCGACTAAACAACACATATACAACAAACGAACTATTTAACTAAAAGCATAAAAAAACAATACAAAAAACATGAAATTTAATCATAGAGTAATAGCCTATTTAGGATTTGCAGGAACATTATTTTTAGGATGTGGTAGTACAGGAGAAATCCTTTCTACACCTATTGAAAACATAGATTCAGCTCCACTAAAAGTTACAGAATTAACAGATGCTGAAGCTAAGAATTGGGGACATTTAGATCTTGTAAACGATACTATTCCAGGTATGAGTGTTGATAAAGCCTATACCGAAATCATTAAAAATAAGAAAGGTAAAAGTGTAATCGTAGCGGTTATAGATTCTGGTGTAGACATCGATCATGAAGACTTAAACGGAGTTCTTTGGACAAATAAAGACGAAATTCCTAATAACGGAAAAGATGATGATAACAATGGTTATGTAGATGATGTACATGGTTGGAATTTCTTAGGAGATGCCTATGATGAGCAATTAGAGTTTGTACGTATTTTAGCTTCTGGTGACACGTCTAATCCAAGTTATGATGCAGCAAAAGCTCAATATGAGGAAGATTACCAAATGTGGAGCGGTAGAAAAATGCAATACGACCAAATTGCACAAGCTGTAAATGGTGCACATGAAACGTTAACAAAACACTTTGGTAAAAGTGATTATACAATTGAAGAGGTTAACGCTATAGAAACTGAAGATCAAGCCATAATGCAGGCTGTTCAAATCGCAAATGGAATGCATGCAAGCGACCTTACTTTAGCAGATGCTAAAGTTGAAATTAATGAGGCTTTAGTGAGTATAAATGAACGTTTAAATTTTAACTTGAATAAAGATTTTTCTGGTCGTACAACTGGTGATGATATTAATGATTTATCAGATATAGGTTATGGTAACGGAAATGTAAAACCTGTTAAAAAATCGGAATCTCATGGTACACACGTTGCAGGTATTATAGCAGCCGAACGCAATAACGGTTTAGGAGTTAATGGTGTTGCTAATAATGTAGAAATTATGTCTATTAGAGCTGTTCCAAACGGAGATGAGTACGATAAAGATGTTGCTTTAGCCATTAGATATGCTGTAGATAATGGAGCTAAAGTTATTAACGGAAGTTTTGGTAAATCATTTTCTCCACATGCAGAATGGGTTAGAGATGCTATAAAATACGCATCAGATAATGATGTTGTATTTGTACATGCAGCAGGAAACTCAAGTGAAAATATTGATGTAGAGCCTAATTTCCCTGATGATAATGTAAATTTTGTTGAAGTTTCTAACACCTATATTAGAGTCGGTTCTTTAACTTCTAAATATGGTTCTAATATTGTTTCAGGATTTTCTAATTACGGAAAAAAGAATGTTGATGTTTTTGCACCAGGATCTGCAATCTATTCTACATTTCCAGAAAATGAATATAAAAGTATAAGTGGAACATCAATGGCAGCACCTGCAGTTGCTGGTGTAGCAGCTTTAGTACGTTCTTACTATCCAAAATTAACGGCTGCACAAGTTAAACAAGTCATTTTAGAATCTGGTTTACCTATTACAACTAAAGTGGTTGTTGGTGGAGATTCATCTAACGTAAAATCATTTTCAGATTTATCTACAACTGGTAAAATAGTTAATGCGTATAATGCCTTAATAATGGCTTCAAAATTATAATAAGAAAACCCTTTTTTTATGAGATATTTTATTATTAACCTTTTTTCAATTTTAATATTAACCTCTTGTGGTGCTACTGAAAAGCCAATCAAAGCGGTTACAACAACGAATACGTCTACAAGTAGTTATTGGCAACAACATGTCGATTATGCTATGGAAATTGATATGAATGTTAATACCTACCAGTATAAAGGCAAGCAGAAATTGGTGTATACCAATAACTCACCAGATGTACTGAATCGTGTGTATTACCATTTATTTTTTAATGCTTTTCAACCCGGTAGTGAAATGGATGTACGCTCTCGTACTATCGCCGATCCAGATCGTCGTGTTGGAGATCGTATAAGTAAACTTAAACCCAATGAAATTGGTTACATAAAAGTAAATTCTTTACAACAAAACGGAACATCTATTTCTTATGAAACTGTAGGAACTGTTTTAGAAGTACAATTAAATACACCTATTCAACCTGGAGAAAAAGTAACTTTTGAAATGGACTTTGATGCACAGGTTCCTGTTCAAGTTCGTCGTTCTGGTAGAAATAGCTCAGAAGGTGTCGCTTTATCTATGTCTCAATGGTATCCTAAATTAGCTGAGTATGATGATGAAGGCTGGCATGCAGATCCATATATCGGAAGAGAGTTTCATGGTGTTTGGGGAGATTTTGATGTAAAATTAACTATTGATGAAGATTACATTGTTGGTGGTTCAGGATATCGTCAAGGAGAACCAACGGTAAAATCTGGAAAGAAAACACATCATTTTATAGCACCAAAAGTGCACGATTTTACTTGGGCTGCAGATTTAGATTATATACATGATACTCTAAAAATGCCAAATGGTCCAACACTTCACTTTTATTATAAGAGCACTTTAGCACAAAAATATTTAGACAATTGGAAAAAGTTACAAGCTGATACCGCTTTATTAATGACATTCTTTAGTGAAAACATTGGAGACTATCCATACGATCAATATTCAGTGATTCAAGGTGGAGATGGAGGTATGGAATATGCCATGAGTACACTTATTACAGGTGAACGTGAATATGGTAGTTTATTAGGTGTTACAGCTCACGAGTTAGCACATAAATGGTTTCAATTTATTTTAGCTACTAACGAGTCTAAACACGAATGGATGGATGAAGGTTTTACCACGTATATTTCTAATTTAGCGATAAACTCACTTCGTGAAAACAAAAACCCTAAACCGCTTGCTAGTGCTTATAAAGGTTATATAGCGCTTGCAAATTCTGGTGTTGAGCAACCCTTAACAACACACTCTGACCGTTATGCTTTAAACCGAGCTTATGGAGCAGCGGCTTACAGTAAAGGTGCTGTTTTTTTAGCACAATTAGGTTATGTTATAGGTGATGACAACTTAGATAAAACCATTAAAAAATATTATCAAGATTTTAAATTTAAGCATCCAAAACCATTCGATATCATTAGAACTGCAGAACGCATTACAGATTTTGAATTGGATTGGTACTTTATAGATTTTACACAAACCACAAACACTATTGATTATGGTGTAAAAGCCGTAGAAGGTCAGACCATAACATTAGAACGCATTGGTTTAATGCCAATGCCTATAGATCTTACGGTAACTTATACAGATGGAACAACAGAAGATTATTACATTCCGTTACAAATGATGCGTGGCGAAAAGCCAACCTCAGCGACGATAATTAACGATTGGGCTTGGGCAATACCAACTTATACTTTTGATGCTAAAAAAGCTGTAAAATCTGTTGAAATTGATAATTCTCACATGATGGCAGATGTTGATAGAAATAATAATGTGTTTACAATTAAGTAAACACTGTAATATAAATGGATCAAAACCGCATCATGTTGATGCGGTTTTTTATTTTTGTTAAACCTGATGAACTAAAAGTGACCTTTAACTATTCAAAAAAAGACAAACTAAAAAGTAAAAAGCTCATAGAACAACTTTTTACCGAAGGCAAAGCTGTAACGGCTTACCCGCTTAGATTGGTGTATCTTAAAACCGAATTTGAAGATGGCTCACCATTAAAAACAGGTGTTTCTGTTAGTAAGCGATTGCATAAAACAGCGGTTTCTAGAAACCGTATTAAACGCTTGCTACGTGAAGCATACAGACTTAATAAACCATTATACTTTAACACAAGTTCTAATTCTTATGCGTTTATGATTTTGTATCTTAGTAAAGATGGAACAACTTTTGATAAACTAGATCGTAGCATCAAATTGTTGTTTAAAAAATTTTTAGCTAAAAATGAACTTTTGGTAAAACCATCAGATCCAAATACTTCTGACACATGAAAAAACTGCTTCGTAAAAAACTACTCATTCCTGTTTTAGCTGTACTTATCTTTTTTGGTACAACAGCCTTTAAAAACGATTTTTTTGAAATTGCTAAGCAAATAGAAATATTTACCACGCTTTTTAAGGAAATTAATATGAACTATGTAGATGATACCAATCCTGGTGAGTTAATGGACACTGCTATTAAGAGCATGTTAGACGATTTAGATCCTTATACACAGTTTTATAACGAACAAGACGTAGAAGCCTCTAGAATTAATAATGCAGGCGATTATACAGGGATTGGTGCAAAAGTATTAACCCTTGAAGATAAATTGGTTATTGTAGAACCTTACCAAAATTATGCAGCCGATAAAGCCGGACTTAAAGCTGGAGATGAAATAATAAAAGTAGATAACGTTAATGTTGCCGATTTTAAAGATGATGCTGCCAACTTATTGCAAGGTTCTGCAGGAACAGAAGTTTCTATAACCTATAACAGACAAGGCAAAACCAATACGGTAACAATTATTAGAGAGTCTTTAGAAATTAAAGCCGTGCCACACTACTCAATGGTCGATGAAAAAACCGGTTATGTTGTACTAAGAAAGTTTAATGATAAAGCATCATTGGAAACACTAAGAGCTATTAAAGCTTTAAAAAATCAAGGAGCCACGCAATTAATCTTAGATTTAAGAGGTAATCCTGGTGGTTTATTGCACGAGGCGGTTAACGTCACAAATATTTTTGTACCCAAAGATCAGTTAGTTGTCACCACAAAATCTAAAGTAAAAAAATACAATAAAACCTATTATACTCAGCGCGAAGCAATTGATACCGAAATTCCATTAGTGGTTTTAATTGATGGTAAAAGTGCATCGGCAAGCGAGATAGTTTCAGGAGCTTTACAAGATATGGATCGTGCTGTGGTTGTTGGTACTAGAAGTTTTGGAAAAGGCTTAGTACAACGTCCTAAACCATTGACATACGGAACGCAAATGAAGATTACAATTTCTAGATATTATACACCATCTGGTCGTTGTATTCAAGCTTTGGATTATTGGAATCGTGATGAAGATGGTAAAGCCATAAGAACATTACAAGAAAATTACAATGCATTTAAAACCAGAAATGGACGTGCTGTTTTTGATGGAGGAGGTGTAGAACCAGATGTAGAAGTAGAATTTGCCAAACAAACACCAATTACCAAAGCAATATCGAATGAAAATTTAGTGTTTAACTATGCAACCGATTATTATTACAATCATCAAATTAAAGATTTAAAAAGCTTTTCACTTCAAGATTCAGACTTTAAAAAATTTAAAAATTATATAAAATCAAGTGGTTTTAATTTTGAAACTAAAACTGAAACCGCCTTACATAATGCACTTATTGTAGCTAAGGAAGAAGCACTTGCAACGGAAATTGATTCAGAATTTAACGCTTTAAATGAAGCTTTAAAATCGTATAAAGAAAATGCAATTGACGACAATAAAACACAATTAAAATCGTTACTTACAGACGAAATAATTAAACGTTATTTTTATAGTGAAGGCCTTTATACCTATTACACTGCTAATAATACAGAAATTAAAAAAGCTTTAAGTATTCTTAATAACCCTTCACAATATGCAAGTATTTTGAGATAGCACTAAAATTATTTATATTTAGCGTCACAACTATTTTCTATAAGTAAGAAAATTATAATAGAAACATGAAACCCCTAATTATCCTCTTATGCTTATTTTTTCAACTTTCTTTTGCTCAAAAAGAATTGAAGCATGAGGTGTATTTTGAAACCGATCAGCACGATATTCCTGAAACTGAACACAGTAGATTATTATTATTTTTATCTGAAATTGAAGATGTCGATATAGAAAAAATTTCTATCTACGGCTTTACTGACGATAGAGGTAGTGATAATTATAATCTCGTTTTATCTCAAAATAGAGCAGATGCCATAAAAGAAGTCTTTTCTAATAATGAATTTGATGAGACTAAAATGACTAATGTCGACGGAAAGGGTAAAATTTTAGTCAATATTATTAAAGAAAATGATCTTAACAAAATACGAGGTTTAAACCGTAAAGTAGAAATCATTGTAACTCCAGTATTTCCACCAAAACCTAAGGAAGAAAAACCTGTTGTAAACAAGGCTGAAGATTTATTAAAAGGTGATTTAAAAGAAGGTGATAAAATTCTATTAGAAAACTTATTATTTAGAACAGGCTATAGCTACTTAACAAAAGAATCTAAAATTATACTCGATAGAATTGCTGAAATTTTAGTAGAACGTACTAATGTTTATTTCACTATTGAAGGCCATGTATGCTGTACACAAGGTGAAAGAGATGCGATAGATCGTAAAACAAAAAAACGTAATCTATCTGTTGCGCGTGCAAAATCTATCTACGATTATTTAGTAGATAAAGGCGTTAAACATTACCGAATGAAATTTTCTGGTATGCGTAGAAAAGCACCACTTGGAGGTGAACCTCACTTAGATAGACGTGTAGAAATTTTAGTGACACGTATTTACGAAAAAAAATAATTAAGATTTAATCATATTTATATGCGGAATACCATCCTCTAGGTAGGCTTCACCAACCGCTTTGAAATCTAAATTATTATAGAATTGTTTTAGATACATCTGTGCAGAAATCCTAATAGTAGTTTCGTTATAATGCATTTTAATAGCCTCTATAGAAGCTTCCATAATCGCGTAACCATATTTAAACTTTCGTGCGTTTTGTTGCACAACGACTCTACCAATACTAGATTCGTCAAAATAATAGCCTGGTTTAAAAATACGTGTGTAAGCCACTAATACGTCGTTTTTATAACCCAAAACATGACGTGCTTTTTGATCCTTTCCATCGATATCTTGGTACACGCAATCTTGCTCTACTACAAAAACTTCACTTCGTAATTGAAGTATATTATAAAGTTCTTGCGTTGTTAATTCGTTGAAATTCTTTGTTATTATATCTAGCATTAATCTTGTACAATGACCTCTTTAGGGTCTTCTTTGTTGAACTCTGGTTGAATGGTAACATGGTTGATATTGAATTCGTCATGTAAGACCGTTTCAATGTCTATAAGTAAATTATTAAAGGCAGTCGTAGAAATATCTTCTTTTAAATCTAAATGGGCTTCTAAATGCAATTCGTCATCACTTAAATTCCAAATATGCACATGGTGAAGTTTTTTAACTTTAGGGAAATCATTTACCACTCTTACAACATCTTTAATATTAATATGATCTGGTGTAAACAGCATTAACATGCGTATGGATGTTTTTAATAAATCGTAACCAACCCAAATTAAATATAAAGCAATTAATAAGGTTAATAAACTATCGACCCAAAATAATTGATAGTATTTCATTAATAAACCACCAATTAATACAGCCACACTAGCCAACATATCGGTAAGCAAATGCAGATATGCCGATCGCATATTAATGTTATTCTTAGCATCTTTTTTTAATAATAAAACACTTAAACCGTTACCTGCAATGGCTAAAACAGCTAACCAAATCACTAAGCCAGATTCTATTTCTTGAGGATTCTTGAAACGTTTTACAGCTTCAAAGATTAAAATAATTGCGACTATAACAAGTGTACTAGCATTGATAAATGCTGCTAAAATTTCGGCACGTTTATAGCCAAAAGTTCTATTAATAGAGGCTTTTTTCTTCGATAATTTAGTAGCGACATAACTAATTACTAAAGAAACAACATCACTAAAATTATGTAAGGCATCACTTAATAATGATAAACTTCCAGAAACTAAACCACCAATAACCTGAGTTACAGTAATAACAATATTTATGAGTATTGAAATTATTAACTTTTGCCCTTTTAAATCTTTAGGACCGTGAGAATGGTTGTGATTGTGGCTCATATTATATCAATTTAAAATTGATATCTTATAGTTAACACGACAGAGGAATCTTATCTACACGGTTTTGATGACGACCACCTTCAAACTCCGTTTCTAAAAAAGTATCTACCATTTTAATCGCTTGTGGAATTGAGGTAAAACGTGCAGGAATACAAATAATATTTGCATTATTATGTAAACGTGTTAATTCCGTAATTTCACTGGTCCAACACACACCAGCTCTTACATGTTGATATTTATTAGCCGTCATAGCAACACCATTGGCACTACCACAAATTAAAATACCAAAATCTACGGTTTTGTCTTCCACATCTTTAGCTACAGGATGTACAAAATCTGGATAATCTACACTATCTAAGCTATCTGTTCCATAATTTGTAACAGTATAGCCTTTAGCTTCTAAATGTTTTACAATGGCAAATTTGTAATCTGGTCCTGCGTGATCGTTTCCTATTGAGATAGTCATAATAAATTGTCTTTACTTATTAGACATCAAAGTTAATAATTGCTTACAACTAAGCATAACTTATAAGACCTTAGTTATCCATTAGTTTTAAGTTTGAAAATGCGTTTTTAGATTATACATAATATCATTGTTAATAACTCTAAATAAAATGAAGGCAAATTGTTAATAGCTATTCACAACTATTGAAAATAAAAATTAGGATTATCCAGATATTTTTACAAACCAAAATCAAAAGTTATAAACCTAATTAGTTAGCTGTTTTTTTAAAAAAAGTTATCAAACCAAAAAGTTGTGAAATCAACAGTAATTTTAAAAATACATATCAGTCAATTCTATTAACATTGGTTATTAACAGTTGTTAATAGCTTTTCAATTTTACTTAAAAATGAAGCCTTTAGATGTAAATTTAATGTTAACTAAATGGTTGTAAATTGTAAACTATGAATATTCAAAACAAAACTTCAAAAAGTTATATCAACTATTAACAAGCTATAATAACCACTATTATTTTTTTTAAATTTTAAAAGAAAACTGATTATATGTATATATATGTTTATAACTCTAAAAAAAAGAAATTTTAACGTTCTTGTAGAAATAGAAACCATTAAAGGAAAAGCCTCTAAAAAGCTAATCATAGAATAGTTTTTATTACATACTTTAAATAAAAACGCTGTAGATTTTACAGCGTTTTTTCATTAATTTAACACTACCTAAACACTATTAAAAAATTAAAACGTAACTTTGTGTAAACTTAATAACCTCTCTTCGCCTTGATTAAGTTTTAAATAAGAATTCCTATCACTTATAGGAAATGAATATGATTACAAATTAAATGACAAAAAAGAAAAAAAGGAAATCATCAAATAATAAGATTTCCAACCTTACAAATACCATTTTAGGTATTTTAAAAAAAGATAGAAACTCAACTTTTAACTATAAACAAATTGCAGCTAAACTCGGTGTAAATGATGCCAGTAGTCGCAATCAAATTATAAAAAAACTTCAGCAGCTTAAAGCTAAACAAGAAATTGAAGAAGTAGATCGTGGCAAATTTAAAGCCATTGTTAATACCGAATATCATACTGGTATTTTAGATCTGGCTTCTAAAGGAAATGGCTATATTATTTCAGATGATTTTGAAGAAGACATCTTCATCGCCTCTAATAATATTAATAAAGCTTTAGATGGTGACGAAGTAGAATTTTACGCGTATCGAAGAAAACATAGAGGTAAACAAGAAGGAGAAATTACCAATATTATAAAACGTGCACGGACAGAATATGTTGGGACCATTCAAATTCACGATAAAAAGAATTTTGCCTTTGTAGTTGCCGATAGTGGCAAAATGTACACAGATATTTTTGTACCTATCAATAAAACATTAAAGGCCGAAGATGGGGATAAAGTATTAGTATCTTTAGAAGATTGGCCAGAAAAAGCAGATTCACCAAACGGAAAAGTGATTGAGGTTCTAGGAAAACCTGGAGAACATGGTACAGAGATTAATGCTATCATGGCAGAATACGGTTTACCATTAGAATTCCCTCACGAGGTGGAAGCCTTTGCCAATAAAATAGATACGTCAATCACAGACGAAGAAATAGCAAAACGTCGGGATATGCGTAAAGATTTAACCTTTACCATAGATCCTAAAGACGCTAAAGATTTTGATGATGCATTATCTTTTAAAGTCTTAGATAATGGCTTATATGAGGTCGGAATTCATATTGCAGACGTCTCACATTATTTACAACCAGGAACTATTTTAGACGATGAAGCTTACGAGCGTGCAACATCTATTTATTTAGTAGATCGTGTTGTTCCTATGTTGCCAGAAGTGTTATCTAATGGAGCCTGTTCGTTACGTCCACATGAAGAAAAATATACCTTTTCTGCCGTGTTTCAAATGAATGATAAATGCGAAATTAAAGACCAATGGTTCGGAAGAACTGTTACGTATTCTGATGCGCGTTTTGCTTACGAAGAAGCACAAGCCATCATAGAAAATAATCCAAAGTACAATTTGTCATCTCGAGCGAAGTCGAGAGATCTCATAAAGCTTAATATTCCAAAAGAAGTTTCTCTAACAGGAAAAGAGTATAAAACCAAACCAGATATAGCAGAAGCGGTTTTAGTTATGGATAGGTTGGCAAAAAAAATGCGTTCAACACGAATGCGAGAAGGTGCCATTTCTTTTGATAAAGTTGAAGTAAAATTCGATTTAGACGAGGATGCAAATCCAGTTGGAGTTTTCTTTAAAACGAGTAAAGATGCTAATAAAATGATTGAAGAATTCATGTTATTAGCCAATAGAAAAGTATCTGAATTTGTCGGAAAGAAAAAACCAGAGAAAACATTTGTTTATCGAGTTCACGATGAGCCAGATCAATCGAAACTCGCACAATTACAAAATGTAGTGGCACGTTTTGGACATAAATTAAATTTTAAAGATAAAGGTAGTATTTCATCCTCTTTAAATAATTTATTAAAAGATGTCGAAGGTAAAAAAGAACAAAATTTAGTAGATACCTTAACGATTAGAACCATGTCTAAAGCCGAATATACCACACATAACATTGGTCATTACGGTTTAGCATTCGATTATTACAGTCATTTTACGTCGCCAATTCGTCGTTATCCAGATGTGATGGCACATCGTCTCTTACAACAGTATTTAGATGGTGAAAAATCGGCAAATCAAGATATTTACGAAGAGAAATGTAAACACTCTAGTAATATGGAATATTTAGCGACTAAGGCCGAACGCGATTCTATAAAATACATGCAGATTCGTTTTATGCAAGATCATGAAAACGAAGAATTTTTAGGTGTAATTTCTGGAGTAACCGATTGGGGAATTTATATAGAAATCATTTCTAATAAATGTGAAGGTATGGTGAGTGTTAGAGATATGAAAGACGATCACTATCAGTTTGATCAAGATCAATACGCTATGATGGGTAAAAACACAGGAACCATGTACCAGCTTGGTGACGAGGTTATTGTAAAAGTTAAGAATGCAGATTTAACTAAAAAACATTTAGATTTTTATATGGTAGGTAAACCTAAAGGAAGTGATAAATAACGTCAGTTCGAGTGTTTTATGAAGAATGAATAAAATGTATCGAGAACCTTTCTTTATAAACTGCTATATTTTAACTTAAAACAATACTTATAAATAAATAACCATATATGATTCTTACAACCACTAATTCAATAGAAAACCATAACATCATAGATTATTTAGGTATAGTTACTGGTATTTCTTTTAATTCTACACATTCCTACAAAGGAAAAAGTATGTCTTTTAAGGATATTTTCAGTTCGCAAAAATATTATGAAGCCTATGCTAAAGGATTAGAACATGTTAAAGAAGAAGCGTTTCAAAAACTTCAAGATAATGCTAAAGCTATTGGTGCTAATGCTGTTGTAGGTGTGCAAATAGATATTGAAACACTATCAACTACAAATACATTAATTGTTTCAATTACTGGAACAGCCGTAAAAGTTGCCGTTTAATTATGAAGACAAGTACAAAAGCAGGATTATACGTTTTTTTAATATTTGCCGTTATATATATCATGGTAAGATTTAGCATTCAAGCTATTTTTGTAGATATCAATCAAATGGTTTTAGCCGTTTTATCTGCAGTGATTACTGTAATTTTAACACCACAAAGACGTATTGTAAAAAAACAATCTGGAGATCAAATTCAATTAAAATGGATGTTCAGTAAAAAGATAATTGTCATAAAATAAATTTAACTATATATGAAATATATCATCTTAATTATAGCATTTTCATTAGGAAGTATTGGTCATTCTCAAGCAACAATTGAAAAGGCTGTAGGTGAATTTTCAACCGTAAAAGTATTCGATTTAATTAACCTTAAAATGATGGCTTCTGATGAAAATAAAGTCGTTATTTCAGGTAAAAATCAAAAGGATGTAGAAGTTGTAAATAACAACGGAACACTTAAAATAAGAATGAATCTTAGAGAAAGCTATGATGGAAACGATACGGTTGTATTGCTATATTATACGTCAGTTGATGAAATTGATGCCAACGAAGGCGCAAAAGTAACTGTTAAAGAACCTATTAAACAATATGAGTTAGATCTAAGAGTACAAGAAGGTGCAGAAATTACAGCAGCATTAGAAACAACGTATGCTAATCTAAGAGCAGTAACAGGAGGTATTATTAATGTTTCAGGAACTTCTAAAAATCAAGATATTTCAATTTATACAGGTGGTAATTTAAATGGTGAAGATTTTGTTACTGAACAAACAGAAATCAGTATAAATGCTGGTGGTGAAGCGTATGTGCATGCAACAGCCTACGCAAATGTTAGGATAAAAGCAGGTGGTAACGTGTATATTTACGGAAAACCTAAACAAGTTGACGAAAGCACTATCCTAGGCGGAAAAATAAAACGTATGTAATTTCCGTTGAGTTTCTTACATTTGTGTAAACCGCAAGTTTTACATGTTAGACGATATCTTAACAGCTATTCCCTTCGGAATAATTTTAGCCTTTACCATTGGTCCAGTTTTTTTTGTATTACTAGAAACTGGTGCTACAAAGGGCTTTACGAGTGCTGTTGTCTTTGATCTTGGTGTTATTTTCGCAGATATTGTTTTTATTTTTGTCATCCTTTTTAGCACGGATTCACTATTAGATAAAATTAAAGATGATCCTAAACTGCTGGTTTTTGGAGGTGTTTTACTTATTGTTTACGGGCTAATTAGCTTTATAAAAACTTCAAAATCGTTCCGATCAATTGTAAGAGAACATCATAGAATTCAACTGCCAAAGAAAGATTATGGTAAACTTTTTGTAAAAGGATTTTTACTCAATTTTATTAACATTGGTGTGCTATTAGGTTGGTTAGGTTTTATTGTAATTGGGACGTCTATTACAACTTCTGAAAATGGGGTAACGATCTTTATTACAACGATGTTAATTTCGTACTTTTTATCAGATTTAGTAAAAATTGCCGCAGCAAAACGATTACGTAGTAAATTAACACCAAGGCGCGTTTTTAAGACAAAAAAAATTGTGTCTTTAGTCATTTTAGTCTTTGGTATTTTTCTTTTAGTTCAAGGCCTTTTTCCTGAGGTTTATGAAAAGAGTATTGAGCAGATTGAGAAGGTTAATCCTATTGATTAATAATAAATTACCTGAGGTGTTGTATCTCCAAAAGTTTCGAGTGAATCGTTTTAGATAGTGCTATCCTTAATTACGTTTTTATAAAAAGGTATAAATAAAAAAAGAGACACTTTTCAGTATCTCTTTCTTGAGGTGTCGAGCGGATTCGAACCGCTGTAGATGGTGTTGCAGACCACTGCCTAGCCACTCGGCCACGACACCTTATTAATAATCCCAATAAATTTATTGAGAGCGCAAATATAAAAATTATATATGTTTTAGCCTAAATAGGTTTGCTTTTTTCGCTTTTGACTCATTTTAATCGTAACCATCTCAACGTCACCACCAATTGGAGGATTTATTTTACTCACTGCAACTGTGGCTTTTGTTATTATAGAAGATTCTTTAAAAACACGGTTTAAAATACGCTTAGCAACCGTCTCTAAAAGTTTAGAAGGTATAGCCATTTCGTCTCTAACGACTTTATTTAAAAACACATAATCTACAGTATCACTGAGTTCGTCTGTTTTTGAAGATGTTTTTAAGTTCGCTTTTACTTTTAAATCTACCCGATAATCACTACCAATCGCTGTTTCTTCTTTTAAACAACCATGATTAGCAAATACCCTTATATTTTCAACTTTTATTATTCCCATGAAACAAAAATAATATAAAAGATATTAGACCGCTTCGCTTTTAGAACCTAGAACAAAGACTAAATTGTAACTCATTGATAAATAGATGTTAATTATTTAAAAATTCTTTTATGCTTCTTTAAAACCTCACCTATTTTAAAATAAATTTTCATAAATTATGAGGAATTAATTTCTTGATGAATCTGCCTTACTTTCTACTAATTTGAATGTTACGCGTATTTCTTTGAGTGACGTCGGTTATGGTCACTGAGTGTAGTCGAAGTGACATTCATGAGAAAGAGTTAAAATCATAATAATCAAATAAAGACAAAATGTTATCAGTTACCACTAAATAAGTCTTTATTCTAGGTTCTAACAGCGAAGCGGTCTTAAGTCTATATTCTTAAACCTGCTAACTTAATTCGTAAATAAATCAAAAATATTACTCAAAGCACCAGTCTTAGCCTTATAAAACTCAGTATAACTACATTTTTTACAAGTTACAGAGCTAAATTTCTTATTCTGAATATCAAATATTTTAGACCACCTTCCACCTGTGGCTCTCATTTCGCTTATATCATAAGTCGTATTATGGCATTTAGGACATTTATAATTCATAATCTATAATCGTTTTTTGGTTCATACTATCAGTCTAAAATGATGAATAAATGTTACATTTTGTTTAATTTTACCCACGATTTAGTGATGTAGGATATTTGTCTCATTCCTAATTCCTATTACCTAATGCCTATAAAGATGTCAGAAGAAAAAAAATCACTCAATTTTATTGAGCATATCATAGAAGAAGATTTAGCAAACGGTTTACCAAAAGAGAAGCTACGTTTTCGTTTTCCACCAGAACCAAATGGTTATTTACACATTGGTCATACCAAAGCCATTGGTATTAGTTTTGGATTAGGTGAAACTTATAATGCACCTGTTAATTTAAGATTCGACGATACCAATCCTGCAAAAGAGGAGCAAGAATATGTCGATGCTATTAAAAAAGACATCTCGTGGTTAGGTTATCAATGGGAAAATGAATTGTACTCGTCTGATTATTTTCAGAAGTTATACGAGTGGGCAGTTCAAATGATAAAAGATGGAAAGGCGTACGTTGATTCGCAATCGTCTGAAGTGATGGCAGAACAAAAAGGGACACCAACACAAGTGGGAACCAATAGTCCATACAGGAATCGAAGTGTTGAAGAAAATTTGGAATTATTTGAAGGCATGAAAGCCGGAAAATTTCCAGCTGGTACACATTTATTGCGTGCTAAAATCGACATGGAAGATCCAAATATGTTAATGCGAGATCCTATTATGTATCGTATTATGTTTGCAAAACACCACAGAACTGGTGACGATTGGTGTATTTATCCAATGTACGATTGGACGCATGGCGAAAGCGATTATATAGAACAAGTGTCGCATAGTTTATGTTCATTAGAATTTAAACCGCATAGAGAGCTTTATAATTGGTTTAGAGATCATGTTTATGATTATGCAAAAGACAAGTTACCAATGCCTCCAAAACAACGCGAATTTGCACGCTTAAATCTCAGTTATACCATAATGAGCAAGCGTAAATTATTGCGTTTGGTGGAAGAAGGTATTGTATCGGGTTGGGACGATCCACGTATGCCTACCATTTCTGGTTTACGTCGTCGTGGTTATACACCAAATTCTATTCGAAAATTTATTGAAAAGGTAGGTGTTGCTAAACGCGAAAATGTCATTGATGTATCACTTTTAGAATTTTGTATTCGTGAAGATTTAAACAAAACAGCTAATCGTGTTATGGCGGTTTTAGATCCTATAAAAGTAGTGATTACTAACTATCCTGAAGACAAGGAAGAATGGTTAGAAGCCGAAAATAATCAAGAAGATGAAGCCGCTGGTTATAGAAAAGTGCCATTCTCAAGAGAAATTTATATCGAAAAAGACGATTTTAAAGAAGAAGCAGGCAGTAAGTATTTTAGGTTAAAACTTGGTGGTGAAGTTCGATTAAAAAACGCGTATATCATCAAAGCGAATTCAGTGGTTAAAGATGCCAATGGAAACATTACAGAAATCCATTGTACTTATGATGAAGACACCTCTAAAAAAGTAAAAGGCACCTTGCATTGGGTATCTATAAAACACGCCATTACAGCCGAAGTTAGAGAATACGATCGTTTGTTTATGCACGAGTCGCCAGATAGCCAAAAGGATAAGGATTTTATGGCATTTATAAACCCAAAATCTTTAACTATAAAAACAGGTTATTTGGAGCCAAGTTTAGCAGAAGTTGAAGTAGGTGAGCGGTTCCAGTTTCAGCGTTTAGGTTATTTTAATGTCGATGATGATTCTACAGCAGAAAAATTGGTATTTAATAAAACGGTTGGACTAAGAGATAGTTGGGCAAAACAAAAACCTAAACCTCAAAACAATCAGAATAAACCTAAACCACAACAGCAGAAGCGCTCAGCTATTAGTGTTATTCAACAATTTGGAAAGAAATACACTAAATTATCTGATGAAAAGCAACAAACAGTTAAGGCAGAGATACAAGAGCTAGCTAAAGAGGTTTCGTACGATGATTTAGAGCCGTTATTTGGCACAGCTGTAAAAAAAGCAGGTACACGTATCGTAACTTTAATTGCGTTAAAGGTGTTGCTTAAAAATGGCTTAGAGAAAAATGACGCTATTAATGAGTTTATAGATAAAGCAAAAGCGGATAAAAATGATGTTTTAGTAGCTGAAGCAGCTGAGATTTAACATTTCATTGAGAGCTATTCGCTGTGTATTTTTGTATATTAGGCTAAACCGATTAAATTATGAAAAACACAGATATATTAGCAGAAATTTCATCAGTCACTAGAGATATTGAAGACAATTACCCTGAGCTTCAAAAATATTTAAGCGAAACTAGAAGTACATTACCTAACGGTTCTAATAACGAAGCAAGCTTAGATAAAAACGATTTAGAGAAATACCTCAATGAGCTAAAGGAAATTAGAGATAAATATAAAGAAAAACATTAGAGCGTAAAACCAGAAGTTTTATAACAAACTTATGTACTTCTAAAAAGCAAAAACCTCGAAAATTATTTTCGAGGTTTTTTTATTAATCGTCTATAGGTTCCATTTTTAAATCGTCTTCCGGAATCTCTAATGAGGTTTTAAAATCAGGAAGAATTTGTTGTGTTAAAGCGTCATTCTGTAATTGTTTGGCTTCAATAAACCACCAGTAATTATCGGTTTCATTATAAATTCCTAAAAGGTAACTTTTTGAAGAAATACGTTGATTAGACATTACCATTTGATTGTAACCTTCTACAACGCATCTAAACTGTCCTTGTTCTTTAACTATTTCAGATACACCAATAATATCTGCTTTTTCAAACACAAAACCTTGTGCTTTCATACCTTCAAAAGTAGCCTCAATAACTTTTAAAGCTGCGTCTTTGCCTCCCATCATGTCTAATACAGACGGAAGCGTGTGTTTAAGAACGGTTTTATAATCCATTTCTAAGGTTGCCGTAGATGTAATTTTAGCATCTTTTAATGCATCAGCTTTAGTTTGAGAAACTACACTTAGACTTGTTGCTATACTTACAAATAGCACTAATCTTTTTAATTTATTCATCATTCTTTTTTTTCTCTTTTTGAGCTTTCATAGCCTCACCAATTTGATTACTTGCTGTAAAACTAGCCACCATATCGTTTAGCATTTGGCTACCAGCTTGTGGTGAATTAGGTAATAGTATTAAGTTACTATTGGTTTCTTGTCCTACGGCTTGTAATGTATCATAATGTTGCGTTACAACAATTAAAGCAGAGGCTTCTTGCGAGTTAATACCAACACGGTTTAAAACATCAACAGACTCTTCTAAACCACGAGCAATTTCGCGTCGCTGGTCAGCAATACCTTGACCTTGTAAACGCTTACTTTCAGCTTCAGCTTTTGCTTTTTCAACAATAAGAATACGCTGTGCATCACCTTCATATTGTGCCGCTGTTTTTTCTCTATCTGCCGCATTAATACGGTTCATAGCTATTTTTACTTGTGGATCTGGATCAATATCAGTTACTAATGTTCTTATAATATCAAATCCGTATTCCATCATAGCATCATTTAATTCTGCTTTTACAGCTAAGGCGATATCGTCTTTTTTAACAAAAACATCATCCAATTTCATTTTTGGTACTTCAGCACGTACGACATCAAAAACATAACTTGTAATTTGTTCATGCGGATAATCTAACTGATAAAAAGCATCATAGACACGTTCTTTGATTACTCTATACTGTACAGAAACCTTTAGTTTTACAAAAACATCGTCTAAAGTTTTCGTTTCTATAATAACATCGAGTTGTTGAATTTTTAGACTTAATCGTCCGGCAATTTTGTCTACTAACGGAATTTTAAGTTTTAATCCAGAATGCCTAATACTATGAAATTTACCAAAACGCTCTACAATTGCAGCAGTTTGCTGTTTTACAACAAACAGACCTGAAATCACAATAAAAACACCCAATACTATAATTGGAACTAAGAAAAAATCACCCATAACTTGTTATTTAAATTAATAATATAATCGTTTAAAAATAACTTATTTAAAGCACAAGTCCTAAGTTAAAAGTATTTAGTACGAGCTTTTATATGTAAATGGAAAAGAGTCGTTTTTAAATGGTCTTCATTAAAGCTTCAATACGTTTCACAGTTTCAGCCTTTCCAATCATAAACATAATATCAAATACATCAGGACCTTGTAATGCACCAACCAAAGCCAATCGTAATGGCATCATTACTTTTCCAAAACCAATTTCATTTTCAGTAATCCAGCCTTTTGTTTTGGCTTGTAAATTTTGAACTGTAAATTCTGAGGTTCTTGTCACAATGTTAATAACCTCTTGAAGCAATGCTGGAGTTTCATCTTTCAAAGCTTTTTTAGACGCTTTTTCATCATAAGACGTTGGAGCGGTAAAAAAGAAATGACTTAAGTCCCAAAAATCTTGAACAAATGTGGCGCGTTCTTTTATTAAACCAACAACCAAGGCAATATAATTAATATCGATTTCTGCCAATTCTGGTTGAAGGGCTTTAAACTGTTCCGCTAAATCTAAATCTAATTGCTGTTGCATATAAAGATGATTAAACCACTTGGTTTTATCCGGATCAAAACGTGCACCTGCTTTATGTACTTTTCCTAAATCAAATTCTGAAATCAATTGTTCTAGGCTAAAAATCTCTTGTTCTGTTCCAGGATTCCATCCTAAAAACGCTAAGAAATTAACTACAGCTTCCGGAAAATAACCATCCTCTTTATAACCTCTTGAAACGGTTTCATCTGGTGCTGTATACTCTAATGGAAACACAGGGAATCCCATTTTATCGCCATCACGCTTGCTTAATTTTCCTTTACCTGTTGGTTTTAAAATTAATGGTAAATGCGCGAATTCAGGCGCTTTCCAACCAAAACCATCATATAATAATTGATGCAAGGCTAAAGATGGTAACCATTCTTCACCTCGAATCACATGTGTAATTTCCATTAAATGATCATCAACAATATTCGCCAAATGATAGGTTGGCATGCCATCGCTTTTAAACAAAACTTTATCGTCTAAAATATTCGTATCAATCTTTATATTTCCACGAATAATATCAGTAAGATGTAAGGTTTCATCTTGAGGCGATTTAAAACGAATCACATAATCATCACCGGCTTCAATTTTAGCTTTAGTTTCTGTTTCTGTTAACACTAAAGAGTTAACTAAACGTCCTTTTTCACGGTTATGCCAATTATAAATAAAGGTTTTGCCTTCTGCTTCATGAGCTTTGCGTTCAGCATCTAATTGTTCAGCGGTATCAAACGCATAATAGGCTTTGCCTTTTGCAATTAATTGATCCGCATATTGCTTGTATAAATGCTTGCGTTCACTTTGTCTGTATGGTCCAAATTTTTCGTTTATTCCAGGACCTTCGTCAACAGTAATGCCACACCAATTTAAGGATTTCACAATATAATCTTCTGCACCTTCAACATACCTATTTTGATCGGTATCTTCAATTCTTAGTACAAAATCACCATTGTGTTTTTTAGCGAATAAATAGTTGAATAAAGCGGTTCTAACACCACCAATATGTAATGGTCCTGTTGGACTTGGTGCAAAGCGCACACGTACGTTTTTAGACATAATAGTAAACTCTCAAAGGGTTTGTTATTCTGAATTTATTTCAGAAAATCATTAATGCACAAAGATAGTTTGATAAGATTTTAGAACAAAGAAAAAAGAGCAAAGAGGTTAGATAATAGAAATTAGACTAACAGAATATAAATACAGTTTTAATTTTATAAAGAATTAGAAATACCAATGCATTCACGAAAACCGAATTAAAACATAAAATGTGGATGCGTAATTTCTGAACTAATCGTTTTGATGTTTTTTGGCTTGTTTTACCCTTAGCAAAGTTGAAGGGTTATGTATCAAGTCAACTGCGAAACTTATCATGAGTTCATCTCTATATAATTGAAACGGCCAAATAGAATGAATATAATAAGTAAAAATTTCAACTTGAATGTGATACCATGAATCAAGACGATTTTTAGTTAGATCGCAAATTAATTACTTATCATAGTCTTAGGTACGCGCTTATTCATAATCTTAAACCATAATGGAGGCACCATGGCTAACACCATAGACGTTGGATAGCCATAAGGCATTTGTGGACTTTCATCATGGCAATCTAAAATCTGATATTTTTTAGACGTTTTATAATGATGGTCGCTGTGTCTGGTTAATTCGTACAACACAATTCTGCCAATAACATGATTAGAGTTCCAAGAATGTATTTCTTTTACACGCTCATACCGTCCAGATTTTGTTTTTAATCGCAATAAACCATAATGTTCAATATAATTCACGGTTTCGAGAAGTATAAACCCAACTATTCCTGCAAAAATGGCGAATATTAAACCTGAAATTCCAAAAATGACGACGACGACTATGACATAGCTAATTTGAATAAAAACATACCAAAACATGTCATTTTTAAGCGAAAAGAAGTGTTTTTTGTTGTTTTTAAGCAATTTTAGTTGAATTTTCCATGCATTAAAATATTGTCTTAGAGTTGATGTGAACCAAAAGGAATACACACTCTGGTTATATTTAGCAGTCGCAGGATCTTCAGGTGTTGCGGCATGTAAATGATGTCCAAAATTGTGTTCAATATAAAAGTGCATGTAAAAAGCGGGTAGAAGTAGCGCTTTACCTAAATATCGTTCGTTGGTGGTTTGTCTGTGACCAAGTTCGTGAGCGACATTAATACCATTGACACCCAAAACAATTCCTACGGAAAAGATAATACCGACAAATTCATAGGTTTGCAACACTGAAAATGATGTGGTAAATAAGCCATAAATAACTAAACCATAAACAACAGGAAGGTTTAAATATAATAACCAATCAAACAGTTTTTGTTTTAATTTATTGTCGGCTTCATCAGGCTTTAAATTATCAGTATCTACTGGAAAAATAAGTTCTAAAATAGGAATACATAAAAACGCAAAAATAGGTGTTGCCCAAACCCAATAACCTTTTAAAAATAGACCTAAAAATGCCATAACAGGAATGGAAAATGCAGCGATGTATTTAAGGTCTTTCATGGAATTTTATTAATCTTGAAAACACTGGAAACGGTTTTTTAAGGTGTGTAAAGTTCAATTTCCACTCAATTTAACACTAAAATCCTCTAAATTAACAGAATCTTACCAATTTTCCCGAAATTGCATTTAAAATAAAATCGTAGTTTAGGCAGTTATTAGCTATGAGTCGTTAGTACTGAGTCTTTAGCTTTTAGTTCTGAGCTATGAGAAATGTGTATTGAAACATTAGAAAAAAGAGATACAGAAACAGAGAAGGACTAGAGTAAGCAATGTTAGAAAATTACAATTAATGTACTAACTTAATAAACGAAAATAAAAAGATTGTAAAATACCAAAGTTCGGACAAAGTCGGACACAACGATTTTCAGAAATAATGAGCCAAAATCGTTGTTAATTTACAAAATCAAGGATTGGAACGTAAATTTTATAAAGTACAAAACGTATTAATTCATCAGCGAATGGTGCTTGCAATTTCCTAATAAATCGTTTTGATTTTTTGGTTCGTTTTGTATCAAGACAAAATGAACAGAGAAATAAGAGAAAATAATAAATGAGTAATTTCGAAACCATAAAACAAAAACTAGAACAGTTCATAAAACGGTATTACACCAATGAACTACTAAAAGGCGTCATACTATTTTTCGCTGCTGGTTTATTGTACCTCATGATTACTTTATTTATAGAATACGTACTATGGCTAAACCCAACAGCAAGAACAATTTTATTCTGGACATTCATCGCCGTAGAATTAGCACTTTTCGTAAAATTTATAGCCATTCCATTAGCGCATTTATTCAAGCTACGACAAGGCATCAATTTTGAAACAGCCTCTAAATTAATAGGAAGTCATTTTCCAGAAGTCAACGATAAATTGTTGAATGTTCTTCAATTAAATCAAAATCCACAACAATCGGATTTATTACTTGCCAGTATAGAGCAGAAGTCGCAAGAACTACAACCTATTCCTTTTAAGTCAGCCATTAATTTTAAGTCGAATACCAAATATTTAAAATACGCAGCCATTCCTATTGCTATTATATTATTATCATTCGCCACAGGAAAAATTAACTGGTTTAGCGACAGTTACGAACGCGTTGTAAATTATAAAACGGCCTACGAGCCACCAGCACCATTTCAGTTTTTTGTATTGAATGATAATTTACAAGCAATTGAAAATAAAGACTTTAAGTTGAATGTGTCAACCGCAGGAAACGTCATTCCTGAGAATGCACAAATTAAATTCAACGGTCAATCGTACTTTTTACAACAAGTTGCACCAGGTGAATTTCAATACACTTTCAGTCTGCCAAAAGAAGCTATAGAATTTACATTATCTGCAAATGATGTCACCTCAAAACCATACAAACTGACTGTGGTTAACACACCAAATTTGGTCAATTTCGAAATGGTTTTAGATTATCCATCACACACCAAAAAGCAAGATGAGGTTTTAAAAAGTACAGGTTCTGCTGTTATTCCAGAAGGCACAAATGTCACGTGGAAAGCAAAGACAAAATCTACAACTGGAGTTCAAATTTATGCTGAAGACACCTTGCGTTTTACATCCAATGACAAAGGTAATTTTGAAACTACCAAACGACTTTTTAAGAATTACAATTATAGCATTACCACAAGTAATGAGGATTTAAAAGATTACGAGAATTTAGCTTATAACATTAATGTAGTTAAGGATACGTATCCAGAAATGAAGCTTAAAGTTCAAAAGGACTCCATAGATCAACAAAGCCTTTATTTCTATGGACAAGCGAGCGATGATTATGGCTTAACGAAGCTACAATTGGTGTATTACCCAACGGAAGATGAATCTAAAAAAGTAGTTGAACCCATTGCGATTTCAAAATCAAATTTTAGTGAGTTTGTAAGTGCCTTTCCAAATCAGTTTAATTTAGAAGACGGAGTGAGTTACCAACTCTATTTTGAGGTGTTCGATAATGATGTCCTTAATAATTATAAACGCACAAAAAGTGCAACATTCAGTTACCGAAAACTAACTAAAGACGAAGAAGAGCAGAAGCAACTCAATGAACAAAACGAAACCATAAAGGACATTAGTAAAACTTACGATAAACTTCAAGAACAAGACAAAAAGCTTGAAGAAATTTCCAAAACTCAAAAGGAAAAAGAAAAGCTAAATTTTAATGACAAGAAGAAATTTGAAGAGTTTTTAAAACGTCAGAAAAATCAGGAACAGTTGATGAAAAATTTCAACAAGAAACTGCAAGATAATTTAGAAGAATTTCAAAACGAAGATAAAGAAGAGGATCAATTTAAAGAAGACTTAAAGGAACGATTAAAAGAAAATGAAGAGCAACTAAAAAAAGACGAAAAGTTACTCGAAGAGCTTGAAAAATTACAGGATAAAATTAATAAAGAAGAGTTCACTCAAAAACTTGAAGAATTAGCCAAGCAAAATAAAAATAAGAAACGCAGCATGAAACAACTCTTAGAGTTGACAAAGCGTTTTTACATGATGAAGAAAGCTGAAAAAGTAGCAAATGCTTTAGAAAAATTGGCTGAAGAACAAGAAAAATTGTCAGAAAAAGAGCAGGATAATACTAAAGAGGCTCAAGAAAAATTGAATGAGGAATTTGATAAACTTCAAAAGGATATTGAAGAGTTACAACGTGAAGATAGACAACTTCAAAAGCCAATGAATCTTCCGAGAGATGAGTTTTTAGAAGATGAAATAAAATTCGATCAAAAGGAAGCTAAAGAAGCCTTAGAAAAAAAAGAAGACAACCAATCTAAAGGGAAATCACAAGAAGCTCAAGAGCAGCAAGAACAGGCTAAAGAAAAGCAAAAGAAAGCGGCTAAAAAGATGAAGCAAATGAGCGACATGATGAAATCGTCTGGTGGAGGTGGTGGTTCTGGTGAGCAAATGGCGGAAGATATTGATGCATTACGTCAAATATTAGAGAATTTGTTACGCTATTCGTTTGATCAAGAAGACCTTATGAATACTTTTGAGAGTATAGGTATTAATAATAATAAGTACGGAAAATACATTATTGAACAGAGCAATCTAAGATCGCATTTTGAACACATTGACGATAGTTTATTTGCCTTATCATTAAGGCAACCCAAAATTTCAGAACAAGTAAATTCTCAAATTACTGACGTCTATTTTAATATAGACAAAGCGCTTGATTTATTAACAGAAAACAGACTTTATCAAGGTGTTGGTGCGCAGCAATATGCTGTAACCGCTACCAATGAATTAGCCAACTTTCTAAGTAATGTTTTAGATAACATGGAAATGTCTATGAACCCATCACCTGGTCAAGGTGAAGGTGGAGAACAGCTACCAGACATTATAATGAGTCAAGAAGAACTCAACAAACAAATGGAGGAAGGTGTTAAGAAGAGCCAAAAAGGTAAGGAAGGTGAAGAAGGAAATGAAGGCGAAAAACCTGGATCTGAAGGAGAAGAAGGTAAAGATGGTGAAAAAGGTAAAGAGGGTGAAGGTGAAAAACCTGGTGAATCAGGTAAATCTGGTAAAGAAGGTCAAAGTGGTGAAAGCGGTAAAGGAGGACAACAGCAAGGTCAACAAGGTGAAGGTGGACGATCTGGTGAGAATGGAAAACAAAATGGTGAAGGAAACCAAAGTGGAAAGGGTGGAAAAAATGGTAAAGATGGCCAAAATGGAGGTGACGGGAACGATGGACAAGGTGAGCAAAATGATGGTTATGGTGAAGGTGGAAGTGAGGAACAAAATGGTGAACTCTTTAAAATATATCAGCAACAACAACAATTACGTCAAGCTTTAGAAGATCGATTAGTTAAAGATGGAAAGATTCAGTCGGCTGGTCAATTGATTAAACAAATGGAGGATATTGAACTCGATTTGCTAAACTCTGGGTTTACAAATCAAACGCTTCAGAAGATGATGGATTTGCAACATCAGTTATTAAAATTAGAGAATGCAACCTTTATGCAAGGTCAAGACTCTAAACGTAAGTCTGAAACGAATACAAAAGAATTTAATCAAACAAATCCAAGTCAAATACCAACGGCGAAACAATATTTTAATACCATTGAAATTTTAAATCGTCAAGCACTACCTTTGCAGAATCATTATAAGAAAAAGATTCAACAGTATTTTAAGCAGAGCGATGATTAGTTTTAACTACGAAACCAATTTTAATTTAGAAAATGAAAGTGATTTTTCTAAATGGATTACCGAGACTATTTTAGAGGAACACTGTAAGGAAGGTGAGATTAATTACATCTTCTGTTCAGATGATTATTTACATCAATTAAATGTCGATTTCCTAAATCACGATACCTTAACAGATATTATTAGCTTCGATTACTCAGTAGGAAAAGAACTACATGGTGACATTTATATTTCTGTAGATCGTGTTAAGGAAAATGCTCAAGAGTTTAATACGAGTTTCGAAGATGAAATGGCACGTGTAATTATTCACGGTATTTTGCATTACTGTGGTTATAAAGATAAGTCAGAAAGTGATGAAAAATTGATGCGATCTAAAGAAGATTACTACTTAGAAAAACGAAATTAGAAGCTAGCTTTTCATTGTATATTTGCAAGCTAGTTATTTTACAAATAAGTGTTCCACGTGGAACAAAAAGAAATTAAGATATGTTTAATGAAGTTTATGATGTTATTGTAGTTGGAGCAGGACATGCTGGAAGTGAAGCTGCAGCGGCTGCTGCAAACATGGGAAGTAAGACATTATTAATTACAATGAACCTTCAAAATATTGCTCAGATGTCTTGTAATCCTGCTATGGGAGGTATTGCAAAAGGACAAATTGTAAGAGAGATTGATGCGCTTGGAGGTTATAGCGGTATTGTTTCAGATACGTCTGCTATTCAATTTAAAATGCTGAATAAATCTAAAGGACCTGCTATGTGGAGTCCAAGGGTACAATCTGACAGAATGCGTTTTGCTGAAGACTGGAGGTTGTTATTAGAGAACACTAAAAATCTCGACTTTTATCAAGAAATGGTTTCAGGACTGCTTGTTGAAAATCATAAGGTGGTTGGTGTTAAAACATCTTTAGGAATTGAAGTAAAAGCTAAAACGGTTGTACTTACAAATGGAACGTTTTTAAATGGTTTAATTCATATTGGTGATAAGAATTTTGGAGGGGGAAGAGCAGGAGAGAGAGCAGCAACCGGAATTACGGAACAACTTGTAAATCTTGGTTTCGAATCTGGAAGAATGAAAACAGGAACACCACCAAGAGTCGATGGAAGATCCTTAGATTTTTCTAAAATGATTGAACAGCCAGGTGATGAAATCCCTGAAAAGTTTTCCTATTTAGATACCACAAAACCTTTAACGGAACAACGCTCTTGTCATATGTCTTATACAAGTGAATTAGTACACGATTTGTTGCGCGAAGGGTTTGATCGTTCACCTATGTTTAATGGTAGAATTAAAAGTGTTGGACCGCGTTATTGTCCTTCGATAGAGGATAAGATAAATCGATTTGCAGACAAGGATAGACATCAATTATTCGTAGAACCTGAAGGTTGGAATACATGCGAATATTATATTAATGGGTTCTCTACATCCTTACCAGAAGATGTGCAGTTTAAAGCATTACGTTCTGTTGTAGGTTTTGAAAATGTAAAATTCTTTAGACCTGGATATGCAATTGAATACGATTATTTTCCGCCAACACAATTAAAGCATACTTTAGAAACAAAGCTAGTAGAGGGTTTATATTTTGCTGGACAAATAAACGGCACTACTGGATATGAAGAAGCCGCTTCTCAAGGGTTGATGGCAGGAATAAATGCAAGTTTAAAAGTGCAAGAAAAGGAGGCTTTTACATTACAAAGAGATGAAGCTTATATAGGTGTTTTAATAGATGATTTAATAACGAAAGGAACGGAAGAGCCTTATCGTATGTTTACCTCAAGGGCAGAATATAGAACCTTATTAAGACAAGATAATGCCGATTTTAGGTTAACTCCAAAAGGTTATGATTTAGGATTAGCTTCAGAAAAACGTCTAAAACGGATGGAAGAAAAGCAATCACAATCGGATGCTTTTGTTCAGTTTTTTAGAAACACAAGTGTGACTCCAGAAGAAGCAAATCCTGTGCTAGAATCTAAAAATTCGTCACCGGTTAAGCAGCAGGATAAGATGTTTAAATTGTATGCAAGACCCAATATTACGATAGATGATGTTAGACAATTTGAAGCTGTAGAAGATTATATTCAATCTCATAATTTGGATAGGGAAGTTATAGAGCAAACAGAAATTCAAGTAAAATATGCGGGTTATATTGAAAAGGAAAAGAACAATGCAGACAAATTAAATCGATTAGAAAACTTAAAGATTCCTTCAGATTTTGACTATTTAAAATTGAAATCGATGAGTATTGAAGCACGACAAAAATTAAATAAAATTCAACCTGTAACCATTTCTCAGGCTTCTCGAATTAGCGGAGTTTCACCTAATGATATTTCTGTTTTGTTGGTTTATTTAGGACGTTAATTCCTACGAAAGTAGAAATTTCATGATTAAAATTTTAATGTTCCACGTGAAACAATTATGATAAAAGGATTGAAAAACACCCATCAAAGGGGGTAATTTACCAAATCAGAATTGAGTGCATTGAAAAATTCATTCTTCAATTTGAAATAAGATTTTTATCCTAGACCTATAAAGTTTCTTAGAACGATTGTCCCCTTGAGGGGACTTTAGGGGTGTTAGTGAAGAATGAATTATTATAAAAAGTTTACAATTATATTGTTCGAAAATTTGGTGCATTATGTTTGTAAATTGAAACAGATGTTTTTTGTTAGGATGAAAAAATATTTGCTATTTATTATTGGTTTTAATTTTATTGTTAGTTGTGCCAAACAAGAAAAGGTGCCTCTTAATGAAAGAGTAGAAGAATTTCGAGTATCTGAGTGTAGAAGCGATTATGGCTTAGATTCAATAGGAATTCTCACTAAAAAAATTGAAAATAAAAACCTGAAAGTATCATTAGGTTATGTTTTAAATTGTTCTTGGGAACAAGCTTATTTCAAAAACATTACTGAGAAAAATGACACATTGATTGTAACATTAGACCGACCTCATTCTGAAGATGGACAATATCCATTAACTTCGTGTGATTGTTTCTTCTATTTCGATTTTGTTGTTAGGGATTATGATAAATTACCAAAAGCAATTCGTGTTGTTGATATTTTTACAGAAGATAAGTTTTGGGATGAAACGGCAATTTTTAAAACTGAGATAGAAGAGATAATCATTGAATCTAATTAAACCCAACATACTTTTTCCGTGCCAAAACAAAACCCAACATATCTAACACTAAAAGACCATTCTGTTTCTAAAGAAGAGTTTCAATTATTACATAATTCTGAACTCGATATGCTAGAAACGTTTCCGCAACCGAAAGGTGAAAAATTGTCTGAATATTACAAAAGTGAAGACTACATTTCGCATACAGATACGAAGCGAAATTTATTAGAATTGGTGTATCATAAAGTGAGAGAAATTTCCCTAAAACGTAAATTGAAATTAATCAATTCGTTTCAGTCAGAATCAAAATCACTTTTAGATATTGGATGTGGAACAGGTGATTTTTTAGAAACAGCTTTAAAAGATAATTGGAAGATTACAGGAATTGAGCCTAACGAAAGTGCAAGGCAAATTGCGAATTCTAAAACCAATAATGCTGTTTTTGAAACCGAAGAATTAGCAAAACTAAAACCCAATAGTTTTGATGTAATTACCCTTTGGCATGTGTTAGAACATTTACCAGACTTAGAAATGCACGTGGCATTATTTAAATCATTATTAAAGCCAAATGGCACTTTAGTAATTGCAGTTCCTAATTATAAAAGTTATGATGCGGAATTCTATAAAAACTTTTGGGCAGCATATGATGTGCCGAGACACTTATGGCATTTTTCAAAAAGATCTATTTCTGAATTATTTAAAAAAGAACAGATGCAATTGGTAAAAACCTTACCAATGACATTTGATGCCTATTATGTCTGTTTACTTTCTGAAAAATATAAATCTGGTTTTATGAATCCGATTAAAGCATTTTGGGTTGGATGGCAGTCAAATCGCAAAGCCAAGCGATCAGGAGAGTATTCTTCGCATATTTACGTGCTAAGGAACACTAATTCTTAAATTGAAAGCATCTGTCTTTATGTTATAGTTATGAACAAGCTATAACAACAGAAAAAACTAAAACGCCCTTAAAACGCTTTATTTTGCGTTATTTTTAATAGGTTTTAGGAATAATATTTATTAATCACTATTGAAAACATCAATAGTTAAAAAATTCCACGTAACACGCACTATCTTTTATACATTTGCAAAAATTAAATTTAAACATAACCATGAAAGTTTATAGCTTTCATTAATAATTAAACATCAGAAATAAAATGAAAAAAATAATTTTAGGTTTAACAGTTTTGATTGCAGCAGCATCTTGTCAAGAACAACAAAAAATTGGATTTATTGATAATGGAGAAGTGAGTGATGCCTATCAAATGAAAATCGACATCGAAAAGAAGTTTGAAACGCAAAATGATGCCTTTACGAAACGAAGAGATAGTATTGCTCAGGTTTATCAAATGGAAATGCAATCTATTCAACAGCGTTTGGGTTCTATGTCGCCACAAAAACAACAAGAAGAATCACAAGTATTCTCTCAGAAGTGGCAACCAATTCAGCAACAAATGCAAATGCAACAACAGCAAATGGAACAAATGTTTCGTACAGAAATGGATTCTGTAATTTCTCAAATGAACAAGTTTGTTGAGTCTTATGGAGAAAAAAATGGCTACACATTTATATTAGGAAAAAACCAAGCCGGAAGTGTATTGTATGGTAAAGATGTTAATGATATTACAGATGAAGTAACGGATGCCATAAACGAAGAATATAACGGAAAAGATGCTACAAAAGAAGAAGCAACTGAGGAAGCATCTACAGAAGAATAATCTAATATTTATTTAGATTTTACTAAGCCAAGCCTAAGACGCTTGGCTTTTTTTGTGCAATAAACGGGTTAATTTAATGGATAAGTCTGTCAGTACAATCTTAGAATTTCCGTTACGCTCAATATGATATATCGCATCTTGCAATTCATCCGAAATCTCTAGGATATTAGAATCATGTACAAAAGGAGCAAAGTTTTCGAGTTTAAAGTCCTCAGATTTTGGCTCTAAATAAACTAATTCTTCAGCCTTATAGTTAAGTAATAATGCTTGTCTAAAATAACTTAAGCAGAAATTGAGAAATTTCTTTTGAGTTTCACGTCCTGTTTTAGCAATTTCATTAGACCACGAAATTAAATCGTGAATGGCAGCTTTATTTCCTCGCGCTTTAAATGCTGAACGAATCCAAAATACAAACCATTTTTCAAATTGAATATCTTCACTATCGTGATAAATTAAATCACATGCTTTATTATAGTTTCCATTAGATTGTTGTGCAATTTTGATGGCAACCGATTCTTCTATATGGTAATTTCTCACTAAAGCTTCCGTTATAGCGTCTTCTGCCAAAGGAGGAAAGTGCAAAATCTGACAACGCGACTTAATGGTACTAATAATTTGTTCTTCATCTTCAGCAATAAGCACAAATATGGTATTCTCAGGTGGCTCTTCAATAAGCTTTAATAGCTTATTGGCACTCGCTATATTCATTTTTTCGGCCATCCAAATTATCATCACCTTAGAGCCACCTTCATAAGACTTTAAGGTTAATGCTTTTACAATTTCAAGGGCTTCATCTACACCAATTTGCCCTTGTTTGTTATCTACACCTAAAAGTTTGTACCAGTCAAAAAGGTTTCCGTATGGTTGTTGGTCTAAAAGTTGGCGCCATTCTTCGAGATAATATTTTGAAACGGGCTTGCTTTTTACTTTATCGCTCGTTGTCACCGGAAAGGCAAAGTGCAAATCTGGATGCGAAAAATTCTTAAACTTTAAATTACAAGACTCGTTTCCACCACTGTTTTCGCCATTCTTGTTGCCACACAATATATATTGCGCATAAGCCAACGCCATTGGTAGCGTACCAGAACCTTCAGGACCAACAAATAATTGTGCATGGGCAATTCTGCCAGCATCTACACTTGTAGTCAAATGATTTTTAATATGTTTTTGTCCTAAAACCTTAGAAAATTGCATAAAGCAAAACTATATAAAAAATTTCTGTTTCTAATCTTTATATTTGTGTTTCAAAATCAAAAATAAAAAATGAAGACACTTAACGATTTTAACTTTGAAGATAAAAAGGCATTAATACGCGTAGATTTTAATGTACCATTAAACGATGATTTTCAAGTTACTGATGCAACGCGAATTATATCGGCAAAACCAACTATCATAAAAATTTTAGAAGATGGCGGAAGTTGTGTTTTAATGTCGCATTTAGGACGTCCAAAAGGTGTGCAAGATGAATTTTCATTAAGACATATAATTCCTAAAATTGAAGATATTTTAGGAGTAGAAGTGAAATTTGCTAGCAATTGTGTAGGATCTGAAGCAGAGGAAAAGGCTAACGCATTACAACCTGGTGAAATATTATTGCTTGAAAATTTACGTTTTCATGAAGAAGAAAAAGATGGAAATAAAGATTTTGCCGAACAATTAGCAAAACTAGGAGATATCTATGTAAACGATGCCTTTGGTACAGCACACAGAGCCCACGCTTCTACAACTATTGTGGCAGAGTTTTTTCCAGACAACAAATGCTTTGGAAGCCTTTTAGCTCAAGAGATTGAGAGTATTAAAAAAGTTTTAGAGGATGGTGAAAAACCCGTGTTAGCAGTTCTTGGTGGAGCAAAAGTATCTTCTAAAATTACAGTGATAGAAAACATTTTAGATAAAGTAGATCATTTAATTATTGGAGGAGGAATGACCTTTACCTTTATTAAAGCACAAGGTGGAAAAATTGGAGATTCTATTTGTGAAGATGATAAAATGGACTTGGCTTTAGATATTTTAAAGCAAGCCAAAGCAAAAGGAGTTACAATTCATTTACCAGTAGATGTTATCGCAGCAGATGATTTTAGTAATACTGCAAATACTCAAACTTGTGATGTAACTCAAATTCCAGATGGATGGCAAGGTTTAGATGCTGGACCAAGATCTAGAGAGATTTTTGACGACGTTGTAAACAAATGTAAAACGATACTATGGAATGGTCCTTTAGGTGTTTTTGAATTAGAAACGTTCTCTAAAGGTACTATCGCGCTTGGTGATTCTATTGCAAATGCAACCAAAAATGGTGCGTTTTCTTTAGTAGGTGGAGGCGATTCTGTTGCAGCCGTGAAACAATTTGGTTTTGAAAACAAAGTAAGTTACGTAAGTACTGGAGGTGGAGCTATGTTAGAAAGCTTAGAAGGTAAGACCTTACCAGGAATCGCTGCAATATTGAGCTAAAAGGCGAAAAAAATAGTCAATATTTCTAAACTTAATTGTGTTGGTTATCCTTTTTTAGGTCGTATACTTTTGCGTTATGATGGTATTGATAATGCTTTTGAATATGTTGCAGAAGGAGATGCTAGGCAAGACGTGGGAACAATAAATACCACTACAGGAGAGTTGTTAAAAGAAGGGATTCAAGGAGAACTACATTCTAAACATTCTCATTTTTTTATTTTTCTCCTAATTAACCAACCTATATTTTAGATTTAAATTAATGTTGTTTTAATATGCTACGAGTTATAATATTATTTTTTGGTACAATTGTTTTTGGAGCTACTGTGGTGGCACAAACCAAAACGGATAGTATTGTAAAAAAATCTTCAGAAGTTGTATCAACAAAAGATTCTGTTTTAGACGGCAATCTTTTTCAATCTGACAATAAGATTGAGGCCATTATAGATTCTTTAGATATTACCAATATTAAAGACTTACCAGAAGCTGCAGAACTCGATAAAAAATGGTTAGATGAATTGTATAGTAACTCGCTTTTCGATACGATTTACAAATCCGTTACTGAATTAGACTATGAGCCCGTAGACTATCCAGAGCTTCCAACAGATACATTAAAAGCAAGATTAGCACGTCTTAATGCAAGAACGCCGTTTAATGTAGAATACAATACTTCTCTAGAGAGTGTTATAAAAAGTTACTTAAAACACAGGCGCAATTCGCTAGAGCGGTTAATGGGTTTAAGTCACTTTTATTTCCCGATGTTTGAGCAAGAATTTGACAATCACAACATCCCTTTAGAGATGAAATATTTAGCGATTGTAGAATCTGCATTAAAACCAAGAGCACGTTCTAGAGTTGGTGCAACAGGGCTTTGGCAGTTTATGTATGGCACCGGAAAAGAACACAACTTGGATGTCAGCAGTTATGTAGACGATCGTAGCGATCCCATTAGATCTACCACAGCAGCTGCAGAATATTTAAATAGAGTCTATCGTATTTTTAACGATTGGGATTTAGCTTTAGCGGCTTATAACTCAGGACCTGGTAATGTAAATAAAGCAATTAGACGCTCTGGTGGATCTAAAAATTATTGGAATATTCGTCATAATTTACCACGAGAAACGGCTGGTTATGTACCTGCGTTTTTAGCCACTATGTATATTTTTGAATATGCTGAAGAACACGGATTTAAGCCAGAGCGACCGCCTTTTCAGCTCATACAAACGGATACAGTTCATGTAAAACAAATGATTTCGTTAGGTCATGTGTCTGAAGCCACAGGTATAAAAATTGAACAATTACAGTTTTTAAATCCAGCGTATAAATTAGATATTATCCCAAAGGTGGAAGGTAAAACCTATACCTTGCGTTTGCCACGTGAAGCAATTGGTACATTTGTAACTCATGAAGATAAAATTTATGCGTATGCAAATGCGGAATTTGCTAAGCGTGAAAAACAATTACCAAAAGTTGTTAATGCCGAAACTAAAATAAGATATCGTGTAAGAAACGGAGATTATTTAGGAAAAATTGCTAGAAAGTATGGTGTTAGAGTGAGTCAGCTAAAACAATGGAATGGACTTAGGAGTAACAACTTAAAAATAGGTCAACGATTAACTGTTTTTCCTAGAAACCATGGTGTGTCCAATGCCTCTGCACCAGTTAAAAAAGTAGTAAATGCAGAAGGAAAACAAACCTATACAGTAAGGTCTGGAGATTCACTTTGGTCTATTTCTCAAAAGTTTTCTGGAGTTACTGTTCAAAATATTAAAGATTGGAACGATATTAGTGGTAATAAACTCAAAATTGGAAAAACACTAATTGTGTCTAAATAATAAACCAACAAAAATTATAAACTTATGAAATCACTTTACACTGTATTATTTTGTGTGTTGTTATTAGCCTGTGGAGATAAAAAAGAAGATAAAACGATTTATTTACCGGCTTCTAATGGTAATTTAAATACAATTTCTATTGTTGCTGATAATATTGTTTGGGAAGGAGAAGTAGGCGAAGAGGTTCGAAATATTTTTGCTGCACCTTTAAATGGACTACCAACAGATGAGCCTATCTTTAGCATGAGACAAATTCCGACGCAGGTTTTCGATGGTTTTGCCGCACGAAATAGAATTGTTCTTAAAATTGAAAAAGGAGATATAGAATCTACCACTAAAATTGTAACTAATGCTTTTGCCAAGCCGCAAACTGTTGCTGTAGTTGGCGGTAAAACAGACAAAGAGATTATTGCTCAACTGAAAGAAAATAAAGCCAAAATAATCGATGCATTTACTAAAGAAGAGGTAAAAGAGAAGCAAAGACGTATTAAACTATCATTGTTAGATGATACAGCGATGGAAACTAAATTAGGCATAACGATCAATATTCCTGACGCCTACAGAATTAGTAAAGCTGATGATGATTTTTTCTGGATTCGTAAAAATATAAAAAACAATAAAACTATTGAGTTAATGCTTTATGAGGTTCCTTTTGAAACTATTTCGGTAAGCGACAGTACCATTGTTGATATTATTAAAATGAGAGATGAGATTACCAAATCTAAAATTCCGGGTGAAGATGGCATTTATATGGCTGTTGAAGATGCTTATGCACCATCGCTATTTGAAACCATAATAGACAACAAGCCAGCCTTTGAAGTAAGAGGTATGTGGGAAATGAGAGGTTTCACTATGGCAGGACCATTTATAACTTATGCTATTGAAGATAAAATAAACAACCGTTACTTAATTGCAGATGGTTATGTATATGCACCATCTTTAAACAAACGAGATTATATTTTTGAATTAGAATCGATTATTAAATCGATAACTATAAACTAATACAATAACACGTCGTTATTAAACCCAAAAAAGGTCATCTAAAAACATAATAGTTTTAGATGACCTTTTTTATTCTCAATGGGTCAAAGCCCATTTTACTTAGTTATTGTTTTCTTTAGTATCAGCAGATTCGTCTTTGCTAGCGTCCTTAAATTCTTTAATTCCGCTTCCTAACCCCTTCATTAATTCCGGAATTTTTTTACCACCAAATAATAAAAGAATTGCAAGCCCTATAATAACCCACTGCCATGGACCAACAAATAAAGGTATAATGCTTAAATTCATAATTTTTTAATTTAGACTGCAAAGTTAAGTAATTATAGTTTAATAATAGCGTTGTTATAGCAACTTTAAGACTTTATCATGAGACTATTTGAGTATTTTAACTAATTTTGTTTTGATGGCAAAAAAGAAAATAAAAGAAAAGAAATTCACAAAAAAATTACTTCATAAGTACCGTTTAGTTATTCTAAATGAGGATACTTTTGAAGAACGATTTGCCATTAAGTTAACACGATTAAACGTTTTTATATTATCATCGCTTTCTGCAATTTCATTGGTGTTTTTCACGGTATTGTTAATCGCTTTTACACCGTTAAGAGAGTATATACCTGGTTATTCATCGGCAAAACTGAAAAAGAAAGCTACAATCCTCAATTACAAAACCGATTCGTTGGTTCAAGAATTAGAATTGAATAAACGTTACTATGCATCTATAAGAAAAGTATTAACAGGTGATGTTGCAACTTTAGATTTTAATCGCGATTCTATAATCGAAGCAGCAAAAAATGATCTCGATATTTTACAAGTACCAACAAATAGAGAAGATTCACTTTTAAGAGAAAAAGTAGCCAAAGAAGATAAGTATAATTTGTTTGAAGTAGCAGGAGATCAATCGAGTTACATTTTATTTCCACCTGTAAATGGTACGATTTCAGAAGGTTATAACTTAGAAGAAAAACATTTTGCTGTAGATGTTGTGGTGCCAGTTAATACACCAGTGAAAGCCACTGCAGATGGTACTATAATTTTTGCCGAGTGGACCGTAGAAACCGGTTATGTGGTCATTATAGAACACAACAGGGAATTAATTTCGGTGTATAAACACAATTCGGCAATCACTAAAACACAAGGAGATGTTGTAAAGTCTGGTGAAGTTATTGCTATGTCTGGAAATGCTGGAGAACTAACTACAGGTCCACATCTTCATTTTGAATTATGGAGTAAAGGATATTCTATAGACCCAACTAATTTTATCAATTTTGAATAATGCCTTCATTTAAAGCTGCTCTTTCTAAACCCTTTGCTAAATTTATAGCAAAACGTATTCAAAAATGGTCATCTAAACCTATTGAAACGCAACAAAACGTTTTTGAAAATTTAATTTCTCAAGCTAAGCATACGGCTTTTGGTAAAGATCATAATTTTGATTCCATTACAACGTATGAAGACTTTCAAAAAAATGTTCCTATAAGAGATTACGAAGAATTAAAACCTTATGTAGAACGTGTTGTGGCTGGCGAAGAAGATATACTTTGGAAAGGCAAGCCAATTTATTTTGCAAAAACCTCTGGAACAACCTCAGGAGCAAAATACATTCCGATTACCAAGGAAAGCATGCCAACACATGTTGAAGCGGCAAGAAATGCCATTCTAATGTATATTAATGAAACAGGCAATTCAAAATTTGTAGATGGTAAAATGATTTTCCTTCAAGGAAGTCCTATTTTAGAAGAACAAAATGGTATAAAACTCGGAAGATTATCTGGTATTGTTGCACATTATGTTCCTAAATATCTTCAAAAAAACAGATTACCAAGTTTAGAAACTAACTGTATAGACGACTGGGAAACTAAGGTTGAAGCCATTGTAGATGAAACTATAAATGAAGATATGAGTATCATTTCTGGTATTCCATCTTGGGTACAAATGTACTTTGAAAAACTGATTGAAAAATCAGGAAAAAACGTTGGTGATCTTTTTAAAAACTTCAACCTTTTCATATTTGGAGGAGTTAATTACGAACCCTACAGAGCTAAATTCGAGAATTTAATAGGTCGAAAAGTAGATAGTATTGAATTGTATCCTGCTAGTGAAGGCTTTTTTGCATTTCAAGATAAACAAGGAGAAAAAGGGATGTTGCTGCAACTCAATTCTGGTATGTTTTACGAGTTTGTAGAAGCCGAGCATTTCTTTGATGAGAATCCAAAACGGATTACCATTGCAGATGTAAAGTTAAGCGTAAATTATGTCATGATTATTTCTACTACCGCAGGACTTTGGGCCTACAATATTGGAGATACTATTCAGTTTACATCACTAAAACCATATAGAGTGATTGTAAGCGGACGCATAAAACATTTTATTTCTGCCTTTGGAGAGCATGTGATAGGAAAAGAAGTGGAACAAGCCTTAAAAGAAGCTACAGAAAACACATCAATTTCTGTAAATGAGTTTACGGTTGCACCTCAAATAAGTCCGGAAGAAGGCTTACCATATCACGAATGGTTAATTGAGTTTGAAAACGAACCAGAAAACGAAGCGGAATTAATTGAAGCATTAGAACAATCCTTACAACAACAAAACAGCTATTATTTAGATTTGATTAAAGGGAAAGTTCTTAGACCATTAAAGGTGACAAAAATTAAAAAAGACGGCTTTCAAACCTATATGAAATCGATAGGAAAACTAGGAGGCCAAAATAAAATTCCAAGACTTGCTAACGACAGAAAAATTGCAGATCGTATGCATCAACTAAAATTAATCAAATAAGCCTATATTTGTAGGTCAATTTAAGATTATGATTACAAATAAAAAGAAACAAGGACGTACGCGGGCTCAGGAGAGCTCTAGTGCCATAGAACGCATGTATATTACGATGAGACACCTGTTTAATCGCGGGTTTTACAAACCTATGGGTGTTTCTGGTGAAACATTGCGCGAGGCTTTATTGCTTCTACGTCCAGAAATCTATGGTTCTATTGGAGAAGAAAAAGCAGAACTAGAAGGTTTACTTTATGTCGTAGATCGATTACCACAAGGTATAGAAGAGTGTACATTTATTAACCTTACAAGTGATGAAGGTTATGCCAATTCACATTTTAAAGCTATAATTCCACCAAAAAGAAGACGAAACTGCTATCGTATTGATGATGAGCAAATGAACATTGAAATCACAAGAGGCCGTTCTGAGATTTACGATATTCTAACACACCTTACGTTTCTGTTTGTTGAGTCTCATAAAATTAGCAAACGTGTTCTTATAGATGAAGAAGGGACCACGGTTAGAGATTGGCAAAAATTAGAAAATGCGGTAACTGCAACAAAAAAATTGACACAAAAAGAACGTGAAATAGCGATTACACATACGGCTAATATTTTAGGGAGAACGTTTAATGAACTCACTGAAGCATATCCTAAGTTTGCAACCGAAAGTCAACCAGAACGTTTATTGCACATTGTGTATTGGTTGGGAAAATTAGCCATAGAAGAAACCATTAATAATAACAAACGCACTATAACTTTTAGTCCTGTTTTAAGAGAACGATTAGGACATCATATTCATGGTGAAATATGGGCAGATACGATTAAGGCGGCTTTGCATAAAAACGATTTATTAGAACGACCTATTCATATTATTAGTGCTAATATGCACAGTGTTATGAATTCACTGTTTGCTAAAGGAACGCTAAAAGGAGCTGATGCTAAAAAGGATATTTTTCAAACGTACGAAGCGTTAAGTGATTCTAAAAATTCATTATTACGTAATAAAGTTGAAAAATCTGCGTTGCAAAATGGAATGATCTATATAAAAGATTCGTCTGGTACTAATATAGATATTCAAATTTTTGATTCAGATAAAATTGATTTTTCTAAAACAGAATTCAAATATCTTGAAGAAGCTAAAGCGAATAAAGCTGTTATTTTCGTTATGGATTATGCTTTTGGAGAGCAAGCTTATGAGACTTTAGACGAATTATTAAAACCTATTAATGTCAATGGGAAAAGTGTACACTTAGATGTGAAGTCGATTTCAATAATGGGAAAAGCGGGCATTTTAGAAGGAGGAAAAGGTGATGTTATGATTCCTAATGCACATATTTTTGAAGGTACAGCCGATAATTATCCGTTTAAAAATGAACTAAGCAAAAATGATTTATTAGATTGTGGAGTCTCTGTTTTTGAAGGAACCATGGTGACTGTTTTAGGGACATCGCTTCAAAATAAAGAGATTTTAAAGTTCTTTAAAAAATCGACATGGAATGTCATAGGTTTAGAAATGGAAGGGGCGCATTACCAAAAAGCCATACAAGCCGCCTCTAGAGTACGAGGCAGCATCAACGAAGATGTAAAAGTAAGGTACGCCTATTATGCTAGTGATAATCCATTAGAAACAGGTGGTACTTTAGCTTCTGGAGGTTTAGGAACTTCTGGTGTTAAACCAACATACGTCATTACAAAAAAAATACTAGAACAAATATTTAATTCATAACACATGAGTGAGAAATTACCACAGCAACCACAGAATGAAGAGGTTGATTTAGGTCAGTTATTTAATGCAATCGGTAGATTGTTTGAAAAATTATTTGCTTTTATTGGGCGTCTATTTAAAAGTGCTTTCTCTGCGATAATTTATTTGATAAAACCTCTATTTATATATTTTAAATTCGTTGCGGTTGCAGTAGTTATATCAATGGTTTTAGGTTTTATATTAGAACAAACTAAAGAGCCAACATATTATTCGAATATGGTAGTTAGACCTCACTTTGATTCTAAATATCAGTTATTTAGTAATATTAATTATTTTAATTCGCTAATCAGTTCTCAGAATGTTGATGAATTATCGAACATATTTGAAATAGATACTGCGAAGGCTAAAGCGTTGATTGGGTTTAATTTGGAAGCAGGTCCTGAAACGCAAAATGATTTATTTGTTGAATATGGTGAGTATGTAAAAGGAATCGATACATCTTTAGTTGATGAGTTAAGTTATGCTGACTATATTAACAACAGAAGTCTTATGTCTGGTAATTTATTTACTATTAATGCAAGATCTCATACTCAAGATGTTTTTACGCATCTTAAAAAAGGGTTTCGTAAAACGTTTGAAAATGATTTTTCAAAACAACAAAAACAAGTTAGAGATACAACGGTATACATAAAACGATTAACGTATACAACACAGTTGTCACGTTTAGATAGTATTCAAAAAACATATTTAGAGGTTCTTAGAAATCAATCTAAAAATAATAAGTTATCTCTTGGTATAAGTGGTGCATTACCAGTTCAGGAAGAAAAAACCACGACAAAAGAGTATGACCTATTTTTAAAAGAACAAGAGATTAGAAGGGCATTAAATTTATTGAATGAAACCGTAGCACAAGAAAACACATATTTTGATGTGCTATCAGCATTCGATAGAGTTGGTAAAATTGACAATAATTTTAAGCAACGCTATATAGTACTATTCCCGCTTTTAACTATAGTTTTTATACTGTTAGGTTTCTTGGTTATTAGAGTATTTAACTACATTAAAAGTTATGAGTAATATTTTAATAACTGGAGGTGCGGGTTTTATTGGTTCAAATTTTATAGTTCATTTTTTAGATAACTATAAAGATATAAAGGTCGTTAACCTAGATTTATTAACATATGCAGCTGATCTTTCTAATTTAAGTGAGCTAAAAGAAAATGATAATTATACTTTTATAGAAGGAGATATTTGTGATACCGTACTTGTAAAAAAGCTTTTTGAAGAGTATGATTTTTCTCGTGTTATTCATTTTGCAGCGGAATCTCATGTCGATAATTCTATACAGAATCCGGATGCTTTTATAAAAACGAATGTTAATGGCACTTTTAATTTATTAGACGTCGCTAAATCACATTGGATGAATGCTCCGTTTAAGTATAAAGACGGTTGTAGAGATAATAGGTTTCATCACATATCTACCGATGAGGTTTATGGAACATTAGGAGCTACTGGCTTATTTACTGAAGACACGCCTTACGCTCCAAATAGTCCTTACAGTGCCTCAAAAGCATCATCAGATTTTATTGTAAGAAGTTATTTTCATACGTATGGTATGAATGTCGTAACGACCAATTGCAGTAATAATTATGGGCCAAAACAGCACGATGAAAAGTTGATTCCAACCATCATAAGAAAAGCGATTGCCAATGAACCTATTCCTATTTATGGAGATGGAAAAAACATTAGAGATTGGCTATATGTTGATGACCATTGTAGAGGAATTGATCTGGTGTTTCAAAAAGGTAAGGCAGGAGAAACTTATAATGTTGGTGGGAAAAATGAGCGCGATAATTTATATATAGTTCATACAATTTGTGAATTGTTAGATACAATCAAACCAAAAGAAGATGGATCCTCTTATTCTGAACTAATTACATTTGTAAACGATAGACCAGGACACGATTTTAGATATGCTATCGATGCTTCTAAATTAGAAAAAGAGCTAGGGTGGAAAGCAAGAGAGAATTTTGAATCTGGCATTATGAAAACTATAGAATGGTATCTAAATAAATACAGTAGTTGAGATGAAAGGAATTATACTTGCAGGGGGATCAGGAACAAGGTTACATCCTTTAACTTTAGCTGTAAGTAAGCAATTAATGCCTATTTACGACAAACCGATGATATATTATCCTGTTTCTACGCTAATGTGGGCTGGTATAAACGATATTTTAATTATTTCTACACCTCAAGATTTACCCTTATTTAAAAAGCTGTTAGGAGATGGAAAATCTTACGGCTGTAATTTTGAATATGCAGTACAAGAATCACCCAACGGATTGGCAGAAGCCTTTATTATTGGAGAAGAGTTTATTGGCGATGATAAGGTGGCTTTAATTCTAGGTGATAACATTTTTTATGGCACTGGATTAGCAGATTTATTACAACAGAATAACGATCCTGAAGGTGGTATTATTTATGCTTACCATGTTCACGATCCAGAACGCTATGGTGTCGTTGAATTCGATGAAAATGACGTTGCCATATCCATTGAAGAAAAACCCGAAAAACCAAAATCTAATTTTGCGGTTCCTGGGATTTATTTTTATGATAACTCGGTTGTAGACATTGCGAAAAACATAGCACCTAGCAAACGAGGTGAATTAGAGATAACAGACGTTAATAAAATGTACTTAAGCCAAGGAAAATTAAAAGTGAGTGTCTTAGATAAGGGAACAGCTTGGCTAGATACAGGAACGTTTAAATCTTTAATGCAAGCGTCACAATTTGTACAAGTCATAGAAGAGCGTCAAGGCTTAAAAATTGGATCTATTGAAGAGGCTGCATACCGAATGGGTTATATTGATAAAAAACAATTTATAAACGTAGTGAAGCCGTTAACAAAAAGCGGCTATGGAAAACACTTATTAAGTTTAGTATCTGAATAATATGATTGCAAAAGAAACCAAACTAAAAGGGTGCTTTATTATAGAACCTCAAGTTTTCGAAGACAAACGCGGTTATTTTGTAGAAAACTACAATCAAAAATCATTTAAAAAAGCGCTTGGTCTAGATGTTAATTTTGTTCAAGATAATGAGTCAAAATCATCTAAAGGGGTACTTAGAGGTTTGCATTATCAAACAGGCGAATTTGCTCAAGCAAAGTTAGTAAGAGTTATAAAAGGAAGCGTTTTAGATGTTGTTGTAGATTTAAGACCCAAATCGCCAACTTTTGGGGAACATTTATCTATTGAACTTTCAGAGCAAAATAAAACACAGTTTTTTGTACCAAGAGGTTTTGCTCATGGTTTTTTGGTATTAGAAGATAATACCATTTTCAGTTATAAATGCGATAATTTTTATAATAAGCAATCTGAAGGTGGTATCATTTTTAATGATGAAAAATTAGCGATAGATTGGAAACTTTCAGCACAAGAGTTAATTATTTCAGATAAGGATAAAGAGTTGCCAAACCTTAGGAATGCTATACTATGAAAAAAGTCATTGTATTAGGAGCAAACGGTCAATTAGGTAAAACCATAAAAGATTTGCCTGATAGTGGCACCATTGATTTCCATTTTTATTCACGTAGCGATTTAGATATTACCAATAAAACTAAGTTAGAAACACTATTTGCTTATTCAGATTTTGACTATTGTATTAATTGCGCTGCATATACTAATGTAGAAGGGGCGGAGACAAATACAGAAGACGCTTTTTTAATTAATGCAGAAGGGGCAAGGCATATAGCAGAAGTCTGTAATGTGTATCACGTGAAACTTATACATATCTCAACGGATTATGTGTTTGACGGTGAAAGCATTGAACCTTATACTACCACTGATCAGACAAATCCCATTAACCAATACGGAAAATCAAAGCTGCAAGGGGAACTTTATATTCAAGAACAATTAAATGAGTATTATATAATTAGAACATCATGGCTATATGCTTTACATGGTAAAAATTTTGTAAAAACAATTATCAATAAAATTAAAGAAGACAGCACATTAAATATTACAACGGAACAAGTTGGTACACCAACGAGTTGTGTAGATTTAGCACACTTTATAATTCATTTGATTAACCAGGGTATTGTTCCCTACGGTGTTTATAATTTTTCAGCAAATGGAAGTACTACTTGGTATGAGTTTGCCAAAGAGATCGCTAAAAATTATAATTCAGATAAATTAGAAAAAATTAAAACCTCTGGCTCTTTTAAAACTGTAGCCAAGCGCCCGAAGTATAGCGTTTTTGACCTTAAGAAAACAGAGCGTATTTACAAAGAGCTCAATACTTGGCAAAACAGTGTTGGTGATTTGATTAAAGCTTATAAGGCGGGTAAATATTTGAAATAAACATTTACTGCCGCTTTATTTTAATCCTCTTAAAAAGGATCTATAACTATATCAGTGAGAATCTCAGCTTACAGGTTTTATAGTGAAATTATTAATGTAATAACAGCTTATTGTAATTGTAGACTTTTCACTAAGAATTAAAAAGATTAATACTTGTCGGTTTAGTCTCACAATATATTGCTGAAATCATTAATAATAGTATTTTTGTTAACTAAACAAGAGGTATTTATGTTCAAGTTAAAAGATAAATCAATATTAATTACAGGAGGTACAGGATCATTAGGTAAGGCACTCACAAAGCACATTTTTAAGACCTATCCAGATATAAAAAAACTGGTTATATTTTCTAGGGATGAGCAAAAGCAGTTTCAAATGGCTCAAGAATATCCGCCAGATCGTTATCCACAAATTCGATTTTTTATAGGGGATGTTCGAGATAAGGAACGCTTAGTTAGAGCATTTCAAAATATTGATTATGTTATTCATGCTGCAGCAATGAAACACGTTCATATTGCAGAATACAACCCTGACGAATGTATAAAAACAAATATCAACGGAGCAGAAAATGTCGTAGACGCATGTCTTAGAACAAATGTAGAGCGCGTTGTGGCATTATCTACAGATAAAGCTTGTGCGCCCATTAATTTATATGGAGCAACTAAATTAACTTCAGATAAATTATTTATTGCTGCTAACAATATAAAAGGGGATAAACCTATTAAGTTTTCAGTGGTGAGATATGGGAATGTTATGGGATCTAATGGTTCTGTAATTCCATTTTTTATCAATAAAAAAAACACAGAAAACTGCTTACCAATTACAGATCCTAACATGACCAGGTTTAATATATCACTTCAAGGTGGTGTAGATATGGTGATGCATGCATTAGAACATGCTTGGGGAGGAGAGTTATTCGTTCCAAAAATACCATCGTATAAAATCACCGATGTGGCAGAAGCTATTGGTCCAAACTGTGAGAAGCCAGTTGTTGGTATTAGACCAGGTGAGAAAGTGCACGAGGAAATGATAACTCCATCTGATTCTTTTTATACTTATGATTTAGGGAAATATTACACCATTTTACCAGCCATGCATAAATGGAAAACAGAAGATTTTGTAAAGGCATTTGATGCTAAAAAAGTAAAACAAGGCTTTAGTTATAATTCTGGTGATAACGAAGAGTGGGAAACAGTAGAAAGCTTAAGACATCTTATAAAGGTGCATGTAGATTCAACATTTGAAGTATAATGAGCAATCAAACTATACCATACGGAAGGCAGCATATTGATCAAGAAGATATTGATGCAGTTGTTAAGACATTAACGGCAGATTTTTTAACTCAAGGCCCCAAAGTTGCAGAATTTGAAAGCAACTTTGCAAACTATGTAGGCGCTAAATATGCTGTTGCTGTATCTAATGCTACGGCAGGGTTGCATATTGCGGTTATGGCTTTAGGTTTAAAACCAGGAGAACGTGTTATAACAACTCCAATTACATTCGCTGCCTCAGCAAACTGTGTTAAATATTGCGATGGTGAAGTGTGGTTTGCTGATATTGACCCAAATACTTACACTTTATCTTTAGAAAGTACTAAGCAATTGATAGAGAGTAAACCAAAAGGTTTTTTTAAAGGTATAATACCTGTGGATTTTGCGGGACTACCAGTTAATCTTGAAGGTTTTAGTGCATTAGCTAATAAACATGATTTGTGGATTATTGAAGATGCTTGCCACGCGCCAGGAGGCTATTTTACGGACTCTAAAGGCGAAAAACAAATGTGTGGTAATGGACGTTTTGCTGATATTGGTGTTTTTTCGTTTCACCCCGTTAAACATATCGCTTGTGGGGAAGGTGGTATGGTAACCACTAACTCTAAAGAATTATACGATTCACTTTCTAAGCTAAGAACTCACGGTATTACCAAGGATAATATGAGTGAAAATCATGGTGGTTGGTATTACGAAATGCAAGGGTTAGGTTATAATTATAGATTAACCGATATTCAATCGGCTCTAGGTATTACACAATTAGCAAAAAATGACGATGGAGTTGTTCGAAGGAATGACATAGCAGATACGTATAAAGCTGCTTTTAAGGATAAAATTAAATATCAAATTTTACCGAATGGAACTTATAATGCGCATCATTTATTTGTTGTTGAGGTAGAAGATAGAAAAGGTTTATATGATTATTTAAGAACGCACAACATCTTTGCTCAGATACATTATATACCCGTTCATACGTTGCCTTATTATAAAGCAATAGGTTATGGTGACGCAGATTTGAGTCATTCTGAAAACTACTATTCAAAATGTATTAGTTTGCCTATGTATCCTAGTTTAACGGATGAGGAACAGGCATTTGTTATTGAAAAGGTGAATCATTTTTGTGGATTTTAAAACTAAAATAGGGCTAGGAACTGTTCAATTTGGAACTAATTACGGAATTTCAAATTTTAATGGTCAAACTAGTGATGTTGAGGTAGGAGATATTCTAGATTCAGCATATCGATTAGGGCTCAAGGTCATAGATACTGCAGCGGCTTATGGAGAAGCGGAAAACGTGATTGGACATTTTGATATGGCCAGATTCAAAGTCGTTTCTAAATTTATGCCTCCTAATGAATCTGCCAATATAAATTCACTACTACAAAAAAGTTTAGATAAATTACAAACAGATCGTTTGTATGGTTTTTTAGCCCATAGACCAATGCAGTTATTAAGTAATCCAGAGCAATGGGAAGAGCTACTGAAACTTAAAAATGAAAATAAAATAAAAAAAATCGGATTCTCTTTAAATGCACCAGAAGAAATCGATTTATTGCTAAGTAAAGGGTTTATGCCAGACCTTATTCAAGTGCCTTATAATTATTTTGACAACAGATTTGAGAACTCAATGATTGCGCTTAAAGAAAGCGGTTGTGAAATACACACTAGATCCACATTTCTACAAGGATTATTTTTTTTAAATCCAGATCATTTAAATCCTTTTTTTAAAGAAGTTAAGCCTTTGATTAAGAGTCTGCAAGAAAATAATGAATATCTTGCTAGTTCACTTTTAGTATATTCCTTAAAAAAGGAGTTTATTGACAAGGTTATCATAGGTGTGGAAACTAATAATCAATTGATTCAAAATTTAAACACTATTGAAAAGGCTAAAAGCTTACCTAAATTAAACAGTATTATAGAAGAGAAAATATTAAATCCATCGTTATGGGAAAAATAAGATTTGGAGTTATTGGTATGAGCGAAGGCAATGGTCATCCTTACTCATGGAGTGCAATTTTTAATGGCTTTAATAAAGAGGCTATGGCAAATTGCCCTTTTCCAGGAATTCCTGAATACTTAAACAAAAGAAGTTTTCCTGAAGATTTTTTAACAGAGCAAGGTTGTGTAACACATATTTATACGCAGGATTTTGATCTATCAAAAGAAATAGCATTAGCGTCTAATATTGCGCATATTGTATCATCACCTGAAGATATGATTTGTGAAGTAGATGCTATTTTATTAGCCACTGATGATGGAGAAAACCACTATAAAATGGCAAAACCATTTATAGAAGCAGGTTTGCCGATTTATATAGATAAACCATTTGCAATTTCAATAGGTGATGCCTTACGGATTTATGAGATTGAAAAATATCCAAAACAGATATTTACCTGTTCTGCATTGCGATTTGCCAATGAATTAATATTAACCAGTGAAGAAAGAGAAGCATTAGGATCTATTATACATGTAGAGGCATCAGTTCCTAAAAAATGGGATACGTATGCTATTCATGTCATAGAACCAATAGTATCTCAGCTTCCCTTGAGAGGCAAATTATTAGATGTTAAATCGATAAAAAAGAATGGTTTTCATCACAGTTTAATTGAATGGGAAAACACAGCAGCTTATATTAAAACAACAGGAAGTTATAAAAGCCCTATAAGTTTTACTTACCATGGAAAAAATAATACGAGTGTAAATAAAGTCTTTGTAGATTCTTTCTCATGCTTTAAAAACGCTTTAAATTTGTTTACGACCATCATAAACAGAAATGAAGATTTGTTTATAGACCAGTCCGAAACATTAGAGATTATTGAAATCATAGATAAAGGCAGAAAATGAAATCTATATTAATTACAGGAGGAAGTGGAAAAGTTGGTTTTCAATTAGTGAAACATTTTTTAAATAAAAATTTCAAGGTTGTAACAACTACGAGAAATTCTAAAAAATTTAAAGACAATTTTTCTCAGAAGTTAGATGAAAGTAAAATGTCTAATTTGTTGATTATTGAAGTCGATTTTACGCATGATAATGCTATCGAAATTATAACAAAGAACTTACAGGAAAACGATGTCTTTTTAGAAAATATAGTGCATAATGCCAGATGCTTAGATTATTTGAAAATTGAAGAAGACAACACGGTCAGTACGGAGAATTTTTCAGGAGAATTTTATTTAGATGTTATTTTTCCATATCATTTAAATTTAGAGATTATAAATCAACAAAAAGGAGAATTAAAAAACATCATTTTTATTTCTTCAATTTATGGTGTTGTAGCACCTACACCTACTCTTTATGATGATTTACATAAATCATCACCAATAAACTATGGGGTTTCTAAAGCAGCTCAAATTCACTTAGTTAAAGAATTAGCGGTAAGGTTAGGTCCAGAAATAAGAGTCAATTGTGTGAGTTTTGGAGGTATTAAAGGAAGAACTAATAAGGAGTTTTTGGAAAGATATAGTAGCTTAAACCCTTTGCGTAAAATGTTAGAGGAAATAGATGTCGTTGCACCAGTTGATTTTTTGGTTTCTGAGGGGTCTTCAAATATGACTGGGCAGAATTTAATAATAGATGGAGGATGGACAATTTGGTAAAATATAATATTACTGCGATAATACCGGCAAGAGGAGGTTCAAAGCGAATCCCTCATAAAAATATTATTCCAATTGGAGGAAAACCAATGATTGCTTGGACGATTGAAGCAGCACTTAATTCTAAATATATTAGTAAGGTCGTAGTCAGCACTGATAATGAGGAAATAGCTGTTGTATCAAAAGCTTATGGTGCTGATGTTCCTTTTTTGAGAACAGAAAATGCAGACGATCATTCACCGATTAGTTTAGCGACGATATCAACCCTTCATCAAATGAAGACGTCAGGAATAAAAACACCTAAAATTGTTGTTCAGTTAATGGCCAATTGTCCTTTGAGAGGCACCGAGCAAATAGATGACGCGATTGAAAATTTTATTGATACAAATACAGAATTTCAAATTAGTTCTTTTAAATATGGATGGATGAACCCATGGTGGGCACATACTATGGATAAAGATAACTTAGCTAAGCCTTTGTTTAGTGATGACCAAAGAATGAAAAGGTCTCAGGATTTAGAAGATTTATATTGTCCTACAGGTGCTATTTGGATTGCTAAAACCATGTCTCTTTTAGAAAGTCAATCGTTTTATGGAGACGACTATAAATTTTTCCCAATGAACTGGGTTAATGCCATTGATATTGATGATTATGAGGATTTGGAAATGGCAAAATTCTTTATTGACCAAAGAAGAAGTTCCTGTAAATAATTCATATTTTACCCAAATATATTTTGTAATACATTCAAACAAATAAGATGTCTAAAAGGAAAATTATTTTTAGAGCTGATGGTAATTCTATTATTGGATTAGGACATTTATATAGGTTACTAAGTTTGGCTGAAATGGTTCAAGATACTGTTGATTTCCAATTTTTAATACAAGAATCTACTCTTCAAGAAATAATTCCAAATAATTATAATAGAACCATTATACCTAAGTCGGTTGCTATTAAAAATGAACCTGATTGGATATCACAAAACTTCGTAAGTAACGACTATATAATTATAATTGATGGTTATCAATTTGAATCATCTTATCAAAAAGGCCTAAAAACGAAAGGCTATAAACTGATCTATATAGATGATTTGGCAACAGAACACATGTATGCAGATGTTGTAATTAACCATTCAGCAGCATTCAAAGAAAACGATTATAAAAAAGAAATATACACACAATTCGCGTTAGGTACCGATTATGCTTTATTAAGACCTGAGTTTTTAGATTTTGCGAGCAAGAATAGGGCAATAGATCATGTAGATACTGCTTTTGTATGTTTTGGTGGTGCAGACCCATTCCACTTAACTGAAATGGCTGTAAGAGCTTTATTAGATTTACATCAAATAGAAAAAATTAATGTAGTACTTGGAGGTGCATATTCAGATAAAGAGGTGTTTTCTCTAGCGAATACAACTACAAAAATTAAGATTTATAAAAATATTTCTTCTAAGGAGATTGCTGAGGTTATGAGAAGCAGTAATATTGGCATTGTTCCGGCAAGCACTATTTTATATGAGTTATGCTGTATAAAAATGCCTATTTTAAGTGGTTACTATATTGAAAATCAAAAAAACATCTATAAAGAGTTTGTAGAAAAGAAAATTATATTTGATGGTGGTGATTTTAGAGATTATAAAAGTGAAGATTTTAAAAACAAAATAAGTGCTATAATTTCAGAGAAATCTTACGTATCTTATTTAAATAATCAAAATTCCGTTATTGATGGTAAAAGTAAAGCACGTCTTTTAGGTCTTATTAATCAATTAAATATGTCTTTTAAAAAGGCATGTGAAAAGGATTTAATTACTGTCTTTAATTGGTCTAATGACAATTTAGTTCGAAAAAATTCATTTAACTCAAATCCAATTTTATTGGAAGACCATAAAGAATGGTTTTTAAAAAAAATAAAGGATAAGAATACGTTGTTTTTAATAGTCTTAATAAATGGGGAATCAGCAGGTGTGGTTCGATTTGAAATTGGTGAAGAAAAGACAACAATAGGAATATTAGTAGATAAGAAGTTTAGAGGCCAGAAAATGGCATCAGCATTTTTAATAAATGCTGCTAAATTATATTTTTCTAATCATAAGCTTCCTATTTTTGCTTATATTAAGAAAGATAATCCTGCATCTATAAAGTCATTTGAACGTGCAGGATATAAATACTATAATGAAGAAGTTATAGACGGAAGTAATAGTTACATTTACAGATTAGAAAATAAAAATGAAAACCAATAATTGTTTTATAATAGCAGAGTTATCTGCAAATCATGGAGGCGATTTAGAAATAGCAAAAGAAACAGTTAGAGCGGCAAAACGGGCAGGTGCTGATGCTATTAAGCTACAAACTTATACAGCAGACACTATTACATTAGATGCAAAAACACCGTATTTTAAAATAGATCACGGTACCGCTTGGGATGGTCAATATTTATATGATTTATATAAGGAGGCTTCTTTACCTTGGGATTGGCATAAGCCTTTATTTGATCTAGCTAAGGAAGTGGGTTTAATCTGCTTTTCTTCACCTTTTGATTTTACTGCAGTAGATTTACTTGAAGATTTGGGAAATCCAATTTATAAAATTGCATCCTTTGAAATCACTGATATTCCATTAATAAAATATATAGCCTCTAAGCAAAAACCTATCATTATATCTACTGGAATTGCGACAATAGAGGATATTGAATTAGCTATTGAAACTTGTATTAATGAAGGCAATTCTGACATAACTATTTTAAAATGTACGTCAGCATATCCAGCTGCTCCAGAGGATGCTAACCTTTTAACGATTCCAGATATCGCGAAACGTTTTGGTGTTAAATCAGGGCTTTCAGATCACACAAAAGGAATTGAAGGACCAGTAGTAGCAGTAGCGCTTGGTGCAACAGTAATCGAAAAACATTTTATTTTAAATAAAGACATTGGTGGTCCTGATGCTCATTTCTCTTTGGATGAGAAAGAATTTAAACACATGGTAGATGCCGTAAGAGTGGCTGAAAAAATGATAGGAGGTGTAGATTATGAGATGACGGATAAAAAATTAAAAAGTAGAATGTTTTCAAGGTCGCTATTTGTAGTAAAAGACGTTAAATTAGGAGATGTAATTACAAAAGAGAATATTAGATCCATTAGACCAAGTAACGGAATGCACCCAAAACACTACAATAAAATCCTAGGAAAGAAGTTTACAAGTAATGTAAACCAAGGTGAACCCTTAGCACCTGAAATGATAGAAAATTATAAATAGGAATAACAGATTTTATCTGTACCATTTAATTATTAAAACCACCGCATATAGGAATGAAATTACTATTAATTGAGAATAGATATAAAACACATTTACTAGAAGCAGTTGCTCAAGCTTTATCTCTAAAACATGATATATATTGGATAGTTCAAAACCATTCATTTAAGCCTGAAAACGGCCATAGTTGTGTAGTACCATATCCTTCTAAAAGCGAACTGAAAGCTGTAAAACCAAATTATAAAATTGATTACGATAAGATAATTGAATCCGATAGACAAATAAACTTTTTTAAAAAACAGGATTCAAATTATTTCTACTATTATGCCAATCAGATTGCTGATTGCTTATTAAGTGTTAAACCAGATTTTGTTTTTGGTGAAGCAACGGCTTTTCATGAGCTGTTGACTATAGAATTGTGCAAAGAATTCAACATTCAATATTTAAACCCTACAACTTGTAGATATCCTACAGGTCGGTTTTCATTTTATAATTATGAATCTCTCGAACCTTTTAGAGGGAGTAATGAGGTGTTGGATAAAGTATCTGCAATGGAAATAATCACTTCGATTAATGATAGATCCATTAAGCCAGACTATATGAAAAAGTCAACGCTTACTAAAGAGCGTATTTTAAAGGATAAATTAAAAATAATAAAATCGTATTACTCAGGTGAGCGTTTTAATACTCCATCTCCGATGGTAAAATGGAAATTAGAACGACAAAAAGAGGAAAGTATAAAAAGGTGGTACACATTTGCAACAGATACTATTGATAGCTCTAAAACGGCTATACTATTTCCAATGCACATGCAGCCCGAATCTAATATTGATGTTTGGGGAAGACCATACAGAGATCAATTTAATACGATTAAGAATATTCATCAATCATTATTAAAAGATCAGGTTTTGTATGTGAAGCCTAATCCAAAATCAAAGTACGAGCTTTCAGATACGTTAATCAACTATATTCAAAATTATGATAATATTAAGGCTATAAAGCATGATGTTACAATGAATCAAATTTTTGATGATATCGATTTAGTAACAACTATTACAGGCACCATTGCTATAGAATGCATTTTAACGAATAAACCAGTTGTAACTTTAGTAGAAACGATTAACAACAAAGCTAAAAACTGTTTGTTTGCAGATGATTTTGAAGAGTTAAAAACGCATTTTAAGTTAATAGAAGCCAAGTCGTTTCCAACGATTAGTGATGATGAAAAGATTGATTTTTTAAATATGCTCAACAAACTCAGTTTTAAGGGAGTTATAACTGACCCTCATAATAATCCAAACTGTGTTTCTGAAGAAAATATAGGAAATATTAAAAAAGCATTTGAATCTGTCATAGATGACAGTATATAAAAATAAGATTAGATTGCTTTACATATACACACCCTTGAAGAATTTCATAAACATGGTATAATAATTAAAAACGAATACTTTCCTCTAAAAGTTAGGTAATTATGCTCATTTAAAAGAAATTTGTTAACTTAAATTATAAACAACTTTAGTTTTGAAAAAAATCTTAACCGGTATATCTTGCTTTATATTACCTAGCTTTATTTTGAGTTTTGTTTTAAGGTTATTAGGACATAAATTAGGTAAGGGAGCAAAAATAGGCTTTAGTATTATATTAGTTAACCAAATTGAAGTAGGTAATGATGTGAAAATTGGTCACTTCAATCTATTTTTAAATAAAAAAATAATCTTATCTGATAATACAATTATTGGTTATTTCAACATTTTAAAAGGACCATTTACTTTGGTGCTAAAAGAAAAAGCGGCACTTGGAAATAAAAATTATATGACAAGAGCAAGCCACGGTATTACTTATGGTAAAAGTCATTTAACTTTAGGAGAATTAACTAAAATTACTACAGGACACCATTTGGACTTAACGAGATCAATAACTTTAGGAGATTTTTCAATATTAGCAGGTATACGATCCCAAATGTGGACGCATGGGTATTATCATGCCGAAAAAGGAAAAGGGCGTGTACGTATTGATGGGGAAATTAAAATAGGTGATAATGTCTACATTGGTTCGGGCTGTATCTTTAACCCCGGAGTTTCCATTAATAACGCAATACATATTGGCGGTGGTTCTGTAATCTCTAAAGACCTAGACCAGTCAGGAATGTATGTAAGTCAAGGCTTAAGACATATTAACAAAACCTTTGAAGAGGTTAAGAATAGCCTTGAACAAATAAAAGATGATAACTTGGTAGAGGAAGTATATTCAAAAAACATAAAAGTTGAATAATAATACTATTATATCTCAATCGTCAATCTTATTTGGTAGGCTTACCATTATTAGTTTGTGTATTAGTTTTTATTTGGGTTTTTTGGTTGAAGGCTTATTTAATTACACTGGACTAAGGACTATTTTTCTTTTTATAGCACTACTGTTTTTTTTAATAAAAATTGTATTAAAGCCTAAGCTTCAAATTGATAATCAGTTTTTTATATACACACTAATAATGATTCCATTAGCCCTTCTATCCTTAGGGTTTTGGCACAATTTAAATGGAATAAATGTATATTTCACTATAGTAACTTTTATAATAGTTATCAGTTCGGGTTATGACTTTTTTCTTAAAGCGATTAAGTATGTAGCGTATATACTTCTCATTTTAGCCATATATGAATTTATTACCAAGTCCTATCTTTTTGTAGTTTTTAGACCAACAGAATGGGGTATTTTGCCTTTAGACCCTAAATTTTATGGTGGACATTCACAAATATTTAGAGCAAAAGGGTTGTTTGAAGGACCACTTGCTTTATCTCAATTTGCAATTGGCCTAGCTTTCTTGTTTCGATCTAATTTAAAAATTTTGGTTGTTGCTGTTTTGTTAACAATTTTAGCCAACGGAAGATTAGGTATGGTTATTACTGGAGTAATGTTTATTCTATATTTTGTATCTAAGTATGATTTAGTGAGTATTATAAAAAGTAAAAAGTTCATTAGGTTATTTTTCTTGTCTTTAGTACTTATAATAAGTGCAGCAGTGTATCTAATAGATGAAAAATCTATAGAAAGAATATCAAATAGTTTTAGTTTTGAGGATAATAGTAACACAGCTAGACTTTATTATTGGGAAGAGGCAATTAATATTTTTGGAGACTATAATATCTTTAACATACTGCTTGGAAATAGCGGCTATTTTAGAGAGGTAACTGGAAATAGCGCAGAGAATGGTTGGTTAATGCTATTATTAGATAATGGTATTTTAGGTCTTTTGTTTTATATTTTTCCTTTATTAATAGTCTCGCTTTTAAGTTTAAAGCATAAAACAGGTCACTGGCTCTATGTTGGCGTATTATTTTTGGCTATGATGGTGCAAACCTTTAATTTAGGTGTTTCTGCAAGTCTTTTATATTGGATAATAATCTATTCCTTATTTATTGATATTAAAAAAACTTAAAATTATGAATAAAATATTTTTCTGCATTATTTTTATTTTACTTGCTATAGGAGCTTCTTGTAAAGACTTGCGCAAACCAAGTAAAACAGATGATAATAAAACTTTTAATGATAGTATTTATGTGCTATATCCTGATTACGAAGTAGGAGATAGTAGACGTTATGGGGTTTTCCCAGATTCAACGTTCAATAATTATAAGCATCCCAACACCAATATGTCTAGAATGCATACGCTTATAGATTTTGCACAAGATTATGATGGAACTATTTTTTTTAGTAAAGGGTATTATCAGACTAATTTAATCATGGACTCTAAACAAAACATTGATTTTAAATTCGATAAAGCTGAGTTTAACCTTTTACATATTACTAATGAAAAAGGCCAACCCTCACACAATATTACATTAAGGGGTACACTTGTTCTTTATGACCGATTAGGAACTTATAATTCTCATAATATAAAAATTGATAGCGTAATTATAAAAACGAATGAATATAAAAATTTAGCAAAACAAAAATCTAGAGGTTGTCACATTTATAAAGGCACTGACACGCTTTCAATAAAGTATTTAGAAGTCCATGATTTAGCATCAGGTAGTGAAATATATAAAAATAACCATGCCGCACTTGCAATAGATGGTTTAAGAAACAATCCAACTCATGTTTCTATAGATGAAGTATATATTAAATCTTCAGATAGACACGGCGCATATATTACAGGCTCTAATCATATTTTTAAAAAAATTAAAATTGAAAAATACGCACAGGGAACAACAGAAGGTATGACAGGTATGCAAGATTCAGACCCTGGGGAAGAGTTAGAGTTTTCAGGACTTTGGATAAACAGGTGCAACGACTGCCAGTTTGATAATGTGGATATAAATACCAAATTATCACGTAATTATTACCCATTAAAGCTCGATGAAGGCAATATTGGCAGACCAACTTTTATAGACACCCTAACCTTAGATGTTAAATATAAGGATACCTTAGTTTTAGATAATGTGCTGACCAATATTTTAGTTAAAAAAATTATTACTATTGATTGAGGCATATCAAAAATATAGACCTTCAATTTATATACTTTTAATAGCTATCGTTTTGTGTAGCTATATGGTGTCTTTTGCTATTAATTCAATTGGTGTTGGTGTATTATGCGCATTTTTCTTTTTAGACTCAATTACAAACATTAAAGCCAAGCTGCAAAAGGCTAAGCAATCAAGGATAATAACGTTATATTTTCTTTTTTTTATTTTACAAATTGTTGGTATGCTTTATACCGATAACCGAGAGTTTGGAATGAAAAGGATAATAACTCAATTGCCTATTTTAATTTTACCTCTAATTCTCTTATCTGAGGAATTATGCCTTAAAAAAATGAATGTTCTGTTGGATGGTTTTAGATACTGGATTCTTACAGTCTTTCTTTTTTATATTGCGCAACATGTATTTATGGATGAAAATAGTTTAGAAACGTTTGTTCTCTTTATTATCACAGATCGCTTAGGTATTAGCCAATTTTATGTTGTATTTATTCTCTTAATTCCGATTATAACTACTGTTAACGCTATTAGAAATAAAAAAAACATAACTTTAAATATAATTTTATTAGCATTCTTTGTTTTCTTTTTGTTTCTGTTAGGTAATAAAACATCCGTATTTATATTATTTATACTTAGCGTCCTTTTTGCTTTTCAAAGAAATACGCTGTTTAATAGTATCTGGAAGAAAGTAACCATAATAGTTGTTGGAATTATTTTAGTTATTAGTGCTTACAACATGCCTGGTATACAAAAGCGAGTAGATGTACTTGTAAAAACAACTGACTTTAATATAGAGACTATTATCACTAAAAATAGTGTTACTCATACAAAAAACACTTTAGAGCATAGGTTACTAATTAATTACATCACCATTAACGAAGTTGTTGATAATTTCCCTTTTGGTGTAGGTACAGGAGATTATCAAGATGTACTAAATAACAATTACGACGCAATAAACTTTAAGCAAGGAATATGTCATGAGTTCAATAACCACAATCAGTATTTGTCTGAGTTTTTAAAAACAGGAATTTTGAGCGGGACTGTGTTTTTGTTATTAATGTTTTCTTTAATTAGACAATCAAATTTCAATAATCAGTATTACATATATATTGTTTTATCTTTTGCTGTTGCATGCTTATTTGAATCTTATTTAGATAGACAACATGGTGTTGTTATATTTGCATTTATTATACCGTTATTTTTAAAATATGAAATTGAAAATAAGTCCGTATAAATAACTTTTATTGGTGCAATTATAATTAATAGGAAATAAAAATAATCAGGTATAATGATGGATACTATTCAATGCGTTAAAGTGAAGAATAAAGATGATTAATGCCTTAAAAAAACATGCTGCTTTTGGTTTTGTGTTTACTGTCGCTAAGGCATTAGTTTATTTTACACCTTTGCTATTGGCCGATGTGCTTAGCACATCAGATTATGGTATTTTAGAATATGCACTAGCAGGTCTTGGAGTTATTGTTAACACGTTAATTAATTTAGGGGTTCCAGGTGCTTATCCTTATTTTATTATTCGAGAGAAAAAGGACAATCTTAAAACGGGTTTTAGTCTTCATCCTATTGTTTTATTACTGCCATTCATAATTAATCAACTCGCCTTTTTGTTCTTATCACTAGATGTAAATTTTTATTTGGCGTTTAACATTTCTTATATTATAGCCAATCAGATTTTTTACTCTACTCAATTAAAATCTCATGAGAAATCTAGTTATGCAGTTATTCTAGATTCTGGAATTTATATAATCCTCTTTCTATTTTTTATAGGGTATGAAACAGGGCTCTTTGAACCGAGTATTACTGCGATAAATCGCATTGTTTTAGTTTATGCGTTATTTTATGCTGTCATAGGAGTTTTACGCTATGTTAAAAGTGAAAAACAAAACATTACAAGCCATTACAAAACAATCTTAAAGTTTAGTGTTCACCTACTAATTTCAACATTCCTAATCTTCTTAATTACAACTTCTGGAAGAATTTTAGTGGAATTCTTTTTTGGTTTTGATGAGGTTGGTATTTATGCTTTTTATTTTAGATTGGCAGCAATTGTAGTTATGATTCATCAGATAATCAATATTGCATTTTTTAAGAAAATATACACGTTTTCACCATTGATTTTAGATCAGTATTTTTATAAGTTCTTTTTTATTATTGCAGCTTTATCCATAGTAATTTATTTTGTGTCACCATTTGTAGTTTCTGAGTTCTCTAACTTCTTTAATGATACTTTCGAAACTTATAAAAGTATTTACTTTTTATTATCTGCACAGATGATTATGTGGATTGCCAGTGCCTTAAATTCTAATATTATTGATAGAGAGAATTCCGCAAAGATTAATAATATCTTTTTTTTGATATTAATTAGTTGTATAAGTTTAATATTGTTTCTTTTCAAAGATGTTTTCTCGTTTCCGCAACTAATTTACGTTCATTTTACAACGATTTATTTAGCAAGTATGATTCAGTATTATACCTTATCGAAGAAGAAGATATATTTTAAAAAATCTGCAATATCGCTGACTATTATCTTCATACTACAAAGCTGTTATTATTTTTTATACTTTTAAATATTGGAGGTTATAAAATTATATAGACTTTTTTGGGGCAGCATAGTTTTTGGGATTCTATTGTGGATTATCAATTTTTTAGTTTTGCCAGTTGACGTTACAGAAACTGTAAAGCCAAAAACTGTACTCTTTATTGTAAGTTGTTATATGGCCCTAGTGCTAGGTTTTTTGTTATTTAAATTCAAAAGAAGCAATAAGAGTTTACAAATCAATTATAGTTGCTTCTTTAAGTTTCTCACTATTTTTTTGGTGTTTTGTTTTGTTTTGCGATGGATAGATTTATTCGTTTTAAGAGAGGTTTCTATTTTTAGAACTACTATCGAAAATAGAAACCAAAGCGAGTTAAATAACGATAATAGTGGTATTGTTTTTGTTTTAGCGTCTATCTTTAAGTCACTTTACTTCTTCCCTTTTATAATCGCATTAAAATGTAAATACCGTCTCAGCTTATCTACAATTTGTGCAACAATACTTTTAGTATTACCATTTGTTGAAGCTATAGTTTTGGGGAGTAGAAAGCCTTTTTTTGAAGTGTTCTTAATACTACTTATATCAATTTATTATTATAAAAAACCGAAAATAAACTTAAAAAGTATCGGGGTTTTATTAGTTTCAATAGTGGCTCTTTTAACCATTTCCGTTTCGCTTTTGCTTAACAGAGAAGCGAGTAGGAAAGGTTCAGAAAACGTGCAAATTGAAATTATTAATGGTAGATATAACGATCTGCTTAAACCGAAGAAACAGGTTGTGAGATTTTTTAAAGATTCTACAGTTTCATCAACACAAAAAAACTATGCACTTATCGTATTGCAGTCTGGTCAATATATAACCCATGGTTTTTTTGAATTTAATCATATCATTAATAATTCGGATTTAGAAGTAGCAAAGGGAGCATATACGTTTTACCCTTTTGTAAAAATCCTTAATAAATTGGGCTTAACTAAAGATTTTAAAGTTATTAATCCATCGCCTCGCGAATTTGTATACTTAACTGCTTTTGGAGGTGTTTATCTCGATTTTAGATGGTTTACAATAGTTTTCTTTTTCCTTTTTGGAGTGTTTCAAAGAGCTATTTATGATAAGTCGTTTTCTAGTATTATTCATTCGCCTTTACTTATTTACCTTACAATAATTAATGTATTTTTGCCTATATTAAACTATATGAGAGGTGCAGGAATATATCCAATTGTAGGATTTGTTTTTTTTGCAGTTGCTCATTATTATTTAAAAAAAACGAATGAAAAAAGCACTAATACATGATTGGTACTATGTTAATGGAGGTGCTGAAAAAGTATTACACTCTTTTAATACCGTTTGGAACGACTTTGAGCATTATGCTTTAGTAGACTTTTTAAACGATACAGATAGAGAATATATCTTAAATGGTGCTGAAGTTAATACTAGCTTTATACAAAAGCTCCCAACGGCAAAGTCTAACCATCGCAAGTTTTTACAGCTTTTTCCTTATGCAATAGAGCAGTTTGATTTAAACGAGTACGACCTAGTTTTAAGTTCTTCGGCATCTATTGCAAAAGGAGTAATGACCAACCAAAATCAATTACACATCTGTTACTGTCATTCACCTATGCGTTATGCTTGGGATTTATATCATCAGTACTTAGAAGAGTCTAATTTTGGGTTATTATCAAGTATGTATGCGAGACGTATTTTACATAAAATAAGAATGTGGGATGTTATTAACTCTAACCGAGTTGATGTCTTTATTGCTAACTCAAACTATATTAAAGGTCGAATAAAAAAAATATACAATCGAGATTCTACTGTGATATATCCGCCTGTAGATGTGGATAATTTTGAATTGGTTGAGCAAAAAGATGAGTATTATTTTACGGCATCTAGGATGGTACCTTATAAAAAAATAGAACTTATTGTTAGGGCGTTTAACAATATGCCTAATAAAAAGTTAATTGTAGCTGGTGATGGTCCTGAATATAAAAAAATTAAATCTATCGCTAAATCTAATATAAAACTTGTTGGTTTTTTAGAAATTGAAGCCTTAAAAGGCTACATGTCTAAGGCAAAAGCCTTTGTGTTTGCAGCTGAAGAAGATTTTGGAATTATACCTGTTGAAGCTCAGGCTTGTGGTACTCCCGTAATAGCGTTTAATAAAGGAGGCTCAAGAGAAACTGTGAAACATAAAGAAACCGGATTGCTGTTTAACCATCAAACCGAAGAATCTATTATTAATTCTGTTACAGTTTTTGAAAAACTAAATTTTGATCCCATAATAGTGAGACAGAATGCTATGCGATTTTCAAAACAACGATTTGAAAAAGAAATACATGATTTTGTAATGCAAGAATACAAGCGTTTTAAAGCTCAAGAATAGATAGATTTCTACTATATTCTAGGGATAGTTTTTAGATGTTTTATTGCTTTTAATCCAATAGTTATTTTTTCATTATTACTTCCACAGCTTTGCCAATACCGTATTTTTGTTTTAAATTTAATTGTTATTAGTGTTAATTTTAGTTTGTAGTTTTTAAACGAGCCCTAATCTATTTATAATCAAGAACATTGAGTTTATTTAAACAAGGAAGATATTCAGGGTACTTAAGACCTATTTCATATATTATTGATTTAACAATCATTAATAGTGTGGCGGTTTTTTATTTATTTAAAAACCAAGACCCTATTATGTTTTCTATTATAGCCTCAATAAGTTGGATCTTGTTGTCTGTTTATTCACAATTTTATGAGGTTTATAGGTTTACCAGACCAATTAACATTTTATCCCTAATTGTTAAGCAGTTCATTTTATTTCTGTTATTAGTTTTTGCGTTTTCAGGTTTGTATCATGAATTAAATATTTATCCAAGACCTATTGTTAAATATGCTTTATTGTGTTTTTTTCTTATCACAATTTTAAAGTTTACGATTTACTATTTATTGCAGAAATATAGAACGTCTTTTGGTGGAAACTTTAGAAGAACAGTCGTTTTGGGTATGAATAAAAAAACTTTAGCATTAGAGAATTTTTTTAACAAGAACCCTGAATACGGCTACGCGCATAAAAAGACTTTCAATCTTAAAAATAAAACACTTACCCTAGACGAGTGTTTTCAATATGTTATAGACAAAGGTATCGATGAAATTTACTGTTCAATTTCTGAGCTGACTAATTCGCAAATTGCAGAGGTTGTGGATTTCGCAGACAATAATCTTAAGATTTTAAAATTTATTCCAGATAGTAAAGAGATATATGCTAAAAAGCTGCGTTACGAGTACTATGACTATATTCCAATTCTTACCTTAAGAAATATTCCTCTAGAAGATTCCGTAAACACCTTTATAAAACGCGGGTTTGATATTTTGTTTTCTAGCTTCGTTATTATTTTCGTTTTATCATGGTTAACACCCATAATAGGTCTTTTAATAAAGTTAGAATCTAAAGGCCCAGTGTTTTTTAAGCAATCACGTAACGGTTTTAATTACAAAGAATTTGATTGCTACAAGTTTAGATCCATGATGCCCAACAAAGATGCTCATTTATACCAAGCTACAAGGGGTGACCAACGCGTAACCAAAGTGGGTAAATTTATTAGAAAAACAAGTATAGATGAATTACCTCAATTTTTTAACGTACTTTTTGGTGATATGTCTGTCGTTGGTCCTAGACCCCACATGGTAAGTCATACAACTATGTATGCTAAAAAAATTGACAAGTTTATGGTAAGACACTTTGTAAAACCAGGAATCACAGGTTTGGCTCAAACAAGCGGTTTTAGAGGAGAAGTAGAAACAGATAAAGATATTATAGGAAGAGTTAAATATGATATTTTTTATATCGAAAACTGGTCAATTCTTCTCGATATGAAAATTATAATACAAACTTTTATTAACGCCATTAAAGGCGACGATAAAGCGTATTAGTTTTAAACATGCATCCACTAGTTTCTATTATAACACCAATGTTTAACAATGCCAATGTTATATGTAATACAGTAAATAGTGTTATTAGTCAAACCTATTCTAATTGGGAGCTACTTCTAATTGACGATGGCTCTTCGGACGAAACCAATGCTGTTTTAAAGCCATTTACAGAGCGCGATTCAAGAATTAAGTTGTTTACTCACAAAGAAAATAAAGGTGCAGCAGAAGCCAGGAATTTAGGGACTAAAATGGCAGCAGGGAATTACATTGCTTTTTTAGATGCAGATGACCTTTGGGAAAGCAATAAACTTCAATTACAAATAGCGCAACTTAAAAGTAATACTACAGATGTTTGTTTCGGAAGTTATGAATGGGTCGATTCTCATGGGAATCCACTAAATAAAAAAGTCCATGCTTTAAAAGCACTTACGTATAAAAAGCTACTTAAAGCAAATTATATAGGAAACCTAACAGGAATTTATAATTGCGAAACATTAGGTAAAATATATACGAAAGACTTAAAAAAACGACAAGATTGGCTGCTGTGGTTAGAGGCTTTAAAACGAAGTGACAAACCAGCCGTAGGAATATCAAATACAATAGCGTACTACAGAATTACAGAAGGGTCACTCTCATCAAATAAAACGAATCTAATAAAACACAATTTTAATGTATACAGAATTGGATTGGGGTTTTCGTTTCTAAAATCCTTAGCTTATCTGATTCAATTTTTCATTGAACACTTGTTTGTGAAAAAACGATTAATTAAGCCTATAACTTAGAAACAAATTGTTTTAGTTTTCCTGATTTTGTTCGTTTTAGTTGGTCTAAACGCTCAAAGCTAACCCTAATTCCAGATTCTAAGTAGCGTTCTATTTCTGAGGTAATGAGAGTTTCCTTTTTAGATGAGAGCTCATCTCTACTCACAAATTTTATTTTAAAATGATCTAAAGCCAGTTGCTCAATTACAAACTCTGAAACCTTACCATCATTCTCAATCACGCTTTTGGTAATGTAGTAAAACGTAAGTCCTGCAGCTTTTTTTCCGCTTGGTAGTTGCACAATATCGTTTGTTCTGCCAATGAGTTGTTTTAGAATCGGTTTTCTACTAGTGCTAGCTTCAGATAAAATACCAACATCACCAATATCATAGCGAATAAAAGGATGAGCTTTGTTATATAATGAGGTGATAACAATACGCCCTTCTTCTCCGTAAGGCAAAACGGAACCATTATCGTCCAAAATTTCAACAAAAAGCGTTTCGCTATTAACTTGCCATTCGTCTTTTTGATTTTGAAACGCAATTAAATCGAGTTCTGAAGCTCCATATTCGTTAACTACAGGCACACCAAATTGTTTTTCCATTAAAGCCTTATCGTCATCAAAGAGCATTTCGGAAGTGACAATGCATACCTTAAGCGACGGACAAATTGTTTTTAAAAGGAGGTCTTTTTGCTTCAAATACTTAGCGAATTGTACTATCGGACTCGTATAACCGTTGATAAATTCAAATGTGTCGGTTTTAAATTTAGCGATGGTTTCATCAAAAGCAGCATCACTCAAATCAAATACAGAAAATCGAAATCGGTTACCAAAATAGTCCTTCAACCGCTCCTTGTAATAACCTTTTTTATCGAGCGGAATACCGTAAAATCGGGCTTGTTTAGAACTATTAAAATCAATACCATACCACCCAAAACGATTCATAATTTCCGCCCAAGTGAGTGCATGACACCATTTGTCTTTGGCAAAAATAAATGGATCGCCAGAACTGCCTGATGTTTTATTTATATAGACATTCCTTGGAGTAAAACCATCACTTAGTCGTTGCTCTAAAGGTTGTTGTAAGTGTTTTTTTGTAATAATAGGAACCGAATTCCAATCGTTAACATCAACGGTTTTCCCTAATGCTTTATAAAACGAATTGTGCTCTAAATGATAAGAAATAATGCGTTTTTTTTGCGCATTGATATAGGTTTCAAATTCAGCATCAGTTTTAGCCTGAATGTCAGCTAAAGCAGCCCTTGCCTTATCGATGTTAAAGCCATTTAGTTTTAAAGATAAATCGAATATTCGCAAGTTGTTTTTAGCATTTAAAATTATGAACTTATCATATTGTTCAGTTCTTTGGTAAAATAATTGTTTTTTAAACTTAAAACCAATTATTTTTGACGAAACAAATCAAGATTATGAATATTTTAGTACTTGGCTCTGGCGGAAGAGAACATACATTCGCATGGAAATTATCTCAAAGTAATCGTTGTAAGGCACTTTTTGTTGCGCCAGGAAACTCAGGAACAGCAGCTATTGCTACAAACCTAAATATTGGTGTTACAGATTTTAAAGCGATAAAATCTGCTGTATTAGAACATAACATCGATTTGGTCGTTGTAGGTCCCGAAGATCCATTGGTACAAGGTATTCACGATTTCTTTTTAGAAGATGAAGCGCTAAAACATGTTGCTGTTATTGGACCACAACAAGCTGCTGCAGAACTTGAGGGCAGTAAGGAATTTGCTAAAGAATTTATGATGCGTCATAACATTCCAACAGCAGCTTACGAAAGTTTTACAAAAGCTAATGTTGAAGACGGTTACAAATTTCTTGAGACCTTAAAACCTCCTTACGTTTTAAAAGCAGACGGTTTAGCGGCAGGAAAAGGGGTTTTAATCTTAAATGATTTACAAGAAGCTAAAGACGAACTAAAAAGTATGCTTGTAGATGCTAAATTCGGAGATGCAAGCACTAAAGTGGTGATTGAAGAATTTTTAGATGGCATTGAATTGAGCTGTTTTGTACTAACTGACGGAAAAGATTATAAAATTCTACCTACTGCAAAAGATTACAAACGCATAGGAGAAGGAGATACAGGGTTAAATACAGGTGGTATGGGAGCAGTGTCACCAGTACCATTTGCAACACAAGAATTCTTAGATAAAATTGAAAACCAAGTTGTAAAACCTACGGTTGAAGGTTTAAAGAAAGATAACTTACCTTATGTTGGTTTTATTTTTATTGGTTTAATAAAAGTTGGTGACGATCCAAAAGTGATTGAGTATAATGTGAGAATGGGAGATCCTGAAACGGAAGTTGTATTGCCACGGTTAAAAACAGATCTTGTTGAAATTTTTGACGCTATGGCAAATCAAACGTTAAGTCAGGTTGCTATTGAAATTGATGAGCGTGCGGCAACAACGGTAATGTTAGTTTCTGGTGGTTATCCTGAAGCTTACGAAAAAGGTAAAGAAATCACAGGTATTGAGAACGTCACAGAGTCTATAGTTTTTCATGCAGGAGCCGTTGAAAAAGACGGAAAGGTGGTAACTTCTGGTGGTCGCGTTATGGCAATTACATCGTATGGCAATACCTACCATGAAGCCATAAAAAAATCTTATCAAAATATAGAAAATCTACATTTTGATAAGATGTATTATCGTAAGGATATTGGTTTCGATTTATAAACTTCTTTAGGTTTTCTATTTGCAACCGAGAAGTTTGGCTTTTATACACTAATGAATTTGAGTTTTCTTAACATAGTAAACTACGTTTCGAAAAAACGATAAAATTAGTGTGCAAAATGTGAATTTCTTAGGTAAAAGAAAAAATTAGAGGTTTAAAGATAAGAGTGAGAAGAAATACTTTTATCTTCTTCATTATTATCATTGAATTTTTTAAGCTGTAGCATCCAATATACAAATGCTACTATACCAATTACCAAAAATACCCATGAGAAAATGTTAGCAGAAAACCAGCTTTCTAACTCTAATGCTTTAAGTGCATCAAAAGGAGCAAGTAATACATTTACAAATAAATCCGCTATTCCGTTAAAGAAATCAGTCATAACTTTATAAATTTACACCAATTCTATTTTTGAATTGGGATTGAACAGCAAAAATACAAAAAGAGTTAATGATTACAAGAATTTTTAGTAAATCTAAACCTATAAACTTCATTATTGTTGCTGTTTATGTTTCGCTGCTATTTGTAATCACAAATTATACCTCGCTTTTTTCGGACTTAAACAGTGTTTTAACAACGCTTTTTAAGTGGGCAATTACCATGTTTTTGCTTTTTCTGCTCGATTTTATTGTCTCAAAAAATAAATTGTCAAAAAGAAATAGTTATGCCTTAATGACCTTTGGACTGCTATTTGGGTTGTTTCCAGAAGCGATGGCACATTTAGATTTATTGCTAGCTAACTTATTTATAGTTTTTGCTTTAAGGCGTTTAATAAGCTTACATTCTAATCTTTATATTAAAAAGAAGTTATTCGATGCCGGATTTTGGATTGTACTAGCATCATTATTCTATTTCTGGGCAATTTTATTTTTTGCCTTAGTGATTGTTGCACTTATATATCATTCTCAAAACGATTTTAAGAATGTTATTATTCCCTTTATTGGCGTTGCAACAGTTGCTATTTTATTAGTGGCATATAATATTGTAGTGTACGATGAATATATAAGACCTTCAAACTTTAAACGTTATGCTAGTTTAGATTTTACGGCTTATGATAGTAAAGAAAGTATTCTAAAACTAACCATTTTGTTTACAGCACTTATATGGACACTCATCTATTTTTTTAAAAATATTCCAGATAAAAACAAGAAATTAAAACCCTCTTATTTTTTAATTGCTTGGGCTTCTGTTATTGCTATTTTGATTGCTGTTATTGCTCCGGTTAAAAATGGAAGTGAGTTTTTATTCTTATTTGCTCCGTTTTCAATAATTATGGCAAATTATATCGAAGTGATTTCAGAACGTTGGTTTAAAGAAGTTTTTATTGTACTCTTATTAATCACGCCAATAATAGGTTTACTGCTGTAATTTGTTTCCAAAGGCTAAATCACCAGCATCACCTAATCCTGGAATAATATACCCTTTTTCATTTAAGGAGTCATCAATGGTAGCAATCCATAGTTTTACATCGGCATCAAAAGCTTCGGCAACGTATTCAACACCTTGTTGTGCACCAATTACACTAACTAAATGAATGTCTTTAGGTGTGCCAAATGGTTTTAATGCTTCGTAAGTAGCCACCATAGATTGGCCTGTAGCGAGCATGGGATCTGCTAAAATTAAGGTTTTGCCTTCCAAACTTGGACACGCTAAATATTCAACTACAATTTCAAAACTTTCTGGATGGTGTTTGTGTTGTCTATAAGCTGAAATAAAAGCATTTTCTGCGGCATCAAAGTAGTTTAGTAAACCATTATGAAGCGGAACACCAGCTCTTAAAATAGAACATAAGACAATATCATTATGATGCAAAACCGTTTCAGAAGTTCCAAGAGGTGTTTCGATATTTTGAGCCTTAAATTGAAGTGATTTACTTAATTCGTAACCCAAAATTTCACCAATACGTTCAATATTTCGCCGAAAGCGCATACTGTCTTTTTGAACGGATTTATCTCTTAATTCAGACATAAAAGTATTTAAAATTGAAGGTGTCTTAGACAGGTTATGAATTTGCATATTATGAAATTTGTTCAGTCGTTAAAGTTAATAATTCCAACTATATTTGTAAACAATAAATCGAATTCATTATGTTTTCACAAAAAGCAAACGCCATATTTCAAGAGGTTATTAAAACCTATAAAGTTTTAAATACCGTAGATCAGCCTTTTACAAATAAGTATGATAAAAAGGAAGACCTTATCGCACATTTATTATACAGAAAATCTTGGATAGACACTGTTCAATGGGCTTACGAGGATATTATTAGAGACCCAAACATAGATCCTGTTGCGGCTTTAACGTTAAAAAGAATGATTGATGCCTCTAACCAAGATAGAACAGATACGGTTGAATACATTGATAGTTATTTCTTAGATAAATACAATGATGTAACCGTAAAACCAGATGCCAAAATTAATTCTGAAAGTCCGGCTTGGGCCATAGATAGGCTTTCAATTTTAGCATTAAAAATTTACCACATGCATCTAGAAACAGTAAGAGAAGATGCTAGTAATGCACACAAAGCCTCTTGCCAAAAGAAATTAGATGTATTGTTAGAGCAACGTGAAGATTTAAGTACTGCCATTGACGATTTACTTAACGATATCTCAAATGGTGATAAGTACATGAAAGTTTACAAGCAAATGAAAATGTATAATGACGATGAGTTAAATCCTGTTTTAAGAGGACAAAAATAATCTTTTGTCATTCTGAACAAAGTGAAGAATCTCAATTATAGATATTTCAACTGCGCTCAATATGACATACCTAAACTATGTCTACAAAACCAAAACACATACTAGTCCTCAGATTTTCCGCAATGGGAGACGTGGCAATGACTGTACCTGTGTTACGAGCATTAACTAGTCAGTATCCAGAGTTAAAAGTTACAGTAGTTACCAGAGCATTCTTTAAGCCATTTTTTCAAGATTTAGTAAACGTAAGTGTTTATGAAGCCGATTTAAAAGGCAGACACAAAGGCGTTTTTGGGCTTTATAAACTATCAAAAGAATTAAAAGCCTTAAAATTTAATGCTGTTGCAGATGTACACAACGTGCTGCGGAGTAAAATTCTAAAACTCTTTTTCTTCGGAAAAAAAGTAGTGCAACTAGATAAAGGCAGAGCCGAAAAAAAGGCATTAACTTCTGGACAAACATTTCAACAGTTAAAAACCACACACCAGCGTTATGCAGACGTTTTTGAAGCTTTGGGTTATGTCGTAGATTTATCACAACCTGTATTTTTAGAACCAAAACCATTAACCGAAAACCTAAAGGTTTTTGTTTCAAAAAAGGACTTCAAAACCATCGGAATTGCCCCTTTTGCAGCACACGACAGTAAGATGTATCCTTTAGCACAAATGGAACGTGTTATTGAAGAACTTTCAAAAAATTACAATATCATTTTATTTGGTGGTGGAAGCAAAGAGGTAGAACTATTAAACCAGGTTGAAAGCAAATTCAATACTGTAAAATCCGTAGCAGGAAAACTAAATTTTAAAGATGAATTAGTACTCATTTCCAATTTAGATGTTATGTTAGCGATGGACTCTGGCAATGCACACATAGCAGCCATGTTGGGTAAAAAAGTAATCACCATTTGGGGAGTGACGCACCCTTTTGCTGGATTTGCGCCTTTTAATCAACCAAATGACTTTGCGTTAACGGCAAATAGAGAACAGTTTCCACTAATTCCTACTTCAATTTACGGAAATAAATTCCCTGAAGGTTATGAAGATGCAGCAAGTAGTGTTTCTGTTGAAAGTGTAATTGAAAAAGTAGAGTCTGTTATTCAGAACTAAGCGTAGAATCCCCAACTTTTCAAAATAAATAAGACCTACTAGGTTTTGAAAACCTACTAGGTCTATAAGTCTATGATCTAAAAGCGAAGCGGTCTAACGTCTGTTTTACACATCATCATAATCCACTACAACATTTGCCGTAGTAGGATGCGCTTGGCAGGTTAAAATTAAGCCTTCAGCAACTTCGCTATCTGTTAAAATATTGTTTTGTCGCATTTTAGCTTCACCTTCTGTAAGTTTAGCAATGCAACTACTACAAATTCCACCTTGACAAGAATAAGGCGCGTCAATATCTTGTTTTAAAGCCGCCTCAAGAATAGATTGCTCTTGCGACATGTTGAATTCAAATTCTTCATCATCCACCAAAACTTTAATTTTAGTTTGACCTGAAGGTAAATCACCAGCCTCTTCAGAATCTGCATCAACAGGTGCTGTAAACAATTCAAATTTAATGGCATTTTCTTTTACACCATTTTCTAATAAAACATCTTTTACCGTTTGAATCATTTGTTCTGGTCCACAGAGATAAAAACTGTCTATAGTTACGTCTTTATATTTGTTTTTTACGATGAGGTTAACCGTACTTTTTTCAATACGGCCAAAAAGGGCATCTGTTTCTCGCGACTGACTGTATATAAAATGCGCATGAAAGCGATTTTTGTATTGTTTTTTTAGTTCAAGTAGATCGTCAATAAACATCGCATCAGCTAAGGTTTTGTTACCATAAACTAAGATGAAGTTACTAAAAGGCTCTTCTTCTAATAAGGTTTTTACGATGCTAAGCACAGGTGTAATTCCGCTTCCAGCGGCAAAGGCAGCTATGGTTCGGGTTTTAGCTTCGTTGGCTTCAAATACAAAACGACCATTAGGTTCTGCAACGTCTAAAACGTCACCAACTTTTAAAATGGTGTTGGCGTAAACTGAAAACGTTCCATCTTCAACAGCTTTTACGGCAACGGTTACATTTCCGCTACTTTGTGACGCACAAATTGAATAGTCTCTTCGGATGTCTTCACCATTAATAGTGGTTTTTAAGGTAATATATTGTCCGGCTTTAAAGCTGAATTTTTCCTTAAGATGTTCAGGAATATCAAAGGTTATGGCAACAGAATTATCCGTTACTTTATCAATTGACTTTATAGTGAGTGAATGAAATTGTGACATTAAAAAATAAATTTTGTGCAAAGATAACTATTCTTCCATAGACCTGACAGGTTTTTGAAACCTGTCAGGTGTTTTTTACATACATAAGCGTCTTATACATAAGAAAATTATGTATATATTTGTTTTACGATGAGCAATTCAAAATTATATAAAGGAAGTTTAACCACCATCATTTTAAAGCTATTGAATGAGCACGATAAAATGTATGGTTACGAAATTACCCAAAAGGTAAAGGCTTTAACAAAAGGTGAACTAAAAATCACAGAAGGAGCCTTATATCCTGCGTTACATAAGTTAGAAGCCGAAGGTTTGTTAGATGTTGAAGTCTCCAAAGTGGATAACCGATTGCGTAAATACTATAAACTCACTGAAACCGGAACCAAAGAAACCGTGAATAAATTGGAAGAATTAGCGGAATATATAAAGACGATGCAAGCTTTAGTAAATCCAAAATTGGCATAAGTACTAATCCTGCAAGGCATGTGCTGAACTTGATTCAGCATCTAAAACCTTGCAGGTCTTGGAACCTAACCACAAATGAAACTAACAAAACAAGACATACAATTTATAGATCTCTACTTAGAGAATTCTGATGTCATTTACGTTGATATAAGAATGGAAATGGTAGATCACGTAGCGTCTGATATTGAAAACCAAATTGAAGCAGGTGATACGAGAGGCTTTTATGATATTTTCAAAGATTACATGGTTGAAAATAAAGCACAACTCTTAAATGATAATAAACAATTTTTAAAATTGGCTGATAAAAAAATATGGAAAACCTTTGTTCAGCAGCTTAAAAGTCCACTGACACCTATACTCTTTTTAGCATCTTGTCTTGGGTTTTATATCTTATTTCAAAATTATTCCATAGAAACGTTTAGGCTGTTTATTTCTATAATTCCGCTCGTTGGATTGACTGGATTTATCCTAACCTACGTCGTTTATCAAGGTGTAAAACAGAATAAAAGATTCTCAGTAGTAGAACGCTTGGCATTTCCTTTTTTAGCTTTTTACCAATTGCCTAATATCTTTATTAGTAGAACAAAAGACATCAACGGAACAAGTGATTTGTTTTGGACAATTGGTGGTGCAAGCCTATCGCTAACTTTAGTGATGATTTTGGTTATAATAAGCATAAAGCTATTTATGGATTATGAAAGCCGATTTAAAAGTGTAGTCTAAAATGAAACTCACCAAAGAAGAAATAAAATTCATAGACAACTACCTTATTAAAAATGAGGTTAAGTTTTGGGATGTACGTTTAGAATTATTAGACCATATTGTGTCTGCTGTAGAAGATAAAATGGCAAATGATGGTATTTCTTTCAATGAAGCATTGCTTGAAATTCATAGAGGATTTGGAAATCAATTTATAGAATTCGGTGTTTCAAAGGACAGAATTTTTGAAAAAGGATTGTATCAAAGTAATATTGGATTTAAGAAATTTACGAGAAATAAGCAGAAAGAACTTGGTAGGAAATACCGAAAAATGACATGGAACCATCTTAAAACTAAATTTTTCACCTTTAAATTTTGGTTAGAATACATCGCAGTTATTTTGTCATTTATTACAATCTATCAAATTAAACCAGAGTTAAGTTTTCTTATTGGTTTGTTGGTATTAATTCTGCCTACTATTTATTCAGCATATTATACTTTTAAAGATAAGTCTACTAGAAAATCCTTGAATTTTGCAATGGCAACAAGTTCTGCGATGTTAGTTTGGTCCATGTATAATCTCTCCTATTATATCTTAAAGGAAAATTACGAAAATGCTGCAAGTATGCCTGATGGCTTCTTTGTAATTGTTGCATGTTTATTTTATCCAATGATAAGAACTAATATTGATGTATATCGGAAAGTGTATGAAGAGAATAAAAAATCTTTTAGTCTCAAGTTTTTATAAATGAAACTAACAGAACCTCAAATACAAGATCTCTACGCTTTCACAAGGCAGCATTTTGTGGAGCATTACGATTTACAAACCGAACTCGTAGATCATTTAGCTAATGATATTGAAACCCAATGGCAAAATCAACCCAAACTCAGTTTTGAAGAGGCTAAAAACAAAGCTTTCAAGAAATTTGGTGTCTGTGGTTTTATGGACGCTATTGAACAACGGACTAAAGCGATGAATAAACGTTATAGGCGTTATTTATGGAATGAACTTAAAAATTGGTTTGCGTTACCACAAATATTTGCAACGTTAAGTTTGTTTTTAGGGTTTTATTTGGCTTTCTCTACTTTTTATACGCCAATTTTAGCCTTGGTTTTTTATGGTATTATAATAATTTGGGCCATTTATAAAGGTATCCAACTTAATAGACAATTTAGACGTAGAAAGGAAATTTCGAACAAAAAATGGATGCTAGAAGAAATTATTTTTAGACAATCTGGAGTAACGTCAATGGTTTTTATGTCGCAATTATATAATGTATATAGAATACCAGAAGGTTTTATAACGAACATTTACTTTATTGTCGGTTTATCATTAGCATTTACTGCTTTCGTAATTATCAGCTATATCAGCTTTGAAGTCTTACCAAGTAAAGCCGAAAAACTACTCAACGAAACCTATCCTGAATTTTGTTTGTAACAAATCTCCTTTTTTTAATACTTACAAGGTAAACCAACCCATCATTACACTATGATAAAACAATTTATAAATCTAGAATGGAAAGCGTTTACGCGCTCTGCTTCATTTCAGGTCAACTTAGCACTTAAAATATTAATGGTTTTTGGTGCGTTCTTTATGTTATTATATGCTTTAGGAGCAGGTATTGGCGCCTATTATCTTATTGAAGAAATGGTTGATCCAGAACCATTAAAAATCATCAACCAATTTTTAATCTTCTATTTTATTTTCGATTTGGTTTTTAAGTATTTTCTACAAAAAATGCCTATTGTAAATATTAAACCGCTATTGTATTTACCATTAAAGAAGGATCAAATTGTTAAATTCGGAATCAATAAAACAATGATTTCATTTTTCAACATTTGGCATGCTTTCTTTTTTATTCCTTTTTCAATTGTTTTAATCATAGAAGGTCATCCGTTTATAAATGTGTTGGGTTGGCATTTAGCGATGCTTGCACTTGTGTATTGTAACAATTTCATAAATATTTTTGTCAATAGTAAAGATGTTGTTTTCTTCGCTGTAATTGGTGTCATAGCAATTTTAGGAGGACTACTTTATTTCAATATTTTTGATGTGACGCAATTCACAGCACCAATCTTTTCAGCATTTTATAATCAGCCTTATTTAGCTATAATCCCAATAGTATTGGCTTTTGTATTGTATAAAATGGCATTCAAATATTTTAGAGAAAACTTCTATTTAGATGCTGGTTTAGCTAAGAAAGTTGATATCGCGGAAACGGACACTATGGATTATTTAAATCGTTTCGGTAGCATTTCAACCTTTCTAAAAAATGATATTAAGCTCATAAAACGTAACAAACGTTCTAAAATGACCATTTTTATGAGCTTTCTCTTTATTTTCTATGGCTTGTTGTTTTTTACAGGAAGTATAGAAGTCTACGACGGTCCTTTTTGGCGCATTTTTGCAGGTATTTTTGTGTCGGGTGGTTTTCTGTTTAGTTTCGGTCAATTTGTGCCGAGCTGGGATAGTGCTTATTATCCGCTCTTAATGAGTCAGAATATTAGATATAAGGAATATTTAGAATCCAAATGGTATCTTATGGTTATTGCTACGGTTTTCACAACAATTATTGCCTCATTCTATCTCTACTTTGGTTGGCAAGCTTATGCAGCTGTTGTTGTAGGTGCTATTTATAATATCGGAGTTAATTCTCATATGGTCCTTTGGGGAGGAGCGTATATAAAAACACCGATAGATTTAACTTCAGCAAAAAAGGCTTTTGGAGATAAAAAATCATTTAATGTAAAGACGTTGCTGTTAACCATTCCTAAATTGGTGTTACCCATGGTAATTTATGCCATAGGTCATTTTGCTTACAGCGAAGTGTTAGGCTTTGCTTTGGTAGCAATAACAGGACTTATAGGATTATTATTTAAAAATAAGGTATTTAGTATTATCGAGAAGATTTACAAATCTGAAAAGTATAAAACACTAGTGGCTTACAAACAAAACAATTAGAATTATGATTATTACATCCAACTTATCAAAAACATATAATAGCAATACGGTTTTAAAAATCGATAGTTTAGAGATTCCTAAAGGTCAAAGTTTTGGACTTGTGGGCAATAATGGCGCAGGAAAAACAACCTATTTTAGTTTGTTGTTAGATTTAATTCAGCCTACCACAGGACATATAAAAAATAATAATGTACTGGTTAATGAAAGTGAAGACTGGAAGCCATTTACGTCTGCATTTATAGACGAAACCTTTTTAATCGGTTATTTAACACCAGAAGAATATTTTTATTTTATTGGCGAATTACGCGGCCAAAACAAAGCAGATGTTGACGCTTTATTAGCGCAGTTTCAAGATTTTTTCCATGGCGAAATTTTAAATCAAAAAAAATACCTTAGGGATTTAAGTAAAGGAAATCAAAAGAAAGCCGGAATTGTAGCGGCACTAATCGGAAATCCTGAAGTGATCATCTTAGACGAACCCTTTGCCAATTTAGATCCAACCACTCAAATCCGATTAAAAGAAATCATCAGAGATTTAGCACATAAAAAAGGAGTTACGGTATTAGTTTCTAGTCATGATCTATTACATGTTACAGATGTGTGCGAACGTATCGTTGTGTTAGAAAAAGGACATGTGATTAAAGATTTAGAAACCAATCCTGCAACATTAAAGGAATTGGAAGCACATTTTTCTGGCACTGCAATGGCAATGCAAGAGGAAGAATAAAAAATGCAGTAGATTGATATCTGCAAAATGGCAGTGTACGGACAAGTCGCAACTTGTTCGTACAACGTGCAATTTGTAAGTGTGGTTGCAAAGCATTATTCATCTCAGAAATAATTTACGATGGCATGAATATTATTTTTCAATCGATTTTATCAATTACAAATGAACCACAATCAAGCCTTATTCTTGATTCTAACAGTGAAGCGGTCTAATATCTTATAAATTTCAGCCTCAAATTCAAAAAGATCCTTATTTTTACCATCTAACACACTAAACAAGGTGTTTTTCAGTTATCTATTAACCAAATAGAACCAACGTTTGAAAACCTATTACAAATTCATATTATCGCTATGTTGCGTGGTGATGCTTACTCAAAGCTGTTCACGTACAAAGGATAAATTTATAAACCGACAATTTCATGCTATGGGCACAAAATACAATGTGCTTTATAATGGCAATATTGCTTTAGAGCGTGGAAAAGATGCCGTTAATAATGAGTTTACCGAAAACTTCTGGGAGCTTTTACCTGTGGAGCGTATGAATGTGTCCGAAGATATCTTTCTACCAGGACAAACCAAAAATGCTGATTTTGAACGTGCCGAAGAAAAAGCCATAAAAGCGATTCAGGTACATGGCATGAATATCGAAGGAAAAGAAAAAAATCCTCAAATAGATGAAGCCTATTTACTTTTAGGTCAAGCACGCTATTTCGATCAACGTTTTGTGCCAGCCATGGCTGCGTTTAATAATATTTTAAATAAGTATCCAACGAGCGATAAAATCAATCAAGTTAAAATTTGGCGCGAAAAAACAAACATGCGTTTAGATAATGACGCTGGAGCCATTGAAAAACTAAAACGTTTATTAAAAGAAGAAGACATAGAAGGGCAAGATCTGGCAGATGCTACAGCAGCTTTAGCACAAGCGTATATCAACATAAAATCTAAAGATAGTGCAATTGCTCAGCTAGATATTGCAGCAAAAAACACTGAAGTTAAAAGAGAAAAAGCACGTTACCACTTTATTAAAGGACAGTTATATAACGAGTTTGGTAAAAAAGACAGTGCTAATATTGAGTTCGATGCTATTATAGACATGCATCGTAAAGTCCCAAGATCATTTTACATTAATGCACATATAGAAAAGTCAAATAATTTTGATGTATTAAACGGTAACCAACTTGAATTTGAAGAATACCTTACAGAATTAGAAGAAAATAGAGAGAACAGACCGTTTTTAGATAAAATATATTACCGCATTGCAGAATACCATCGCACTAATACAACAGACAGTCTTGCCGAAGCATACTATAATAAATCCCTGAGAAAAACAACCTCAGACAAGCACCTTAGGGCACTTAGTTATGAAACTTTAGGGAACATGTATTTTGATAGAAACGTTTATAAAACCGCTGGAGCCTATTACGACAGTACAATGACGGCAATGGTTGAAAATTCAAAACCATACCGAATTATTAAAAGAAAGCGCGAAAATCTTGACGACGTTATCTATTACGAAGGCATAGCTCAAACTAATGATAGTATTTTAAGGATGGTAAGTCTTCCAAAATCAGAACAATTAGCGATTTATACAAAACATGCTGAAGCACTTCGTTTACAAGCATTAGAAGAACAAAAACAACAAGAAGAAGCTTTAGAAAGACAAAAAAGGCAAGTAGCGCCAACAGCTGGAAATCTAAAGCAGAAAGGCAGGGCCGTAGCATCACAAGCTTCAAAACGACCTCCAGGAACCTCTAGAACGCTACAAGCCTCAGGAGCGAGCGCAAGTAGTAGTTTTTATTTTTATAATGCAACGACAGTAGCTTATGGAAAAAATGAATTCCTAAAGCTTTGGGGAGATCGTAAGCTACAAGATAATTGGAGACATTCTAGTCAGCGTGCAGATATTGTAAATACGTCTAAAGAAGATGAGGAAACAGGCGAAACAATAGAAGATGTTCGTTTCAATCCTGAAACCTATTTAGCATCCTTACCAACAGAACAAACGGAAATAGATAGTATTGCTACAGAGCGCAACTTTGCCTATTACCAATTAGGAATTATTTATAAAGAAAAGTTTAAAGAGTTTCTGTTGGCAAAGTCTAAACTCGAAAACCTATTGGAAAATAAACCTGAAGACCGTTTAATTTTACCTTCAAAATATAATTTGTACGGAATTTATCTAGAATTAGGTTTAAACCAAAAAGCAGAAGCAATGAAGTCTGCTATTATACAAGACTATCCAGAGTCGCGCTACGCGGAGATATTATTAAATCCACAATCGGAATTGTCTAAGGATGAAAACAGTCCAGAATTCATTTACACAACCCTTTATAAACAATTTGAAAACGAAGAATATGCAGCTGTTATTACAGAAGCAGAAGCACAGATAAAGCGATTTGAAGGTGGTGATTTTGTACCTAAGTTTGAAATCTTAAAAGCATCGGCAAAAGGAAGACTTTATGGTTTTGAAGCTTACAAAGAAGGTATTAACTATATTGCATTAACTTATGCTAATACTGATGAAGGCAAAAGGGCTCAAGAAATTATAAACGAAGCACTTCCTGTGTTAGAGAAGAAAGAATTTATTTCAGATGATGATACTGACAAATTTAATGTCATATTTCAATTTGAAAATAATTCGGGTGAAGATATTGAAGCATTTATAAAGACTTTAGAAGAAGAAGTTGCAAAAATCGACTACTTTGATCTTACAGTTTCAAAAGATCTTTACACTGAAAACACCACTTTTGTGGTGGTTCATGGTCTAACAAGTATAAATGGAGCCAATGGGTTTGGTGAATTGCTTAAGTCAGAAGAAAAGGATAAAAGAGGGCGTGTCATTAAACCAAAAATAACGCGGCCATACTTTGCTATTTCATCACCAAACTATGCGATTATTCAACGACATAAAAACTTAAATGCGTATTTAAAGCTGCAGTAATTTAAAACTAATTTATTATGTTTTCCTCAGACAATAAAAAATCTAAACAACACGGAACTATGGAAACAAGTACACAACAAAATATAATAGCGCAAGGCACTAAAATTGTAGGTGATATTGCGAGCCAAGGACCATTTAGAATCGATGGAACAATTGAAGGTAATGTAAAAACCTCTGGCAAAATAGTTGTTGGTAAGTCGGGCTTTATTAAAGGAACTTTACAAGGAGAAAATGCTGATTTTGAAGGTAAGTTTTCAGGGAAGCTTATTTTGTCTGGTACATTATCCTTAAAGACTACAGCTCATATTGAAGGTGAAGTACATGTAAGTAAGTTGGCTGTAGAGCCTGGAGCAACTTTTAACGCTACTTGTAGTATGAAAGGCACTGTAAAATCTTTATCTAATGAGCCAAGCAAATCACAACAAACCGCAAAAGCCCAAAACTAAAAAGAGCGATCTTAATTCTTATGCTCGTTATTCTAGCATAGCAATTCAGATGGTAATTATTATCGGTGTTGGGACATTCATAGGAGTAAAACTCGATGAATACTTTCCTAATGAGCATAAATTATACACTTTAATATTGTCATTATCTTCCGTAATTTTGTCAATGGTTTATGTTATAAGACGTATTATTGCAAGCTCATAAGTAGATTAAAAATGGAGGATTTTAAAAAGAGACAAATAGCATTTGTTTTGCAGTTAGTTGGACTTAGTGTGTTATTATTTGGTATTCACGCTTATCTTTTGTTTCACTTTGCAAAAGACACTACTTTCTTTTTTCCTGTTTGGCATATTTATACCTTTCACGTCATTGTGACCTTAATAGTATATACAGTAGTCAATTACAAATTTTCCTCTGGAATGAAAGATGTTTTTATTCTATTTATGGGAATGACACTTTTTAAGATGCTATTAGCGATATTATTTTTACTACCATTAATTCTATCGGATTTTGAAAACAAAGTGCCAGATGTTTTCAATTTTTTCATCCCGTATTTCTTGTATTTGTTTTTTGAGGTTTTAGGCTTAGTTAAATTTCTTCAAAAGTCCTAAGGTTTGTTTTTTTAAAACTTATAAATCAACGGTTTCCGTAGTAAAACAGTAATTATAAATTATAGAAAAATTATTGTTTGTCAATTCATTTAATGTACGTACATTTGCATGAAATTTAAAAGAAGGTATTTTAAAGCCGTAAATAATGACATTAAGCACCTTAAAGCGCACCCTTTTTACTGTTTTGTTTTTAACTGTTTTTAGCTTCAGTTTTGCTAAGCAGAGTGAAGACACAGGAGATTCAGAAAAGTTTGACTCAAAAGCAATGATTTTGCATCACGTTAAGGATGCTTATGGTTTTCATATTGCCACCTTACATAAGGGGCAGGAGAATGAAACTCATATAAATATTCCTTTGCCTATAATTCTTTATACAGATCAAGGGTTTACAGCCTTTTTGTCCTCTGAATTTGAGTACGACTATAATGGAAATGTAGTTGTAGAAAAAGATGGTCAAAAATTCGCTAACGTGCACGAGAAGATATACGTGCTTAACGAAGGTGAAACGGCGGTTGCTTATGATGCAGATCACCATCCAACAAATGCTTCGAGACCAATTGTAGATTTATCAGTGACCAAGAATGTCTTTATGATGTGGGTGTCAGTTATAGTACTGTTACTTATTTTTATGACGGCCGCAAAACACTATAAAAAATCTGGAGAGAATGTTCCTAAAGGTATTGCTAGTTTTATTGAGCCTTTAGTTCTTTTTGTAAGAGACGACATTGCTATTCCTATGATAGGTGAGCACAAGTATAAGCGCTTTATGCCTTATTTGTTAACCGTGTTTTTCTTTATATGGATAAATAATATTTTTGGATTAATTCCAATTCTTAATGGTGCTAACCTTACAGGTAATATTGCATTTACATGTGCTATGGCATTGTGTACGTTTGTAATTACCACTTTGAGCGGTAATAAAAATTATTGGAAACACATATTTTGGATGCCAGGAGTTCCGGTGCCGATGAAAATATTTTTAATGCCTATTGAGATTGTTGGGATGTTTGTTAAACCTATATCGCTAATGATTCGTCTGTTTGCTAATATTACAGCAGGTCATATTATTGTATTGGCATTAATGTCTCTGATTTTTATATTTAAGAGCTATGCTGTAGCGCCAATATCAGTAGGTTTTTCATTGTTTATTATTATTATCGAGATATTAGTAACAGCAATACAAGCATATATATTTACAATATTGTCTGCCCTTTATTTTGGAATGGCAACAGAAGAAGCACATTAAACTAAATATTACTAATTTAAATTTTATATTATGACTATTACAGGAATCGCAGCTATTGGAGCTGGTATCGCAGTAATTGGAGCAGGAATGGGAATTGGAAAAGTTGGTAGCTCAGCTATGGAAGCTATGGCACGCCAACCAGAAATCCAAGGAAAAATCCAAACTTCAGCCCTTATTTTAGCAGCTTTTATTGAAGCTGTTGCATTATTCGGTGTTGTTGTTGCTTTATTACAAGGATAAGAAGACTAAGATACAGAAGTAGCGGTTGGCTGCTTCTGTGTTTTTACTTTAATTCTCTAGAGCTATAGAGAATCGTTTTTTGACCTAATTAGTCATATAGAATAAAACTTAAGTTATATAAATAAAACAGTATGGATATAATTAAACCAGAACTTGGTCTCGTATTTTGGTCGTTAGTAACTTTTATAATACTACTTATTGTATTAAGAAAATTTGCTTGGAAACCTATTTTAGGAGCTGTTGAGGAAAGAGAAGAAGGTATAAAAACTGCCTTAGCATCTGCCGAAGGCGCACGTAGAGAGATGGAAAATCTTAAAGCGGATAACGAGCGTATTTTACAAGAAGCGCGTAACGAACGTGAAAGCATGTTGAAAGAGGCGCGTGAAATGAAGAACAAAATGATTGCTGATGCTAAAGAAGAGGCTCAGGCACAAGCTGATAAAATGATTACTCAAGCTCAAGAAGCTATTGTAACCGAAAAGAAAGTAGCGATGGCTGAATTAAAAAGTCATGTTGCAGGCTTATCTTTAGATATCGCTGAAAAAGTAGTGCGTAATGAATTATCTAATAAAGACAAGCAACTAGAATTAGTTGAGTCTATGTTAGGTGAAGCAAAGTTGAATTAAAGTATCGTTGAGCGTAAGTTCAAATCGATAATCATTGAAGTATAATTAAAAGTCACCCACATCGTGGGCATAAATATGTCAGGATCAAGAGCAGCCATAAGATATGCTAAAGCGGTTTTAAGCATAGCAACAGATCAAAAATCTGCAGAAGCGGTAAATAGTGATATGAAATTAATCAAAAACACTATTGCTGAGAGCGGAGAATTAAATCAAATGCTTCAAAGTCCTGTTGTAAGATCTACAGATAAAAAGGAGGTATTATTAGCAGTTTTCAAAAATGCTAATGATGCAACCACTAATTTAATAGATACTTTAATTGCTAATAAAAGATTGGCGTTATTAAATGATGTTGCCATAAGTTATATTCAGTTATACGATGAACTAAGAGGTAGCCAAGTAGCAACAGTTACAACAGCAGTTCCATTAACAGAGGAGTTAAAAACGAAAGTATTAGCTAAAGTTAAAGAACTTACAGGAAAAGACGCTGAAGTAGAAAATATTATAGATGAAAACATTTTAGGTGGTTTCATATTACGAGTTGGAGATATTCAGTATAACGCTAGTATTGCAAACAAACTCGATAAATTAAAAAGAGAATTTACATTAAATTAAAAGCGTTAGCGTAGACGTTTATCGTCCACATCTAACGTCTAATATCTAAACAAAGATGGCAGAAGTAAAACCAGCTGAAATATCAGCAATCTTAAAACAACAACTTTCAGGTTTTGAAGCAGGTGCTTCATTAGATGAAGTAGGAACAGTATTAACCGTAGGTGATGGTATTGTACGTGCATATGGATTAGCTAATACACAATATGGTGAATTAGTCGAATTTGAAGGTGGTGCAGAAGGTATCGTTCTTAACCTTGAGGAAGATAATGTAGGTATTGTACTTTTAGGAACTTCAATTGGAATTAAAGAAGGCTCTACAGTAAAACGTACAGGACGTATCGCCTCTGTTAAAGTAGGTGAAGGTATTGTTGGACGTGTTGTAGATACTTTAGGTAATCCTATTGACGGTAAAGGTCCAATAACTGGAGATACTTATGAAATGCCATTAGAGCGTAAAGCACCTGGTGTTATCTATAGAGAACCAGTAACAGAACCATTACAAACAGGTATTAAGGCAATTGATGCTATGATTCCAGTGGGTAGAGGACAACGTGAGTTGGTTATTGGTGACCGTCAAACTGGTAAAACAGCAGTTTGTATTGATGCGATTTTAAATCAAAAAGAATTTTACGATGCAGGTGAACCTGTATATTGTATATATGTTGCTGTAGGTCAAAAGGCTTCTACAGTAGCTTTAATTGCTAAAACTTTAGAAGAAAAAGGAGCTTTAGCTTACACCACAATAGTTGCGGCTAACGCTTCAGATCCTGCAGCAATGCAAGTTTGGGCACCTATGACAGGAGCTTCTATTGGAGAGTACTTTAGAGATACTGGTCGTCCAGCGTTAATTGTATTTGATGATTTATCAAAACAAGCCGTTGCTTACCGTGAGGTATCTTTATTATTAAGACGTCCACCAGGACGTGAGGCATATCCTGGTGATGTATTTTACTTACACTCAAGATTATTAGAGCGTTCTGCTAAGATTATTAATAACGATGAGATTGCTAAAGAAATGAATGACCTTCCAGAGGTGTTAAAGCCAATGGTAAAAGGTGGTGGTTCATTAACAGCTTTACCAATTATTGAAACACAAGCGGGTGACGTTTCAGCATATATTCCTACCAACGTAATTTCTATTACAGATGGTCAGATTTTCTTAGATGGTGATTTATTTAACTCTGGTGTTCGTCCAGCAATTAACGTAGGTATTTCTGTATCTCGTGTTGGTGGTAACGCACAGATTAAGTCTATGAAAAAAGTATCTGGTACGTTAAAATTAGATCAAGCACAGTATCGTGAATTAGAAGCGTTTGCTAAGTTTGGTTCTGATTTAGATGCCGTTACTTTAAACGTAATTAATAAAGGTAAGCGTAATGTTGAAATCCTAAAACAAGCGCAAAATGATCCTTTTAAAGTAGAAGATCAGGTGGCTATCATTTATGCAGGTTCTAAGAACTTATTAAAAGATGTGCCTGTAGAGAAAGTAAAAGAATTTGAACGCGATTATTTAGAGTTCTTAAATGCAAAGCATAGAGATACTTTAGACACGCTTAAGGCAGGAAAATTAACTGATGAGGTTATTGATGTGTTAACGAATGTGTCTAAGGAACTTTCAGCGAAGTATAGAGCATAGTTGTCATTCCTGCGAAAGTAGGAATCTCATGTTTGAGTTAATATAATTGAAGACGCATTTAATGCGTAATGAGAAAAACAGATTATGGCGAATTTAAAGGAAATTAGAAACAGAATATCATCGGTATCTTCAACGATGCAGATTACTAGTGCCATGAAAATGGTATCTGCTGCTAAGTTAAAGAAAGCTCAAGATGCTATTACTGCAATGCGCCCTTATTCTAATAAGTTATCGGAATTGCTTCAGAGCTTAAGTGCAACTTTAGACGAAAACACTGGAAGTAAGTATGCAGAGCAACGCGAAGTTGAAAATGTACTTATCGTGGCTGTCACATCTAATAGAGGCTTATGTGGTGCTTTTAATTCTAATATTATTAAACAAACGAGTAATTTGATTAATAATGTTTACGCCACTAAAAATGTTTCGATTTTAGCTATTGGTAAAAAAGCCAATGATGCGTTTGCAAAACAAGATAGAGTTATAGCAAACAAAAGTGAAATTTACGACGACTTAACGTTCGATAATGTTTCTGAGATAGCAGAAATGCTAATGGAAAAATTTGAAACAGGTGAGTTCGATAAAATTGAAATCGTTTATAATCACTTTAAGAATGCAGCAACTCAAATAGTAATGACGGAACAGTTTTTACCAATTGTACCTGTAGAAACTGATGAAAACGTTACTTTAGATTATATTTTTGAACCTTCTAAAATAGAAATTGTAGAAGAATTAATCCCTAAGTCGTTAAAAACACAATTATATAAAGGGATTAGAGATTCTTTTGCGTCAGAACATGGTGCACGTATGACAGCGATGCATAAAGCAACAGATAACGCAACAGAATTAAGAGATCAACTTAAGTTAACTTATAACAAAGCACGTCAAGCGGCTATTACTAATGAGATCTTAGAGATTGTTGGTGGTGCTGAAGCTTTAAATAATTAAATTTAACTTATGATACATTGAATTTAGTCTTAGTGTCTCATAAATAATATTATAAAACCTAACTTTAACGAGTTAGGTTTTTTTTATGACTTAAATTAAAATGTTATAAAACCTATAGTTGTCGTTTGTTACATCTTAACCAATAACAATAGGAAAGGCCTAAGAAAGCCAACTTTCGTCATTGTTTTGCCACGCGCTTTATCCGTCACTTTTTACTATTCTAGTCCAAAAGCAATAACAACACAACGCGATTAATCCACACCTTTTAAGGTAACACCTATTCAATTTATAGAATGCGTTGCTGTAATTAAAGTTGGTCGTGAAAGAAAGCCTGTTTTTGTTTTTATTTCTAGTGTTTGTGTCAACTAATGTTTTAATTATTGATGTTTTGAAAGTCATAAGGTCTCAAATTATTTCAATACTTTTGAATTCAATAAGATAAATACATTGAGCGGATTCAAATCACTTTTTAAACAGACATTTATTTATGGCTTAGCGACTGTACTGCCTAGAATGTTAAGTTTTATTTTAGTCCCACTTTACACGGATCCAGCTGTACTCTCAGTAGAAGAATATGGACGTGTATCATTCATCTTTGCTTATTTTGTGTTATTTAATGTTGTTTTGGCATACGGCATGGAAACGGCTTTTTTTAGGTTTTTCAATAAAGAAGATCATCAAGAAAAAGTAACTAGCACTTCTGCAGTGTCATTAATAATCAGTTCTTTTGGGTTGATCGGAATTACCTTTTTGTTGAGACATCAAATTTCTAGTCTAATAAATATTGAGCTTAAGTACCTCAATTTAGTCTTTATTATTTTGCTATTAGACGCTTTGGTTATTATTCCATTTGCTTGGTTGCGCGCTACAGCAAAACCAATGCGTTATGCTATTATTAAAATATTAAATGTTGCCGTAAATCTTGGGCTCAATGTTTTCCTATTACTATACTTAAAAGATTTAGCAGAAAGTAATTCTGTTTTCGATCGTATTTATAAGCCGGATTTTGAAATAAGTTACATCTTTATTTCCAACGTCATTGCAAGTGGACTAACATTACTATTATTACTTCCATTTTATACAAAACTTAAGTTTACGTTCGATACCGTTCTTTGGAAAAATATGATGCGTTACGCCATACCAGTGCTTATTGCTGGCATTGCCTACTCAGTTAATGAAACCTTTGATCGTATTTTATTAGAGTACTTATTACCAGATGATATTGCTGATCAACAAATTGGTATGTACTCTGCATGTTACAAGCTGGCTTTATTCATGACCTTGTTTGCAACCGCCTTTCGTTTAGGAATAGAACCGTACTTTTTTAGCCATTCTAAAACAGATAATCCACAAAAAAATTATGCTAAAATTTTAGAATATTTTGTAGCCCTTGGTTCTGTAATCTTTTTAAGCGTTGTTGTTTTTGCAGATGTTTTAAAACCTTTTATAATTCGAAGTGAAGCCTATTACGAAGCCATGTGGATTGTTCCATTTATACTTTTAGCCAATTTTTGTTTAGGTATTTATCACAACCTTTCCGTGTGGTATAAAATAACAGATCGTACTAAGTACGGCGCTTATATTTCAATACTTGGTGCTATTACAACTTTAGTATTAAATGTAGTCTTAATTCCAATTATAGGTTTTAAAGGTTCGGCCATAGCAACACTTTCAGCGTATTTAATTATGATGCTGCTATCGTTTTACTTCGGAAAAAAACACTATCCAATTCCTTATAACTTGAAAAAAATAGGCGCATACCTTTCTGTATCTATAGTGTTTTCATTTGTGTTTTTCTATAACTATCGCGAGAATTATATTATAGGAATTGCAATGTTAATTGTATTTTTGGGACTGGTTATTTCACTTGAAAAGAAGGAATTAAAACAAGTGTTAAAACGTTAATTATTCTGTCCTCTCGAGCGCAGACGAGAGGGTGTTATTGAGGTTAGAGTTTTACATAGTTTTCGACTGCGTTCGAACAGACAAAAATGACTTATGAAAATTAAAATAATAAACAAATCAATTCACAATTTACCGCATTACGAAACCATCGCATCTGCAGGTATGGATTTACGAGCAAACTTATCGGAGCCTAGAATTTTAAAGCCATTAGAACGCAGTATTGTTGGTACAGGTCTATATATAGAATTACCAATAGGAACTGAAGCACAAGTAAGGCCAAGAAGTGGTTTAGCGGCAAAAAAAGGAATCACAGTTTTAAATGCACCTGGCACTATTGATGCGGATTATAGAGGTGAAATCGGTGTGATATTAGTCAACTTGTCTAATGAGGATTTCGAGATTCAGAATGGAGAGCGTATCGCACAATTAGTTATTGCCAAACACGAACGTGCAGAATGGGAGCAGGTTGACGTTTTATCTGATACTGATCGCGGTGAAGGTGGTTTTGGAAGTACAGGAACTAAATAACTAATTCCTGCGAAGGCAGGAATCTCTGAATAAATAAGAATGAAACTTTGGTATGTCTATATAATGGCAAACAAGCCATATGGAGTAATTTATATCGGAGTGACGGATAATATAGAAGAAAGAGTAAAAGAACATCAATTAAAAGTGTATCCTAAATCATTTACAGCAAAATATAATTGTGATTTGTTGGTGTATTTTGAAGAGTTTGAAGATGGAAGTAAAGCTGAGAAGCGAGAAAACCAATTCAAAAAATGGAAAAGAGATTGGAAAATTGAATTAATAGTAGAAATGAATCCTAGTTGGTCAGATTTAAGCACCAACTGGAATTTAAATTATAATAAATTAAGAACAAAATAAAGAGATTCCTTCACGATAATTATCGGGATTCAAAGGAATTAAGTTTAACCTAAAAGATACCTGCTTTCGCAGGCATAGAGATGAAAATAATAGTACCAATGGCAGGCAGAGGATCTCGCCTAAGACCACACAGTTTAACCGTACCAAAACCTTTAATTCCTGTTGCAGGTCAACCGATAGTACATCGTTTAGTAAAGGATATTGCTAAAGTTTTAAAACAACCCATTGAAGAAATTGCCTTTGTATTAGGCGATCCTGCTTGGTTTGGAGACGATGTAGTAGCTAGTTTAACTGAATTAGCAGAAGGTTTAGGTGCAAAAGCATCTATTTATAGACAAGATCAACCTCTAGGAACTGGTCATGCTATTATGAGTGCAAAACCATCATTGTCTGGTCCTGCTGTAATTGCTTATGCAGATACTTTAATTAGAGCTGAGTTTGATTTAGATCCAACAGCAGATAGTGTTATTTGGACCAAATCTGTAGAGAATCCTGAAGCCTATGGTGTTGTAAAATTAAATGATGACCAAAATATTGTTGAACTTGTAGAGAAACCAGAAACCTTTGTAAGTAACCAAGCCGTTATTGGTATTTATTACTTTAAAGATGTAGCTGTTTTAAAAGAGAAATTGCAAGAGATTTTAGACGAAAACATTATGAATGGTGGCGAGTACCAAATAAACGATGGTATAAAACGCATGATGGCAGATGGACGCATTTTTAAAACAGGAACCGTTGACGAGTGGATGGATTGTGGAAATAAAGCCGTGACACTAGACACTAACGCAAAAATGTTAGGTTTTTTAACATCAGATAACGAAGAGCAATTAGTTGATGATTCTGTTGTTTTAGAAAATTCAACAGTAATAGAACCATGTTACATAGGAAAAGGGACAGTTTTAAAAAACACAACAGTTGGACCAAATGTTTCAATTGGTAAGGATTGTGTGATTCAAAATTCAACCGTTAAAAATAGCTTAATACAAAACCAAACTACTATTAAAAACGCTAATTTAGACGAGGCTATGATTGGAAATCATGTAAAGTACAATGGCGAGTTTACTAAGATTAGTATTGGTGATTATACTGTTATAGAATAAAATCTTTGCAAAAGCTGAAACGGCTTTATTTTTAGTTAAATTTAGTTTTTGGAATAACTTTTGTCAGTGATTAGGTTATGCTGAGCTTGTCTAAGCCTCTATTAAAATGAGAGGCTCGGTATCAAAGTGAACAACAGATGAAAAAACAATGCTACATAATAATGCTTCTGCTCGGAATAGTCTTCATTCCGCAGATGGCGCATGCCCAAGTCGATTTCAATAAAAGACCAGATGACGACTTAGGCAATGTAGAAGACGAATTTCAAGAACACTTTTTTGAAGCCTTAAAGCAAAAAGGCATTGAGAATTACGGTAGAGCTGTTGATGCACTTCATAAATGTTTGAATTTAGACAGTAGTAAGCCAGTAATTTATTTCGAGTTAGGAAAAAACTACAACAAACTCAAAAACTTTGGTGCTGCAGAAGAAAACTTAAAAAAAGCCATCGATATGCAACCCGATAATGTTTGGTTTCTAGATGAGCTCTACGATGTGTATTTTCAGCAAGATGATATTAGAAATGCGTTAAAAACCATAAAGCAGTTGGTAAAATACCATCCAGATTATAAAGAAGATTTAGCGGCACTTTATGTTAGAGAAGAGAAATATAAGCTAGCCTTAAATATATTAGACGAATTAGATGAAGAGTTCGGTTTAAGCGAGTCTAGAGATGCCATGCGTAACGATATTTATAGCATTACGGGAAATGCAGATGATCGTATTGAAAACCTTGAACAGCGTATTGCTAACAATCCTAATAACGAAGACAATCATTTAAAACTCATTTACAGATACAGTCAAACAGGCGATAAAAAGAATGCTTTTAAAGCCGCACAAAATTTATTAAAACTAAAGCCAGATTCTAAATTTGTGCACTTGGCTTTGTATAAATTTTATCTTCAAGATAACAAGGTAGAAGACGCTATTAGTTCTGTAAAAACGGTTTTAACAAGCCCAGAAATAAATGCAGATGCTAAAGCTAAAGTTCTTAAGGATTTTGTCGCTTTTGTGGCTACAAACCCTGAGTATGAAACCGATTTAATTGATATTACATCGCTTATTGATGGCAACAAAGACGCACAGACACATAGCGACTTAGGACAATACTATTTAAAAGCAGGAGATAAAGCAAAAGCACTTTCAAATTTTAAAGAAGCCTTAAAGCAAAGCCCTAACGACTTTAAATTAATTAAAGACGTCTTATTACTTCAGTTAGATTTAAAGGATTATAATGCGGTTATAACAGATAGTGAGCAGGCTTTAGAACTTTATCCAGCGCAACCTATTTTATATTTAGTAAATGCTGTGGCAAATAATAATTTGGGCGCACCTAAAAAGGCGATTGACAATTTAGAAATGGGATTAGATTTTTTAATTGATAACCCAAGTATGGAGGCTGACTTTTATTCCGAATTAAGCATCGCACACAAAGCCTTAAATAATATTAGTAAATCTGAAACGTTTGCTAAAAAGGCAAAAGCCCTAAAAGCTCAATAATTAATGAAGTTACCTCAAGTACATAGACATATAAAATGGACACTAAGTGTCTTTTTAATAACCGTTGCATTTAGTTGTAATTCGGCAAAACGTGTTATAGCCTCTGGAGAAGCTAGTGATAAACTTTCAGCAAAACAAGTGATTAAACAACACCAAAAGAATGAGGTTAACTTTAAAACTTTAAAAGCTAGAGTAAAAATCGATATTTCTCAGAATAACAATTCACAAGGAGCTGGCTTTACTTTGCGAATGGAAAAGGATAAAGTGATATGGTTAAGTGAATCTATATTAGGCATGGCACGCATGATGATTACACCAGACAAAGTGAAGTTTTATAATAAATTAGACAACGAATATTTTGATGGAGACTATAAACTGCTCAGTGATGTTGTAGGTATTGATCTCGATTTTATGAAAGTACAAAATATCCTTTTAGGTCAGGCTATCTACGACCTTGATGACGAACCTTATCAGGTTTCAGTAAATAATAATTCTTATGCAATTAACCCAAAAGATCAAAATGCATTAATAGAGTTATTTTATTTAATTAACCCTTCGCATTTTAAGATGGACAGCTTACAAATGCAACAAATGTTAAAAAAGCGAATGCTTCAAGTTGATTATTCGTCGTATCAAAAGGTTGATAAGCAAATTGTGCCAGAAAACATAAGAATTATAGCCGTAGAAGATACTGACGAAGTTGCTATTACCATGGAGTTTAAATCGGTATCTTTGGACGATGAAGTGCGTTTTCCGTTTAATATTCCTTCAGGTTATAAAGAAATTGAAATCAAATAATGACTAACAATCGGTTTTATATTACTCTAGTATTTGGACTTTTATTGTCCTGCTTTTCACTGTACGCTCAAAGCGACAGACAAAAAGAGTTAGAAGCACAACGTCAACAAAAGTTACGAGAGATTAAGCAAATCAATGCATTACTATTCACCAAAAAGAAAGAGGAAAAATCTGCAATTACGCTTATTGAAGACATTAATTATAAGGTAAACGTTAGAAAAAATTTAATTAGAATTACTAACGAACAAGCCAACTTATTAACGCGCGAAATTAATGCTAATCAAGAAGAAATCACTAGCTTAAGAACGCAACTACAAGAATTAAAGGACGACTACTCGGCAATGGTTGTAAAATCTTATAAAAGCAAATCTGAACAAAGTAAAGTGATGTTTTTACTGTCCTCGCGCAACTTTCAGCAAGCCTATAAACGATTGCAATATATAAGGCAATATAGAGATTATCAGAAAGAGCAAGGGGAAGCCATAAAGGTTAAAACAAAAGAATTACAAGAGTTAAATATTCAGTTGTCTAAACAAAAAGAAGATAAGCAAAAGCTTATTGAAGAAAACCGAGTTGCTAAACGCGAATTGGAAGGAGAATTAAAAGAACGTGAAGCTTTAATGGCTTCAATAAAGTCTGATATGAGCAAATTTGCTTTACAGATAAAAACAAAAAAGCAAGAAGCAGACCGATTAGATAAAGAAATAGACCGTTTAATTGCCGAAGCTATTGCTGCATCAAATAAAGAAGCAGGTAATAAATCGTCTACCGGAAAATTTGTGTTAACACCTGAAGCTAAAAAATTAGCCTCAAGTTTTGCTGCCAACAAAGGTAAATTAGGATGGCCAGTGTCTAGAGGTGTTATTAAAGGAAAATTTGGTAAAACACGTTCGTTAACGGATAGTTCGGTAGAAGTTAACCATTCTGGTGTAAAAATAGCGACTGAGACCAATGCAGAAGTTAAAGCCGTTTTTAATGGTGTGGTGTCTTCAATTCATGTGATGAAACGAGGAAATCCTACGATATTAATCAGGCATGGAGACTATTTAACCATTTACCATAATCTCTCAAAACTTTACGTAAAAAAAGGAGATAAAATTACCACAGGTCAAGTTATAGGTGAAGTGTTTACTAACAAAATAACGGGTGAAACTCTTCTTGATTTTAGAATTTACAAAAGTAATCTAAAGTTGAATCCTGAATCTTGGTTGGCAAGACAATAGAACAGTTAGAATACTACTCGAAAAGTGCTTTAAGTTCTGTTGCATCTTCAGGCTTCATCTTTCCTGCTAAGACTAAACTTAATTGTTTTCTACGCAAAGCAGCGTCAAAACGTTGTTTTTCTAATTCTGTTTCAGGCACCAATTCTGGTACTCTAACAGGTCGTCCTGTTTCGTCTACAGCAACAAAGGTGTAGATGGCTTCGTTGGCTTTAATACATTCGCCAGACTCTCTATCTTCAATCCAAACATCCATATATACTTCCATAGAAGATGAAAATGCTCTCGATACTTTAGCCTCAATCATTACAACGCTACCTAAAGGCACAGCTCTATTAAAGGCCACATGATTTACAGAGGCAGTTACAACTATACGTCTAGAGTGTCTTCTGGCAGAAATACTAGCTGCTCGGTCCATACGAGCTAATAGTTCACCACCAAATAAGTTATTGATAGGGTTAGTTTCGCTTGGTAATACCAAATCGGTAACAATGGTTTTAGACTGAAATGCGGTTCTAGATGGCATAGGAAATTTAAAATTTGTGCAAAGATAAAGCGATTTTAGGATGAAGGAGTATTATTGTGCGTAAAAAGTAAAAAGTAAAAAGTAAAAAGTAAAAAGTGAAAAGTGAAAAGTGAAAAGTGAAAAAAGTTCGGCGAATAAAAAGATTAGATCAATCTATTAAAGTTTCTAAGTAAGCTTGGTCAAATTTCTCGCAGTGAATCTCGGAGTAAACTCTATCGATCTCTGTGTAGAACTATTCCACGCAACGTCGCTAAGCCGCAAATTATTAACACTTTTATCTCTGTGAATCTCCGTGTAAACTCCGCGAACCTCTGTGTAACCTCTATGGATCTTTGTGTAATTCTATTCCACGCAAAGTCGTATAGCCGTAAAAATTTGTGTCAATTAATGTAATTCGTGTCAGAAAGGAACCTAGTCAAGTTTCTTAATCAACAACCAAGCATCACGGTTGTGCTCACTACGAATTTTAAAAAGTTCATTTTGTGCTTCAGCTCTGGTTTCAAAACTAGCATAAACCACTTCATGCAGTCCATAGCGGTTGGCACCAATTTGTCGTGCTTTAAATCCTTGTTCTCTTAGTTGGTTGACTTTCTTTTTAGAATTAGCTTCCACTCTAAAAGCACCAGCAACAATGTGGTAATTTCCAGTTTGTTTTTTAACAGATAATGTTGCCGCAGGTAATGGGTTACTAATCACAAAAGTGGCTTCTTGCACTTTAGCATCGAGTTGCTCATTGGCTTGCTCTTGTGCTAATTGATTGTGATCTTCAATGGTGTTGTTGTAATACGTTGTACCACCAAAAGTGCCTATACCTAATAAAACAACAGCTGCAGCTGCATATTTTAACCAGTTACGGTTAGAACGTTTTTCTGGTGTTAATACAATTGGTGCAGTTTCTTCAATGACTTCTACGGTTTCCTTGTAAACTTCGCGAGAAATGTCTGAAGAAGAAAAGTGCGATAGTCCAAAGGCATCCGTCAAATAATTAATATGACTAGATGGATCAAATTGAATCTTTCCATCGGTGTTTAAAACCATTTCACCAATATTTTTTAGTTGAATAGTTTCACCTTCAACTAAAAACGACTTAATAGATCTTACTTGCCTAGAGATTTTATTTAGCGCTGTTGCGTATGGTATTTTTTCAACCTCAGCAATATAGTTAGCCAATAAACCATCGTTTTGTTGTAATTGCTCGTTAAAAGACAAGGCTTTTTTTGGAGGGTAAAACGTATGTGTGGTTTCATGAATTTTCGCCGAAACACGTTGTGTCAAAAATGCTCCAAATTCTGGAACAGTAACACAATCGTATCGGTATAAAAGGTCGCTAATGTAAGTCTCTAACTGCATATAAAGACAAAGTTAAAAATTTTTATTTCTGAACGAAGTGAAGTTTCGTTTATTTATTAACATCAAAATAGATTTTTTTCTATGTGTTTGATTTACTATGAATTTGTGTCTAAAATATTTATGTAATTTGGTGTTTACAGCTCAAAAGTAAAGTGATTTGTATTTAAATCTCAGGCATAGGGATCAGTTCGTCAGTTCGAGTCTTTCGACATTTTGGTCGGGATGTATCGAGAACCTTTTTTAGTTTTAATATAATAACGAGTAATGGCTTTTCAAGACAATTATTTTTGCGATGCAGTAATCATATTATTTATGGACTTCTTTAATGAAACTATAATCTGTTCAGAATTAAATAATTATATTCGTGTATGTAGGAATATTATCTTTAACTACTTCGTTTTCAATGACAGATCAACAACTTATATATGCATTAGCGTTACAACATGTTCCAAAAATTGGAGCAACAACGGCTAAAAAGTTGATTAATCATTGCGGATCTGCAGAAGCGGTTTTAAATGAAAAAAAATCGAATATTTTAAAAATTGATGGTATCGGAAGCATTACCATTCAAGGTTTGTTTGATAAAATTCATCTCGAAGACGCCGAACAAGAATTAAAGTTCATAAAAGATAACAACATCATTACACATTATTTCACCGAAGACACCTATCCAGAACGCTTAAAACATTGTATTGATGGACCGATAGTCTTATTCCAGTCGGGAAATATTAATATAAAACAGCAACGTATCATCAGTATTGTAGGTGCTCGCAAAATCACAACTAGCGGTATTTCGTTTTGTGAAAAGCTAGTAGAAGCTTTGTCTCCATTTAACCCAATTATAGTGTCTGGTTTTGCCTACGGAACAGATATTACAGCGCAAAAAGCTGCCGTAAAGCACAATTTACAAACTATAGGTTGCTTGGCTCATGGTCTTAATCAGATATATCCTAAAGTACACAAGAAGTATGTGGCAGATATAGAAAACCATGGTGGATTTTACACCGATTTTTGGAGTACAGATGCCTTTGATAGAAATAATTTTTTAAAACGTAACCGTATTATCGCTGGATTAAGCGAAGCGACCATTGTTATAGAATCTGCGGAAAAAGGTGGAAGTTTAGTCACTGCAGATATTGCTAATTCATACAATAGGGAAGTGTTTGCTGTACCAGGACGAACAACGGATAGCCAAAGTGTGGGGTGTAATAATTTAATAAAATTTCAGAAAGCCCATTTACTATCAAATCCATTAGATGTACCATATATGTTAAATTGGGATTTGGAATCGGATAAAAAACCAGCCATTCAACAACAGCTATTTGTAGAATTAGATCCCGATGAAAAAATAATCTATAACTTCCTTAAAGACAATAACAAAGAGTTGTTAGATGTCATAGCCTTACGTTGTGAAATGCCAACGTATAAATTGGCAGGTATTTTACTAAACATGGAATTAAAAGGTGTCATTAGGCCTTTACCAGGAAAATTGTTTGAAATAATCTAGAAACAATTAGTAGATCTTGCCCAACACCTTCTTCTTGTAAGATTTAAAATACAGTTTTTGTGTGAGTTACACTGTGATGTAATGCATTTCAAAGAATTTAGCTTACACATTAACTAGTTTATTTTAGTTATCACATAAAGCAATATATGTTTGCGTGGCCTAACCCAAATTTACATAGAAGTGTTATTTCTGTAAAGACCCAGTCTTAAAAAGTAATAACAATTCATAACATTTAAGATGCATAACTAAAATACAAAACCTATGAAAACAATTATACACACTGTTTTTTCTTTTTTAATGTCTAAAAGACTATTAACTGCATTTATGCTTTTGTTTAGTGTCTTGTCTTTTTCACAAACTGTCACTGATGTGTTTCCAACACGGTTTACAACAGGAAGTACGATCACCATTATTGGTACAGGATTTTATCCTGGCCTTGAAGGTAATATTGATACAAATTACAGCAGTCAAACTGATTTAACTTATGTAAGTTCTACGGAGATGACGGTGAAAATGACAACTGCTGCAACTCATGATGTTGTAAGAACTTTTACACTCTCAGGTGCTACAATAGATTCTAGTGTTGATGATCAATTAAGATATATTGCTCCCATAAATAAAAAGTTGACGACTGGAAGTGATTTTAGGATTACAGAAGTATATACAACATGGAATGGATTTTGGAGTTCTGGAGACTTTAATTCATCTACCTCGGAAGCAGGGAAAGCAACATGGCCTAATGACAGACATGATTTACTTGGTTTTAAAATGAATAATGGAGTAATTTATTCCACTGGGGTAGATGACGATTTACTTGAAGATGAGTTAACAGATTTAGGGGTAAATATAGCAGATCCATCTCAATATGTAAGTCAAGAATTTAAAGCCTATTCCTCTAGGGGGATTACCGGAAAACCACATAACTCTAATTTTTTAGCTATGGCGGACAAAGTTGATGGTGTTATCAATGGTCGTGTTTTAAATAGTAGTGTTTTAGCTACGGTATATGATGTTATCATTGATGGTGTAAATGGATTAGATTTAGGCACGGGAATTACCAATTTTAATAAAGATGCCGAAATTAAATTTTATAGTGGTAACGGTAATGTAGGAGCTATAGATACGACTCCTGATTTGCTAATTACGCAAATGGCTCAACCTGGAGGTAGTAGGAACAAAGATGTTTATTATTATGCTGATGTCTACGGTAATGTGATAGGTAACCCAATAATACTTCAGATTGACCATAGTTCTGCAACACGATTATTTGAATGGAGATTGGATTTATATTTAATGGATCAGTCGTCTTCTGTAACCTATGAAAATGCATACCCTACGCAGTCATCCTTTGGTACGCAAGAACATAGACCTTTTACAATGTTAGCTTTGAAGCTTCAAGATTTTGGTATTGATGCGAGCAATATTGAGGACGTTAACAATATTAATATGGCTGCAGGTGGTTCTTCCGATATGGCATTTATGGCCTATAATAAAGCTGCCTTTGAGATTAAGTCACCGGTAATTACAGAAGCTCCTGTATCAAGATATTTTTGTAGATTCCCTACGACAGAAGACATTACTTTTGAAGCTTTAGGCGGTGTAGAAGACGGTTACTCTACTCCTGTAGATACACTTGAAACCATTACCTACCAATGGTTTGAGAATTTTTCTTCATTAACGGCAAAGAGCGAAACTTTAGACTCATACACTTTTGCAACTGGTTTAAATGAAACTGATGTAGAAAATAAAATTTATAAGGTAAGAGTTGAAAATGATTATGGGGCTATAGATATACCGTTTACAATTTCTAAAGGAGGCACGCCTACGTATTGGGATGGTTCGGATTGGGTTTTGGCTCCTGTCTATGATGGAATTAGCATAAATGATGAAGATAAAAGTTTAATTTTTTCAAATGACTACTACGAGTCTGGTGATTTATTAGGTTGTGATTGTACAGTATCTGCGGGTAAGGATGTTGTTATTCCTGGAGGATCTAAAATGACACTTGTTAATTCGTTAACCGTAGAGGGTGAGATACCTGCATTTACCGATGAAGAGGGTTATACTACACCCTATGTTGCAGCCGGTACCTTGACCTTAGAAGATGACGCGAGCTTAATACAAATTAATGATGTAGCCAATAGTGGTGACATTATTATGAAAAGAACCGTAGATGGTAGCACATTAAATGGTAATGACTATATCTATTGGTCGTCTCCTATTGAAAATGCTCCATTTTCTTCAATACCAGGAAATGTTACTTACGAGTGGCATACAAATGAGACAAATGCTCGAGGAACAATAGGTGATTGGGCTTCAGCAAGTGGTGCTATGTCTGTGGGCAGAGGTTATATTGCGAGAGTACCTTCGGCAATTGACTATACGGCTTCTTTTAATGGAGTACCGAACAATGGAGATATCACTATGAATGTTTATAAGACTAGTAGTACAAGTGGTATGAATTCTGAAGATGCTCATTGGAATTTAGTAGGTAATCCATACCCATCTGCACTTGATGCTGATCAATTTTTACAAGCCAATACAAATATAGAGGGTAGCGTATACCTGTGGCAACACCATACACCAGCATCTACAGGTAATGCTAATCCATTTTATGAAAATTTTCCAGTTAATTATGGGGATCAGTATTTAACTTATAATAAAATGGGACCTTCTAGTCCTACCTCCGATTTTGATGGCTATATTGCTTCTGGTCAAGGGTTTTTTATTCAGGTTTTGAATTCTGAAAGTCAGACCTCTACACTTAACTTTGCAAATGCTATGCGTCACGATGTTGATGAATCAGGTTTTGACAATTCACAATTTTACAGAAGTAGTACGGAAGAAACTATAGCTCTAGAAAAGCAATTAGTGTGGTTAAGCTTATCTAATGAAAACGATAAGGCTATTAGTACATTAATTGGCTATGCGGACGGTGCTACTGAAGGAAAAGATAGACTTTACGATGCCTATACTAATAATGAAGGTTTCAACTTATACTCTCTAATTTCAGAAGACGAGAAATTAGTCATTCAAGGCCTTCCATTGCCATTTGTGGATACCAATACAGTACCTTTAGGTTTTGAAATACAAAAAAGTGGAATTTACAAAATTGCTATTGGTAAAGTAGAAGGGAATCTATTTGAAGCGCAAGAACAAGACATTTATCTAGAAGATACTTATACTGGTGAGGTTCACGATTTAAGAGTTGCTCCTTATACATTTACAGGTGAGGCAGGTATCTTTAATGACCGTTTTGTTTTAAGATATACACCTTCGATTTCACTTTCTATAGATGAGGTATCTAATACAAACACATATGCATACATTAATGATGCCATGTTGTTTGTTAGGTCTTCAAACACCATAAAATCTGTAGAGGTATATGATATAAATGGTAAGCAAATTGTTAGCCACATGTCAAATGATAATAGAGATACTTTTAGCACAGATTTTAATTTTGCTAAAGGCGTATATATAGTAGCTATCAAATTAGATAATGTCAGTATAGTAACTAAGAAATTAATAAACTAAATACTCTAATTTAGACTTCCCTAGGTTTAAATATAATCTATCTCATTTTTAATTAAACTAAATTTTAACCTTTAAAAATTTTAAAGGGTATAGGCGACTATGCCCTTTATTTAAACCTTCTATTATGAATAAAAAAATTACTTTAAATTTAAAACCGCTTGAAATAGTCAAATGGACAGTTTTAGCATTATTGTTAACAGTTTCAAATAGCGTGTTGGCACAATCAGAGACAGTTTCTCAAGTTACTCCTTCAAGAATTACAACCAATTCTCAAGTTACAGTATTAGGAACGGGCTTTACAGAAAGTACCTCAATTAGTATTAATGGCATTAGTGTAGCTAATAGTAGTATAACGTTACTAAGTGCTACGGAAATGCGTTTTAAAATATCTCATACAGGATCATCAGATACTTCTGGGGAACTTGTGTTAGGCGGAATTGCTACAGGGCATACTGTCGAATATGTGAGTCCTACAGCAAAGGAATTAAGAAATGGAGAGACGAGTAACGTCACTAAAATAACGGAAATATTCACTACTTATAATGGCTTTTGGAGATCTTCACAGTGGAAAGCAGACCCAGATAATAATAGTCTAAAACCAAATACTAGTCATGATTTACTCGCGTTTACTTACAATGGTGTTACCTATTCTACAGGTGTTAACGATCAGTTACTTACAGATAATGGAGTAACTTTTAGTTCTCAGTTATTCTATGCTTACACAACTAATGGTGTTGATGGTATAACACACCCAGGCAATTATTTAGCTATGGCAGATATGATAGATGGTGAAGTTGGAGAGGGAGTCGCTATAACATCTTCAGAAATAGAAGGTACTACGGTGTATGACGCTATTACTGATGGTGTAAACGGTTTAGATATCGGTACAGGTGTTACCAATTTTAACGCTACTGCCGATGTGGAATTTTACAGTAGTGGAGGGCAACTAGGAGCCTTAGAAGATGATATACCAGATTTTTTAATTACGCAAATAGCGCAGGCAGGTAGTACAGATGTTTATTATTATGCAGATGCTGAAAAGAACGTTGTTGGTAGACCTATAAAACTAACCATTAGAGATCAAAATGATAATGACGGTGATGCGCTATTAACTAAGTGGAGATTAGATTTATATAAATTTAATCCTGGGGTTAATTACGGTAATGCAACACCTAAAAGTAGAGCATTTTCTAATAATGAAGAAAGACCATTACGAATGGCAGCATTTAAATTTGAAGATTTTGAAATCAATGACGCTAATATCACAGATATTAATAACCTAAATATGGTTGCTGGTGGTACAGCAGATCTTGGGTTTTTAGCGTATAACAGAGGATCTTTTGATATAAAAACACCTGTAGTTACAGAATATCCATTAGCGAGATTTGTATGTGATTTTCCAAGTGATTCTAGTATTACATTTTCAGCTACAGCTGAGGTTTCTGGTGGTGCTACTGGTGCGCCAGAGGAAACCTTATCTTATCAATGGTCTAAGTATAATGAGCCAATTCCTGGTGCTACTTCTAATACATATACAATTCCTGGTAATATTAATGAGGAAAGTTTAGGTAGCTATAAATTGAGAGTAACCAATGATTTTGGATCTGTTGTGGTACCTGTAAGTTTATCGATTGGTGGAACACCAATATATTGGAATGGTTCTGAATGGCAATTACCTTTGGTTTATGAAAATGCAGGAATTACAGTAGAGCCACAAGATAGAGGATTAGTATTTTCTTCAAATTATAACGAAGCTGGAGATATTGAAGGTTGTGATTGTTTAATACCTTCTGGTAGTAATGTCATCATTCCTTCTGAATCAACACTTAAACTTTACGGCGCTGTTACTGTAGAATCTGGAGGCTCATTAACTTTAGAGGATAGTGCGAGTTTAATTCAAACAAAAATTGTAAGTACCAATGAAAATTCTGGTAATATCAGAGTAAAACGTGAAGCTAATGATTTAGATGCTAGTGATTTTATATTATGGTCATCACCTGTGGCTAATTTCGATATGGAAGATCTTGCAAGCCCTATGGTTTCAGATGGGTTTAAATGGGATGTTAATACTGTTAATACAAACGGTGTTGCTGGAGATTGGATTGCAACAACTATTAATATGACAGAAGGTATCGGATATGCTGTAGAAGCTCCATCTGATTATACAGTAAATTTTGTAGGAACACCAAATAATGGTGATATTTCAGTAAATGTTTTTAAATCTACAGGAAATCAGCCTAACCTTGAAGTTAGACACAGAAACCTTTTAGGAAACCCATACCCTTCAGCTATTGATGCTAATCAATTATTAGCAGATAACACCAGATTAGAAGGTCATATAAAATTCTGGGCGAATAACATGGCTATTGCAAACCAAAACCCTTTAAGTAGCTCAGCTTATCAAAGTTTAAATTATAATTACGGACAACAGTTTGTGAGCTACAACCTTACAGGAGCTAATCCTCCGGCTACTACAGATGGCTTTATTGGTTCTGGTCAAGGCTTTTTTGTACAAGTAGACGATAATGCATCAGAAGGTGAAGTTACCTTTACAAATTCAATGCGATATGACGACAATGAAGTAGCTCATGATAATTCACAATTTATTGGCTCCAGTCATACCTCAGTTCCAAGTACACAAGATGCAGGAAAACAATTAATGTGGTTAAGCCTAATTAATGATGCCAACGTTTCTGCAAGTACCTTAGTAGGTTATGTTGCTGGAGCAACTTTAGGAAAAGATAGACTTTATGATGCGTATTCTGATGAAGAAAGTATGCGAGTATATTCTATTGTAGATAACGCAAAAATGGTAATTCAAGGACGTCCAATTCCTTTCGTGGATACCGATGTGGTGCCTTTAGGAGTTGAGCTACCAACAGAAGGGGCTTACAAAATTGCTATTGGAGACTTGCAGGGAAGTGTGTTTGTTAATGATGCGCAAGGTATATATCTCGAAGATACATTACTTAATTTAGAGCACGATCTTAGACAATCTCCATATGCTTTTACAGGAGTTCAAGGTGAAACTAACGATAGATTTAACTTACGTTATGTTACTACGTTATCTATAGACGACAATGTGATGCTTGGTACTTTTGCTTTTGTAAAAGACGGCATGTTAAATGTTCAGTCTAACGCAAAAATAGAAGCGGTTAACGTTTATGATATTAATGGAAGACAGGTTGTATCCTATAGTTCTAACGGTTATAGCAATACACTTAGTGAAAACTTCCAGTTTTCTAGAGGTGTGTATTTAGCGTCTATAACTTTAGAAGGTGATATAACCGTAACGAAAAAGATTGTTAACTAACATATCGAAGTCGTTAAACATAAAAAAGCCCTCAATTATTTTTTAACTGAGGGCTTTTTATTTTATTACGCGAAGCGACTAGTAACCAACCTTTGCTCTAACACGCCCTAAGACATCATCAGCAACTAATTTAGCCTTTGCAGCTCCTTTTGCCAATGCAGCATCGACTTCGTCTAGGTTATCCATATAATAATGGTAACGTTCGCGTTGTTCTGCAAAACGCTCAACAACTAATTCATATAAAGCTTGTTTGGCATGACCATAACCGTAATTTCCACCTTCATAATTGGCTTTCATTTCTGCAATTTGAGCATCTGAAGCCAATAAACTATAAATAGCAAAACAATTACAAGTTGACCAATCTTTTGGCTCTTCAAGAGGTGTGCTATCCGTTTCAATAGACATTATTTTTTTACGTAATTTTTTATCTGGTAAAAAGATATTGATAAAATTACCTCTACTCTTACTCATTTTTTCACCATCTGTTCCAGGAATAAGCATGCCATCTTCTTGTATCTTTCCTTTAGGAAGTACAAAAGTGTCTCCCATTTTGGCGTGAAAACGAGACGCGACATCACGAGTCATTTCAATATGTTGTAATTGGTCTTTACCAACCGGAATTATTTCAGCATCATACAATAAAATATCGGCAGCCATAAGCATTGGATAAGTAAACAAACCAGAATTTACATCTTCTAAACGATCTGCTTTATCCTTAAATCCATGTGCTAAGGTTAAACGTTGGTACGGAAAAAAACAACTTAAATACCAAGATAATTCTGTGACTTGCGGAATATCACTTTGTCTATAAAACACCGTTTTTTCAATATCTAAGCCACAGGCCAACCAAGTAGCAGCAACAGAATAGGTATGATTTCTTAACTCCTCAGCATTTTTTATTTGCGTTAATGTGTGCAAATTTGCGATAAATAAAAACGAATCGTTTTTGGCGTCATTTGCCATTTCTATTGCTGGTAAAATTGCACCTAAGATGTTTCCTAAATGTGGTGTTCCTGTACTTTGTACTCCTGTTAGTATTCTTGCCATAACATTACCTGCGGAAGCAGGTATCTCTTTAAATTCAACTTCAATTAAAAAACAAAGGTAAATTTTTTAGCAGAACTATTAGAAGTCATTTAATTTAATTAACTAGTTTTGGTGCTATGGCATTTTTTAAATATCCATTTTGGCTTTTATATCGCATTTGGTTCTACATTTTGGTTGCTATTCCAATTATTGTACTGTTTCCGTTGTTGATTATTTCTATCTCAAGAGAGCAATGGTATTCTTACTTTTTTAAACTCGCTCGCATTTGGTCTAAGTTTATTTTAATAGGTATGGGGTTTGGATATAAAATTAAGAGAGAAGAAATACCAGATCCTGATAAAAGTTACATGTTTGTTGCTAATCACACGTCTATGGCAGATATTATGCTAATGCTAGTGGCTGTAAAAAACCCTTTTGTTTTTGTAGGAAAACAAGAGTTAGCCAAAATCCCCTTATTCGGATTCTTTTATAAACGGACTTGTATATTAGTTGACAGATCGAGCGCTAAAAGTAGGCAGGCTGTATTTTTAAGAGCACAACGACGACTAAAACAAGGTGTAAGCATTTGTATTTTTCCAGAAGGCGGAGTACCAGAAGAACATATTCTGTTAGACGAGTTTAAAGATGGTGCATTTCGATTAGCCATTAATCATCAAATACCTGTAGTACCAATTACGTTCTACGATAATAAAAAGCGATTTTCCTATACTTTTTTTAGTGGAAGTCCTGGTAGAATGCGTGCTAAAATCCTAACGTTTATTCCAACAAATGGATTGGAAATTGCAGATACAAAAGCTTTAAATAAAACAACAAGGACTATAATTTGGGATGAATTAAGCACAAGTCTTATAACCAAAAAAAACCACTCTAAATAAGAGTGGCTTTAATCATCATTGCATTTTCATAGCGTATAACTTGCAATAACCTAACCTAAAACTTATAACGTAATCCTGTATAGACTCCAATAAAGAAAGGCTTAAAATCACCTGTTGTATTATTGAAGGTATTTATTTGATATTTAAATGTGGGTTCAAGGTTTATATTCCATTGTTTTGAAAGGCTATAATCCATGCCTAAACCAAAATTGGCACTAAAACTTGTATCATTAATATTATTAGCTTCTCCTATTAATGATGAGCTTCCATCAATATCAGCATAAATTTCATTTTCACTTAAAAAGAAAGTACTGAATCCGCCAATAACATTAACTCCAAATTTGTTATCTAATACTCTATATTCTAATTCTAAGGGTATTTCTATAAATCCAAAACGCTGATCTATATTACCAGCAAGTTTTGTGTTAAATAGCTCTGGTGTAGAGGATCTATTCATCATTTTAGCACTCATAAGCGATACGTGCTCTCCTTCACTAAATGCAATATTATTAAATGAAGCATCGACACCTCTAGAAGCCATTTCTGGTCCTGTAAATGCATACACATCAGAAGTAGTTTGATTAAGATTAACACGGTTAATACCTGCTCTAACTTTTAGTTTTTTGGAAATAGCATAACTACCTGCAATACCATAACTCATATTAACATCAGAGCTTTTAGAATTTTCGTTAAATTGCTTATCTAAAGAAGAACCTTGACCAAAGGAATTAAAATAAACAGGCGCAACATTTGGCGCAATGCTCCACCTGCTTTGATCATCTTCTTTTTCTTCTTCACTTATAGTTTCGTTATGCTCTGCAATAGCATTTTCTATGGTTTCTTTCTCTGGAATTTCAATAATTGAATTCTCAGGTTCAGTATCGGTTGCTTTATTAGTTTCTGAATTAAAAGTCTCAGAGTCTTGTTTTTTGGGTGTTGCGTTTTCTACGACAGTAGTTTTAGTATCCTCAATACGCTTTTTAATTGCAGATTTCTGTTCTACCTCAGATGCCAACTGTATTTTAGTGTCTGTTTTTAAATTAGTATTAGACGTTTTGGTTTGCTGCACAACTTTTGTACGCGAAGCCTTATTAGTACCTGTAGATGTATTGTTTTGTTGCTGAGTAGTGTTTAATTTCTCTTCATTAGTGGTGTTGGCAACGGTGTTCGATGTTTGATTCGAATTTTTAGGTGTTATTAATGGCTTTGAACTATTCGATTTACGAGATGTTTTAGTTTCAGAATCGTTTACTTTTGATTCTTGTTCAGCACCTAATTTAGAATCGACCATCTTAGTGGTTTCACCTGTAACTGATTTAAGTTCGTTTTGATTTTTACGAGATGACGTATTTGAATTGTCCTTTTCTAACGGGCTTTCTACCTCTTCAGTATTTACTATAGGAAGTTCTTGATTATTATTGTCGTCTGAATTATAAACAGCATAACCAATGGTAAACAGTAGTGCAATTGCAGCTGCAACTCCACCAACTTGCCACCAAAGCGCAATGACTCTGCGTTTTTTCTTTTTATTAGGAAGACTTTCGTTTATGCGATCCCAAAGTGCATCATTTGGTGCAACTTCAAAATCTTTAAACTTTTCTTGAAAAAGCCTATCTATGTTTTTCTTGTGACTCATTTTTATATACTCTGCGAATTTGAACTCGCGTTGTAGGTTTCTATCTTTTCTTTTAAAATCTTTCTTGCGCGCGCTAGATTTGATTTTGAAGTGCCTGTTGAAATCTGAATTAACTCACTAATTTCAACATGAGAATAACCATCTAAAACATACAAATTGAATATCAATCTATATCTGTCTGGTAATTCTTGTATGATTTTTAACAAAAAATCAATACTAATATTATCATCATTAATAATTACAGAAACATCTTCAATATGGTCTTCGTTTACTATATCATAAACACCGACATCTTGTCTGTAGCGTTGTAATGAGGTGTTAATCGCGATGCGTTTTAGCCAACCTTCAAAAGCCCCTTTATTATTATACTGCTCTATTTTATTAAAAATAGTTATGAATGCGTCATGCAGGTTATCTTCTGCTTGTGCATAATTTTTTGAGTACTTAAGACAAAGCGAAAATAACTTACTTGCATACTGCTTGTATAATTGGCTTTGAGCTTGTACATCTTTATTAATACAATTTTTTATGAGCTTGTCTAAACTCACATTAGTTAAGGAATTAATTAATAATTAGTCTAATAATATAGCGTCGGAAGTAGGTCTTTCATTAAGAACGGGTACTTCTACTAAATAATACTGATCTTCACCTTCTTCATCAAGGCCTTGGTAAAATTTAAACAGATAAGTCTCTGTTTCTGTAACCAGAAAATTTAAAGTTACTGTAACCGATTCTTCTTCTTGCACACAATTTGAATTATTATACACCGAATTAATTATTGCAACGGTACGTTCGTTCTCATTAATTTCGTATAAAAAATTATAGAACTGATAACAGGTTGAAGGACGATTATATGTTATTTCAATTTCGTAGCTTTCTCCAAAAATAAAGTGATCTGGTATTTCTACACTTTCTATTGGTATAATTTCGTTACCAATATAATTACTATCATCATCGAGACTACAAGATGTAAATGCAGTGACAAAGCCAAAGACTAAGGCTAAAATGGTATATCTTTTCATAATTAAAAATAATCAATTTCACCTAATAGATGTAGAAAAGCCAAAAGGGTTGCGTCTGAAATCAAAAAAATCCTGAATTAATCAGGATTTTTTTTCAATGTTCTATTTAGGGTCGTTAATCAGTGCTCTAACTTTTTCCTCTAACTCATCCATCAGATCTGGATTGTCTTTAATAATAAGTTTAACGGCATCACGACCTTGTCCTAGTTTGGTATCTCCATAGCTAAACCATGAGCCACTCTTTTTAACGACTTCATGCTGTACAGCTTGATCTAAAATTTCTCCAACTTTAGAAATACCAGCTCCATACATAATATCAAACTCCGCCAATCTAAACGGTGGAGCTACTTTATTTTTCACGACTTTAACTCGGGTTTTATTACCCATTACGTTACTATCGCTATCTTTAATTTGTGTAGATCGTCTGATGTCTAAACGTACTGAAGCGTAAAACTTTAAGGCATTACCACCTGTTGTAGTTTCCGGGTTTCCGAACATAACACCAATTTTTTCACGTAATTGGTTAATAAAAATCACCGTACAATTTGTTTTGCTAATTGAAGCCGTTAATTTTCTTAAAGCCTGAGACATTAAACGCGCATGTAAGCCCATTTTAGAATCTCCCATTTCACCTTCAATCTCACTTTTTGGTGTTAAAGCCGCAACAGAATCGACCACTACAATATCAATAGCACCAGATCTAATTAGGTTATCTGCAATTTCTAATGCTTGTTCACCATTATCGGGTTGAGAAATTATTAAATTATCGATATCTACACCTAATTTTTCAGCATAAAAACGGTCAAAAGCGTGCTCTGCATCAATAAATGCTGCAATACCACCGGCTTTTTGAGCTTCGGCAATAGCATGAAGTGTTAGGGTTGTTTTACCTGATGATTCCGGACCATATATTTCAATAACACGTCCTCTAGGATAACCACCAACGCCTAAAGCTATATCTAATCCTAATGAGCCTGAAGGTATCGCATCAACATCTACCACAGCTTGGTCGCTCATTTTCATTACTGTTCCTTTTCCGTAAGCTTTATCTAACTTGTCTAAAGTTAATTTTAAGGCTTTTAATTTTGCGTCTTTTTCATTACTCATATGTTCTGTTTTCTAAGAATTCTTAATTAATTAATATTCAAAAATACCACTTATTTTAATTAATAACATTTCTTGTTTCAAATTACTACAAATGCAGGTAATCTTTTTTTATTTTTTAAAAAGGAATAGGTATTATTTTAGATTATAAAACACAAAAAAACCAGAACAAATTCATGCTCTGGTTTTACTATTTAATGCGTTAGACTGTTTTAAAATAGTCCAATATATGAAGCATCTGTTGTACCAGTTTCTAAAGTTGCACCTGTGGTATAACCATCTGGACTTGTAGAATTAGGATCAAAAATATAAACATTACCAACACCTCCTAAGGATGCTAATGCCATATATAATTTGCCATCAATAACACTTGCCCATTGGTACTGACGTAACCATAAATCTAATGGAATATTCATTTTAACGGCTGTTTTATTGTACACATCAATACGTACAATATCCCAATTAGAACTTGCATTATCACCTAAATCTGTGTTTAATACAGGTACATATCCAATACCATTGCCAACGTAAAACCATCCTGTATTTGCTTCAGCATTATAACCTAATAATGATTTTATATCAAATTTACCATAAGCCGTATCATAAGCACCATTGCTTATTTTCATAATAGAAGCGTCTCCGCTGGTTACTAATTGGTATGTATCTCCACTTTCATCTTTATGAGAAACTGGTGTTCTATAACCATTAGTAGAACCTTGGGCTAAAGTTGAGGTAATTGTAGTTTCATTTTCTAAAGAAGGATAATCTACAACCAAGGTTTCAATATTATCGTAAACCATTGTACCTCTTTCACCTGTTAAAGCATCATAAAATCGTTTCGCAACACCATAGTATAATTTTCCATTAGTAATTACTGGTGCATCAATACGGAAAGCATAAATACCTTCAGTAGATTCATCTTCACTATAAGGGAATTCAAATGATGAATTTTCTAAAACGGTCATTGTATTTAAGTCTACACGAGCCAAAGTTACTGTGGCTGTAGTTTTGATGTAGGGAGAAGTCTCGTCTTCAGGATTTTCATAAATGTTCTCGGTAGTGACGTTATGTAACATCGCGTAGTTCTCATCGATTTTTGTCCAACGTGGATATGCAGTTCCCATTACGGCTTGGATATCAGTTGTTAAAAGCAAATCATAGTTTTGTCCACTGACATAATCATACTTGGCAATATCACCACCACCATAATTTAAATTGTATACCGTTTCGCCATCATCAGATGTGTATAATCTTGCTGTACGAGTTGATGGTATTTCTTTACCAAAACCACTAAATGTAAATGTTTTGTCAGGATTATTAAGGTCTTCAACAGTGACTCCTTGAGTGTAAGTTTCTGATTCTCCTGTAGGACTTGAACCTATAACCAAGTGATATGGTCTGTAATTAGATTCAGATGGTCCTGAGCTTGGTACATCATCTTCACTACATGAAAACGTAGCTAAAGATAGGGCTGAAATAAAGGTAAAACGAAATAGGTTTTTAAAATTCATAAGTATTAAATTAAAAGTAATTATAAAATTGAAAATGTTAGTTTCCCATAAAACCCTCTTCCAGGTTTTTGAAGGGCATAATTGTCGAATAATTGATTGTTTAAAATGTTTTTTACATCAAAACTAAATGAGACTTTGTTTTTGGGAAATGTATAAGCAAAACCAGCATCAAAAGACACTTGGCTTGGAATTATTGTTTTTCCAGATCCACCAAGAACACTGCTACCTCTAAAAAATTCATGTACATATAATAAATTAGTATAGCTAGATAGTGTAGATCCTTTTTGAATAAGATTTTTGGTATTGAATTTTAAATTATAATTCATTGTAAAATACGGTGTGTTGGCTAGTCTTTCATAGCTTGGTGTAATTGGATTTCCATTAACATCATAAGTCACATTATAATCTCTAGCATTAAAGAACGAGGTATTAGCACTAAAGAAAAGTGCTTCGTTGTAGTTATAATTTAGAGTTAAATCAACACCTTCAGTATATATTTTCCCAACATTAGAGTTTGCAAAGAATTCTTCGTTACTACCTGTTGGCAGTTGCATAATTAAATCGTCTGTATCTCTAATAAAACCATTAGCAGTAACTCCAAACGTATGTTTTTTAAATTGTAAATTATCGTATGTAAAACCGAGGTTATAGTTGTTACTATGTTCTGGCTTTAGATTTATTGAAGCATTTAAATTTGCGGCTACATTTCCAAAGACTTCATTGGCTTCTGGTAACCGAATGGCTTTTTCGGCAGAACCAAATACAGTAAGTTTTGGAGAGAATGAATATGAAATTGAGCCTCCAAAGCCAAATTCATTAGAGGAAATAGTGTTTTCTTCAATAGATATTGTGGCAGTTGATGAATTTGAACTTCGTGTGCGTAATTTTGAAGTTCTATTCATATAATAAGATTTACCAAAAACCGAAGTTCTCAATTTCTCATCAAAAGCTTTATTTTCAAAAGAAACCGTTAAGATAGATTTTAAATATTCGCGTTCTTCTCGTAGTGCATTTTCAGCAGCAGGCAGCATTGGGTCGTCAGAATCTCGTGTAAAGGTGTTTAGTAAATGATTTAACTGAACAGTGTTATTATCATTGAGATGGTAAGCAACATTTGTCCGTGTATTAATGGTTTGATCAATATCTTTTTGAAGGGTTGGATTTCCTGCTTCTGCTCCAGTTGCCCATACATCAGGATCGTTATAATAACTCGTAGGATGTCCCAACCAACTGTATTGCGTAGCAATGGTATCTATAGTTTTTCTGTTAAGACGAGAATAAGACGCAAAAGCACTCACATCGAGGTTTTTAATAATATCTTCTTTTGCATAATCTAAACTATACATATTGGTGTTTTGCTCGGTAAATCGGTTACCATAAACAATTTCCATGGTGGCACCAGTTTGAATTTGTTGATCCATATTAGACAATAAAACACCAGCTAAAAGCTTATCTGCCCAAGGAACATGCGTGTAACCAAATTCGGCTTTTCCTCCTTGAGACCTATAGCGATCATGGAAACGCTTTGCTCGGATGTAAACATCTGGAGTTCCTGCAGAAAGTGCTACAGCAACTTGATCTCCCCAAACTTCATAATCGTTGTCTGCGTAGTTTACAAAGGCAGATCCTCTAGCAGTAAATCCGTTTTTATTATTTCTGAAACCGCCATTTACATCAGCTCTGTAGGTTCCAAAAGAACCAGCAGAAACAGATGCTTTTAATTCATTTTTGGTAATGCCATTTAATACCACATTAATAGCTCCACCCATGGCATCATCAGATAAATGCGGAGGAACAACACCTTTGTAAACTTCAATACGTTTTATTAACGATGGAGGAATACTATTTAAAGAAAACGACGGCCCAAAATTCCGAATGGGAACCCCATCAATGAAAACTTTTACAGAATTCCCAGTCATGCCATTTAAATTATAATGTGCATGAGAACCTAAACCACCAGATTGACGCACTCTAACACCTGCAGATTGGTCTAACAATTCGTTAACTTGTATGGATTGTATGGCAGCATCTTTAGTCTCAATAACGTTAACGGCAAAACCTTTTTCTTCAATTTTTTGCTGAACAGTTTTGGATCTCACCAAAACTTCATCTAAAGCCGCAACCTCTAGAGTCACATTGACCTCTTTGTTTTTTGAGTCTAATGTTATAGTAACGGTTTTCGGTTGGTCGTTTAGTGAATAAAATGAAATGGTGTATTCGCCATAAGGAATGTCCTTAAACGTATAAGACCCATTGATATTAGAGTTGGTTTCTTTGGTTATACTATTACCTTTTAAAGCTATAAATGTTGCGACAGCAGGTTCGTTAGAATCGTATTTTACTTTTCCGTAAAAATTTCCATTTTGACCAAAAGCAGAATAGCTTAAAAAAAGCCCTAATAAAACAGCGTATAAATTGAATTGAGACACCTAAAAATTTTTGACAAAAGTATCCTTATTTTTATTCATTCCAAATAAAAATAAAAGCTTTTGTGTTAAAATTTATGAGGACCTGATTAAAAACGGTGTATTGAAATAAACTGTTTTGAATTATTTGTTGTTTTTTGTGTTGATAATCAGTTGTATAATCATGTAAATACTCAAAGGTGTTGAGGCTTTTTGTAAGAGAAAAGAAGCCAATCGTTAAATGAGAACTATTTTTTTTAAATTTATGACGCAACCCTTTTAAACTTTTTACATCTACTAAATGAAAAAGGAAATAATTGCTATGAAAAACGCTACAATCAACTCTGAAGTTAGCTTTAGAGTTGCGTAGCGAATTTTTTCTAAATGTTTTAGTTAAAATTAAAATATTCAGATTTTTAAGAAGGTTAGTAAAGCATTTGGTGTTTCAGTTACCGTTTGTTTTTTCCTCAGTAACTGTAAAGCCGGTGTAGATTAGCGTATTATTTGTTTTAAGTTGATAGGTTAATTTAGTAAAGCACTTTGAATGTATTCAAGGTGCTTTTTTATGTTTTTTTTAAATCATTTTCAGTAAAAACAATACCTTTGCAACTTATTCTTTAACCTTAAAATTAGTATAGCATGCAACTGTACAATAACTTAAGTGCTAAAGAAAGAGCAGAACTTATTGAACAAGCGGGAAAAGAACGCTTAACCATCTCTTTCTACAAGTACGCCAAAATTAACAATACCGAAATTTTTAGAAATCATCTGTTTCTTGCTTGGGATCAATTAGAAGTCTTAGGAAGAATCTATGTGGCAAATGAAGGTATAAATGCCCAACTCTCTGTGCCAGCAGAAAACTTTGAGCCCTTTAAAAACCACTTAGACACTATTTCTTTTTTAGAAAACGTGAGATTAAATATTGCTATTGAGCACGATAATTTTGCCTTTTTAAAACTGAAAGTTAAAGTCAGAAATAAAATTGTGGCAGACGGATTAAACGATGCGTCCTTTGATGTCACTAATAAAGGGGTTCACGTTAATGCCGAAAAATTTAATGAACTCATAGAAGACCCAAACACCGTTTTGGTAGATATGAGAAATCATTACGAAAGTGAAATAGGCCATTTTAAAAATGCCGTTACTCCAGATGTCGATACGTTTAGAGAATCTTTAGATTTAATAGAAGAAGACTTAAGAGAACATAAAGAAGATAAAAAACTAGTGATGTATTGTACTGGTGGAATTCGTTGTGAAAAAGCGAGTGCGTATTATAAGCATAAAGGTTTTAAAAATGTGTTTCAGCTTGAAGGCGGAATCATAAACTACGTCAGACAAATTGAAGCTAAAGGATTGGAAAATAAATTTTTAGGCAAGAATTTTGTGTTCGACGAAAGACGATCTGAACGAATTTCAGATGATGTTATTGCCAATTGTCACCAATGCGGAAAGCCAGCAGATTTACATACCAATTGTGCTAATGAAGCATGTCACTTACTATTTATTCAGTGTGATGAGTGTAAAGCAAAAATGGAAAATTGCTGTTCAACTAACTGCATGGAAATAAATCAATTGCCTTACGAAGAGCAAAAAGCACTGCGAAAAGGCCAAGGTAATAGTAACGATATTTTCAAAAAAGGACGCGCAGATCATTTGCCTTATAAAAAAGACCTGCGGAATATTTTTGAAACGATGACATCTAAAAAATAGATAAATGTCATTTCGAGCTCAGTCGAGAAATCTATACGGTTATTTTTTATAGTTTTTTGGACCGCGCTCAATGTGAACATCAATTTTTTTCTATCATAGAGCAACAACAGCTCGCAATATCAAAGCAGACTTTAGATAACTCAATAAATAATATTATCTTTACTCATTAATTATTTACGAATCCTATATCTAGATTTTTAATACTTATGAATTGATTTTATTTCGTTTTAGCTTAAGTACGTCTTTGCAGAGTACGAAGAAAACGGATTAGTTCATATTCGGAATTTAGATTTAACATATATATTATTTATGGCTTGTAACAGTTGTACAACTGGTAAAGATGGCCAACCAAAAGGATGCAAAAACAACGGAACTTGTGGTACAGATAGCTGCAATAAATTAACTGTTTTTGATTGGTTAGCCAACATGTCGCTTCCTAACGGACAAGAACCCTTTATCGGTGTAGAAGTACGTTTTAAAAATGGCAGAAAACACTATTATAAAAACACAGAAAATCTTACATTAAGCATTGGAGACATTGTGGCAACACAGGCAAAGTCTGGTCACGATATCGGAATGGTTACACTTACTGGCGAATTGGTAAGCGTACAAATGAAGCGCAAAAAAGTAAAGCTTGACGACTCAGAAAATGTTTTAAAAATATACCGAAAAGCATCACAAAAAGATATTGATGTTTGGTCACAGGCTAGAGATAGAGAAGAGCCAATGAAGGTAAAAGCGCGTCAGTTTGCTATAGATTTAAATCTGAAAATGAAAATTTCAGATATTGAGTTTCAAGGAGATGGTAGTAAAGCTACTTTCTATTACACAGCAGAAGAACGTGTAGATTTTAGAGAGTTAATAAAAGTCTTTGCACGCGAGTTCAGAACACGTATTGAGATGAAACAAGTTGGCTTTAGACAAGAAGCTGCAAGACTTGGTGGTATCGGTTCTTGTGGTAGAGAATTATGTTGTTCAACCTGGTTAACCGATTTTAGATCGGTAAGCACTTCAGCGGCACGTTATCAGCAACTGTCTTTAAACCCTTTAAAACTTGCAGGTCAATGCGGAAAGTTAAAATGTTGTCTTAATTACGAATTAGATTCGTATTTAGATGCACTAAAAGCATTTCCGAAATCTGACACTAAATTGTACACTGAAAAAGGAAATGCAGTTTGCCAAAAAACCGATATTTTCAAGGGTTTAATGTGGTATGCTTATGAAGGTGAGTGGATGAATTGGCACATTATTACCACTGCGCAAGCCAATGAAATTATTGCAAAAAACAAGAAAAGAGAGAAAGTGACAAGTCTTGAAGAATATGCTGCTGAGCATATACAAGACACTAAAAACGAGTTTGAGAATGTTGTAGGTCAAGATAGTTTAACACGTTTCGATAATCCAAAATCGAATAAGAAACGTAAAAATAATAGGAACAAAAGAAATTCTAAGAACCGAAACAACAAAAACAACAACAAGAATAAAACTCAAAATCGAAACCGTAATCAAAAACCAAAAGCCAAATCCAATGCAAATACTAAGAAAGACTAATAAGTTGTTTTTGGTTGTTGTCGGCTGTCTTTTATTTACAAGTTGCGATTCCGACGCTGTGTTTGACGAGTATGCATCGGTTCCTAATCAATGGAACAAAGATTCTATCGCAACATTTAACTTTAAAGCACCAGATACTTTAAATGGATATAATTTGTATGTTAATTTAAGAAATACTGACGCTTATAAGTTTAGTAATTTATTTCTTATTGTAGAGATGAACTATCCTAACGGAAAGGTGGTTAAAGATACATTAGAATATAAAATGGCAGCACCAAATGGTGAGCTTTTAGGTACCGGATTTTCAGATTTAAAAGAGAATAAATTGTGGTATAGAGGCTATAAAGAACCGTTTGCGTTTAATGAAGAAGGTGAGTATACGGTTAACATTCAACATGCCATGCGAAACTATGGTGTTGTTAATGGTGTAGAAAATTTACAAGGTATAACTGAAATTGGTTTTAGAGTAGAAAAGGCTCAAAAATAGAGAACATGGCAAAAAAGAAAACAATGAAATCTAAAACAAAGACTTTAGATTTTTCAAAGTACGTACGTTGGTTTTGGATCGTATTTTTAGGTGGCATCCTTGCCGTAGTGTCTATATTTTTATTGGCATCTTGGGGTGTGTTAGGTGATATGCCTGACCCTTCTAGATTAGCAAATCCTGAAACAAACTTAGCAACGGAAATTATTTCTTCAGATAATCAAACATTAGGTAAGTTTTATTTTGACGATAACAGAACACCTATTGGGTTTGAAGATTTACCAAAAAACTTAGTAGATGCGCTAATCGCAACAGAAGATGTGCGTCATTATAATCATTCAGGTATTGATGGAAGAGGCACTTTGAGAGCCTTTGTTTTCTTAGGTAGAAGAGGAGGTGCAAGTACAATATCTCAACAGTTGGCAAGGCAATTGTTTATTGGTTTTAGGGATAAAGAAAGTACTACAAATGCTATCATACAAAAAATACAAGAATGGGTGTTAGCCATCCGTTTAGAGCGACAATATACAAAGGAGGAAATTATTGCCATGTACTTTAACATCTATGATTTTGGTAATAATGGAGATGGTATTCGTTCAGCATCTCGTATTTATTTTGGTAAAGAACCAAGAGATTTAGATACAAAAGAGTCAGCGATGTTAGTCGGGATGTTTAAGAATTCTTCACTATATAATCCTAGACCTCATAAAAACCCTGTTGGTGTTAGAAACAGACGAAATGTTGTTTTAGCTCAAATGGCTAAATATGATTATATCACAGAAGAGGTTAAAGATTCACTTCAAAAAACAGAATTAGATTTAAACTACTCACCAGAATCGCATCGAGAAGGTATTGCTACTTATTTTAGAGAATACCTCAGAGGATTTATGAAAGAATGGGCAAATAAAGAAGAGAACAGAAAACCAGATGGTACTAAATACGATTTATATACAGATGGACTTAAAATCTACACAACTATAGATTCTCGCATGCAACAATATGCAGAAGATGCCATTGGGCAGCATATGCCAAGGTTACAGGCAGAATTTGATCATCAGAATACACCTGACCGTAATAAAACAGCACCATTTTTAGAACTTAGTAGTTCTGAAGTTGATAAATTATTAAAGGACGGAATGAGACGTGGTGAACGTTGGAGAATTCTAAAAAATCAAGGAAAATCAGATAAAGAAATAGAAGCGTCGTTTTACGAACCAACAGACATGACTGTGTTTAAATGGATAGATGGTAAAGCTAGTGAGGTGGATACTGTTATGAAACCCTTAGATTCTATGCGTTACTATAAGTCATTTTTGCGACCAGGTATGATGTCTATGGATCCGCAAACAGGTCATGTAAAAGCTTGGGTAGGCGGAATGAATTATAGACATTTCCAATACGATATGGTAAAGCAAGGTAAGCGTCAAGTGGGTTCAACTTTTAAACCTTTTGTTTATGCTACAGCAATTGATCAGCTTCAGTTATCTCCTTGCGATAAATTTCCAAGAACACCTATTACTATTGAAGCCAATAAATTTGGAAACCCAGAGCCTTGGACCACTAAAAACTCGGATGGTAATTATTCTGGTGAGCAATCGCTAAAAGATGCTTTGGCGAGTTCAACAAATACTATTACAGCACGTTTAATGAATGAGGTTGGACCACAACCTGTTGTTGAAATGGCGAATAAACTAGGTGTTACTTCAGATATTTTACCAGTACCAGCTATTGCTTTAGGAACACCTGATATTAGTGTATACGAAATGGTGGCAGCGTATTCTACCTTTGCCAATAAAGGAGTGTATAATAAACCAGTAATGGTGACACGAATAGAAGATAAAAACGGAACGATTCTGTATCAATTTGTACCAGAAAGTAAAGATGTTTTAAGTGAAGAGGTAGCTTATGTAACGGTAAATCTTTTAGAAGGGGTTACAAAAGCAGGTTCAGGTGGTCGTTTAAGGACTAAAGGTGTTGATAAATACAATAAAATGTATCAGGAGGTAATGACTGGTTATCCGTATGAATTAACAAACCCTATTGCTGGAAAAACAGGAACCACACAAAATCAAAGTGATGGATGGTTTATGGGAATGGTGCCCAACTTGGTAACAGGAGTTTGGGTTGGTGCAGAAGATAGAGCAGCTCACTTCAGAACGATTACTTACGGTCAAGGAGCTACAATGGCATTGCCAATTTGGGGCTTGTACATGAAAGCTTGTTATGCAGACGAAACCTTAAATGTATCTAAAGGTGAATTTGAAAAACCTTTAAATTTAAAAATTGATATAGACTGCACAGCAACAGATGAAGGAGATATTATCGATGAGTCAGATGCTATTGAAAATATAGAGTTCGATTTCTAAGAACCCTTAAAAGTCACACCCTTATTTTATGACTATTAATTATAACTTTAGGACATAGTTTTGTATTTTTAAAAAGCAAAATATTTCTAAATATGATTAATAAAAAAGTGAACAATATTTCTGAAGCCCTTGAGGGTGTCAGTGATAATATGACCTTTATGTTTGGTGGTTTTGGTTTATCTGGAATTCCAGAAAATGCCATTGCCAACCTCGTAAAACGTAATATAAAAGGACTAACCTGTATTTCAAATAATGCTGGAGTCGATGATTTTGGCTTAGGTTTATTATTACATCAAAAGCAAATCAAAAAGATGGTCTCATCTTATGTTGGCGAAAACGATGAATTTGAACGTCAAATGCTTTCGGGCGAGTTAGACGTAGAATTAATACCTCAAGGCACACTAGCAGAACGCTGTAGAGCTGCACAAGCTGGTTTTCCTGCCATATTTACTCCTGCAGGATACGGAACAGAAGTCGCAGAAGGAAAAGAAGTACGAGAATTTGATGGTAAAATGTATGTGTTAGAACACGCTTTTAAAGCCGACTATGCTTTTATTAAAGCATGGAAAGGCGATGCTGCCGGAAACTTAATATTTAAAGGAACAGCGCGAAATTTTAATCCAATAATGTGTGGCGCAGCAAAAATTACAGTTGCTGAGGTTGAAGAATTAGTGCCAGTTGGTGAATTAGATCCCAATCAAATTCATATTCCAGGCATTTTTGTTCAGCGTATTTTTGAAGGAGAAAATTATGAAAAACGAATTGAACAACTCACGGTAAGACAAAAAGCATAGTTATGTTAGATAAAAACGGAATAGCGAAACGCATCGCAAAAGAAGTAAAAGACGGTTACTATGTTAACTTAGGAATTGGTATTCCAACACTAGTAGCTAATTATGTAAGAGATGATATTGAAGTAGAGTTTCAAAGTGAAAATGGCGTTTTAGGAATGGGGCCTTTTCCTTTTGAAGGAGAAGAAGATGCAGATATTATAAACGCAGGCAAACAAACGATAACAACATTGCCAGGAGCATCATTTTTTGATTCGGCAACAAGTTTTGGAATGATAAGAGGTCAACATGTTGATTTAACGATACTTGGAGCTATGGAGGTGTCAGAAAATGGTGATATAGCGAACTGGAAAATTCCCGGAAAGATGGTTAAAGGTATGGGAGGAGCAATGGATTTAGTCGCTAGTGCTGAAAATATTATAGTAGCCATGATGCATACTAATAGAGCAGGTGCGTCTAAGTTACTGAAAAAATGCTCTTTACCATTAACAGGTGTTGGCTGTGTAAAGCGAATAGTAACAAACATGGCGGTTATAGAAGTAACACCAAAAGGGTTTAAACTTTTAGAACGCGCTCCTGGTGTCTCAGTCGAAGACATCAAAAAGGCTACAGAAGGTGAATTAATTATTGAAGGAGATATTCCTGAAATGAAATTATAGGTAATACGGTAATACAAAAATTAGAGCCGCTAATATTTAGCGGCTTTTTTGTGCGAAAAATCGTTATATAATATGTTAAATGTTAAAAAATAATGTATTTCATCGATTTATAATGTATTTAGGCTGATTAATTGAAATTATGTTTCATATTGTAATCCCAAACAAAAACTAATTTATTAACCTGATTTAACATAAACCGAAATTTACCTTTTTGCCCCTAAATCTACCATGAATTACTGCTTATGAAAACTAAATCAAATCTACCAGAACCTACTTTAAATGAAAATCAAGAATTTTCAGTATTAGAAGATACTTTTGAGTTAGTATCTAATGTTTTTAAATTAGCCAAAAGAGTATTCATGCTATAACCCTTTCGGAATAGCATGAATAAGCTTTTTTGTGTAAGCTTGTTTTGGCGATGCATAGATATCATCTGCGTCTCCAATTTCCTCAATTTTTCCTTGATTCATTACTAATAATTGATCTGCCATATATTTTACAACTGCTAAATCGTGTGAAATAAATATATAGGTGAAGCCAAATTGTGCTTTTAACGCGTTCAATAAATTTAAAACTTGTGCTTGTACAGAAATGTCCAATGCCGAAACCGATTCGTCACAAACAATAAGTTGAGGTTCTAAAGCAATTGTCCTTGCAATACCGACACGCTGTCGTTGTCCTCCAGAAAATTCATGAGGATAACGATTAAAGGCCGAAGCTTCTAAGCCTACTTTTTCTAAAATAGCTATAACTTTTTCTTTTCGTGAGCTGTTTGACGTTCCAATTTTGTGAACTTTCATGGGTTCTAAAATCGCATTTCCAACAGTTAAGCGTGGGTTTAAAGAGGCAAATGGATCCTGAAAAATAATCTGAATATCCTTTCGCATCGTTCGCATTTCGGAACGGCTTAAGTTAGTTATATCCTTTCCTTTATATAAAATACGTCCAGATGTAGCTTTATCTAATTGTAATATGGCATTCCCTAAAGTCGATTTTCCGCAGCCAGATTCACCAACCAAGCCTAAAGTTTCGCCAGGAAACACTTTAAAACTTACACCATCAACAGCATTAAATTCTTGCTCTTTTGTAAACCATCCTGTTTTAGAAAAGTATGTTTTTTCAACATCAATCACCTCTAATAACGGGTCTTTAGCATACAGTTTTTTATGATTTTCTGCTCTGTCAGCATCAGAAATAATGGCATTATTAACCTCGTCTGCCATAAAATCTGAAATGGTTGGTAATTGCTCTAACCTATAATCTGTAGACGGTCTTGCGTTAATCAGCGCTTTGGTATAGTTGTGTTTTGGATGATTAAAAATAGTGTCAGTTGTGCCTTGTTCTACGATTTTACCTTGATACATCACTAGAACCCGATCGGCTAATTCAGACACCAACGATAAATCGTGCGAGATAAACAACACACTCATTTTGGTTTCAGTTTGAATGGTTTTCAATAACTCTAAAATTTCTTTTTGAACGGTGACATCTAATGCTGTTGTAGGTTCGTCAGCAATTAACAATTTTGGTTTGCATGCAATTGCCATCGCAATCATAACGCGTTGTTTTTGTCCACCTGAAATTTCATGAGGATAGGCTTTAAAAATCCGTTTTGGGTTAGGCAATTTTACTTTTTCGAAAAGATTTAAAACTTGTGATTTTATTTCCGAATCCGTTAATTTGACATGTTGTTTCAAAATTTCTTCAACTTGTTTACCGCAACGCATCGACGGATTTAAAGAACTCATAGGTTCTTGAAAAATCATGGCAATGTCGTTACCTCTTATAGATTGGAACTCTTTTTCTGAAAGGTTAGCCAGGTTTCTGTCTTCAAACAAAATAGAGCCAGCGGTAATCTTAGAAATTTGTTTGGGTAATAAACCCATTAATGCTAACGAAGAAATAGATTTACCAGAACCAGATTCACCAACTACAGCTACAATTTCATTTGGTTTAATTTCAAACGAAATGTTACTTATAATTTGTTTTTCAAGTTGGTGCTTAAAAAATGAGATATTTAAGCCTTGGACCTCTATTAAATTTGCCATAAATAAAGTTTGAATCTAGATTACAAAATTACACATGTTTTATTTCATTATCATGTAGCAATTCATCGCCACGCAATCGTAAGAAAATCTGCGCGACAGCAATGGTATCTTTTTCGCAATAGATAATAATGCGATCTATTTCTTTTTCCTTGTAATACACGCGATAAACCTCGCTACCATCAATATCATCTTTTGGTGAAGGAATACCTAAAACATTGGTCAATAACTTTAACGAGGTATACGATTTATAGTCGCCAAATTTCCAGAGTTCTAAGGTGTCTAAATGTGGTACTTCCCAAGGTTTTTTTCCGAAGAGATTCAATTTGTATGGTAATTCTATGTTGTGGATAATCATACGTCTTGCGATATACGGAAAATCGAATTCCTTACCATTATGTGCACAAAGTAAATGTTTGTTTGAGCTAAAATGTGTGATTAATAAGTTTTTAAAATCCTTTAGAATTTTGATTTCATCACCATAAAATGAGGTCACTCTAAAGGTTCTAGATTCGCCTTCCATCTTAAAATATCCAACCGAAATACAGACGATTTTACCAAACTCAGCCCAAATGCCAGCTCTGTCATAAAATTCTTCAGCTGTATACTCTTCCCTTCTTTGATAGCGTGATTTGGCTTCCCAAAGGTCTTGTTTAGCAGCTTCTAAATCTGAGAAATGTTCCGTTTCCGGAACGGTTTCTATATCTAAGAAGAGGATGTTTTCTAGGTTGAGTTTGCTAATCATATTTTGTTTATGTGTTAGACCTGACAGGTTTTTAAAACCTGTCAGGTATTAAAGCTTATTTACCCATCATCTCATAAGCTTCATCAATATAAATATAAAAATCGGAAGGAAAAGAATTTATGGTCTCAGAACTTCTGTGATGACCTAATCTCACGACCATTAAATTGTCTTGAGGAATAACAATTACATATTGCCCTAAAATTCCTCGCATAGCAAAGGTGTGTTTCCCATTATAATCACTAATCCAAAAGCCATAGCCATAAGGTTGACCATTAAATCGAGATGTGGTTGCTTTGGCCACAAACGTTGAATCTAAGATTTGTTTACCATGCCATTGTCCATGATTTTTATAAAGCTTACCAAAACGTGCAAAATCGCGTGCATTACTAGAAATACAACAAAAAGCTTTTGCTAATTTGTTCTCGTCATCGTCTAATTGCCACAAGGCATCACTTTTAGCACCAAGAGGTTGCCAAAAACTTTCGGAAAGATAATCTGCTAATGGTTTTCCTGTAGCTTTTTTAATAACCATTCCCAATAATTGTGTGCTTCCGCTTAAATATTCAAACTCATTGCCTGGTGTTTTTATAACCTTTTGGTTTAATATGGTTTCGGCTAAATCGTCATCATAATTTGCTCTAGCTGTTATTGAAAATGGACTTGTATAAGATTCTACCCAATCTAATCCAGAAGCCATGGAAGATAAATCTCCAACGGTTGTTTTTGCGCCTTTAAATTCGGTATAAAAATCACTTACAGGTTGGTCTAAATTTTTAATGTAACCGTCCATAATGGCTTTGCCAAGTAGCGACGTTGTGATACTTTTAGCCATAGAAAATGAATTGGTTTTAGAGTCTTTGCTATAATTTTCAGCATAATTTTCATAAAAAATACTGTCATTTTTAATAATAAGGTACGCAACTGTACCAAGTTCTGTATTAATATCTGTTAGGGCTTGCGTCGCCTCTACAGTATTATAGTTTTTGTGTAATGGCCAAGCATCAGTATGTGTTCCTTTTTTAATGGTATCATTTTCAAAATATGGATGGTCATCAATAAAAGCTGAGCTATGACCAGTGAAATACACCACGCGAATCCCTTTTAAGATATAATCGAAATCAAAAATGTATGCCGCGATAACAGCCATAGCAATGATGCCGATGAGCCATTTTAATAATGTTTTTATAAATTTCATAGGACGGGTTTAGAAACTAAATATAGTAAAAGTAATCTTAAAAAAGCATTTGTTGTTTGTAGTCACTTTCATGATTAAGCAGCCATTGTTTTCTGTATAACCCGCCAGCATAACCTGTTAAACTGCCATCGCTTCCAATAACTCTATGGCAAGGAACAATAATCCAAAGCGGGTTTTTTCCGTTGGCATTAGCTACAGCTCGTATGGCTTTAGCATCACCTAACTGCTTGGATAAGTCTAAATACGAGATGGATTTACCAAAAGGAATAGTTTCTAACTGTTTCCATACTTTTTTCTGAAACGTTGTACCTTCTGGATTAAGTTTTAGGTCGAACGTTTTTCGGGTGTCGTTGAAGTATGCTTTAAGCTGAATAACACAATCTAATAACGATTCTGGAATGCTGTCTGATAATTCCTCTTGCGTATCTAATATTGAAACTGATGCAATACCGTTTTCGTTACCTGTAATTTTAGCGTGTCCAAGTGGAGTTTCAATAAAACAGGTTTGTAGAATGGAAGGTTCCAAGTTGTGGCTTATTTTTCAGGATTATCATTTTCTATTATTCCTAAACGTTTTGCTCTAGATTCCCAGCTTTTTCGTGCTAATAGTTGTAAATCAGAAACATTATCACTTTCGTCCATAATTTCGAGTCCCAGAAGTGTTTCAATAACATCTTCCATTGTAAGTAAACCACTAACAGTTCCGTATTCATCGACGACTAAGGCGAGGTGATTTCGGCTTTCTAATAATTGTTCAAATAAAGTAGGAATAGGTAAATTACGATTCACAATAATGATACTGCGTTTAATTTCCGACAATAATTTAGAACCATTACCAAGGGCCATTTCTTTAAATGCTTCCGCTTTTAAAACTAAACCAGTAATATTATCAGCGTCATCTGTATAGACAGGAACTCTAGAAAATCGAATATTAGAATTGGCTTTAAAAAATGCTTCAACCGTCATTTTTTCGTTTTCCGTTTTCATTACTGTACGCGGTGTCATAACGTCTTTGGCTTGAACCTCCTTAAAGCTAAGTAGGTTTTTAATAACCTTACTTTCGTTTTCTTCAAAAACACCTTCTTCTTCCGCTATTTCTGCCATTGCGGCAAAACTTTCTCTATTTAAAACACTTCCATGGCCTTGACCGCCAATTAGTTTTGTAGTTAATTGAAGTAGCCATAAAATACCTGTCCATTTTAAAGGAAAAATTAGAACGTTTAAAGCCTTTGCGGTAAAATTAGATAATTGCTTCCAGTAGGTGGCTCCTATGGTTTTAGGTATAATTTCTGAAGCAACTAAGATAAGAATCGTCATTATTGTAGACACGAGTCCAACCATTAATTCTTCCGTAAAATTAATGCCTAAAATACTGTGTTCTGTACTGCCATATAATTCTACATAGGCAACTTTAGCTTGTACACCAACTAAGATGGCACCAACCGTATGCGCAATAGTGTTTAAGGTTAAAATGGCGATAAGTGGTCGATCAACATCTTTTTTTAATTCTTCCAATTCAACAGCATAAGATTTACCCTCTTTTTTTTTAAGATTAAGAAAAGTTGGAGTAATACTTAAAAGAACAGCTTCTAAAATTGAACATAAAAATGAAAAGAAGATGGAAATGACAGCGAAAAAAATGAGTAAGCCCATTAATGTTTTAGAGTTTAGATACACAAAGTTACAAAATGAATACTAATTTTAGGTGCGCTAGTTTTTTAGTTATTACCAAGTTAAATTTTATAACAAGAAATAAATAGTTGAAATATTTTGTAAATTAAACTATGAAGAGCATATTTTTAATACTCGTTATACTAAGTTCATATGGCTTATCTGCTCAACTTAAAGGAAAGGTAACGTATCGTCTCGAAACCATTAAAGATAGTATATAACAGCCTTTTGAAGGAGAGTTATTAACTCATGAAGAGTTTGTAAAGTTCAGTGGGAATCCTTTTGCTGATAAATAATATAGAATTATTAGTTTAGCAAACATTAACTCTCTAAAATGATTCTGGTATTAGGCACACCATATTGTGAAATGCGTTCTAACATTGTAACTAAACCTTTATTGTTTTTAAAATAAGCTAGAATATACAGACTGTCTTCTCCGGAAACTCGGTCGCAACGTTGTACTTCTTTAAAGGTTTTAATTTGATTATAGGCCGTTCTTAAAGTGCTAGATTGATGAATTTTTAGATTGATATAAGCTCTTGTGGTGAGGCCTAATTTATCATGGTTAATTCGAAGTGAATACCCCAAAATAAATCCTTTTTCCTCTAATTGTTTAACGCGTTTCCCAACGGCAGGTGCCGATAAATCTACCGACTTCCCGATGTTCGCAAAAGACTCTCGAGCGTTTGCAGAAAGCATTTTTATTATTTTCTTGTCAATTTTATCCATTTTTTCGATTGTAAATCAGTTTTAATGTTTTTCTAACGATTCAAAATCAAATATATAAAAATTGGATTGTTGTCAATCAAAAACTAAGTGTTGATTAGCTTATTTTTAAAGTATTTTTAGATTTTTTGATGTAAATAGTAAGACGTTAAAGGCTTGAATAATTTTTTACCCATTAATAATTTTCACAACATCTTTAGCAAAATAAGAGGTAATAATATCGGCACCAGCACGCTTAAAAGCCATCGTAGTTTCTAGCATTACCTGATCATGATTTAACCACCCTTTTTCTGCGGCTGCTTTTATCATGGCGTATTCGCCAGAGACTTGATACACGGCTACAGGTACATCGACTTCATTTTTAATATCTCTTAAAATATCTAGGTAGGAAAGGCCTGGTTTAACCATCACAATATCGGCACCTTCTTCAATATCTATCAAGGTTTCTCTAACTGCTTCAATTCGGTTACCAAAATCCATTTGGTAGGTTTTTTTGTCTTTTGGGACATCAACTAAATCTACAGGTGCAGAATCAAGAGCGTCGCGAAAAGGACCATAAAACGAAGATGCGTATTTTGCAGTATAAGCCATAATACCTGTGTTTTTATAGCCTTCTTGTTCTAGTAATTGACGAATATGTAATGTTCTTCCATCGTTCATATCGCTAGGCGCTACAAAATCAGAACCCGCTTGAGCGTGTGTTAAGGCCATTTTTGCGAGCACTTCGGCAGATTCGTCATTAATAATCATCCCGTTTTGTACAATACCATCGTGGCCAACGGAAGAATAAGGGTCGAGTGCAACATCTGTCATCACTATCATATCCGGACAAGCATTTTTTACCGTTTTAATAGCGCGTTGCATCAATCCATCTGAGTTTAATGCCTCTGTACCTTTGTTATCTTTTAAATTATCCGGAACTTTTACAAAGAGTAACACCGCTTTTAAACCTAAGCTCCATAATTCTTTAACTTCATTTTCAAGTAAATCTAAACTGTACCTAAAATAGTTGGGCATAGACGGTATTTCATCTTTTACGCCTTTACCTTCAACCACAAAAAGTGGTACTAAAAAATCATTTGGAGTAATGTAGTTTTCTCTAACTAAACTTCTAATAGCCGCGTTAGTTCTTAGTCTTCTATTTCTTCGTAATGGAAACATGATTATGTGTTTTAGACTTGTTAGGTGTTGTGCTGAAGTTAATTCAGTATCTAAAACCTGACAGGTTTTTATGTATGAGGATTATGATTACTTTTATCAAATACAAAGTTAACGATTTAAACCCATTTCTGAGTGCTCAAATCCCTAGATGATTTAGAATTTATTTTTCCTTGGCGAAGCTACCAAGCCGAACTTTTAAAGCATTTTAATAGTCATATTGCAGACAATCATTTTCACGTGATTGCACCTCCTGGTTCTGGAAAAACGATTCTAGGACTAGAAATTGTTAGAAAATTAGGAAAGAAAACGCTTGTTTTAGCTCCAACATTGACGATTAGAAATCAATGGGAAGACCGATTACAAAACTTTTTTACTGAGGATTGTGATTTTGAAGCTTTTTCATTCGATATTAAATCGCCAAGCGATGTAACCTTTTCAACCTATCAATCGCTTCATGCTTTCTATAAAACGTTTGAAGACAAAAACGATTATTACCAATTCTTCAACAAACACAATATTGAAACCCTTGTTTTAGATGAAGCACATCATTTAAAAAATGCGTGGTGGAAATGCTTAATGGATTTAAAACGGAATTCTAAGTTTTATATCGTGGCACTTACGGCAACACCACCTTACGATAGTAGTAGAACAGAAGTGTCTAAATATTTTACGCTCTGTGGCGAGGTTGATGATGAAATTGCAGTACCAGATTTGGTACGTGAAGGCGATTTAAGTCCGCATCAAGATTTTGTATACTTCTCAAAACCTGAGGATTTAGAAATCAATTTTATTGTTGATTTTAGACGCGATATTTCAGATTTTAAAGACGAATTAGTAAAAGATGACACCTTCATCGATTTTTTAGTTGAACACCGTTTTTATAAAAACCCTAATTGGCACCTAGACGAACTCTATTCTAATACCGACTATTTTTCGGCTATTCTCATATTTTTGTATGCTTGTGGATTTGAAATCGATCATCAAAAATTAGAAGTTTTAGGCTTTGAAAAACAAGAAATGATTCAGTTTCCTGAACTCGATTTGTATTGGTTGGGTGTTTTATTTCAGAATATCTTAGTTTCCGATAGAGAACACTTAATTGAACAGGAAAAATATGTTTCAACTTTAGAAAAACGATTAAGACGACTCAATGTTTTTGAGCGAAAATCCGTCGATTTTATAGGCAAAAAATTGTTGTATAAATCATTATCTAACAGTCCGAGTAAACTTAAAAGCATCGTCAGTATTGTCAAAGCTGAACGCGAAAGTTTAAAATCCGATTTGAGATGTGTTATTCTTACCGATTATATTCGGAAGGAATTTTTAAATACGACTGATGAAAACATAGCGGACATTAACAAAATTGGCGTGCTTCCTATTTTTCAATATGTTAGATATTATTGTTCTCGTCCTGAAGTATTAGCGGTACTTTCGGGCAGTGTTGTGATTGTTCATCAATCGATTTTAAAAGCGTTTGAAACGATTGAATCTTTGGATAATTTTTCATTTTCACCATTGCAAACCGATGCATCGTTTTTGTTGGTCAACCCCAAAGGGAAACCTGAAAATTCTATTGTTAGCATCATCACACAGCTTTTTGAAGCCGGACACATTAATGTACTTATCGGCACAAAATCGTTGTTGGGCGAAGGTTGGGATGCGCCATCTATCAACAGCTTGGTTCTAGCGTCTTTCATTGGCTCGTTTGTATCGTCTAACCAAATGCGAGGAAGAGCCATCCGAAAAGATGCCAATGCACCTAACAAAACAGGAAACATTTGGCACTTGGCTTGTGTAGATCCAACCAATTTAGATGGTGGACGAGAAGTAGATACCTTAAAACGACGCTTTGAAGCCTTTGTTGGCGTTACCAACAGTACCATTCCGTTTATTTCCAATGGTTTTGAACGCTTAAATATTCCTAATGAAATTCCTGTGGAATCGATTGAAGCATTAAACGAAGCCACCATAAAACATGCGACAAATCGGATTTTAATTACCGAAAAATGGAATAATGCCATTGGAAAAGGGACGAAGCTAACCAAGGAAGTTAAAGTTTTACATAAGGGAAAACGACCATTTAAAAAGCAAAAGCAAATTTATTATTTTGACGCACTTCGGTTTTTTGTGGTGGAATTGTTTTTTACCATAATGCTGTTTTATGTTGAATTTATAGTGCATAGTTTCAACCTCATTTTACAACGTGGTGTTTATTACTTTACCTATGCTTTTTTAGCAGCAGCAGTGGGCACTTTTGGTTATAAATTTTATAAGGCAGTAAAGCTGTATGTACGTCATGGTTACCTCTATAAAAAGATAGGGAAAATGGGTTTAGCGATTCTCGATACGTTGGACGAATTGGGTTATATCACTTCAAACCGAAAGCACATAAGCGTGATTTCTCATTTATTAGGCAAAGGTGATGTGGTTTGTAATTTGGTTGGTGCCAATGCACTTGAAAATTCATTATTCGCTAAAGCCTTAAGTGAACTTATAGAACCTGTTGAATCGCCAAGATATCTGATAATAAAAACAAACATATTTAGAAAGCGTTTTGATGTTGAAAATTTCTATCCGGTTCCTGAAATGTTTGGGGATAAGAAAGAAAACGCTCTTATTTTTCAAAACTATTGGACTAATTATTTAGGAAAGAGTAAACTGTTTTTTACACGAAGTGTTGATGGTCGAAAATTATTATTGAAAGCACGATTATTTCACGTATACAATGCTTTTAAGGAAGTCACTAAAGAGGTTGTGGTTTGGAAATAGGTTTGAAAACACCCCTAAAGTCCCCTCAAGGGGACAGTCTCACTGTTGCGAATAAAAAAATCTAAAAGGTTTTTTTATTAATTGTCCCCTTGAGGGGACTTTAGGGGTGTAAAATTATTATCATGAAAAATGTCTTTATTCAACAATCAAATGTCATAGTACAGTTTGATAATTTTAGACCTGCTAGGTTTTAAAAACCTGCTAGGTCAAGTATGATTCATCATTTTAGTTCTTTATTTACTCAATCCCAAATAAAACCATTGCCCATTCTCTTTTACAAAAGCCGATTTTTCATGGATGACATCAACCTTTCCATTTTCAAAAAAGTAAGCGTTAAAGGTTACGGTGCCTTCAGTGTTGTTTTGCATTCCTTTGGTTGATTCTAAAACGTCTAATCGAATCCATTGCACCGATTTGGCCCATTTTACAATGGCTTTTTTCTCTTTTGTTGATCGTGTGGATTGGTGATGCGTTGCCATTAGATAATCACCATTTGCAAGAACAAAGGCACTGTATCTGGAACGCATCAATTGTTCGGCTGTTTCTGTTTTTCCGTTGTTAAGATGGAAAACTTCGCAGCATTCTTGGTAGGTTTTATTGTTTCCGCAATGACAGTTCATGGTTATTATTATCTTTTCAGACCTGTCAGGTTTTTAAAACCTGCTAGGTCTTAAATTAATTACACCCAATTCACAGGATTCTGTAACACTTTAATCAGTTTTTCCTCTTCGCTACCAGCTTCTGGCTGATGGTCATAAACCCATTGTACATGTGGTGGCAAGCTCATTAAAATACTTTCAATGCGTCCATTGGTTTTTAATCCGAATAAGGTGCCTTTATCATGTACGAGATTAAATTCAACATAACGCCCTCTTCTAATTTCTTGCCAATCGCGCTGCGGTTTGGTGTAGTCTAAAGCTTTTCGTTTTTCAACGATGGGCACATAGGCTTCTAAGAAACTATCACCAACTTCGGTGACAAAATCGTACCAATTTTGCATACTCATCTCATTTGTAGCTTTGCAATAATCAAAGAATAAACCACCCAATCCACGACCTTCATTTCGGTGTGCGTTGTAAAAATATTCATCGCAACGGGCTTTGTATTTGGCATAGAACTCAGGGTTATGTTTATCGCAAGCCGTTTTACAGGTTTGATGGAAGTGTTTGGCATCGTCTTCAAACAAATAGTAAGGCGTTAGATCTTGTCCGCCACCAAACCATTGGTCCACAATATTGCCGTCTTTATCATACATTTCAAAATAACGCCAATTCGCATGAACGGTCGGCACCATTGGATTTGTAGGATGCAAGACTAAACTTAGTCCACAGGCGAAAAAATCGGCATCTTCTACTCCAAAGTATTTTTGCATTGAGTCTGGCAGTTTCCCATGAACCCCAGAGATATTTACACCTCCTTTTTCAAAAACGTTACCATTTTCTATAACACGTGTTCTTCCTCCTCCTCCTTCTGGTCGGTCCCAAAGGTCTTCTTGGAATTTAGCCTTACCGTCTACTTCTTCAAGTTTTGAAGTGATAGTGTCTTGTAATTGGTGTATGTAGTTGAAGAATTTGTCTTTCGTTGAAGACCTAGCAGGTTTTTCAAACCTTGCAGGTCTAGAATCATCATCGTATTCCATATTTAATTCTTTCGATATTTTATTGTTATGTGTTACTTTAAAGTTTTCTATATCATCAAATAAACCAATTACATAAGACTTCTTTGGACTTATTAGTGTTTCACTCTTAGAAAAGAATGGACTAAATGAAGAAAACTTATAGGTTTTGAAATCCTCAACTATGTTATGGTTTTCAGGGTTTTTATGAATATACAAAATGAGCTGTTTTAAGTACTCTTCATCTTTAATTTGTTTCCTTTTGAAAGGTCTTTCAAACAAGGCGCCTGTTCTTGAATTTTGTTTATTAAATGCTTTAGTGTAAGCGTTGAATAAATTTGAAAAAGCTTGATTAACGTCTTTAGTTTCCGATGTGACTTCAATCGCGAAATGGAAATGATTATTCAGTAAACAAAAGGCTAAAATATTAACCTTCGGGTTTAAATACTTAGTTACTAACTTGAGAAAATAAGCCATATTATTTTCATCTTGAAAAATAGTTTCGCTATTGATTCCGCGATTATAAATATGATAGTAATTCTCTTTTTTTAGTAATTCCATTTTAATTAAAATTTAGACCTGCAAGGTTTTTAAAACCTGCTAGGTCTGTGTAACTCATACAACTCCATATCCATCGGTTCGTCACCAACTGGTATAAACTCTTTAACCAAGGTTTTAATCCATTTAAAACTGTTTTTCAAAGCGACATTCACACTTGGTAAATTGTCTTTATGTGCTATAATTTGAAGTGTTTCTAAGCCTAAATCATGAATAGCATATTGAGATAGCTGTTTAATAGCTTTAGAGGTTAAGCCTTGCCCTTCAAATGTGTATCCAATACAATAAGCAAATTCCCCTTGTTTCGTTTTCCAATTGAGTTCTTTTAGGAAAATTAATCCGGCAAGTACTCTGGTTTCAGGATGTTTTAATGTGAACAGAAACTCTTCTTTATTTTGAAATTGTTTCACTTTTGTTTCAACAAATAATTTTGATAATGTTGGATTAAGGTTCTGTGCTAAAGTTTTAGGAAAGTAGCGTTTTAATCGGTCTTCATTGGCCGTAACGAAGTCACAGATTTTCCAAGCGTCGCCACTATGAATTGGGTTAATTTCGAAACCGTCAAATTTTAAAATCATTATACCGTGATGCTGTTTTGTTGTAAGCCTTTTTCTTGTTCAATAAGTTTTACGGTACTTAAAGACGATGCTGTAACACTCATTGGTAAAACTAAAATTACACCGACTACAGGTATCAATAAAAATAGCATAAAGACCATGCCATTTCCTATGGCAATGCCTTTATGTCTTCCTACAAAATTGATGCTTTCACGGTATTTATAATGACGTTCTAAAGTGTAATCCATGTTACCAAAACCAGCATAGTAGGATTGCACTAAGAATAATATAACAGACGAAGCGATGTTTCCAATTAATGGGATAAAATTTAAAAGTAAAATAGGAATCGTAACCAATAATTCTTTTGCTAAATTCCGAATATTAATTCTTATCCCTCTCCAAAGTTGTTCTTGAAACGTGGTGTTTCTGTGATTGTGTGGTTTTATTCCTGTTAAATGATGTTCGATTTTTTCTGACACCGGACTCATAAATGGCGCAGAAAATGCCATGATGATGTGTTTGTAAAGGATTAAACCAATAGCAATAACGATAATACCTCCAATAACTATTGAAATAGAGGTAAAGGTCTCCTTTCCCCAATCCCAAAACCAAATTTTAGCGATAAAACGACCAATATTATCTGATAATCCATAAGCGGATAATCCTATGAGAAATGCCGTCACAACACTAATGATGATGGGAATCGCGAAGTATTTCCAAAGTTTTAATTTTGAAATTAAAGCTAATGTACCAGTGTAAGCTTGGATAGCTTTTAATATGTTCTTGATCATATTATTGTTTTTGATGATGATTACTTAAAAGACGCTAAAACAGGCTTTAAGTTACAATAATAGATATTAAACTTACTCTGCTTTATAGTCTTTTACAGCATCAATAAATGCTTTAGCATTTTCTAAAGGAATGTTTGGTAAAATTCCATGACCTAAATTAACGATGTATTTATCCTTACCAAAATCATTAATCATTTGAGTCACCATTTTTTTGATTTCTGCAGGTGGTGAAAATAAACGAGTTGGGTCAAAATTACCTTGTAAGGTAATGTTTCCTCCTGATAAGTATCTTGCGTTTTGTGCAGAGCACGTCCAATCGACACCTAAAGCTGAAGCCCCAGATTTTGCCATCGTATCTAAGGCAAACCAACAGCCTTTTCCGAAGGCGATAACTGGTGCATCGTCTTTTAAAGCATCAATGATTTGTTGTATGTATTGCCAAGAAAATTCTTGATAATCGACAGGTGATAACATGCCTCCCCAAGAATCGAAAACTTGCACAGCATTACAACCTGCTTTTACTTTTTCCTTTAAATAGGCAATGGTTGTGTCGGTGATTTTCTGTAATAGTCCATGAGCAGCAATCGGATTTGTGAAACAAAATTCTTTCGCTTTATCAAAGTTTTTAGACCCTTGACCTTGCACACAATAACATAAAATTGTCCATGGTGAACCTGCAAAACCAATTAATGGAATCTCGTCATTTAGTTTTTCTTTTGTTGCTTTAATGGCTTCGTAAACATAGTTTAAACTCTCCTTAACGTCAGGAACAATAACATTATCGACATCCTTTTGAGAACGCACAGGATTTGGTAAGTAAGGGCCAAAATTAGGTTTCATTTGAACCTCAATATTCATCGCTTGTGGAATGACCAAAATATCCGAAAACAGAATAGCTGCATCCATACCATAACGACGAATCGGTTGTACGGTAATTTCACTCGCTAATTCTGGTGTTTGGCAGCGTGTAAAGAAATCGTACTTTGCCTTAATTTCCATGAATTCAGGTAAATAACGTCCCGCTTGACGCATCATCCAAACTGGTGGACGTTCTACGGTTTCGCCTTTTAATGCTCTAAGGAATAAATCGTTTTTTATCATGTTAGCCTTTGGCTTTTGGCTATTAGCTTTTGGCTTTTGGCCAGTTACTATTAGCTGTTTTTAATCTTACTTATTAAACTATTTATCATTCTTGCTTCTTTATGAATAAGTTCAAAAATGACTTTTAAATTTTCTTCAGGAATAAACTCGAGTTCCTTAGAAATAATTAATTGTGTTTCAACTTCAAAAAGTGAACCCATTGCTATTTCAAGAAATCGTTTAAATTCTTTGTCACTATTTCTACTACAACCTTCAGCAATATTTGATGGAATTGAAACAGCAGCTCTAGTTATTTGACTTCTTAGTCCAAATTTTTCTTCTGATGGCAATTCTTGTGAGAGGACATAAACTTGTTTCACTACCTCTATTCCATTTTTCCAAATCTCTAGCGTTCTAAAATTTCTCATTTCAATTGCTTTTTGCTGTTCGCCTTTAGCTTTTGGCGTAACAGTGAGGCTAACAGCGAAAGGCTAAAGACCAATAGCTATTCATAAAACTCATTCACCAATTCCACAACACTCTCCACCAACGGAATTTTAGCTACTCTAACATCTTTATAATGTTTCCTTGCTTCTGTAGCTGTTGTTTCTCCAATACAAAATGCAATACCTTTTGCTTTATTCTGCTGTAAAAAACTTTGAACGGTAGATGGACTGTAAAACATGACACCATCTAAATCACCATCTACTTTTTCGGAATCAAACTTAGTTTCGTAAGCTTCAATTTCGTTGACTTTGATGTTGTTTTTTGATAATATTTCAGGAATAGTATCTAATCGTAAATTACTATGGAAATACGTTACTTCTGTGCCATCCATAAATTCAGCCATGTGTTCGGCTAAATCTTTAGCATAATTTTCATGATGTTTCACTTTTCCAATGCGTTTTTCAACTAAACGCTTTGTTTTTCTTCCGACACAATAAATATTCTTGAATTGTAACTCTACGGCTGAAAAATTGGTAAGCAGCGATTCTACTGTATTCTTACTCGTAATAATGACGTTTTCAATTTCATTCCTAACCACGCTTTTTGTTAGGCGATTAGGGTTGATTTTTACCGCATCATTACTTTGAGCGACTACATCGTCATGAAACTTTGCTAACTGATCATTGGTTAACTTTCTAGTGGAATAAATATTAGTGACTTTATCACCTTGCGTTAATTCATCAATTAATATTTTGCCACCTTTTCCAATAACATAATCAGCACAGAATTCGGCTAGTTCATCATGTTTTCCAAAAGGAACCACTTTAGTAACTTCAATCTTTTTTGTGCCATCTGTACTTAAAAGAATACCTTTAAAATTGACCTCCTCTTCTTTATTGATATAACAAATGGCTCCAATTGGTGCAGAACAACCTCCTTCTAAACGGTTTAAAAACTCGCGCTCAATAGAGGTGCAAATTTGAGTTATTTCATCATTAATTTCTGCAAGAATGGCTCTTGTCTCCTCATCAGATTCTAAAGCCGTAACCATCACAGCGCCTTGTGCTGGCGCAGGAATCATCCAACTTAAATTAATTGAATTTTCTGGTGTAAGATTTAAACGTCCTAAACCTGCTCCGGCGAAAATGGCTCCATTCCAATCTTCGTTGTTTTCAAGCTTTTCTAATCTTGAATTGACGTTGCCTCGCAAACCAACAATTGTATGTGTTGGGTAACGATTCAGCCATTGTGCGCGTCGTCTTAAACTTCCTGTGGCGATGACGGCGTCTCTAGCGGATAAAAACTCTTCGTTATCCTTAAAAACTAAGGTGTCATTAATGTTTCCTCGTTTTAAAACTGCGGCTTGTATTATGCCTTTTGGTAAAATGGTTGGTACATCTTTTAATGAATGCACTGCAATATCAATACTACCATTTAGCATGGCAATATCTAGAGTTTTAGTGAAAACTCCTGTAATTCCCATTTCGTATAAGGGCTTATCGAGCACTAAATCTCCTGTTGATTTTACGGGAACAAGGACGGTTTTATGACCTAAATGTTCAAGTTGAGATTGAACGGTTTTTGCTTGCCACATAGCGAGCTGGCTGTCGCGTGTGCCAATGCGAATTATCTTAGACATTATCGGTAGTTTCTAACTGAAATATTTTTTTGATAAGCTCAATGCTTTCGTCTGAAGAACTGCTGTCTTCTCTTAGGTGGTGTGCAAATTGATTGGTGATTTTCTGAATCAAATTATTGGTAATCAATTCGGCTTGATCTTCATTAAAATCGGACAATTTTTTGCGTTGTGTATTGAATTCAGAATTTTTAAAATCAGTCAATTTATGTTTTATAGCCTGAATGGTTGGTACAAATTTTAAAGTGTCTAACCACGCATTAAACTCGGAAGTAATTTCGGATATAATGGCTTCTGCATTTGGAATAAATGCTTTTCGTTTTTCTAAAGTATCATCTGTGATTTTTGCTAAATCATCTAAATGTACGAGTGTAATATTATCGAGTTCTCTTATATCTTCATTTACATTCTTAGGAATGGATAAATCTAGAATCAACAGCGGTTTTTCAGTAGATATTAAAGATTTGTAAACCGTAGGATTTTGAGCTCCTGTAGCAACAATTACGATGTCAGCGTCGTTAATTTCCCCTTTTAAATTCTCGTAATCTTTTACAATAAGATTGAATTTACCAGCAACTTCTTCAGCTTTTGTTTTTGTTCTGTTGATTAAAGTAATATGAGGATTCTTAGTGTGTTTTACTAAGTTTTCACAGGTGTTTCTGCCTATTTTTCCTGTTCCGAAGAGTAGAATATTCTTTTTTGAAATTTGCTCAACATTGTTCATAATGTACTGAACAGAGGCGAAAGACACAGATGTTGCACCAGAAGATAATTCCGTTTCGTTTTTAATGCGTTTACTCGCCTGAATTACAGAATTCACTAAACGCTCCGTAAATGAATTTAATAAACCGACTTTACGAGATGCTTTTGCACCAAATTTAAGTTGACTAATAATTTCAAAATCGCCAAGAATCTGACTATCTAAACCAGAACCTACACGAAACATGTGGTTTATAGCGTCGTTGTTTTTATGAACGTAGGCAACCTCTCGGAATTCTTCAACGGTTCCTTTTGTGTTATCGCACAATAGCTGAATCAACTGAAAAGGGTGTTCTGCAAAACCGTAAAGTTCAGTTCTGTTACATGTAGAAATCGCCAATAGGCTTTCTACTCCATTTTGTTTGGCTTGAGACAAAACGTTTTGTTTTGCATCATCACTTAAACTAAAATGACCACGTACGCGCGCATCAGCTTTTTTATAGCTGAGACCTATAGCGTAAAAATATTTACTTCTGTTTGGCATGTGTCGCTTTACTCGTTTACCTGACTTAGGAAAGGAACAGCGCAAATGTAATTTTGATATTCATAAAAAAATAACGCTAGAAGAACTTTAAGTATCGATTGTGGTTTTTTCTTGTGCTTTTTCGATAAAAGGTGATAAATATCATATTTTTGTAGGGAAATCAAGGCTTTTCATGGTCTTTGTTTAGAATCAATCTAAATAATATTGAAATGAAATTAGAAAAATCAGCTTTAAAAAGTAACGCTCAAGGTACTTTTGATGAAATTAATATTGAAGAAGGTTTTATTGTGTTAACAAGTAAAAACGAAACGGACGATATTAAAGTTCTTGAACGCGAGATCGATAGCAGTTATATTCAGTTTCATTTTTGTAATAAGGGAACGGCTGGATTTCTATTTAATCAAGGAAATTACACCTTAAATATTGATGAAGATACCTCCTTGTTACTTTACAATCCACAGCGCGATTTACCAATTCATTTAGAATTAAAACCACATTCTTGGTTGGTTTCTTTAGTGATTTCTATCAAAAAATTTCATGGTTTGTTTTCGGAAGATGCGAATTATGTGACGTTTTTAACAGATGATAATAAGGATAAAAAATACTATAAAGACGGAAAAATATCACCATCGATGGCTGTGGTTTTAAATCAGCTGATTAGTTTTAATCTTAACAATTCTATTAAGCCCTTATATTTTAAAGGTAAAGCTTATGAACTATTGAGTCTGTTTTTTAATCGAAGTGAAGACGCAGATATTGAGCAATGTCCGTTTTTGGTGGATGAAGTGAATGTGGCGAAACTGAAAAAAGCCAAAGATATTATCATCGCCAATATGGCTGAACCTCCAACGTTACAAGAATTAGCTGATGACATAGATTTAAGCTTAAAAAAACTAAAAGAAGGTTTTAAACAGATTTATGGCGATTCGGTTTTTAGCTTTTTGTTCGATTATAAAATGGAAGTGGCTCGTAAACTTTTGGAATCTGGTGATTATAATGTGAATGAAGTCGGACTAAAAGTCGGTTACAGCACAGGAAGCCATTTTATCGCCGCTTTTAAAAAGAAATTTGGGACGACGCCTAAGAAGTATATTCAGGCTTCGAGTTGATGCCGTTTTTATATTTTTCTTTTGTTAGGATTTTGTCTATTCGAGAAAAATGAAAGAATTTCAACATTATTTTTATTTTCCCGGTAATAGATAGTATTAAATTTTTTAATCACAACTCTTCTGATTCCACGTGATTCGGATAAAGGAAATAAATTGGGATTTTTTGAGATTAATTTCAAAGTTCTATCAATCTCAATTGAGAGTTTTATTAACTCTCGGTTTGTGAAATGTAGTTCTAGATATTCATAGGTTTTAGCCAATTCACTTAATGCATGGTCAGTCCAAAGAATGTTATAACCATTTTCCATAAATTTTTTCGGCTTCAGAATTTGATTTCAATTTTCCATTATCAGCATCAGATAATCCAATTTCAATTGACTCTTTTTCAGCATCAGATATTTCATTCCACCAATCTTTGGTTTCATTTTTCCTTAAATCCATAATTTTTTGAATTAAAGAACTATCTTCCAACGTTGTTAACCATTGTATGAGTTCAATTTTTGCATTTTGAATATTCGGTTCCATAACTCAAAGTTAGTTTATTTTCGTTAAGTGGACAAATGTAGTACGTTGAGTTAGTGAATGAGTAATCGTGTAAATAAAAGTATCTCGTAAACTCTTAGAATCTGGCGATTATAATGTGAATGAAGTCGGGCTAAAAGTCGGTTATAGTACAGGAAGCCATTTTATTGCGGCTTTTAAAAAGAAATTTGGGACGACGCCTAAAAAGTATATCCAGGCGTCGTCATAAATCTCTAATAATCATAATACCCATCGCCAGCACTAGCAGTTACACGTTGTCTATCCTTGTAAATCGCTAAGTTGAGAATCTCAGTATATTGCTCTTCTAGTTCTTTAGTTTTATCGACCGAAGTACCATAATTTTCAGATTTAGAATAATAATCTACAACCAGTTGCTTTGGGTCTTTTGGCTTAATAAAAGAGATGTAATGTAAAGCTTCAGTCTTTCCAGAGTACTCATCGTCTTTATCTATTTTAAAGAAATACATTACAGCGTTTTTGCCTTTATCGGTTACAAAATCGCGCTTAAAGAGAAACTGAATAGAGTCTTTTTCTTTTTCAAAATTGGCATCAGATAAGAGTTTAGATTTGGCGAATTGTTGTTGATTAATAGTAATAGATTTCAATTGACTTAATAGTTTAGCTTCGTCTAGCTCCTCTAAAAGTAAGTATTGATTCTCCTCATCTTCTACGAGTTTTTCGGTAAGTTTTGTTGGTATGGTTTCTTTGGCTTTAGTTAGCAATACATAGTATTTTACTAAGGCGTTGGTGTCCTCTACATTCAATAGTTTTTCAAAGAAATCTTTTGCACTGCGCTCATTTCTATACGGAAAAATTAAGCGTACATAGGTCGCTAAATTATAGGAATACGAATTATAACCGTAATTATTAGAGTTTCCTAAATTGCGTTTTACTTCAATTTTAGCATCATTAATCAGCTGGTTTTTATATTTTTTATAGGTTTTTGGTTTTACAAATCCGCTATCTTTCACCTTTGCCAATAAAGTGTAAAGTGGTTGTTTGTATTCTGAAATTGTACTGTATTCTAATATTTTAGGAAATAAGGAAGCCTTTAATTCTAAAGAATCTTTACCATTATAATTGTAAAACATGCCACTTACGCTACCTAAGGGCAAATCGCGCTCCATAAGGTCTAGTGCAATTTTGTAATTCCCTTTTTTGTTAGAATCTAAAAGACCTTCTAAGATGGCTGTTTGGGTTTGTGGATCGGAATAACTATCGTGATACAATTGCTTTATAAACGGTAAATTGTTCTTTAAATCTATAGTAATGAGTTGTTCTACCAAATGTGATTTGATGTCTAAACGCTCTTTGTCAAATTCAAAATCCTTGAGTACAGAAACGATATCTTTACTATTGTGCTTTTTGAATTTAATGAGGTTATAAGCTTCAAAAACTAAACTGTCATTGGCTCTTAAAGCTTCAAAAAACTGTTTGCTTTTATCGGTTAATACATTTTTGCCTAACAAGGTGTCTTTTGGTGTGAACGTCTCATAAAATTCAGTTACAAATTTTGAAGGGCCACTTATAGAATCCACTAAAGTTTTAAGTTCAAAAAGGACACCTTCTTTCAAAATGTTTTTTACTAAAACCTGTTTGGCACTTGCAGAATCGGTGTAACTAAAACTATTGGTATAAACATTATCGGTTTTAGAAGACTTACGATTGGCAATTTTAAATGCTTTTGCATCATTATAATAACGTGCTCTGTAGTTGATTTTCTCTTCTAAATTCTTCCAAAGACTATCGACGTTATGAAACATTTGTAAATCGTGAAACTTGGTTCTAGAGACCGAAATTTGTTCATTCGCATAGGTAGAATAAACCGTTTCATTTATGGTTTGTTCGTAATCCTTTGCTTTTTTACCAGTATTATAATTGTAGTCATACGGATTTGGTAAAGGGGCTTTTCCATTGGTTTTTACCGAAAAATGTAAGGATGTATCTATTACTTTTTCAAAACCGGAATAGTCGGTTTTATTGAATTTAAAGGACTTAAAAAATGCAGATTTATCATTTTCATTGGTGCCAACGTAACCCAATAAATAGTAGCTACCATCTTTTACAATGGTTTTTAGGTGTAGTTTTTTGTCAGTGTCTTTGTCTAAAATAGCGTTGGACTCATAGGTTTTATAATCACCTGCTTTAAAACCTCCTTCAGCTTCAGTTAACTTGTAATTTTTATATAAGGCATGATGAAAATATTTAGCTTCAAAACTATCTTCTTCTATATAGGTGATGTCGTTTAAAACGGCTTCTTCAACAAAATAATACGCGTTATTTTTATAGCCTTCCACCAACTTTTTTCCAAAGTTATTCATGTTGCTAGAAATGTAATATTCAGGAAAATCGACTTGAAATTTTTTCTCAGGTGATACAAATAATTGTGTTTTCTCTGAAGGAGTTTTTAACGCTATAGAATTGAATATTTTATCTTCATGCTTCAAAACAAAATCACTACGACCCGCAAATTTTATAATGATAATTTCTAAAGGCGTTTCATAAATATGATACTTCTGAAACTCTCCTTTTTTTGTTTTATTAACAATGCTAATACCCGGATAAGGTTGTGTTAGCGTTTCCTTTTTAATGATATCTCCAGGAATGTCTTCGTACAATAAATGATCAATTTCTTTAAGGGTAATATTTTCTTTTTCGTTTGGTAAATACGAAAAACGACTAATTCTATTTAAGGTTAAATAAGCACCATTAGTCATATCTGGATCTAAATAATATTTTTGTCCTCCATAGGAAAACTCACGAAGTTCATCGTAGGTATTGATGCTTAAAAACCCATCTGGTGTGCTATGTTGTTGTAGTTCTGGTGTTACAAAAAGACTGTCTAGTTTAGTTTTCTCTGTTTTACTATAATCGGTTTGCTCAGAGGTTAAGGCTTCTACGGTATAACCGCGTTGACGCAACATATTAATCATGCCGTGTTCGCCTGGTAAATGTGCTGCTCCAACACCTGCAAATACGGATTTGGTTGGCATTAATTTTTCTAAAGAAACAACCATATTCTCATTTCGAATATAAAGCATATTCTCTCTAAAAAATTCCGTATTTACACTAGATCCAAGAGAATCTAATAGGTCTAAATTACGATCGCGATAGAGGTTTTCTTGAATTAAATAGGCGTTTTCTTGAGCATATAATTTCTGAACCCATGGATCTAATTCCTTTTTATTGGCATTATAAGCTGCTTTTGTGGTTAAGTATCGCGATTCTTCTAAATCCTCTAAAGCGTATATTTTTTTATTGTTCTTCTTTCCGGCTTGAAAAATAAACATGTCTAAATACGTCTCTTCTTCAAAATTATCTGAAGCACTACTTTTTCTGTATAAATACGCGTTAACAGCATTATTATCCATACGTACAGAACCTCTAATCGCCATTTCTTCAGGGTGCGTTAGCTTAAAAAGATTGGTGTAAAAATCGTTGTTATAATTACTGTACGATGCCATTTGCCCAAGCATCATTTCGTAGTTAAAACCTGGCCATGTGGTTGGGTCCGATTCTAAAGCAATACAGTCACTCTGATTTAAAGCTTTGTAAAACACATCGTCTAAACGAAAAGCCACTTTTTTGCTAACATGCATTGTGCCATATAAGTAAGATGGTTTTTCAAGATTGTTTCCGGTTATTTTCCAAAGTAAGCTCTGGTACTTTTGTTGCGAAAAGGCAACTAAGGTGATTAATGTAAAAGCAATAGATAGGAGTTTCTTCATAATAAAATGCAATCAAGGCTTGTAAAGATATTTAAATCCTTTAAACAGCTGTGTGGATTTTATAAAAGTCGATAAAAAACGCTAATTGCAAATAGATATTTCATATTTATTAACGTTTAAATCCATGCCAACCATTATAAAGTATTACAATTAGTGTTGTACTTTTGCAGTTGAAATTGAAAACCGTAAATCTCTTGTAAGCAAACTGAAATACATTCGGCATGAATGCAACTGATTTAAGATTTTATCACGCAACGCAAGGTTTATTAGCTAACAGTATGTGTCCTAACTAAACAATAAACACTAGACATGAAAGGAATTTTATTAGTCAATTTAGGCTCGCCAGATAGTCCAAGTCCCAAGGATGTAAAAAAGTATTTGGGAGAATTTTTAATGGACGAACGTGTTATAGATGTTCCACTTTGGGCACGTACACTTTTGGTTAAAGGTATTATTTTAAATACCAGACCAAAAGCTTCGGCAGCAGCGTATAAGAAAATTTGGTGGGACGAAGGATCGCCATTGATTGTGTTGTCTGAACGCCTTAAAGATAAAGTACAGAAAAAAGTAGATTATCCTGTAGCATTGGCCATGCGTTACGGAAGTATGACCATTAAAAAAGGGCTACAAGAATTGGTAGATAAAGGTTGTACTGAAATAAAAACACTGCCGTTATATCCGCAATTTGCAATGGCAACAACAGAGACCATTGACGTAAAGGTTGATGAGTTGGTTGCTGAGTTTTTTCCTGAAGTTACCATTACAAGAACTCCTGCGTTTTACAAACGTGAAGATTATATTAACGTACTTTCAAAAAGTATAGGCGAAGTTCTAAATGATTTAGATTACGAACATGTACTTTTTAGTTATCACGGGGTGCCTGAGCGCCATATCCGTAAAAGTGACATTACCAATGGCAACTGCAAAATGAATGGTAAGTGCTGTTTTAAAATGGGAAGTGAGCAACACGAATTTTGTTACCGTCATCAATGTGAAATTACCACTATTAATGTGGCTAAAAAATTAGGATTAAAAAATGGAACCTATTCCACTACGTTTCAATCTAGACTTGGCTTTGACCCTTGGTTACAACCTTACACAGACCGAACCATTGAAAGAATGGGCAAAGAGGGTATTAAAAAAATGGCTATCGTCACCCCAGCGTTTGTCAGTGATTGTTTAGAGACCTTAGAGGAGATTGCTATGGAAGGCGAAGAAATTTTTCACGAAATGGGAGGCGAAGAATTTACAGTGATTCCTTGTCTTAATGAGCGAGATGATTTCGCAGAAGTGCTTAGCAATATGGTTGAGGAATGGGCGACTTCTAAAACAAAAACCATGTAATGGCCAAAGTATCTTCTGAAGCCTTAGGTAATGAGCCTATTGGGAAATTACTGATAAAGCAAGCCGTACCAGCATCTATTGGTATTTTGGTGATGTCGCTTAACATCTTAGTAGATACTATTTTTGTGGGCAATTGGATAGGTCCAACAGCTATTGCAGCGATTAATGTGGTGCTTCCTGTTTCATTTTTTATTGCGGCACTTGGTATGGCCATTGGTATTGGTGGTTCGTCCATTATTTCTAGAGCTTTGGGATCTAATAATGCCGTAAAAGCCTTAAAAACATTCGGGAACCAAATTACGTTAACCATTCTTATTACTTCAATTTTTGTAATTTTTGGTTTAGTTTACATCAATGAAATTGTGCCAGCATTTGGTGGAAAAGGGGGCATTTTCGAACCTGCAAAAGTGTATTACAGAATTGTATTATACGGAGTGCCAATTTTAGCGCTTTGTATGATGGGAAATACCGTTATTAGAGCAGAAGGCAAACCCAAATTTGCGATGTATGCCATGATGTTTCCGTCTGTAGGGAATTTACTTTTAGATGTTTTATTTATAAAAATATTTGATTGGGGAATGGCAGGGGCAGCTTGGGCAACAACCATTTCGTATGTTTTGTGTTTTTTGTTTGTGCTTTGGTTTTTTCTCTCAAAACATTCCGAATTAAAAATCAATTTTAAACACTTTGGATTAGATAGACCAATCGTAAAAGAAATTGGTGCACTCGGTTTTGTGACTTTAACAAGGCAAGCGATTGTTAGTGTTACCTATTTATTAATGAATAACATTCTGTTCGATTTAGGAGGTGAAACTTCAGTGACCGCTTATGCCATTGTTGGTAGAATGCTGATGTTTGCTTTATTTCCAATATATGGAATTACACAAGGATTTTTACCTATTGCAGGATTTAATTATGGTGCCGAAAAATTTGAACGCGTTAAAGCATCTATAATAACAGCCATAAAATATGCCGCTTTGCTAGCTACTATAGTTTTTGTGTTTTTAATGGTTTTTCCTGAGTTTATCACACGATTATTTACACAAGATGCTAAGGTACTTATTGAAACACCTCCAGCCATGCGTTGGGTGTTTGCAGCAACACCAATTGTGGCGATTCAGTTAATTGGGTCAGCGTATTTTCAGGCGGTTGGTAAAGCTATTCCTGCGTTGCTATTAACCTTAACACGTCAAGGGTTTTTCTTTATTCCTTTAATTTTTATACTGCCAAATTATTTTGGTGCTTTGGGTGTTTGGATGGCGTTTCCGATTTCAGATGTGTTATCAACTATTGTAACAGGATTTTTCTTGTATCGTGAAATGAAGGTGAATTTAGATCCTAAAATTGTTGACTGATTTTTAATTTCAAGACGTACGAACGTATATTTAAGCGTTTGAGATGTCCTGTTAAGGACAACATATTGGTAAATAATAACAAGGGTTTACAATTGTGCCTTTAGGTACAATATATGGAGTACCTAAAGGCACGCTAGATAAACGTAAGTGCTTGTTTTTACCTATTTGCTGTACCTGTCGGCACAGTTTGTAAGTTCAAATTAAACGATTGTCGTCGTATCTTATTATGAGCAGGACAGTTTAAGATAAGTTCAAATAATAACAGTGGCTATACCAAAATTAGATTGGTAAAACCCAGTCCAAAACCACATAAAATCACGATTTTTGTAATATGGAATACTACAACTATATAAAAGCGCTTCACCTCATATTTGTGATTACATGGTTTGCTGGCTTGTTTTACATTCCACGATTATTTGTATATCAAATTGAAGCCTTTCATAAACCATCACCTGAAAAAGAAATTTTAGGCAAACAACTAAAATTAATGGCAAAGCGACTTTGGTTTATTATTACGTGGCCTTCTGCAATTTTAGCCACTGTATTCGCTGTTTTGTTACTGATATTAATGCCAAGTTGGTTTCAGCAAGGTTGGATGCACGTTAAATTACTGTTTGTGTTTTTACTGTTTATTTATCATTATAAAACACATTTGTACTACAAACAACTTCAAAATGATGAGGTTAAAGTCACTTCTAGTTTTATGCGTATTTGGAATGAAGGTGCAACATTTATTTTGTTTGCGGTGGTGTTTTTAGTAATTCTTAAAAGTTCTATCGATTGGATTTTTGGAATTATTGGTTTGGTTGTTTTAGGAATTCTAATCATGTTGGGCTTCAAACTGTATAAAAATATTCGTTCTAAAAATCCGGATGCTTAATAAAAATTCCAATATTCAAATTCCAAATTACAAAAGGAATCTATTGAAATTTTGTTTTTTGTAAATTGAAATTTGTGCGTCGCACTTTTGGATTGATTATTGCTATATTTAAAACTTAGAATTTAGAATAAAAAAAATCGTACCAAGCGTATTTAGATGATTAATAAACGCCTATCCTTAAGAGCTCGTATAAATTTGGCTATGATACTGTTGGTGCTTGTAGCGTCGGTTCTGATTGCTGCAATTACTATTTATCAATATAGCGAAGAAGCCAAGGAATATCACAGTGAGCGATTAGAGCGTAAGGAAAAAGCGATTAAACAAAGTATTGATTTTGTTATAAGAGAAACCACATACCCTGTTTCAACAGAAAATATTCATTTAATTTTTAAAGATGAAATATTTGAAATCGATGCCATTCACAATCTACAAATTAACCTGTATGATTTAGACGGACAATTACTAAAAAGCTCGAAACGAACCATCCAAAGAGATTCTTCAGATCTTTGTTTAGATGCAGAAATATTAAATACATTATCTAATACTTTAGAACATCGCTATGTGGTGAAAAACAATGTGGCAGGTCAGACGTTTCAATCGTCATATACCTATATAATGGATGAAAAATTTAAGACCATTGCCATATTAAATTTACCGTATTTAGAAAATGACGACTTTTTTAATAAAGAATTAAAAGAATTTTTAATGCGCTTGGCGTATGCGTATATCGTATTGATTTTAGTTGCCATTATTATTGCTTATTTTATCTCTAAATACATTACCAAATCACTTAGAACCATAAGTGATAAAATGAATGAAACACGACTAGAAAAACGAAACAAAAAAATACAAATTGAATCGTCTAGTGAGGAGATTGAAACGCTTGTTAATTCGTATAACAGCATGATTGATGAGCTTGAAGCCAGTGCTGTAGTATTGGCAACCAACGAAAGAGAGCAAGCCTGGCGCGAAATGGCAAAACAAGTGGCTCACGAAATTAAAAATCCGTTAACACCGATGCGATTGACGGTTCAAAGTTTTCAGCGTAAATTTAATCCTGAAGATGAAAAAATTCATGAAAAAATAGACGAATACAGCAACACGTTAATTCAACAAATTGATACCATGAGTTCTATTGCTTCTGCATTTTCTAATTTTGCTAAAATGCCAGCGCAAAAAAGTGAAGTTCTTAATGTGGTACAAATTGTAAAAATGGCGCTTGATATTTTTAATGAAGACTATATTGAATTCCAGTCTTCATCCGAAAAAATCATAGCTAAATTCGATAGAACTCAGTTAATAAGAGTGGTAACTAATTTGGTTAAAAATGGGATTCAAGCTATACCAGATAATGTTGAAAGTCCGAAGGTTGAAGTACGTGTATTTAAGGAAGGAGACCATGTAAATATTACAATTAAAGACAATGGTTCTGGTATTGCTGAAGATACTAAGGATAAAATATTTGAACCAAAATTCACTACCAAATCTAGTGGAATGGGATTAGGATTAGCCATGGTAAAGAACATTGTAGAAACTTATAATGGAAGTATTACCTTTACAACGGAATTAGGAAAAGGGACTGTTTTTACGGTTTCATTTCCTGTGCAAGAAGCGACTATAAAATAAATAATTATAAATTGTTACTCTGAGAAAAGCTTGTGCTGAGCGCAGACTAAGTCTAGAAGAGTCTTAAAAATCAAACCAAAATGTCTTATAATACTATTATTTCAGAATACAGCGATGGCATCACAACCATAACCATCAACAGACCAAAAAAGTTAAATGCTTTAAATAAAGACACCATTCAAGAATTGCATGATGCTTTTGATGAAGCCGATTCAGATGATAATACCAAAGTTATCATCATAACAGGAAGTGGCGAAAAAGCTTTTGTTGCAGGAGCAGATATTAGCGAATTTGCGGATTTTAGTGTTGACGAAGGTGGAAAATTAGCAGCACAAGGACAAGCATTATTGTTCGATTTTGTAGAAAATTTAAGCACTCCTGTTATTGCTGCGGTTAACGGTTTTGCGCTAGGTGGAGGATTAGAATTAGCCATGGCATGTCATTTTAGAGTGGCAAGTACTAACGCCAAAATGGGATTACCAGAAACATCACTTGGAGTGATTCCAGGTTATGGAGGCACACAACGTTTACCACAATTAGTTGGTAAAGGAAGAGCTATGGAAATGGTAATGACCGCTGGTATGATCAATGCTGATCAAGCCTTGAATTACGGATTGGTAAATCACGTTGTAGAACTAGAAGCATTAGTACCATTAGCCGAAAAAATTGCAAGTAAAATTATGCGAAATTCATCGGTTGCCATTGGAAAAGCCATAAAAGCTATTAATGCGAATTACAAAGACGGAAAAGATGGCTACAAAGTAGAAATCAAACAGTTTGGAGAATGCTTTGGAACGGAAGATTTTGTAGAAGGTACAACGGCATTTTTAGAGAAGCGTAAGGCTGAGTTTCCTGGAAAATAAGTCTTGCTGCTATATAATGTACAGCATAGTAGAATTAGAATAAAGAGGAATTAAAGTTTTTTATGAATGATGCCTCACCAAACTATTTTAAACAAAAAAAAAGTGGGCTCTCTACAACCCACTTTTAACTAAATAAACTAATAAATAAACAATAATCTAAATTTTGAAATTTTCAACAAACACTCGATCATTTGCTCTAATGATTGCAGTGTAGTTACCTTTTTGAGTTTCGTCTAATTGGTAAACTCGAGTTAAAATTTCATTTCCTTTTACAGTCTCAGTGTGGATAAGCTCATTTTTAAAATATAACTCCACAACCATTTCTTTAGTATCAATGGCTAATTTTGAAATAATTACTTGAGATGCATTTGACCTAAATACAGGCTTAAATATCTTTTGTTTCGTAGTGTCTAAAAATGTAACAATATGATTTTGTACTTTAACAGAGTTAACTTCTATTTCAAAATCCTTGTTCACTTCAACAGTATACGTACCATTTTCTAATTGAGAAAAATCGTATAAGCTTTCCATGAAGCCATTGTGGTTAATACGCCCACTGTAAACAACTTCTCCGTAAACGTCAGATACAGAAATGAAATCTCCTATACTAACCATGGTAGCCGATGGTGGAACCTCTTCTATTGTATTTGCGAAACTTGTACATGTTCCTAATAATACTGTTAAAACTAAAATGCTTTTAAATATCTTTTTCATAATTTTTGTTTTTAAAGCTGGAATTGTGACTTGGGTTATAGCAATTTTTTCATGCTCCGGCTTTAAATGATTTACTGATACAAAGTTAGAGCAGATTTACACCTTAGAAAACAACCATTTTGGCATATTTATATGCAAAATTAACCTTATTGACGCAATGTGTGTTTGTATGTGTTAATATAGTATATATTGGTGGTAATTTGCCATAGGTTTGGGTTTTATAAACAAAACGGATGTATTGCGGTTACTTAAAAATCATATATTATTTAAACTGTAATTTTTAGAGGTAGAGTCCTAATTATTATAAATTTTAAAACCATATACAAATGGATCTTTGCAAATTGGTCGATACATTTACTTCATAAAGAAAACCAAGTAGAGTATTTGCAACAAAAAAAAAGTGGGCTCTTATAAGCCCACTTTTATTAATATAATTATTAGCTAATCTATAGACTGAAGTTTTGAACAAATACTCTATCGTTAGATGTAACGACTGCAGTATAGTCACCTTTAATACTATGATCTAGTTTGTAGATTCTATTTAATATATCACCACTTTCATTAATCGATTCTGTGTGAATTAACTCATCGCCATAAAAAATCTCAACACCCATTGATGGATTGTTTAATGCTAATTTGGTAATTATAAGTCGGTCTTTTTCAAGTCTAAAGACAGGTTTATAAATCTTTTCACTTCTTTGGTTAAGAAAGTTAACGTTATGATTTTTAATTTCAACAATGCTCACTTCTATTTCAAAAGATTTTTCTACTTCAATAGTGTAAATACCATCTTTTAATTGTGAAAAATCGTAAAGACGACTAATATTTCCATCATAATTAATAAGTCCGCTAAAGATGACTTCTCCAACAGCATCTGTAACAGAAATTGAGTTTCCTTTTTTAACACTATTAAAGGTAGGTAAAACCTCTAATGTTGCATTTGCGTAGCTTGTGCATGTTCCTAACAACACCGCTAATACTAAAATGTGTTTAAATAATGTTTTCATAATGTTTCATTTTTTGGATTACACTGATTTTTTAAGGGATCAGTTTAAATGATTTTACATGACAAAGGTATCTTGGTTTTAGCTTCCATAAAACATGGATTTTGGCACATTTATATACATAATTATCCTTATGGGCGATATAATTATCATATTAGGTTAAAATAGTGTATATTATTGGTAATTTGCTATAGGTTTTAAAATTGAATAGACTTAACTTTGCCTTAATTAATAAACTATGAATAATAGAAAACCTACATTAGAAAAAATAAGTCCAGAATTTGGAAGCTCCATATTGGTAAGAAAACATAAAATTGATGCTTATAAAGGTGAAAAAAAGCCATTTTGGCATTTTCACCCAGAAATAGAATTGGTTTATGTTAATAAAGGACAAGGGAAACGACATATAGGTAATCACCTCTCTTACTTTAATAATAGTCAACTGCTATTAATAGGATCAAACTTGCCACATAATGGTTTTACAGATCGATTAACTATAAATGGTTCGGAAACTTTGGTACAATTTAAACCCGAATTTTTAGGGGATCATTTTTTCGATATTCCAGAAATGGAAAAGATTAATCAGTTATTTGAGCGTTCTAAAAAAGGAATTCTTTTTGGTGTAAAAACGAAACAAAAACTTGGGAGTAAAATAGAAAAGCTAAATGAAAAAACAGGCTTTAAAAAGATTTTAATCCTATTAGAGGTATTACATGGTTTAGCAAAATCTGAAGATTATGTATTGTTAAACGCAGACGGTTTTGCTTTTGAAACGGAACCACAGGACAGTGCTAAAATTGATGTTGTTTTTAAGCACGTTAACCAAAACTTTAACGAGCATATTAGCTTAGATGAAATTGCAGACAAGGTGAATATGACGGTTCCTGCGTTTTGTCGCTACTTTAAAAAAGTGACAGGTAAAACATTCACAAAGCTGGTAAATGAATATCGTATTGTACACGCTACAAAATTACTTTCGGAAAGTCAGATGAGTATTGCAGATGTTAGCTTTGAGTGCGGTTTTAATAATTTTTCACATTTCAATAAATTATTTAAAGAATTTACAGGAAAAAGTGCTTCTAAATATAGAAGTGAATTAAAATTAATGGTTCAATAATTATTATGGGTAAGAAAATAAATACCGCAATACTATACTATTCTAAAAAAGGTCAAGATATTTTAGATGCCGTTAACTCGAATACAAATTTAACGGCTGATGAACTCATTCATTATGGTGAAGAGATGGCTGTTATTGAATATAAGTTAACAGCCTTAGAGGTTGCTAAAGAGAGCTAAACGTTCTATTTTATACCGTCCCATTCTGCATAAAACTGTTTTAAAAAGCCTTCCATATAGTTATGGCGTTCTAAAGCAATGCGTTTGCCTGTTTTAGTATTCATCTGGTCTTTTAGCAATAGCAATTTTTCATAAAAATGATTGATTGTTGGTGCATCTGAGCTTTTATACTGCGCTTTGGTCATGTTGAGGTTGGGCTCAATTTCGGGATTATAAAGCGCTCTGTTTTTATAACCTCCATAATTAAAACAACGGGCAATACCAATCGCTCCAATAGCATCTAGGCGATCTGCATCTTGGACAACTTCCATTTCTTTTGAAGTAAACGCCGTATTTACATCCAAGGAATTTTTAAACGACATATTTTGGATAATCTGAGTAACATGTTCAATTACCGAACTATCAACATCATTCTCTAGTAAAAATTGTTGTGCTTTTTTGGGGCCAATGGCTTCGTTGCCATCATTAAATTTTGAATCTGCAATATCGTGCATAAGTGCAGCCAAACTTACAATTTCAATATCAACCGGCTCAGTTTTAGCAATTAATAGGGTGTTCTTGTACACACGTTCTACGTGAAACCAGTCGTGTCCTCCTTCAGCATCAATTAGTTCTTGTTTTACAAAAGCAATTGTGGAAGCAATTAGTTTACTTTTATTATGCATAAGACTATTTTACGCAGGATCTACCCACTTAAACTGATATGAGTTTTCAGGAATCTTCATACGTTCAGACAAACGATACATTCTAGGAGGTAATTTCATTAAATAATCTCTCGCTTTTTCCGCTTCATCGTTTAAGCCTGTCATGTTTCCAATGTCCCAACGGTCAATAAGTTTTTGAAGAATATCTACATAGTCGTTTGAGGTGTAGACTCCAATACGTTGTGCAGTATAAGAAAACTCTTCGAAAGCCGTACCTATACTTTCGCCAGATTCTCTTAAGAAATGTGCTGGCATAGCAATTTTTCGTTTCATCATATCGTGAAACGCCATCATCATCTGATTAGGGTCTACGGCAAAAATACGCTCAACAAACTCAGAATATGCATGGTGATGACGCATCTCATCGCCTGAAATAATTTTACACATTTTAGCCAATTGCTTATTCCCTTTTTGTCGGGCAATTTTAGCCACACGATTATGAGAAATATACGTCGCTAATTCTTGAAAACTGGTGTAAACAAAGTTTTTATAAGGATCTCTTCCGGTACCAATGTCAAAACCATCATTTATTAAATATTGTGTGGTTTTTTCAATTTCTCGCATATTTACGCGACCAGATAAGTATAAGTATTTATTTAATACATCGCCATGTCGATTTTCTTCTCCTGTCCAATGTCTAAGCCATGTAGACCAACCGTTTCGTTCTATTTGGTCTACGCCTTCTACATCCATAAGCCAAGACTCGTAGCTAGGAAGTGCTTCTTCGGTAATCATATCTCCAACTAACACCACCCAAAAATCATAAGGCAATTCTTTAGATAAGGCTCTAATTTCTTTGACCTCTTCGTAAAATGATTCTTTTGTAGGGTCTGGTAAAAAGTCTGTAGGTTGCCAGATTTTTTCAACAGGAATTAAGTATTTTTCAATTAGGGATTGTACATCTTTTTCGAGATGCTGCATCACTTCCAATCTTACATTTTTCAACGACATATTTGATGTTTTTTTAAAGGGTTATTTTTCGATAGCTTCAACAATGGTTTGTTCAACTTGCTGAATTAATTCGACCTTATTTGTAAAGTTAATAATTTCTAAGGGCTTATGCACAGTAAATGTCATATGATTTCCTATTCCCATTGGGAAATTTCCATAGCGTAACATCTTCCATGAGTTGTTTACGGTTACAGGAACAATGAGGGCAGAAGGTACTTTTTTAATAAGCATTTCTAAGCCTTTGGATTTAAATGGTTTTGGAACTCCTGTTTTGCTTCGTGTGCCTTCAGGAAAAATAACAGCTGCTCTTTTGGTTTGTTCAATATAGTCACCAAAAGTCATCATTGCTGCTAAGGATTGCCTCGGATTTTTGCGATCTATTAAAACCGATCCGCCATGACGCAAATTGTAGGATACACTTGGTATGCCTTTTCCTAATTCTTTTTTAGAGACAAACTTTACATGGTGCTTACGCATATACCACATGATAGGTGATATATCAAACATGCTTTGATGATTAGAAACAATTATTAAAGGGCGATCTGTACTAATTTTATAAGGATTGTAAAATGATATTCTAGTGCCTAAAAGGTTGAGACAGCGCATTATAAAAAATTGAAGCCAATCTACACTAATTTTAAGTGCTTTATAACCAAATACATTAAAGCTAATCCATTGGATGACATGAAATATAACCAAGGTTAATCCAAAGCATAAATAAAATACCACCGAAAGCGGATAGGCTAGTAGTTTTCTCATGATACAAAAATATAAAATGAATAGAATAAAAAAACTGTCATTTTAAGTGAATTTGAAACAAAATGTTTCTAAACCAACGAAAAATGACAGCTTCGGTAAAGCCTGATATTCCAAGCTTTTATTTTAACAATGATCGTTATAAGCGTCTTTAAGATTCTCTGCAATTAATTCTGCAGGACGTCCTTCAATATGGTGACGCTCTAACATGTGAACTAATTCTCCATCTTTAAATAATGCCATAGAAGGTGAACTTGGAGGAAATGGTACCATGTGTGCTCTGGCAGCATCAACCGCGTCTTTATCTACACCTGCAAAAACAGTTACGATATGATCTGGTTTTTTTGCGTTTTGTAAACTCATACTAGCACCTGGTCTTGCATTTGCTGCTGCACAACCACAAACAGAGTTTACAACCACTAAAGTTGTGCCTGCTTTTGCAATGGCATTATCTACAGCTTCTGAGGTGTGTAATTCTTCAAAACCAACCTTGGTTAAATCCTCACGCATTGGTTTTACTAATTCTGCTGGATACATATTTTTTATTTTTAATTAATTCTTATGTTTGTTCCGATAGTTATCGGACTACAAAGATAATGAAAAATAGTGCGCAGGCTTAACGAAATGGTTGGCAGTTTTAATGGCGCTATTGTCCTTTTCAATGGGATGTAAAATAAAACTATCTATTAAAGGTATATCGAAAACCATCGGAGGCCAAGCCTTCGTCTAAAATGAGTTGAAAATTGGTTAAGCTTTCAAGTTTTAAATCGTTGTTCTCGATAACTACTATGATATCGTTCTCTGTAGATATCACTTCGTAACTGTAAGTTCCTGATGGGTAGCCACTATGTATAACTTCGGAAGTGTTAGAATTGGTAACTATAATTTCAGAGGTTTCAGTTTTAAAATCCCAAGTTATTATTCCAGATTCAAAATCATCGTCAACACCTGCTAAACCACCAGAAACATTTACTAAAGACCAAGTACCATGAAGTGTCGGATTTGTATTTTGCTGCGAACCGTCACTAAGATCACAGCTGTATGTGATTAGTAATAAGAATAAAATATACATATAAGATTTCATAGACATACTGTATTGGTTCTGCTTGTAAGATGTCTCTTTATAGAAAAGGTTGCGTACAAAACGTAACAATTTACATTTTCATCCCACTTACATATAGTATATTTACAGCTTTATAAAATTAAAATATTATATGAGTTTTGCAAAATGGGTTGGTGGTGCTTTAGGTTGGTCGTTTGGTGGTCCAATTGGTGCTATTATAGGATTGGCTTTAGGTAGTTTTGTTGATAATTTAACGGATAGTGGAACACCTTTACTAGGTGATCGCCAAGCAGGAAAGCAACGAGACTACGGTCAACGCACATCTAGACCAAGAACACAGTCTGGTGATTTTGAAGTAAGCCTATTAATTTTAGCCTCTATAGTTATAAAAGCGGATGGTAAGCAAGACCAACGCGAACTCGATTTTGTGCGTCAGCAGTTTTCTAATATGTATGGGAAAGAGCGCGCGAATAAGGCCTTTGAATTGTTTAAGCGTATTAATAAACAAAATATATCTACGCGTCAAGTATGTTTGCAGATTAAGCAAATGATGGATCATGCATCGCGTTTACAATTGCTTCATTTTTTATTCGGAATAGCTAAAGCTGATGGGATTGTTACAGAAGATGAATTACGTCAGATTTACACCATAACGGGATATTTAGGAATCAGTAATAGGGACTTTGAAAGTATTAAAGCCATGTTTTATAACAGTAGCGATAATGCGTACAAAATCCTTGAGATTGATAAATCTGTATCGGATGCTGAGGTTAAAAAAGCATACCGTTCAATGGCGAAAAAATACCATCCAGATCGTGTTGGTCATTTAGGTGAAGAACATCGCGAAGGTGCCGAAGCTAAGTTTAGACAAGTGCAAGAATCTTATGAGCATATACAGAAGGAGCGTGGGTTTAAGTAAGGGAGTTGTAAATCGAAATCGAACTTGAACTTGAAATCGAAGGTTACATTACCCTATAAACACTAAGAAATTAACCTTTATAGCTTCAATCTACCTGTTGTCAGTGGTTGTTGGGATTTAGTTAAAAGGTAAAACAGCAGTTATTCTTTACTCTTTTTTTCTTTCTCTCGTTTTTCAATGTATTTAAAGTAGCGCTGTGTTTTATACTTGTTGTAGATGAAAATACACAGGACAATAAATCCTAAGATAATTAATCCATTTTTACCGGTAAAATAATTTAAAAGTTTCATGATGATTTGAAATATTGAGCTAAGTCGGTATTAAGCGTTGAATCTTTCAATATTATGCTAATTAGATTTAGATACATAGAATTTACCCTCTAAACAAAAAGAAATCATCTTTCATATCTTCAATCTGTGCATCTTCATTTGTAATAATATAATCAATTGCTTTTGAGGTAAATTCATCACCTTTTTCGGTTAATGAAACCACTTGATTATCAATATGAATCATATTATTTTTTTGGGCTAAATCGAGCACGGTTTTAGCACGTACTTTTTGCCAATTTATATGTTCATAAAGGTGATTGACGTGGCGTTCTTCAACTTCATCATGGTTTTTTAAGTGTAATAAAAACGTGAGTAAAGAGACTTCGGTACGTTGTTGTTTTTCTCTGTACATCACTGCTATAATACCTTTTGAAGGCGCAAACAGATACACCAATAAAAATACCAATCCAAGAACCGTTGTTATGGATCCTGCAATAGAAGCATCTAACCAATGGGCTACCCAATACCCAAAAATGGCACTAAATATTCCAAAACTTATAGCTAAAGCCAGCATTTTCTTTAAATTGGTAGTGAGTAAATAAGCCGCAGCAGCGGGAGCAATCATTAAGGCTACGACTAAAATAGCACCAACGGCATCAAAAGCTCCAACAGTGGTTACAGAAGACACCGACATTAATCCGTAATGAATAACGGCTGGTGAAAAGCCAAGAGAAGCCGCTAGACCTTTATCAAACGTGCTCACTTTTAACTCTTTAAAAAACAGGAATAAGAGTGTAATTGTAATTAATAAAATAGTACCGACCACCCAAAGCGATTTCGGTCCAACGTCAGTGCCACCAATTATTAAGCGATCAAAAGGAGCAAAAGCCAATTCACCTAATAAAACGGCATCAATATCTAAGTGCACATCATTGGCGTTTTTAGCAATAAGAATCACACCAATACTAAACAGAGCAGGAAACACCAATCCAATGGCAGTGTCTTCTTTAACCAAGCCTGTTTTTTGAATGTACTCCACTAAAACCACGGTTATAATTCCGGTTAATGCAGCTAAAAGAATTAATAGTGGGCTATTTAAATCTTGTGTAATAAAAAAACCGACCACGATTCCTGGTAGAATAGAATGACTAATCGCATCGCTAATCATGGCCATTTTTCGCAGCACTAAAAATGTTCCTGGAATGGCACAAGCCACGGCAACTAAACCAGCAATCAATTGTATTTCGAGTTGTGCATTACTCATCTTCGGTGGATTGTTTAGTGTATAAATTGGAGGCAGCCTCAAAGCCAGTTTTGGTTAAACTCCACATATTTCCATTGAGATGCACATAATCTTTATCTACCAATTTTTGAAGTGTACCTTTAGTATAGCCTTGAAAATTATTTAAAAGTTTTATGGTATGCGGATGCGAAATATCGTCGTGCGTTTCTGCTATATGATGCATAAATGCTAAAGTTTTATGAAGCTGTAAGTCGCGACGATTTTTAATAAAACGAATTTGTTTAAATAATAAGCCGCGACTCGGAGAAAATATAAATGAAAACACCACAAAAACACCAGCCACTAAAACAATTACAGGTCCTGTAGATAAATTATCTTGACTCGCACTAATGGCTGTGCCAAATACTCCCGAAAAGGCTCCAAAAATAGCCGCTAAAAACACCATCATTGATAAGCTGTTTGTCCATTGCCTGGCAGCAGCAGCAGGAGCTAAAAGCATAGCGCTCATTAAAACCACTCCAACAGTTTGTAAGCCTAAAACAATGGCTAAAACAATAAAGCTCGTAATAAGAATATCTATGAATTTAGTATTGAAACCTAAGGTTTTGGTATAATCGGCATCAAACAATAGAATTTTAAACTCTTTCCAGAAAGTGAGCATTACAGCTAAACAAAGTCCTGTTACAATGGCCATCGTCCAAACGTCACTTTCTACTAAGGTTGCGGCTTGCCCAAAAAGATACTTGTCTAAACCGGCTTGATTGGCATTGGGTTGTTTTTGTATAAAGGTTAATAACAACATCCCAAATCCAAAAAACAAGGATAAAATTAAACCCAAAGCAGTATCTGATTTTAAATGGGTTTTGGTGACGATACCTCTAATCCAAAACGTCCCGATTAAGCCACTAATTAAGGCTCCAATAAGTAAAGTGTTACTGTCTTTTGCACCAGTAATTAAAAACGCAATAGCAATGCCTGGTAAGGCCGCATGCGAAATAGCATCGCCTAATAAACTTTGTTTTCTGAGTACAGCGAAACTTCCCAACATTCCTGTAACCGCACCGAGAATGGTGGTTCCAAGTGTAATGGTTCTAAGGGTGTAGTCTGTGAAGACGAGTTTTATGTATTCTGTGATGTCCATAATTCCTGCGAACGCAGGAATCTCCCGTTTCGCATTAGTTTATTTTGTTTTGTCATTCCTGCGAAGGCAGGAATCCACTTTTATACTTTTGTTTTCTTGTTTAGATTCCTGCCTTCTCAGGAATGACAGTTACTCCTGAATACTCACTTGATAATTAATCCCGTAAGTTTTCGTTAAATTATCATCATTAAAGATGTCTTTTACAGGTCCTGTGGCAATTTTCTTCACGTTTAAAAAGGTCACCCAATCAAAATATTCGGGTACGGTTTGTAAATCGTGATGCACAACAATCACGGTTTTTCCTGCTTTTCGTAATTCCTTTAATATGTTTATAATCGCTATTTCTGTGGTCGCATCTACACCTTGAAACGGTTCGTCCATAAAATAGATAGCTGCATTCTGTACTAAAGCTCTTGCTAAAAATATACGTTGTTGTTGACCACCAGATAGCTGACTTATTTGTCTATTTTTAAAAGCTAACATGCCTACTTTTTCTAAGGCTTCTAGTGCTGCTTTCTTCTCTTTTTGGCCAGGACGTTTTATCCAACCTAAACTGCCATAGGTTCCCATCATCACCACATCTAATGCAATGGTTGGAAAATCCCAATCCACACTGCCTTTTTGTGGTACATAAGCAACGAGTTGCCGTTGTTTGTCGTAAGGTTTATCGTAAATAGTTACGCTTCCTGCAATAGGTTTTAAGATGCCAAGAATGGCTTTTATGAGTGTCGATTTACCAGCTCCATTGGGACCAACGATGGCCATTAAAACACCTTCTGGAATTTCTAAATCAATATCCCAAAGTACAGGTTTGTAGTTGTAGGCAACGGTAAGGTCATCTACTTTTACGGCAATAACTCCTGCGGAAGTAGGTGTCTTATCATTAGGGCTACTATGTTTTATGTTTTCCTTTGAGTCTTTTTTCATTTTAGAATTGAACTAAGTTTCATGAGATTCCTGCGTTCGCAGGAATTTTATTTCAAGGCATTCACTATAGTATTCACATTATATTCAAACATTCCAATATAGGTACCTTCTACTGTGCCAGCGTTTCCAAGTGCATCGGAGTATAAGGTACCGCCAATTTTTACATCGTGACCTTTCGAATTTACCGCAGCTTGTAACGCTTCGATGGTTCGTTTGGGTACTGAGCTTTCTATAAATATCGCTTTGATATTTTTCTCAATAATAAATGCGGCTAATTTTTGAACGTCTTGCACTCCTGCTTCAGTAGCTGTAGATAACCCTTGTAAACCGACCACTTCGAATCCATAAGATTTTCCGAAATAATTAAACGCATCATGTGCGGTAACTAGAACTCTTTTTTCCTTTGGAAGTGATTCAATTATCCGTATTATCCTATTTTGAAGTTCTTCAAGTTTAACAATGTAGGCTTTTTTGTTGTCTTCAAAAGTTGTCGCATAATCGGGTTTTTTTTGAGTTAAAATAGAGCTGACCTTTTCTGCAAATTGTTTGTAGTATTCAATATTAAACCAGACATGTGGATCGTAATTTGAAGCAAAATAATCTGAGCCTATAAGTGTGCTTTTATCGAGCTCGTCTGCTAATGCAATAGGTGTTTTAGCCTGATCTCCCATTTTTTCAAACACCTCAACTAATTTACCTTCTAAGTGTAAACCATTGTAAAAAATAACATCTGCATCCACCAATTTAGTAACATCGCCAGCACTTGCTTTATATAAGTGTGGATCTACACCACTTCCCATTAAGCCTTGAATATTAACTACATCTCCTCCAATATTCTGTACCAAATCTGTAATCATGGTTGTTGTAGTTACTATATTTAGTTTTCCATTTGCTTTAGGTGTGTCTTTACAAGCTGTGAAAGTGAATGTGATAGCTAATAGGAAAATTATTTTTTTCATACATCTAAATATTTATTGCGAAAGTACTAAAAATAGAGATACTTGAGATTAACTTTAGAAGCAATTTCAAAAAATTAAAATGCAGATAAATCGGAATTAATAGCGTTTGGATATTTATGGTCTTATACTCTCATATTATTTTTAGGGCATAATTTTAGAGCGTAGTGTTTTATAGAATTGCGTTTGCTTATTTTTAGATGGGTCTAGTTGTTCTACAAAATTAAAGTAGGCTATAGAAGCTCGTCTCAACTCTGATTCTAGTATGTCATTATCTGTATATTTTGAGTTTTTAAAATGTAATAGAAAAATGACTTTTCGTTTTAAGATGTTTTCGGCTTCTAATAGATTCCCTAATGCTTTGTAAGTGTTTACAAGGTTATTACAGGATATGAGATATATTTGAGTAAAGGGAATTTTTAGTTTTTTACAGTTTGATGGGTGGTTATTTAAAATTTCAGACCTGTATAGCGCATTTTTATAGCCTATTAATGCTTTTTTGAATTGTTTTTCTTCAAAGAGTTTATTAGAAGTTTTTGTTTTAGTCTTCCAGTAATTTTCAATATCGTTGAGGGAAATGTCGCTCATGAGTAATATGTTTTAATTGATAGACAGCTAAACCGCTTTTTGATTAAAAAAAGCGGTACTGTCTAACTCTTAGAATATGAAAAAAAATAGTAACAGTTACTTGGTTACTATGCTGTTAATGCCACTGTTTAACGTAGCATTGATAGGTTTAATTAAGCATATTTAATAATTGCTTAGAGGTATAATAATTGTAAACCTGTTGTTCTATACCGAAATCTTTATTATAGATTAAAGTTGCAGGCAGTGTTACTTGTTCACCATCTTGAGATGCTAAAAGCAATGGCAACTCGTGTATGCCATTGCGTTTTGTTTTCGCTTGTTTGTTGGTGAAGGTGACGCCATCAAAAACAATAGTTTCTAAGGATTCAACATCCATTTTTAAGGCGTAGTAATCACGGTTTATCTGTTTTATAACCGCGGTCTTTGTAAAGACTTCGCGATCTAATTTTTTACAATAGACACACCATTCAGCATTAAAATAAATGAATACTGGTTTTGGTTCTTGCTCAATTGCTTTTTCTAGTTCTGTCCATGTTTTCCACTGAATTTCTGTTTTATCCTGAGATAATACCATCTGAGAAATAAGGAAGAATACTAATGTTAAAAACGCATGTTTCATACTAACGGGTTTTAAAAGTCGCCAAATCTAAGTCCGATAAAAAATGTTCTTGGTCGGTTAGGTCCGTAGATATAAGTTGAATCTCTTCCTGCACCACTATCAAAATCACTTTGGTAGCTGTCAAACAGATTTTGAACACCGCCACTTAATTCTACATGAAAATTATCGATGGGATCAAAATGATAGGTTAGTTTCGTGGTCATATCAAAAAACGATTCGGTATCATTTAAGGTTACAAACCCAGAATCACTTACTACAAGCGGTACAATCATTGACCCTGTATAATTTCCTGTGACATCTAATTTAAGCGATTCGCTCATTTGCCAATTAGTAGTTAGAAATCCATAGGTATTAGGTGATCTTACAAATTCATCAAGAACAACATCTTGTTCTCCAGGAATGCTGCCATCGGCTTCAAACAGTACTTGATCTTCTTTATAAATTGATTTTTGTAACGTAACACCTGCTTGGAAAAACAATTCTGAACTTGGTGACACACTCAATTCAATATTTGCTCCTGTAACATAAGCTCCAGCGCCATTTCTAGTTTCTTCTAAAATAGAACCGTTAGATAAAGAAGCACCTGTACTTACAATAGTAAATGGGTTTTCTAATGTGGTATAGAAGCCTTCAACTAATACGTTGGTTTGTGTTTTATTGAAATCTTTTGAATAATCAAATGAAGCTGTATAGGCATTTGAATACTCACTTTCTAGTTCGTTTGATAATATGACGAAACGTTGTTCACCACCAACTGAAGAAATATGAAGATCTTCATTAAATGCTTGAGGTGCTCTAAATCCACGAGCGTAACCACCTCTAAATTGAAGCGCATCTGTAAAGTTGTAAAGGATAGTAAGTCTTGGACTGATAACCGTTTCTGAAACATCTGAAGTACTTTCAATAGCTTCAATGGTGTAATACCCATCTACGTTGACATGGTCTAAACGTGCTCCAAGAAGTGCAGAAAATTTATCTGTAGGTTTCCATTCGTATTGGCCGTAAACTCCAAGGCTATTTACTTTTTGGTCCACAAGACGATTATAGCCAATAATAGCATCATCAGTGTCGTTTAATTGATATTCTACTCCAGTGGTGATCACATCATTGTTACCAAACGTATGGTTGTATTTAGCGCCAGCAACAAAGGCTATATCTTTAGTGTTTCCAAAGGCGTTATTTGCTGCGATAGAATCTTCTGCGGTTCTTCCGCCACCAAGTCCGCCGTAATAACTACCTCTATCCGTATATTGTATAGATGAGTAAACGCTTAAATTTTGTGTACGCTCATCATTAAAAAGTTCGTAATCTATACCTGAAAAAACAGTGTTGTGCTCAAGCTCTTCTGTAACATCTGTAAATTGCGGTGATAATTCTAATTTGTCGCCACCACGTCTATATTCGTGTATAGCCGAAAAATCTAAACCAATTTTACTGTTGTCATTAGGTTTTAAAAAGGTTTTCATTCCTAACGAGTTATTGGTTAATTCGGTGATTTCACTAAAACCATCTCCGTTGGCATCATAAGCATCACGACTACGTAAAATACCATATACAGTTACACCACTCGTTAAATCTTCACTCACCACAGAACCGTTGATATTAACGCTTCTGTCTGCAGTTTCGCCATCTATTAATGCTAAAGAAGAGTTGATTTCCCAGCTGTCATTTACAGGTTCTTTCGTAATAACATTAACCGTACCTGCAATAGCATTTGAGCCAAATAATGCAGAGCCACCACTACGGACAACCTCTACGCGATCTATCATACTAACAGGAATTTGCTCTAAACCATACACGCCATTGAGGGCGCTAAATACAGGGCGACTGTTCACTAGGATTTGTGTGTACTGTCCTTCTAGACCGTTCATACGCACTTGTGTAAAACCACAGTTTTGGCAATTGGTTTCTAAACGTACACCAGGTTGGTAACCTAAACCGTCTGCTAAATTTGCTGATTGTGTGGCATTAAAAAGTTTAGGACCTAACACCTTAACTATCACAGGAGCTTCTTTCTTACTGATGCGATTTCTTGTGGCACTAACTACAACTTGGTCTAAACCGAGAACATCTTCCGTTAATTCAAAATTGATGTTTTGGTCAGTACCTGCAACTAAGGTAATTTGTTTTTCTTGTGTACGGTAACCTTGAGATTTAACTACTAATGTTAAGTCTCCAGACTTAATGGTCATTTTGTAGTTACCGTTTTCGTCGGCATCGGTTCCTTGAGTGCCATTTTTAACATAAATACTAGCGTAGGGAACTGGTACTCCTTCAGTTGTTATCTGACCAGAAATTGTTGTTTTATCATCTTGTGCAGAAACTAAAGTGACCATAAATAAGCTTATGAGGGTAAAGTATTTCATGTAGTTGTAATTTTTTATTTAGCGTTATATAATTAAAATTTTAGGCAAAGCTAAAAATATGTTTTTAATAAAAAAAATATATCTTTGTGTAAATTAAAAACTTGTGACTTTAGCAGAAGAAAATTACCTAAAAGCGATTTATCATTTAGAACAGCAATTTAAAAATGGTGTATCTACAAATGCCTTAGCTGAGGAAATGAATACCAAGGCATCGTCGGCTACTGACATGGTAAAGAAATTAGCTGATAAAAACATGTTAACGCATATTCCTTATCAGGGAGCTACCCTTTCTGAAGCTGGTCGAATTTGTGCGGTAAAAGTGATTAGACGTCATCGACTATGGGAGGTGTTTTTAGTTGAAAAATTAAATTTTTCTTGGGATGAGGTTCATGAAGTTGCTGAGCATTTAGAGCACATTAATTCCGATAAGTTGGTTGACGAATTAGATGCGTTTTTAGGGCATCCTACTTACGATCCTCATGGTGATCCTATACCAGATAAGGAAGGTAAATTTACCTATATTGAAAAAATTGTTTTAGCTAAAAGTGAAGTTGGTGCGACCTATAAATGTATTGGAGTGGATGATACATCTTCAAAATTTTTAAAATATTTAGATAGTAATAATATTGGGCTTGGTACTATAATTAAAGTGATACACAAAGAGCCATTTGATAATTCTCTAAAGTTAGCTTTGGGCGATACTGAAATTGTAGTGTCTCAAAGTGTCGCTAAAAATCTGTATTTGAAGAAGATCTAGATAATACAGTCGCTTAAATAGAGCATGGCACTGCGTCCTTTTTAGTGACAACCACAGCCATCATCTCCACCACAAGCTTTTGACGACTTTTTCTTAGGCGACCAAAAAAACTTTCGAATTAAGAATAGTACGGCCAATGCCAATGCTGTAAAGACTAATATGTTTTGAATAATGGTATTCATATATACATAATTTAAAACCTGCTAGGTCTATATCAAAATTTGATAAGCCACCAATGCTACAATATAAGCAAAAGCACTCATAATTACTAATTGATACATTGGCCATTTCCATGAGTTAGTTTCTTTTTTTACAATCGCAAGTGTACTCATACATTGCATCGCAAAGGCATAAAATAACAGCAACGAAATACCAGAAGCAAAGTTAAACAAAGGACCACCAAGAATTGGGTTGACTTCGCCAGCCATTCTATTTTTAATGGTTTCTTCTTCGTCACTACCCACACTGTAAATGGTGGCTAGTGTACCAACAAACACTTCACGTGCAGCAAAAGAACTCACTATGGCTATACCAATTTTCCAATCGTAACCTAAAGGTCTAATGGCTGGTTCAATCGCATGACCTGCAATACCAATAAAGGAATGTTCTAGTTTGTGAGATTCTATTTTTTGATGTAATTCGTCTTCAGATAAGTTTTCGGAAGCAAATTTTTCAGTTACAATGCTTTCGGCTTTATTAAAGTTGTCACCTGGGCCATAAGATGCTAAAAACCAAAGTATAATTGAAATTGCTAATATAATTTTACCAGCACCAAAGACAAATGCTTTTGTTTTTTCTATAACCGTTAATGCTACGTTTTTAAATAAAGGCAATTTATAGTTTGGCATTTCTACAACGAAGAAACTCTTACTTTTAAAATTCATGATCTTGTTTAAGATCCACGCAGAGCCAACGGCAGCACCAAAACCAATAAGATATAACAACATTAAAGTTAGTGCTTGGTAGCTTATAAACCCTAAAAAACGACCCTCAGGAATAACCAACGCAATGATGATAAGGTAAACAGGTAATCTAGCCGAACACGTAGTGAATGGAGTGACTAGAATGGTGATTAAGCGTTCTTTCCAACTTTCAATATTACGTGTTGCCATAATCGCAGGAATGGCACAGGCAGTACCCGAAATTAAAGGCACTACACTTTTTCCACTCAAACCAAACCGTCGCATAATGCGGTCCATTAAAAAGACCACACGACTCATATAGCCGCTTTCTTCTAGAATAGAAATAAACAGAAATAAAAACGCAATCTGTGGAATAAAAATAACGATACCACCAAGCCCAGAAATTATACCTTCTGCTAATAGGTTGGTAAAAGCACCTTCTGGCAAAGTGTTTTTAGTCCATTCGCTTAAGGAGGCAAAAGAACTATCAATAAAATCCATGGGTACACTAGACCAATCGTAAATGGCTTGAAAAATTAATAATAAAATGACTCCAAAAATTAAATAACCCCAAACTTTATGCGTTAAAATACGGTCTAGTTTTATTCGTAAATCTTTAGCCGAATTTAGGTCAATAGTTTGCCCTTTTTTTAAGGTTTCATTTATAAATTGATACCGTTTTATGGTTTCTTTTTGTTGCAGTCGTTTTAAGTCTGCATTAGATTTGGTTTTAAAGTCTTCAACAGCTTCAATGGTTTTTCGGTCTGTTTTTCCGAAGTTGACATCTTGGGTAATCACTAACCAAAGCTTGTACAACAATTGATTAGGAAATGCTTTACGTAAGTTGTCAAAATACGATTTATCAATAGTAGACGCGTTTAAACAAGGTTCTGAAGAAAGCTCTTTATAGTGTGTAATTAACTCTTTAAGCTCTTGAATACCTTTGTTTTTCCGAGTACTTATTAAGGCAATTTTAGTGTTTAATTCTTTTTCTAAATATTCGATATCTAACGAAATGCCCTTGTATGCCATTCTATCAGACATATTAATAACTAAAATTGTAGGAATTTGTAAGTCTTTAATCTGAGTGAATAGTAACAGATTTCGCTTTAAGTTTTCAACATCACTTACAACAACAGCAACATCAGGATAATCTTTATCATTTTTATTGAGAAGCAATTCTATAACTACATTTTCATCTAAAGAAGAGGCGTTTAAGCTATACGTTCCTGGTAAATCTATGATATGTGCTTTAACACCACGTGGCAATTTGCAAATGCCTTCTTTCTTTTCGACTGTAATTCCAGGATAGTTTCCAACTTTTTGGTTTAATCCAGTAAGCGCATTAAAAACAGATGTTTTTCCAGTGTTTGGATTCCCAATTAAGGCTACATTGATTTGCTTACTCATTTGTAGTTTCAATTAAAATATGAATAGCGGTTTCTTTTCTAATAGCTAAATGACTACCATTAATATTAAGATACATGGGGTCTGCAAAAGGTGCAACCTGAACAAGTTCTACCAAATTACCAGGTAAACAACCCATTTCGAGAAGCTTTAATGGTATGTGTATAGATGATACATCTGTAATTATACCTTGTTGTCCGCGTTTTAAATCAGCTAAAGTCAACCTTATTCTTATTTAGATTAATTTTAAAGAAGCAAAAGTAAGTGATTTTTTTTAGTGTATAAAGCTAGTCGATGAATATTTGAAAGTAGGATGATTTTCTAAGAACCGCCAAAATATTTTAGGGTTTCAATATCCTCTAATAATTGGTCAATATCTTCTGGATTTGTACCATCGTAAAAGCCTCTAATTTGACGTTTTTTATCAATTAACATAAAGTTTTCTGTATGAATCATATCATAGGCATCGCCATTACCATCGGTCTTAACTGCTAAATAACTTTTCCTAGCGAGTTCATAAATTTGCTTTTTATCGCCTGTTACTAAATTCCATTTTCTATCAATAACGCCTTTTTCTTTAGCGTATTTTTTTAATTGAGCAACACTATCGATTTTTGGGGTTACAGAATGTGATAATAGCATTACCTCGTCATCATTAATAATTTCATTTTGTATTTTTACCATGTGATCTGTCATTATTGGACAAATAGTTTGGCACGTAGTGAAAAAGAAATCTGCAACATAAATTTTATCCTTATAATTATTTTGCGTTACTATTTCACCGTTTTGATTGGTTAAACTGAAATCAGCTATTTTATGGTATTTTAATTGATATTGAATAGCGCTATCTACTAATTCTTCACTTACCATTCCAGGTTGATACACTGCTAATGGTTGCTTAACGTTTAAAACATTATAAATTATAGTCAGGATGACTACACAAAGAATAGCGAAGAATATTCCGAATTTTTTATACCCTTTAAAAAAAGAAAGAAATGACATTATAAATATTTATAATTAAGTTGAAATACAAAAATACGATTGAATCTCAATAAAAGCTTTATTTTTAACATTAAAAGGAATCGTTATGAAACAATTATTGGCATGTATAACCGTAATCTGTGCTGTGCAATTACATGCTCAAGATTATAGTGAAACTTTAAACGCAATTCGTAATTCTGAAGCTGAAACAGCGCTACGTCAAATGATGAATAATCAGAATGCTAATACAGGTAATTACGATGTAAAATATCACCGACTAGAATTGAATGTAGATCCTTCTATTGTTGAAATTTCGGGTGATATTACTACTTATTTTGAAGCCAAAGAAGACATGACAGAAATTACGTTTGATTTGGCTGATAATATGACGGTTTCACAAGTTTTACAACGTGGTACAAGTTTAAGTTATCTTCAAAATACTAATGACGAATTGGTAATTACCTTACCAATAACACAGTCGCAAGGAGTATTAGATTCCTTAACCGTCAGTTATACTGGGAATCCTATAAGTTCTGGTTTTGGGTCTTTTGAACAAACGACTCATGGTGGAGATAATGATCCTATTATATGGACACTTTCTGAGCCTTATGGTGCCAAGGGTTGGTGGCCATGTAAACAAGATTTAATTGATAAAATAGATTCTATTGATGTTTACATTACCACACCAGAATTAAATCCATCGAATAAAACATATGTAGCAGTATCTAATGGTTTAGAACAGAGCCAAAACGTTGTAGGCGGACAGAAAACAACTCATTTTAAACATAGACATCCAATTCCGGCGTATTTAATTGCTATCGCAGTAACAAATTATGATGTGTATTCGCATGAAGTGACTAATAATGGAAACCCTTTTGATATTGTAAATTATGTGTACCCAGAAAATTTAGCTTACGCACAGTCAAATACAGGCGTTACCGTTGATATTATGAACCTTTTTATAGATTTATTTGAAGACTATCCGTTTGCAGACGAAAAATATGGCCATGCGCAATTTAGTTGGGGAGGAGGTATGGAGCACACTACTGTTTCGTTTATGGGTTCTTTTACTAGAGGACTTATTGCACACGAGTTAGCACATCAATGGTTTGGGAATAAAATTACCTGTGGCAGTTGGAAAGATATTTGGTTAAATGAAGGTTTTGCAACCTATTTAGCGGGTTTGGTTATAGAAGATATGGATGGTGAGGCAAGTTTTAAAACATGGAGACAGCAGACGGTAAGTAATATTACGTCGCAGCCAGATGGCGCTGTATATCTTACAGATCAAGATACTACAAGTGTTAGCAGGATTTTTAGTAGTCGACTAAGTTATAATAAAGGAGCGATGGTGCTACATCAATTGCGTCGAAAACTTGGTGATACTGATTTTTATCAAGGATTACAAGACTATCTAAGCGCACCAGAATTAGCTTTCGATTATGCTAAAACCCAAGATTTTATTGATGTTATGGAATTGTCTACAGGTCAAAATTTAGATGAATTCTTTAACGATTGGATTTATAATCAAGGCTATCCAAGTTATTCGGTAAATTGGAATCAGGATGCTAATCAATTGCAATTAACACTTTCGCAAACGCAGAGCCATTCATCTGTTTCGTTTTTTGAAGCTGGCGTACCTATTCGGATTTTAGGAACTTTAGGTGAAACTTTAGATGTGGTTTTAGACCATACTGTTAATAATGAGGAATTTTTTGAAACTGTAAATTTCACGGTTCAAGAGGTGTTATTTGATCCGGATTATCATTTAATTTCAAAAAATAATGCCGTAACTTTAGGAACCTCAGATTTAGATTTTAATACAGGTATTACTATATATCCCAATCCTACATCGTCTTCTATACACATTGAAAAACCCGAACATATAACGATTGAAACGATTAAAATTTACAATAGTTTAGGCCAATTATTGCTGCAACAAGGTTGGGCAACTGAAGTGGATTTAAAATCCTTAGCATCAGGTGTATTGTTCGTGCAAATTCAAACAAAAGACAATATCATTAATAGAAGAATTATAAAAAATTAGAAACGTTAGCCTTTTAACTGAATGCTAAGGTTTATTTAAATATGTGTTTGATATAAATATCTTACTTTTGCAAATCGAAATTTGAAAATAATTACATGGAATTTGTTATAAAAATATCTCAATTTTTACTCAGTTTATCTTTGCTTATTGTACTGCACGAGCTTGGACACTTTATACCTGCAAAACTTTTTAAGACCAAAGTCGAAAAATTTTACCTCTTTTTTGATGTGAAGTTTTCACTTTTCAAAAAGAAAATAGGAGATACTGTATATGGTATTGGTTGGTTACCGCTTGGAGGTTACGTAAAGATTGCGGGAATGATTGACGAGAGCATGGATAAGGAAGCCATGGCACAACCACCACAACCATGGGAGTTTCGCTCTAAACCAGCATGGCAACGTTTAATAATTATGCTTGGTGGTGTTACAGTGAACTTTATCTTGGCCTACTTTATTTACGTCGCTATTTCATTTACTTATGGAGATACCGATGTAACTACGGACAGTATGAAAGACGGTTTCTGGATAGAGAATAAACTGCTTTTAGATGTCGGTTTTAAAAATGGAGATAAAATATTAGCAATTAACGACGAAAAAGTTGATACCTATTACGACGTTAGAAAAAACTTAGTAAATGGAGAAAAGTATTCTATTGAAAGAGATGGTAAACAGAAAGAAATTGTACTCCCAAAAGATTTCTTAGGTCAGCTATCCTCAGCAGAACGAAAAAATGGAACCTTTAAGTTAAGAATTCCGTTTATGGTTGGAAGTGTACCAGATTCATCAGTAAATGCTGGTGCAGACTTAAAAGAAGGAGATATTCTGTTGTCTGTTAATGGACGTGAATTACGTTATTTTGATCAGGTAGAATCGCGATTAGATGACTATAAAAATCAGTCTGTAAACGCTACATTTTTGAGAGATGACGAAAAAATAAATAGAGACCTAAAGATTGATGCCATTGGTAAAGTTGGAATTTTCCCTGCATCACATAACTCAAGATTTGCAGAGTTAGGTTATTTTAATATTATTCATAAGGATTATACGTTTTTAGAAAGTTTTGGAGGTGGAGTAGATAAGTTTAGTGAGCAAGTTTCTGGTTACTTCGATCAATTAGGAAAAATCTTTACACCGAGTACAGGAGCTTACAAAGGCGTTGGTGGCTTTAAAGCTATTTTCGATGTGTTCCCTGACCAATGGATATGGCAAGACTTCTGGAGTTTAACAGCCTTTTTATCTATAATGTTAGCGATATTAAACTTATTGCCTATTCCGGCATTAGATGGCGGACACGTTGTGTTTTTATTGTATGAAATGATTTCGGGACGTAAGCCAAGCGAAAAGTTTTTAGAGCGTGCACAAGTTATTGGATTCTTTATTTTAATCGCTTTAGTGCTGTTTGCCAATGGTAATGATATTTTTAAAGCCATGACAAATTGATTGTTTTTTAGATTTTAACAAAAAAAATAATATTTCGTTTTGTAGAAATGAAAATAGTATATATATTTGCGCTCGCTAACGCGAAAAATAACCTTCCTCTTTAGCTCAGTTGGTTAGAGCATCTGACTGTTAATCAGAGGGTCCTAAGTTCGAGTCTTAGAAGAGGAGCAAACAAAGCCACTAGAAATAGTGGCTTTTTTGTGTTTTATAGGTTATGTTTTTTGAATTTATATAATTACCGTTTTCAGCGTTTTGAAAAATAATGATTTAATAATGTAATCAGCTTTTGTTTAGATAACGGTTTTGTTAAATAGTCATTCATACCAACATTTAAAGACTGACTGATTGCTTCCTTAGTTACATTGGCAGATAAACCTATGATTAATATATCTTTATTTGTGTTGCGAATCTTTTTTGTTGCTTCATAACCATTTATTACTGGCATATGAATGTCCATTAAAATTAATTGGTAATCATTGTGTGTGGCTTTGTCTATGGCTTCCTCACCATTATTAGCCTCATCGGGTGTAATTCCTAATTGCTCTAAAATTTTTGTGAGAACTAGTCTATTAATCTTATTATCATCAACAATTAAAACTTTAATGCGTTCTAGTACTTCAGTACTAAGGTTAAGTGATACCTCGTTTTCTTTGATTGTTTCAGAAATAGGAAAAGGAATTTTAAAGATAAATTCACTCCCAACTTCTAATTCACTTTCTACAGTGATGTTTCCACCCATAAGTTTTGCAAGACTTTTGCTTATATAAAGTCCTAAGCCACTTCCAGAATGTTTTTTCTTTAATCCAAAATCTATTTGCGTAAAGCGCTCAAAAATGCGTGACAAGTTTTCTTTCGGAATGCCAATTCCTGTGTCTTTAATGTTAATACAAACCTTTAATATTTTGTTATCGAGATGTTCTTTATAACGAATATGAACGCCACCTGTGCCTGTGAATTTTAAGGCGTTTTTTAAGAGGTTTATTATGATTTGGTTATATTTTCCTTCATCTCCAATTACGGTCGTATTTTGATAAGCGCTAAACTCTAAATTTAAGTACAAATTCTTTTCTTTATAATCAGAAGCATACTGACTGACAATAGCTTTTAATTCCTCTGAAGGTTTGAAGGAGACATTATTGAGTTTTGTTTCTTGAGATTCAATTTTATCAATGTCTAAAACATCATCCACTAAAGCGAGCAAGTTTTTAGACGACTTATCCATTAAGTCTAAATAGGCTTGATTGGTGTCCTTCAGATTGTTGTGTTTTAATAATTGTATAAAACCTAGAATAGCGTTTAAAGGCGTGCGTATTTCATGACTCATATTGGATAAAAATGCAGTTTTAGCTTGTGATGCTTTTTCTGCTCTATTTCGTTCCTTGTAGAGTTTTTTATTAGTTTTTGTTAATTCTTCATTAATAGCAATAGTGCGTTTGGCTTCTTTTTTTGCTATTAAGTAGAAATAAATAATAAGGCTCATTAGTGTTGATAAAACAATACCAAAATAGAGCATGTTTAATAAGGAAGTGCTCTTATCTAAAAAAAAACTCGATGATGTTGGTGTTACTGTTATATCCCATACCTGCATATCTAGCTGGTCTATAGTAAGTGTACTAGAATAGTGGTAATCTAAAGTTAAATTATCTTCTAAAACTGTATTGTGATTGTAAAATACAGAGCCTTTACCGTCTGTAATTTGAATACCATAATCTTGCATATTATAAGCGAAGTCGTCTAGATTTTTCTCAAAATCCATTCCGGCTGTGATAGTTCCTTGAAATTTGTCCTTAAAAAAGACAGGAACATCCACTAAAAAAGCATCTCCTCCTTGCGTGAGTTTTGCCCAAGGGGTTATGTTGGTAGAACTATCTTTGCTGTGTTTTAGCCATTCATCTTTTCGATACTCTATTTTAGAAATGTCTAATCCGATAACGGGTTCATTACCTTTAAGTGGATTTATTTTTCTAATAATCATGGAACTATCAATCCATTCAATAAATTTAAAGGACTGATTTTGTTCTAAAATCATTTCGGCATCATGCTCCCAGTATTCAAAATATCGGCCATCGGTTTTTTCTAAACGATGTTTTAGGTTTTCTAAGCGCTGAATGTCACGATTTACAATAGAATTGAATTTTTAAGTTAAAATCTCTCCCGTAATTTGAACCTGATTTTTTAAAGCTAACTTTTGAACGTTGATAGATATACTCCAAATGGCTAGAATAATTACGTTGAGGATAATAAAAGAAAAAAAAGAAAATGCAAGTTCTTTTTTTGCAAACGATGGCATCATTTAAACTCAGTATTTTTCAACTAATATAAGTATTAAAATAATTGGACTCTAATAAATATCTAAAGTTTTGATTCATAATTTTTTAAGTCATCATAGAGTCGTTTTTTTTTAGCTGCTTTTTAAAGGCAGTATTTTTATGCTTTTACATCTGTTTATTAAAATTTTTTAAAATCATAAATTGTTACGGTATCTGGTTTAGTATTTATAGTACTGACAATGGATGTGTTCATCTTTAGGTAGGAAAACCTAAAGATCTGTACGACTTCCTATTTTTAAAATATCGTAAATAATTTTTAGGTGATACTTTACAGTGTTTTCTGAAATAAATAAATCTGCTCCAATTTCCTTATTTGTTTTGCCTTGTTTTACCAATGCAATGATCTGATTTTGCCGATCGGTTAAGTCGTAGTTGTTTAGATTTATTTTATTCTGTCCAGATTCATTCAACTCTTGGGTTACCCGTTCTAAATCGCTGCGAATGCTGTTAATTTCTAATTCAGCAATTTTTCGCTTGCGTTTTGCGATGCTATAAAAATAAAAGAGTAAGGACAAAGTAATGACAAGTGTAGTGATGAGCACGCCATAAATCTTTCGAATTTTATTTTGATTTTCATTTTCACGATTACGACGTTGTTCTAGTAATTTTTTTTCTAATAGTTGAAGCCTTCCGCTTTTATTGTTGCCGTTAAATTTAGTTGCTAATTTTCCGACTTCACGTGTCGCTTCAAGGGCTTTTTCAAAATCACCTATCTCAGAATAATAAAAAGAAATGTCATCGTACATCGCAATGATATAGATATCTACTTTATACTTTTCGGCATAATACAGACCCTTGTCAAAACTTTCAATAACCTTATCGTGTAATCCTTGTTTTTTGTAGAGGCTTATTTTTTTTCTGTATACTAACGGTAGGTGTTTTGGAGCACCTTTTTCTAAAATTTTTAAAGCTTTGTTTAAATATTGGTCGCCTTCCACATAGTTTTCCTGGCGAATATCCATATAAGCTAAAGCGGAGTAGTAAAAGCCTTGGGTTTCTACATCGAGATATTTTATGTTGCTTTCAGAAATTGTTGGCATCATCTCAATAACCTTGTCAAATTCAAGTAAATCAAAGTGTACTAACAAGCGTTCAACTTTGTATCGTGTTTCAACCTTTTCTTTGTCGTTGGTTAATAATCCTACATTTCGAGCTAGCTCTAGATTCTCTATGGCTTGCGTGTAGTTAAATAAGCCTTTATATATAATATACTTTTCTAAATATGCGTTGTAGATGTCTTTATTTGAAGACTCCGGATTATAGATAATATGCTCACATTTAAGAATGCGTTGATCCTCTGCTGTAAGTTCTTCTTCCGCTAAATGATATTGGTCGTCCTGAAACTTATTTTGACTATTTCCGCTTTGAATAGGAAATAACACGAACGAAAATATTAATAAAATATAACGTATCAAATGGGTTAATTATCTTGGGGATGAGCTGCAAAGATATAACCTATTCATAAAATTACGTCATCTTATACCTACAAAATGGATGGGCTAATAACGGATGTGTTGTTTTTTATTTAGCTCTTATAAGTAATTCTAATATTAAAATTTTGACACCATAATTTTTAAAGCTAAAACCGTTCACTTTTTAAAAAGAAACAGCTAATGAATAAGTGTCAGATATACAGTATTTTAATGTTCTACTACCTAGTGGGTAGTGGTTATTGAGGGCTGGTTTTTTTTCAAAACTACCCTTTTACTACCTCGTTAATTTTAGGAAATTTTACGAGTGTTATGGACTTTTGATCTCGCCAAAAAAAATAATAAGACGGCCATTAAGTTTACAGGTTGAGGTCATTTACGTACCTATTTTATAGATACATCTATGTGGTAGTAAATTGCTGAGATGTCAAAGGAGACTGAATTATGGATACTCATATTAGAAATTTCGTGATCGTAATTTGTACGAAATACTCTAAATAAGATAAATTGATAGATACTTTTTAGGGGATTAATTAGGGTGTATTTATCTTGCAATCATTATTAGGTGTGACAACATCAAAGTAGTGATTGCTTTTTTTTAGGGGGAATAATTGTGCTTGGTTTTGCTATTAGGCTAAAAAATTTTATCATTTAGAATGATAGGTTCTTCCTTTTACTACGTTAACATTTCTGAAGCTATTTTTTAAGGTCAAAATCGTGAGACCAGTTAAAATCGTTTTGTACGATGCTATCGTTACAAAGGTTGTTAACTTCTTGCAATGGCTTGTCTAAAGTCAGGGTGATAGGTCATACTAAACTATAGCATTTCGGCCTTAATACTTTTGGCAATTTCTTCAGGTGTAAAACTAATAGCTGCTAAGTGATCAGCTATACTTGTATCTATAGTGAGTGCTACCACAATTGGGTGTGGTACTTATTAAAGCAACAAAAACAACCAGAGCAATCTATGCTATGTTTTAAAAAGACACAACTAGCTTTCTAGTGGTTAAAAGGTGATATACACAAAGTAGTTAAGAACAACACTATTGAATAAATATCAATACTGCAATAGGGATTACGTCTGTTGCCGTATATAAGACCGGGTTGTACTTTCCTTTGCCTTGACGTATGTATTTGCCGTCCCAAGTATATAAAACGGTATTATAGTCGCCTTTGCCTAGCCTTATGTATTCGCCATCCCATGTGTAAAGCACTGTATTATAGTCGCCTTTTCCTTGGCGTAGATATTTGTTATCCCAAGTGGCTAAAACGGTATTGTAGTCACCTTTGCCTTGTCTGAGGTATTTACCATCAAAAGTGAATAGAACCGTATTGTAACTGCCTTTACCTTGCCTTAAGTATTTGCCGTCCCAAGTATATACTACTCGGTTATAATCGCCTTTGCCTTCTCTAATATACGCTTGTGCATCTATAATTAGTACAGACAGTAAAAATGTAAGAGTAAAAACCAGTTTCATACTTTGCTTTGTTGTGCGGTTTTTAGGGTTTGTCTTTCAAATATAAATGATATTATTGACAGACAGTTGTCTGTTAAGTCAGTGGCTTAAGATTCAAAATGTCTTAAAACAACTATACAGGTTATGAAATAAACTCCGATATAATTATATAAGGCTTGTTGTTATTCATAAAGGGTAGACATCATTAAATTTCTTTTTTATAGATTTGTTTTACACTCCAAAATCCCCTCTGAACTAATGAATCTTATCATAAATGAAATCAAAAAAGGAAACCGTCAGGTTTTTAAAAATTTTTTCAATAAAAATTATGAAGATTTAGTTATATATGCCAATGGGTATTTGTTTGACAAACAGGCAAGTGAAGATGTGGTTCAGGATGTTTTTGTTTACATCTGGGAAAAACCTGAAAAGATAAATATAGAATCCTCACTTCAGGGTTATATATATAGAATGGTTAGAAACCGATGTCTAAACTATTTAAAATCCTTGAAAATTACTGATAATTTTGACCTTCTGGATTTTAATATTGCACTCATAACTGAACATGTTTTTGATACTACTTCAGATCAGGACAAGCAAATTGTTTATCATCAAGTTCTCAAAATAGTAGATTCACTTCCTGATAAAATGCAGCAAATTGTAAGACTTAAATTTTTGCATGGTTACAAGTACAAAGAAATTGCTGCCGAATTGGATATCTCCATTAATACCGTAAAAACACAGTTAAAAAGAGCTAAACTGAAAATTAGCGAATCTATCATGTGTGTGCTTGTATTATTAGATTTATACCAATAAATTCACTACAAATAGTCGTACTTAACAATAACTTCACATTTTTTTAACAAAAATGTCACCCTTTTTTTAATTTTCGTTGTCTTTATAGTAAAGCCCCGAATAAATAGATCATTATGGAGTTTAAAATTCTCATCAAAAAACTAAACGATACGCTTTCAAAAAAGGAAGAGGCTATTTTCGATTCATGGCTTAATGAGTCTGACCTTCATAGGGTGTATTTTGCCAGAATGAAAAATAATTATTCAAAAGATATAGAGGATATTGATGTTGAAAAAGCTTGGAAAAAACTTTCAACTAAATTATCAGATAGAAATATAAAGAATTCCTATTGGAAGTATGCGGTGGCAGCGGCTATTGTGCTTCTTATTTCAATTCCGTTTTTAACGCGACAACTTTCCTCTGAAAAATCATTGGAACATCAAATAGTGACTTCCAATATACAACCAGGATCAAATAAGGCGATTTTAACATTGGAAGACGGTACACAAATGCCCTTGGAAAAGGATTCTAAATTTTCAAAAGGCAATATGGTCGTAAAAGGCGAAAAAGTATCATATAATACACCTGTAAAAGATGCAAATGTTGCTGAAATCAGATATAATTACCTTACAATTCCAAGAGGTGGTCAATATTTCGTTGAACTCTCTGATGGTACCCAAGTATGGTTGAACTCGGAATCAAAAATAAAATACCCTGTGCGTTTTATTGAGGGTAAACCGCGAAATATCGAATTAGTTTATGGAGAGGCATATTTTGATGTGTCACCAAGTAGTAAACATAAGGGGGCAACCTTCAATGTGCTTACAAAATCTCAGGAAATCACTGTACTTGGTACAGAGTTTAATGTTAAGGCTTATGAAGATGAAAATACCATATTTAGTACGTTGGTAGAAGGCAAAGTAGCTGTGACGTCAGAATTTGGGGAGAAATTATTGAATCCGGGGCAACAATGTGCAATAAATATAGAAAACAATAGCTTAACGGTAAAAAATGTAGATGTTGCCTATGAAACATCGTGGCGAAACGGTTATTTCATGTTTGACAAGGAGTCCTTGGGACATATGATGAAGACCTTATCGAGATGGTACGATGTTGAAGTGTTATTTGAAAATGAAAACAACCGAGATATTGTGTTTTCTGGAATTTTAAACAGAAGTGATAATATTGAAGAATTACTAAATAACATTAAGAAAACAGGAGAAATGGATTTTAAAATAGATGATAAAAAGATAATCATAAAATAAAAAAGGAATAAAGCCAGCACCTTCCACAGCAGTAGCTAAATCCCTTTAAAGAGAATTAATTAAAATAATGTTTAACTAACTCCATGCAAATTTATGAAAATTAAAATGACCAACCTCTTCGTTTGTCATAAACGAAGATTTTTAACGGTAATGATGAAAACGTTTATCTTTCTGTTTTGTACTACAGTCTTTAGTTTAAGTCCGAAACTAGGATTTTCTCAAGATGTTGATATCGTTATAGATTCCGATCAATCGTTATCCATTGAAAAGATTTTTTCGTTAATAAATAAACAAACGGATTTAAAATTTGTTTATAGAAATGATCTTATAAAAAATGTTCCTCAAGTACCTCTCGAAAAAGGCATCATTAAAGTAAGCATACTACTTGAGAAAAGTTTGACTCCAGGTAATTTGACTTTTGAGTTTTCTAAGAGTACAGTGATTGTAAAAAAGAGAGAGAAGAGTTCATCTAACTTGAGACAAGCTGTGACGGTAACAGGAAAAGTAGTAGATGAAAATGGAGTTCCGATGATGGGAGTTACTATTTTGGTAAAAAATAAAAATATAGGAACTTCAACTGATTTTAATGGTGAATATTCTATAAAAGCGAATTCTAATGATGCTTTAGTTTTTTCTTCTATTGGTTTTTTTACTCAAACTATCGAAGTGAAGGACCAGCATAACATTGACGTAATTCTAGTGGAGGATGTTGCGTCTTTGAGTGAAGTTATCATAACAGGGTACAATACTATTGTTGAGAAAAAAAACACAGGGGCAATAAGTACTGTGAAAACAAAGGATATCCCAGCATGGAATCCTCAAATTGATAATATGATCCAAGGTCAAATCGCCGGTGTTGCAGTTGCAAAAACCTCGGGTGAGGTTGGTTCTGTGCCTATTGTTAAAATAAGAGGAACATCTACATTAACGGGAAACACGTCTCCTTTGTGGGTTGTTGATGGTGTAGTTTTGGAAGATCCAGTGCCATTAACGCCAGCAGAATTGAATACTCCAGACTTAGTAAATCGTATTGGAAACTCCATGTCAGGTATAAATCCCCAAGATATAGAGTCTATAACGGTGCTAAAAGATGCTTCTGCATCAGCAATTTATGGAGTTAGAGCAGCAGGTGGTGTTATTGTACTTAAAACTAAAAGAGGCATTGAAGGAAAACCAGTAATTAATATTAACATCGGTACAAGTGTTACTCAGAGACCACGCTATAGTGACTTTAACCTCATGAATTCTAAAGAGCGGATTGGCATAGAACAGTATTACTTTGATTCTGGATTACAATATTATAACGCTGATGCCAATATCAATTCTGTTGGACTTGCTGGGGCATATGCACGGTATAAAAATAGAGATTTACAAAATTGGCAACAATTTGAGGATGAAGTACGTTTAGCGCAAACGTCTAATACAGATTGGTTTAAGGAGCTGTTTAGAGATGCCGTAAGTTTATCAACTGATTTTAATATCTCAGGTGGTGGTAAGAATGTTAATTATTATGCGTCATTATCTTATTTGAATCAAGAAGGAACAGATGTTTTGACTACAAATAGACGCTACAACGGTTCAGTTAAGTTAAATGCAAAATTGTCCGAGAAATTGAATGTAGAATTATATTTATCTACTTTTAATACTAACAGATCTTCATATCCTTATAGCTATGTTCCTGCAGGAATATCGAATTTTACGAGAGTTACTCCGACCCCTTTTAACTATGCTATAAATACCAGTAGAACATTCCCTCTTTATAATAATGATGGAAGCTATAACATGTACCGAGGGCACAGTGATTTTTATTTGTTCAATATTATGAATGAATATGATAATTCTAACCAAGAAACTAAAACAAACAGTAATACTACTAGACTATCCATTAATTATGATGCTCTTGATAACCTTAAATTTTTTGGAGTATTTAATTTTACCAATAGTAATCAGTTAAATGAGACGTACTATACAGAAGAGACGAATCAAGTCGCTGGAATAAGAAGGTCTAATTATGGAGAACCTGCGCCAGAAGACAGTAATTTGCCTAGAGGCGGTGTTATTTTTTCTAATTCTAATTTTCAGGAATATTATATGACGCGAATGGCTGTGGAATATACTCCAGTTGAAACTGATGTGAATTATTTTAAATTTTACGCAGGAGGAGAATACCGCGTTAATAATTACAGAGGTGATAATACAGTTGGATGGGGCTATTTGCATGATAGAGGACGTGTCATTGCTACCAGTGAGAATATCGGTGAAGAGTTGGCTGGTTCACCTTATTTGAAAATTAGAGACTATACTACTAAATCTGCGTCATATTTTGGTGTATTAACATATTCTCTATATGATAAGTATGTCATCAATGGTAATGTGCGTTTCGATGGGTCAAATTTATTTGGTTCAAGTCCAGAATATAGATGGGAGCCTGCTTGGTCTGTTTCAGGAAGGTGGAATGTGATGGAAGAAAATTTTCTTAAAGAAAGTGTATTCGATAATCTATCAATCCGTGCTTCATATGGGTTACAAGGGTCCACCAATTCGCAAAATACGCCTCAAATTGTAGCGTCATTTTTAAATCCTGCATATTGGTCAGACTTAGATTTATTGACAATAGCTTCTCCAGCGAATCCCAATCTAAGATGGGAGAAAACATATAGTACCAATATTGGGTTAGATTTTGCAATATTAAATAATAGAATTCAGGGAGCAATTGACGTATATGATCGGTATAGTAAAGATTTGATTACTAATACTAGAATTTCTGAAGTCAACGGTTTTTCATCATTGCCTATTAATTTTGCTGATGTCTCTAATAAAGGAGTTGAATTTGGGTTAACAACTAGGAATATTCGTAATGCTAAACCTGGCTTTAATTGGAGTACCACAGTAAATTTTGCCTATAATAAAAATGAGGTTAAGAAAGTAAATATAGATCCAAATGTGTCAAGAATGTTATCCCCATTTCCTTATAAACCTGATGCAGCCATTGTTGGAAAACCTTTAAATGCGCTTTATTCAGTTTCTTACAGTCACTTGGATGAAAATGGAATCGCTCATTTTAATCTTGCGAATGGTGAGACAACAACCTCTTCAAGAGATCTAGAATTTGGTATGGAAGACCTGGTGTATAATGGTCCAATAGAAGCTCCATACCAAGGAGGAATTAGCAATCTCTTTGAATTTCGAAATTTTCGACTTTCAGCGCTCATGACCTATGGATTTGGTAATTATTTCAGAAAAGAAGAAATTTTAACGTCATGGATGTATTCTCCGGATCAAAATTTGAATAGGGAACTTCTTAACGCTTGGAGAGAGCCAGGAGATGAAAACTTTACTGATATTCCGCATATTCAAAATGAAACAGGAGCTAATAATCATAAGTACTATTGGAACAAGAGTGATATTAGAGTGATTAAAGGAGACTATTTACGCTTAAGTAATGTGACACTTCAATACAATTTACCAGAAAATATGCTCAAAAGTTTAAAGTTAACAAGAGGTTATATTCAAATTGAAGGTAACAATTTATTGCTGTTTGCTGATGAAGGTTTAGATGGGTATGATCCAGAAACTTTCCCATACAAATCTTTACCTATCCCAACTTCATTTTTGATGAGTTTTAATGTGACATTTTAATTAAACATAATATTATGAAATCTATTTTAAAGAAAATTATACCAGTATTAGTCCTATTAATGACTTCCTGCGATAAGGCTTTAGAGGAGGAGCCTCAAAATAAATTGAAGCCACAAACAATTAGTGATTATGTAGAATTATTAAATTTTGCATATCCTACTACGAAAGATTATGGAACCATTGTAGCTTTAGATTATTATGTGGAAATGATGACTGACGATCAAGACATAAGATATTTAAACATTGATCGAGGAGAATATGCGTTGCACCCCTTCACATTCGAGGATACCCATGAGCATAGTTCCATGCTAAATGGCTACGATCAGGCTTGGAAAAACTTTTATCAAACAATATATTATACCAACGTTGTTATAGACAATGTGGATGATGCAGATGGAAATGCTGAGGAAATAGCTTATACTAAAGGTGAAGCAATGGTGCTACGGGCGTTTTCTTATTTTAAGCTTGTTAATCTTTATGGTGCGCCATATAGTGAGAGTACAGCTAGTTCTGATTTGGGGGTGCCTCTCAAATTGGATCCCACAGTACAGGCAGAGTCTTATGTAAGAAACACAGTACAGGAAGTTTATGATCAAATTAATAATGACCTTTTAGCAGGTATTCAATTAATGGAAGAGAATGATCAACGTGTCACATCTGTTTACAAAATAACACCTGTTGCTGCTAATTTATTGGCATCTAGGGTTGCGCTATACCAACAAAGGTATCAAGATGTCATTTTGTTTGCAGATAAAACTATAGGACTTAATAATACATTATTTGATCTTTCAACAAACTCTATAAATTTTGCCCAAACAAGTTGGGGATATGGTCAAGGAACACATTATTTTAATGATGGAAATTCAAATCTGTTATTTAAATATGGTTCAAATGAAATGTACTATTATGTCTTTTTCCCAGGAGCACTTGCAATTTCAGATGATCTCACAGATTTATATGAACCAGGCGATTTAAGGTTATATTATTTTACGTATGTGAAAGGACCTTTGGGAAGAGCTTATTTTAAAAACAGACCGTTTCCAAATCGTTTGGGAGAACCTATTCGTGGATTCAGGGTAGAGGAGGCTTTTTTAAATAGAGCAGAAGCTTACGCAATGTTAAACCAGCAAGATCAAGCATTGGCAGACCTTAACACTATTAGAAGAACTAAATTTGATGCGTCATTTGATGCAAATCCAGATTATTATAAATATACTACTCAAGTTTATGACAGTCAAGAAGAAGTTATAAATGTAGTTAGGGATGAAAGACGTCGAGAACTCTTTGGCGAATTCCATAGATGGTATGATTTGAGGCGTTATGGTATGCCTGAAATTATCCACAGTTATGATAATGAGACCTATATCCTTTCTGATAATGATCCGCGGTATATATTACAAATCCCACAAATAGAACTTGACTATAATCCATTGATGCAAAAAAATCCAAGATAAAATATATTCATTATGAAAAATATTACAAATATTACTCGTTTATCTCTACTCGTCGTCGTAGTGGCGTGTATCGTTGCGTGCAGCAAAGAAGGGCCTCTTGAAGCAGACTATGTAGCTCCAAATGAGTTACCTGCAAATCTTGTTTCAGGAAGTCCATTAAATGATAGAATTTTAAGCTTATACGATGATTTTGGTATTGTGGTGTATACCGATATTACAAACCCTAGGATGTATGAAGATTTAGTTTCAGAAGAAGGTCTGAATATTTCAGAAGAAAGAATGCCTGCTGATACGACTGCTGCAATAATCTATATCAATATGATTGAAGATGAATTTATAAATGAACTTCCCCTTGACAACAGAAACCTCGTACCACGAAATTTCTATTTATTTGAAAATGATTTAATTGTAGGAACTAGTTCTTATAATAGCTATGAATACATATCAAAGCTTTGGTATAATTCCAATGGAGATTTGACCGTTGGAGGCTTAAAAAATGAAGAAATGGATAGCACAAAACTCAAACAAACGTTCTACTATGGGCTTTCTAACATATTCCGTAATGATGCAACAAACACCAATTCCTTTTATCAACCATTTGTAGATATAAAGACAGATGCAGCTGTTTATTATTGGCAAGTCAACTCTTTAGATTCAGCCTATGAAAAAGGGTTTTTAACGGATAACCAAAACCTAATCAAATCCCACCAACAAGATTTTGACCTATTTGCAGCATGGGCCGCAACAACCCCAAATAGTACGAAAGATAGCATCTTTAATCTTTATCCAATGGTAAGACAAAAATACGATCTCGTAGATGCGATGTTTAGACAAGAAGGTGTTGATTTGGATATTGTTAATGCAAATTGGGAGGAGAGCCCTTATAATCCTGAAAACAACTAATTTATGAATAATTTAAAAATGAACAACAACTTATTTTTTCTTGTGTTAACATTGATATTAATCGTGTCTTGTGAAAAGAAGGAGAAAAAAGCAATAAAATCTAACGCAATAGTTGTAACCGGACAGGTTGAAAACGTAAAGGACACAACTTTGAATTTTTCATATTATGCCTATGACTTTTTACAAAATTTAACGCAACATCCTGTTGAGTTTGATAGTGTAGGGAAGTTTAAAATGAGGTTGGAGTCAAAAGAACCCCTCAAGGGTTGGTTTTCTTTTGGAAGAACACCTATAACTGAAGAATTTAGTTTCACTACTAAAGACGGAAAAGACTCTATTGTTAAAACAGGAACTTTTGATTCTAAGATGTTGTATCTCTATTTAAAACAAGGAGATAGTATGAATGTGGCTGTGGATGCTGATGATATAAAAGAGACCTTAAATATTACAGGAGACTCCACAGATGATATTCTATTTGCAATTGCAGAAGAAGAAACATTTAACGATTATAAACATAAATATCTCAAAAATTGGTATGATGTTAGTCAAAGAGAACCAAATGATTTTAAACAAAATGCAGAGAGGCTATATAATGAAAAAATGGATTTTCTCAATGATTATAAATCCAAATATAATCTCAGTGAAGAATTAATAAGGTTTTATGAAATCAATAACTATGCAACATTAATTAGTTCTAAAATCAATTATCCAAGTATAAACTCGAGTTACAACAATAATAAGGAACCTGATTTGCCAGAAGATTATTTTGACTTTTTAAAAGATGTGAATTTAGACTACAGTATTAGTGAAAATGGCATTGGATACTTTTATTCTCTTAAAGCGTTTTTGAAGAAAAAGTATGACCTATATATAGAGAAGGAATCCGAACCTGAAGAGTTTTATGATTGGTTAGAAAATGAACTTCCAGAAAAGGTAAGGTATGAGTATATGGCTTATTCTTTATCTAGTGATTTTTCAAATAGACTTTACAATGCTTTTGACGCTTCTTCGCCCTATCCAGAAATGGCAAAGGTAGTTCGGGAAAAATTCACACATTTAGAAGGTATGCTCGAAGGAAGTGAGGCACCTGATGTTAAATTTGAAAATACTAAAGGAGAAAGTGTTTCTTTATCAGATTTTAGAGGTAAGTATACTTATATTGATTTATGGGCAACTTGGTGTGGTCCTTGTATTAAGGAAATTCCGAGTCTTCAAAAGGTTGAAAAGCAATATCATGGTAAGAATATACAGTTTGTTAGTATATCTTTTGACAAGGCAAAAGATCATGAGAAATGGTTGAATTTTGTAAAAGAAAAATCTCTTACTGGTCATCAATTAATTGCCAGTAAGGAAACACACGATATACTTTCAGAAACCTATAATATAAAAATGATTCCGAGATTTATTTTTTTAGATCCTGAAGGAAAAGTTATTGATGCCACGGCACCATTTCCATCAGATCCTATGCTTTTAAAATTGTTTGACAAACACCAACTTTAACCCTATTGCGATGTATTTAAGACTTTTTATAGGATTCATTTTCATCTTGTCAACCAGTTTAGTAGTTGGTCAAGTTACAATTGAGAATCAACACTATTTTGATTCATTTTTCAAAAATGAGAAAGGTAAAAATTTATTGTTGTTAGGAGAAAATCACTCTTCTTCTGTAGCTTCAACCATTTACCCCGAGCTAATCAAATCGCTGTATGAAAACAAAGGTTTGAGAACGTTGTTTATTGAATTCGGACCTGCCGAAGCCTATTTTTATAATAAATATTTAGAATCAGGAGATGAAAAATATTTAGCATATACAATTTATGGCGGATTTTATACATCATGGAAGGAAGCATGGAAAGAAATATACACCTTTAATTCCACAAAGGAAGTGCCTCTGAAAGTCGTTGGAGTTGATTTTGATAGAACTCGGACCTTCGGTTATAGTCTGTACAATATTTTAAAGCCACATAAAGAAAAAGGGTTGCCAAAGTCAATTGATTCATTATTGTCTGTAATAAAAGATCAAAGTTTTTTTAAAACATATACCATAGGCCATCCATCTGAAGAAGGTAAAGCTTTTGTGAAAAGCACAAAGGAGTTACTGAAAAAACATAAAACGGAGTTATTTGGACTGCTTAAAAAGGAGGATGGTGAAGTGTTGAGTCAACTCATGTTAAATCGAGCTGAAGGTTATGGTGGAACAAGGGAAGAAGACATTAAACAGAATATTGTTCAGTACCTAAACAGTTCGGAAGAAAGGAATTTTTTAATGCTTGTAGGAAGAGATCATTTATATTATAAACCGTTATACGACGACAATCCCAGAATGGCAAAACTATTAAAAGAAGAGACTTCTTTAAATTTAATATCGGGAGTTATTTTGCATGAGGATTCAGGACAATGGGGAGATAATTATGAAGAGGAAATTATTCTAAATGAAGTCCAAAACAAAACACCTTGGAAAGATTTTTATTCTATCCTAAAAGATCAGATGAATAGTGATTTCACAATTATCGAATTAACCAACCAGTTAGAGGCTTTATCCATTTATATGGATTATATTCTAGTTGCCAAAAATCAGCCGGCAATAAAAATATAGTTTGTTTTTTTTTAATTATTATTTGAGTTAATTTCAAAATCACCTCAGTTTTATTTTGAGGTGATTTTTTTTAACATCAACTTTTATTTCAACTATTTCCTTTTATCTATTTGTTCATTAGATTAAATACAAACATAACCCAATGAAATATATACTTACATTATTAACATTGATTTTATCTGTCACTGTCTATTCCCAAGTATTGGAGCCCGTAAAATGGTTCACCACTATTGAGAAAATTTCAGATACAGAATACGACCTGATTATGACCGCGACCATAGACCGTGGCTGGCACCTCTATTCGCAAGTGGTTCCTGAGGACGGACCAATACCCACTACCTTTACATTCGCCAAATCAGAAGCTTTTGAATTAGTCGGCAAGACCTTGGAAGGAGAAGGACACACTGTTGATGATCCTGTCTTCAACATGATGATCAAATTCTTTGAGGACAAGGCTCAATTTAAACAACGTATCAAAGTTTTAAATGCTGAACTGTCAATGGTAAAAGGTGAAGTAGAGTTTATGGTCTGTGATGACCAACGCTGCCTACCTCCAACATACATTGATTTTAACTTTAACATCCAGAACACAGAGGGCGCAGATAAGGAAGACGCATATAACGATCTTGATTTTTCTGAGACCACCCTTGATAACACTTACACACCACAAGGCGAGGAAGAATCGGACAAAGGGCTTTGGGCTATATTTATTTTGGCTTTTCTATCAGGGTTTGCAGCGTTATTGACTCCTTGCGTCTTCCCTATGATTCCGATGACCGTTAGCTTTTTTACGAAACAGAGCAAGTCTAAGGCGGCAGGGATTAGGAATGCCATTATCTATGGATTAGCCATTATAGTTATTTATGTGCTGTTGGGCACAGGTGTAACCGCTATTTTTGGGGCAGATGCGCTCAACGCATTGGCCACCAACGTATGGTTTAATGTCATCTTCTTTTTATTGTTAGTGGTATTTGCAGTATCCTTTTTGGGAGCCTTTGAGATCATGTTACCCAATTCATGGGCCAATAAAGTGGACAAGCAAGCTGATAGAGGTGGACTTGTTGGCATTTTCTTTATGGCCCTTGCCCTTGCCATCGTTTCGTTTTCATGTACAGGACCAATCGTTGGAACTTTATTGGTTGAAGCCGCCTCAAAAGGAGGGATAGCACCGATTGTAGGCATGTTTGGGTTTTCACTAGCAATTGCACTGCCCTTTGCATTGTTTGCAGCCTTCCCTGGTTGGTTGAACTCGTTACCAAAATCTGGAGGCTGGCTGAACACGGTCAAAGTCGTCCTAGGGTTTTTAGAACTAGCACTAGCCTTTAAATTTTTATCCCAAGCAGATTTAGTACTGCAACTACATATCCTTGAAAGAGAAGTATTCATAGCCATCTGGATTGCTATATTTGGGGCCTTGGCACTGTACCTCTTTGGGAAGATCAAATTACCGCATGATTCGCCGCTTGCTTATATTTCGGTGGGACGTTTGATGATGGCATTGCTAGTGACGTCTTTTACCATTTACATGATTCCAGGATTATGGGGAGCACCGCTGAACTTAATCAGTGCGTTTCCACCACCATTGGAGTATAGCGAATCACCTTATGGTGTTGGATATTCTAAAGTAACGGCAGGTTCCGCTGCAAACCATGAGGAGCTTCCAGAAGGTGCTCACCTTTTAGCACCGCACGATATCATGGCGTTCAACGACTATGACCTGGGCTTGGCCTATGCCAAAAAAGTGGATAAGCCAGTGATGATTGATTTTACAGGTTGGGCGTGCGTGAATTGTAGAAAAATGGAACAGAACGTTTGGCCAAAGGCTAAAATTTTGAGCGTCTTGAAGAATGAGGTCGTGCTGATTTCATTATATGTCGACGATAAACGGAAGTTGGAAGAAGGCGATATCGTAGAGTCTCAGTTGCGTCCAGGAAAGAAGCTCAAATACATTGGGCAGAAATGGAGTGAGATGCAAACCATAAAATATAAAGCCAACACTCAGCCTTTCTATGTGCTGATGGATCACGATGAGGAGAATCTAGTCAAACCTATTGGCTATACACCAGATGCCGAAGCGTATTTTGAATGGATGCAAGCAGGATTAAAAAATTATAAAAATTCAACCGTTGAATAGTTTTAGTGTTACATTCAGGTAATAATGATTTTTTAAATCGAGGAGGATGCTTTTCTCTAAGAATAAACAAGAAAAACTAAAGCAAACAAAACTATTGCGAAAGTAGTGGCTTTTTTGTGGTTTATAGGGTTCTTGCTAGAATGATAACCCAAATTATTGAAAGTTGTTTTCTATAATTGAATTTATAGTCAGGTGTAACTCTAGACAGTCTTATGAATAAGTCTTAAATAGTGCTGATTTACAGCAGTTTGTTCTGGATTAAGCATACAGTATTGTTTGTAGGAAAACCTTTAATTAAACCTGATTTTGTTTTACATTTGCTGAAAATTTTAGATTTTCAAATAATCACTAATGAAAAAACGGTTCTTTTTCCTGTGTTTAGTTCCTTTAGTTCTTTTTTCTCAAAAAGAAACGTCATCTAAAGCATTTGATTCTATATTTTATGACATTGCCATAAATATTTCTTCTTCCAATCCGATTAAAGCGCTGCATTTGTCGGATTCTTTATTCATTAATTCTAAAAATGTAAAGCAAAAGTTAAAATCGCTTATGCTTACTGCAGATATTTTAGCGAAACAAGAGAAACGAGGTGAAGCTATTATGTATGCACAACAAGCGCTTGAAATTGCTATAGCTGAAAAAGATTATAATTTTAAATCTAGAATATATGGGTTTTTATCAACCCAATATCGACTAATTGGTTTTTTAGATAAGGGAAAAAAATTCCTAAATAAAGGCATAGAGGCCAGTGAGCAAATGTCAGATAAAGAACAAGTCATAAAGTACAGGGCTTTGGGTTATCAGGAAATGGCAGAATACGATTTGGTTGATGAAAATTATAAAAAAGCAATTGAACATCTTAAGTTGGCGACCCATGCTTATCAAAAAGAAGACAATATCCAACTCAAACACTTCACTCTAGCTAATGTAGAAGAAATGATTGCTCGCTCCTATAACCAACTTGGAGAAGTAGAAAAAGAAATGATGCATTTGTCTAGAGCTAACATGCTAATAAATAAAGCAGACGCTGGGAGCTCTTTATGGGCAGCTTTAATTTATAGAAGGTTAGGTTTTGCATTTCTACAATCTAAGGCCATAGACAGTGCTGGTGTCTTTCTCAATAAAGCCTTAGTTATTTCTGAAAAAAGCAATCATGGGTCTTTAAAAGAGAAAATATATAAGGATTTAGGTGATTATTATAAACAAAAACAAGACTTAGATAGTGTTGTTTATTACAATGCAAAATATGATGCTGTTTTAACTGAAAACACGCTTAAAAAAAAGCACATGATAAATAGTGCTTATAATATGCTAAAAGTAGAGCCTAAACAGGCGTCTTCTAATATTAAGTTTTATGTTATTATTGGAGGGTTATGTTTACTATTAATTCTTGGTGTATATCATAATAGAAAAAACATATTTCATAGCCTTAAGATTAATACTGCTGACGGTAATGATAACTCTGCAGAAGTTCTTTTGTCTAAAAAAACAAAAAAAGAACTTCTAAAAAAATTAGTAGCCTTTGAAGCATCAAATCAGTTTTTAGATAAAAATATGTCATTATCAACTTTAGTCGGTGAGTTAAATACTAATGCTAAATATTTGAGAGCGATACTTAAATTTGAGAAACATACGGATTACAATAGTTATATCAATGAATTGCGTATTAAGTATATTGTCGAAAAGTTAAAAACCAATCACGAGTACTTAAATTATAAGATAAGTTATCTAGCTGAAGAGTCTGGTTTTTCTTCGCACAGTAAATTTTCTGCTAGTTTTAAGAATATTACAGGGCTTTGTCCTTCAAAATTCATTGAAGACTTAGAAGCTAATACGGACTAATTTTTCTTCCATACTGTCAGGTGTATAATGCTCCTTTCTCAATAGGAGTATATTCTTCATAGTTAAAATAATTTACCTGTATCCTCATTACTTTTATGAATTGCCTTCAAAATTAGAGTGCAATACATCATTTTCCTGAACAAATACGTAACTACAACAAAATCAATTGTTTGCACACTGTCTGTTTTACGGTAAATGGCTATTGTACAATTCGTATAACCTTCATTGATAATCTAATTTTGCATAATTAATGCGTATCCCTCTAATATACTGTTTCGTTTTTTATCATTTGTTTTCAATTTTTTAACCAAAACAGTATAACTCTCATTTTAAAAATAGAAGTATTTAAGCCTTAAGGCAAAACAATCAGAATTCATGAAAAAACTATTATTACTACTTATTTTAATTACAAGTAATCTTATTTATTCGCAAGTAGGTATTGGTACCGATATGCCTAATCCATCCACTCAATTAGAAATTGTATCTGGAAATCGTGGGATCTTAATACCGCAATTGCCACTAACTAGTGTTACCGATCAAACAACCATTTCAGCAGGGAATATTGAAAGCTTATTGGTGTATAACACAAATACTTCTTCAACGCTAAGTCCTGGATATTATTATTGGTTTGAAGGGCGTTGGAATAAGTTAATGGTAGAAGATGATTTGCCAGATAATATTGTGTTTTGGGATATTCAAAATAATGAATTTACCTATACAGATGAAAATGGAGATGATCATGTAATTAATATGTCTGACCTTGAAAATTTAACATACCTTGGGCTTAATACAGAAGATTTCACATTAGAATACACGGATGAAGATGGTGTGGTAACGAGTATAGATCTTGAAGATGCAATTAAACATTTTGAAGTCTTAACTACGATTGTCGCTAACAGTGATGGTACTTTTACGTTTACAGATGAAGAAGGCAATCTAACTGTAATAGATATTAGTGATTTAGAAACTCTAACGAGTTTAGCACTTAACGCAGATAACAGGCATATCGATTATACCGATGAGAATGGTACAGTTACACAATTAGATTTAACGCAAATCGTACAGAATCTAGAAACACTAACGACTGTTGTTGAAAATAATGACGGTACATTTTCTTTTACAGATGAAGCAGGAAGCACAACCATAATAGACATTGGTAATCTTGAAACAATAACTTCAATTCAAGATAATGGTGACGGTACCATTACCTATAGAGATGAAAATGGTAATGAAACTGTTATTAGTTTATCGGCAGGACCAGCAGGTCAAGATGGAACATCAGCATATCAAGAATGGTTAGCAGCAGGGCACTCAGGATCAGAACAAGACTTTTTAGATGCATTAGTAGGTCCAGCCGGACAAGATGGAGCAGACGGCACCTCAGTAACGGTAACGGATAACGGTAATGGTACTATAACTGTAAGCGATGGTACAAACGATGTAGTAGTTTCTAACGGAACAGATGGTGAAGATGGGGCAGACGGCACCTCAGTAACGGTAACGGATAATGGTAATGGTACTGTAACCGTAAGTGATGGTACAACCGATGTTGTTGTATCAGATGGAGCAGATGGATTAACTCCAGAAATAGGAACGAATAATCATTGGATAATCGGAGGAGTTGATACAGGTATTGTTGCAGGAGGACAAAATGGTGATTCAGCATACGAAGAATGGTTAGCTGCTGGTAATTCAGGGTCAGAACAAGACTTTTTAGATGCATTAGTAGGTCCAGCCGGACAAGATGGAGCAGACGGCACCTCAGTAACGGTAACGGATAACGGTAATGGTACTATAACTGTAAGTGATGGTACAACCGATGTAGTAGTTTCTAACGGAACAGATGGTGAAGATGGAGTAGATGGCACCTCAGTGACGGTAACCGATAATGGTAATGGTACTGTAACTGTAAGTGATGGCACAACCGATGTTGTTGTATCAGA
>NZ_JAICBG010000029.1:0-3003 GCF_020179375.1 Winogradskyella sp. SM1960 | reverse complement strand
TAGCCTACTTACGAAAGTCCTCGCGGACTTTCTATCTGTGATTTATTTGCTAACTTTAGTGCTTAAACACGCAACGAAATCATACACAAAACCGTTGCCATTAATACCCAAAAACACTCGAACTGAATGGGAAAAATTACGAATGAACAAATTCATAAAGCATTTGAACTTGGAAAAAAGATTTATCTGAATCAAATGTCTTTAAACGAAGGAACTGAATCCCTTACAAGTATGGGAATGAAAAAAAGTTCTGGACTTGATTATATTTATGCTTATTCAAATCTAATCCAAGGAAAATTATTCACGCGAACAATTAACTCATATGGAACGGAATATTATCTTGAACGGATTTATAATGAAAATGGTGTTAGCGGATTAAAAACGGCTTTACTTTCTCTTTACCAACACATAGAATATTATGAAGAAGTTTCTGGTGCTTCTGTAAAGACAGGAAGAAAGATTTATGAGAAATTTTACGAAATAGTAAAAGATGTTTTTGGAGAAACTGTTTTCCCGAATGAAGTTGATGCTGACATAAAATATTCGGAAGGTAAAACAAGACAAGTTACTGTAAATAGTTATGAAAGAAATCAATTAGCACGTCAAGAATGTATAGAACATTTCGGATTAAACTGTCAAGTTTGTGATTTTAATTTTGAACAAAAATTTGGCGATTTAGGAAGGAATTTTATTCACGTACATCATATAATCGATATATCAACAATCGGAAAAGAGTACTCTGTGAATCCAAAAACGGACTTGATTCCGGTTTGTCCGAATTGTCACGCTATGTTGCACAAGCAAAAGCCTGCTTATTCGATTTCGGAATTGAAAAACCTTATGAGATAAAAAGTACTAATGGCAACACCGTGTATAATTAATTGCTTTTTTCTGCTTACTTGCGAAAATTCCTGCGGAATTTTCTCTGGTTCGTGAAAGTTTGCTAAATTAGCTACCCAACTACGCAACTAACCATACACAAACACGTTGTAAGCAATTAAAACGAACATATTGAAAATCAGAATATTAATATTATTTATTATTTGTTTGACAATTAATTCTTGTGGAATATTCAAAACGCATCATAAGAATAAACTAATTGATTTTGAGGACAATTCATTAACAGAAAAAACATTAAATCTAAATGGATATTATTTTGCTGAATCTGAATTTGAATATGGCGAAAATCCACCACCTTTTATTGACGATTACATAGAAAAAACTGGAATAAATAAAATAAAATATATATCCGTAATATTTATTTACGAAGATGGTTTTGTAGTCAAACTTGGCGAAATTAATGGTCTTTCACATTATTATTGTGCAGAAAAAGACAATTATGACAACACATACGAAAGTGCACATAAAACCATTGAATTAATGCTCAAAACTCAAAACTCTACCGAAAAAAGAACTAAACGGATTTGTGGATTTAAGCCAAATGATATTGGCAGAAAAGGTTTAGTTAAAATTGAAAATAAGAATATTAAAATTCAGTATTATAGTATTGAAAAGCAAAATCCAACAAGTGATTCTTTTAATTCAGCATATTTATACGAATTGAAAGGAATTATAAAATCTGATTCAAGTTTTGTAATAAAAAGCAAAACGGAATTCAGAACAAACGAAATAAAATCTGAAAATAAAATTTTTGAATTTAGACAAACTGAACAGAAACCGAATATTGAAAATTACTTTAAAAAGAAGAAAAATAGATTTAAATAACTGCTTACAACACCGTATATAATTTATTGCTGGCTTCTTGCCTACTTACGAAAGTCCTCGCGGACTTTCTTGGTCGGTAATTATTTACTAAATTAGTTGCTTGAAACACGCAACAAATCATATACAAACACGTTGGGCTTAATTAAACAGAACTCTTAAGAAAATGGCAGAAAAAGAGCAACAACATATTGTACCTGCGACATTTCTTCGCCAATTTGAAATAAAAAATCATAAGAATCCAAATCACGTTTGGTGTATTGATTTTAAAGATAAATACAATAATCAACCAAAACCAAAAGGTGTAAATTCTAGTATATTTAAAATCAAAAACTTCTATAGCCTAAACAATTCAGAAAACAGACTTGTTTTAGAGAATTTTTATTCACAAAAATTAGAACCTACCTACAACCAGATTCTTAAAGAAGTAAATCAGGAATTAAATCTTTCTGAAATAACTAGAGTTAGGCTAATTGAATGGATATTACATTCAAATCAAAGAACAGAATATCACAGAAATAATATTGAGAGAATATCAAAATGGTTAATCGAAATGAATATTCGATTTGAAAGTATAAAAAAAGAAATAAACCCTGAAGACAAAATAAAAAAGCATTTGCCAGAAATTCAACGGGAATCAAAAAATATAGCCAAGGAGATTCAAATTAATAACATCCTAAATTACGAGCAATATGATAAGTATATTGAACTTTATATTAATGAATTGACCACTAAAAAATGGACAATATATAAATCAATTGAGGAATTTCCGTTTATAGCAAATGATAATCCTGGCTTTAGTCTAAATGTTTCTCATTTGAATAGAGAAAAGATATTTAATTCAACAATACACCTAAATCATCCCTCATTTAATTATTTAGTGTTATCACCAAAATACTGCTTGTATATTGAGCCATTTAAACAAACTGACCCAGTATATCTAAATGCGATAAATATTAAAATTGAATATAAGCAAATTGATAAAAAAACTATTGACTTTATTAACCTAGGTACTTGTCTAACATCAATGAAATATATAATATCGAACGATTTAAAAACAATCGAAAGATGGAATAAAAATAACTAAGCCCAACACCGTGTATAATTCATTGCTAGTTATAGCCTACTTACGAAAGTCCTCGCGGACTTTCTATCTGTGATTTATTTGCTAACTTTAGTGCTTAAACACGCAACGAAATCATACACAAACACGTTGCCAGTAATTTAAGAAACCACGTATGATTTACGGAATTTTAATAATAATCATAATAATTGTGCCGA
>NZ_JAICBG010000028.1:0-3050 GCF_020179375.1 Winogradskyella sp. SM1960 | reverse complement strand
AAACCAGTATTTTGTTTGTGGCACACCGTGATGAGGCTAATATCAATCCTGATTTCACCTACGAGCTTCACCCCTCGTCTACGGGTTCTGTTGGCTTACAGAGATAAATAAAAATTGTAATTACTAATCATACGAGATTACAAGGATTGTTCAGCTTATCGGAAGTAAAAAAATAAAGACGCTATGAAAAACATAAAAATTGAACTTAAATGGGCCATTATTTTTTCAATTATGGGATTATTGTGAATGGTTTTAGAGAAAATCACAGGACTGCACGGTAAATATATCGATCATCATATGTACTTAACCAACCTCTTTGCTATTCCCGCAATAATTGTCTTGGTTATGGCAATTAAAGATAAAAAGAAGCGCATAGTCATAAAAAAATCAATAGTCGTTACAATTTTTAAATCGCGCTCCCTAATAATTTTCACACCCCTTTCAATTGTTAAAAGCAAATTTATCCAACTAAGAATCTCATATTCAACATATATTTATTAATTTTAATATCATAATTGCGTAGTATCGCATTAAAATATAAGGAAGAAATATGATAAAAATAAACGCCATTTTCTATACCACAATTGTGTTGTTTCTTTTGGGATTACAATCAAATGTAACTGCCCAAACTACTCCCATAATAAATATCTCAGGTGATAGCGATAAAGCAGCAAATGAGAAATCAAAGTATAATTTGGAGTATGCAAATATGACCTATACTGCAGACCGAACAGGTACTGAAAATAAAGCTTTAAAACTTGATGGTCAATCGTTTATAAGGGTTAATAAAAGTATCAACCCTACTGTTATGCCTAACCTCACCATTGCCTTTTGGGCCAAACCCGATAGTGACAATAAACGAATGACCTTGTTCTCACACGATAACGGTGGTTACGACAGAACTGTGGCTATTGATAATAGAGGCGCTAAAAGTTGGAAATGGAGTGCTTACGCCAATACTCCTATGGCAGGCGCAAGTATAAATAAGTCTAAATGGTCATTTGTAGCTGTAGTATTTAATAAAAAAGAAAATACGGTTCTAATTTTTGTAGATGGACAAACCTATAAACATAAAGGGAGTGCTTCTAAAGGTTTGGACTATTTCCACTTAGGTAACAACCCTACTTACGGAGAACCTTATATTGGTTTATTAGATGACATTAAAATTTATGAGCAATCGCTAACTAAAAACCAGCTATTAGAACTTTTTGAATCCGAAGGAGGGATTAAAGATAAATCAGACCAATACTTTTATAAAGAAAATTACAATGGTTCTGATATTGTAGTTCGAGTAGGCGATGTAGACAACCTTGGTTTTGGTTGGACTAAAGGATTTGATCCCTTTTGTGGAATGAACACCTCTGTTCATGGTTACCCCTGGATAACAGATGAAAATGATCATAAGGGAACGGATAGAATAATGGTGGTAAGTAGCCATCATTCAGGAAGAAAAGACGGATACACATCTTCTACAAAACGACCAGACAACCTCCCTGTCAGTATTGATATCACCTATAAAAAACCAGATATTGAAATTGAAAAAGTGGTACTACAACTTATGCTAGACGACTTTCAAGCTCCTAAATGGGGAACCTCATACCAAGTGCACATTAACGGAAAACGCTTAACTTACATAGAAGATGTTATTAATAAAGTAGAACAAACAGGCCCAACAGGCAAGCTCGTTCAAGTGGGTTTATTACCTGAAGACAACGCTCTGTTTAGTACAGGCAAGGTAAGTGTAAAAATCGATGATCCTGTCACAGGTGCAGGTGATGGTTATGCCATTGATTTTATACAAGTCCTTATTAATCCAAAGGGAGAATATGAATGTATCGGAAATATTAGTGGAATTGTAAAAGATACTGAAGGAAACCCATTAGAAGATGTTTTAATTTCTGCGAACGGTTTAAAAGAAGGGCTAACAAAGGCTAATGGTGTTTTTAAATTAGAAAATGTGCCCATTGGTATGATAACCGTTACCGCGAATAAAAATCTTTATAATCAGGAAAGTATCAGTTTTGAACTTAAAAAAGATGAAAACAAACAAATAGAATTTGTCTTAAATCGAAAATTACTTGAATCCAAAGCTTTCTTAAACGAAGAATTAAAAGCAAAAGGATTTGTAAATTTATACGGGATCCATTTCGATTCTGGCAAAGACGTTCCTAATAGCCAGTCTGAAGCAACCTTAAATGAATTGGCTATTTTTTTAAAAAGTAACTCAGAACTTAAATTCAAAATTATTGGACATACAGATAGTGATGGTGAGATTAAAACAAATAACGATTTGTCATTGAGAAGAGCACAGCATATTGTCAATTGGCTAGAAAAAAAGGGAGTTAATACAGCAAACGTAACAGCATCCGGCTTAGGCGAATCAAGCCCCATAGCAAGCAATAAAACCAAATCAGGTAAAGCGCTTAACCGAAGGGTTGAGATTAAAGCAATGAAAAAATAAGGCTTCAAACCTCACAATCAAGAATGAAAACGATGACCGTTTTATCATCTAACATCAAAAGCACCCATTTTTAGGTTAAATCAACACCTTTAAATTCCTGAAACTAACATTTTATAACTTTGAGCTCACCGCAGGACGCAACAGAAGTCTTAGAACTTTATCCACGGGTGAGCAAAAAAAAGCATTGTTGGCGTATCTACTACAACAAAAGCCTGATTTCATCGTCTTAAATAATCCGTATGAAACCTTAGACAAAGCGGCTGTTTCTGCGCTAAAAAAGCAGTTATTAGAGTTGTCTAATGCTATGCCTATTGTATTTATATTCAACAGACAAGATGATCTCTTACCCATAATTACGCATGTAATTACATTTAAAAACACTGAACTTAAAACTGTAGTACCTCTTGAAGCTTATCAATTTAAGAAAACGGAGTTTGTTTTTGATAAGGTAATTCCATCACCAATAACAACCTACACCAACATTCCAGACGTGCTCGTAGAGCTTAAGAATGTTAATGTGACTTATGAAGAGCGATGTATTCTTAAAGACATTAACTGGACCATTAAAAAGAATGAATTTTGGCATTTA
>NZ_JAICBG010000027.1:0-3864 GCF_020179375.1 Winogradskyella sp. SM1960 | reverse complement strand
TGCGGAATATTCACGGGTTCGTAAAAGTTTACTAAATTAGTTGCTTAACCACGCAACTAATCATACACAAACACGTTAGCACACATATGACCAACCAATAATGTTCTGGAATAAAAAGACAAAATTACCGATTACCAAAGAAGATAAAATTTGGATTGACGAAGACCTTAATTGGTTGCGGACTGAATTTGGCGAAGAACACTTTATGGAAATCCGAACAGTAACACCAACAAAAGATTTTTATAACAGAACTTTTGACGGAACTGAAAAAGATGCGGAATTCATACTCAAACGGACAATGGAATTAATGAACATTCGAGATACTGAAATTAAACTCGAATTCTTTTCAGACGAACCTATTAAAATGGATGATGGAACAACTTTAACAACACCAGCAGATATAAACGGAAGTTGGAAAAGTGCAAGTGGAACTTATGAGCAAACAGAAAACGGTACGATAATATCAATTGAGACAAGCCAATTAAAAAATACGATTTCGCTAATTGCAACAATAGCACATGAATTATCACATCAGATTTTATTAGGAGAAAACCGAATAGAAGAAAATGACGAATTTTTAACTGACTTTACAGCCATTGCTTACGGATTTGGAATTTTTATTGGAAATTCTCGATTTAATTTTTCCCAATTTGCAACAGGCGGAACATTTGGTTGGAATTCAACTGGACAAGGATATTTGCCAGAACAAATAATTGCCTATACAATGGCATGGTTAACTAAAGAAAGAAATGAAAAAACTGAATTCAGTCAACATTTGAATAAATCAATGAAAAAATATTTTGAACAGAGTTATAAATATTTGACGGACGAAAAAACCGAATAAATACGTGTGCTAACACCGTGTATAATTAATTGCTTTGTAAGTGCTCATCTGGAATATTCCTTCGGAATATTCTCAGGTTCGTGCCTTTTTGTTAACTTACTCGCTTAACCACGCAACTAATCATACACAACAACGTTAGCAACAAGTCTTATGAAAGATACTGAAATAAAGGAATTTATAGAGTCAAATAATGACGGAAATATTTCGTTTTATCTATCTACTATCATAGACAAATTGAAAGATATTTCAAAAGAGAATAACAAACTTGGAATTTTTATGATTGTTGTTATTTTACTTTATTATCTAATTGACAATTCTATTGCTAAAAGCCTAAATATTGGTCCAATTTCTATTGATAATTTATCTAAAGTTCAAATTTTTATTCCTTTATTTTTCGCATTTTTAATATTGAGATATAAAGTAATTAATTCTCATAAAGCTGAATTATTAAGAATTTCAAAAAGAATTACTGAACATAAATTTGGAATTGAAAATTCAAATATTGAGCCCGAATTTACAGATGATTTTACTAGAGCTTTGTTACCTCTATCTTTATATGAAGAAATTAATAAATTAAATTATAAAGGAGCATCATTTGTTGGATGCATTGGAGCAATAATCACTTTTCCTTTGACAATAATTTTATCCATGACACCTTATTTTTTTGAATTTTTATGGTTGAGAAAATTATATTGGAATTTTTCTAAATTTAATATTTACGAAAAAGGAACATATATTTTAACGATATGGATTCTAACCTTTTCGTTGTATTATTTAATGCATACTATGAGAAATTCGGTAAAAGAACAGAAATAACCTGTTGCTAACACCGTATATAATTTATTGCTGGCTTCTTGCCTACTTACGAAAGTCCTCTCGGACTTTCTTGGTCGGTAATTATTTACTAAATTAGTTGCTTAAACCACGCAACAAACCATATACAAACACGTTGCCAGTAATTTGAGAAAAACATTCGTAATCATATTGACCTTAATCGGATTTGTAACATTTGGACAAGAAAATAAACTTGACCGAATTGACTACAAAGTGAATTTAATTGAATCTGACTCGACTCTGACGGAAACTGAATTTGATTGGACGGAATTGACTGGAATTACAACAGATGGTGGCGGAATTTTAAAAGTATGGCGCAATAAAAAACAAATGTGTAAAATCGTTGAGGAAATTGGACTTTCTTATGGACGAATAAGAACTACGATTTATCTAGAAAATGGATTGCCGATTAAAATAATAGAAACGGAAGAAAATTTCGGACAGAAAAATGGCGAATTAAATTATTCAGAACTTAATGAAGTGTTTAAAGGAATAATTTATGTGTTCGACTGGGAAAATGACGAAAGTAGAATTGAACGAGATGGAAAAAGAAATTTAAGCGAAGGAAATTGCTCAACTTTTGATTACGAACCGATTTTAGAACGTGCGAAAAAAGCAACGGCGGAATAAAAAACTACTGGCAACACCGTGTATAATTCATTGCTATTTATAGCCTACTTACGAAAGTCCTCGCGGACTTTCTATCTGTGATTTATTTGCTAACTTTAGTGCTTAAACACGCAACGAAATCATACACAATCACGTTACCTATAATTTTGTCGCCAACAAACATTTTTTTTAAAATTTAAACATCAAATTACCAACTTTGGATTGATTACTCAGATGAATAATACAACCTGAAAAGTATTACGGAGCAAACTCAACTTGACTAAATAAACCAAGATAATTTAGATTTAAAAAAATTAAAGAAAGGAAACCAAATTAAAACTCACTCTACTCTGCTTGAATTAAAAAAACTAAGATAATTAAAGATTAAAAAAGACTAATATTTGGAAACCAAATATCAGCTCACTCTACTCTATTTGACAATTAAAACAACTAAGATAAATTGAGATTAAAAAGATTGATAAAGGAAACCAAGATTGAAAACCTTACGTTTATCGTTACGGCTGAACTACACGCAGAAAAACCAATCTGAACTAATCTGGATTCGTAAAACGGAGTAATACGCTTAAACTCTTGCGAGAATTAAAAGTTCCTAAATATATTTATAGGTGAATTTAAACATCTGAACTCTGTCTGAATAAAATAAAAACTATAGGTAACAACGTGTATAATTAATTGCTTTGTTGAGCTTACTTGCGAAAATTCCGCTGGAATTTTCTCTGGTTCGTGAAAGTTTGCTAAATTAGCTACCCAACCACGCAACTAACCATACACAAACACGTTGCCCACAATTATGAAAAAAATCCTGCTAACATTAACAATCGGAATTTTATTAGCCAATTGTGCTGACAAAAAACCTGAATCAAAAGCTGAAACTGATGAAGTTGTGGAAACAGTAGAAAGTGTAATCAAAAACCTTGGAACTTCAGAAAGTGGAACTCTAAAAATTATAGATAGTTATCAAGAACTTACACTGAAACAAAACGGCAATAAATGCGGAGAATGGGGTGGCGACACAAAAGAAATTCGTCTTTACAAAACGAAACATAAAGGAAAAATTTTTGCCGACTACAAGAACATAATTATTGACTGCAAAGACCCATATTCTGAAAAAAGTGAGCCAAAAATTATTGAAAAAAGAGAGATTATATTAAATGAATCGGAATTGAATTTGGCACAGGAAAGTATATCTGAATTAATAAAATACAAACTGACAACTGAACAACGGATTTCACACAGTGGAATCGGAAATTATGTGATTTCTCGTGATTCGACTTTGATTATTGAGGATTGGCCTTCTTTTGGTTGGCCAAAATTTAGAGAACTGATTAAACAAATTGAAAATAAATAACTGTGGGCAACACCATGTATAATTAATTGCTGGGTTCTTCACTACTTGCGAAAATTCCTGCGGAATTTTCTCTGGCTCGTGAAAGTTTGCTAAATTAGCTACCAAACCACGCAACTAACCATACACAAACACGTTGTGTGCAATTGCAGATTTTCTTCGGTCAATATTTACAAGGTGTACGGAAAAATAGCTAAGGACGTTTTATTTT
>NZ_JAICBG010000026.1:0-4123 GCF_020179375.1 Winogradskyella sp. SM1960 | reverse complement strand
ATTTTTATCGTGATTAGAATTAAAAAACTCTTGGATTAAGAAAGCGGTTAGCAAAACGTGACTGCTTGCTGCTAACGTCCGCGGGTATGAAACGTTGGGGTTTGCGAGGCGCGTCTGTATCCCACGAGAAGAAACATGACACGGGTGCAAATGTAAGATAACAAACTAACCCCCAATGTTTTATATCCGTTGTTGTGTGCTGCCATTTTTTATTTTATCAGTAATAATCAAATTGTTAATTTTAATATCTGCCATTGATTACTCTTCATCAATTAAGTTTGTAACTACTAAGTCCTGTACCGAATGTAAAACTATAATTGGAATAATTGAATCAAATATTATGTAAGCAAATCCAAATACCAATCCTAAGATTGTAGGTTTGACAACCTCTTTCCCTTGATATATGTGACCAATACCAAAAATAAAAGTTGAGATTAGTAAAACATAAAATAGTGAAAGAGAAGGGAAAATAAATGAAAAAGCAAAAAACAAATAACCTCTGTAAATAATCTCTTCTGTAATTCCAGCTGTTAGAGCAACAAAAATCCAAGTTTTTTTCTCAAGTCTAGTTATAGGAAATAATGTTTTAGCATATTCTGGAAGTTTCTTAGATGCTTCAAGCCTTGCATTTTTATTAAACTTAAGTATTATTATCGAATAGACATTGTAGAAAAGATAAATAAGACACAACGCAATAAAGGGAATTACAATCCATTTATTAAGTGTAGAAGTGTATATATTTATCCACCTAAATCCAATGTTACTGAATGTTACATCTGAAAATAGCAAAAGCAATAATATTAGTATAACAGGTATCCACGACCAAATAATAGTAGATTGATATTCTTTAAGCTTTTTGTTTGTGCCACGAGATTCTTCTCGTTTTAATTTATTGTGTTCTAAATATCCTGAAATAGGGGCTATCATAACCAAATAAATCAATAAAAGCACAAAAAGCACAAAGAAAAAATTAATCTCAAAATTCATAAATTCATCCAATTTTAAGTTTATAAATAATTATCTGATATTTCTTTAATCCAATTTAGCGTGCCTCCCATAATTTTTTGAATATACTTGTCCTAACCACATTCCCATAACGTTCAAATCTCCAAATAATAATTCTCTAATTTTCATGGATGTCGCTGTATTTTTCATGGTTGCACACAACGGTTAGTATATGAAAAGTAGGCGATTACGAAGAACAAAACTTTCGATTAAGCACAAAGTTTGATACAAGCCAAAAGCCATGAATTTATTACTGTTTCGCCTATTTTTTATATACATCTTAAGTTTACAATTCATTAAATTTAAGGATAAATTAGAAAGAACAAAAGAGAGGAGTAAGGTTAATATATACGCAGAAGCTTTAGACTTCGTCAACATTGAAAATCCCCTCTCTTTTCTACACAGATTTCGTACAGTTCTATGAGGCTTTTAGACCTCGATTTTAAGTCGTTGAAACTCGCGTAGATTGTCCTTTCAAAAAAAACATTTTGTTATGAATAAAGATATTAAATATTTTGGAATTGACATTAGTCGTTTAGTTTTCGATGTCACAGATTCTGAAGGTAATTACTACCAGTTTAAAAACAATGAGTTTGGTTTTAAAAAGTTCTCAAAACTCTTAGGTTGTAGTAGTCATTGCGTTATGGAAGCGACAGGTTATTACCATTATCAATTAGCGTATCATTTGTTAGAATTAGGTACAAAAGTATCGGTAGAAAATCCGTTGTCAGTGAAACGCTTTATCCAGATGGGATTATCAAAAGTTAAGACGGATAAGAGTGATTCAAAACTGATTTGTGCTTATGCTGAGCAAGTAGAATTAAAGCTTTGGAAAGGCAATTCTAAGAATGACATAGAATGTCTTCAAATCGTCAGAACTCTTTCAGTGTATACAAAACAAAGCACTATGCTAAAAAATAAACTACATGGTGAAGCTGTTTTGGGTAATCCAAGTAAAGAGGTTGTAAGATCTTTAAAACGCAGTTTAAAGCAGCTTCAAAAAGAGATGGCAGATTTAGAAGATAAGCTATTGGCTTTGGTAAAAACAGAGCACCAAGATTTATTAACACGTTTAAAAACTATTCCAGGTATCGGTCCAAAAACAGCTATTATGTTAATTGTTTTAACTGGCGGTTTTAATCGTTTTACTAACGCCAGTGAATTGTGTAGTTACGCTGGTCTAACACCTGTAATTAGACAAAGTGGAAGTAGTGTAAAAGGGAGACCACGAATCAGTAAAATGGGGAATCAAAAGCTGAGAAATTTATTATTTATGTGCAGTTTTAATGCTTGCAAATACAACAGAGCTTGTCGGGATCTTTATGAGCGAATCGTCGCCAAAGGAAAGAGCAAAAAATTAGCATTAATTGCAGTATGTAATAAACTACTAAAACAAGCCTATGCAATAGCTAAATCAGGGTTAATATATGATGGAAATTATAAAAGTACTTTAGTAAAAAAATAATGAGTTTTTACTTGTTTTTTGCCACAGTACTTTGTTGTGTGCTGGCTTTTTTTCCGTTCATTTAATTTTCTTTCTCAAACTCTTCCATTTCTCTGTAAAATTCGATGGCTTTTTCAACGGATTTTCCGCCCGAACCTACTATTAAATTTCTAAACCATTTTTTATTTAAGTTTTCGGGTTTGTGATTTTTATATAACCAAAAGGAAAAGTAAATAAAACTACCTGTTAGGATTATTTGAAAGATAATATAAGGTGATCCCACGTTTTGTGGAAACCAATTGTCACTCAAATAAAATGTTGTAAAAAAGGGAAATTGTAAACACATAATTTTGGCGTGGTCAATTATGGAAAGTTGAAGTCTTGATAATTGTTTCTGAATTTCCATTATGCTACCATCGTAATTTATATTTTTTGTCCAAGCAAGATGTTTAATATAGTCTGCAAACCCTTTTATATTTATCAAAGCGATTGCTGAAACTGAAACAATAAAATAATTACTTGCCGAGGAATAATTTGAAATAGCATAAAATAAGGCATAGCCCAAAATGAGAAGATAAAATACAAAAGCAACAATTCCTGCTGTTTTTAATTTAACCAAGCCTTGTAAGGAAGATTCTGCTTTTTGGGCTATGGTCTCTTTTAAAAGTAGTTTGTTAATCGCTAATGTCTGTTCTATTTTTGCATTTTGTGTTTTCCAAATATTGATAAGTTCTATATTTTCCATTTTTATTTATTTTTAAGTTGAGTAAATTCTTTTTTTAATTTGCCTTTAATCCTGCCGATTTTTGTTGCGACATTTGTTTCTGAAATCCCTATGATTTCTGAAATTTCTTTATAACTCTTTTCTTCGAGATAGAGTAACATTAACGCTTTGTTCAAATCGTTTAATTCTGAAATTATTTGGTTTAGGAAGCCAAAGTTGGTTTCTTTTTCTTCGGCTATTTCTGTGTCGGAAAAATCGAAAATTTCAGTTGTTAGCGAATTTGAAATTCGTTTTCTACTGTTCTCTTTTCTGTAAAATGAAATGGCTACGTTCAAAGAAATTCTGTACATCCAAGTTGAGTATTTGAATGTTTCGTTGTAGTTGTCATAAGATTTCCACAATTGCAATATAATTTCTTGAATGAGGTCTTTTCTATCTTCATTATTCCGACAATATGAGTTTACCACTTTGTAAAGAATGCCTTTATTGCTCTCAATTATATTCAGAAAGTTGTCTGTCTTATTTCTGTTCATAATTAGGTTTGGGTAAATGAGAACCTAATTTTACTAAATAGGTTGTGCTGTCTGTTTTTATTGGCGTTTTTGGTTTTTCACTATAATAATTTCTAGTTATTGAAATGCTACAACCTGTTGATAATATTGTAAATACCATTACGGCAACAATTATTAATCCGATGTTTTTGTTTTCCATTTGAGTTCCGTTTATTAAGAAAAATTCGTCCTTTCTTAATTATTCGCACAATGGCTTCAAAAATCACACTTTTTTCAAGATTTTTTTTTCTGCCAAGAACTCGACTTTAACTTTCAATGAAGAATTTTGATGTTATTCCGTAAGTTTCTTCTGCTTGCACATAACGGTTTTGTGTATGGTTAGTTGCGTGTTTAAGCAACTAATTTAGTAAACAAAAACGAACGCGAGAAAATTCCGAA
>NZ_JAICBG010000025.1:0-4148 GCF_020179375.1 Winogradskyella sp. SM1960 | reverse complement strand
CTGGAATTTTCTCGGGTTCGGTCAATTTTTGCTAAATTAGTTGCCAAACCACGCAACTAACCATACACAAAACCGTTGTGTGCAATTTGGCTACGTTACCAAGATTTGGTATATTTGATTAAAATTATAGTCAAAATGGGAAAAAACACATCAATATCACTCGGAAATCATTTTGAGGATTTTATCAGAGAAGAAGTAAATTCTGGAAGATATGGTTCGGTTAGCGAAGTAATTCGTTCCGCATTACGTTTGTTAGAACGTGAAGAAAAAAAGGAAAAAGAACTGATTAAAGCTCTCGAAGTTGGAGAAAATAGCGGATTTGTTGAAAATTTTGACCCAAAACATCATCTGAAAGAATTACATCGTAAACACTTATGAGTAAAAACAAATATCGCATAAGCCAACAAGCGATTGAGGATTTAGATAAAATTTGGGTTTACACCCTAAATAAATGGTCTAAAGAACAAGCTGACAGATATTACGATTTAATAATAGCGGAAATTGAATTTATTGCGGACAACTATCTGATTGGAAAATCCGCAGAGCAAACTCGAAAAAACTATCGAGTTACGAAAATCAAATCCCATCTGATTTTTTACAGAAAAGTAGATAATGAGATTGTGGGAATCGTCAGAGTATTGCATCAAAGAATGGACATTAAAAAACGACTGAAATAAAAACTGCACACAACAAAGTACTGTGGTAAAAAACAAGTAAAAACGCATTAATTTTTAACCAAAGTACTTTTATAGTTTTCGTCAAATATTAATCCAGATTTAGCTATTGCAAAGGCCTGTTTTAATAACTTATTACACACTGCAATCAATGCTAGTTTTTTACTCTTTCCCTTAGCTACAATTCGCTCATAAAGATCTCGACAAGCTTTGTTGTATTTGCACGCATTAAAACTACACATAAATAATAAATTCCGTAGCTTTTGATTCCCCATTTTACTGATGCGTGGTCGCCCTTTTACACTGCTTCCACTTTGCCGGATCACTGGTGTAAGTCCTGCGTAACTACATAGTTCACTTGCGCTTGTAAAACGATCAAAACCACCTGTTAAAACCACTAGCATAATAGCTGTTTTTGGACCTATACCTGGAATGGTTTTTAAACGAGTAAACAAATCTTGATGTGTTTGTTTTACTAAAATTAATAGCTCCTTCTCTAACGTTTTTATCGCTTTTGTTATTTGCCTTAAACTACATTTTAAAGACCGAACAACAAGCTTACTTGGATTTCCTAAAACAGCTTCACCATGTAACTTGTTTTTTAGCATAGTGCTTTGTTTTATATACACAGAGAGCGTTCTCACGATTTGAAGACATTCTATTTCTTCCTTTGAATTTCCTTGCCATAGCTTTAATTCCACTTGCTCTGCGTAAGCACAAATAAGTCTTGAATCACTCTTATCTGTCTTAACTTTTGATAATCCCATCTGTATAAAGCGTTTCACAGACAATGGATTTTCTACCGAAACTTTTATACCTGACTCTAGCAAATGATATGCTAACTGATAATGGTAGTAACCTGTAGCTTCCATAACACAATGACTCTTTATATTTAAAAGTTTTGAAAACTTTTTGAACCCAAACTCATTGTTTTTAAACTGGTAATAATTACCTGAAGAATCCGTAACATCAAAAACATGATGGCTGATGTCAATTCCAAAATATTTAATATCTTTATTCATAAGAAAATGTTTTTTTGAAAGGACAATCTACGCGAGTTTCAACGACTTAAAAGCGAGGTCTAAAAGCCTCATAGAACTGTACGAAATCTGTGTAGAAAAGAGAGGGGATTTTCAATGTTGACGAAGTCTAAAGCTTCTGCGTATATATTAACCTTATTCCTCTCTTTTGTCTTTTCTGTTTATAACTCTAAATTAATGAATTGTAAACTTAAGACGTGTATAATTAATTGCTTGGTTCTTGCCTACTTGCGAAAATTCCTGCGGAATTTTCTCTGGTCCGTAAAAGTTTGCTAAATTAGCTACCCAATCACGCAACTAACCATACACAAGACCGTTGGTAGCAATTTAACAAACATCGTAACAATTTGAGAATATTAATAGATACAAACATTCTGATTGAACTTGAAGACAATCGAGTTATTACGGAAAGTTTTGCCAAATTTTACAGAATTGCAATCACGAATGAATGTGAAATTCTATATCATCCGAAAGCTATTCCAATCGATGTTGGTAGAGATAAAAATACGGAGCGAAAAAAGATTATAATATCTAAACTTAATAAATATCAATCATTACAAGATTTTGCAAAACCGACTATAGAATTTACTTCTAACTTTAAGAATAGTAAAATAAATGACGAAATTGACAACAAACAACTTTTCCAATTAAAAAAAGGGTTTGTAGATTATTTTGTTACTCAAGATAACGGAATTCATAAAAACGCAAAAAAAATAGATTTAAGTAACAAAGTTCTAACAATTGAGCAGGCATTAAAACTTCTTGATGAACAATTTACTTTTAAAATTCCATCTCACCCAATACTTCGTGAACATAGCATTCGAGAAATTGAAACAAAATTTGATAGTTCATTTTTTGACAGTTTAAGAGAAGATTATGGAGAAATTCAATTTAATAATTGGTTGCAAAAATGCGCAACAAAAAACCGAAAATGTTATTCATTAATTGTCGAGGATAATTTACAAGCTATATTAATTTACAACATAGAAAAAGTAGAAGACCATCAATTACCAAAAATATTTGAGAACGCTCTAAAAATTTGCACCTTAAAAGTAGATGATACTGCTTTTGGAATAAAATTAGGAGAACTGTTCTTAAATAAAATGTTTGAATTATGTATTAACCGGAAAATTAATTATCTATACCTAACAGTTTATGAAAAACAAGAACATCTAATTAAGTTATTAGAAACATTTGGTTTTTATCGAAATGAATTTAAGAATAGTCAAGGTTTGATAGAAATTCAAATGATAAAGTGTTTAGATAAAAACAAAATTATTATTTCAAAAAATGTTATTTCTGCTCATCCATTTTATTTAAACAATTCAAGTATAAAAAAATATGTAATTCCTATTCGTCCAGATTTTTATGGTTCACTATTTAAAGATGGAAAATTAAGACCACCTACTTTATTTGACAAAGCACCAGATAGTATAAACGAAATTCAAGGAAATACAATTATTAAGGCTTATATATCTAATTCAAAAAATCAAAAGCCAAAAGAAGGTGATATTTTATTTTTTTACTCATCAAAAGTTAATCAAGTAATTGAACCTTTTGGCATTTTAGAAAGTATCGAAATCATTAAAGATTTTGATAATCTATGGAATACAGTAAGAAAAAAAACAGTTTTTAGTGAAACAGAATTAAGAACTTGGTTAGAAGAAAAAAAAGAATTACACGTTATTACATTTAGACTAATTGCGTATTTGAAAAAAAATATTAGCTTACCGAAAATTAAAGAAATAGATAGTTTTAGAAATAAAATACAAACAATAACAGAATTAAAAGAAACTGATTATATCAAATTAAACAATGAAGGATACTTTGACAAGCGTTATATTATCAATTAAACCTATTTACGCACAGGCGATTATGTCTGGTACTAAAAAGGTGGAATTCAGAAAGAAAATTTTCAAAAGACCAGTTGACAAAATTTTTGTTTACTCTTCATCGCCTGAAAAGAAAATTTTAGGTTTTTTCACAATAAAAGAAATAGTTGAAAATAGTCCAGAAAATCTTTGGAATGAATTTAATGAAGTTGGCGGAATTGAAAAAAAGGATTTTTTTAATTATTACCAAGATTCTGAAACTGGATTTTCTATTAAAATTTCTGAAGTTGAAAAATTTGAAAACGGAATTGACCCAGCTGATTTCTTTGAAAATTTTTGCGCACCTCAATCATTTATTTATTTAGAGGAAAAAACTGCTTTGAATATGGAAGAAAAAACTGCTACCAACACCGTGTATAATTAATGGCTGGTTCCCGCCTACTTACGAAAATCCTCGCGGATTTTCTATTCGGTTTTTATTTGCTAAATTAGGTGCTTAAACACGCCACTAACCATACACAATCACGTTGGCAAACATATGAAAAGACATCTACTAACTTCAATCTTAATTCTGATTTTTATGTTTTCTTGTAAGCAAAAGG
>NZ_JAICBG010000024.1:0-4438 GCF_020179375.1 Winogradskyella sp. SM1960 | reverse complement strand
AAAATAAAACGTCCTTAGCTATTTTTCCGTACACCTTGTAAATATTGACCGAAGAAAATCTGCAATTGCACACAACGTGTTTGTGTATGGTTAGTTGCGTGGTTTAGTAGCTAATTTAGTAAACTTTTACGGACCAGAGAAAATTCCGCAGGAATTTTCGCAAGTAAGCCTAAAAAAGCAATTAATTATACACGGTGTTGTAAGTAGTGCTTATTTATCTAAACAATATATTTTATGTTTATTTATTGCTACCAAATCACCTAATTTCATAGATTTTTCATAATTCTCACAAGCTTTTATTGTATCACCTTTTAAAAAATAAAGGTCACCTTTTAATAAATAGCTTTCTTTTTTAGAATAATTAACTTTTAAGCAGTACTCTACATCTTCTAAAGCATTATCGTATTCTTTCAGATATAAATAATTAATTCCACGTGAAAATTGAATCTCGCACTTATGTACTTCAAAATCATTATCGTTATCTAAAGTATCAAAGTCAAGATTTGTTCTAAAACCCAGTGTTCCTCCATTCGAATTCGTAAAACTTGTCAAAGCGCCACTTGTATTCAATGCTTTTGTAAAGTATTCAATCGCTTTTTTTGGTTTTTCTAATTCTTGATAGTTAATCCCAATGTTATAAAGGGCAAGAGTATTATCAGAATCAAATTCTAATATTGTTTTATAGTCCATAATTCCGCCATCAAGGTTTCCTGATTCTGTTTTGTAATATCCTCGATTTAAAAGAGCAGGTCTAAAATCAGATTCTTTTTCAATAGCTTTATCAAGCAAATCAATTGCTGTTTCTAAATCCCCTTTTTCTTCATATTCAAACGCCTGATTGTAATATTCATCAGTAGAAGTGAAGTCACAAGAGTTTAAAAACACTCCGAAGATTAATATGTAAATGAGTTTTTCTCGCATTACTTACAACGTGTTTGTATATGGTTTGTTGCGTGTTTCAAGCAACTAATTTAGTAAATAATTACCGACCAAGAAAGTCCGAGAGGACTTTCGTAAGTAAGCGAAAAGCCAGCAATAAATTATATACGGTGTTGCCATTTCGTTGTTTTTTTTCAGTTTTTTTATTTCATATTCGTTTGAGTTCTAAAATCGGATTTATTATTTGAAGTATTTACCTTATTTATAAATTCCTGCATTTCTTTTGTTAAAAGTAGAATTTCGTTGTCTTCCCAATATTTTGAATCATAATTCCCTTTTAATTCAAACATATCTTTTCTTAAATTTATATTATTCTTTATTTTGATAGGTTCAGGAATTGGATTTGCGTAAAATATATAATTGACCTCAAAAATATCTTTACCATCTTTTGTATAAACTTCCGTTTTTGATTTTATTATAGCTTGGTTTAGTTGCAATTTATTTGTTTTAATATTTCTTTTAAAGTTAGATTTTAGTTCAAGAAAAGGTGACCTAAATTTTATATCTCTAATTTCATCAAATTCTGCATCTTTATCATCGTTTAATATATATACTTCATTAAAAGTATTATTACTTTCATTTACTAAATAATAGCCTGTTGTAGAAGTTTCATTTTTATTTTTAGGTGTTACAATTATTTTCATAAAATTGTTAATAGTAGATTTTTCATAAGATAAATTATAAATTTTTGGACTTAAGTAAGTGGATGCTATGCGGTTAAGCAAAGTTTTAAAGCTGAATAATTCAAAATCATATTCCCGATTTTCAAATCCAGCTTTCCTTATATTATCTATTTGTACTATATAGTTTTTTTTAGGCATTGGCTTTGTTCTGGTATCAAATAAAGTTTGTTTTTCTAAATGACCTGAGAAATCTACTATTTTATAAAATTGATTATTTTTTTTAATCGTAGCTCTTAAAAAAAACTTTTCTTGATGTGGTTCTAAGGCATAATCAGTAAGAACAGTTCTTAGCATATTATTAAATTCAGAATCTTTTTCTATTATGACTTCATCTAATTCATAGACATTCGGTTCTATATAAATAGTGTCATTTTTAATCAAGAAATCGTAATCAATCTCTAATTTTTGATATGCAATGTTTTGAATTGTGATTTTTTCTGATGTTTTTTCAAATTCAAACTCTCCATTTTCATTAGTTATCGTATAGTTTTCATTACTATTTATGGTAGCATATTCGACAGGTAAATTATCTACTTTGTTCCAAAGTACTCTACTTACCTTAGATTGTGAATATGAATTTAAATATGTAAAAAGCATTATAAAATAGAAAGCTTTTAATTTCATATGTTTTTGTTTTTTAGAGTTTGAGTGAGCAATGAATGGCAACGTGTTTGTGTATGGTTAGTTGCGTGGTTTAGCGAGTAAGTTAGCAAATAAAAACCGAATAGAAAATACGCGAGTATTTTCGTAAGTAGGCAATAACCAAGCAATTAATTATACACGGTGTTACCAACTGTGCTTTCTATTCGGAATTCTATAGTTTATCATAATTCTATCGGTTGCCTTGACCAGTTTCGTTTTTACAGGTTTGGGTTTTTTATCTGCATTTTTTTGAGTTGATTCCATTTTTTCAAATTCAATTATTTCAATGTCAATCTCTGGAATTATATATACTTGCGAATAATTCGTGTCAATTTTTATTCGACCAAACCTCTTTTTATTTTGAAAATATATGGTCAATTCTTGAATTCCACTATTTCTTTTTAACGTTCCAATTTCAAATGTTTTCTCGTTACTTGGATGGTCATTAATTACATAGGCGTATTTTTTAGATTGGTTATTCAAATTTTTTGATGTAAAGATTGTATCGTTGATTTTGATTTCAATATTTTCTTTTATTCCGTAATATAGAAGTTGTGTAACATTTGATGTGTCATTTTCTATATCTATTTGCTTTTCGACTGAAATCTGTTTAATTTTTTCTTTTCTTTTTTGAGAAAAACTTTCCCATTTTTTAGAGTTAATAGTATCCGAAAGACTAATTATTCTTGTGGGTTTAAAACCCTTTATTTTAGTTATTTCTTTATATTCAGTATTCTGTCCAAATAAATTAATTTGAAACAGAATTATTAATATGAATACAATTTTTTTCATTGTCGATAGTGTTCTTTATAAAAACTCAATAAGCAATAAGTTCTGATTTAGGACAGGTTTTCGCTTTTTTACGCATTGTTGGTAACGGTCTTGTGTATGGAAAGTTGCGGTTTTGTGTGCGAGGATTTTCCGAAGGAAAATCAGACGTAACAAAAATGCAACGACCTTTGTTTAAGCACTAATGTAGCAATTTTTTATACACGTTGTTACCAAACGTTTTTATTTTTCATGTTCATAATTCAGAGTGTTTCCTCTTGGAATATAACTCAAACTTAATAATTCACTACTGTATTCAAGTATAGAATATTCTAAAGTGTCAGAATCATTCGTTATCGTTAGATATTCGAAAGGTTTATGTTCGGTTCCCAATTCCTTTATGTATTCTCTTCGTATTATAAAATCGTAAACATCGGAAGAGTCGGTTTCCATTCCTTTGTAAAACATAATCCATTTTCCGTTTTTAATTTCAATTCCAGCAAGAGAATCAACTGTGCTTATCCAACGTCCGTTTTTAAATTCCGTAAGTTTTATAATAGGATTTTGTTGAAGTTCAATTTCGCTTTTTTTTGCGTCTTCTTTTACTCCTTTTGCAAAGTCAAACATTTCAATTCCGAAATAGGCAATTCCGATAATTACAATTCCAATTATTGTTAATAAAATTCCTTTTTTCATTGGTATGGTCAAATGTTTGGTAACGGTTTTGTGTATGATTAGTTGCGTGGTTAGGCAACTAAGTTAGCAAACTTTTACTGACCAGAGAAAATTCCGCAGGAATTTTCGTAAGTAAGCAAGAAAAAGCAATTAATTATACACGGTGTTAGCAGCCGGCTTTTAAATTCACACAGTTTAATTAAGCAACTTTATCATTGATTTTAGCGTATAAATATAGTTTTTGAGCACAACTACGTTAAGATTAGTTTTTTCACGTTCAGATCAGCCGTAAAGTTTTTAAAATTAAAGTAGAGTAGAGTGAGTTGATGGTTTTCTCTATGCATCTCGTAAATTCTAATTTTAATGGTTCCTATTATCCAGCGTTATTTTCCGTAATTATAATCAGTTCTACTTATTCATCTGAGTAAGCAATCCAACGTTGTTGTTCCGTATTTTAAGTCAATTTGTCTTATCCATCTGAGTAGTTAATCCAGCGTTGCTATTCCATAATACTTATCTAGTCAGATTATTCAATTAAGAATTTTATCGACTCGAAAAACAAAAAACTCTTGGATTAAGAAAGCTGTTAGCAAAACGTGACTGCTTGCTGCTAACGTGTTTGTGTATGATTAGTTGCGTGGTTGGGTAGCTAATTTAGCAAACTTTTACGAACCTGTGAATATTCCGCAGGAATATTCGCAAGTAGGGAAGAACCAAGCAATTAATTATAC
>NZ_JAICBG010000023.1:0-4462 GCF_020179375.1 Winogradskyella sp. SM1960 | reverse complement strand
ATAATCGTTTATGCTTTTTTGTATTCATACAACAAATCTAAAATTTTGATTTGTTGCGTTAAGTTATTGAATTCGGACGATTGTTTTTAAATGGTGGGCAACGGTTACGTATAAGAATAGTTGCGGGTTTGTATGCGAGGATTTTCCGAAGGAAAATCAGACGTTACAAAACCGCAACGACCTTTGATTTAGCACTAAACCGCAATTATTTTTATACGGTGTTATACACAGGTTTTATTTTTTCCATTTGTATTTTTCCATTATTTCATCAACTTCAGTTTTCGCAACTACATTCACATAGTTAGAAATTGTTTTTGCAGAGATTCCACCAATTATTTCAATAATATTTTCTTGAGTAAAACCAATTTTGAAAAAATTGCTTAATGTTTTTTCATCAATGTGTCCTTTATTAATAATCAACTTTTTCGTAAAGTCTCTTAAAGTTTCCAATCTAGAATCAGCAATAGGCTTTCCGTTCCGCAAAGATTCGATAACATCTTTTGGTACTTTTGTCATTTCCATTCCCCAACTATGGACAGCCATACAATAAGGACTGTTATTTTCATAACTCGTGGTCATTATTACAATTTGACCTTCTAAAAGTCCTAAACTAGATTTTCCAAGAAATAAATCAAATGATTGATTATAAGCTTGGTATATTGATGGGGAAATAGCGAGTATTTTGTCTTGATTTGGTATAAATCCAAATTTATCTAAAACTTTTTTTAATAATTCTTTAGATTCTTCTGGTGCTGTTTCTGTTGTATGTTTTGTGAATTTCATTCGTAATTATCTGTTTTTTTAACTTGTGTATAACGGTCTTGTGTATGATTAGTTGCGTGGTTAAGCGACTAAGTTAGTAAACATTTACGAACCCGTGAAAATTCCACAGGAATATTCGCAAGTAAGCTCAATGAAGCAATTAATTATACACGGTGTGTGTGCCCAGCATGGGCATCTTTTACTTTACCGAAAGGTAAATAATTAATCTAGAGGGTGCAAGTCCCTTATGGGCGAGGGTAACGCTTTGAACCATTAGTAAGCTGCAAGGTTGCTGACCTTGAGGTCGGGACTGAAGGAAGCAGGACTACAAAACTCGGTACTGACGAACAGAAATCGCATACAGAGGCATATTTATCAGGGTGAGCAAGCACATCATTGTAACGCCCAACGATTTCCAAAACGATATCTATGTAGATGCGGCAGTGATTGAGTGAAAGAAGATGTCATTACCTGGGGAGGTCTCTACAACCACGAGTTGGTTAAGTAGAGAAGTCAGCAGAAGTCATAGTACTTATAGGAAACGAGCTGTGAATAGAAACCACAGAAGTCTCACAGATAAGGAAGGACCGAACATTAGATTATGTTGGAATTTGATTGGGAAGCCTAGCTAGCCCTATCTTAACCCAACAGGAGTATTTACATTTATTGACCCTATGATTGAAAAGGTATTAGAAGCAAAGAATCTTTATAATGCGCAGCGTAAAGTTGAACGCAATAAGGGAGCGTGCGGAGTAGATGGTATGAAGACAACGGAATTATCTGCTTACATAGCAGAACATCGTGACGACCTTCTATCTTCTATACGCACACATCGCTATGTACCAGACCCGATTTTAGGGGTTTCCATCCCAAAAGGTTTGGGTAAGACCAGACTTTTAGGGATTCCAACAGTAGTGGATCGATGGCTACAACAATCGGTAAACCAACAGTTGATGGTTGAGTTCGAATATGAATTTGAACTGTTCAGCTATGGTTTCCGCCCCAATAAGAACCTTCACAAAGCAGTACTACAAGCCCAGCAGTATATCAATACTGGCTATCAGGACATTGTAGATATTGATTTACAGGGATTCTTTGACGAGGTAGACCATATGCGACTACTACAACTTATTTACAACAAGGTAAAATGCCCAACTACCTTGCGTCTAATCCGAAAATGGTTACGAGCGCCCATACGTATTAATGGACGGCTCGAGAAACGCCGAAAAGGCATACCGCAAGGAAGCCCTTTGAGTCCATTACTATCTAATATTATGTTAGATGTACTGGACAAGGATATGGAGTCGAAAGGACTGCGCTATGTGCGATATGCGGATGATTTTAGTGTTTACACTAGGAGTAAAAGCGAGGCAAAAAGGATAGGTAATGAGCTGTATATCTTTTTAAGGGATGCACTCAGGTTACCTATTAACAAAGCCAAGAGCGGAATTCGCAGACCAGTACATTTCGAATTACTGGGACACGGTTTTGTACCTGTCTACAAAAAGGGAGTAAAAGGGCAGTATCAATTAGTTGTATCACACAAGAGTTGGAGCAAGTTTAAACGTACGTTAAAGCGTATTACACAAAAGACCAAACCTATTTCTTTGTTAGAACGGCTTGAAAGACTTAATGAAGTCTGTCGAGGATGGATTAACAACTATCGGCTGACACAAAGCTATACCAAGCTTAAAAAGTTGGATACTTGGTTGAGAAACCGATTGCGATATTGTATTTGGCACGATTGGAAAAAGCAGGAACGTAAACGTAAAAACCTTATTAGATTGGGAATAGAACAGGGGCAAGCATATGCTTGGAGTAGAACCCGAATGGGTGGATGGGCAGCAGCCCAAAGTCCTATTCTAAAAACTACCGTGACCATTTCCGGACTCAAACGAAAAGGCTATAAACCGCTAGGGGATTACATCAATTGAGCACAGACTTCAATCTGGTGAACCGCCGTATACGAGACCCGTATGTACGGTGGTGTGAGAGGCGCACCGTGGGCTTAATGTTCACGGCCGTCTACTCGATTACCACCAGTTATTTATTCATAAGTTGTATCAATATTCCTAATATTCCAATTGTCAAACACAAAGGGATAAACCATTTTGAATCAGCTTTCGAAAATTCAGTATTCTTTATTTTCTTAAACAATCCAACATAATTAAAATCACCAATTGCTCGTAAAATAAAAATGCAAGGAATTGTCCAACTTCCATAGGTAACTATCCAATTCGGAATTTGAAAATTAATTAGACCTGTTTTTATCAAATAGATTAAACCAAATGAAATTAAACCTATACCAACAATTACAGTAGCAATTTTTGGTGGTTCCATTGCTTTTTGTCCAGCTTCTTTTGTAGGTAAAGCTTTTTCAAGACCCCATTTTCCACCCAAAAGCCAGTAAAAATGGATAAAACCTAGCGAAGAAAAAATCACAAATAAAATTATGGATAATACTGTTATCATATTTTCGCCAATTGAAAAATTTGTTCATTCTGTTTTCTGTTAACAGACGAAGGTGTTAATCTCAACATTTGATTACGCAGACCAATTAATATTGGATTTGAAAGATGTGCCATTTTTCCAACAAGCCAACTTCCATTTACTACTTGATGTGCTTTAGGTAATCTTAAATTTTGATATTCGGAAAATGCTTTAGTAGTTCCATATTTGCTCAAACATTCTGAAAGCACATAAGCATCTTCTATGGCTTGACAAGCACCTTGTCCCATATTTGGGGTTGTTGCGTGTGCAGAATCTCCGATTAAGCATACATTTTCTTTATACCAAATATTTGTTGGTTTTAAATCAGAAATTTCGGCAGTATTTATTTGTCCTTTTCTGGTTGATTTTATAATGTCTTTAATTACTGAATTGTAATCGCTGAAATACTGTTCTAAATCGTGGATAGAAAACTCATTTTTATTTTTTTTGAACGATTTTAAAGCATACCAATAAACTTTATTTTGGGCAATTTGAACAAACCCAAAACGTTCTAATTTTCCCCAAGCCTCATTCAGTTCATTTCTGAATTTTATCGGTAATTCGTATTCAGTAATTCCTCTCCAACATATTTGATTAGCATTTCTTATGCTATTGTTTGGGAATAAGTTTTGACGAACAATAGAGTTTAGACCATCTGCTCCTAAAACCGTTGAAGATTTAATTTGATTTCCATTTTCAAAGTTCAAATCGTATGCATTTTCGTTTTTAACGATTGAAGTAAGTTTATGGTCGAGATTAATTTCGGTTGATATTAATTTGTTTATCAATATCTGTTGTAGTTTCCCTCGATGTATTGCTACGTTTTTTGTGTTGTGTTTTTGCTCAAAATGGGATAAGTCAATTTTTGAAAGAGGTTTTAGATTTGATTTAGTAATATTCATTGAAGAGATTGGATTTCCATTTTCCTCAATTATTTTTCGCAAGCCTAACTTTTCATAAACTTGCATTGCATTATTGGCTAAAATTATTCCCGCACCAACTTCTTTTATCTGTTCGGCTTGTTCAAAAATCCTAGTTTTAATTCCTTTTTGTTCAAGTGCAATAGCGGTAGATAATCCTCCTATCCCTGCCCCAATAATATCTATGTTCATAATTTTTTTCTAATTGGTGGTAACGGTTTTGTGTATGGTTAGTTGCGTGGTTTGGCAACTAATTTAGCAAAAATTGACCGAACCCGAGAAAATTCCAG
>NZ_JAICBG010000022.1:0-4818 GCF_020179375.1 Winogradskyella sp. SM1960 | reverse complement strand
AAAATAAAACGTCCTTAGCTATTTTTCCGTACACCTTGTAAATATTGACCGAAGAAAATCTGCAATTGCACACAACGGTCTCGTATAAGAAAAGTAGGGCAGTTGTAGACGCTTACTTTTCGGATTATGTACAAGCCGAATTTTTAAATTTTGTTAATTATCTTATTCTTTTTAATTATGCCAAATTTAAAAATTTGGCGACTTGGCAAATACGCACGGACCTTTCGATTAAGCACTTACCGCCCTATTTTTTTTATACATTGTTGTGTGCTGCCTTTTATTCATTCGGTTCAATATGAATTAGTACGTGTCCTAAATTCGGTATTTCTTCTCGTAAATAGTCCTTTAATTTATGTGCAATATCGTGCCCTGATTTTACTGTTATTTCACTATTTACAATTGCGTGTAAATCAACGTGATATTTCATTCCTGATTTTCGGATAAAACATTTTTCCGTGTCCAAAACACCTTTAACTTCTATTGATTTTTCTCTAATTTCAAGTATTAGGTCGTCATAAAGTTGCTCGTCCATAACTTCTCCTAATGCAGGTCTTAATATTAAATAACTGTTATATAAGATAAACGCTGAAGCAAATAAGGCTGCCCAATCATCAGCAGTTTCATAGCCATTACCGAATATTATTGCTATTGAAATTCCAATGAATGCCATTACCGAAGTAATTGCATCACTTCTATGATGCCAAGCATCTGCTTTAAGTGAAGAACTATTGGTTTGTTTACTTTTTCTAATTACGATTTGAAAAGAGATTTCTTTCCAAACTATTATTAGTCCCAAAACAATCAAAGTCCAAGATTTCGGAATTTTATGAGGTGTTTGAATGTTTTGGATACTTTCATATGCAATTATTGTAGCAGAAACCACAAGAAAAGTAACGACTCCAAATGTAATTAAAGGTTCAATTTTTCCGTGTCCGTAAGGATGGTTTTCGTCCGCTGGTCGTTTGGCATATTTAAACCCCAATAAAACTAAAAGTGAAGCAAAAATGTCTGTTGTTGATTCAATCGCATCTGCAATTAACGCATAAGAATTCCCAAAAAATCCCGCAAATCCTTTTATCAAGGCTAAAGTCGTATTTCCAATTATACTGAAATAAGTTGTTCGTATTGCAGTTTGTTCGTTATTCATTCGTTTTTTTAGGTTGCACACAACGGTTTTGTGTATGATTTCGTTGCGTGTTTAAGCACTAAAGTTAGCAAATAAATCACAGATAGAAAGTCCGCGAGGACTTTCGTAAGTAGGCTATAACTAGCAATGAATTATACACGGTGTTGTGCGCTGGCTTTTCCTTTGTTTAATTGATTTTCTACTATTTTTTCCAATTCACTTTGCTTAAATTCAAACCAATTTTTTCTAAATTCTGAATGGTCGATTTTATGCTTAAAATTTTGAAAAGGTTTTTTGTTTGTCAAAATATCCTCTAATTGCTCTTTAAGTTTTTGGTCAGGTATTTGCTCAACAAATCGTTCTATAATTTTAAACGATTCAAAACTTTCTAAAACCTCAATTGTTATAAATTCCGATTTATGTTTTTCTATTTTTTCTAAACTTTCTTGAAAAGATTCTTTAAACTCTTCTTCGTCGAATACTTGCGAGAAATTCGGAATTGCTAAAATTTCGTTGGTCTTAAAATTATAATAACAATCATTTCCGCAATCCAATTCTTGCGCAATTTCTCTGATTATATTCGATTGAGAGCTGTTCATTATTTAATCAAATCATTATGTAGATAAACCACTTCCGATTTTTTCCAAAAAGCCAAGTTAATTAATCCAGTCGTACTTCCGTCAATCCAATTCCCATTTTCATTAGATTGTACAGTCCATTTTATTGGTCTACCACTTTTTTTGACTGTTTTTAATCGGCAATCTTTGGAAAGTCCGAACGCAAAACAATTCAAAGCATCGATTTCGTTATCAAATTCCTCGTGCCATATATCAAATGCAACAGTATAATTTCCGTTTCCATTTGAAGTTAACGATACTGAAAATCCGTTGTCGTTATTTTTCTTTACGATAACTGAATTTTCGTCCAGTTTATAATCGGCATTCGGATACTTTTTCAGTCTTTCAATTATTTCGCTTATTGCTTTGTCCATCGGTTTTGTCAGCTTGCGCACAACGTGTTTGTGTATGGTTAGTTGCGTGGTTCGGTAGCTAATTTAGCAAACTTTTACTTGCCAGAGAAAATTCCGCAGGAATTTTCGTAAGTAAGCACAAAAAAGCAATTAATTATACACGGTGTTGTGTTTTCGTTGTTTTTTACACTTTTTGGTCAGCCGTAAATCTTATTTTTTGCGTTTCGCTAATCAGTCCGACGCAACAGTTGCGCCCTGCTTTGGTCAGTCAGAGTTTTTTTGAGTTTCTATTTCGCAAACAAGCTAAAAGTCCGATGCGATTTTTGAAATTCCGCAATGCTATTTTTCGGTTTTTACTTTCTTAAAATCAAAAAAAAATCCGAAAATCAAACTAGGTTTTTTTCCGTTTCGAGTGAGTTCCGCAATGAAACACAACGTGATTGTGTATGGTTAGTTGCGTGGTTAAGCAACTAAATTAGTAAACTTTTACGAACCCGTGAAAATTCCGCAGGAATTTTCGCAAGTAGGCAAGAACCAAGCAATTAATTATACACGGTGTTGTGCGTTCGTTATTTATTTCCGGTCATCAATTTAGCAATTTCATTAGCATTATTAATTTCCATTTCTTTTAAAATTTTACTTATTCGGTTTTCAAATTCGATTTGGCTTTTCCGACTTGTTTTAATTTCAGACAAAAGCTCTTGTTCTGAAAGCTTATGTTTTTCCGATATATTTTTAAAGTCTTCTAAATTGTAATCAGTGTAATCGGATATTGCAATGTAATTGTCAGTTCTTTTGTAGAAAACCCAAGGATGTCCAATCCATAATTGAGTCCATTTATTTAATTCCGTATTTCCAACTTCTTCCCAGTTTTGAATATCAGATAAATCTCCGCAACAAGTTGGTTCAAGTATTATCATTTCATTTTCTAAAACTACAATTCCGCCAATTATTTGTCCAACGTATTCTTGATAATCTGACAAATCAACGTCCTTAAGTTCTTTTTCAATAATGGTTTTTAATTCAGGTTCTCCGATTTTATTTATGTCAACCAAGTATGAGCCAAGTTCAATCGGTTGTAAGTCTTGTAAATTACTATCAGAAATACATTTGTACCAGAAATCGCTCCAGCCTTTTGGGTTTTCAGCTTTCGAAACAGAAGGTGATTCATATTCGTTTTTCGCATAATCCCAAGGTTCAATTTCGATTGTATTTAATAATTTCATTCTGATTTCAAGGGTTTGTTTTAATGACGCACAACGGTCTCGGCTATGAGTAGTTGCGTGGGTTAGCACTTAACTTAGCAAGTACACACCAAACTGAAAATCCGCGAGGATTTTCAGAAGTAGGTGAGAACAAGCAATTACTTATAGCCATTGTTGTGCGTTCGTTTTTATTCCTCACCCATATTAAAAATCCTAGAATAGTTTTCAAATTCCGTATTTTTTAAACTGTGTTCCACTACTTTTTTAGCAATTTCAAAGTCAACTACAATACAGCCAACTTCCATAGTTCCGCTTCCAATACTTCCTCCGTCTGTGTTTCCAAGTCCTGTCCAGCCCAATACTTCATCCATTTTACTTTCTAATCTATGTCTTTTGTCCAAATCCTCTTCCGTTCCAAATCCGTCAATTTTGTATTCGATTTCTAGGAATGCATAGTTGTCTTCATTAAATTCCGAGAAACCTTCTTTTCTTTTCTCCTCCATTTCTTTTCGGACTTTGTTAGCGTAATTGGTCATTAACCCAGATTTCACTTCTTTGAATTGACCTTGAGTTCCGACTTCTCCCCAATGAACAATTCCAGTTTTAGTGTCTTTGTCCCACGTTTCCCAATAATGTAGCTTACTGTCAATACTTTTATATAATTTTATCATTCCGAGTGGTTCTAATTCTTGGTTTTTTTGTTCGATTTGTTCCTTTTTTTCGTCCTTTTTGTTTTGTTCGCACGAACTAAATAAAATTCCTAAAGCGGAAATTAAAATCAGAAATTTTTTATCCATCTAGATTTTTTTAAATGACGCACAACGTTGATGTATAAGGAAAGTTGCGTGTTTGTGTGCGAGGATTTTCCGAAGGAAAATCAGAAGCTAGCAAACGAGCAACTAACTTTGGTTTAGCTAAAATTAGCAATTTTTTTTATACGGTGTTGTGGTTAGTTTTTATTTTCAATTCCGTTTAGTTTTTTAATAAATAATATTGATAAAGTCATTAAAATCAACCACCTTGAAAAGTATATTCCCGAAGTCATCCAACCGTAAACTTGAAGAAAATCAGAAGTGTCAATGTTTTCCATTCTGGTTGAATGTTCTGCGTAAAGTCCAGATAATTTATGCGTAATTGGATTTAAAGTCAGCGCAATTATAGCAAGTACAATAAACATTTTTTTGGGGAATTTAGTCAAATAAATTCCAGACGAGTTTGAATCCCGTTTAAGTTTTTTTAAAATCAGAAATGTAGTCAGAACATATAAAATCAGAGTAATAATCGGCATCGAGAATTTCATAATTCCGTACGAAAGTCCTAATTCCGATTTAGCAAAATATATTAAGTAAACTACAAAATATAAAATTGAGTCAATTCCGCTAATGAATATAAATCCGAAGATTATCCACAATATTAATAAGACATTTTCTTTATTCATTCGGTACATTCAAGGCCTTAACGCAACAAAAGTTGCAAATTGGTTATGGTACAATTTAATTTTTTCTTTCCAAAAAACC
>NZ_JAICBG010000021.1:0-4905 GCF_020179375.1 Winogradskyella sp. SM1960 | reverse complement strand
TTAGCAAATAAATCACAGATAGAAAGTCCGCGAGGACTTTCGTAAGTAGGCTATAACTAGCAATGAATTATACACGGTGTTAGGCACAGTATTTTAATATTTTTTCTTTTCCGATATTTTCAAGTTCGATAAAGAAATTAAATAATCGCAAGCATTAAAGAAATTTCCTTGACTTGGCGAGCAAACAATTACAGCTCTATAATTCGTCTGATTTACACCTTCCATAATCCATTCAGAACCATCTGTTCCAATTGAGCTACGACCTAAATCCATATTCCAAAAATCCGCTTTTCCGATAAGTTGAGTGAATTCAGTCCACTCTTTTTCGGTTAGTATTTTCAATCGTTCAATTTCTATTTCTCCAGGTTCATATCCACCAGCACCATTTAGCACTTTCCAATAAAGAATATATTTTTCATTTCTTTTTTCAAATCTAAAAGTCATTGGTTTGTCAAAAGTTCTCAACCAAGTAAAGCGATAAACTTCTTTATCAATTTTCCTATTAAACAACAAAGGTTCTTTCATTGCGTGAAGATGCTCTGAATACCAATTCGCAACAAATTCGTCATAAGTTCCTATTTTAACTTTTGTCTTAATTGAATAAGTGGTATCGTTTTCCATAATCCATTCCGTTGTAACTTCGGGAAGAATTTCTTTCGGAAAGTATGGTTGTTTTAAATCAGTTGGAACATTTAGACTATCAACTTTGATTGTCGAGTCGACAAAATTTTCAATCGATTGACTAAATCCGATTTGGGTCAGAAATAATGTCAAAATTCCAATTGATAATATTTTTCTCAAAGTTTTGTTCATATTGTGCCTAACGTGATTGTGTATGGTTAGTTGCGTGGTTAAGCAACTAAATTAGTAAACTTTGACGAACCCGTGAAAATTCCGCAGGAATTTTCGCAAGTAAGCTCAATAAAGCAATTAATTATACACGGTGTTACCTGCTGTTATTTTTCCATTCAGTTAATATTTTCTTTCGTTTTTTTCTGTCTTTTCCTTTCACGCTTTTTAATCTGTCCTCACTAAATAACCATTCCACGTATCTTTCTTTAAATTCTTTGTTATTTAGATAATTATTAATACTAAAATAATATTCAATTCTATTCGGGTTATTTTCGCAAAAAGTCAGCGTACAATTTTGAATTCGAGTAACTGTAAAATATGGCATTGGCTCAATTCTATCAGCTATTATAATTGCAATTTCTCCTTTAGTCAAATTCCGATTATAACATTCCGATTTAACTTTAGTCAAGGTTGTATCAGTAAAAAATTCCGCAAGAGTTATCAAAGAATTTTCTCCAAATGCTTTTATTTTTTCGGCTTGAATGGTTTTTATTATTTCTTTTGAGTTTTCCGTTTCCGCAATCATATTTAGTAAAGAGTCAATTTCAGATTCGGTTTGAGAAAAACCCAAGTTGAAATTCAGAAGTAAAATTGATATTATTAAACTAAATTTTTTCATTCGTTTTTATTTGTTCCCAAATTTACTCTTTGTACAATTATTCAAAAACCTTAAATGAGCGAACTGCCGTTTTCGTTTAGTTACAGGCGTTTTTTCATAATTGCAGGTAACGTTTTTGTATATGGTTTGTTGCGTGGTTTAGCATGTAATTTAGCAAATATAAACCGAATAGAAAATCCGCGAGGATTTTCGTAAGTAGGCTAGAACTAGCAATAAATTATATACGGTGTTGTAAGCAGTTTTTATTCATTTATTTTTTCGGAATTAGGTAAAAATGTTACCGAATTAAATATTCTTTCAAAATATTCGGGCTGTTCGTCATAAACCATTTTAGGCATGTGTGCTGTTAGTGTGTAAATGAAATCGTCCCTGTAAATTTGGTGACTTATCACATGATTTATGTATTCTAAGTCGGCACTACGTACTAGAAAGTCATAGGAATAATTAGTTGAAACAATATTTCTTACATAACCTCTTTTTACGTTGTAATTTTGAATTTTCGAGTTAAATTGAGTTTGAACCACTTTTTTTAACTCAGCATCCTGTTCAGCTTTATTATCAAGATAAAATTCCCAAGCATTTTGAGAAGTTTTTGATTTTGGTTCTACTACAACTATTGAAAATGTCAGAGCAAGTTCTGGGTCATTTCCCCGAAAGATACTATGTTTTGCTGTTCCATAATCGACTGTCCAATTATCAGGTGCATCAATCGAAATCAGATATTTAAAGTTTGAGTAAATATTGGTAGAAGAGTCAAAATCTTCTGAATATTCAGATATAGTTCCTTTACTTTTTTGCTCTTTGTAAGATTCTTTTAAATATTTCTCTTCTTTTGTTTGTTTTTTATTTTCATTACAAGAAAATAGAATGATAAAAAAGGTCAGTATTGTTATTAGTTTTGTGCTCAATTTTTTTTCTGTTTTTTCTTAAAAATAGGATACATTAAAATCAAACCGAAAATTATTCCGATAAGACTTGATGTGTTTTCAATTGGGTCTTTTACTAATCCTAAAAGATTTACTAATGCAAAAACAATAAATAATAATCCAATTAAGGATATTATTAGACTTGGTATTGGTTTCTCAGACCAACTTCGTTTTTCTTTCATTTGGTTACTGTGTTAAATTGCTTACAACGTTGATGTATAAGAAAAGTTGCGTGTTTGTGTGCGAGGATTTTCCGAAGGAAAATCAGAAGCTAGCAAACGAGCAACTAACTTTGGTTTAGCTAAAACTAGCAATTTTTTTTATACGGTGTTAGCTACCGTTTTTATTTCGTTAATAATTTTTTCATTTCTTCAATCGAATCTGTATAATCAGACATTTTACTTCCATTTCCAATATGAATAGGACTTGTATTCATTCGATTAGTCAAGTCTTTTATTGGCATATTTTCTAATTTCTCAAAATCATTTTTCCAAAAATCTAATTCATAAAGTCTTTGGTTCTGAAATCCAGTCGTACTTCGGTCGTTATCTGTTGGCAGAAAATCCAGTCCGCCAATAATTAAATTTAGAGTTTCAAAGTCAGTTATTATTCCGTCAAAAATTAGTTGTCCGAAAAGAGCGTCTTTAAAAATTTGCTCAATCTTGCTCAAATCCGAGGATTTTATATCAGTTAGAATCACATTATATTTGGTCAGTCCGTTTGTGATTAACCAGCATTTTTTTCTGTCCACATAAAATACTGTCGCATTCCATTTTCCGAGAATTCCGCAATCAGTTTTTTGGTCAGTTGTGAATAGTTTCTTGACTAACTTTTCTAACTTTTTAGTTGTATGTATTTTAGTTTTTCTCAAATGGTAGCTAACGTGTTGTATATGGTTTGTTGCGTGTTTTTTGCACCTAATTTAGCAAATACAAACCTAATAGAAAATCCGTGAGGATTTTCGTAAGTAAGCTAGAACTAGCAATAAATTATATACGGTGTTGTGCATAGTTTTTTAATTTATCTTTAATATTTTTCCGTTTTTAGGTGTTTTCAAAAGACTCTTAACTACAACAATTTCTATAATAGTCATTAATAATAAAATCCCGAGTGTTTTTAGTGATAACCCTATTGTTACTATTAAAAATATTCCAATTCCGATTGTGGCTAATAATGAAAATATAATCGGTTTATTTTTGTCAAAAAAAGACAAGTCGGTTAGTTTAGAGTTTTTGAAAATTGGTAAAAGATGATTTTTGAAATCATTATAATCAGCTTTTTTAATATCAATTTTTATTGGTTTCTCTTTTTTCCCGTCATCATCTGTCAGGTAATTTAAGATGAAATTAAAATTATCTTCGTCAAACATTATATTTTCAAAATCAGAAAATTTATAAAATTTAGTTTTTCCAAATAGTTTTTTTTCTTCAATCGCTTTATCAATTGAGATTTCACTTTCATCAATTTTTGAAATCCATATAGAGTCTTTGTTTAAAATCAAAAATTCACTTAATTTTTTTACTTTATTTATTTTCCAATACTTAATCATTTTCTTAAATTCAGAGTTCGTTTTTCAAATTATGCACAACGTGTTTGTATATGGTTTGTTGCGTTGTTTAAGCAACTAATTTAGTAAATAATTACCGACCAAGAAAGTCCGCGAGGACTTTCGTAAGTAGGCGAGTTGCTAGCAATAAATTATATACGGTGTTGTGCCCAGTTATTTTAAACGATAGATTGTCTTATTTTTTTCTCCTATTTTTTCAAATAAATTTAATTCTGCTCCTTTCTTTAAATCTCTACTTGCAGTCGCTGAAGAAATATCTTTAAAAATATCCATATAATCTTTTCTTGTAAATTCAGTTTTATTTAATGAAACATAATATTCTAATCTATCATTTTCATTTAACGTTCGATTATTAAAATCTAATAGTTCACTTATTGAAATGTCAATAACGTTTAGCATATATTCAATAAACTTAGTTGACTTTCCGGATTTATCACTTTCAGCTAAAGACTTGTAATATTTTTCCTGGTCTTTACTAATTAAAGTTTCAAAAGGTAAAAACTCAAAGATTGGATATTTTTCCATTAAAATTAAAGTTTGCCATAATCTTCCCATTCTTCCATTTCCATCCAAAAAAGGATGTATAAATTCCATTTCGTAATGGAAAACACAACTTTTAATTAATTCAATTTCATCAGACTTTTTCAAATATTCAAAAAGGTCTTTCATTAAGTATGGCACATTTCCAAAAGGTGGTGCTAAATGCTCAACTTTTGAACCTTTTACAATTCCGACACTTTGATTTCTATATTTTCCAGAGTTTTCTATTAAACCTGCCATTAAGTTTTGATGTGCTTTCAAAAAGGATTTTTCATTTGAAGGATTGTAATCTTCTAAATTTTCATAGATTTTGATTGCATTTAAAACTTCAAGAACATCTTTTTTAGGACCAATAACTCTTTTGTTTTCAAGAAGTGCTGTTATTTGTTCTTCTGTAAGTG
>NZ_JAICBG010000020.1:0-4942 GCF_020179375.1 Winogradskyella sp. SM1960 | reverse complement strand
TTATTTACTAAATTGGCTTATTGAAAACCCGAAGGTAAGGTGTTTCAAATCCCTTACTATTCATATATATATTCATTACCACCAATTTGAAAAAACTCGGAGCATTCATATTAATCGTATTTATTTCAATAACATTATCAGTTGTTTATGGAGTTGCACACGATTTTATTACGTCGAAAATATCGCCTGAATTTTACACTAAACTGACATTTTTTAATTTTGGAATTTTAGACGATTATGAAAGAGAATTTAACGGAAATTGGACTTTTGCGCTTGTTTGGGTTGGATTTTTTTCTACTTGGTGGTTTGGACTTTTAATCGGAATTGTTCTCGGAATATTCGGACTGAAATATAGTGACGGACAAATAATGCTGAATAAATCTCTGAAATCTTTACTCATCGTAATCGGAATTGCAATTCTGTTCGGTTTTGTCGGATTTGGAATTGCGGAATTATTTCCATCGGAAATTATTACGAATTATGACTTCCCATTTGAAATTGAACATAAAACGGAATTTAATAAAGTGGCAAAAATCCATAATTTCTCATATTTCGGTGGAATTGTTGGACTGATAATCGGAACGTTGAATCAAATAAAAAACTGGTGGTAACACCGTGTATAATTAATTGCTTTTTTAGGCTTACTTACGAAAATTCCTGCGTAATTTTCTCTGGTCCGTAAAAGTTTGCTAAATTAGCTACTAAACCACGCAACTAACCATACACAAACACGTTAGGCACAATACGAAAAAAACGAAGTCAACATTTGAAACACACAGCTAAATTATTTTGTTTGGGACTTTTTACATCTCTTTACGGATGTTTACCTGGAATGGGAGAATGGGAAATTACTCTCTATGAACAAAAAATCGAGGGAACTTCAAAAGCAATCTACAAATATGATGCTTGGGGTGGACGAGATTCTAATGTAAACGGATATGCAATATTAGATACTACAGAGACTTTTACTATTCAAAGAATATCAAAACTTCCGATAACACAACTAAACGGAATTCCAAATAAAAACTTAATTAATGCTATTGGAACTGAAAATTCTAAAGAAACTTCTGATTTTTTCCCTATCACAACGGAAAAAATAAAATCCGAAGGAATCAATATTGAAATTAAGAACTATAAGAGTAATAGTCTACGAAAAAAAAGTCAAGGACTTTGGAGATATAATTTTGCCAGATTCAAAGAAACTCGTGATAGTCTTTTCTTTTATAACCTAGATTATAATACAAGTATGAATAAATCGCATCTTGATAGTTTAAAAATATCGAAAGGAAATGTAATAATTAGACAAAAAGAAAATAAAGATATTATAGAGCTTGTAATTCAAAACCTAATATTATCCAAAATAAATAATGACAGTATTGTATCGAATAAGCCTTATTTCTTAAAACCAAAAAATAAAATGAAGTCTGACCAGTTTTCAAATTATGGGGTATTTAAAGAAAAAAATACTGTGCCTAACACCGTGTATAATTAATTGCTAGGTTCTCCCCTACTTGCGAATATTCCTGCGGAATATTCACAGGTTCGTAAAAGTTTACTAACTTAGTTGCTTAACCACGCAACTAACCATACACAAACACGTTGGCAACAATTTAAACTTGAACCGAGAATTAAAATGAAAAGAACTAGAAAAATTATTGTTCGATAATCTGAATAAAAAATTAAAAAAATATGGAATATGATTTTTCTAAACTTAATGACAGAGAATTTGAAACTTTAGGCGCTTCAATAATAGAAAAGATTTTAACTAAAAGAGTTGAAACATTTAAGTCTGGTAGGGATGGTGGAGTTGACGGTAGATTTTGGATTGGGAAAGAAAAAGAAGGTATTATTCAATGCAAGCACTACATTTCAACACCATACACAACATTAATTTCTAAATTAAAATCTGAGGAATTAGCAAAAGTCAAAAAACTTAATCCAGCTAAATATATTTTTATTACTTCCAAAAAATTATCTCGTCTTAACAAGCAGGAAATAAAAAAAATATTTCATCCTTTTATACTAAGTGAAGCAGATGTTTATGGATATGAGGATTTAAATTCTTTCTTATCACAGAAGGATAATCAAGGTATTGTTGAAAGAAACTATAAATTATGGATTACTAGCACTTCTGTTTTAGACTTAATTTATCATAATGCTATAAAAGGTAGAAGCGAGAGTACCATTAGAGAAATTGAAGAAAAAGCTTATAAATATGCTATAACAGAAAATCATAGAAAAGGATTAAAAATTCTTGAAGAAAACAATGTTGTTATAATGACTGGAGAACCAGGAATAGGTAAAACTACTCTTGCTGATAACCTAGCTCTTTATTACGCAGCGAAAGGATATGAGTTTTGTGATATAGAAGAAAATATTAGTGAAGCTGAAAGTATATTTAGAGAACGAGAAAAGAAGAATATTTTATTTTACTGTGACGATTTTTTAGGAAGCAATCTATACGATGCTATTAACAACAAAAGAGATTCGCATATTGTTAAATTTATCAATAGAGTTCGTAAGGATGATTCGAAAAAATTTATTCTCACGTCTCGTACGACTATTTTAAATAAGGCATTTAGTTTAAGTCATAGGTTTCAAAATGGTAACATTCGTGAAAACGAGTTTTTACTAAGAGTTGAAAACTTAACTAATGTTGATAAAGCCAAAATTTTATATAACCACATTTATCATTCAAATTTAAATGACGTATATCTAGATAAGATATATCAAGATAAGAGATATAAAGTGATAATTAGACATCGCAATTTCAACCCTCGTATAATAGAATTTGTTACTGATTCTGGAAGAGTTGGTCATATCCCACCTGAAGAATATTGGAAATACATTATCAAAAGTTTAAATAATCCAGAAGACATTTGGGCGGATTATTTTCAAAACCAAACGGATGATTGTGTTAGAGCTTTAACATTTTTGACTGTTTACAATAATGGCAAAATTTCAGAAGAAGAATTAAGACGTTCTTATAACACATTTTTAAATATTCATAACGTAAATCTTGGTGACCAAACTGATAAAAGTTTTGAAGCAGTAAGAAAATTGGCTACAAAATCACTGTTAAACAGAAATCAGATTGATGAGGATAAATTTGAATATGTTTTGTTTAACCCATCAATCGCTGATTTTGTTCTTGGTTCGTATTCGGATGACAGTAATTTAATATCTAACATTATAAAATCTTTGGAGAACGAAATCTCTATAGATTATTTAAAAGCTTTATCTGGACTAGGAAAAAAAATAAATAGTTCAAATCTAAAAAGGATTCAAGAAAACTTATTCGATTTCTTCTTTGAACCAAAATTAAATGAAGAAGATTGGGATTTTTTAATATTACTTTCGTTTTTAGATTTTTTCAATGAAAAAACAAATAAAAGAATCGAACGCTTTCTAAATGCCTTAATAGAAGCAGATAGTCCGAATGGCAATAGATTATGGGAACTATTAATAATTCTGACAGAATTTGAACCCCAAATAGAATTTAAAGATTTTGATTTTTTACACGACTTCATAGAAGATGTTTCAGATGAGGACTCATTGAGAGAGCTTTTTAATTTTATCGATACCTATAACATAGAAGATGAGCATATTTTATTTCAGGCACAAACTCTTATAGAAAATTACTTAGGTAGCATTGTTGACAATAATGATTTAGATGTGGACTATTCTAAGCACATAAATGTAAATTACTATCCAGAAGGTTATCCTGAATATGATATTGATTTAAATGGTATTGAATCAGAAGTTCTAGAAAGTCTTGACTATTATTTAGACGGTTTCAATGAATCTGTTTTAGAAAGAATTGATTTCGATATGACGAGATTTGTATCAAATCTGGATGTAGAAAGTATGGCGACACGATTTTTTGAAAGTTATGAACCAGACTATGAACGTGATTATGATGGAGGACATTATTCAGGTTCGTCCTACGAGGATGATATAGATGCGATTTTTGAGCGTTCCTGATTTTAGAAGGTTAATATATTATTGAATAATAAAAACTGTTGCCAACACCGTGTATAATTCATTGCTAGTTTTAGCTTACTTACGAAAGTCCTCGCGGACTTTCTATCTGTGATTTATTTGCTAACTTTAGTGCTTAAACCACGCAACGAAATCATACACAAACACGTTGTAGCAAATACCCAAAAAATGAACAGAACATATTTTAAAACCATAGTTTTCGGAATTTTAATTCTGACATTTACTAATTGTAAAGCGCAAACGGACGAAAAGCTGAATCCGAAAATTAATTCGGAAAATTACTATGAATATTATCAATCTGGTGGAATAAAATCGACAACAACAAATTGGTTGAGAAGACACGAAGCAGTTCCAATCATAATTGACGAATTGGAGAAACTTGGATTTAAAACCAAACAATATATTCTATACGAATTAGAAAATGGAGAACAAATAATACTTGATGTTTATAATCGTGAAAATGATTTAGGAATTGTTTTCAATACAGGACATTTTGCTTCTATCAAAAAAGACCAAAGAAATACTCAGACTTACAAACAGGATAAATTTAAAGTTTCTGGTAGTTTAGGAAAAAGAAAAGTTTACGAGAATTTGCCGAAAAACATAATTGTCTTACAAGAAACTTGGTATTGGTATCAAACCCAAAGCAGTCCGAATGACAAACTACTGAATAAGAAAACGGCTGAAAATATATTGAGAGAAGATATCAGAAAACAATTAACTGAATTGAAAAACTGAAAAAGTACTTGCTACAACACCGTGTATAATTAATTGCTTTTTTAGGCTTACTTGCGAAAATTCCTGCGGAATTTTCTCTGGTTCGTGAAAGTTTGCTAAATTAGCTACCCAACCACGCAACTAATCATACACAAACACGTTAGCAGCAAGCAGTCACGTTTTGCTAACAGCTTTCTTAATCCAAGAGTTTTTTATTTCTACT
>NZ_JAICBG010000002.1:73030-689305 GCF_020179375.1 Winogradskyella sp. SM1960 | reverse complement strand
AAACCAGTATTTTGTTTGTGGCACACCGTGATGAGGCTAATATCAATCCTGATTTCACCTACGAGCTTCACCCCTCGCCTAATGGTTCTGTTGGTGTCAAGATTTAATAACAGCCTTTAATTAAAGAAAATAACAGTAGAGCCTGTACGTCGCTTTCTCATTTTAGTTTTACTTGTTCACCAGCTCAAACTGCGTTTCAATAGGAATTCCAAAATTAGACTCTAATTCTTTAATACTCTTTTTAAAGTAATCTGTAGCTGGTGGCAAATTAACCGTGTTCCAAAAATGAGCGTTATACTTTACATCAACCTCTTCCATTTTTGTACGGTGCAGGTCGGTATTTCCCACATCTATTTTCTTCTTGTCCATTTCTATACCTAAAACAATGACTTCGTTTCGTTTAGATAATTTAACGTCCTTGTCTGTAGTTTTTAGAAGACGCTTCTGCGCTTCTGTTAAATCCATATAACGCCTTGTATAATGATTGTGATAACTTAAATACAGTTTCCCGTCTTCATTTTTCTTGTAGATATAAACCACATTAGAGGCCTTGTTTCGTGTTTTATAGACTTTATAACTATCAATACCGATATAAAGCACAGGGTCTAAATAGTTTTTGCGTTTCTCAACCTGGTTTACACCTTGGATTATAACAATATCTTCTCCATCGTAAGACGTATCTCCAAGCTTTGTCCATTTGAAATCCTTAATAGAAATGCCGCGACGTAAAGGATCTATTCGTGTCATAAAATTCAGCGGATAGATTCTTCCCATATTAGCATCTTTAAACATTCTATAATCTGCAGACCTACGGCCTTCTAAAATGTCTATTCTACGAATATGGCTGCTTCTACTTGGACCGACATCTTTAATTTTAAGATAGTGTTCAATAAAAAATTTAGCCTTATCCTCTTCTACAGCAAAAAACCGATTTAGAATTTTTAATTCATGAACAGAACTTACCGTATTCTTTTTTAAGTTTTTAAAAGCAAGTTCTACGTATTGCTGAGGATTCATTATGTTAACTTCATCTAGCGATACGATGTCTTCTTTTAAAGTGATTACTTTTTCCTTTAACTCTAAAAATTCTTTAACGACTATCTTAGAGGTTAAAAAACCAATACTAGACACCTCTAAGGTATCTAATTCATGTTTTTTTGATAACTCTAAGTAAAAATGGCCGTCTTCATTAGTGGATGTTCCAATATATTTTGAAGTAATGCTAACAGCAGCATAAGGAATGCTTAATTCTGCTTCGTCTAAAACAACACCTTCAATTTTGAGCGTCTTGTTTTGCGATTGCACTGAAAAACTTAATAAAATAAAAATGATTAGTAATCGAATTGAATACATGTAATAGTTTTTTGTTTTTTGAATCATCACAATTTAACATAAAACTTTAGTACTATCGAAGGATGGTTCAATTAATTACATAACCAAAACCGCTTCCCATGATTTTATCTGGTTCCGTATGCAGCTCTATTTAGCTTTTATTTACTCAATTAGGACATATCGCGAAGCGTAGAAATAGAAATACCTACGCACTTAAAAGTCCCACGATTTCATCAAAGTGTTTGTCCTTTGCATACGCTAATGCGGTTTTACCAGCAGTATCTTTAATACTCGCATCTGCATTTTGTTCTAAAAGCAATTTTACAATAGCAATTTTGTTGTACTGGGTCGCAAAACTTAAAGCGGTTGTGCCATCTTTATTAACAGCATTAATATCAGCTCCATTCGCCAACAGGGTCGTTGCTAAAGTCACATTACCTTTAAAACTAACTCCAATCAGTGCTGTATTGCCAGAAGCATCTTTTGCATTTATATCGGCATTATTTTCAATAAGAATTTGTGTCGCTTCCTCATTATTAAAATACGTCGCTAAAATTAGCGGCGTGAATCCACGAGCATCGTTCTCATTCACCAACTTTGGATTTACACTTAGCAATGCGCTCAACCGATCCGTATCTCCCATTGTGATGGCTTCAAAAAAAGCAGCCTTGTCATTTTTCATTTTCAATAAATTTTAAAATAAAAAGGAACGTACCTAAGTGCATTCCTTTTTATAGTAGGTGTGTTATAAATTAAATATCAAAACGATTTGCATTCATCACTTTGGTCCAAGCAGCAACAAAGTCTGTAACAAACTTCTCTTTACTATCATCTTGTGCATATAATTCAGAATAGGCACGTAAAATAGAATTAGAACCAAACACTAAATCTACACGTGTTGCTGTGTACTTCAGGTCACCTGTTTGACGGTTGGTGATATGATACGTACCGTCATCTTGAGATTTCCATTCGTAAATCATATCTGTAATATTCACAAAGAAATCGTTTGTTAAAGCCCCTTCATTTTCAGTAAATACTCCATGTTTAGTTCCACCATAATTGGTTCCTATGACACGCATACCTCCAACTAAAACGGTCATTTCCGCTGCTGTTAAGCCTAGTAATTGTGTACGATCTAGTAATAGTTCTTCCGGACTCACAACATACACTTGTTTCTGATAGTTTCTATACCCATCAGCATGTGGCTCCATAGATTCAAACGAGTCTACGTCTGTCATTTCCTGTGTGGCATCACCTCTACCTGGTGTAAACGGTACAGTCACATTCATTCCTGCATTCTGAATCGCTTTTTCTACACCAACATTACCCGCTAATACAATGGTATCTGCAACACTAATCCCGAATTCAGTAGCAATAGGTTCTAAAACAGCTAACACCTTTTGTAATTGTGCTGGCTCATTAGCTTCCCATGCCTTTTGTGGTTCTAAACGAATACGCGCTCCATTAGTGCCTCCTCTTAAATCTGATCCTCTATACGTTCTTGCACTATCCCAAGCGGTAGCTACTAATTCTGATAGTGTTAAATCTGTACTTGCTATTTTAGCTTTTACAGCGTCAACATTATAATCGTTATTCCCTTTTGGAACAGGATCTTGCCAAATTAAATCTTCTTGTGGTACATCTGGTCCAAACCAACGGTCTTTTGGTCCCATATCACGATGCGTTAATTTAAACCAAGCACGCGCAAATGTATCAGAGAAATAATCGAAATCATTCATGAATTTTAATGAAATCTCTCTGTAGATAGGATCCATTTTCATGGCCATATCGGCGTCAGTCATCATTGGGTTGAGCCTTGTTGTTAAATCCTCAACATCTACGGGCTTATCCTCATCCTTAATACTAACTGGTTCCCACTGATCAGCTCCTGCAGGACTTTTTACAGATTCCCACTCATGGTTAAATAGCATTTCAAAAAAGCCGTTATCCCATTTAGTAGGATGCGTAGTCCAAGCTCCTTCTAAACCACTAGTAACAGTATATCTCCCCTTTCCCGATTTTGTAGGATTAGACCACCCTAAACCTTGTGCATCAACATCGGCACTCTCTGGGTCAGGCCCTAAAATATTGGCATCACCATTGCCGTGTGTTTTCCCAACGGTATGTCCACCAGCCGTTAGCGCCACTGTTTCTTCATCATTCATGGCCATACGTTTAAAGGTCTCACGAACTTGCAAGGCCGTTTTTAAAGGATCTTGTTTGCCATTAACTCCTTCTGGATTCACGTAAATTAATCCCATTTGCACCGCAGCTAATGGATTTTCCATGGTATCTGGACTATCAACATCACTGTAGCGCTCATCACTAGGTGCCAACCATTCTTTTTCGGCTCCCCAATACACATCTTTTTCTGGGTGCCATATATCTTCACGTCCAAAAGCAAAGCCGTAGGTTTTTAATCCCATGTCTTCGTAAGCAATAGTTCCTGCAAGAATTATTAAATCAGCCCAACTGACTTTATTACCATATTTTTTCTTGATTGGCCACAATAAACGTCTCGCCTTGTCTAAACTCACATTATCTGGCCAAGAATTTAAAGGAGCAAAACGTTGGTTTCCGGTGCCTCCACCTCCACGTCCATCAGCTAATCTGTAAGATCCTGCCGCATGCCATGCCATTCTAATCATTAAACCACCATAATGTCCCCAGTCTGCAGGCCACCAATCTTGTGAATCGGTCATAAACGCATGAAGATCTTTTTTCAGCGCTTCAACATCTAATTTTTTTAATTCTTCTTGATAATCAAAATCAGCTCCTAAAGGATTCGTTTTGGTATCGTGTTGATGTAAAATATCTAAGTTAAGGGTGTTTGGCCACCAATCGGTCACTGACTTTTCTGTAGTTGTAATGGCGCCCTGCATAAAAGGACATTTACCAGAACCCGAACCGCCATGCGGATTTAATTCTTCGTTCTCTGCGTGTATTGAATCCGCAGAATTATGAGCTGAGTTTTCCATATTTTATAAATTGTTACTGTTTTCTTTCGGTAAAAATAGAATATAATGATATTCTGATTGAAAATACCATATTTTATTATCAAATGTTTTAATAGCCTAAAACTATTGTTTCAATAAAAGCGATAGACTACACCAATAATATTGTGAAGTTTTTTAGACTTTATATCAATAAATTTTCGTAACTTTTCTTAGAAATTTAAAACTAATAATTATGAGCACTACAGAATATACCAAAGTTTATTTCGGAAATTTTATTTTAGTTACTCGTGTAAAGGATGAGTTGGAAGCAGCAGGGATTGTTCCTATTATAAAAGACGAAGGTGAATCTCAGCGATTAGCCGGTTATGCTTCTATGAATCAAGGATATCAAGACCTCTATGTTCATAATGATGAATTGGATAAGGCCATGCTCATTGTGAATAGGGTTAAAGGAGAAATGGAGGCGTCATAACTTATATGGACGCCACAAAGCACTTAAAACAAAAAAAAGCTGATCATTTTAAAAATCAGCTTTTTTTATGTCTTAAGACTTTCAATGCGTTTTATGCCGTAACACCATACATCTTTTCGCGTTGCTCTTTTATCTTTTTATCACTCATATACTCATCAAAGGTCATGTAGCGATCAATAACTCCATTTGGTGTTAATTCTATAATTCTGTTACCAACAGTTTGTGCAAACTCATGATCGTGTGTGGTTAACATTATGGTGCCTTTAAAGTTTTTGAGCGAATTATTAAACGCTGTAATACTCTCTAAATCTAAGTGGTTGGTGGGTTCGTCTAACATTAAAACGTTAGCTCTAATCATCATCATTCGGCTAAGCATACAACGTACTTTTTCACCACCAGATAACACATCAGATGTTTTTAAAGCCTCTTCACCACTAAAAATCATTTTACCAAGGAACCCTCTAATATTTACTTCTTCGCGCTCCTCTTCTGTTTGCGCCCATTGACGTAACCAATCGACAAGTGTTAATTTATTATTGAAAAACTCGCTATTGTCTAAAGGTAAATACGATTGTGTTGTGGTCACTCCCCAATCAAACTTACCTGCATCTGCTTGTTCATTACCATTCAATATTTGATAAAATGCCGTTGTAGCTCTAGAGTCTTTAGAGTACACCACTACTTTATCTCCTTTATTTAAATTAATGTCAATATTCTTGAATAAAACCTCACCTTCTAAACTCGCTGTTAATCCATCTACATTTAATATCTGGTCTCCAGCTTCACGATCGCGTTCAAAAATAATAGCAGGATAACGACGACTAGAACGTTTAATTTCAGAGATGTTTAATTTATCAATCATTTTCTTTCTACTCGTTGCTTGCTTAGATTTTGCAACGTTGGCAGAGAAACGACGAATAAAGTCCTCTAATTCTTTCTTCTTTTCTTCGGCTTTTTTATTCTGCTGTGCGTGTTGTCTTGCAGCTAATTGAGACGACTCGTACCAAAAGGTATAGTTCCCTGAGAAATGGTTAATTTTTCCAAAGTCAATATCAGAAATATGTGTACAAACCGAGTCTAAAAAGTGTCTATCGTGAGAGACTACAATGACACAGTTTTCATAATTCGCTAAGAAGTTTTCTAACCAAGAAATAGTTTCGTAATCTAAGTCGTTAGTAGGCTCATCCATAATTAGCAAATCTGGATTCCCAAATAACGCTTGCGCTAATAACACACGGACTTTTTGCTTACCGTCTAAATCTTTCATTAAGGAGTAATGTAAATCTTCCTTAATTCCTAAGTTAGATAACACAGCTGCTGCATCGCTATCTGCATTCCAGCCATTCATTTCTTCAAATTGCACTTGAAGTTCTCCTATCTTTTCTGCATTTTCATCTGTATAATCAGCATAAAGCGCATCAATTTGAGATTTCAATTTATATAAAGGTTTATTCCCTTTCAAAATGGTGTCTAAAACGGTGTCTTCATCATGCTTGTTGTGATTTTGCTCTAAAACAGACATACGTTTGCCTGGCTCTAAATGCACACTTCCAGATGTTGGATCCATTTTACCGGCAATAATCTTTAAAAATGTAGATTTTCCGGCACCATTGGCACCAATTATTCCATAACAATTACCGTTATTAAATGTGGTGCTTACTTCATCAAAAAGGACGCGTTTTCCAAACTGAACTGAAAGATTAGAAACTGATAACATAGCTTAAAATTTTAATCTGTTAACCTTATATATTACAAGGTGATTTTTTGAGAATGCAAAAGTAGAAAATTAAACACAAACTCAGCTATCTGTACGTGTATATGAATCTTAAAAAACACTTAAAAATTTCGATTAACCAATGTTTCTAAATAGATTTAGCATTCTTTAGGCTTAAAACATAAACTAAATTGATTTTTATCAACGCTATAGAAGACCATAATTCCGCAATCACATCTAGTTTACAGCCTTCAAATTGTAATAAAAATCTGTATAACAAGATTTAACGAGGTATTAACAACAGATGCGCAATGCTTCATATACTTTTGTAATATCAAACTAATAATTAAAACATGCTAACACAACGTATAGTGCTTTCTTTTGCTTTACTGTTTACTGCTTTTGGGTGTCAGTTCAAAGGTGAGAACGTTAATAATTATGCGTATTTAGGTGGTGAAATTATTAATCCCAAAAATAAAAGTGTTGTTATTTACAACACAAAAGGTCAAATTTTAGATTCTATAACTTTAGATGCGAATAATCGCTTTATCTACAAAATAGATAATTTGAATCCTGGACTACATTCTATTACACATGGTGGTGAATACCAAATGTTATTATTAGAGCCTTCGGACAGTATTATGTTTCGATTAAACACATACGATTTTGATGAGTCATTAGTGTTTACAGGAGATGGGGCGAGAAAAAATAATTACCTCATAAAAAGTTATTTAACTACCGAAAAAGAAGCAAAAAAGTTGGTCGCCTATTCTAAGATGGAACCTGAAGACTTTAATGCTTTTATTGAAAAAAGACGATTAAAACAATTAGATGAGTTTAATACATTTTTAGCTCGTAATGAAAATGAATCAGAATTTTTTAAGTCTATAATTGAAGCCAATATCAATTACAATTCTTATGCTGATAAAGAGATTTATCCATTTGCTTATTTTGGAAATAACAAATTGATTCATATTAAGGATTTGCCTGAAGATTTCTTTGCTCACAGAAAACATATCAATTATAATTCAAGTCACCTCAGTCGTTTCTTTGCTTATAATCGATTTTTATTTTCGCACATTGATAATTTAGCTACTCACGAATATTATAAAAATCATCCGTTTCACAGTAAGTTTGACAGACATGCGATGGATTACAATAAGTCTAAATTAGATTTAATTGATAGCATTATTTCAGATCCAATCATTAAAAATAATTTACTAAAATACAAAGCACGAGAATACATAAGCTACAATCACACAGAGGATGAAGCCAATGAATTACTCAATCATTACTTAGAAAAAAGCACTAACGAGGAAGATAAATTATACATGAATGACTTGGTGTCTTCATTAAAGTTATTGCGCCAAGGTAATCCGTTGCCAAATATTACTATTGTAAATTATAATGACACAGAACATCATATTAATTCAATAATTACCAAACCTACAATTATATATTTTTGGTCTTCTAATTCTAAGTTGCAGTACAGAAATAGCCATTATATGGTAGATAAGTTGAAAATGCACTTCCCTCAGACCGATTTTATTTCAATTAACGTTAATGATAATACAGACAAATATTGGAAAAAAATTATTGACAATTACAACTATCCAACAATTAACGAATTTAAGTTCAAAAACTCGAAAGAAGCTCGTAAAATATTAGCCGTCAACTATTTAAACAAGTGTATTATTGTTGACGAAAACGGAATTATTTTGCATCCTAATGCGAATATCTTCAACTCTAATTTTATAGAAACATTTGAAGACTTATTACAACAAAAGCATCTTATTGTTAAACAAGATGCTCCGCTTTAATCTACAAAAGAAATTTAGTTTTTAATTTCCTTTCTTATAATCTGCTAAGAATTTTTCTAAACCACTATCTGTTAATGGGTGTTTTAGTAATCCTGTGATAGAACTTAAAGGTCCTGTCATAACATCTGCTCCTAATTTAGCACAATCAATAACATGCATTGTATGACGTACAGACGCTGCTAATATTTGTGTATCAAAAGCATAGTTATCATAGATATGACGAATCTCTGCAATAAGGTTTAAACCATCTGTAGAAATATCATCTAAACGACCAATAAAAGGAGATACGTACGTTGCACCTGCTTTAGCCGCCAATAATGCTTGACCTGGTGAAAATACTAACGTCACATTAGTTTTAATTCCACGATCCGAAAAGTACTTACAAGCCTTCACGCCATCTTTAATCATTGGCAACTTAATTACAATTTGATCGTGTAATTCTGCCAAAGCCTCACCTTCTCTAACCATACCTTCAAAATCGGTAGAAATAACTTCTGCTGAAACATCACCTTCTACAATATTACAGATAGCCACATAGTGCTTCATAATATTATCAGTTCCTGTAATGCCTTCTTTAGCCATTAATGATGGGTTTGTAGTTACACCATCTAAAATACCCATATCTTGAGCATCTTTAATCTGCTCTAGGTTTGCTGTATCGATAAAAAATTTCATAAAAACTTATTTTGAATTGTTGTGTTTTTGATTATCGCGAATTTACGACTTTAAGCCTCATTTAACAGAATGAGTTTTCAGAATATATTAACAATAAGTAGCTAATTGATAATTATTGTAAACTCTTTAGAATCAGAATACGCACACATGGAATCTTCGTAGCGCTCAGTATCGTAATCATAATACTCTGGTGGATCAATATATAAGTAAATCTTAAATGTAAAGGTTCCCGAAGCAATTGGCATACCTTCTATTGATAGTGTTCTAAAATCCGCGAACATTTGTAATCCATCTGGCAAATCTCCGTAGATTTCATAAGTATAGCCGTAAGCATCATCGTTTGGTTCATTTTTTATTTCTGAAGTAAATTCCTCATAATAATAGTTGTTAACATAACCAACGTCAAAAGATGTATTTGGTATTTCTGGTCTTTTATTAATGATACACTCTATAATATCTGAGCATCCAAAACATAAAAAGCAACATGCAAAAGAAAGTATTTTTATAAGTTTCATTGTGGTTGATTTGTAGTTTCACACCGCAAATAACGTACCATAAAGACTACAACTTATAATGATTCATCAATAATTTCTCATAAACCGCATCTGGAAGAATGCGCTTTAATACAATAGAGAATTTCTGCATAAAGGCGCCAACCTTATAATGAATTTTAGGGTTTTTAGTTTGAATGATTTTATAGATGGCGTCTGCCATTTGTTTTGGATCACTGCCACTATCCACATGCTCGTCCATCAAACTTAACGTATTTCCATACGTAGCTTTATAAGGAGAATCTTCTAAAACCGGAGCGTGATAACGACCAGCGGCAATATTAGTTGCAAAATCGCCAGGAGCCACATTAGTCATATTAATATTAAAGCCTTTCAATTCCATTCTGAAGGCTTCCGTTATTAACTCCAAAGCTCCTTTACTTGCACTGTAAACACCTCTATATGGTAAACCCATATAACCAGCAATAGACGTGACATTAATAATTAATCCTGAATTCTGCTGACGCATCGTAGGCAAAACAGCCTTTATGACATTAATTGGCCCAAAAAGATTGGTTTCAAAATTGCGTTTTATTTCTACATCAGGAATTTCTTCAATAGGACCTGTAATACCAGCACCTGCATTATTTAGAAGGACATCGATTTTAGATTCGTGGGTTAAAACTTCATTTACACACGTGGAAATTGTTTCTGGTTTAGTAACATCTAAAGCAACAATTGGAAATTTACTATCTGGATAGTTTTTAGGATTTCTACTTGTGCCATAAACCTTAAATCCTTTAGCTTGAAGAAATTCACCAACAGACTTCCCTATTCCTGAAGAACCACCTGTTATTAATACAACTTTAGACATACTGAATTATTAATTTCAAATTGCAAAATACAAATTCAAAAATTACTATACTATTTAAAGAGTTCTCAACCATCGTTGAGCTATTTTTAAACTAAAAAATCTTGATTCGCCAAGGCTTTCAAGATTTGAGTTTATTGTACAAAAAAAGGCAAGCTACCTACATCACACCGCTACGACCGTTTACCTTTGCTGCGTTCCCGCCCTGGAGGATTCAACAGGAGCTGGTTGTGTAGGACTTGCCAGGTGCAAAGATACAATCTTTTAATACTTTCACAATAATTATATACAGATTTTTAAACTGAATTTTATTTAATAACTTGCTAAAAATAATAACTGTCATCATGCACATTTCTAAATATTTCATTCTCTTAGCATTAAGCTTATTTTTATCTAATTGTGGTGACACAAATGCCTCAAAACTTTCGAGCTTATCCATAAAAACACCAGCAAAATCTTTAATGCTTGGTGATACGTTGACGCTTTCTATCAACAATCCTAAAAATTATAAGGTGACTAACGTTAGTTTTCAATTAAATGGGAAACCTATTGAAGATGTAAGTGTTTTAAATGAAATTACTTTAGGTCAAAAAGAAATCACAGCAACAGTTAGTTTAGGTGACAATACAGAAACCTTAACAAAGTCTATTCAAGTTTTTAATAATATTATTCCTTCGTATTACAAATACGAGGTTATTAACACCTATCCTCACGACATTACATCGTATACGCAAGGTTTAGAGTTCTACAATGGAGAATTATACGAAAGCACAGGTCAAAAAGGAGAATCTAAGCTTAGAAAAGTGAATTTTGAAACTGGTGAAGTATTAAAAAACATCAATTTAGAAGATCAGTATTTTGGTGAAGGTTTAACTATTCTAAACGATAAAGCCTATCAATTAACATGGCAAGCTAAAAGAGGGTTTGTTTATGATGTTAATACCTTTGAAAAATTAAGCACCTTTAATTATGGCACAAGTAAAGAAGGTTGGGGAATTTGTAACGATGGAGAAACACTTTACAAATCTGATGGAACTGAAAAAATCTATTTATTAAATCCGGAAAACTTAAACGAAAAAAGCCACATTGAAGTCTATACCGAAAAGGGTAAAATTCCGAATTTGAATGAAATGGAATGGATTAACGGTAAAATTTTCGCCAACATATACCAACGTAATGGTGTTGTTATTATTAACCCAAAAACAGGAGGTGTTGAAGGTGTTATTGATTTTAAACCATTAAGAAAACTGGTAACCCAACATCCTGAATTAGATGTACTAAACGGTATTGCGTATCACCCAGAACGTGAAACTATTTTTGTAACAGGAAAAAATTGGGATAAGCTTTTTGAAGTTAAGATAATGAAACAATAGAGTACTGTAGTAATTCACTATTCAAAAAGTAACAAACACTAAACACATTAAGTAAAAACACATTTTGCAAGTATTCGAAAAAACCATAATAGTTTCTGAAGACGACATAGACGATCTTAACCACGTTAATAATGTACGTTATGTGCAATGGGTTCAAGATATTGCTAAAGACCATTGGCTGGCTTATGCTACAAAACCTATTTTAGAAACTTACTCATGGTTTTTAGTGAATCATTTTATAGAATACAAAAGTCCTGCACTACTTGGAGATAAATTAATATTAAAAACCTTCGTTCCTTTAGTTGAAGGAGTTTCCACAACCAGACATGTTGAAATTTTTAATGCAGAGACCAAAAAATTACTAGTAAAATCGAAAGCAAAATGGTGTTTAATAGACAACAACACGCAACGACCAACTCGCATTATTCCTGAAATTGCTGAGCTTTTTAATTAACATTTCTTTAGGTTAAAGTTTAATTAAAAGCCCATTTTGTTTCAGTTTAATCTGCTTACTTTATCGCATCAATCAACCAAAGCATGCGAAAAATTACTGTTCTTACCCTTCTTTTAAGTTTCCCGTGTATTTACTTTGCCCAAACACTAAACGGAAAAGTTTACGACGCTAAAGGCAGTGTTAAAAACATAAAAGTTTTTAATGAAACACAAAAAAGTATTACATTAACCAATACTGATGGTGATTTTAGTATTAATGCAAAAGTGAACGACACCATATCGTTTCAATCTTTATTTTATCACCCTAAAGCTGTAGCATTAAAAGATTTTCATTTTGAGGGCACAGCCGTTTTTGAACTCGAAGAAATATTAACAGAGCTTAATGAAGTTGAAGTAAAAGCCGAACCTGAGCAACCTGTTTTTGTAGAAGAGACTTATAATACGGAACTTAAAAATCTCATTCAGGAGGATATTAAAAATAATCCGCATTTATACCAACCACCTGGAGCAACTAGTGGTGTAGACTTTGTATATCTTATTAGTGCTGTGGTAAAGCTTTTTAAAAAGAATAAATATGAATCACCTGTTTATCAACCTATAACTTATACTCAAATGGATTCATTATTTAATGAAAGTTCATTTTTTAACAAACAACTATTAACTGATAATTTAAAAATTCCCGAAGGCAGAAAACATCTATTTTTCGATTATTGCGATGCCAAGCAAATTAGTTCGGAAATGCTTAAAGAAGAAAACAAAATGCAATTATTGGAAGAACTGGTTTTAAACAGTCAACTCTTTTTAATTTTACTAGAACAATATGGTGAAGACCCTGTGACTAAGGATTAATTTCTGTTATTCCAACTATTCTTCAATATCCTGTGATTTTAGTGTTTTTAAATAGATGCCTGCCTTCGCAGGCAGGACAAACCCGAATCTCATGTTAATCTGTTAATCGAAATTAAAATAACAGCCACAGCGTAGCGTGATATTAACAACTCAAAACGGTAACCTAACAGCCACATCGTGGCGATATATTAATAACCAATAATCCAAAACCGTAACCATAGCTCCAGAGGAGCGACATTAACTAAAACTATAAGCAACACAAATTACACTAGAACCTTTCTATCATAGCGCAACTTTTACAGAGTTCACAAACCACACGTAATTTATCATCTATTTATACTAAAATCTAACTTCAAAAGTTATATTTTTATACCCAATGAATTTTAAAGTTTTGGATGGTAAATTTGAATTATAGTTTCTTTAGATGAAAGAGAAAATTTTGGGCATAACATAAGTTATGGCACTAAATTTTATTGAAGAATAAAGAGAATATAAACGAATTTAACCCATCATTTTGAAGTTTATTTGGTATTACCTTAATTATATTTATTACTTATGAAGCGATTGCTATCATTTTTTCTTTGTTTTGGAATCTTACTAATTTGGAGTTCTTGTCGTAACGATTTTGAATTTACACCAAGCAAAGGCAATCTTGGTTTTGCCAAGGACACCATTTACTTAGATACCGTTTTTACTAATATAGGCTCTAGCACCTACAACCTAAAAGTTTATAATCGTAGTGATGATGATATTGTAATTCCGACCATACAACTCGAAAAAGGTGTGAACTCACGATACAGAATGAATATTGATGGTACCACAGGATTAGAAGGTGCTCAAGAAGGTAAGTTTTTTGAAGATGTTGAGTTGCTAGCAAAAGATAGTTTGTTCATTTTTATTGAAACGACCATTGATATTTCAACCTTAGGAGGTCTCGAAAATCAATTTTTGTATACCGATAAAATTCTATTCGATTCTGGAAATGATCAACAAGACGTCGATGTAGTCACCTTAGTTAAAGATGCCGTTTTTATATATCCAAATAAAGATGAAGACACAGGGATTATTGAAACCCTAAGCTTCGATGTCGATGGAGATGGCACACCAGATGAAACCACATTACAAGGTCGTTTTCTAGAAGATGATGAACTAACCTTTACTAATGAAAAACCATATGTTATTTATGGTTACGCTGGAGTTGGCGCAGGAAAAACCTTAACTATAGAAGCTGGTGCGAGAGTTCATTTTCATGCAGAATCTGGACTAATGGTGACCAACAATGCCTCGTTAACTATAAACGGACAACTCAGTACAGATCAAGAGGCTCTAGAAAACGAAGTCATTTTAGAAGGTGACCGTTTAGAACCGCTTTACGAAGATATTCCTGGGCAATGGGGAACAATTTGGTTATTTAACGGAAGTGAAAACAATACAATTAATTACGCCACCATTAAAAATGCGACCATTGGAGTGTTGTCTGAAGGCGATCAAGATGCACCAAACGATAAATTAACCATTAGGAATTCGCAAATTTATAATGTTAGTAGTTTTGGAATATTAGGACGAGCAACCTCAATAAAAGCAGAAAACGTAGTGATTAATAACGCTGGACAATCCTCTTTTGCTGGAACGTATGGTGGAAAGTACAATTTTACACATTGTACAATTGCTAACTATTGGAATAATAGTTTTAGGCAATTCCCTGCCCTACTTTTAAATGATTTTATTGTAGACGAAAACAATACGGTTTTTACAAACAGTTTAACCGAAGCTAATTTTAATAACTGTATTATTTACGGTAATGATAATCCGGAGTTTTTACTAGAAAACGAAGGAGAAGTTTTTAATTATAAATTCACAAATTGCTTATTACGATTCGATAATAACAATCTTCAAGGCAATGGGAATTATGTTTTTGATGATGAAACCTTTTATGTCGACAACGTATTTAATCAGTCACCAGATTTTGAAAACCCATTTGAAAATATGATGAGAATTGGTGAAAATTCTGGCGCAAACGGCATCGGAAACTCGTCTTTTGCATCTCAAGTTTCTAATGATATTTTAGGCGAAAGCAGAACGGCTTCACCAGACGCTGGCGCATACCAAAGCATTGTGTTTGAAGAAGATTAATTTACGCTAACCAAGAATAAGGTGAAACTCTTAAAACGTATACTATTAGTTGTCTTAATTCTTGGGCTATTAGTGATACATTTTTTTGTACCTCGACTTATTTCAGAAATTAGAAATCCTGTTGTTAGTTTAATAAAACGAAACAAAAACGTAAACGTCGACGTTGCTTCAAATTCGGATTCAAAATTAAACCAAAAAGAATTTTTATTCAGCTCTTTTGATGGTCTTAAATTATCGGCACGATTAACGTATTCTAGTTCGAATACAACAAAAGGAACCGTTATTTTGTTACATGGCATTCGTGCTAATAAAGAGCAATTTAAAAATGTAATTGATTTTCTATCTGAAAACGGCTTTAACTCAGTGGCCTTAGATTCTAGAGCTCACGGAAAAAGTGAAGGCAATTTTTGTTCCTTTGGTGTTAATGAGAAAAAAGACGTTAAAACTTTAATTGATTATTTATCTCAACATGAAAACCTGAATCATTTTGGAGTTTGGGGCCAATCCTTAGGTGGTGCAATAGGGTTGCAAGCCATGGGTTACGACCAAAGAATTAAATTCGGAATTATAGAAAGTGCATTTTCAGATTTTAGAACTATAGTAAACGATTATTTTGACCTTCATGCTGGCTTTAGCTACACACCTTTTTCTAATTATTTGGTTAATAGAGCAGGTACAATTGCAGAATTCGACTCAAACGACGCCAAACCAATTGCGTATTGCGAGCATATAAATCAACCTATTTTAATTGTTCATGGTAATAAAGATGAACGCATAAACATAAAATACGCGAGAGCTAATTTTTCAAAAATTCCGAGTGCTAAAAAAGAACTTATTGAAATTGATAATGCTAATCATTCTAATGTGTGGAAAGTTGGAGGCGGTGCCTATTTTAAACGTGTCCTTAAGTTTATGAACGCGCAGTAAAGTTTGCACATTTTAGTGCGTTTTCAACACTTATGGAATAATTATTGTGCAATATTATGAAAACAAACTATTATGAAGCACTTCCAACTAAAACTTTCATTAATAAGCATCCTGTTTGCTCTTATTTCTAATAGTATATACTCACAAAATAAAGCTTTAGAACTCGCAAATGCACTTTTAATTAGTAACCTAAATAGCGACTGTAATTGCCACAATACTATAAATACTAATCAACCTTTTTTTGAAGGAAAAGTGATCTTAAAAGACAGTTCGGTGTACAAAGGGAATATAAGCATCAATCAACCTTTTGAAAATAAAATGTTTACAATTTTAAAAATTGATAACACTTATAATCCTCTTGAAAACGACCTCATTAAAGAAGTTCATTTAACACATACTGAAGAAGAAACCCCGAAAGAAACCAAGTATATAAATTTAAATAGTGATGAACGATTATATAGATTAATCTATAAAAATGACGATTTAGTAAGTGCTTATGACGCTTCTAATGAACCATTTGATAAGTCTTTAATTGGCCGAATATTTATTAAAGAAAATAAGACGCTTACAGACACTTGGAACTTTTGGTCTTCTGGACCAAAGAAAGATGTCATAAATTATATAAACGACAGAGATGATACAAACTATAAGCGACGCGATTTTGAATCTCTAAACGACTTATTTGCAAAATTATGATAAATTAAAAAAGCCTTTCAAACTTCATTGAAAGGCTTATACTTTTTAGGACTGACAGGTTTCAAAAACCTGTTAGGTTTATTTTATATTATTTAGTTAAATAACTTACGTCCACCCATTAAAGCATTCACTTTTTCAGCAACACCAGCTAAAGCCGTTTCATTTTCATGATTAGTAAGTACTTCATCTACTAAATCTACAATGTAAGGCATATCGCTTTCTTTTAAACCTCTTGTTGTTACTGCTGCAGTTCCAATTCTAATTCCAGACGTTACAAAAGGAGATTCCGTATCAAAAGGCACCATGTTTTTGTTCACAGTAATATCTGCTTTTACTAAAGCGTTTTCAGCATCTTTACCTGTAATATTTTTATTTCTAAGGTCAATTAACATCATGTGGTTATCAGTACCACCAGAAATTAAGTTATAATCTTTAGCCACAAACGCTTTTGCCATAGCATTTGCATTATGTTTTACTTGTAACATATAGTGCATAAAATCATCTGTTAATGCTTCACCAAAAGCAATCGCTTTAGCAGCAATGATGTGTTCTAATGGTCCACCTTGATTTCCTGGAAAAACAGCAGAATCTAATAAACCAGACATTTTACGAAGTTTACCACTCTTTAAGGTAATTCCGAATGGGTTTTCAATATTTTCACCCATCATAATCATTCCACCTCTTGGTCCTCTTAACGTTTTGTGCGTGGTTGTTGTAACCACATGGCAATGTGGCATTGGGTCATTAAGAATTCCTTTTGCAATTAATCCTGCAGGATGTGAAATATCTGCTAATAAAACAGCACCAACACTGTCGGCAACTTCTCTAAACTTAGCAAAATCTATATCTCTAGAATATGCAGAAGCACCAGCAATAATTAGTTTTGGTTTTTCTTTTTGAGCCTGATCAGCTAACATATCGTAATCAATATAACCAGTATCTTTCTTTACACCATAAAATGTAGGACGATATAATTTACCTGAAAAATTCACAGGAGAACCATGTGTTAAATGGCCACCATGAGACAAATCGAAACCTAATATAGTATCACCAGGATTTAAGCATGCATGAAAAGCTGCTGTGTTGGCCTGACTTCCAGAATGTGGTTGTACGTTAACATATGCAGCACCAAATAAGGTTTTGGCACGATCTATAGCTATTTGTTCAACTTCATCTACGACCTCGCAACCACCATAATAGCGTTTACCAGGATAACCTTCGGCATACTTATTTGTGAGTACAGATCCTGCAGCTTCCATAACTTGGTCGCTTACAAAATTCTCTGATGCTATCAATTCTATACCATCGATCTGGCGTTCTTTTTCGGCTTTAATTAATTCAAATATTTGTTCGTCGCGTTGCATAAATAATGTTTTGTTAAATCAATACAAAAATACTAAATACATTAGTTTAAATATCAAAAATTATGTAGGTTTGAATGAATTTAATGAACAATTAATCAACAATAACTCTATGCCATTATCCGCTAACAATCCAGATCGTACCTCATGGTTACATGTCGGTAAAAATTCAGATTTTCCAATTCAAAACATTCCTTTTGGTGTTTTCTTAACCAGAGACGACATTATAACCATTGGAACCAGGATTGGTGATACTGCTATTGATCTTGGTGCTTTGCATCAGTTAGGCTATTTTGAAGGGATTCCGTTAACAGACGATATTTTTCTTCAAGATACATTGAACGATTTTATTGCAGATGGCAGAAAAACATGGCGATTGGTTAGAAACCGAATCGCTGAGATATTTGATGCTGAGAATGAGGCTTTAAAAAACAACAATCCACATAAAGAAACCATTTTATTTCGTTTAGATGAGATTGAAATGCAATTACCTATTCAAGTTGGTGATTATACAGATTTCTACGCAAGTAAGGAACATGCGACTAATGTTGGAACCATGTTTAGAGATCCAGATAATGCATTAATGCCAAATTGGGTTCATATGCCAGTTGGTTATCATGGTCGTAGTTCTTCTATAATTCCCTCTGGAATTCCTATTCATCGTCCACAAGGACAAACCTTACCTGCAGATGCAGACACTCCTATTTTTGGTCCTTCTAAATTAGTTGATTTTGAATTAGAAATGGCTTTTATTACAACAGATGCTAATGATTTAGGCGAGCCAATTCCTATTGAAGAATCTGAAGAATACATCTTTGGTTTGGTGTTGTTTAATGATTGGTCTGCGCGCGATATTCAGAAGTGGGAATACGTACCATTAGGCCCATTTTTAGGGAAAAGTTTTGCATCATCAATGTCACCTTGGATTGTAACCTTAGATGCTTTAGAGCCGTTTAGAACTGAAAGCCCTAAGCAAAATCCAAAGCCTTTAGAGTATTTACAAACTAAAGGCAAAAAGAGTTTTGATATTAACTTAGAAGTTGGAATTCAACCAAAAGGCGGAAAAGAAACTACGGTTTGTAAATCTAACTTTAAATATATGTACTGGAACATGGCGCAACAATTAGCGCATCATACGGTTAATGGTTGTCCGGTAAATGCAGGAGATATGATGGGTAGTGGTACAATATCAGGTCCAACACCAGATTCGTTCGGATCTATGTTAGAGTTGAGTTGGAAAGGCACAAAACCAGTAAAAATGAAAGATGGTACAGAGCGTAAATTCATCAATGATAACGATACCGTTATTATGAGAGGTTACTGCCAAAATGATGATATTAGAATTGGTTTCGGACAGGTAAAAACACAATTATTACCAATATTCAATCCAAAGAAAAAGAAGTAAAACCCTAAAGTTAAGAACTTTAAGTTTTATATAAAAAAGAAGACTGTGGTTTTAATACTGCAGTCTTCTTTTTTGTTTTAATGTAACAATTAAAATCCCGAATTATAACATTTCCTTTAATTCAGAACACAAAAAAACCAGAGTATAAAATAGCTCTGGTTTTATTTATTTATTTATTTATTTATTTATTTATTTATTTATATATAGAATAATCAACCTATTTCAAGTTGATTTAAGTTTTAAGCAATTATCCTTTTAGCCAAGCTGCTCTGATGTCTTTCTGAGCTGCAGTTGCATTCTCATCTGCTACAATAGCATCAGCAAGTGCAGTTGCTTTGGTTAAAGTTGCTTTTATGGTTACTGGCTTACCATCGCGTTCCAATTCCATAGTGATTTCATCACCTACCTTCCAAGCAAACATACCTTCAATAGTTACTTGCGCATTAGCTAAAGTTAAATCTGTACCATTTACTTTTTTAATAATATCGCCAGCCTTAACACCTTGAGACTTCCAAAATGAATTCTCTTCTGCTAAAGACGAAAAGAAAATAAGACCTCTTTCTCGGTCTGCATCAAAAATAATATTTTGTCCACCAGCAAAAATATAATTGGTTTCCAATTCAGTTTTCCCATTTTTTAAACCAACCATGGCAAAAAATTCATTGTAATTAATTGGTAAATCACCTTCAACATGTGTTCTTAAGAAATCTCCAACACTTGGATAAGTCATTTCTGTGATTTCAGCAATTAGCTGATCATCTTCAAATGGTTTTTCCTTACCATATTTTGCAGACAATTCTTTCATTAATGATAACAAACTTCTATTGCCATCACTTTCTTTTCGCATTAAAATATCCATACACATGCCTATAAGTGCACCTTTCATATATACATTATAATACTCTGATGCATAAGGCTCATCTAAAACGTTTTCACTCATAATGGTAAAGCTCATGGCATCATCAAAACGTTGCGTAGATACATCAATATACGACTTCATGGTATTGTAAAAAACAGTGTCATCCGTTAAACCTTCATACACTTGAAAATGTTGTGCGAAATATTCTGTGACACCTTCGTACATCCATAAATGCTTAGAAAATGTTGGTGTGTTGTAATCAAAATAATGTACATCTTCAGAATGCACAGACAAAGGAGTTACAATATGAAAAAACTCATGTGCCACCACATCTATCATAGAAGCCTTAAGTGCTTCTAAGCTACTATTTTCATCAAATACAACCACTGTAGACGTATGATGTTCTAAAGCACCATAGCCTTTTGGAGACGTTTCATCACCTCTAGACAAATACAAATAGATATCATAACGCGGAGTTGCATTAACATCTCCTAAATAGCTTTTCTGTGCTTCCATCATTTTAAAAACTGTCTCTTTTAAACTCTCTGCAGTATGCTTTCCTGTTGGAGAATATACACTTAAAACAATTTTAATATCACCAACCATAAATTCTTCAACATCTAAATCGCCATACATCATAGGATTATCTGTAATATCAAAATAACGTTGCGCAAAATAACTGCTTGTAATAGCTGTGCCATCTGCACTCGATTTGGTGCCCTTATTTTCTAAAGCAGAGGTCCTTTTAAAAGTTGCCGGAGCCGTAACATCTACAGCATATTGATTGTTTTTTAATGAATCAAAATAACCGATAAAACCATGAAGGTTTAATACGAAATTGTCCTCTTCAATGTTTGTTCCTGCTGGAGAAAAAGGTTCTTCACCTCCAATTCCACCACTCGTTTCTGTATCGAAAGTATCGTTAACGTAATACTCAATTTTATCCAAATCTTTAGCATCAGCAATAGTCCATGTATTGGTATCCACTTTAGTGGCGCTTAATTCATTTCCGTCGTAATCTATGGCTTTAAAATCGTCAATATACTTTCCGAAATCACTAACAGAATACGTTCCTTGCACTACTCTTGGTAATCTATAAGTGACCGTTTCTGAAGTAAAACGACCAGGATTAATGGTCACAGGTACCCTATCGTTATTAACTGCTGTTAAATCTAAAGCTGTTTCAATTGGGTTGCTAACAGCCAAATCATCAACAGTTGGCTTTGCAGATCCACAACCAACTAAAACGATACTCAAGCCAAGAATGGCTAAATAATTCTTCATGTTTTAAGTTTTATTTTTTTAGACAGACAAATCTACTATCTGTTACTGTTAAAAACCTAAAGGTTTTGTTAAATTCGCAACATGTCACAACCATTAGTTAGCATTTTAGTCCCTTTTAAAAACACAGAAGCGTTTATTGCAGATTGTTTGGACTCCATTTTGAAACAATCCTACTCCAACTGGGAAGCTATTTTTGTCGATGATAATTCGGATGACAATTCTTTTGAAATCCTTAAAACGTATTCTGAAAAAGAGGTTGGAATAAGCGTTTATAAAAATGATAGCTCAGGAATTATAGAAGCCTTAAAAACAGCCTACAAACATAGTTCTGGGAATTATATTACAAGAATGGATAGTGATGATTTAATGACTCCTATCCGACTGGAAACCATGGTTACAAATCTCGAAAAACATGGCAAGAAACATTTAGCTGTCGGACAGGTAAACTACTTCAGAGCCGATGGTTTAAGCGATGGTTTTGCTCGATATGAGCAATGGTTAAATTCGCTTACGGTTTCAGGAAACAACTATTCTGAAATATATAAAGAATGCGTTATTCCGTCGCCTTGTTGGATGTTACACCGCGAAGATTTTGATGCTTGTGGAGGTTTTAATTCAGACATTTATCCTGAAGATTACGATTTAGCATTTCGGTTTTATAAAGCCAATTATACGTGCATTCCGTGTGATAAAGTTTTGCTTCATTGGCGAGATTACAGCAGCAGAACCTCTAGAACTCATGAGCATTACGCAGAGAATTCTTTTTTAGATCTTAAAGTACACTATTTTTTAGAGTTGAATTATGATGCAACGCGACCATTAGCAATTTGGGGAGCTGGAGCCAAAGGCAAAACTTTAGCAAAGCTGTTGTTAAAAGAAAACATACCGTTTTACTGGATTTGCGATAACCCAAAGAAAATAGGCAAGCATATTTACGATCAAGAACTTTTTAATTTTGATTATTTAACAGAACTTCATCAGCCTCAAAGTATCGTTACTGTCGCTAATACAAAAGCGCAGAAAGAGATTACACAGTATTTTGAAACCAAAAATATGCAAGCCATGATTGATTATTTCTTTTTCTGTTAAAATTCTCAGAAGCTGAATGAGCAAATCTCTTTGTATTCTATATATTTGAAGTATTAAGACCTTTCAGGCTTTTAAACATATGAATGAATAATTATGAAGATTATTATCAATTGGCTGATATTACACCCTTAAAGTCCCCTCAAGGGAACAATTAATAAAAAAATCTTTTAGATTTTTTTATTCGCAACAGTGAGAATGTCCCCTTGAGGGGACTTTAGGGGTGTTATCTGGGTTGATACTTTTCTCAAAAATAACATCTAAATACTAGTGTCAAAAAACCTAATAAATTTAATAAAAACAACGAATGCAGTTTAAAAATCCCGAATTACTTTACGCACTATTTTTGCTGGTCATTCCTATTCTTATCCATTTATTTCAGCTACGTCGTTTTCAAAAAGTAGAATTTACCAATGTTAAGTTTTTAAAATCAGTAAAACTTCAAACACGTAAGAGTTCGCAGCTTAAAAAATGGATTACCTTATTAACCCGAATGTTACTTTTAGCATGCGTTATCATTGCATTTGCACAACCTTTTATTCCCAATACTGAAGAATTTAACGCATCTCAAGAAACTGTAATTTACCTTGACAACTCCTTTAGTATGGAAGCTAAAGGTAGCAATGGCACATTATTAAATGAAGCGATTCAAGATATTATTAATACGTTGCCTGAAGACGAAACCATCAGTTTATTTACAAACGATGAAAGCTATAGAAACACAACCGTTAAAGCTTTAAAAAATGACTTAATTCAATTATCACATTCGCCAAATCAACTCAGTTATGATGCTGTTTATTTAAAGGGAAAACAATTGTTTTCAAATTTAGGTGCTGCGACTCGTAATTTGGTTTTGGTATCCGATTTTCAACAAAAAGGAAATCCACTTACTTTTGAAGTTGATAGTACGTTTCAACTCAAATTGGTACAACCAAAATCTACAATAGCAACAAACATTAGTATTGATAGCCTTTATACATCCAATATCACTGGCGAAACCATTGACCTTAATGTAAAACTATCTAACGTTGCCGAGCCTATTGATAATGTTTCTATTTCCTTGTTTAATAACGACATTCTACTCACTAAAAGTGCCGTGGATATTAATAAAGAAGCCGAAACAACATTTACAATTGCCAATAATAAAGTGATTAATGGAAAACTAGTGATTGATGATGCTGGTTTACAGTATGACAATGTGTTTTATTTTAATATTAATGCGAAACCAAAAATTAAGGTTTTAGCAATTAATGAACGTACTGATGATTCTTTCTTAAAACGTATTTACACAGAAGATGAATTCGATTATAAAAGCTTTGAGTTAACTGCTCTTAATTTTAAGTTAATTCCGGAGCAAAATTTAATTGTGCTAAATGAACTCGAAACCATCTCAAACGCATTAAAAGCAGTGTTAATTGCATTTAAAAATGACGGAGGAAAGATTTTGATTATCCCTTCTAATACTGCTGACTTAAATTCTTATAATAAACTGCTTAAAGACTTATCAATTACCACATTTAGCAATCAAAACACATCTGAAAAACGACTAACAAGCATCAACTACAACCATCCGCTTTTAGCAAATGCATTTTACTCTAAAGTGACTAATTTTCAATATCCTAAAGTTGAACAATCGTATCGTTTTTCTTCAAACTCTAATGCTGTTTTATCTTATGAAGATGGCACACCATTTTTAGTTGGAGACACTAATTCCTACGCATTTTCTTCAGCTTTAAATTCTGAAAATTCAAACTTTAAAAACTCACAATTAATTATTCCTGTGTTATATAACATGGGTTTACAGAGTTTAAAACTGTCTAAATTATACTATACAATTGGACAACCGAATTCAATTGCGATTCAAACATCAATTGGTCAAGATGATATATTAACGTTAGAATCAGATGAAACTTCAGTGATACCTCTTCAAAAAACATACAGCAAATCTGTGATATTAGAAACCGAAGAGTATCCTAATACTGCTGGAATTCTAAAGGTTAAAAACAAAGAGCAGGTACTTCAAAATTTAAGTTTCAATTACAATAGATCTGAAAGCAACCTCAGTTATTATGATTTAAGTCCTTTAAATAATGTGACCGTAGATTCTAGTTTAGCAACAACTATAAATACTATAAAAAGTAATACAACTATTAATGCGTTATGGAAATGGTTTGTTATTTTTGCATTAGTATTTTTAATAGTAGAAATGCTACTTTTGAAATATTTGAAGTAAGTATTTCTGAATTTAAAAAGTTATTAAGTTATGCGTTATTTAGGCGTCCTAAATAGCTTAAACTAGTAAAAAAGTTATTAGATTATGTCGTTGTTTCGTCTGAATCAGAAAATAACTTAATGTCACAATAACGCAAAAACAAATAACCGTAACAAATATTAAGAACCTAATGAACGCACTCATAAAATCTGCAACCATCGTTGATTCTAAAAGTGATTTTCACAATGAAACGGTTGATATTTTAATTGAAAAAGGTCGTATTTCTAAGATCGCTAAACGCATAAACAATCCTAGAAATTATAAAGAAATACAGTTAGACAACCTGCATGTTTCTCAAGGTTGGTTTGACAGTAGCGTGTCTTTTGGCGAACCAGGTTACGAAGAACGCGAAACCATTAGCAATGGTTTAAAGACCGCAGCTAATTCTGGCTTTACTTCTGTAGCATTAAATGCAAATTCTAATCCTGTAATAGATTCTTATGCAGATATTACTTTTGTAAAATCTAAGGCTAATGATAATGCCGTTAGCCTCTATCCTATTGGTGCCTTAACTCAAATGAGTAATGGCGAAGATTTAGCAGAATTATTTGATATGAGAAATGCAGGAGCCGTTGCATTTTACGACTACCAAAAACCAATTTCTAATCCTAACCTTATGAAAATTGCCTTGCAATACGCAAGTAATTTTGATGGTTTGGTGTGTTCATTTCCTCAGGAATCTCGAATTTCTAGAAATGGTGTCGCTAACGAACATGTAAATAGTACCAAATTAGGATTGAAAGGAAATCCGGCTTTAGCTGAAGAACTACAAGTTGCCAGAGATTTATTTTTATTAGAATATACGGAAGGTAAACTTCATATTCCAACAATTTCGACGGCTAAATCTGTTGAATTAATTAGAGCTGCAAAAGCTAAAAAACTGAATGTTTCCTGTAGTGTTGCGATTCACAATCTAGTATTTACCGATGCTGTTTTACACGAATTTGACACGAATTTTAAAGTGCTTCCTCCATTGCGAACGCAAACGGATTGCGATGCTTTAATTGAAGGACTAAAAGATGGAACTATAGACATGGTTACCACGGACCATAATCCTATTGATATAGAATACAAAAAAATTGAATTCGATTATGCTAAATATGGAAGCATTGGGTTAGAATCTGCTTTTGGAGCTTTACAAAATAGCTTTACTACCAAGAAAACGATTAGTCTTTTAACCCAAGGAAAATCTAGATTCAACATAACTGAACATTCCATAAACGAAGGAGAAATTGCTGATTTAACGCTTTTCAATCCGGATGAGACCTATGACTTTACGATTGATAAAATTTCGTCACGTTCTAAGAATAGTATGTTTTTAGGGCAGCAATTAAAAGGTAAATCTTATGGCGTCATTGCCAACAATAAAATGGTTTTAAATAATGAATAATACTACAGTTGAAGCAGGAAAAACAATGGCAGTAGTCGCTTACCTCACTTTGTTTGGTACGCTTATCGCCTTTTATATGAATAAGGATAAACGCAATCCATTCACCGCTTTTCACACAAGACAAGCATTAGGATTAGGGTTTCTTTATGTTCTATTAGGTTTTGTGACTAGTTATTTTAACAGCTGGATGATAACTTACTCGTTTTGGATATTCTTTTCTGTGCTCTATGTCTATGGCATATTCGGAGCAATTACGGGAAAACTTAATAATATTCCTTTACTCGGAGACTATTTTCAAAACTTTTTTAAATCAATTGGCCAATAAACATGTCGAAACTACAATATATAACAAGACCTTCATCGCTAAAAGAAAATGCACCACTTTTAATTATGTGCCATGGTTATGGTAGTGATGAAAATGATTTGTTTTCATTTGCTTCAGAATTACCAGAAGAACTAATGATTATGTCGTTACGAGCACCTTATGCCATGCAACCTTATGGAAATGCTTGGTATGCCATTAATTTTGATGCAGACAAAGGGAAATGGAGCGATAATGAACAAGCCAAAGCATCAGTAAATTTAATTGCAGAATTTATTGATTATGCGTGTAGATCTTATGCTGTAGACCCAAATAATGTAACGCTTTTAGGCTTTAGTCAAGGTACTATTTTAAGCTATGCTGTGGCCTTAACATTTCCTGAAAAAGTTAAAAACATTGTTGCTTTAAGTGGTTATATAAATGAAGATATTTTACCAGATACCATAGAAGATCGTACAGTTTCTCACTTAAACTTCTTTTGTTCTCATGGTTCTGTAGACCAAGTCATACCGGTAAGTTGGGCACAAAAAGCACCAGCGTTTTTAAAGGCTTTAGGTATTAATCATGAGTACACTGAATATCCTGTTGGACACGGAGTTGCACCACAGAATTTTTATGATTTAAAGGCTTGGTTAAAGAAGTACATTTAAACTTTCAAGCAATAAAAACAGAACTTTATCCTATCTTAGGATATAAGAAATACTCTGCCAGTTTATATTTTAGGTCGTTGTTTTCATCAATAGTATAGGTGACAAATATTTCTCCCCAAAATTCGCCATCTGTAAAATTCGCAACAATCCATTTGTGATTCATCACTCTCACTTTATTAATCACTAATTTAGAATCTGTCATAGATACATAAGGTACAATTGGGTGATCTTCACCTTCGTAGTCATTTAAATCATAAAGTCCATCTATGATTGCAGGAATCAATTGTTCTGTATCGTAACCCAAGGCTTCAAAATAAGATAACGCATCTTCATTTCTATCAATGCTAAAGTAGCTTAATTCAAAATTCTTATCTTCTAAAGCTTTTATGGTTTTTTCCTTTTCGAGAAGTTTAGCTTTTACTTTAACAATATCTTCTTCGTATTTATCAATAATATTCTTTGAATTCACATACTGAAAAATAAGTAACAGCACCGAAAAGATAAATAAATACATTAAAATTTTATTCTTCATATCTATATGGTAATTTGTAAATTATCGTAAGCTAAAAAAACGTTTTCTGGTAATAGTTGTTGAACATCATCATGAAAACCTAACAAATGACTAATATGCGTTAAATAGGCACGTTTAGGCTTTACTTTAGCAATAAATGCTAATGCTTCTTCTAAGTTGAAATGGGAAATATGTGGTTTAATTCGTAAGGCATTCACCACTAAAACATCTAAGTTTTGAAGTTTTTCAATTTCAGAATCTGCAACGGTTTTCATATCTGTTAGATAGGCAAAATTATGAAAGCGGTAACCAAATACCTGAAGCTTATAATGTAAACCTTCAATAGGAATAACCTTGAGATTTCCTGCTAAAAAAGGCTCATTTTTAACTTCTGTTGTCGTGACACTCGGCACTCCTGGGTATTTATTTTCTGTGGTAAAAATATAATCAAACCGTTTCTCTAAAGCTTTAAAAACACGTTGATGCGCATACAAAGCTATATCACCTTGTCTAAAAAAAAACGGACGAATATCATCTAATCCCATGGTGTGATCGGCATGTTCGTGTGTAAAAATAACACCATCGATTTTGCTCACCTTAGCATTAAGCATTTGTTGTCTAAAATCGGGACCACAATCGACTACAAACGTATACTCATCCCATTCTACTAATACAGAAACGCGCAAGCGTTTATCTTTAGGATTTTCACTTAAACACACTGGATGGTCGCTCCCAATTATGGGAATTCCTTGCGATGTACCTGTTCCTAAAAATGTTACTTTCAAAACTCTTAAATTTCTAATACAACCCTAAATTGTAAACCTCGCAAAAAAGCATTCTATTTTCCGTTGTATTTCACTATATAGAAAAAAAATGCCTTATTGATTTGTTATATTTTCAATTCGGAATTGTGATGACAAAAATAAACTTATTTTTTTGTTTGCAATAGTAAAACTGTACCTTTGCTAAAACGACGCAAACCCAATATCTATGGATGACATAACGTACACTGGAGATTCAGATTTCGAAAATATTCCTTCTCTAGCAGACAAAGCTTTACGTATAAATCTTAATGCTGATATTTACGGAACCTTTTCTGAAATTGGCGCAGGACAAGAAACTGTACGTCAATTTTTTAGAGCAGGAGGAGCGTCTGGAACCATTGCTAAAGCTATGTCTGCTTACGATAAAGATTTTAGTGATGCGATTTACGGTATCGAAGATGATAAACGCTATGTCACAGAAGCCAGACTTCGTAAAATGCTAAACCACGAAGTTAACTTAATGGAAAAGCGTATAACGAGAGATAAACATCCTAACAAAATATTTTTCTCTTATGCGAATACAGTGGCTACCATAGATTTTGCAAAAAAATTTAAAGGTCATGGTTGGGTTGGAATTAAATATCAGGTTGCTCCTAATCAGCCTTATAATGATATAATTATCCACGTTCGTTTTAAAGAAACTGATGCGCGTTTACAACAAGAAACATTAGGTAAATTAGGAACTAATTTAATTTATGGTGCATTTTACAAATACAACCAACCTAGAAAATTATTACGATACTTATACGACCATTTAGATAAAGACCAATTAGAAATTGATACCATTAACTTCTCAGGTCCAGTATTTGAAAATATAGATAACCGTTTAATGAGCTTACAACTGGTGAAAAACGGCATGACAGATGCCGTTATGTTTGCGCCAGATGGTAATAATGTATTACCTGCTCGTGTCCTTTACAAAAAGAACATTTTAACGCTTAGAGGAAGTTTTAGACCTGTGACTAAGGTAAATATGGACATGTTAGAGAAATCTTACGAAATGTTCGTAAAAGAAAATAAAGTTGACAAAGAAAAAACGCAAGTTGTTTTTGAAATTACGCTTTCTAACCTAAGAGCGGAAGGTGAAATTGACGAACAAGACTTTATGGATCGTGCGAAACTGCTATGTTCATTAGGACAAACGGTATTGATTTCAAACTTTCAAGAGTATTACAAATTGGTTGAATACTTCTCTCAATATTCTAGAGCAAGAATGGGCTTAGCAATGGGTGTAAATAACCTCGTTGATATTTTTGATGAGAAATATTACCGTCATTTAAGTGGTGGTATTTTAGAAGCTTTTGGAAAACTATTTTACAAGGATTTACGCGTCTACTTATATCCAATGCAAAACGACGATGGCAGCTTAACTACTAGCGAAAATCTTAAAGTTCATCCACGTATGAAGGAACTCTACAAGTTCTTTAAATATAATGGTAAAGTTGTAGACATTACAGATTACGATATCTCTAACCTCTCAGTGTTCTCTAGAACTGTCCTTAAAATGATAATGGATAATGAAGAAGGATGGGAAGCAATGTTACCAGAAGGTGTTTCTAAGTTAATTAAAGAGAAAAGCTTATTTGGTTGCGAATCTGAAGAGGTGATGCATGCGAGCTATAAAGAATCTAGATCTTCTCGATAATTCATTAGTGTGGAGCAATAAAAAAACGGCATTCGGAAAGCCTTATCTGTTACGATTAAAACTCCACACCTAAATTTCATTATTTATATTATTATAGGCTTCGTTTCAAACGAAACTGTAAATTCATTTTACATAAAAATAAGTTGTGTAATAATGTATATTGGTAATAATATAACGAGCGAAAATTTAATCATATAACCAAAGAAGCTCGGCATTTTAATCTTATTGTCTTCTGCAATTGATTTTACCATAAAATTAGGACCATTACCAATATAAGTAAGTGCACCAAAAAACACAGCACTAGTAGCAATAGCACTAAGAATATGCTCTGCTACATTGGCAACTAACGGAACACTATCAGCATACGGAATATTTGCTGCTACACTATGAAAAGCGACTGCTGTTGGTGTATTATCTAAAAATGCACTCAGAAAACCCGTAGCATAATAATAATGCCATGGATCCGTAAGTCCCATAGCTGGAGCGTGTTGCCTAAGGTATATTAATGTAGGAGTCATAGTAATAAATATACCAATAAACACCACCGCAACTTCTGCAATTGGTCCCCAAGAAAATTTATTACTTTCTCGTATCTTTTTAGACGTTGTAATGAAAGCCAGTATTGTTAATATAATAAGTACTATTTCTCGTAAATGAACAAGCCAAAACGGAGAATTTTCATCAGCCATTTCAGGAATTGTATCAGAATTAATTAAAGCTACAGAAAAAACAACACCAAGTAAAAAGATGAAATTAATTGCTCCTGTGATACGAATAGGTTTAATTTCTACAGCATCAGCAATTAAATTTTCACGTGGCTCCTTTTTATAATAATAAGAATCAATAAAATAATATATAATAAGGAGTAATGCTCCTACAAAAGCCCACTCTGGAAGTAAACTAAAAAACCATGTAAAGCTAGCGCCTCTTAAGTACAACATCAACAATGGTGGATCTCCAAGAGGAGTTAATAAGCCACCACAGTTAGCAACTGCAGCAATAAAGAATAAAATAGTATGTACACTAAATTGACGTTGTTTGTTGATGGAAATTACTGGTCTAATTAATAACATTGCAGCTCCTGTAGTTCCCATAAATGAAGCCAATAGGTATCCAATTCCTAAAAACAGTGTATTTATTTTGGGTTTTGCTTTAATATCTCCACTGAGATGAATACCTCCCGTTATAACAAATAAGGATGTTAGCAAAACAATAAACGGAATGTAATCACCTATCACTTGATGACTTAAGTGATCCGTTAAATCCATGTAAACCAAATACGCTATTGTTGGTACACTTAGCACTATAGATACTAATAACTTATTCCGATTATTTTCCCACCATTCTTCGGCAATAAGAGGTCCTATTGCGATGGCTAATAGGATTAAAAAAAACGGAATTGAGGGCCAAAGTGGTATTTGTTGCACTAATTCTGGACTACTATTGATTAATAACATAAGGGGAAATTAAAAGACAAATTAATCTCGTACTAAGTTAAAAAGTTAAGTTTTAAAATCGCTTAGTATTCTTTTATTTTTATGTTAAATAATGCCTAATGGCACTAATAAGCAAAAATCACAAATACAACGTTTTGATTATCAATTCGTAAGAATACATGATAGTACAAAACAAAAAGCTGTACTTACTAAGTTTTTAATTTAGATTGGTCTAATCTAGTGTATAAAAACACTAATTTTAGTGGTCGTTTTTTTCGGACATAGTAAAATACGATAGCGTTTATTCCATAAACATTTAACTATTTAAAGATTATGTAGCTTTTAAATAGAATTGAAACCGTTTAATATAATGTATAAATGGAAATGATTTGAAGAATAATTACCCTTCTAATATCTGATCAGTGTGAGCCTTCGTCTTTACTTTAGTTATCACATCTGAAAGAACTCCATTTTCGTCTATTACAAAAGTCGTTCTATGAATACCATCATACTCTCTACCCATAAATTTTTTAGGTCCCCAAACTCCAAAAGCTTCGATAACAGATTTATCTTCGTCCGCTAATAGTGGATACTGAAAATCGTATTTATTTTTAAAATTAGATTGTCGTTTGGCACTATCTGCACTAACTCCTAAAATCTCATAGCCTAAAGACTGAAAACGCTCATAATTATCATTAAGGTTACAGGCTTCTGCTGTACAACCAGGAGTGCTCGCTTTCGGGTAAAAGAAAACAACTAACTTTTTGCCTTTATAATCCGATAAAGAAATGGTACGGCCTTGTTCATCTTGTGCTGAAAAATCTGGTGCCTTATCTCCTACTTTTAAATGTGTCATAATTACGTAAATTTGTATTTCATCTTTGATTACGTAAAAATACAAAATGACTAAACAAGAAAAAGTTAATTTCGTTATAAATACCTTGTATAAATTATATCCTGAAATTCCAGTGCCCTTGGACCATAAGGATCCTTATACATTATTAATTGCCGTTTTAATGTCTGCTCAAAGTACAGATGTACGGGTGAATAAAATTACTCCGTTATTGTTTGAACGTGCCGACAATCCGTACGACATGATTAAGCTAAGTGTAGAGGAAATCAGAGACATTATAAAACCCGTTGGCTTGTCGCCAATGAAAAGTAAAGGTATTCATGGCTTATCTCATATTTTAATTGATCAGCACAATGGCGAAGTTCCTAAAACTTATGAAGCTTTAGAAGCACTACCAGCAGTAGGTCATAAAACAGCTGCTGTAGTATTATCACAAGCTTTTGGTATTCCTGCATTCCCTGTAGATACACATATTCATCGTTTAATGTACCGTTGGAATTTAACGAATGGCAAAAACGTAGTACAAACCGAAAAAGATGCCAAACGTATTTTCCCAGAAGAACTTTGGAACGATTTACACCTTCAAATTATTTGGTATGGTAGAGAATATTCGCCGGCTCGTGGTTGGGATTTAGAAAAAGATATTATTACCAAAACTATTGGAAGAAAGTCCGTTTTAAAAGACTATTATAAAAAGAAAAAATAGTAAAACTTGGAACAATTATTGAGGTGTTACAACAAACCTTCAATCTATGAAAAATCTCATCGTTCTCTTTTTTATTTTAGTTTTCACCTCTTGTATTCCGGTAAAAATTGCGCCTAAGTTTAAGAATCAGGATTACAAAATAATGCAAGCTAAAAAGTTTCAAAAACACATGCCTAGAGAAACTGCTTTCATATTTAAAGACCCTAAAAATGCTGGTGATTTCTATAATTATATCAATAAAAAATTCAAACTAAACGGAAAAGATGTTGGCTATAATGTCCCGTTTCAACTTGAAGGACAAATCTTGTATTTATCATATCATGAAGCAGAACGAACAGATGAAAGCATAAATCTTCCATTGGCTGTAATTGATGCGAAACGAGAAAGCAACGGCAACTCGCGTTTATTTGAAGGTAACTATTCAAACAGAACAGGTCATTGGTATATTTTACTAACGGTTTATGACGAAAACATCAAAAACTGTTTAAGAGATAAACATCTTTTAAAGGCTAAAACAATTGAATATTTAAAAGGACTACATCAAGAATACCTTACCACTCAAAACTACGAAGAGTTACTACTAACAAAAAAATCCTGATGTTTTTCACATCAGGATTTTTCTATTAATTAAATTAATTTAGAAGTGCTTCAAACTTCATTTTATTATGCCCTAGAACACTTAACGCCTTTGAATAATTCAAAAGAAAACGAATCGTCTCATCTTTTGGATTTAGGTTACATTGTTTTGGGGAAGCGTGAGAGTAAATTTTTGCCATTTTTTAGGTGTATTAGTTTATATATAGCAAAACGTACTTCTATACCCTTTATTGTATCAATTTGTTAAAATGATATTGTTTTGCTCAATGACCTTTCGCATATTAATTAATGCATAACGCATTCTTCCTAAGGCAGTATTAATACTCACTCCTGTTCTTTCTGAAATTTCCTTAAAACTCATGTCTTGATACATACGCATTAAAAGCACCTGCTTTTGGTCTTCTGGTAACTCTTCAATAATACGTCTCACATCAGATTCTACTTGGTCTTTAATAAGCACCTTCTCTGCGTTTAAAGCCGAATCGCTAAGTACAGAAAAAATACTGAATTCACCTGCATTATCAAATTTTGGCATGCGGTTGTTTTTTCTAAAATGATCGATCACTAAATTGTGAGCAATTCGCATAACCCATGGTAAAAATTTACCTTCCTCGTTATACTTTCCTCGTTTTAAGTTTTTTATAACCTTAATAAAAGTATCCTGAAAAACATCTTCAGTAATATCTCTATCAAATACTTTAGAATAAATAAAACTGTAAATTTTTTGCTTATGCCTTTCTATTAAAATCGAAAGTGCATTCTCGTTACCTTTAATGTAGTTGCTAACCAACTCTGCGTCTTGGATAAGTTCTTTTTTCATAATAATTACTTTAATGCCTAGTAGTTGCCTACTAAGTTTGGGGTTTCTAGCTGTTTTTTTTAAAGTAATATTATGCGATACGCAAATGTCTTTTTAAAATGAATAGATTTCAAATATAACAACATTCATTCCAATTATACAAAGAAAAGTGCTAAAATTTAACATTTTATCGGACAAAGTGCTCCTTTAATAGATATAAAAAGTACGAATTTTAAACGTTTTACTATTAGAGATAAATTGATAGACGCATTAATACTAGTATAAAGGTATAAACATATAAAACGAACCACTTAAAAAAACTTAAGTTTTAAGAAGTAAACCCAGTATGTATTCTTATTAATTAGTCAAGATCAAATCGTGGTTCTATTGCCTAATTGTATAACTGCCTTTTAACTAAAAAAAAGTCGCCATCTGTTTCAACGGATGAATTACAGCACATAGTTCAATCTTTACTGGCTAAATAGTATCTTTGCAAACTTAGATATCAAAATAACCTATGAATACCACTGTTTTAGACGTTAGCCCAAAGGAAAACATCATTATAAAAGGAGCAAAACTGCATAACCTTAAAAATATTGATGTGGTTATCCCTCGAAATAAACTGGTGGTAATTACAGGTTTATCAGGTTCCGGAAAATCTAGTTTAGCCTTCGACACCCTTTATGCAGAAGGACAAAGACGTTATGTGGAGAGCTTAAGTAGTTATGCACGTCAGTTTTTAGGTCGACTTAATAAACCTAAAGTCGATTATATAAAAGGAATTGCACCTGCTATTGCTATTGAGCAAAAAGTGAATTCTACAAATCCACGCTCAACCGTTGGTACAACAACTGAAATTTATGATTATCTAAAATTATTATTCGCAAGAATCGGAAAGACCTACTCGCCTATTTCTGGCGACGAAGTAAAAAAACACACGGTTTCTGATGTTATTAATTTTATTTCAAAATTTGAAGAACGCAGCAAATTATTACTCTTAGCTCCTATTATTTTAGAAGAAGGCAGAACCCTTGAAAATAAACTTCAAACTTTACAACAGCAAGGTTACGCGCGAATTAAAGTAAAAGATGAAGTGGTGAGAATTGATGATGCACTAAAAAGCAACATTACAGCTGATAAAAATATATTCTTAGTTGTCGATAGAATTGTGTTTAAAAACGACGAAGATTTTCTCAATCGACTAGCAGATGCCGTCGGAACAGCTTTTTACGAAGGTGTTGGTACTTGTATTATAGAATCCCTTTCCGATAAAAAACAAACGACTTTTAATAACAAGTTCGAAATTGATGATATGTCATTTCTTGAACCAAATGCGCATTTATTCAGCTTTAATAACCCTTATGGAGCTTGTCCTAAATGTGAAGGTTATGGCGATGTTATTGGTATTGATGACGACTTAGTAATTCCGAATACCGCATTATCTGTATTTGAAAATGCCATTTTCCCTTGGCGAGGAGAAAGCATGAGTTGGTATAGAGATCAGTTGGTCAACAACTCGCATCATTTTGATTTTCCAATTCATAAACCCTATTTTCAACTAAGTGCTGCACAAAAATCGCTCATCTGGAAAGGCAATAAATACTTTGAAGGCTTAGATGACTTTTTTGCTGAACTAGAATCTAAAGCGTATAAAATTCAGAATCGCGTTATGTTATCGCGTTATCGTGGTAAAACAAAATGTAATGTTTGTGAAGGTAAACGCTTACGAGTAGAAGCCAGTTATGTAAAAGTTGATAATGCAACCATTACAGATTTGGTAGATTTACCAATAGATGAATTAACCGTGTTTTTTGATAATTTAACGCTGAGCGACAATGATGCCAAAATCGCAAAGCGTCTATTAACTGAAATAAAAACGCGTTTAGGGTTTCTATCTAACGTAGGATTAAATTATTTAACCTTAAACCGAAAATCTAATACACTTTCTGGAGGTGAAAGCCAGCGCATCAACTTAGCAACTTCTTTAGGTAGTAGCCTTGTTGGTTCCATGTATATTTTAGACGAACCTAGTATTGGCTTACATCCAAAAGACACAGAACGATTAATCGACGTATTAAAATCGCTTCGAGATTTAGGAAATACCGTAATTGTAGTTGAGCACGATGAAGATATAATGAAAGCCGCAGATGCTATTATTGATATTGGTCCAGAAGCCGGAACTTTAGGAGGTGACGTTGTTGCCGTAGGCGATTTTAAAGACATTCTTTCTGCAGATACATTAACCGCAAAATACCTCAATGGTCAATTAGAAATTGAAGTGCCTAAAAAACGAAGAACTTCAAAATATAGTGTTGAAATTATAGGTGCCCGCGAGAATAATTTACAAAACATAGATGTTACGTTTCCTCTCGAAATGCTAACCGTTCTTACTGGTGTTTCAGGTAGCGGAAAAAGTACTTTGGTTAAAAAAATTCTTTTTCCTGCGATACAAAAGAAATTAACAGGATTTAGCGATAAAATTGGTCAGGTTTCAGAAATAAAAGGTAACCACAGTAATATTAAGCATGTAGAATTTGTAGATCAGAATCCTATTGGTCGTTCATCTAGATCAAATCCTGTGACTTATATTAAAGCTTACGATGATATTAGAGCCTTGTTTGCGTCTCAAAAACTGAGTAAGATTAGAAATTATGCTGCCAAGCATTTTAGTTTTAATGTCGATGGTGGACGTTGCGAAACCTGTAAAGGTGAAGGTGAAGTAACTATTGAAATGCAATTTATGGCAGATGTGCATTTAACCTGCGATACTTGTAATGGTAAACGCTTTAAAAAGGAAGTCTTAGAAGTTAAGTTTGATGGTAAATCTATAGACGATATTTTAAACCTAACCATTGATGATGCCATTGAATTTTTCAAAACAAATATTGAGGCTAAAATTCAAAAAAAGCTACAACCACTTCAAGATGTTGGTTTGGGCTACGTGACTTTAGGGCAGTCCTCTTCTACCCTTTCTGGTGGTGAAGCGCAACGTATAAAACTAGCCACGTTTTTAGGAAAAGGTAGTAAAAGTGATAATGCACTTTTTATATTTGATGAACCAACCACTGGCCTTCATTTTCATGACATCAAAAAGTTATTAAAATCGTTTCAAGCATTAATTGCCAAAGGCCATTCAATAATTGTAATTGAGCATAATATCGATTTAATAAAATGTGCTGACTATATCATTGATTTAGGACCTGAGGGCGGAAAACATGGAGGACAACTCATTGCTGTTGGTACACCAGAAGAGATCGCAAAAAACAAGAACTCAATAACAGGGAACTATTTAAAAGAGAAGTTATAAGATGGATTTACCAAAAGGTTTTCACGATGAAGTTAATGAAGCTAAAGAAAATACTCATAGTGCTAAAGACACTATAAAGTCTAAAGTTTCAACCTCACCTTTAAAGCCTGGTGGAGCAAGTTTTAAAACCAATGTTTTAACTCAAGCAAATTCCTCGAAATTAATTTACAAACCTTCAATTGGAGCTGCTATATTCAGTTTTATATTTTTTGCTGTAGGCTTCGGTGTTTTATTTTTTGCACTATTCCCCTTATTTAAAACCAATATTGAGATCGTTTCAATCAATTGGTTTCTAATCCTATTTGGATTACTATTTTCTAGTGCTGGTGGTTTTATGTTTTATAAATTTTACAAACCGAGAGTTTTCGACAAGCAACAAGGGATTTATTACACCACGTATAAATTCAATCTGCACCAATCGAGAAAACAACAATCTGATGATTATTTACCCTTAAAATCAATTGTTGCTATTCAAATTATAGGAGAACACATTCAAAGTGATGATAGTTCTTACAAAAGTTTTGAACTGAATTTAGTATTAGACGATGCTTCTAGAAAAAATGTCGTAGACCATGGTAATTTAAAAACCATTATTAGAGATGCTGAAGTGTTGAGTACATTTCTTAACGTTCCTATTTGGCATGCTGGTTCTATTAATGACTAGACTAATAAAACAAAAAAGCAAAAAGTCCCATAATGAATACTGCTGTTGGAATTACAATGGCCATAAATGTAAATGTAGCTACACTACTTTTAAACCAACTTAAAAGCCACCCTTGATCATAAAACCGTTTTAATGCCTTCATTAAATAAATAAAAGTAGATAAAGCAATAAGAAAGTCTAGCCAATTTGGAATATCCCAAATGAGATTAAGACCGAAGATGACACTAAAAACTATAAACAAATATGAAAAAAAGTAAAAACTAAATACTAAATGGTGTGTGTATGTTCCTTTTTTTAAATGCAATAATTTAATTATTAGTGCAAATAATGGCAATAAGAAAAATAGAGCAATCGGTACGGTGTCATAAAACGCTTGTAAAATAGTCCCTCCATCTCTCGCTTTGTAAAACTTAAGTGCTTGAGCATACATTTTTCTCGTAAACCACCCATCGCCGTCATCCATTCCCATGGATTTATAAATTTCTTCATCAGAAGCCTTTAACGCTATTAAAGAATCAATTTTACGCTCATTAAGGCCAAACGAAACATCTGTATTTTTAGGGATCTTTTCTAGAATAGCTATAGAATCCTTATCCGACATATTAGTCAGCCATTGATTATCCTCTAGTGCCTTTCTTATTTCAATTCTAGTTAATGAATCTTCAAGTTTTAAAGCCCGTTCTCTTTCTTTAACTTCAACAGAATCTAAACTGGCCACGTCTACGTCTGACACTAAAGTTTTTTTGAGTTCTCGGTTTAAAGAATCGGTTTGCTGCCGTACGCTAAACGAAAAAATAAAAAAGAAGACTACCGAAATAAACAAATACATCTGTGCAGGATGTAAATACAATAAACGTTTTCCTTTTATAAACTGCCCTGGCAAATAGCCAGGTTTGAACATTAAAGGAAAAAAGCTTTTAAAAAAACGTGCATCAAATGAAAAGTAATTACTAATGGTATTGTAAAATAATACACCAATGATAAGTTTATCATTTGCTTTTTGCCCACAATGCGGACAAAACTGAAAACTGGCATCAAAAGGTTGTTCACAATTTTGACAATTAACTTGATTCGGTTTCATGGTTGCTGGTTGGTCTTGGCTTAAAAGTAATAAAATATACCACATTATTAATATTTATAATAAAATGGAACATAACACTTGAAACAGTTTTTATTTAACAATAACCATAAAACACTACGAAACAGCATATTGTGTTTTTGGCACGTTGTTTGTTTTATACTAAACGAGTTTAATTTAAAACCCAATTATTATGAAACGAATTATATATTTATTTGCAGCTTTAGTCGCTTTTAGCACAACTGCATTCGCAACCAACACAACAACGACAGAAGCAGACGCTTCAATTAATAATTATGTGAGAGGTTATGGTAATTCTTTCATATTTAATGAAGCTGGTATTGAATTTTCTGTGTTCGCCGATGGTCAGTTTGATTTTTATTTACCAAGTCATGGTCCAGATGTAAGCGTTAATATTAACAGACCTGGTTTCAGTTTAAGTTTCAACACAGGTTATAACTATAACCCATATGTTCAATATGATAGCTTCGGAGCTATTATCCAAATTGAAAACACACCAATTTATTATGATTATTACGGTCGTGTTAATCAAATAGGAAACATCTTTATTAACTACAATAGTTTTGGTAGAATTAGCAGACTTGGTGGACTTAATGTATATTATAGAAACAATGTATTTTATAGGTATGATGGTTATATTAACATATATAATAGATCTTATGTTTATAGACCTTGGCACCGATTTTATGCAGCGCCACATAGTAACTATAGTGTTGTTCACATTAATCCATACAGACAATATTATACACCTGTAAGACATATTTATTACAGACCTTATACTAATAATGTAAGACATTATAATATCGGAAGACGTGATAATGGATATGCGGTAAGAAGAACAACAACGACAACTAGACGTACTGTTAGCTATGCACAGACTCCAAGAAATAGTACAGAACGAAGTATTAGAACTCGTGTAACACGAAACAATGCAACCATTGCAAGTACAAGAGCTACACGTTTAAGAAAGAGTAATGCAACGGCAACAAGAACAACACGCAGTTCAAGTGTGACAACGAGAACAGGTACAAACCGAGTTTCTAATGGTGCAACTACTAGTCGTTCAAGTTCAAGAGTTGCGACTCCGACAAGATCAAACTCTGCAATAAATAACAGAGCTACTACGACGCGTACTATTACTAGAACAACAACTCCAACAAGAACGATACGCAACAGTAGTGCAACAAGTTCTAGGAGTGTAAATAATAATGTGACCAGAAGCAATTCTTCTGTGTCTAACAAAACAAGAACTACTTCGGTAAGAAAACCGAAAACGACAAATTCTCGTACATATACCAGAACGTCGCCTAGCACAAAACAACGAAGTACAGTTCAGAGTAGAAGTAAATCATCGTCTGTAAAAGCCAGATCTAATACAAGTAGAACAAGCAACCAAAGTTCTACAAGATCTAACTCAAGACGATCTAGAGGATAAAAAGTTTTTTTGGTTGGTTAGGAGTTCCCGTATGACGTATGCCTCAAAGCACCTTACGGGAATTTCTTATTTTAAAAAGTATCTATAGTTTTAGGTACTTTTTTATTTGTGCTGAAATATCCTCAGAAACATTCAACTTATAAATAAGGCTGAAATAAACACCACCAATTAATCCCGATTTTAAAACAATGTTTACTACAGGATGAAATGGAAAATCCCAAAAGTAGAATACCAATGATAACACAACTAATGTTAAGACAATCTTAGTTGAACCCATTGTAAATGGCAGCATATTAAATTTCTGTTTTACAAATATAATTTTGATTGAATTATAAATAAACACAGCTAAAAACGTTGCAAAAGCAGAGCCTTCAATACCATAAACAGGAATAAAAATAGCGTTAAGCACAATAGCCATTATAGCTAATAACACACCAAAAATTAAAACCATTTTGTAATAATCACTATTAAATAGAATGGCATTATTATTTCCTAAACTGTTATCATACAGTTTTGCTAAACTTACAATGAGCACCACAAAAAGTCCACCCGTAAACTCTTCTGGAAGGATCTCATAGAGCTGATTAATATTCAAAATAATGAGCAGAAAAATAAAACCACTCACTACCAAAAGTGTCATCGAGCTTCGTTTGTATAAATCTTCTAAGGCAACATTATCCTTTTCATTTAAATATTGAGCCGTTAGAGGCAGCATAATTTGGTGCATAGCACGTTGAGGCACTGCAATAACTGTTGCGATAAAAATAGCAACACTATAATAAGCCACTTGCTCAATATCTGGCAACATTAAGCCTATCATAAACTTATCAATATCTAGAATAAGCATGGCTACAGAACCTGCAATAATCATTAATCCCGAATATTGTAAAATAGATAAGTGATTCTCTAATTTTTGAAACTTTAACTTTGGAAACCTTACCGAATAGGCATATAGTTTCATAATTACCATTCGCAAAACATAGACACTAACAAGTCCGTTTATAAATTGATCAACCGACAACCAATCAAAATAAACTGCAAAAAGCAATATCATAATACATACACGATGGAAAATCTCCTTCATTAAATTCCCAAAAACGGTTTGCATTTGCACTTTTGTCCACGCAAAAAATATTTCGAAATAAGCCATTGCAATGGCTAGAATAAAAATATGCCAGACATACTTTTCTACAATTTGGTTTTCGTTTGACAGCCAATTAACTATTGAATCATAAGCTAAATAACCTATTAAACCCGTTGGAATTATAAACAAAAAGGGTAAAAATAACATCAGTGTTAAAAAACTATTGATACTGTTTTTAGATTTAAAAGACGAATAAAATTTAACAATAGCATTATGCACTCCAAAGGCCATAAAAGGCATCATAATATTAGCTGCAGACAATAAAAACGCAACTAAACCATAGTATTGATCCGATAAAAAATTAGTGTAAAGAAAAAGTGTATTAATTGCACCAATACCGAAGCCCAAATAGGTGGTAATAGTGTTTTTAAATGATTGGTTTAATACAATTCCCATAGAATTACAAATAACAACTTTAAAATATCAAATTCCAAAATGACTACTGAAAAATTATAAAACTAAACTGGAAGGTTTTATTTAATAGCAAAAAGAGCTTTAATAAATTGGGCTTAACGCACTATAAAGGTTTTTGAAACTCACGTGTTCAGAAGCTCTAAACTACCATTTTTTATTTCGTTTTTCACACCCCTAAAGTCCCCTCAAGGGGACAGTCTCACTGTTGCGAATAAAAATCTAAAATATTTTTATTAATTATTAACTTGAGGCGACATTAAGTATGTAATATCAACTTTGCCAATTTCTCAGTCAAGGTTTTTCTGCTATAAGGTTGTAAACCGATAGCATTTACTTTTAATGTGTTGTTTTGAAACGCTTTAAAATAACTTAAAAGCTGTGTTTTCAATTCCGCCTTTTGATTGTAATTAAAATAACTTCCTGTGTTGGTTGATTTTATGATTTGCTCTACGTCAGCATCTTTTGGACCAAGGGCTAATATTGGTGTTTCAGAAATAAGATATTCAAACACTTTTCCTGGAATGATCGCTTTGGTGTCTTCAGAATCGATTTCAATTAACAATACTAATTGTGATTTCATTTGAAATTGTATCGCTTCATCATGACTCACATAACCAACCACATCAACATGATTTTTTAATCCATTTTGATGAATAGATTCTACAACATCATCACTAACGACACCAATTAATTGTAATTTAAAAACTTCTGAAAAGGCTTTATGTTCTTGTATTAATTCTGAAAGTGTTTCCCATAAAACCACAGGGTTTCGTTCTGATAATAACGACCCAATATGCGATAAAGTAAAAAGCTCGTCCTTCCCTTCTACTCTAATATTATGCGCATCGTAACCATTAGTAATAACAGAAATCGGTTGTTTTGTTTTAGTTTGAAACTCGTTTTTGGTGTGATTGCTTGTGACAATAATTTGGTCTGCTGTATGTAAAACATTTTGCTCTAACGCTACATGCTTTGCTTTTGAAGAATCCGTAAGTTTTAAATCCTTATGATAACCTATAGTGGTCCAAGGATCTCTAAAGTCCGCTAACCATTTTACACCTAATCTTGCTTTTAGTTGTAAGCCTATGAGATGTAAACTGTGCGGTGGACCTGTTGTAATTATGGTTTCAATGTGATGTTCTTTGATATAATTAGATAAAAATTCAACCGAAGGTTTTATCCAATTTTTACGAGCATCTGGAATAAAATAATTCCCTCTAACATAAAGCATTGCTTTTTCAATCAAAGATTGCTTTTTAGCTTTTGGAATAACTCCAGAACTTATTTTTTTAGATTTTCCTTTTGAAAATACACTCGCCAAACCATAAGGTTCACTGATAGGTTGTTTTAAAATTGTAATGTCTTTAGGAATCTCGTTTACCAAACTTACATCCATAATAGGATAATTTGGATTTTCAGGACAATACACAATAGGTTCAACACCAAAATCAGGCAAGTACTTCACGAATTTTAACCATCGTTGTACGCCTGGACCTCCTGCTGGTGGCCAATAATAGGTTATTATAAGTGCTTTTTTTTTACTCATGTTTGTCATTCCTGCGAAGGCAGGAATCTATTTTTTAGTTATAGATAATGGATTCCTGCCTTCGCAGGAATGACAATCAATCTTTTCGCTTTTTCATCTCAAAAAACAAACCAGCTAATAGCAATAGTCCTAAAACCGCAGAACTCGCTAAAGCAATTTTACTTCCTATTTCTACAACTTGTGGTTCAAACTTAAATTCTATGGTGTGATTTCCCTTTGGTAATTCTAATGCTCTTAACACATAGTTCACGCGGAAATGTGGTGTTAAGTTACCATCAATGTAGGCATTCCATCCTTGTTCATAATAGATTTCTGAAAATACAGCTAAACCTTCACTTCTATTATTCGATTCGTATTTTAAATAATTAGGTTTGAATTCTTTCAACTGAATAGAAGCCGTAGAATCTACTGGATATGCTGTTTTTAAATTATTTCCCGTCTGAACCGATTGCTCTAAAACTGCTGTGGTCTTTGTATTCAAACTGTCTAATGCTAAAATCTCTTGATTGGCATTAGCAACAACTTTTAGGTTTGAAACAAACCAAGCGTTACCGTTTGCATCTGTATTGGTATAAGGAAATATTTGGCCTTGTTCTTCGGCAATAATGTATTTAGTGTTCAGCATATTAAGAACATCCATGTTGTTTTTATACACATGAAAATCTAATAACTCTTCTGAACGCCCCAATTTAGCAGCACTATAACCCATTAAAGAATTATGGTAATATGCCGCTTTTGCTGGTAATCTTTGACCTTCGTTAGACATATCTAACACTCTAAAATGTCCTTTGTCATTCAGTATTTCTTTATCTGCAGAATTAGGCTGATATGGTTTATCGACCTTTAAAGCCGACACAAAATTGTCGTTATTTACATATTGCTTATCAACTGAAACTAAATCAAACAGTATTAAAACAGCAAACACAACTACCACTAAATTCTCTGATAGTTTCTTTTTCAAGAATAGGAAAATAGTTCCTGCCGATAATAACACTAATATTAAAGTTCTTAAAGTGTCAGTAGTCATTAAAGATTTTCTATCTTCAATAATAGCGTCCATAAAAGGTTGTCCATATGCACCAATATATTGGTCATCTCTTAGGCCTTCAAAATCAAATAACGTGGATTTAAACAATAAAAAGATAATCGCTAAACCAGCTGTAATTCCTACAGCATACTTTAAGGCTTTTAGTTTTTCTTCATCTTTTTGATAGTCATTAAACAAACGAACTAATGCAAAAACACCCAAAACAGGAATACACAATTCTAATAACACCTGTATGGAACTTACCGCTCTAAACTTGCTATACAACGGCACATAATCAATAAAGAAATCGGTTAAAAATCCTAAATTTTTTCCATAAGACAATAAAAGAGATAACACTGTACCGCCAACAAGCCACCACTTTAATCGGCCTTTAACTAAGAATAATCCTAAAACAAACAGGAAAATAATCACTGCGCCAACATAAGCTGGTGCCTCTACAATGGGCTGATCTCCCCAATACATTGGTGCGTTTCTAGCCGCATCTAAGGCTTCAATTGGCGAAGCGCCCAAATTGATATAAGCGTTGTAAGTTTCAGAATCTTTACCGACATCTTCGTAATTTCCACCTCCCATAAATTTTGGGATGTAGAGGTTAAACGTTTCTAAAATGCCGTAACTGTATTCCGTAATATACTCTTTGCTTAGTCCGGTTGTGGTTTCTTTTTCAGATCCATCAGGATTAATGGTTAAATCACTTTGACCACGCGCACTTTCCTTCACGTACTCTTGGGTTGCCATAATATTAGTGGCATTGAGACCAACGGATAAGATGGCTGCGACAGACAATAAGCCAACGGACTTAAAAAAGTGTGGTAACACCTTCTTTTTGTAAGCATCAATTAAATACGCTAAACCTAAGACTAAAACTAATAGCAACAAGTAATAAGTCATTTGGAAATGATTCGCAACAATTTCTAATCCTAAAGCTACAGTCGTTAATAAAAACCCGAGTATGTATTTCTTTCTAAACGTGAGCACAATTCCTGCTAAAACTAATGGCATATAGGCAATGGCATGCGCTTTAGAATTATGACCAACACCGAGAATTATAATAAGATACGTAGAAAACCCAAAAGCCAAAGCACCAAGTGCCGCGAGTTTAAAATCTACTTTTAGGGACAAGAGCAAAATATAAAATCCTATAAAATATAAAAATAGGTAATCTGCAGGTCGAGGAAGAAAACGTAACGATAAATCGAGTTGTTTTATGTAATTATGCGGATATTTTGCGCCTAATTGATAAGTTGGCATACCACCAAAAGCACTGTTAGTCCAATAGGTTTCTTCACCAGTAGTCTTAGCAAACTCCTTTTGTTGCTCTGCCATACCAATGTAGTGCATAATATCACTTTGGTTTATTTTTTTGCCTTGTAAAACAGGACTAAAATAGGCTAAAGATAAAACCACAAACCCTATTAAAACTAAGAGATGTGGCAATAAACGTTTTATAGAAAATGACATGCGAATACTTTAAGTTGAATGATTCTGAAAAGTAGTTATTTTTTTTGAAACATTACTAGAATTAGCGTTGTTTACTAAAAAGGAAGTTCTGTAATAATGACAAGAATTGAACTAGTCAATTTCTTCGTAATCCACGTACTCTCCAACTTTATCGTTAGATTTTTTGTTTTGGTTAGGCATTTTATCGATTACTGTTTCCCCTTCCTTTTGCTTTTGCTGTTGGCTTTGTTGATTTGGGTTTTGAAATCCTCCAAATTGTCCGCCAAATTTTTCTTCTGCTTTCTTAGCCACAAAACGCATCAATAAAGGTGCAAAAAGACGTGCTAATATCTTAAAGCCAAAGTAAACTAATAAAATTATTAAAATAGTTCTCAGTAATCCCATGATAAACATAATATAATTATCAAAAATACGATTATACTCATTTATAATCCGATTAAATTCCTTAAAAAAACTATAAAATATCTATATTTGAATTCAATCTACAATAGACCGAATGGTTTTAAATCCGTAAATAATGCGAATACTCAAATCAATACTTACGTTAATTCTTGCTTTCAGTTTTACTTCTGCGTTCGCTCAGTATACCGAAGTAATTAATTCTAATCGACCTGGAGTCTCTAAAAGTGCTTTTTCTGTTGGAACGGGAATTGTACAGTTTGAGGCTGGAGCTTTTACTGTTAAAGAAGAGCATGCCTTGGCAAATTATGAAGTATCAGGATTTGGTCTCGATTTTGGTTTAAGGTATGGTTTGTTTTTTGAGCAGTTAGAATTATCCTTAGATGGCGTATATCAAAATGACAATATCACTTATAATAGTGCTGCAATTCCTGTTGAAGATAAGCGCTCTAATTTTAAAAATTTCACATTAGGTGCTAAGTACTTGGTTTATGATCCGTATAAAAATGCGGCTGAAGCTAAACCAAACCTTTACAGTTTTCACGCTAACAATAAGTTTAGTTGGAAATCTTTAATTCCTGCTGTTTCCGTTTATGCTGGAGCAAATTTTGACACTAAAAACAATCCATACACAGCTCCTGACATTGAAGGATTTAGCCCTAAAATTATGGTTGCAACCCAAAACAACTTTAATGGTGGATGGGTTTTTGTAATGAATTTAATAAAAGACAGAATTGGAACAGATCAATCTGATTTTCAATATATTTTCACTCTAACACATTCATTTACACCACAATGGGTTGTTTTTGGAGAAACACAAGGAATTAAAAGTGACTTTTATGCTGATAATATTTTTAGAGTTGGTGGAGCATATCTTTGGTCTAAAAATTTTCAATTAGACGCTAATATTGCGTTTAACACTAAAGACACACCAACAGTTTTAAATATTGCCTTCGGAGCTTCTTATCGCTTAGACTTTCACAAGGACAAAGAAATAGACAATGGCAATGGAAATGATGGTAATTTTAAGAAACAGAAAAAGCAGAAAAAAGAAAAGAAATCCGATGATTTCAATTTCTAATCTATAGCCTTCCTAACTACATGATAACAATTAAAGAAGCCACAACAAAAAAGGACTTAAAAGCATTTGTTCGATTTCCTTTTAAATTATATAAAGACTCTAAATACTGGGTTCCTCCTATAATTAAACAAGAATTAGAAACGTTTAATAAAGAAAAAAATCCCATATTTAAAGATGCTGAAGCCCGCTTTTTCCTCGCCTATAAAAATGAAGAAATCGTTGGTAGAATTTCTGCAATTATAAATTGGCTTGAAGTTGATAAACAAGGTATAAAAAAAATGCGTTTTGGGTGGTTTGATTTTATAGACGACTTAGAGGTTAGCCAGGCTTTATTAAAAACTGTTGAAGACATAGGAAAAGAAAATCAACTCGAATTTGTAGAAGGCCCTGTTGGCTTTTCTAATTTAGATAAGGTTGGTGTAATGACTGAAGGTTTTGAGCATTTATCGACTATGATTACATGGTATAATCACGCCTATTACATTAAACATTATGAAACTTATGGCTTCAAGATTGAAAAAGAATATTCTGAAAGTGAGTTTCCGTTTAAGAATGTAAAACCCGAGTTTTTCAAGAAAGCACAAGAACTTATAAAGCGTCGTTATAAAATAAAAGCATTAAAATTTACTAAAACAGACGAAGTAATGCCTTATGCAGACCGCATGTTTGATTTATTTAATGAAAGTTATTCTTCTTTATCCTCGTTTGTTGAAATCACTGATATTCAAAAAGAATATTTTAAAAAGAAATTTATCAGTTTTGTAAATCCCGAATATATAAAATTTGTTGTGGATGAAAATGACAAGTTAATAGGGTTTGCCGTTGTGATGCCAGGATTCGCAAAAGCGCTACAAAAAGCAAATGGCAAATTATTTCCAATGGGATTTTCTCACATTCTGAAAGCTAAGAAACATAGTAAGGATGTGATTTTCTATTTAATAGGAATTCATCCAGATTACCAAAACAAAGGCGTTCATGCAGTAATCTTTAACGAGTATTACGAAACATTTAAAGAAAAAGGAATACAAACCTGCTATAGAACACCAGAACTTGAAGACAATGTAGCGATTAAACAAATCTGGAAACATTTTGACCCTAAGGTTTATGCCCGACGAAAAACATTGCGAAAAGAATTACTTTAGACTTTAGACTTTAGATTTTAGATTTTAGATTTTAGATTTTAGATTTTAGATTTTAGATTTTAGATTTTAGATTTTAGATTTTAGAAAATAAAAAAACGGTCATTACAATGTAAGTAATGACCGTTTTTTTATTTTATGACGTGAATTAATTACTCACCCATTGCTGCAACTAATGCTGCAGACATTCTTTTATATGTTCCGTTAACTAATCGTTCTCTAATAGCATCAAAAGCATCTAAAGTTTCGTTTACATCTTCTAACGTGTGGGTTGCTGTAGGAATCATTCTTAATAAAATTAACCCTTTAGGTATCACAGGATAAACTACTATAGAACAGAATATTCCGTAATTTTCACGTAAGTCTCTAACTAAAGCCATAGCTTCAGGAATACTTCCTTTTAAATATACAGGTGTTACACAACTTTGCGTTGTCCCAATATCAAAACCACGTTCTTTTAAACCTGATTGTAATGCATTAACTATAGTCCAAAGATTGGCTTTAAGTTCTGGCATTGAACGTAACATATCTAAACGTTTTAATGCACCAACAACGAGTTGCATTTGTAACGATTTAGCGAACATTTGAGAACGCAAGTTATATTTTAAATAATCTATAATTTCTTTATCAGCTGCAATAAATGCACCTGTACTTGCCATAGATTTAGCGAAGGTTGCAAAATACACATCGATATCATCTTGAACACCTTGCTCCTCACCTGCACCAGCTCCTGTAGCACCAAGTGTACCAAATCCGTGAGCATCATCTACAAAAAATCTAAAGTTGAATTTTTTCTTTAGTTCAACAATTTCTTTTAAACGACCTTGCTCACCACGCATTCCAAAAACACCTTCAGAAATCACTAAGATTCCACCTCCTGTTTGCTCTGCCATTTTTGTAGCACGCTCAAGGTTTTTCTCTAAACTTACAATGTCGTTATGCTTATAGGTAAAACGTTTTCCCATATGCAAGCGCACACCATCAATAATACAAGCGTGTGCATCAACATCATAAACAATAATATCATCTTTAGCTACCAAAGCGTCAATAGTAGACACCATACCTTGATACCCAAAATTCAAAAGATAAGCTGCCTCTTTATTCACAAAAGCAGCAAGCTCTTCTTGTAGTTGTTCGTGCAAATCTGTATGACCAGACATCATACGCGCACCCATTGGATACGCTGAACCATATGCAGCACCCGCTTCCGCATCTACTTTCCTCACTTCTGGGTGATTCGCCAATCCTAAATAGTCATTGATACTCCATGTAATAACATCTTTACCCTGAAATTTCATCCTATTAGAAATCTGTCCTTCAAGCTTTGGAAATACGAAATAACCTTCTGCTTGATCTGCCCATTTTCCTAGTGGTCCTTTATCTTTATAAATCTTTGCAAATAAATCCTTCATGCACGCATACTTTGATATTAACGATTAATTCTATGTTTATTGAACATAAAATCAATGATTAATAATTGTTAATTTATCTAGTTAGTGTCTGCAAAATTAGGTAATAATATTATGAATGCATAATTTATTTAGTGAAGTATTCAGAAGTTATAAACCACTTTATTCAATTTATTTTACCTAAAAATTCTGCAAAAAAAAGCCTATTACAATTTTAGCAATAGGCATATGTTTTTTATAATTTATTTAATGTATTCAATTGTGGCTTGTACTGCACTTTTAGCATCAAAAAAGCCTTGATCTTCCATCCACTTATCGTTATAGACTTTACTCATATAACGCGAGCCATGATCTGGAAATATTACTACAATTTTATCCGTTGGCTTAAACTCACCTTCTTCTTTCAATTGTTTAATAGCTTGCATAGCTGCACCACTTGTGTACCCTACAAAAAGACCTTCTGTATTTGAAATCTCTCTTGCAGTGTGTGCACTTTCTTCATCTGTAACTTTTACAAACTTATCTATAGCATCAAAATCTGTAGCCGTAGGAATCAAATTTTTCCCTAGTCCTTCAATTCTGTATGGATAGATTTCTTTTTCATCAAACTCACGAGTTTCATGATATTTTTGTAATACAGAACCATAAGCATCGACTCCAATAACTTTTACGTTTGGGTTTTGCTCTTTTAGATATTTTGAGATTCCAGAAATAGTACCTCCTGTTCCACTACAAGCAACTAAGTGCGTAATCTCACCTTCTGTCTGCTCCCAAATTTCTGGACCAGTAGTGTGGTAATGAGCGTCAATATTTAATTGGTTAAAATACTGATTGATATAAATTGATCCGCTATTCTCTTCGTGTAAGCGTTTTGCAACTTCATAATATGAACGAGGGTCGTCTGCTTTTACATGTGCTGGACAAACATAGACCTTGGCTCCCATAGACTTTAACATGTCTATTTTATCTGGAGACGATTTAGAACTTACAGCCAAAATACATTCATAGCCTTTAATAGCACTTACCATTGCAATACTAAAACCAGTATTACCAGAAGTGGTTTCTATGATTGTATCTCCAGGTGATAAAATACCTTGGCGCTCCGCTTCTTCAATAATATGGAATGCAATTCTATCTTTTGAAGAATGACCAGGATTAAATGCTTCTACTTTAGCATAAAAATCACCATCAAAGTCAGCAGTCAGTTTATTTAATTTGATAAGTGGTGTATTACCTATAAGCTGTAATACATTATCAAACACATTTTTGTTTTGCTTCATAAAAAATATTTTTCAGTAACCTATTAAATTATTAGACACCTAAAACCTCGCAAAAGTAACATTTTTTTTTTAATTAGCTCGAAATCCCTTCCAAATCAAGTAGAAAAGCAAACTCTTCCGCATCTTCCTTTAAGCTTTCAAAACGTCCAGACGCACCACCATGACCAGCATCCATGTTAGTTTTTAAATATAATTTATTAGAATCAGTTTTCATTTCTCTGAGTTTCGCAACCCACTTAGCAGGTTCCCAATACTGCACTTGCGAATCGTGAAGACCAGTTGTAATTAACATATTAGGGTAATCTTTGGCTTCAACATTATCGTACGGAGAATAGGATTTAATATAATCATAATAGAGTTTATCATTTGGGTTTCCCCATTCGTCATATTCTCCTGTGGTTAATGGTATAGAATCGTCTAACATTGTGGTAATGACATCTACAAAAGGGACTGCAGCAATGATTCCATTATATAATTCTGGTGCATTATTAATTATAGCTCCCATTAACAAACCACCTGCACTTCCGCCCATAGCATACAAATGTTGAGACGATGTATAACGCTCTTTTATTAAATGAACAGAGCAGGCTATAAAATCCGAAAACGTATTTTTCTTGTGTAATAATTTTCCATTTTCGTACCAATCGCGTCCTAAATATTCTCCTCCTCTAATATGCGTAATCACATAAATAAACCCACGATCTAATAAACTCAATCGTATCGTCGAAAAATAAGGATCAACCGTAGAGCCATAACTTCCATAAGCATATTGCAGTAACGGGTTTGTGCCGTCTTTTTTAATACCTTTTTTATACACTACAGACATTGGGATTTTAGTGCCATCTTCTGCAGTTGCCCAAATACGTTCTGAGGTATAATTCTCTTTTTTGAATTTTCCACCTAAAACATCTTGTTCTTTTAAAACCGTTTTTGTTTTGGTGCGCATATTAAAATCTATAACCGAAGTTGGTGTTGTGAGCGCGTTGTAACCATAGCGCAATGTTTCGGTATCAAATTCTACATTAATACTTGTAAAACAGGTATAGGTTTCATTGTCGAACGGTAAATAGTAATCCTCACTACCATCCCAACGTTTAACCCTAATTTCATTTAAGCCATTTTTACGTTCGCTAACCACCAGGTAGTCTTTAAAAATATCGATCCCTTCTACCAGCACATCATTTCTATGTGCTATGACTTCACTCCAATTTTCTAAGCCTGTTTCTGTTTCAGGTGTTTTCATTAATTTGAAATTGGTCGCTTTATCTTTATTGGTTAGGATATAAAAATGACTATCATAATGCGAAATACTATACTCTAACCCTCTAATTCTTGGTTGAAAGACTTTAAACCTACCTTCAGGATTATCAGCATTTAGAATATGGTATTCATTAGTTAAGGTGCTGTAACAGGCAATAATGAGATACTTTCTCGATTTCGATTTGTAAACCGCAACCCCAAATGTATCGTCACCTTCTTCAAAAACCAGTTCATCTTTAGAATTGTCTCCTAAGCGATGTTTATAAATTTGAAATGCCCTAAGGGTGACTTCATCTTTCTTCGTGTAAAACAACGTTTCATTGTCATTTGCCCAACTTGAAGACCCTGTAGTATTCAAGACACGGTCTACAGCAACCTCATTTGTTTCTAAATTCTTAACATGAATGGTATAATTACGTCGCCCTGTATTATCAATACCATAAGACACTAATTTATTATCTGGACTGATACTAATACCTGCTAGTTTGAAATACGATTCACCTTCAGCCATTTCATTACAATCGAACAATAATTCTTCAGGATTATCTAAACTGTCTTTTTTTCGTGTGTAGATTGGATAATCTTTTCCTTTTTCGAATTTAGTAATGTACCAATAGCCATTATATTTATAAGGTACAGATGAATCATCTTCTTTGATTCTGGCTTTCATTTCTTCAAACAAATCCTTTTGAAAACCCTTTGTATGTGCCATTTCACTATCGCAATACTCATTTTCAGCTTTGAGATAATCAATGACCTCAGGATGTTCTCTATCCTTCATCCAAAAATAATTATCAACTCTAATGTCTCCATGCATTTCTAATTGATGTGGTATCTTTTTGGCTATTGGTGGATTTAAAATTGAGTTTTTTGTCATCTGTTGTTAAGAAAATTTAATGAAGTTATTTAAAAAGTGACGCAATTTAGTAATTTTGTGTCTTAATAATTTAAAAGACAAGATTATGTTTGGAGATATGATGGGAATGATGGGCAAATTGAAAGAGGCTCAAAAAAAAGTTGAAGAAACTAAAGAGCGCTTACATACCGTTTTAATTGACGAAGCGAGCAATGACGATAAATTAAAAGTAACGATTACAGCTAATAGAACAATTAAATCTATTGCTATTTCTGATGAATTACTAGAAGATAAAGACATGCTTGAAGATTACTTAATACTTACCCTTAACAAAGCGATTGAAAAAGCCACAAATGTACACGAAGCAGAAGTTGCGGCTGTAGCAAAAGAAGGTATGCCTAATATTCCTGGTTTAGACATGTTTAAATAATTTTTTAGTTCATTTTATGAATTAAAAACCAATAGCAATTAAAGCTACAACGTGACAAAACATTAATAATTATAGAAGTGAAGTTTTGCTTTAGATCCAGAGGAGCGATATATTATTTGATCTTTTCTTAATATATCACTCCGCTTGAGTTCAAGACTACTATCTATAACTTCGTTACTAACATAAAACTCCTCTAGAGTTTTAAATCATCGAATCACATAGATATTAATTTACTTAAAACAATTTAGGTATTAAAGCTACAGCGTAGCAACATATTAATAATTACAAAAAAATTCTGGGTTTTGTTTAGCTCCAGTGGAGTGGTACAATGTTGAAATTTATGCTATAAGAAATATCACTCCGCTGGAGTTCAACGCACCATTAGTTATCCTTGTTATTAATATAGAGCTACTAAAGTGTTTTGTTTTTAAATAATGATATTTAAATAGACTTTAATTCGCCTAGAAGTTTTTCATGCATTTGCTCCGTATAATCCAAATGCGTTACCATTCGTAATTTGTTACTTCCCATACCAATAATATGAATATTCTTTTCTTTTAATTTACTTAGGAATTGTGCTTCATCCACATCATCATTCAACTCAAAAATTACGATGTTGGTTTCAATAGGTTCTACTTTTTTAATTGTCGATAACTTAGTTAACACCTCCCCTATTTCTTTCGCTCGTTTATGATCTTCAGCTAAGCGCTCTATATTATGATCTAATGCATATAATCCGGCAGCAGCCAAATACCCTACTTGTCGCATATTACCACCAAAAAGCTTTCTTAAGCTCAAGGATTTTTTCATAATTTCCTCATCTCCAATTAACACGGAACCAACAGGACAACCCAAACCTTTGCTTAAACACACTGAAATGGTATCGAAAACGTCACCATATTGTAAAGTGGTTTCATTTTTAGCCACCAAAGCATTCCATAATCGTGCTCCATCTAAATGAAATCCTAAAGTATTGGTTTTACAAATTTTATTTATGTTTTCAATTTCTTGAAAATCCCAACACGCTCCACCTCCTTTATTCGTTGTGTTTTCAACTTCAACCAAACTCGCTTGACTGTAATAATAGTCCGTAGGATTTATAGACACTTTTACTTGTTCTGCTGTAAACATGCCACGATCGCCATCTATCAATTTACATGACGCTCCACTATGAAAAGCCACACCTCCAACTTCATAGTTATAGATATGTGCATACTTATCGCAAATCACCTGTTCACCTGGATTGGTGTGTAATTTTATAGCGACTTGATTTGCCATACTTCCCGAAGGGAAAAACAACGCCTTTTGTTTACCAAACATTTTTGCTAATCGCTCTTCCAATTGATTAACTGTTGGGTCTTCTCTAAAAACATCGTCACCAACGTGTGCAGATTGCATAGCATCTAACATGCCTTTTGATGGTTTGGTAACGGTATCGCTTCTTAAGTCTATTATCATATTTATTTCCCTGAAATTGGGACTCTTTTTTTAGTTAAACATTTTTCTCAATAGGTTTCAACTACGCTCAACCAGACATCAATATTAGTTATAATTACACAGATCACTTCCTATTGGAGAACCATCTGGAATTTTAGGAGAACTTTCTAGTTCAAATTTTTCTGGATGTTCGTAAAACTCTTTTATCATAAGATTATATTGATACTGAATAGCTTCAAATCCTAAGTTTTTCTTTGCTATATCTCGAATAGTTTTGTTTGCAATTGCCTTAACCTGAAAATAAGATTGACTATTTACTGCCAAATTCATTAAATACTTTAAAACGTTGACATTGATTTGTTGTTGGATTTCAACTAAATATGGATCTTTATGCGTTTTATCGAAAGAATTCTTTAAAACCTGATTTACAACATCTTCTAAACCCAATTGATTCTCATCTAAGCTCTTCTGCAAAATTAAGCGATTAGCACGTTGTGGATGCAATAAATATTTCAATGTCATATCACTAGCTGTATTTGCTGCACTCAAGGGATCAAAAGCAACTCCAGTTTTTCCTTTAAAAGATTCTCTCGAACGGTTATAACCAAAAGCTCGTGGTGGGAACAAACTTAACTTCTCTTTAGGGATTGCTAATGTTTCCGCTTCTAAGGTTTTCATAACGGCATCTAAAGTCTGTTTTTGCATATTTACAGCTACTGACTTTGTTGTTAATTGATCATCATTTTTTACGGCATAATTATAGTCTAAGCCTCCAATAACTTTGGTTGCCGCTTCAACCTGAAAACGATGATAAAAATACAAAGGCACAAAGACATCTTCTAAAACGGAATAAGGTTCATATGACTTTATATTATCTACTGAAAAGTTCTTAATTGCTTGTTCTCTTAATTTTAAAACAGCATTTAATTCATCTTCAGGTGTTTTTCCATTATCCCACAGATGGGCTAAGGCATGTGCTCCTCCTGCTGCTCTAGCATCAGAATCTGTAATAAAACGCAAACCATCATTTTGTGCTTGTTTTAAAATTTTCTTTAATTCCTGCTGTTCGTCTTGTTTTTTATCAAATTCAGAATAACTGTAAGCAACTGTCACTTTATCCCAATCACCAATTCCTGTTGCATAAGCATTACTAAAATCTATTTGTCCATCTGTCAGTGAAATCTGTGGATGTGGATAATCCATAACTGAAGCTCTATTATTAGTACTTGCTGCAAAATTATGAGCAAAGCCAATGGTGTGTCCAATTTCGTGAGCACTCAATTGCCTAATTCTTGCTAAAGCCAGATCTAACATCGGTTGGTAATTATCATCGCGTTCGGCAAATGGCTTATTCATTAAGGCTTGTGCAATCATAAAATCTTGTCGAATACGTAAACTTCCTAAACTTACATGACCTTTAATAATTTCACCAGTTCTTGGGTCTACAACACTTGCTCCGTAACTCCAACCTCTTGTACTGCGATGAACCCATTGAATTACATTGTAACGACAATCCATAGGATCGGCTCCTTTTGGCAACATTTTTACTTGAAAAGCATCTTTGTATCCAATGGCCTCATAAGCCTCATTCCACCATTGTGCTCCATCTAATAAAGCAGAACGTACAGGTTCTGGAGTACCAGGATCTAGATAATAGATAATCGGTTCTTTAGCTTCACTCTTTTTAGATCTAGGATTTTTCTTTTCTAAACGATGTCGAATTATAAATCGTTTTGTAATATTATCTTGAATTGGTGTTGAATAATCCATATAAGACATTGAAATCGCTCCACTACGTGTATCAAAAACTCTAGGTTTGTAGTTATTATCTGGCAACTTAACAAAAGAATGATGCTGAACTACGCTGACCAATGAAGGCGTAGGAGTTACACTTTTTAAATTTTTACCAGTTGGATTTCCTTTGAAAGTAAGCAATGCTTCAAACTCAACATTCTCTGGGAATGCTTTTGTTCTCTCTAATGATAAAGCACTTTTTGAAGCATCCAATTTATAAGTTCCTTCTTTCTTTCTTTTTAATCTATTGGAAACTCCATGCGCATCTTCCAATAAAAACGGAGTAAAATCAATGATATAAACACCATTCTTTTTAGACAAAATTTTAAATCCAAATAATACTGACTTCGCAAAGGCCTGCTCTATACTCTTCTTTTCTTGTGTATTATTTGTATTTGCTCTATATTTTAAATTGGGCTGAATGAGTAATAATTTATTTCCTGCTTTTTCAAAGTAAACGACACGCTCATCACCTAATTGCCCTCTGTCCAAACCAATATCATTACTTCCAATTCCAGTTGCTAAGGAATTTACATAAAGAAATTCATCGTTAAGTTTTTCAACTTTAAGATAAATTTTATCGGTACTTTCTTCATAATAAAAGTCGAAATAACCGTCATAGCTTTTTAAGTCTTTCTTATCTAAAATTTGAGCTTGAAACTGAGAACTTATTAGAAAGATACCTAGCAGGAAAAATATGTTTTTCATTGTAATTTATTTGAAACATAAAACTACAAAATTCCTAAAAAACCAATTCAAAATTATGGCACTTTAAATCCACTCCATATATTTGTATAAATTACTACACTATATGATAACATCAGATCAAATAAAAGATCTTAATTCCCGTCTAGACGTACTTAGGCAGTATCTTTGACTTAGATGCTAAGCTCATAGAAATCACTAACGAAGAAGAACAAACGTTCGACCCTAATTTTTGGAATGACTCTAAAGCTGCCGAATTGGTTATGAAATCCATTCGTGAGAAAAAGAGTTGGGTTAACGACTATAATGACGCAAAAGCACTTTTTGAAGACTTAGAAGTTATTTATGAATTCTACAAAGAAGACGAAGCTCCAATGGAAAATGTGGAAGCGCGTTTCGAAAAATCGGTTAATGCGATTGAAAAACTAGAATTTAAAAACATGCTTTCTGAAGAAGGCGATAGTTTAAGTGCCGTTTTACAAATTACAGCCGGAGCAGGTGGAACAGAATCTTGCGATTGGGCAAGTATGCTTATGCGTATGTATTTGATGTATGCAGAAAAAAGTGGCTATAAAGTAAAAGAACTCAACTTACAAGATGGAGACGTTGCTGGTATAAAAACGGTGACTATAGAAATTGAAGGTGATTATGCTTTTGGATGGTTAAAAGGCGAAAATGGTGTACATCGTTTGGTTCGTATTTCACCTTTTGATAGTAATGCTAAACGACATACAAGTTTTGCTTCAGTTTACGTGTATCCGTTGGTGGACGATTCTATTGAAGTAGATATCAATCCTGCTGATATTGAAATTACCACTGCACGATCAAGTGGTGCTGGTGGACAAAATGTAAATAAAGTTGAAACGAAAGTCCAGTTACGTCATAAACCATCTGGTATTCAAATTCAATGTTCAGAAACCCGTTCGCAACAAGATAACAGAACACGTGCCATGCAAATGCTAAAATCGCAATTGTATGAAATTGAACTACAAAAACGAATGGCACAACGTGAAGATATTGAAGCAGGAAAAATGAAGATTGAATGGGGAAGCCAAATTAGAAATTACGTTATGCATCCTTATAAATTAGTAAAAGATGTACGTTCTGCACACGAAACAGGAAATGTAGATGCTGTTATGGATGGCGATATTGAACCATTCCTAAAAGCCTATTTAATGATGATGGGGCAACAAGACGATTCGGCATTATAATTGTACTAAATAGTTACTAGTTATTGAACTAAATTTAACATAAAATGATTAAAATATACCACAACCCAAGATGTTCAAAATCGAGACAAGGGCTTTCTATTCTAGAAGAATCAGGTAAAGCATTTGAAACCATAAAGTATTTAGAAAATGATTTAACATCTGTTGAAATACAGGACATCCTAATCAAATTAGACATAAAACCCATAGATCTAATCCGAAAAAATGAAGCCATTTGGAAATCGGATTTTAAAGGAAAAGAGCTTACCGATAATGACCTTATTGCAGCGATGGTTAATCACCCAAAACTTATAGAACGTCCTATCGTAATTAATGGAGACAACGCTGTAATTGGAAGACCACCAGAAGCTATCAAAGAAATTATATAAAACAATCGTTATGAAAAGTATCATTTTAGTAGTTTTCACCATACTCTTAACTTTAAATGTTAACGCACAACGTAGAAGTGGTAATATGAACAATATACCGCAAACCAATAGAGAACCAACTGAAGAAGAAATTGCAAAATACGAGCGCGAAGCGGAGGAGCGTAAAGAAGAGTATATCGCTAACTTCTTAACCACATTAGAAGCCGATGATTTTCAGAAACAAATAATTAAACTAACCATCAATAGTTTTCTCGAAGAAAAAATTGCTTTGTTAAAAACAAGATTTGAACATCATTTAGATCGAAATGCTGCCATTAAAAAACTAGAAGAATCTCACTTTGCAGAATTGAAAGAGCTTATTTCTGAAGATGATATGTCTAAAATAAAAGAGTTAATTAAAGGAGATTTTAATGAAAAAGAAGTCTTAAAAGAAAAGAAGAAAAAACGGAAAAAGAAAAAGCGAAATAAGAATTAATTCTTAACAAAATTTACATTTTTTTAACAGATGTCTTTAACAAAAGATTAACCAATTCCAATTAAACTAAAGGTATTTTTGCGCGTCTAACTAACTAACAAACCTATTAAAAAATTGCGATGAAGTTACATCTTATTACTACCTTTTTACTTGTTTTTTCCTTTACCTTTTCTTTTGCTCAGAAAGATATAAAAATTGAAGGAACCGTTATTGAGGAAGACACTAATATTCCTTTAGAATACGCGACAGTTGTCGTAAAAACAAAAGCTGACGACAAAATAATAACTGGAGGTATCACCGACACTAAAGGTAAGTTTGAAGTTGAAGTTCCTGAAGGATCCTATATTGTTTCTGTTGAATATATTTCTTACAAAACGAAGAGTTTTCCTGAACAAAATTTTACTCAAAATACTAATTTAGGGACTGTTAACTTAGCATTAGACGTAGATACTTTAAATGAGGTAACGGTTGTTGCTGAGCGAACAACAGTAGAAATAAAATTAGACAAAAAAGTTTACAACATTGGTAAAGATTTAACCACAGCTGGTGGTACTGTAAGCGATGCTCTTAATAATGTACCATCTGTTACTGTAGATGTAGAAGGCGCTATCAGTCTTAGAGGTAATGAAAACGTTCGTATTTTAATTAATGGAAAACCATCAGCAATGGCAGGTTTTGGCGATAGCAATGTTTTAAGTCAATTACCAGCAGAAGCTATTGAACGTGTTGAGGTTATAACCTCACCATCTGCAAGATATGATGCAGAAGGAACGGCCGGAATATTAAACATTATCTTAAGACAAAAAGAGACATTAGGATTTAATGGTTCTATTAATTTAACCGCAGGAAATCCTGACAATGTAGGCTTATCTGCTACATTAAACTACCGAACAGAAAATTATAACTTATTTTCAAATTTTGGTTGGCGTTACTTTGATGCTCCAAGAACTAGTTTTAGTGATGTCACTTATTTTGATAGAATTGACGAAGGCCAAACCATCACCCCAGAATATCGTAGAATTGTAGAAGATCAGAACGTAGAACGCTTAAATCGAAATTATAACGCCAATATTGGTATGGAGTATTTTATTGACGAATCTTCTTCTATAACTGGTAGTGTATTCTATAGACTTGGTAGTGATGCAGACACTTCATTAAATTCTAGTGAACGTTTTAATAACAATACCATTGTTGAAGAAACCCTTAGAAAAGAAAAAGAAACCGAAGAAGACAATAGTTATCAAATTGCATTGAACTACGTAAAGCGTTTTGCAGATGATAGCGATCATAAATTAACAGTAGATTTTCAATATGAAAATGATAGCGAAGAAGGCTTTACAAATCTAAATGAAGATTATCTTTTCAGCGATCAAACCAATCCAGAACCATTTCAAAAAGAACAAGAGTTTACAACTGAAGATAAAAAGGAATTTTTATTTCAAGCAGATTATGTTTTACCATTAGGTGAAGATTCTAGATTTGAAGCAGGGTATAGAGGAAATTTTGAGAATGAAATTACTGATTACCGCTTAGAACAAGAAAACTTAGATAACGGTAATTTAGAAGTTAATGACGATGTTAGTAATATCTTCGATTATGATGAAAATGTCAACGCAGTCTACAGTCAATATGGCACTAAGTTCGGTGAGTTTTCCTTTTTATTAGGATTGAGATTAGAGCATACACAGCTAAAAGGAAGTATTGCTTCGGACTTTACAGATGAAGCGCTTAATGCTGATTTTGACAAGAATTACCTTGGACTTTTCCCTACTGTAAACTTGATATACAACATAAACGGTACTGAATCTGACAGTGAAGAAAGTATTACCGTTGGTTTTAATAGAAGAATAAATCGTCCTCGTGGGTGGTTTATTAACCCATTCCCTAGCCGATCTAGTAGAACTAGCATATTTCAAGGAAACCCTGATTTAGATCCAGCTTATTCTAGTACATTTGATTTAGGGTATTTAAAACGTTGGGATAAATTTACATTAACGACCTCTGTATATTACCAACATGAAACTGATTCTTTTGAGCGTGTTGAGGAAAACACAGGACTACAAACTTCTGATGGTATAGACATTATTAGAACCATACCAATTAACCTTTCAACAAATAAACGTACGGGTGCAGAATTAGGTTTTTTATATAACCCAAATAAATGGCTACGACTAAATTCAAGTTTTAATTTCTTTCAGTTTGATACTGAAGGAGAATTTAACGATGTAGATTATAGTGCTAAAAATACAAGTTGGTTTGCAAGATTTAGCTCAAAAATATCATTACCATGGCAAATAGACTGGCAAACAAACGCTTCTTATAGAGGAGCTGTACAGGATGCTCAGTCTGACACAGACGGTGTATTATCTATTGATTTAGCCTTAAGCAAGGAGCTTAAAATCAAAAAAAATAGCCTTACCGTTTCTGCAAATGTTAGAGACTTACTGAACTCTAGAAAACGTCAATCTACAACAACTACAGAATTTTTTGAACGTTATAGTGAATTCCAATGGAGACAACGTCAAGTAAGCCTATCATTAATTTACAGGTTTAATCAGCAATTAAATAAGCGTGAACGTTCTGGAAGACCAGGAAATGGCGGTGATGAGGATATGGAGTTCGAAGGATAATCAATTATCAAATAACACAAAAAAAATGTTGCTAATCACTTAGCAACATTTTTTTTATTTAGATATTTCTTACAACACTTTAATCCTTAAAAAAATCATTGCATTTTAAATAAGAGATTTCTTTAAAATCTGAAACGACTTTATTTGCTAACGCGTAGTCTTGACCAAAAGAATGTTCACTCTTAAAACCTGTACAAAAAATACCAGCAGAATGTGCCGCTTTTATACCATTAGTAGAATCTTCTATTACCATACATTCCGATTTATCAAAACCTGTATACTCAGCTGCTTTTATAAAAATTTCGGGATGTGGTTTTGATTTTTCTAAATCCGCTCCACTAAACTTACCTGAGAAATACTGATTTAAATCAAAACGGTTAAAAATGCGTTCAATATTTGGCATCGAAGCCGACGATGCTACAACCAGCTTAACACCATTGGCATGATAATCTTTAATACGATCTAAAACACCATCAATTAAAACCAAACTAGAATCATTTTCAAACAAATATTTAAAGTGTTTTCGTTTGATGTTGACTAAGCTTTCTGGTTGTTCATTTAAATTAAAATGATCAACTAATCGTTTGCAAATATTAATTGTGGATTGACCAGTGAAAGATTCGTAAAGTGTTATATCGACGTCGATATTTACATCTTTAAACATTTGATAATACGCTTTTCGGTGTAAAGGTTCAGTGTCTACAATAACACCATCCATATCAAATAAGACTGCTTTTAGCATAGATTTTTTTGTTTCAACAAAACTATGAAAGTAATATTTAAAATCAACTTCCGATTGTAATTTATCGTTTTCAATCCATGCAAGTTTCAATACTTCATAACTGGCTTTAGTCGAAGCTTGATACTTTAATTTAAAATAATGTTTAATTTTACACCCATATATTTATTTCAACTATGGCAAAAAAAGGAAAAGAAAAAAACACCAACAACAAAGCCAAGCACAGTAAACTGATTGCCCAAAAAAAGAATAAAATAAAATCTAAGGATGCTGAACGCAAAGCACGATTAAAAGCTATTGTTGAAAAAGCAAAAGCATCTAAATCAGATTCAGAATAATTCAAAAAAAATCCAAAACTCATTCAGCGTTTTGGATTTTAAAGTTTAGTATTTTCAATAACTTATTTCACATTATCAATTATATCTTGTACAACTTCAGGATTAAAAAGTGTACTTGTATCACCTAGTTGATCTGTTTCATTACAAGCAATCTTCCTTAAAATTCTTCGCATAATTTTACCCGATCTTGTTTTTGGTAAAGCATCTGTAAACTGAATTTTATTCAACTTCGCAATTGGTCCAATCTGCTCTGTAATTAACTGATTGATTTCTTTACGTAAGTTATCATGATTTCTACTTTCTCCTGTTTCTTTTAACGTTACATAACCATAAAGTGCGTTTCCTTTAACATCATGCGGATAACCAACAATGGCACTTTCTGCAACTGCTGGGTGTTCGTTAATAGCATCTTCAATAGGTGCTGTCCCTAAGTTATGACCAGAAACTATAATAACATCATCGACTCTACCTGTTATTCTATAATAACCAACCTCATCACGTAGCGCTCCGTCTCCTGTAAAGTATTTATCATCATAAGCAGAGAAGTACGTGTCTTTATAACGTTGATGATTTCCCCAAATCGTACGCGCCATACTTGGCCAAGGGTATTTAATACATAAGCGTCCATCCACTTGATTGCCTTTAATTTCAGCACCATGCTCATCCATTAAAGCCGGCTGAATACCAATAAAAGGTAAGGTTGCATATGTTGGTTTTGTTGGTGTCGCAAAAGCGATTGGTGTAATCATAATGCCTCCAGTTTCCGTTTGCCACCAAGTATCTACAATTGGGGATTTCTTCTTCCCAACGTTATCATCGTACCAGTGCCACGCTTCTTCATTGATAGGTTCTCCAACCGTTCCTAATACTTTTATAGAGGACAAATCGTGTTTTTCTAAATGCTCAACACCTTCTTTTGCTAAGGCTCTAATAGCCGTTGGTGCTGTATAAAATTGACTTACTTTATGTTTTGCTACGACCTCCCAAAAACGACCGTAGTCAGGGTAACTTGGCACACCTTCAAATAATACTGTAGTGGCTCCATTACATAAAGGACCATAGACGATGTAACTATGTCCTGTAATCCAACCAATATCCGCTGTACACCAATACACATCTTTTTCTCTGTATTGGAATACATTTTTAAACGTGTAAGCTGTATACACCATATAACCGGCTGTGGTATGCACCATACCTTTTGGTCTTCCTGTAGAACCTGATGTGTACAATATAAACAGTGGATCTTCCGCCTTCATTATTTCAGGTTCACAATGGTTATCTGCATTATTTAATAAGGGTTGTAACCATTCGTCACGCCCTTCTTTCATATTAATATCAGATGCAATACGCTTTACAACTAATACTGAGGTAATAGTAGGACATTCTTCTAAGGCTTCATCTACAATTCCTTTTAAATCTATGGTTTTAGCACCACGATAAGAGCCATCACTGGTAATCACCATTTTACATTCGGAATCATTAATTCTAGTCGATACTGCTGTAGAAGAAAAGCCTGCAAAAACAACCGAATGTATTGCGCCAATACGTGCACAAGCTAAAGTAGCAATCGCTAACTCCGGAATCATCGGTAAATAAATACAAACGCGATCACCTTTCTGAATGCCTTTATCTTTTAATACATTGGCAAACTTACAAACACGCTCGTGTAATTGCTTATAAGTAATATGCTCAGCTTCTTCTGAAGGATCATTAGGCTCAAAAATGATAGCCGTTTTATCTCCTCTCGTATAAAGGTGTCTGTCAATACAATTTTCGGTAATATTGAGTTCTGCGCCTTCAAACCACTTTATTTCTGGTTTTGAAAAATCCCAACTTAAGACATTATCCCATTTTTTTCGCCACATAAAGTGTTCTTCAGCTATTTCTTCCCAAAAAACTTCTGGGTTTCTAACCGATTTACGATATACTTGATAGTATTCCTCTAAATGTTTTATGTGATAATTACTCATGCTAGTTTCGTTTTATTGTTGGTTTATGAGTTTCCTAAAGCCGTAAACTTACCAATAGGAATCTCGTATATTAGTTATTTATAATTCCATAAATATATATAATTCAGCGTCTATTCTGAATTCCTATTTCATGATTTATTTAATTTTGTATCAATTTCGGGATATTTGCAATATTAAATATCGCAAAATATTTTATGAGCTTTTAGGGTGTTATTTAAATTTACTCACAAATTAATTTTTTTTAAATTAAAAACCTAATAGCTAAAATTAGGCTTTCATGTTAAAAAAGGCATCTTCTTCTTTGGTTAATAATCGGGAATGAATTAAGAATCGCAATCCCAAAGGAATCTCTAAAGAAAAACTTGCACCTCGACCTTCAGTTATATCTACAGTTAAGTGTGTATGTTTCCAATATTCAAATTGATCTTGATTCATATAAAAATTAACCCCTTCTACTTCACCTAAAAAAATATCACTTTCATCTAAGTACATATCGTCCTTTTCAAAAATCATTGGTGCAGAGCCGTCACAACAACCACCACTCTGATGAAAAATTAAATCTCCATGTTTTGCTTTCAATTGCTTTACAATTTCCGCTGCTCTATCTGTTATTTCTACACGTTTCATATGTTTATGTTTAAATGATAAAAGACCGCTTCGCTTTTAGAACTAAGAGCAAAGACTTGATTCTAACTAAATGATAAAACGTTGGTCTCATATTACAAACTCTTGGAACCTCATTTTATACTAACGGTTCTAGAATTAAATTATTTTTAATCGAATGCTTGTGTTTTTAATCTAAAAAAGAAGCTGCCTAAAAAAAAAGGATATTTATTGAATCTTATTTCTTAGACAGCTTCGAGCTGCTATTAATAACTATGTCTAAAAGAACCCTAATTTATTCTTATCGTATGAAATTAGCATATTCTTGGTTTGTCTGTAATGACTCATCATCATCAGATGATTTTCTCTACCAAATCCAGATTTTTTATACCCTCCAAATGGTGCATGTGCAGGATAAGCATGATAGCAATTCACCCAAACACGACCAGCTTTAATCGCACGTGGAATTTGATACAGTTGATGTGCATCTCGTGTCCAAACTCCGGCTCCTAAGCCATATAAAGTATCATTAGCAATTTCTATGGCTTCAGCTTCGTCTTTAAACTTAGTTACACAAACCACAGGACCAAAAATTTCTTCTTGAAAAACACGCATTTTATTATGGCCTTCCAAAATTGTAGGTTTTATGTAATACCCTCCAGCCAAATCGCCATCTTGTTTATGGGCTTCTCCACCTGTTAAGACTTTTGCTCCTTCCTCTTTACCAATTTTAAAGTAGGATTGAATTTTTTCATATTGATCATTAGACGCTTGTGCACCAACCATAGAATTAACATCATATGGACTCGTTTGTACTATAGCTTCTGTTCGAGCCACCACACGTTCCATAAAGGCATCATATATATCTTCTTGCACTAAAATTCGTGAAGGACATGTACAAACCTCTCCTTGATTAAAAGCAAATAAAACAGCACCTTCAATAGCTTTATCTAAATAAGCATCATCCTCATCCATAACACTGTTAAAGAACACATTTGGAGATTTCCCTCCTAACTCCATCGTTACAGGATTTAAGTTTTTTGATGCATATTGCATAATCAGTTGACCTGTTGTCGTCTCTCCCGTGAAAGCTACTTTATCGACATTAGGACTCGATGCTAATGGTTTTCCGGCTTCTGGCCCAAACCCATGAACAATATTTAATACACCTGGAGGAAATACATCGGCAATTTTCTCCATTAACAATGTTGCTGAAGATGGAGTTTGCTCTGCAGGTTTTAATACTACACAGTTTCCGGTTGCCAATGCTGGCGGTAATTTCCAGGATAACATTAACAATGGAAAGTTCCATGGAATAATTTGACCAATCACTCCTAATGGCTCTTTAATATTCATGGATAATGTATTTTGGTCTAATTCCGTCGCACTACCTTCTTCTGCTCTAATACAAGCCGCAAAATAGCGCCAATGATCCACAGATAATGGAATATCTGCATTAAGGGTTTCGCGAATAGGTTTTCCATTATCACAAGTTTCTACAACTGCAAATTCTTCTAAATTCTCTTCTATAATATCTGCCACCTTAGACAGGAGTGCCGCACGTTCTGCTGCTGACGTATTTCCCCACGCATCTTTAGCAGCATTGGCTGCATCTACTGCATTGTCTACATCTTCTTTTTGCGATCTAGGATACTTAGCAATTAGCGTTCCATCTACTGGAGATGTGTTTTCAAAATAATCTCCACCTACTGGCGGCACAAATTTTCCATTGATAAAATTGGAATACTTTTCTTTAAATTTTGGCTTAGAGTAGCTCATACCTTACTTTGTTTTAAATTATTAATTATCTATTTATTTAGTACAAAAAATACTTATTTTGTAATTTTGATAAAGTTATTTTATCAATTCACCAATAAATAGAACATATTGATTATATTATTGAACATATCTATTATTAACTATATTTAAGACTAATTTTTTGTACTATTGAATATGAGCCACTTATTATCATCACATAAAAGCCATAGAAAACTAACAACATTAGTAGAAAATAGAACTACATACAATGCCGAATATGCCGAACTCAACATTTATGAGACACATGCCATAGCTGAAAAAGTATCGTTAACTTTTGATTTTCCTATTATTGCGAGTATGCTAACCGGAAAAAAGATTATGCATTTAGATGGTTTTGAGTCGTTCGACTTTTTTCCTGGTGAATCTGTGGTAATGCCAACGAATAAGGAAATGATAATTGATTTCCCTATAGCCACAAAACATAAGCCAACGCAATGTTTAGCTTTAGGTATTGATGCTTTTAAAATTTTAGAAGTTGTTGAAAAATTCAATCACAATGTTGCTATAGATAATGAAAACAATAATTGGGATTTAGATAAAACCACATCACATCTTATTAATAATGTAGCCGTAAATCATTTATTAGAACGCTTAACATACACCTTTACTAATAGTAATAAATCTAAAGATGCATTACTAGATTTAATGATTCAAGAATTAATTATAAGATTACTTCAAACCAAGGCCAAATCCCTTATCGTTAATGACACGGACATTTTTAATGACACTAGGATCGGTACTGTTATTAAGTTTATAAAAGAAAACTTAACCAATAAAGATATTACTGTAGACCAATTAGCGAAGAAAGCGTATATGAGCACCTCTCACTTTCACAAGCAGTTTAAAAACACTTTAGGCATTTCACCTATTGACTATATAAATTCAGAAAAAATTAAATTTTCAAAAAAGCTCATCAAAACATCTCAAAACATGAGGATGTCTGACATTGCGTTTCAATCAGGATTTAATAACACGAGCTATTTTAACCGGCAGTTTAAAAAAATGGAAATGATGACACCTCAGCAATTTAAGGCTTCAATCAGTAAATAATTACGCTTCTTTCATACGTTTGATATAACGTTTCAACTCTTTAATCACTTTTGGCGCTAAAATAATGGTAGCCATCATTGTAGGAATTGCCATTAATGCAAACACTCCGTCAATGAGGTTAATCATCATACTTAAACTTGTGGTCGCTCCGATGAAGATACTCAAAATATAGAAATAATTATAGTAGTGCTTTTTATCCGCTCCAAAGAGAAAAGACATACACTTTGTACCATAATACGAATATGAAAACAACGAGCTCATACTAAAAACAGTAATACAAATCAGCAATAAATATCTACCATAATTTGGCATTACATCTGCAAATGCCGATGCCGTAAGACTGACTCCATTATCTGATGTGGTTTCCCAAACACCAGTCACCAAAATAGCCAAAGCCGTTAATGTACAAACAATAAGCGTGTCTATTGCAGGTCCAAGCATTGCTACCAAACCTTCGCGAATAGGCTCATCCGTTCTAGCTGCTCCGTGTGCCATTGGCGCTGTTCCAATTCCAGCTTCATTAGAAAATGCTCCACGTTTTATACCATGAAGAATCAAAGCTCCCAAAACACCTCCTAAAAAGGTATCACCTTCCGGATAATAATTCGCCGCAAAAGCATCTGTAAATATAAGTTTCAAATAGTATAATAATACATCATTATGTGCCATCAGAATGATAATAACCAATACAAAATACAAAGCCACCATAATCGGTACCAATCGTGATGCGACATTTCCTATACGTCTAATACCACCTAAAATCACTAAACCTGTAATAAATACTAAAATTACACCAATGGTAAGATTCGTGTATAATCCTACTTGCACACCATTCGGGATCAATAATATATCATTTAAAGCTTGGGTCAACTGGTTCACATTAAACACAGGCAACGCACCAATGAGTCCACAAAAACTAAAAAACACCGCTAAAGGTTTCCAAGATTTTCCTAAACCTTCTGTAATAAAATACATAGGTCCACCTTGAATTTCGCCAGCACTATCCTTCCCTCTGTACATTATTGCTAAAGTCGATGTAAAGAATTTTGTAGACATCCCAATTACGGCACTCACCCACATCCAAAATACAGCACCTGGTCCTCCAACAGAAATTGCAACTGCCACACCAGCTATATTACCCATACCAACGGTTGCAGACAACGCTGTAGTTAAAGCCTGAAAATGAGATATTTGCCCAGGATCATTAGGATCATCATATTTACCTCGCAACACACTTACTGCATGACCTAAATATCGAAACGGTAAAAAGTGAGAGCGAATAAGTAAATATAAACCTCCTCCGATCAATAAAACAAGCAAGGGTAACCCCCAAGCTAAAGATGAAAAATCACTGAGTAGTTGGTTGAGTTTCTCCATAGATTATAAATGTAATAAATGGTTTGAATTAATGCTGTATTGTTTTCAGTTAATTTTATAGATGAAATTATAAACTATTGATTTTAAATTGAAAAAATTACTTTGAAAATGAATTAAGATGCATTGCAGCATTCAAATTAATAGTTGTTATTTTTATCTCATTATATTAAGCATTACAAGTATAAGCGCGTTGTTTTCCTTTTTTTATTTTACGGTGCCTGTAAAGTAATATGGAAATCGCAATACACCCGCCTGAAAACGCAAGAGCAGCACCTACTAAAGATGAAGATGTTACACTATAACCATAGGCAATTGGTAATCCGGCTAAATAAGCTCCCATAGCATTACCCATATTAAATGCACTTTGGTTCATTGAGGATCCCAACATCTCGGCGCCTTTAGACGAATTAATGATAGCCATTTGTATTGGTGTCGATATACTAAAAGCTATTAAGCCAATAAGGCAAGTTAATATTAAGGCGAGAACTCCATTTGAAGCTATAAAAGAATTAACCGTTAATACCACCGTCATAGTTAAAAGGCTTATTAAAACAGAACGTAAAGGAGTAAATATTTCTGCCATTTTCGCTCCTAAAAAATTGCCAATAAACATGCCAATTCCTGCAATTATCATAGCATAGCTTACTACGGATTCAGAAAAATGAGCGACCTCCATCAATAATGGAGCAATATAACTATACCAAGCAAAAAATCCACCAGTTCCAATGGTTGTAAGTGCTATGAGTCCCCAAAGTTCTGGATTTTTTAACCCTTTTTGCTCTGTTTCTGAAGATGATTTTTCTTCTTTATTAAATTTCGGCATCCAATAAAAAATACTAGCTAAGGTTACAACACCAACAACTCCTACCATTATAAAAGAAGCACTCCAATGGTACTGATTTCCTAAATAAGTACCAATAGGCACACCAATAACATTCGCTATAGTTAATCCTGAAAACATAGTCGCAATAGCTTGGGCAGACTTTCCTTTCTTAGCTAATTTACCCGCAATTACAGCTCCCACCCCAAAAAAGGCACCATGTGGTAACCCTGACAAAAAACGCATAACCAACAACATATTATAATTTGTAGAAAAAGCTGAAAGTGTATTAAACACCGTAAACCAAACCATAAGTAGTAACAACATACGATTAGGCGAAAACTTATAACTAAAACTGGTTAATAATGGAGCGCCTACTACAACACCAAAAGCATAAGCCGAAATAAAATGACCCGCTTCGGGTATTGAAATAGCTAATGAATTTGCAACATTAGGCAAAATTCCCATAATTACAAATTCTGTTAAACCTATTCCAAAACCACCTATTGCTAATGATAATAACGCTTTTTTATTAGAAAATTTATTTTCCATAACTTTTAAGATAGTTCAAATATTATAATGCAAATGTCTGTACAAAAAGCCAATTCAATTACTAGTAGTTTATCACAAATATGTGCCATATTAACATTTTAACACACCCAATAAGCCGTGTATATTTTACAGCTATAAACGACATAAAAATCCACTTAAAAAAAACTAATACAATATATAATGTTAAATTTGTGGCATCATTATTTTTAAATTCAAAAAAAACTAACTAAAACCTATTTTAATCGAAAAACTACCTCTGCAATCCAAACAGTCATTTTTAAGTACCAACCGCTTATATTTTATTGATGCTGTAAGAGCATTTGCCATCTTAATGATGTTGCAAGGGCATTTTATTGACACCTTACTAGACGTATCTTACAGAGACCAAAACAACACAGCATTTAAGGTTTGGGAATATTTTAGAGGGATAACGGCACCAACGTTTTTCACCATTTCTGGCCTCATCTTTTCGTATTTATTGATAAGAGCAAAGCAAAGTGGTAGAATTAAAACTCGAATGCACAAAGGCTTAATGCGAGGCTTAATGCTTATTGGGATTGGTTATTTACTACGTATACCTCTTTTTGAATGGCTTTTTGGTAAGTTCAACAGTTATTTTCTTGTCATTGACGTCTTGCAGTGTATAGGTTTATCGTTAATTTTAATTGTTTTAATTTATAAATTAACCTTCAAAAAAACGTTATACTTTTCAGTTATAATGCTGCTTTTAGGTATAACTATTTTTACTGCCGAGCCCTTATATCGTTATTTAGAATTGCCTGAAGTTCCTGTGGTATTTTCAAATTATCTTTCCAAAGCAAACGGTTCTATTTTTACCATAATTCCTTGGTTTGGTTATGTAGCATTTGGTGCGTTTATATCCACATTATTCTATCGCTATGTTGAACGACCAAAGTTTAAAATAGCTATTGTATCTGGCTTTTTCATCTTTGGCATCGCACTAATTTTTGGATCTTCTGAGCTACTCATGAAGTTCTATTACGCCTTTGACATCATGCTTTTCAAGGATGTTGCTTATTATAATTATTTATTCACTAGACTTGGTAATGTGCTGATTTTATTCTCTTTATTCTATTTATTAGAGACTTATATTAAACAACCTTTAATCTTAAGAATCGGTCAGAAAACATTATCTATTTATGTTATTCATTTCATTATCATCTACGGCAGTTTTACAGGTATTGGCTTACATCAAATTATAGGCAAAACATTATTACCTTGGCAAGCTATTATTGGTGCTATCATCTTTTTATCAGTAGTATGTTTTATTTCGTTTCATTATGCAAAAACAAATGTATTCGTCTATAACAAATTGCAACTTTTTATGGATAAGATTAAAAAATACACGCGGTAGATACTTTTAGTTTATGTATTTTTAAAGCTATAAAACTCTTTTACAACATGAAAATTCACCAATTAGTAACGCTAATTATTCTATTAAGCTTTTTATCCTGCAACAGATTAGCCAACAAAACAAAAGAAGGCATCAACAGAGGTGGCGAAGTTGTTGGGGAAAGTGCCACAGAGTTTTTTGAAGGTGTTTCTGAAGGCGTAGACAAAACATTAGAATGTAAAATTATACTTTCTGAAGACTTACAACAGCATGGCTTAAAAACTGGCGTTTATGATATTGGCAGCTCATCTAGCAGCAACAATAATAAACTCATCTTATACGTTATCTTTGATGCCGATTTTAATAGAACAGTAATTGCTAAAGCCTATAATAAAGCTGGATTGGAAATTGGAAGAGCTAAAACCACCATCAGCGGCAAAAAAGGTGATGCCGATTATTATGATTTTTTATTTGACGAACGTACAGATATAGGTTTTAGAAATAAAATCACTATCGAATAAAAAAACATCTAATTAAAGTTGATTTTTCGCTTATCTGCCCATAAAATCTCATTCAAATAAAAGTAAAGAAATCAATTGTCCTCCATTTTATTTCGTTTGTTTATAGCCTAAATTAAAATTAGCTTAGCTTTTTCTTAAATTATGAATTTTACTGACACTTTAACGGCATTGGTGCCATTTTCAGATGATGAATTAAATGATATTTTAGATCATTTTACAATGCAATCCGTCTCTAAAAATGAAACACTTGTCCACCAAGGTGAAATCTGTAAATACTTATACTTTATAGAGCAAGGCATGGGTAGAAGTTATTACCTCAATGACAACCAAAAAGACATTACACAATGGTTTTTTGGAACAGGAAAATTTATGTCTAGTGCTGATAGTTTTTTTCAAAAAAAGCCGAGTTTATATTATTTAGAAGTTCTTGAAGATTCTGTTGTATATCTTATTTCTAAAGAAAAATTAGATGTCTTATTTGCGAAATACCCTAAGATGGAAAAATTAGGTCGACTCGTCATTACCGAAATGTTAACTAATGTGGTTAACAAACTCAATGCAATTCAATTTCAAACAGCAAGAGAACGCTATGATTATATGCTCGCTGAATTTCCTGATATTGCCTACCAAGTTTCACTAGGTCATATTGCATCTTATTTAGGCATGGCACAAGAAACATTAAGTCGTATTAGAAGTCAAGATTCCAGCAATTAAAATCTAGTATATATTCGCTTTTATGATATAGGTCAAAAATAAATTCAAAATACAGTAATATCTTTGTATAGTAATTAAAAACGATGCAAAATGAACATAAATAAAGTCATCTTAAATTGTGTTTTACTGCTACTTGCAACTGTAATTCCGACTGTAATTTCGGCACAAGAATTAGATCCAATACTAAAAGATTTAATCCATAAAGGACTTCAAAAAAATTACACTTTAAAAAGTAATCATCTTGAATCTGAGCAAGCCAAAGTAGATCAACAAATGGCGAAATCAGTTTTCTTGCCAAAGATTACTTTCAACGGAAGTTACACACGTTTAAATGATGATATTACCTTTGACGATGATACCCAAGCATTATTAATAGAGACTCAAAAACTCATCATCAAAGATGCCATGGGATTGCCTTTTAACTCACCATTTCCCGAAGACATTCCGTTGCAAGAAGCTGCAAATCTACAAGACAAAAATATTTTAAAATCTTCAGTAGATTTAGATTGGGTTTTATTTAGTGGATTTGAAGCTAGCAATGCGCTTAAAGCAAGTAAACACAAAGAATCTTCGTTAAATTATGCAGGTCTTGCCGAAGCCGATAAATTGGCTTTACAAATTATTGAAACTTACGATAAATTGGCTCTTGTAAAAGCTTCTGAAAAAGTTTTAACGACCACTGAAAATTATTTAAACGAACAAGCCTATTATGTCAAAAAAGCGATTGAAAATGGGTTAACAACACCTATAAGTCGAAAAAAAATTGAACTCGCTCAACAACAGCTTGCAGCAAAACAACTCGATTTTAGACATAAAAACACGCTATTAATAGAAGTGCTTCATCAATTAACAGGAGAACCCAAAACGAGCTTAAAATTACTCAATCCTGAGTTACATGTATTTTCATTTAGTGACGCTTCTAACACAGAAAAACGGAATGAAATTAAAGCCTTAGAAGAGGCTGAAAAAGCCACAAATTATAAAGTGAAAATGGAGAAAAGTAGCTTTATTCCCAAAATTGCTATTAAAGGTCATTACGAATTTATAGAAGATGATTTATCCTTATTAGATCCACAATGGTTTATTGGAGCTGGGATAAAATGGTCTATTTTCGATGGGAATACATCCCGATTAAAAAGTAAAAAAACACAGTTAGAAAGTCAAAAACTTAGAGCGCAAATTACCGATGCCAATGAAATGATTGCTTTGAGTATTACAAAAGCCCAGTTAACTTATGAAGCTGCATTAGAAAACACTAAAATAGTTGAAAAAGAAATTGAATTAGCTAATGATACCTACAACCTAATTAACAAACAATACAAAAACAATTTGGCTTCAATCAATGATGTACTCGATGCTTTAAACGATTTAGAAAAAGCAAATTTTAAACTGCAAGAATCTTTCTATAACGAACGAAGAGCTGTTGCAGATTTACGCCATGCTAAAGGCATACTTACTTATTAATTCAACTATAAACGAAATAAAATGAACACTTATAAAACACTCATCTTAAGCTTTTTTACGCTGCTACTCTTTCAATCTTGTAATCATGAAAAAATTACACCAAATAGAGGAAAAGTAAAATATGAAACCATTGCAGTAAGCAATAAAATCGCAGGACGCATCCATACGATATATGTTGAAGAAGGGCAAACTGTAAAAAAAGGTGATACGCTAGCATTGATTAACATACCAGAAGTGAATGCTAAAATGCTACAAGCCGAAGGTGCTATTAAAGCAGCACAAGGCCAGTTAGACATGGCTTTTAATGGTGCGACGTCTGAACAGTTTAGTCAAATTGAAGGCCAATTAGCAGCCGGAAAAGCACAATTAGAATTTGCACAAGAATCCTATGGAAGATTGAAAAACATGTATAATGATTCATTAATAAGTCAACAACAATTTGACGAAGTTAAAATGAAACTCAACATGGCAAAAGCACAGGTTGCAAGTTTAGAAGCCAAACGCGATGAAGTAAAAAAGGGGACCCGATCTGAACAAATAGAACAAGCCAAAGGGCAGCTAGAACGTGCACAAGGAGCAAAAGAAGAGGTGATTTCTGCTTCAAACGAACAGTATGTAATTGCACCAGCAGCCATGTCTATAGAGACGATAAGTTTAGAAGAAGGTGAATTACTAACACCTGGATTTACATTATTTAATGGCTATAAAACAGATAGTGTCTATTTCAGATTTACAATTCCAGAATCAAAAATTTATGATTTTGAAGTCGGACAAGAACTCACACTTATCAATCCTTACACCAAGGTAGAAACCGAAGCTAAAATTGTAGCTATAAAACAATTGGCGCAGTATGCAGATATTACAAGCACAGCACCTTTGTACCAATTATCTGAATCTATTTATGAATTAAAAGTTGTACCGACTATAGATGTTTCAGAACAACAATTTTACACCAACGCAACCATTCTCATAAAAAGCTAAGCCATGAAAAAATTTATAAGCCTTCTTAAGGTTGAGTTTAAACGTATTTTTTCGAATGGTGTTTTACTAGCAATTTTTTTCGGAGCACCAATTGGTTATGGCATTTTGTTTGGCCATGTCTATCAACAAGCAAAAGTTATCGATTTACCCGTTGTCATTGTAGACCAAGACCAAAGTCCTACAACAGATAAAATTATAGATGCTTTTGAAGACAATGAAGTTTTATTGGTAACGGATGTGCGATTTACTGATGGAAATATTGTAAATGAAATGCCTGTGGAACAATATGCTGCAGTTATAACGTTTCCTTCAGATTTTGAAAAAAACCTATTACAAAAAAAGCATCCAGAAGTTCGGATAGATCTTAACATGGCTAATATTTTAAATGCTAATACGGCAAGTAAAAATATAAGTACCGTTTTAATGACCATAAATGCTGGCATAGAAATCGAAGCACTCAAAAAACAAGGGCTTCATCCTAAGCAAGCTAAAGTGACTTACGAGAGTTTTAAAATTAATTTTAATAAACTCTACAATTCCACTGGTAACTATATCACTTTTATGTTACCAGGCTTACTTGCAGCCATTATGCAACAGGTTATTTTCTTGGCTATGGCCTTAGTTTTTTCAAGAGATTTTGAAGATGGTTATTTCATCACCTTAACAAAAGAAAGCAAATCATCACTCTATCACATCGCATTAAAAGCGACTCCTTTTATCATTATGCTACCAATTATGTGGCTATTAATAAGTCTGCTCTTTCCTTATTTTAATATTACGGCAGGTATTTTTAATATGCCAATGATTGTTCTAACCTTATTATTGACCCTTGCTTCTATGGGAATTGGTATGCTTTTTTCTATGGCTATACCTAATCAATTGAAAGCGACAGAATTATTAATGGTCATTTCTACACCTGCATTTATACTAAGTGGATTTACTTGGCCAACCTTAGCGATACCAGATTTTATTACTAGCGTTGCTCAGTTTATTCCTGTGACGCAATACTTAAGTGGATTTAGAAAAGTGGCGTTCTACGGAGGTGACTTGTCCTCTGCCGCATCAGAAATAAAAATTTTAATACTTATAATTATTGTCACTTTTATAGCGATGATTATTCTGCTACAATATAAGATTAATGCCGCTGTAAAAAAACAACAAAAACAGCTTTAAAACCACCAAAACAGATACTTAAAACATTCATTAAACACCATAATCCGAAAAATTTGAGGAACCTATCTCAATCAAAAAAGCCATCTAATTATAGATGGCTTTTCGATTTCATAGCAATAAAATCCCATTCGAATGAAAGAATATGAATCAATAACACGCTACTTACGTATTTTTGTAAGGCATGGTTTTATAAATCTTAAAAAATAGTCTAATGGAAAACATCATAAAAACATTTTACACAGCTTTAAATAATTGTGATGGTCCAACAATGGCATCATGCTACCATGACGCTATTGTGTTTGAAGATCCTGCGTTTGGTGTTTTAAAAGGAGAACGTGCTAAAGCGATGTGGTTAATGCTTTGCGATTCACAAAATGAAACTAGTTTTAATGTTGAATTTTCAAATATAAGTACTAACGATAATAGTGGTTCCGCACATTGGGAAGCCCACTATACCTTTAGCAAAACCGGACGAAAAGTCCATAATAAAATTGATGCTAAATTTGAATTTAAAGATGGCCTAATCATTAAACACACAGATGAATTTGACTTACACAAATGGGCAAAACAAGCTTTAGGAATTAAAGGTATTTTCTTTGGTGGCATGCGCTTTTTTAAAAACAAGCTTCAAAGTCAGACAAATTACATGTTAGATAATTATATAAAAAAAGCCGTTTAAAATAAATTAAACGGCATTCTACTGTTAAACACTTTTCAGTTTAATCTTCTAAATATACTGATGAGGCTGATGCAAGTGCACTATTAAAAGTAGGCGCAATATCTCCACCTGCTGTAAAATTAGAAAAGCCTAAAATACGACCGCCACCGTTTCCAGCTTCAGCAATATAAATGATCTCGTTATCTGAATCATAAGCAACATCAACAGGATTCCCCATCAAGGTTGAAGCTCCAGAAACTCTTACTTGATTTCCGGCAACAGCCATTGTTTCACCATCTGAAACGGCATTAAATTTATTGGTAAAACCAGCTATAATATGAAAACCACCATCATCTTGTCCATTTGACGCTTCACCGATATCGGTCATAATCAATGTATCGGTAGAATCATCATAAGTAATACCATGTGTTCTTACGATTCCTTCAATTGCAATTCGTTTTGAAGCACTAACTGTAGCGTCTGTATTATTTGATAAGAAATCATTAAATACAGCTAATTCATTTGTAGCATCAACAACTGCATAAAGATCGTTATCATTAAATGTAATTCCCCAAAGTTTAAATTCTGTAGTAATTACGTTTCTTAATGTAAAACTAGATCCATCAAATGAATAGATAAATAACCTTCCGTCTGGTGTCATTTCATCGCCATCTACATCGGCATTATCTGCTACAACAAATAAATTTCCATTTACTGCAACTTCTCTAGGACTAGACATATCGCTAGTTCCCGCGAAATTTATATTTAATATACTTTCTGTTACTAAGTCGTCAATATTAGCAAATCCCTCTAAACTATTACCTGATCTTGATGCCTGAAACACAGATTCCGAATCATCATCATAATATATGCCGTCCGCTGCAGTGGTAGTTGTAATTAATGTTTTTGTTTCAACCATTTGGTCCGATTCAAAATCATATACTGAAATATTTCCATTTGAATTATTGGAAGCATATACGGTTACAGAATCGTAATCGTCGTTCCCTCCATCATTGTCATCATCATCGCTACAAGATGTAAACGATACACCAATAGCTAAAACTAATGCACACATTGAATTGAAGTTCCTTTTAATCATAAATTTTTCTTTAATCATAATTGAGTTTTTTTGTTAATTGTTTGTTTCTATTAATATATACGTAGTTATTCAATCTTGGTTTTAAAAAAACGCGCTACAAAAAAACACCAACTCATTACATTCTGACTTCTAACAAATTACAGGTTTAGTTTTATAAATATTTTAACAATTAAAAAGGTAGGAAATATCTAAAAAAGAAAAAGCCATCTAATTACTTAGACAGCTTTTTACGACAAATAACAATGTTTCTTTTTAGGGACTTACGTTTACTTTATGTTTCATTGTGTTAAGAATACTTCAAATGTTATGCCAAAGTATATGGGTTTAACTATAGGCCTTTACTTTTCCTTCAACACCTTTAAAAAAAGCTTTCATTGTTTTAAAATCGGCTTCAATATTATCTGTTGGATAAAACGGCTCTGATATTTTATTCTGTTTATTCTTAAAGTCTAGTGTAAACATTATGATGGGCACATTAGCTTTTTTGGCGATATAGTAAAATCCTGTTTTCCAGTTTTCTACTTTTTTTCTTGTGCCTTCTGGTGCTAATGTTAATCGGAATTCATCTGTATCATTAAATAATTTGGCTATTGCTTCCACTTTATTTTGTCCAGAAGTTCTATCTAAAGCGCGTCCGCCAATGGCTCTAAAATAGTAACCAAATGGCCAAGTGAACAATTCCTTCTTACCGACAAAGTTGGTTTTAACATTGCTTAATTTACGAAGCAAAACTCCAATATAAAAGTCGTGCCAACTGGTATGAGGCACAGCTATAATCACTGATTTTTTAATGGTATCTTTAGAAAAGTTAGTGTTACCAACGACCTTCCAACCTAATACTTTAAAGTAAATGAATTTGGCTAACCAGCGCATGTTACATTTTTTTGTAAAGCTCTAAAAGCTTTTGTCTGGTCATTATGGTTTTCCAGTTTTTACCTATTGCATTTTCCCAAAGTGGTTCTAAACTCAAGGCCACATCAATCATAGTGTCAAACTGTTCTTCATCTAAATCCGCACAAATGCCTTGAGGTATTTCAATATTGTGCTTGGCCTTCATTTGTTTGAAAATAGCCACACCTTCAGGATAATAATCTTCTAAATGATCGAAAACAATACAGTTACCAACACCATGTTTAACACCTAAAAGATACCCTAGACCATAACTCATAGCATGTGCAACACCAACTTGCGAATAGGCAATACTCATTCCGCCATGCCAAGACGCCATCATTAATTTGTCTTGCGATTCTTCAGCACTTAAGGTGTCTTCTAAAAATATTTCTTTGCAAAGTTCATAGGCTTTTTCACCATAACTTTCACTAAAGGCATTAAGATACGTTCCTGTAAGCGACTCTACACAGTGTACAAAACAATCCATTCCTGTATAAAACCACTGATTTTTTGGTACATCTTTGGTTAATTCCGGATCTAATATAACTTGATCAAAAGGCGTGTAATCACTATTTATACCTAATTTACGAACTGGACCAGTTAAAATTGTAGTTCTAGAGACTTCTGCTCCTGTACCAGAAATTGTAGGAATACCAACATGGTAAATCGCTGGATATTTAATTAAATCCCACCCTTGGTAATCTTTAGACTCTCCTTTATTGGTTAACATTAACGACACTGCTTTTGCAACATCTAAAACAGTACCACCACCAATACCAATAATACCAGACGGAAGCTCACTATTTTCTAAAATAATTTCTTCTACTAACTGATCTATTTGATCCGTTCTTGGCTCTTCGTTCGTAGGTACATATATAATCTTATCCTTGTAGGACAATGTAATACGTGACGTTAACCAATGATTGCCTTTAAAGACATCATCTACATAAAAAATAAATGGTGCGTTGCGTCCTTTGCGCTTTGGGGCGAGAATTTCATCGAGTTGATTAAAACTTCCGCGTCCATAAACTACTCTGGACACCATTGGATAATTTTTGAATATCATTTACTTTATATCTTTAACAAAAATAACAACTTAGTTTAATTATGAGCACTGAATAAATCTAAAATTTCCGTTAAACTATTAACCGTTTTAAATTCAGAACCATTTGCTTCTTTTTTACTTACCGTTTCATGTTGCCATGTGGTATGAAAAGGTACATGAATTGCTTTTGAACCAATGTTAACTAAAGGTAAAATATCAGACTTTAACGAGTTACCAACCATTAAAAATGATTCAGGCTCTATATCTAATCGTTTTAATAACTGTATATAATTGGTGTCATGCTTTTCACTTAATACTTCTATATGGTGAAAATATTTTAACAATCCGGATTTTTCTAATTTTCGTTCTTGGTCTAACAAATCACCTTTGGTGGCAACAATTAATCTGTAATCTTTAGACAATTCTTTTAATACATCCTCTACTCCATCTAACAGCTCAATAGGTTTGTTAATCATATCTTTACCGATATCTAATATTTTAGAAATTACAGTATTAGACACTGTTCCATTAGATAATTCTACAGCCAACTCTATCATGGATAAAACAAACCCCTTTACACCATAACCGTAGGTTGGCAGGTTAACCATTTCCATTTTAAATAGTTCTTGGTCTATTTTATTTGGTGTCTCGTAATGCGATAATAACTGTCCTACTTCTTCTTCTGCGTCTCTAAAATAGGTTTCATTAACCCATAACGTATCGTCAGCATCGAAACCTATTACTTTAATGTTTTTATATTCTTTATTCAATTCACTTTATATTTTTTTGGACAACTCTCGAGTTGTACCTACGAGATACCTACTTCCACAAACGTTTTGCTTTTTCTAAATCTTCTGGTGTATCAATTTCTACTCCTTGTATTTTGGTTTCAACCATTTTAATACGTTTTCCATATTCTAAATACCTTATGCATTCAATTTTTTCTGAAGCTTCCAAAAATTGCATTGGTAACACCGCAAAATCTAATAAGGCTTCTTTTCTAAATGCGTAAATGCCTTTATGTTTAAAATATCGCGCTCCAACAGTTGCATCTCTTGGAAATGGGATAGGACTACGTGAAAAATATAATGCAAAACTATCCTGATCTACAATAACTTTTACCGTATTTGGATTGTTGATTTCCTCTAAATCTGTAATTTCAACCATCAAAGACGCTAAATCGATTTCCTTTTCAGTATCATCTTTAAAAACATCTATCACTTTCGCTAAACTTTCACGCTCTGTAAACGGTTCATCTCCTTGAACATTTATTACAATATCACAATCTACAGTTGCGACAGCTTCTGCAATTCGGTCGCTTCCAGATTCGTGTTCTTTTATGCTCATTATGGCTTTCCCACCATTATTTACAATCTCATTATAAATAATATCGCTATCGGTCACCACATAAACTTCACTAAATAAATTAGTGGCAACTGTGGCTTCATAAGTTCTTAGAATAACAGATTTACCGGCCAAATTTTGCATCAATTTACCTGGAAATCTAGAAGCACTGTAGCGTGCAGGAATCATGGATATTATTTTCATCTACGTGATTTGTATTATGAATACATTCAATTTCAAAAATAAGGTTTATAAGATGATTTCGATCAATTTCGACGGAACTTTTTAAAGAGTTTAAAAACCAGATAAAAAATGAACAGTACTAAAATAAAGGCCAGAATCGGTAAAAATATAGAGACAATAGACATTACAACAGACGATCCTGTTTCAATAGTTGACACTACAGGGTTTCCAAAACCTGCAGTAGAAACCGTTGAACCTACTCGTGTAGCACTTGCCGAACTCTTTACTGCTGCTGCAGTTCCTCCACCTGCTATAATTGCTAATGCCCAAGTAATTACTGGACTTAAATCGGCAACTGTAGACACCATAACTGCTGTTCCTGCAATAGTCGCTAACGGAATTGCAATAGTGTCTAATGCATTATCCACTAAAGGAATATAATACGCAACTATTTCAACTAAAGTGGCGATACCTAATGTAATTACAGCAGCTGTACTGCCAATCCATTGCCAAGATTCATTAAGTTCCCACACATTACAATAGGCTGCTAAACTTAAGGCAAACAATGGTAAGAAGACTCTAAAACCAACAGAAGCTGAAAGTCCGATACCTAAACATATACTTAGAATTGTTTCTGCCATTTATATTATGTTTTAACGTGCGTAAATTTGTGATACCAACCTCACTAATTTACTTGAATTTACTTCAATCGTTTTAATACGAAAAATAGGTTAATCTTTTTCAACAAACATCTCATCTTTAAATCCTATTAAATAGAGCTTCTCCTTAGCTCTTGTAATTGCTGTGTATAACCATCTTATATAATCTCTATCCATACCATTAGGTAAATAGGGTTGCTCTACAAAAATGGTGTTCCATTGTCCACCTTGCGACTTGTGGCAGGTAATTGCATAAGAAAATTTTACTTGTAGTGCATTAAAGAACTTATTATTCTTCACACCTAAAAAACGTTTATATTTAGAAGGTTCGTCTTCATAATCTTTTAGTACTTCTTGGTATAATCTGTTGGACTCTTCATAACTTAATGAGGCACTTTCAACATCAATAGTATCTAATAGCAAAACGGTTTCAATTGGTCTCATATTAGGATAATCTACCATTCTTATTTTTACTTCTGCAAATCTAAAACCGTACAATTCCTTAATGCTAAAAATCTCTAAAACTTCAATAATATCACCATTGGCAATAAAGCCTGCTTCGCTCGTCGGTTTTATCCAAAAATAATTATTCTTAACTACCATTAAATAATCACCAGAAGACAATTCCGTTTCATTAAACAAAATTCGTTGTCTAATTTGTTGGTTGTAGGCATTAGCGCGCTTATTACTTCTAACAATAATGGCCGTTTCTTCGTAACCATTTTCGCTATAGGCATCGTTAATGGCGTCCATAATTTCGTAGCCATCAATTAAACGCACACTATCTGTAAACCCATTTACATCGAATTTAAAACTCTCATAAAAATTAGATTCTAAAACAGCTCTAAGTTCTGTTGCATTACTTAAGATCCCTGAATCTTGCTCTTGTCTTACAACTTCGTCTAGTTCAATTCCAACAACATCTTTATAATAGTTTAAACTGAGTTTGTTTTCATCTAACGCAGGACTTAAATCGGATTTCACAGGTGGTAACTGTGCTTTATCGCCAATTAAAAGTAATTTACATTGATGACCAGAATATACAAATTGCATTAAGTCGTCTAATAATGAACTGCTGTCAAATGATTTTGAATCTGAAGACGTATCAGGAATCATAGATGCTTCATCTACAATAAAAATAGTATTGCGATGCTTATTAGGTTGTCTTACAAAATTAACGCCACCACCTTTATTTTTTTTCGGGAAATAAATTTTTTTATGGATGGTAAACGCCTCTTTTTTCGAATAATTTGAAATTACTTTAGCTGCTCGACCTGTCGGAGCTAACAAAACAGCATTTTTTTTGGCTTGCCATAAGTTAGAAACAATGGTACCTATTATACTTGTTTTTCCGGTTCCTGCGTATCCCTTTAATACGTAAATTGAATTTTTATTTGAATCAAAAATAAATTGAGACAACTGCATTAACACCATATCTTGCTTAGAGGTTGGTGCAAACGGGAATTTGGATTTTATTAGTGAATAGAATGCGGAAGCATTAGAAATCATAAAGAAAAAAATTATAGAGCAAGATACTATTATTCTGTATTTTTAAAGCCTATATCTTATTTAGTTCGTTATTTTTAATGTTTTTTATTTTAGATAGTTTTAACGAACAAAAAAAAATTGTAGATTTGCGATAGACCTAATAAATAAAAACTAATATGAAAGTAATTATAGCAATTGTAGTTATTATACTATTAACCATTGGAATCGTATGGTTAATTGACAAATTTGTACCGAAAAAAATAAAACCAGTAATAAATATATTGCTGTGGGTCTTAATTATTTTCTTGGGGTACATGACTTATATGTCAGTTTATAAAGAGATTCAATTTAACCAATTGAAAAAAGAACGTTTTGCTGTAGTTATTGATCGCTTAATAGACATTAGAGATTCACAACTAGCTTATAAAGATGTTAACGGAACTTATACAGATAGTTTTGACAAATTAATCAACTTTGTAGAAAATGGTCAGGTGCCAATAACACAAAGACGCGATACTTTAGTATTAGATGAAGAAAGAACAAAGTTATTTGGTGGTGTTGAAACCATGAAAACAATAACATTAATTGATACGTTAAGTTATTACTCTGTTAAAGATTCAATCTTTAAAGGTAGCGACCGATACAAAACCATGATGAATGTCGGTGTTGGTAAAGAAGGTGCCAAATTTAAACTTGAAGCTGGCAAACTAGACGAATTTTCTGTATTTGAAGCAAGTGTAGAAAAGTCTGTTGTCTTAGATGGTGAAGAGCCTTACCTAATTGAAAAAGAAAAACAAGTAGTGTCTGTAGATGGTGTTAATGGACCAACGTTAAAAGTTGGATCTATGACTGAAGTTTTCACCAAAGGAAACTGGCCAAAAAGCTACACAAATAAAGAATAGTTTGAAAATAAATGATATTAAAGAACTGTCCATTCAAATTAATTTGAATGGGCTTTCTTTTTGTATTCTAAATAAAACCGAAAACACCATTGAGTTTCTCAAAACTGTTCCGTTTGATCAAAAGTCAACACCTACAGAAATTCTCAATCACCTAAAAGCAGAACTGAGTAGTAATACTGTTTTTTCAGAAGACTTTAATGCCGTTTTAGTAATTCATCAAAATGAATTGGCCACTCTAGTGCCTGAAGAACTTTATAATGCTGAGCATAAAGCCGACTATTTAAAGTTTAATTCTAAAATACTTCGAAACGATTTTATTACAGAAGATACTATTTCTGCCAATAATAGCGTCAATGTTTATGTCCCTTATGTAAACATTAATAATTATATTTTTGAAACTTTTGGTGAATTTGTTTACAAACATGCCTCTAGCGTTCTTATAAATTCACATTTACAACATTTAGAAACCGTTGATGAACCTATCGTTTATATCAATATTAATAAAAATACGGTTGAAGTTGTAGTGACTAAAGAAAACAAGCTTCAACTATTCAATAATTTTGAATACCACAGTAAAGAAGATTTTATCTATTATATTTTATTCGTTTTTGAACAGTTAAAGTTAGATACAGAAACGACGCTAGTTAAACTGAGTGGACACATCAATTTAGGTGATGAGCTTTATGTTATTCTTTATACATACATAAGGCATGTTAACTTTATTGAAAAGCAGTACGAATTTTCAATGGCTACAGGTATAGATAATCGCTATTTGCATCATCATTTTTTAATTTTAAATTCCTTTTAATGCGTATAATTTCCGGACTGTTTAAAGGCAGACGAATCACAGCACCTAAAAAATTACCTGTTAGACCAACAACAGATATGGCAAAGGAAGCGCTGTTTAACATCTTAAATAACCAGTATTATTTTGATGATATCTCGGTGTTAGATTTGTTTTCGGGAACAGGAAACATAAGCTATGAATTTGCTTCGCGAGGCACAGAACAAATTACAGCTGTAGATGATAATTACGGTTGTATAAAGTTTATAAACGAAACATCTGAAGCTTTTGAAATGCCTATTAGTACCATTAAAAGTGATGTTTTTAAATTTTTAGAAAAATCGAAACAGAAGCACACCATTATTTTTGCCGATCCACCTTACGATTTTGAATTGGAAGCGTTTTCAAAAATCCCTGAATTGGTGTTTCAAAATGACTTACTTGAAGATGAAGGTTTGCTCATTGTAGAACATTCTAAACACACAGATTTGAGCCAGCTAGAACATTATTCGCATTCTAAAAGTTATGGTGGTAATATGTTTAGTTTTTTTGATTAAATCGTTACAACTAACCTCATAATAAAAAACAAAGCTTCATGTATAACCATGAAGCTTGTTTGTTTAAGCAAATCTATAAGCCGAATTCTGTTCATTCTGTACCCGTTTCAGAATCTCTTCTGCACAAGAACAAAACTACCTTATCATTTATCTACGTTTACTGTTACCAGCAAACTTTAGCTGCCTACCCTCTAACAATCGCGCGTGTACGCTCAAGCGTTAGTATACATGACATTGCACCACATAGAGTTTACCTGGTTTCACTACAGCATAACCTGTACATACTTTCTGTTGCACTTTTCCTCACCTTACGATGGATGGCTGTTAACCACTATGATTGCACTATGGTGTTCGGACTTTCCTACCCTAAATAAATTTAGAATCGATAAGGCGATTTACTCGGTGCAAAAGTACATAAATTGTTAATAACTCATCTTAAATTTTAGTACTAACAATCGTGTATTTATAGGTTATTCTTAAATTTGTAATTCAGTAATTTTTCAATGGAACATTTTGTAGTATCGGCTCGTAAATACAGACCACAGACCTTTAAGGATGTTGTGGGGCAGCAGGCTATTACAAACACTTTACTTAATGCTATTGAAAACAATCACTTAGCGCAAGCTTTATTATTTACAGGACCACGTGGTGTTGGTAAAACAACATGTGCACGTATTTTGGCTAAAATGATTAATAGTGATGAAAACACCAGTGAAGACGAAGATTTTGCGTTTAATATTTTTGAATTAGATGCCGCTTCTAATAATGGTGTCGATCAAATAAGAGAACTAACAGACCAAGTACGTATTCCACCACAAGTTGGTAAATACAAAGTGTATATTATTGATGAGGTTCACATGTTATCTCAGGCAGCTTTTAATGCATTTTTGAAAACTTTAGAAGAGCCGCCAAAACACTGCATTTTTATTTTAGCAACCACTGAGAAACATAAAATCATTCCAACGATATTATCGCGTTGTCAGATTTTTGATTTTAAACGTATTACTGTTTCAGACGCTAAAGCTTATTTAAAATACATAGCAGAAGAGCAAGGAATAACTGCTGAAGATGATGCGCTTCATATCATTGCTCAAAAAGCAGACGGAGCGATGCGAGATGCACTTTCAATTTTTGATCGTGTGGTTAGTTTTTCGGGTAAAAACCTAACAAGACAAGCCGTTACTGAGAATCTTAATGTTCTCGATTACGAAACGTATTTTACAAGTACCGATTTAATTTTAGAAAATAAAATTCCGGATTTACTCATACAATTCAATACTATTATTTCTAAAGGTTTTGATGCACATCATTATATTGCAGGTTTAGCTTCTCACTTTAGAGATTTAATGGTGTGTAAGAATCCAGCAACCATTCCATTATTAGAAGTTGGTGAAGACACCAGTCTTAAATATATGGAACAATCAAAGAAAACAACTCATAGTTTTCTCATGGAAGGCATTCGGTTAGCCAATGACTGCGATCTCAAATATAAGACCAGTAAAAATCAACGACTATTAGTTGAATTAACACTTATGCAACTTGCCTCTATCACTTTTGATGGAGAAAAAAAAAATCTTAAGCACTTCATAATTCCGCCATCGTATTTTAAAGCGCGAGGCATTACACCAATTCCTGTAAACAAACCGAAGTCTGAAGGCATAAAATCATCAGAAAAACCTGTCGTTGCTAAAAAAGTGGCCACACCAAAAGAAACGGTTAGCACTGTAGAGGAACCTGTATCTATTCCGAAAATATCTATAAACAAGCCCAAAAAGTCAACTTCTGGTTTATCTCTAAAAAGTATTAGAGAAAAGAAAGAGCACCAATTACGCCAAATGGACGTCGTTATTGATGAGGAAAATTTACCTAAAGAACCCGTTAGCCAAGAAGCTTTAACGGAAGCTTGGAAAGCCTACACAAAAAAAATGGATCAGAAAGGTGAAAAAATTATGGCTTCTATTTTACAAATGGATATGCCAAAATTAGAAGGCACCACCATTTATTTAACCTATTCTAATAATACGAATAAAATAGAATTAGAACGTGCTGAATTTCCATTAATGACGTTTTTAAAGAAGAAATTACTTAATTACGATCTTAAATTAGATATTACAGTTAATGAGGAAGTCGCAAAAAAATATGCTTTCACACCTTTAGAGAAATACGAAAAATTAAGAGAAAAAAACCCAAATATTGAGGTTTTAAGAAAGACTTTTGGATTGGACGTATAAATACTATTTTGAAATAGAACTGTTATATCATTTTTTTGAAAACGTAAAATCCATAAAAAAAACATACATTTAATCATTATTATTGCAAGTGCAATTTTATTGGTTGCCAATTTTATTTTTACAGATCCGTTTGATACTGGATTTTAGAAGATTGCTTCATCTAGTGACCTTATAGTATTTCAATGGTATTGAGCATAAGAGATAGAAGAAAGAACCAATAAATACCTTGATTTAAAATTCAAGCATATGAAACATTTCCTAGGCCTTTTAATTGTAAGTATTATAGCTTTTACAAGCTGTGATGGTAGAAAAACACAAGGTCAGGCCTTATCAGATAGCATTGAAAAATTCAAAAAAACAGTCAATTTTGAAACCAATGTTTATATTCCGAAAAACTATATGGAACATGAGGTCGACACCATAATGAGCAACGGTTATCGCGTAAAAATTAAGACCTATTCTGATATGTCTAATGCCGTTCTGTTATCAAAAATAAAAGACACCATCAATTACCAAACGTATTATAGAAATTTCAAATTTGATGTTAGTGTAACTAAAAATGATAAAGAAATTTATAATGAAAGTTTCGATAAACAAAAGGTAAATAAAGACTTTAAATACACTGACAACTTAGTTGCTGGTTCTCATTTATATAATTTTGATAAATTGGCAGTTTTAAAGTCCATTCAAGTTAATGACGACCCAACGTATACAAATATGGTTTTAATTGATATTGTTCATGCTATTCCTGAAACAGATAAGTATGCTTTCCATACCATGTATATTAAGGAAAACGGAAAATCGAATATTGTTCAAGTTGATGTGAATTAAATACAATTCATATAAAATGTCAGTCTGAGCGGAGTCTAAGACATTTTAAACCTCGTTTTTATTCGTATTTTGACTGCGCTCAATGTGACATTTTTTTTCAATAACTCAATCTCTAAATAACTTAATTATTCAAAACATGTTAGGACTAAAATTACCAACCGATCCAAGATGGGTCAATATTGTTGAAAAGAATATTGAAGATATTTTAACCGATCATGCGTATTGTGAGCAAAAGGCAGCCAGTACAGCGATTTCATTAATTGTAGGCTTCCCTGAATACACAGAACTCGTACAAGAAATGGTAGAACTGGTAAATGAAGAAATGAGCCATTTTAAAATGGTACACGACCGGATTTTAGAAAAAGGCTGGACACTTGGTAGAGATCGTAAAGATGAATATGTCATTGCACTAATAAAGTTCTTTCCCAAAGGAGGAAGTAGAACTACACAATTAATTCACCGATTATTATATGCAGCCTTAATTGAAGCTCGAAGTTGTGAACGTTTTAGATTGTTATCTGAAGAATTAGAGGATAAAAAATTAGCTAAATTCTATCGTAAACTTATGATTAGTGAAGCTGGTCATTACACCATGTTTTTAAATTTCGCCAGACAATATGGTGACAGAACTGAAGTTGACCAAAAATGGGAAGCACTTTTAGATTATGAAGCTGAAATAATGAGAGATTTAGGTAATAAGGAAACTATTCATGGCTAATATTATTACTACCAATTAAAATATCTGCGACAAAAAAGCCTCAACATCTGTTAAGGCTTCTATATTATTTAAAGTAATTCCGTTTTATAATTTGATTCCAAAACCAAATTGAATCACATGGTTTTTAGCTTCTATATCTGTTAAGTCTTCTTCAAGAATATTTGTAACTCCGTAATAATATCTTGCATCTAAGAACAACTCATCAGTAATCATATACTCTAAACCAGCAACACCAGAAAATACAAATGTTGAGAAGGCATCTTCATATTCCCATGTTTTTAAAGCAACCTGAGGACCAACTCCTAACAACATATTATCTGATATTGAAAATCTAAGCAGGATAGGCAATTTAAGGTAATCTGCTCTAAGATTTCTTTCTTTTGCTCCTTCAGCAGACCATTGTAACTCTGTTAATAAGGATAAATTATCTGATAAATTAAAATCCGCAAAACCAGCAAAGGCAAAACCATTTCTGTGTTTGTTTTCAAAATCAGCATCTGGATCAAAATCTAGATTAGAGACATTTAACGCTCCTCTTACTCCGTATAAAATATCTTGAGACATTACAATAGACGTAAAGGAAATGAATAGTAGGGCAAATAAGTGTTTTTTCATAATTTTCAATTTGAGACGACTAATATAAGTAAATATTAAACCTACAATCAATTAATAGGTCTATCTAGTGAAAAATCGGACAAATGGAATATTTATCAGCAAAAATTAAATCGTAATACTCGAAACTGTTTCAAAATACATACTTTTTATAATACCATCTGATAGTCCAATTTTGGGCACATAAACATCTTTTGCACCACTCCATTTCATTGCAGACAAGTAAATTCTGGTTGCAGGAATAATTACATCTGCTCTATCTTGATTTAGATTTAGCTTTGTAATACGCTCTTCATACGAGTAATTTTGAAGTGTTTTATAATAGCTTGTTAAATAGAAGTAGGTTAACGGTTTACCAACACTTTTACCTGAAATCTTAAAAATCTTATTAATGTTACCACCAGATCCTATCAACTCTATTTTATCATATTGTTTGGTATGGTCTTTAATCCAACGTTCTACTTCTAACCAAGTTTCGTTCTTAACAATATCATTTAATAATCTTACGGTTCCGATTTTAAATGATTTAGACAATTTTTTATCACCATTGTGTATTATAGAAAACTCAGTACTTCCCCCTCCAACATCTACATAAAGGTATGTTCTATTTGGATTTATAAAGGATTGCAAATCGGTTGCTGCAATGATAGTAGCTTCTTCTTCACCATCAATTATTTCTATATTAATACCACAAGTTTCAAAGATTTTCTGTGATAAAGACTCGCTATTTTTAGCTTCTCGCATGGCAGATGTTGCACAGGCTTTGTAACGAGACACACCATGGGATTTAATTATAAGACTAAACGCTTTCATGGTATCTAACATTCGCTCCTGATTATATTCAGATATTTCACCTTTTAGAAATACATCTGCGCCTAATCGAATTGGAACACGAACTAACGAGTTCTTTTTAAAGATTGTAGGTTCATCATCTTGTTCTATAATATTTGAAATTAGTAACCTTACGGCATTAGATCCAATATCAATAGCTGCAAACTTCTGTATTTTTAGCATAATTATATTTCTAATTTATTTAAGTAATACTTATACGTATCAAATTGCGATCTTACTTTAGGATTGTCGTTTCTGCGATAGGTATTATCCTGGTTTTCATTAATGACACGTGCTTTTACATTGTCATTCCAACAAATATCAAATAAATGTTGTAGCTCAACTTTGATATCTTCATCATAAATTGGGCAACTAACCTCTACTCTATTATCTATATTTCTGGTCATCCAATCTGCTGAAGAAATGTAGATTTTCGGATTATTTTTATTTGAAAATATATACAAACGTGTATGTTCTAGGAATTTATCTATAATACTTATAATTTCTATATTTTCACTCATCCCCTTTACACCTGGCACCAAACAACATAGCCCTCTAACAATCATTTGAATTTTTACACCAGCCCGACTTGCTTCATATAGCTTATCAATCATTTTATAGCTGCTTATACTATTCATTTTAAGTTTAATATAAGCAGGCTTACCGTTTTGGGCACTTTCTATTTCATTATCAATTAATGCAAATAACTTAGATTTGGTATAATGTGGCGACGTAATAAGGTGCTTGTATCGATTCACTTTATAATTGACTTCAAAAAAATCAAATACTTTATTGACTTCTTTTAAGATTTTTGAATTTGAGGTCATTAAGGTAAAATCCGTGTAAATTTTTGCTGTAGACTCGTTAAAATTCCCTGTACTTATAAAACCATATCTTACGAGTTTATCCTTTTCTTCACGTTCAATAACACACATTTTACAATGCACTTTTAACCCCGTTACACCAAAGAGCATTTTAATACCTTCATCTTGCATTTGTTCTGCATAATTAATATTTGCAGCTTCATCAAAACGCGCTCTAAGCTCTATCGAAACCGTTACCTTTTTACCGTTTTTAGCAGCATTAATTAAGGAACTTGCAACATGAGAGATTTGAGCTAATCTATAAATAGTAATTTTTATAGTTTTTACTTTTGGATCTAAAGCAGCCTCCCTTAAAAATTTAACGATATATGAAAAGGTGTGGTAAGGTGTATAAACCAAGTAATCTTTTTTAGCAATGGTTTTAAAAATACTCTCTTCTAAACTAAGTCCTTTTACAGGAAGTGGTCTAATTTTATCATAGAGTAAATCCGTTCTCCCTAAACTTGGAAAACTCATATAATCTCTTCGGTTATGATATCTACCTCCCGGAATTATACTTTCTTTTTCATCAATAGACATGTGTTTCAGTAAAAAACTTAAAGTGTCTTTACTAATACTCATATCATAGACAAAGCGAACAGGTGCTCCACTTTGTCTATCTTTAACACTATCGGATAGTTTTTCTATAAAACTCTTACTTAAATCGCTATCAAAATCTAACTCACCATCTCTAGTAATTTTAATCATGTGAGCACTAATACTATCATATTTAAAAATATTAAAAATATCGTCTAAACAATATCTTAAAATATCATCCACCATAATAATATAGTTGTTACCGTTTTTACTCGGTAGCACTACAAAACGATCCATATCTGATGAAATTTCTACCAATGCCACTTGGTCCTTTCCATCTGAATTTGTCATTTTTACTGTTAAATAAGCCGAAATGTCCATGAGTTCTGGTAGTGCAACATCTTCGTTAAGCATTATAACCACAAGAGCAGGACTAATTTCTTGGTAGAAATAGTTTTTTATAAAATCATGATGATAACTGTCAATTTCAGTTTCATTGATGACGTATATATTTTCATTTTTAAGCTCTAAATCTATCTCATCTAAAATCTCTAAACTGTAGCTTTGTTGTGCGATTACGATTTGCGTTATTTCTTCTAAAAGAACACCTGCCGTAATACCTCCTAATTCGGATTTACCACCTTTGCCAGCTTCATAAATTCGTTTTACAGTAGCATATCTAACTTTAAAAAACTCATCTAAATTATTAGAGAAAATTCCTAAAAAACGTAACCGTTCAATAAGAGGTACATTTTTATCTGCAGCTTCTTGCAATACACGCTCGTTAAATTTTAACCAACTTAATTCTCTATTTATATAAATGTTTTTGTCTTTTGTCATTCTCTTAAATCCTTTGGGATTATTATAAATTCTGTGGTTCCTTGTTTTAGATCTTTCCAATCATCAATATCAAAAGTAAGTTTTACTAAACCGCTTGTAGGAAGATTATCTATAAATGTGTCACCAAATATATTAGAAATTGATGTTAAAGCATGATTATGACCAAAAATCATAACCTTTTCATATTCGTTTGGTAAATTTTTAATAAAGTTAATTACATTTTTTCCATCAAAATCATATAGGTCTTCAGAAATAATTATTTCGCTTTCAGAAATTTCCAGAAATGCGGTAAAAATCTTACAAGTACTAAGTGCCCTGTTTGCAGGACTCGAGAACAACTTACACGGAACATCACCTTTCCTATATAACTCCCTGACAACCAGTCTAGAATCGTTTTCACCCCTCGTTTTTAACGGCCTATTTCTATCCGTTACATCATGTTCCCAGGACGATTTACCATGCCTTATTATAATTAGTTTTTTCATTTTAACTCGATTAAATACGTTTTTTTTCGATGAAAGGTTGCATATGTCCGTTTTGACGAGTATATTGCCCCTTTAACATAAATTTTTGTTTATCAGTGTTGTTATAGTTTAATTTGTCATGTAAAATTAATGTAAAAGACCCCAAACTAAAAAATATATTATTAAATCCATGTTTTGGTATTTTGTTACCAAAAACCCCTTCCCTCTAAATATTTTAATAACCCATTTAAACAATAGATATGTTAGTTTGTATCTAAAAAGTTTACGACATCATTTTTAATTTAAATGTCATGGAAATAGAAAGAAATACAGGAATGAATGGACAAACCTACGGGAATAACATCCTCTCCTATACAATTATTCAAAATCAAGTGATCCGTTTATTTAACGGCGCTTTTATGATGATTAATTCAACCTTTTCCAGACCTATTATTTTTATCAATATTTTTTCAAACGAATTCCTTAATACCTATTACAACCCATTATATAGTTGTATGTATCAAAGCGATTTCATAATTAAAAAATACAAAATCAAATTTTAAAGCAATCATAACCTGATTTACTTAAAAACGTTTAGAATGAAACATTTTTACAACCCCAAATTAATAACACCGAGTAGACTGGTAATGTCCTTGGTGTTTGCCATTACGTTAAGTATGGTGAGTTTTAGCTCATATGGTCAAGTTTTGGTTACAAAAAATCAAAACGCAACCAAAAACAAACAAGTTCCATCTGAGGATTTAGAGTTAACCAATGCACGTTATGTCTCTGAATCGAAATATAATGACTTACAACAAAGCCTTAGAGGTAAAGCGAACATGGCTTTTAGTTGTGCTGATGGTTTTGGTTATATATTAACAAACGTAGGTAGTGGTAATGGAAACGTGACAGGTCTTTACTCATTTGACTTGTCTACTAATTCGCTTTCCGAGATCAAAGATCCCCTTATTTCAGATACAACAACATCTCAATTTATCAATGCTATTGGTTATAACGTTGTAGACAATTACTTATATGGTTTTTTACAAGGCAGTAACAAAGTTGTTAAAATTGATAATAATGGTGATATAGAACTTTTAACTGTAACTGGTTTAACAGGTAGTAATTATCCTTCTGGTGATATCGATGAAAATGGTATTTTATATTTATACGGACAAGGACGATTTGTAACTATAGACTTAAATCCAACAAGTCCAAATTATTTAGTTGCCAATATAGTGTTACAACATTTTGTTGTTAGTAACGATATGGCTTTTAGCCCTATTGACAATAACCTGTATATTTTAACGAGTAATAGCTCTAGAAGCTTATTAAAGTTTGATACCACAACAAATACAATATCGACTCTTGGTCAAGTTTCAGGGTTAGAATCAGAATCAACAAATTCTTTTGGAACAGCCTATATGGATACTTTAGGTAATATGTATGTTGCAAATAATTCTTCTGGTAATACTTATAAAATAAATACTCCACATTTAGGTGGTTTAACTGCTGCGTTTTACAGTAATTTACCAGGTGTTAGTCCAGGTGATGGTGCACGATGCCCTACCCAACCGACTAAACCAATGGCTATTGCTGATGATATTTGTATTACTTCAGATACAACAGAAATCACACTTAATATTGCTGCTAATGACTCAGAAGGAACTTATGCTTTAGATATCGCATCAGTTCAACTCTTAGATCCTAGTACGACACTTCCTGCCAATACTGTGACTATTCCAGGACAAGGAACTTTTACTTTAGGTACAAATGGTGAGGTAACGTTTACAGCATTACAGACTTTTTCTGGTACATCAGTACAATACACAATTTCAGATGTTTTAGGACACGTCTCTAATCCAGGTGTTATTACCATTAGTTTAAACGAAACCGCAGCACCAACAGGTTCTTCAAATCAAGAATTCTGTGAAGCTAATAATTCTACAATTTCAGATTTAAATGCCACTGGAAGTAATATTATGTGGTATGCTGATGAAAACAGTAATACTCCATTAAACTCTAATACGGCTTTAACTGAAGGTACAACTTATTATGCCTCACAAACAAGTAGTGATGGATGTGAAAGTTTAGATAGACTTGCTGTTACTGTTAACTTCAGTGATGAAATTTCATTATTAAACCCACAAGAGGCAAGTTGCATAGTTGTTCATGGAACTTTATATACGATAGAAGCCACTTTTACTGGTACAGCGCCATTTACAGCTTCAGGAGATGGTCAGTCAGGTATATTCACAGATAATGGTGATGGAACAACCACTTGGGTTTCTAGTCCTATTGAAAGTACGGTAGAAGATTATAATATTACAATATCTGACAAATGTGGATCGCTTGATTTAACAGGCTCATCACCTGCCGAGTGCCTCAATACTCCTTTTGATTGTGAGGATGGTTTTGCTTATATTATTGTTAATGAAAGAAATAGTGAAGGTGATTTTGTGTCTGGACTATATTCATATAATTTAGTAACTCATGAACAAACATTAATTAAAGCGCCATTAATTGAAAACACTAATGAATCACAATTTGTTAACGCGATTGGTTATAATGTTCTAGATAATAATATTTATGGTATACAACAGTTCACTAACAATATTGTAAAAATTGATGCGTCAGCAAATGTAGAATTCCTTCCAATTGTAGGACCATTTACTGTTGGAGATTACAGCTCTGGAGATATCAATGAAAATGGCCTTTTAGTTTTACACGGATTAGATAAATTTGTTTCTATAGACTTAAACCCTTCTAGTCCTAACTATTTAACGGCATCAACGTTATTAAATTATCCAACAACGGTTAATGACATTACTTTTAGCCCAATAGATGGCAATATATATTTTGTAACAAGCACAAATGATAGAAAGTTGTTACGTTTTAATATTACTAGTAACACAGTTGACGATCTTGGATTAGTAACTGGATTAAGTTCTGAAACAACCAACCAATTTGGTACGGCATATATGGATGCTCTTGGAAACATGTTCATTGCAAATAATGCTTCAGGAAATATCTATAGAATAGAAGAACCACACACAGGAAATTTAGCTGCAACACCATATAACCAATTAATAGATGTATTACCTGGAGATGGTGCTCGTTGTCCTTCTCAAATAATTACTCCTGTTGCCGTTGATGATACTTTATGTATTACCTCTGATGATACAGAAATAGAAATTAGTGTTTTAAACAATGATTCTGCCGGTACTTATGATATAGATATAACAGCTGTAGAGTTAATAGATCCGATAACATCGCTACCTAGCACTTCGGTAACTATTCCGAATGAAGGAACATTTTCTGTCAACAACCAAGGTGTTGTATTGTTTGAGGCACTTCCTAGCTTTTCCGGAACCTCTATAGAGTATACTATAACAGATATGATTGGTGTTACGTCTACTCCTGCAACCATTACTGTTAGCCTAAACACAACAACAACTCCAACAGGTAATAGTGTTCAAGAGTTTTGTGAATCTAGTGAACCTACTATAGCAGACTTAAGTGCTACTGGTACAAATATTCAATGGTATGCAAGTGAAACAGACACATCTCCTTTAGATTCTTCTGAAGAGTTAATTGATGGAAACACTTATTATGGAACACAAACGACTAGCAATAGTTGTGAAAGTTTAGAAAGATTAGCGGTAACAGTTAACTTTACAGATGATATTACCTTAATATCTGCGGAAACCTTAGAATGCTCTGAAGACGGCACAACTTACACTGTGGTTGCTACATTTACAGGAACGGCACCTTTTACAGCAATTGGAAATGGCCAACCTGGTACTTGGGCTACTAATGATGATGATACTTTTACTTGGACTTCTGATGCTATATCTGGCACTGAAGATTACAATATTGAAATACAAGATGCTAATTTATGTAACACCATTACCTTATCTGGCGATGCCGCAATATGCTGTGAATTTGAGGTAACGTGTCCTACATTTGAAGACACTACCGTAGCTTGTTACAGTGAAGTACCTTCAGAAACATCTTATACAATTGAAGCTTTTGAAGCCTTAGGTAATGCTGATGGAATTATAGGAGATAATGCATGTGGACTTATTGAAATTACAGCTCAAAATAGTAGTGATCAAGGAACTTGCGAACAAACTATTACACGTACTTACACTATTACATCATATGAAGATACAAACAGCAATGGTGTACGTGACGAAGATGAAACTACAATTCTAAACAGTGCAGAATGCACACAATTAATAATTGTAAACGACACCATCGCACCAGAATTTTCAGTACCAGATGATATTACAATTGAATGTGATGTAGATGTTACAGACTTATCAATTACTGGTTATGTCAATGACGAATCAGATAATTGCTCTACCGATCTTAAGGCTACATTTACAGATAGTGTTGCAGACGGAACTTGTCCTGGATCTTCAATCATTTCTAGAACGTGGTCTTTAATTGATGATTGTGATAATACGACAACGTATGTTCAAACCATTACTGTGCAAGATACAACAGCACCTACTTTTAGTGGACCTGCTGATATCACAATAGAATGTGATGTTGATCCTACAGACTTAACAATTACTGGAGATGTTACTGACGAATCAGATAACTGTGCTTCTGATCTTGATGCTATCTTTACCGATAGTGTTGCAGACGGAACTTGCCCTGGATCTTCAATCATTTCAAGAACGTGGTCTTTAACTGATGATTGTGATAATACAACAACATTTGTTCAAACTATAACTGTTCAAGATACAACAGCACCTACTTTTAGCGTGCCTGCTGATATCACAATTGAATGTGATGTTGATGTTACAGACCTAACTATTACAGGTGATGTAACTGATGAATCAGACAACTGTGCTTCTGATCTTGAAGCGACCTACACCGATAGTGTTGAAGATGGAACTTGTCCTGGTGCATCTGTTATTTCAAGAACATGGTCTTTAACTGATGATTGTGATAATACAACAACAGTTGTACAAACCATTACTGTTCAAGACACAACCGCACCAATGTTTAATGAAACATTACCAGCTGATATAACTGCAGAGTGTGACGCTGTTCCAACAGCAGAAACATTAACTGCTACTGATAGTTGTGGTACTGCAGAAGTTGTATTTGAAGAAGAAATTACAGAGGGATCTTGTATGGGTGATTATAGTATTGTGCGTACATGGACTGCAACAGACAGTTGTGAAAATGAAACGGTACATACTCAAATTATTACGGTTCAAGATACTACAGCACCAACACTGTTAAATGAATATGAAGATACAATCGTAGTGACTTGTGACGACATTCCTGAAGTGCCTAGTTTATCATTCGAAGATTCATGTTCAAATGATATGGATGTATCCTTTAATGAAGAATCTAATCAAACCAATGATTTTGATGATTACACAATTACAAGAACTTGGACAGTTACAGATGATTGTGGCAACCAAGCCGTATACACACAAACTATTACAGTAGAAACAAGTAATATCATCGAAACGATGGATACTAATCTATGTATTCTAGATTCAGAATTAGATTTATTCAACTTATTATCTGGTGACTTTGATATGAATGGTACATGGAGTGTCGTTTCAGGTGATGCCACTATTGATGGAAGTTTCTTTGATCCTACATCTGCAGAAGTTGGTGTCTATACATTTATGTACTCTATTTCAGAAGGGGCTTGTCCATCTGAAGCAGTCGTTACTGTAACTTTAGACGATGATTGTGTTGTGTTAGCTTGTGGAGAGGAAAATGTTGTGATCTCTAAATCAGTAACAGCCAATGGTGATGCCTATAATGAATTCTTTACTTTAACAGGTGTAGAAGATTGTGGGTTTGTAATTGAACTACAAATATTTAATCGTTGGGGTGCTGAAATTTATAAATCTAATAATTACCAAAACGATTGGAATGGTGAAGCTCACGGTTCTTCAATAGGAAGTTCTGGTAAAGTCCCAACAGGTACATATTATTATATTATTAACTTAAAGAATAGTGGTTTAGATCCTTTTGCAGGACCTATCTACGTAGCTACAAATTAATTAAAACTTAACCGATGAAGTTATCAAAAATCATAAGTATTACAGTACTTTTTTTGAGTGTTTCTACTGCCTTTTCTCAGCAGCTACCTCAGTTTACGCAGTACATGTTTAATACGATTTCTATTAATCCTGCTTACGCTGGAAGTAGAGAAACACTTAGTATCGTTGGCTTACATAGAAGTCAATGGGTTGGCCTAGAAGGTGGTCCAGAAACGCAAACATTATCCGTTCACACGCCACTGCGTAACGAAAACATGGGTTTAGGAATTTCCTTTATCAATGACAAGTTAGGTTATGAAAATTTTTCATACCTATACGCAGATTATTCATACACAGTTAAAGCGAGTGAGACCGTAAAATTAGCGTTTGGAATAAAAGGTGGTTTTACACATTATAGCCTAGATGAAGAATTACTCAGTGATCCTTCGGTTGTAAACGATCCATTCTTTAACGATGTATCTAATCGTTGGAGTCCTAATTTTGGAGCTGGTTTATATTTACATTCCAATAAGTGGTATTTAGGATTATCTGCACCGAGAATTCTAAACACAGATTACAACAATGGAGGAAGTGGCTCAGCAGATTATGTGGCCCTAGAGCGTATTAGTTATTACTTTACGGGTGGCTATGTTTTTGACCTTAGTGAAAATACTAAACTTAAACCATCTGCACTTTTAAAAGCTACTAATGGTGCGCCTTTATCTTTCGATATTTCGGCAAACTTTCTATTCCATGAAAAACTTTGGTTAGGTGGAGCCTATAGAGTGAATCAAAATGCAGCTGCTCTTGGTGGTATTGCAGATTTCCAGGTGTCAAAACAGTTAAGAATTGGTTATGCTTACGAGTATCCCCTTTCAGATATTAGACCTTACACAAGTGGTACTCACGAAGTATTATTAATGTTTGAAGTCTTTAAAAGTAAACGTATTAAATCGCCAAGATATTTCTAAAAAGCCCTTATTATGAAAATCAAAATATTAGCGCTCGTTATAATTTTAAGTAGTTCGTTTGCATTTGCCCAAACGAAATTGGCCGATAAATTCTTTGAGAATTATGGTTACGTAAAAGCCATTGAATTATATGAAAAAGCGGTTGAAAAAGGCAAAAGTGATGCACATGTGTTAACACGTTTAGGTGATGCTTACTATAATAATTCTAATTCAGAAAAAGCCGTTTATTGGTATGGTAAAGCATTAGCTGAACATAAAAATATTGAGGCCGAATACATCTACAAATATATTCAATCATTGAGAAGTGTTGGAAACTATGAAGAAGCTGATGTGTGGTTCAAAAAACTTAGTGAAGCACAACAAGGCGACAGTAGGTTAAAAGGTTATGATCCTGATGAAACTGATTTATTCGATAAACTTACTTCGAAAAATGATGACATTATTGTGAGCATAGAAAATTTAGAATTTAACTCTGAAAATTCAGATTTTGGTTCTTATGTACATGGTAACACGCTCTATATTGCTTCAAGCAGAAGTGATGACAACAAAGTTTATAGCTGGAACAAAGAACCGTTTCTAGATATCTATCAAATTGAAATTAAAGATGAAGACGAAGGTCATCAATCTTATGGTTCGCCTGCTCTAATTAATGCAGACGACATAAACACAGACTATCATGAGGCATCCATTGCTATAACTAACGATGGCAAAACCATGTATTTTACTCGCGACAATACGAATAAACGAAATCGATTAAAATACGATAAAGAAGGAACAACACACCTTCAAATTTATAAAGCCACCTTAGTCGGAGAACAATGGACTGATATTAAAAGTTTACCTTTTAATGATGACTATTTCTCAACAGGTCACCCAGCTTTAAGTAGAGATAATAAAACATTATACTTTGTATCTGATCGCGAAGGAGGATTTGGTCAAACAGATATCTATTCCGTTGAAATAAACGATGATGGAACATATGGTACACCTGTAAATTTAGGTGAAGACATTAACACTGAAGGTCGTGAAATGTTTCCTTTTATAAGTAAAGACAATACCTTTTACTTTTCTTCAGATGGGCATTTAAACTTAGGCTTATTAGATATTTTTAAATCCAATATCTTAACTGGTGAAGCAACTACAGATCCTGTAAATATTGGAGCACCTTTTAATAGTGGTTATGATGATTTTGCTTACTTTATAGATAACGATACTGAAAAAGGATATTTCTCGTCCAATAGACCAGAAGGTAAAGGAGGCGATGATATTTACAGCTTTAGCATTACAGAATGTAACCAACAAATTACAGGTGTTGTTAGAGAAGCGAGAACTGATATTATATTAAGTGATGTTACCGTTCAACTCATTGATGAAACAGGTAAAATTATTGAAGAAACTACAACTCAAGAAGATGGTGTCTATATATTTGATGTAGAATGCGATCAAACCTATACCATCTTAGGTAGCAAACCAGATTACAAAAACGACAAAGGAACAGTTACTACAAGTAACGAAAATGAAAAAACGAACACGTTAGACTTAACGTTGACTCCTTTACTTAAAGATAATCAAATTGTTATTAATCCTATTTACTTTGATTTTGACAAATCGAATATTAGAACGGATGCCGAATATGAATTAGAGAATATTGTAGATGTATTGCGCAAACATTCAGAAATGGTTATAAAAATTGAATCTCATACTGATAGTAGAGGTCGAGATAAGTATAACATGAAGTTATCTGATAGACGTGCAAAATCGACAAGAGATTATATTATTTCTAGAGGTATCGATGCTAGCAGAATAGTTAGCGCTATTGGCTATGGTGAATCGCAACTTTTAAATGAATGTTCTAATGGCGTAAAATGTTCAGAAGAAGAGCATCAATTAAACAGACGATCATACTTCTATATTATTAATCGTTAATTTAAAAGATAACAAACCAAATTGAAAAGCAAGCTCTAAAAGGCTTGCTTTTTTTTGTTAGTTCTGGTTTCTTAATAGTCGTAAACGAATAAGATTAAAAAGATCAATTTTAAACCCTTAATTCTGTATGTGTGTATTTTTTAAAGCATTACTTAAAACCTTTACAGTCCTTCTATTTAATCTTACCTCCTACGCGCAAACGCTAAAAGGAATAATTACAGACAGCCTTACTCAAGACAACCTTGCCTTGTGCTAATTTAGTTTTAAATGGTAAAAATAGCGATACATATAGCAATACAGATGGCACATAAATTTTCGATTTATCTAAAGCTTTAATACACGATACATTAGTGGTGTCTTTAATAGGTTATAAACATCAAAGCATTCTGTTACGGCAATTTATGTCTGGAAATGAGCATCGCTTAAAACTTTCAGTTATTACCTAAAATTGACAACCTCATTGAAGTTTTAGTTTTAAATAAAAGCAAAATATATGAACAGCATAATGTTACTCTTTCCACTAGGAACAGAAAACAAGTATGCCCTGAGTCTGTTCTTTTTAACAATAAAACCTCTTAATAAAAGTTAAAGTGGTTTACAAAAAAAAGCTAGCCTTACCGACTAGCTTTTGCATTTTATTTTTAGGCATTGATGTTATTCTCAATGCTGCGATTTCTCAGAGAATTTAAAAAGACCCAATGCTCTCATTGGTTTTTAATACGTATAAATATTTAATGGCATTGAAGAATTCTAAACCTTTAAATAGATCGTAAAAAATAAGCTACTAATTATCGCTTAATAAATATATTAGTAAAATACCACTTTCCTGCACTGTTCTGCTCTGCAGAAACATCAAAATCTGTATAATCGCCATCAATATTGTCCTTATGACTCGGACTAGCTAACCATGCATTTACAACAGCCTCAGCTGAACTAAAGCCATAAGCCACATTTTCTGTTACCACATAGGCATCTGCATTAGCTTGTAAACTTTGCTTTCTTAAAAAGAAGTTATCGTGAGAAACACTATTCGCTTCAATCATATAATCTGTATGTGTAAATGCCACAGCTTTAACCGTTTCATGATTATGTAATGGATTTAAACCTTCATTAATTCTATAGTCATTAATGAGTTCCATAATTTCGATTTCTATTGTTTTGGCTATAGGTGCAACTGGGACTTCAATTGAGTTTGCAACGTCTTCTTCTATAGTATCTTTAGCACAAGAAGTAAAACTAAAAAGGGCAATAAGAGCAATAATTGGTAGGAGTTTAACTGCTTTCATAATGTAGGTTAATTAGGTTTGGGAGTTCTAAATTAGACACCTACTTTTTAATAAAAAAGAAAATCTTTAAATATTCGATGAAATACATACATTTTGTCGGTATTTTATGTAAATCATCGGTAAAACACACTATTAAAATGTAAAATTGCGCTTTTCATCATCCGATAAATGCATTTAATCGGTATTTTAAAGTGATGAATAAATGGATAATTAAGCATTAAGTTATGATGTGATTTTAGGTCATAACGGCTAGTACAAATTACGCAACAACTCAACGACTCAAATTAAAGATTAAACAAAAATTAAGTTATTAAGTAAATTGATAAGAACACAACTCAAAAATTCATGCAAAGACGATTAAAACTACGGAGCCAAACGCTCAATTTTCCAATTGTAATCCTCTTGAAGTTGGTAGCGGATTCTATCGTGAAGTCGGTTGGGTCTACCTTGCCAGAACTCTAGTTCTACAGGTTTAATCATAAAACCACCCCAATTTTTAGGGCGCTCTATCGCTTTACCTTCACATTTCAGTTCTAAATCTTTGAGTTTTGTTTCTAATGCTTCTCTGTTCTCTACCACTTCACTTTGATTAGACACAACAGCTCCTAACTGACTTCCTCTTGGTCGCGATTCAAAATACCCATCACTTAAGTTTTCTGAAATCTTTTCAGCCTTACCTTTAATTATAATTTGTCGTTCTGCCGAATGCCAAAAAAATGATAAGCACACATTTGGGTTTTCTAATATGGCTTTTCCTTTTTCACTATCATAATTGGTGTAAAAAATAAAACCTTCGTGCGTATATTTTTTAAGCAGCACTACTCTACTCTTTGGATATCCATCTAAGCCAATGGTAGAAATTGTCATGGCGTTAGTTTCTTCAACATTAAAATATGTATCAACTTCTATAAACCAATTTCGGAATAACTCAATAGGATTTTCTGGAACGTTACTTAATAACAATTCTCCTTTTTCGTAGGACTTTCTATAATCACCTAAGTCTGCATTCATTATATACTAATTTTAGCTTTTTTGCTTCTTTAATTTTTTCAATAACAATTTTCACTATAAATTTAAGGATTAAAATATATAAATGAAGTTTGAAGACAGTAATTATTCTAAGGAATTAGAATATAAAAAAGTAGAATTTTCCTTTGGCACCATTTTCAAGACCAAACATTTTATACTATCTGAATTTAACGAAGGTACTCACGTAGATTATCATATTGCTAGTGAATTAATTTCCAAATTTAGTGATTACATTACTAAAGATGCTAAATTAGGTTATATTGCTAACCGCTATAACTCGTATTCATTTGATCCACAGCTTTGGAAAGAATTTAATAGTGATTATGATATATTTATTGCTTCTGCTATTGTGACATACTCAGACTTTAGTTACCTCAATGCCTCTTTAGAGAAACAATTTTTTGAAAAAAGCCTAAAACGTTGTAGTAATTTAGAAGAAGCTATTGAGTGGATAATGAATTTAAAAGAATTTAAAACTGAGGCTAATCAAAATTAAAAGTCTTACCATCTTTAGATAATAACACATTATTAAAAACAGTTTTCGCTTCAGTTTTAAAATCATTATAACCATTATAACGGGTAGAATAATGTCCTAAAATTAAGGTTTCAACATTGGCTTTCTTGGCTATAGTTGCTGCTTGTTTTGCTGTACTGTGTTTTGTTGGAATGCAAAGCGCTTCGTTTTTATCTAAAAATGTCGATTCGTGATATAAAACAGTTGAGTCTTTTATTATAGGAATTATATCTTCATTATAAATAGTATCGCTACAATACGCATAACTTTTTGCAGGCTTAGGATCTTTAGTTACTTTTTTGTTATTAATTAAAACACCATCTTCATTTTCTACATCGAAGCCTTGTTTTAATTTTCTGAAATACGCTTTATCGATATTAGCTTCAGTAACTAAATTAATATCTATTTTTCGTTCATTTTCCTTCTCTTTAAAAAGAAATCCATTAGTATAAACTCTGTGTTTTAATGGAATGGTATAAACCTCAACTTTATCGTCTTCGTAAATTAATTCTGATGCGTCAGAACTCAATTCATGAAAAATTAACGGATACTGTGTCCAACTCGCAGATAATTTCATTTGAAGCAATATCACTTCCTTTAAGCCTTTTGGTGCATAAATATGAAGTTCTGTTTCGCGTGTTAAAAGGCTAAATGTGTTTACCAAGCCTACGAGTCCAAAGTAATGGTCGCCATGAAGGTGAGAAATAAAAATATGCTTAATTCTCGAAAACTTAATCTTATTTCGTCTTAACTCTACTTGCGTTCCTTCACCACAATCTATTAAAAACATATTGTTTTTAATCTCTAAAACTTGAGCCGTAGGATTCGCATTAATGCTTGGTGTTGCACTGTGACAGCCGAGAATTGTTAATTTCATTGGTTTCTGTTAGTCGTTGAGTTGTTTGTTGCTAAGTCGAAACAACTATACGACAAACAACTAAACAACAAACATTGTTTTTAGAAGTCTAAATCGCGCTCAATATCTTCCATTTCAATAATATCGAAAGCTTCTTGTAAGGTTGGTACAACAGCGATTTCATCTGGTACCTCGTTTAAATCTACTTTACCAGAAACCAATACAAATGATTTATTATCATTACGATGCGTTTTATTCACACGTAAAAACTCAACAATCTCTTCTTTTGAAATTTGACTTAAGCTCGTCAGGTTAACGACAAGATGTGTGTTTTTATAGGTCTCGTAATCGGCTTCAATTTTTTTTACTAATTCAACAATTGAAATCTGTTCTTGCGTAATTATGGTTGTGTTACCGTTTTTATCTATAATCATATCTTATTGTTTAATTTTAGAAGCTAACAAATAAATTACTGCCATCCTAACTGCAACGCCATTTTCTACTTGATTTAAGATAATGGCTTGCTTAGAATCGGCAACATCACTAGTAATTTCTACACCTCTATTTATTGGTCCAGGATGCATAATTACAATCTCTTTATCTAAGCTATCTAATAGTTCTTTATTAACTCCGAATTGTTGTGTGTATTCTCTTGTTGAAGGAAAATAACTAATATCCATGCGCTCATTCTGAACTCTGAGCATATTAGCAACATCGCACCATTGAAGTGCTTTTTTTAAGTTGGTTTCTACTTTTACGCCTAAATCTTTAATGTATTTTGGCAATAAAGTTTTTGGTCCACAAACCATAACATTAGCACCTTGTAATTGTAAAGCATATATATTTGAAAGTGCAACACGACTATGTAAAATATCTCCAACAATAACCACATTTTTTCCTTTTACACTACCCAGTTTTTCTCTAATGGAATACGAATCTAATAAGGCTTGTGTTGGATGCTCATGTGCACCATCTCCTGCATTAATAATACTTGCGTTAACATGTTTTGAAAGAAACACACCTGCTCCTGGATTAGGATGACGCATTACCACCATATCCACTTTCATCGATAAGATATTATTAACCGTATCTATTAATGTTTCGCCTTTTTTAACGGACGATTGCGATGCCGAAAAATTAATAACATCCGCAGACAATCGTTTTTCTGCTAACTCAAAAGATAATTTGGTACGTGTAGAGTTTTCAAAAAATAGATTTGCAATAGTGATATCTCTAAGCGATGGCACTTTTTTAATAGGCCTATTTATCACTTCTTTAAACTGATCTGCAGTTTCAAAAATAAGGTCAATATCTTGTTTGTTCAGATATTTAATTCCTAATAAGTGATTGACACTTAATTCGCTCATCTTTTATTCGCTTTTAGCTATTAGCTTGTCGCCTTTAGCAAATTCACTTTATATATTTTGTTTTTTCAAGTTCAACTTCAATTTCAAGTTCAACTTCATATTTTCTTATTTATCCACCAAATACACAGCATCTTCGCCTTCATTTTCAACCCACTTCACTATAACCTTTTGCTTATCAATGGCATCAACTTGTCTTCCTCTATAATTAGGCTGAATTGGTAAATGTCTGCTAAAGCGTCTATCGATTAAGGTTAATAATTCGATGTCTTTCGGTCGTCCAAAAGATTGAATTGCAGTTAGTGCAGATCTAATACTACGACCTGTATATAAAACATCGTCGATAAAAACAACGTTTTTGTCTTCTACAATAAAATCTATACTAGTGGTATTGGCTTCTAATGGTTTATCTCCTCTTCTAAAGTCGTCTCTAAAAAAAGTGATATCTAAATGCCCAAGTTGAATGTTCTTAATCTTATAATCTTCAGTAAGAATTTGCGCTAATCTATCCGCTAAATATTTTCCTCTTGGCTGAATTCCGATTAAGACGGTTTCAGAGAAATCATCATGATTTTCAATGAGTTGACAAGCCAATCTATGAAGGATAATATTGACTTCTTTAGAGTTAAGTAGTACTTTGTGACTCATAAAATTCCCAAGCATTGTTGGCTTACAAAGTTAGGATAAAATTTGTGGTTTGCAATAGCTTTTATAGTAAAGCCAATTGAATAAATTAAAGCAGACTTAAAATCGAAATTTATTCTTTTAATTTCAGATTTATTTTGCTCTTTTAGACATTGTGAGTTACTTTTTAAAATCCTTTCTCTTCTCTAAAATGGTGCATCGCAACTAAAACTAACCCATTTTTGTTCTATAGGGTGTTCAAAACTTAAATATTCTGCATGAAGGTGTAATCGGTCGGCAAGCCTACCATATAAATCGTCACCAACAATAGGTGTATTTAACCCTTTGCGATGCGCTGCGTGAACTCTTAGTTGATGTGTTCTGCCTGAAATTGGATAAAAATGAATTCGGGTTTTATGATCCTTAACGGCAACAACTTCGTACTTTGTCGTTGCTTTTTTTCCATGCTCATCACAAACCAACTGTCTTGGCCTATTGTTTAAATCTACGCGAAGTGGAAGATCAATAATACCTTCCTCTGTTTCTAAAACCCCATCTAAAACAGCCACATAACGTTTTTTAACCGTTCGATTTATAAACTGTTTTTGAAGATGCTTATGTGTTCTCTCATTTTTAGCAACGACCAATAAACCAGAGGTCGACATATCTAAACGATGTAACAATAAAGGTCCTGTTGCATCTGGCAAATACGCTTGCATTCTGGTTAAAACGGAATCTTTAATGGTTTTGCCAGGTACAGATAAAAATTCGTGTGGTTTATTGAGTACTAAAAGGGCATCATCTTCATAAATTATTTCTAATTCCCCTTTAAAAACTCCGGCAGTTTCAATGGGATTAGGCTCTACATTTAAACCTTTCATCATATGACCCAAAATAGGTTCGCAACGTCCACGACACGACGGATAAAATTGTCCATGACGACGCACTTCTGTATTTGGTGAAATTCCCCACCAAAACTCAGCCATAGCAATGGGTTCTAAATTGTTTTCATAAGCATATTGAAATAATTTTGGCGCAGCACATTCGCCTGCAGCTGCTGGTGGCTGTCCTAAATCTGTAGTCTCAAAAATAGCTATGACATCTTTTGTTTCACCTTTTGCATTTAAAAACCTATACTGCTCATGGATTTGCTTTTGTAAACGTGCAGATCGTGATTTTCGTTCTTGTTTTATTTTTTTTATAGGTTGCAGTAATTCTGCTAAATGAGCTTCGGCCGTTTTAATATTGTCAGCAAGCTTTAATTTTAAATATTTTAGGTCAATATTATTTTGAATACTTTGTTGTTTCAATGTTTCAAAAAGCAAGGCTTTATCAGTTGCATTGAGCTGGATCTCTGCATCTATTCGACGTTGTTTTCGTTTTAACTTTTCTGCTTTTGAATTTCTTTTAAAATCATCAAGTGTTTTAACCGACTCTAGTTGCGTTTGCTTTAAATCTATTTTGGCTTTTTCTAATGCAGGCTGTTGTTCTAAGCTTTCAATTTGTGCTGTAAGCGTATTTAAATGGGCTTCATTCTGTTTGTAGAATCCGTTTTTGTCTAAGGTATCAAAAATTGGTGGCACAAATCCTTCTATATGGTTACGCTCTGCTATTTTTCCAGAGAACGCTGCAATATAACCGAGTTGTCCTTCAACTGTTTTAACAATCATCACACCAAACATTTTTCCGATTTCTAAACCTTCTTTAGTGTTATCTAAACCAAAATTATGTTCAAAATCTGTTTGAGTTTTTAGGTAGGTTTTTAGCTCTTCTGCAGCCACAATACAAAGTGGATGTGGTGTGTAATAAAACGGAAACGTAAATTGCTCCGGAAGCGATTCCGAAGGCTTAATTGCTATAGGATGAAAACAACCGTTTTCTGTATAAAACATGCGCTTTTTATTGATTTGCAAAGGAACGAAAATATATTCTAATCGTCAGTTCTATTAAATCTGTATTTATGTTATTCTGTATTCAATACCTTCTATATTACATCTCCGACATGATTAACTGAAATTGTTTTTAAATCAATAACCTGAATTCAAATTTGTCGTATTTAAAGCTCCAGAGGAGCCAAATATTAATAATAAAACTGTTTGAGGTAAACTTAAACTCCAGAGGAGTGATATCTTAGGAATTATGCTATTGTTTTACTCCAGCGGAATTTCTATTAAAAATTAGCAGTCTTTTATTTGATATGAAATTCACGGTAATAATTTAGCATCAAGAGTCTTATTAAAAAAGTTGTCTTGGTCGTTTTTCTAATGCTTTAAAAACCACGTGATTTAACAAAAGTTTTTAACTTTGGCATTATAATTGGAAATGCTAAAACAAATGCGTTCCCAATTTAAATTTGGGATACGTTCAACTAAATATTTTACTTCACCTCAAAAAAGAGGTTTGTAAAATAAAGTCTCACTAAAAAAACACAAGATTATGAAAAGATTTCTACTATTAACAGTTCTCGTTTCGGTACTCGTATCTTGTAGTGCCAAAAAACAAATTGAAACCGCTATTAGTCATGGAAATTACGACCATGCTATTTCAGAGGCTTTAGAAAAATTAGAAAATAATAAGGATAAAAACCGCAAGCAAGATTATATTGTAATGCTGGAAGAAGCGTATTATAAAGTTTTAGATCAAGATCTTCAGACGATTTCACACCTTAAAAAAGATGGTAATCCTGAGCAATACAAAACTATTTATGATACCTATATTGATTTAGAAAACAGACAAAACGCCATAAAACGTGTGCTACCTTTGCAGATCAACGGAAAAACATTACAGTTAAAATTTAATGATTACAGTGATGAGATTATAGATTACAGATACAAAACTTCAGATTATTTAATCGGACAAGGTATTGCGCTTTTAGATTCTAAAGACAAATATAATGCACGTGAAGCTTATGATATCTTTAGTTATATAGAACAAATTAATCCAAATTTTGAAGAGACCAGAAGTCTAATGACAGAGGCACACCAAAAAGGAACAGATTACATAAATGTGTCTATAGTTAATGAAACTAAACAAATTATTCCGCAGCAGTTAGAGGCAGATTTGTTAGATTTTAATACGTATGGCTTAAATCAGTTTTGGACAAGCTACCATTCTAATGCGGCAGAAACTATCAATTACGATTATGCCATGCAATTGCAATTAAAGCAAATAAACATTTCACCAGAACGTATTAACGAACGTCAAATAGTGCGCGAACAAGAAGTTATTGATGGTTGGGAATATGTATTAGATCGTGCAGGAAATGTTAGAAAAGACAGCCTTGGTAACGACATTAAAGTTGATAAAATTATAAACGTAAAAGCGCGACTTACAGAAATTGTACAAACTAAATCTTCTCAAGTTATTGCAAATGTTGTTTATACGGATTTAAAGCAGAACCAAATTATAGATACGTTTACTATAGATAGTGGTTTTGTTTTTGAAAATGTATTTGCACGTTATAAAGGTGATAAACGTGCTTTAAATAAAGATGATAGAATCTTAGTCAGTCAAAGGCAACTACAATTTCCGAGTGATGAACAAATGGTCTATGACACTGGTGAAGATCTAAAGTTAAAACTAAAAGATATCATTAGTTCTTACAATACACAACGAAGTTAGAAGCACCATAAATTGAATAGAACGGTCTGGAAAATTATTTTTCAGGCCGTTTTTTATTGATTCTTGCCAAAGTTTATCTTAAATCCAGTCGAATGACTGTTTTGATGGTAAAAGAATTAACTTGATTGGCGATGTTGGTAAAAACCATTACTGTTGGTTGATTACAAATTTTAATAGTTAACTAAGTTTAAAACGATTACAATCGTCGGTAAAACCACGACCATAGGATAAGAAAATTAAGACTAAAATGAAGCAGTGCCGTTTGTCATTCCTGCGTAGGCAGGAATCCACAAGCTATAATGCACCTTAAAATTAGTAAAAAAACACCAACCCTAACAGCGCATAAATTACATACGAAGTATCAACGGAGTATACATTTCTTAAAATTATGATACAAATTACGGAATTGGATTAGCTTCACTGACCCCAAAGGTTTGCCAGCCTACATAGGCATAACAATACATTTTCTAGTTTATCTTGAGTACAACATCATAAGACAGGTGTGCAACATTGAAGATCATAAATGACAAAATAAAAGCTATTTCGTGTTATTTTAGATTAGAACATAATAACCATCCTAAAAGTTAAAACACATCGTAATGCTAGTTATCGTCCACAAGTCATAGTGTTCGCATGTAACTTTTAAAGTCTTTTTTTGCTAGTTAACGACAATATACGCAACTAAAGAAATTAAATTTTATATTTGAAGCATCCCTTATATTATTAATAGTAATTACAGTAGCCCTATACTGATACATAAGCTATTGATATTTTTTTATACCCTTATTTGATTAATTTTTATGGTTTGAGCCAGTAATGATTTATCTCTTTTAGATACATCTATTGTTTTATTTATTTAAGTGTTATCCCTAAGCTTTAATAAAATAAAGAATAATTGTTTAAAAACAATATTACACCCCCTTGAATAAATGAAACTAATAGAAATACTGACGATAAAAACAGCACAGGATTAATTAACAAAATGACACTGTTTTACGACAAAAAACAACAGTTTGACGATGTTTATTACATTTTACCGATGTTTTTGTTTGGTTTTTAATTTTATCGTTCTATATTTGGGCAGCCTCAAAAACTGAAAAGTGCATTTATTTTAAACCTACATTTCATTAAACACAAAGGTCCAAAGACTATAATTATTAAGTTTTTAACCCTAATTACTTGCTATTATGAAACAAAGTTACATTCTACTAATACAATGCTTAGTTGTATTAACCTTTTCTGTAAGCTTAACGGCGCAAAACGAGTTTATTACGACTTGGAAAACGGATAATCCTGGTGCCTCTTCACCCACAGAGATAACTATTCCTACCACAGGAGGTGGCTATAACTATGATGTTGATTGGGACAATGATGGTACTTTTGATCAATTTGGGATCACTAGTGACGTTACTCATGATTTTGGTACAGCTGGTACCTATACTGTTGCTATAAGAGGAGATTTTCCTAGAATCTATTTTAACAACGGTGGAGATAAAGACAAAATTCTTGAAGTGAATCAATGGGGTGATATTGAATGGACTTCTATGGAAAAAGCATTCTGGGGATGTAGCAATTTAGAATTTAACACATACCTACCTTTAGATGCACCAAATTTGAGTAACGTAACTGATATGTTTTATATGCTCGGTAATGCTACTAGTTTTAATAGTCCTATCGATCATTGGGACGTGTCTAATGTCGAAAAAATGGTTTCGACTTTTGAAGGTACTACTAATTTTAATCAAAGTTTAAATAATTGGGATGTTAGTAATGTACAATTTTTGAATGGTTTATTTAGAAATGCTACTAGTTTTAATCAAAATTTAGACGGTTGGAATTCAAAGCTATCTAATGTGACTCAAATGTATAATATGTTCAATGGAGCAACTTCCTTTAATGGGGATATTTCTGGTTGGATTATATCTCCAACTAATATGTATGGTATGTTTCATAACGCTAGTTCCTTCAATCAAGACATTAGTGGTTGGGATGTTTCTAATGCATCGAGTTTATGGCTTTTATTTACTAACGCTAGTTCTTTTAATCAAGATATTAGCGGTTGGGATGTTTCTAATGTTACTAATATGCTTGTTATGTTTAGTGGTGCTACTAATTTTGATCAAGATTTAAGTAGTTGGGATGTTTCTAATGTTACCGAAATGACTGGCATGTTTCGGTACGTAACCCTCTCAACTAGTAACTATGAGAATATCCTAATAGGTTGGGACACACATGGCTTACAAAATGGAGTTAATTTTCATGGTGGTTATAGCCAATATTGTTCCATTGCTGCTACAAATGCTAGAGCTAATATGATAGCTTCTGATAGTTGGACTATTACTGATGGAGGATTAGAAGTCCCAACAGCTATTTGTATCGCTACACCATTTACATTAAACTTAGATGCTACTGGAAATGCTACATTAGATCCAAATGATATTGATAACGGTTCTACAATTTGTGGTACTGGTACCATGGGATTATCTTTAACTCAAACAGCTTTTGATTGTTCTGATATTGGAACACCTATTACTGTAAACTTATTTGTTGATGATGGTAATGGGAATACGGGTACTTGTACGGCTACTGTTAATGTTGTAGATAATATTGCACCTGTCCCTGATGTTGCAACCTTAACTGACCTAACTGCTGAATGTGAAGTCACTTCATTAACCACACCAATAGCAACAGATAATTGTGGTGGAACAGTAACGGTAACAAGCGATGCTATACTTCCAATAACTACTCAAGGTACAACGGTTATTACTTGGACTTATACAGATGTAAGCGGAAATGCTTCAACACAAACACAAAATGTAATTATTACTGATAATACAGCACCTATCCCTGATGTTACAACCTTAGCTAACGTAACTGCAGAATGTGAAGTTACGTCATTAACTGCTCCAACTGCTACGGATAATTGTAGTGGAACAGTTACGGTAACCAACGATGCTACACTTCCTATTACAACTCAAGGCACAACTATAGTCACTTGGACTTACTATGATAGCAATGGAAACACTGCAACGCAAACACAAAATGTTGTTATCACAGACACGACTGCTCCTATTGCTGATGTTGTTACTCTAGCTGACGTAACCACAGAATGTGAAGTCACTTCTTTAACTGCACCAACCGCAACAGATAATTGTGGTGGAACAGTAACGGTAACCAACGATGCTACACTTCCTATTACAACTCAAGGCACAACTATAGTCACTTGGACTTACTATGATAGCAATGGAAACACTGCAACGCAAACACAGAATGTTGTTATCACAGACACGACTGCTCCTATTGCTGATGTTGTTACTCTAGCTGACGTAACTGCTGAATGTGAAGTCACTTCATTAACTACTCCAACAGCTACGGATAATTGTGATGGAACAGTTACGGTGACAAATGATGCTACACTTCCTATTACTACTCAAGGTACAACACTAGTCACTTGGACTTATGATGATGGTAACGGAAACACCTCAACACAAACTCAAAATGTTGTTATCACAGACACGACTGCTCCTATTGCTGATGTTGTTACTCTAGCTGACGTAACTGCTGAATGCGAAGTCACTTCATTAACTACTCCAACAGCTACGGATAATTGTGGTGGAACAGTAACGGTGACAAATGATGCTACACTTCCTATTACTGCTCAAGGTACAACACTAGTCACTTGGACTTATGATGATGGTAACGGAAACACCTCAACACAAACTCAAAATGTTGTGATTACGGATATTACAGCACCTGTCCCAGGTGTTGCAACCTTAGCTGATGTAACTGACCAATGTGAAGTTACGTTATTAACTGCTCCAACAGCTACAGATTATTGTGGAGGAACAGTAACGGTAACAAATGATGCTACACTCCCTATTACTGTTCAAGGTACAACACTAGTCACTTGGACTTATGATGATGGTAACGGAAACACCTCAACACAAACTCAAAATGTTGTGATTACGGATATTACAGCACCTGTCCCAGGTGTTGCAACCTTAGCTGATGTAACTGACCAATGTGAAGTTACGTTATTAACTGCTCCAACAGCTACAGATTATTGTGGAGGAACAGTAACGGTAACAAATGATGCTACACTCCCTATTACTGTTCAAGGTACAACACTAGTCACTTGGACTTATGATGATGGTAACGGAAACACCTCAACACAAACTCAAAATGTTGTGATTACGGATATTACAGCACCTGTCCCTGATGTTGCAACCTTAGCTGACGTCGAGGCTCAATGCGAAGTCACATCGTTAACTGCACCAACAGCAACAGATAATTGTGGTGGAATAGTAACAGTAACAAATGATGCCATACTTCCAATTACTGCTCAAGGCACTACTGTTGTGACTTGGTCGTATGAGGATGCCGCTGGAAATATTTCTACACAAACACAAAATGTGGTTATTACTGATAATACTGCTCCTGTTCCTGATGTTGCAACCTTAGCTAATGTTACGGATCAATGTGAAGTTACGTCGTTAACTAATCCAACGGCTACTGATAATTGTGGTGGAATAGTAACAGTAACAAATGATGCTATACTTCCAATTACTGCTCAAGGCACTACTGTTGTGACTTGGTCGTATGAGGATGCCGCTGGAAATGTTTCTACACAAACACAAAATGTGGTTATTACTGATAATACTGCTCCTGTTCCTGATGTTGCAACCTTAGCTAATGTTACGGATCAATGTGAAGTTACGTCGTTAACTGATCCAACGGCTACTGATAATTGTAGTGGACTAATAACAGTAACAAACGATGCTACGCTTCCTATTACTGCTCAAGGGACGACTGTTGTGACTTGGACTTATACAGATGCTGCAGGAAACGCTTCTACACAAACACAGAATGTGATTATCACCGATACAATAGCTCCTGTAATTGCAGCCGCACCTTCTAATATCACGGTAGAATGTGTGGATGACGTACCTGCTATGATAAATCTTCCTTGGACAGATAACTGTGATACAGGTGGAACTGTAGCTGGTGTAGATTCTGCTTTAGCAGGTGATGCTTGTGGAGGAACTATTACGAGAACTTGGAATTATACCGATTCAAGTGGTAATGCTGCCATAACTAGAACTCAAACTATTACTATTGACGACACTATTGCACCTGTAATTACAGTTGCACCTAGTGATATTACTGTTAGCTGTTTTTCTGATGTACCAGATATGATAAGCTTGGCTTGGACAGACAACTGCGATGCTGGAGGCACTGTAACTGGTATAGATTCTGCTTTAGTAGGAAATAGCTATAATGGTACCGTGACCAGAACTTGGAATATTGCTGATGCTTGTGGCAATAATGCAACGACTAGAACTCAAACCATTACTATTCTTGATAATACCGATCCAACATTCACATTTTGCCCAACAAATTTTTCAATAACTAACGACTCTGGAAACTGTTCAGCAGTAGTAAATTATACAATACCAACAGCAACAGACAATTGTGGTGGTGCAACAGTAGTACAAACAGATGCAACAGGTTTAAATTCTGGTGATGCTTTTCCTGTAGGAGATACAACTATAGAATACACTGCAACAGATCTTAACGGGAATAGTTCTGTGTGCTCATTTACAATAACTGTTATAGATTCAGAAGCCCCAACCATAGTTTGTCTTGCAGACATAAGTGTTAATGCAGATACTAATTGTGAGATTACAACTATACCTTTAACACCTCCAACTACTAATGATAATTGTGCTGTAGCGACTGTAACAAATAACTTAGCTGAGCAATTACCATTACCTGTTGGTAATCATACTGTCATTTGGACAGTAACCGACACTGCAGGACTTACGACTACTTGTGAACAAGGAATTTCAGTTGTCGATTCAACTCCGCCAGTTATCACATGTCCAACTGTTGCTCCCTATTACACAACAGAACCAGGCCAATGCGATACTTCATTATCATTTGTTGCGACAGCTACAGATAATTGTAACGGATCACCACTTATTAATTATGAAATTGGTGGTCATCCAATAACATTTCCATATACCTTTTCTATAGGAACAACCAATGTTGTTGCTATTGCAGATGATGGAAATGGATTAACTTCAACCTGTAACTTTGATGTCATAGTTGAAGATAGAGAATCACCAACAGCAATTTGTCAACCTCTAACAATAGCTTTAGATGCTTCTGGTAATGCTAGCATTGCTGAAGATGCTATTAATAACGGATCTTCTGATGCTTGTGGTGGAGTAACTTTTGATACTGACATAACAGATTTTGATTGTTCAGATATTGGAGCTAACACCGTAATACTTACCGTAACAGATGCCAGTGGTAATACGGATACATGTACAACAACAGTAACTGTTTTAGATCATGTACAAGGAGCAACGGCTTCAATTACTTCATCACCTGTTTCACCAATTTGTTTAGGAGAATCTGTGACTTTTACAGCAACTGGCACCGATTTAGGTGCTAGCCCTCAGTACGAATGGTTTGTTGCCGGTTCATCGGTTGGAAACAACAGCGCAACATACACCACAACGAGCCTAGCTAATGGTGATGATATCTATGTAGAAATTTCTTCTGGACCTTGTGATACTGTAACGACAAGTAATACTATTATAATGACTGTTAATCCGTTAAGGCCAGTCACGTACACATTAAATGCTTCCGAAAACCCTGTTTGTGATGGAGAAAATGTAACGTTCTTTGTGTCGAGTTTAGTTAACGGCGGGACAATGCCTAGTTATCAATGGTATGTTAATGGATCACCAGTAGGTAGTGACACAAATTCTTATGACAACGCAACTCTCGTAGATGGTGATATCGTTTCTGTAGAAGTAAGTTCAAATCTTACTTGTGCAGATCCTGTTCCGGCTACAGAAAGTTTAACGATGGACATTAAGCCACTTCCTGTAGTTACAGCATTGGCCAATGGCAATAGTACTAATATTGACATATGTGAAGGTGATAACCTAATTTTAACGGGTTCTGGAGCAACTACTTATACGTGGGATAGTGGAGTAACAAATAACGTTGCCTTTGTGCCTGCAGTAGGTACGCATACTTATACGGTGACAGGTACAACTAATAGCTGTGAAAGCACAGATACTATAACAGTAACAGTTGAACCTAACCCTGTAATCACCTTAACCTCTACAAGTGCTGACCAAAGTGTTTGTAGAACAGGCGGAAATCCAATTGGAAGAGTCGAGAATATTGATTTCAATGTTACTAATGCTACTTCAGTTACGGTAACTGGCTTACCTCTAGGAGTAAATTATAATTATAATGCAGGATTAGGACGTGTAAGAATTAATGGAAATCCTGATAATAGTATTAGTGGCACCTATAATTACACCGTTACAGCAACCAATGCCTGTAGTACAACTACAGCTACCGGTGAAATAACGGTTTATTATGGTACACCGTCAACACCAGGAACTATAAATGGAACATCATCTTTTTTATGCCCAGTAAGTACAGCTATTTATTATGTTGAAGATGACCCTAATGTAGAAACTTACAATTGGACGGTTCCAGGTTCAATGACAATAACCAATGGCCAAGGTACTAGCCAAATTGAAGTCGCTATTTCTGGTGCATTTGCATTTTGGCAAACAATTAGCGTTACAGCAACTAATGCCTGTGGTACATCTGATGCTAGCGACAAATTTGTTCTTTTAAACTTTTCGTCTTCAATAGATATTGATGCCGGTAATGACATCTATGTTTGTGAAGGCACCGGTATTGTAACCATGAATGGTGATTCTGACGGCCTACCTAATACAGAATGGGAATGGAGTGATAATGGCGCAGGTGGTACGTTTTCTACAATAGGTGTTGATACCCCATCACGTTATTGTGACGGCTTTTTGTTTTTTGGTTATTGTGTTGGTGATTGGATTTACCCTCCACCTAGACCACTATATTCAGAAACCGCAACATATACACTACCTAGTGGCTTAGTTGCCGGGGATATTATAACCATTAGCCTACTTGCTGATAGTGGGAGTTTTATTGGTTCATGTCCAACTATTGAAGACACTATGCGCATTCATATCATAGCCAACCCTACAGCAGAAATGGCAGTACCAAGCACCATCTGTTATGGAGAAGATATAGTTGTAAATGGAACCCCAAATACAACTGTAAGTTATACCTTTAATGGTTCTCCTGAGGGCACTTTTGATATTGGTAATTCAGGTACATTTTCGTTGCCAAATGAACCAGCTGGTACATATGAGTTTACAAGTGTTCAATATACTGACCCACCAAATAGTAATGGTGTTGGCTGTGTCAATTTACTCTCTGGAGAAACGGTTACAATTAATGCTACTCCTACGGTAACAGCCCCTTCTGATATTACAATATGTGAAGGAGACACAGTTAACCTTGCGTCGGCTTCAATTGGAGGTACTAATGCTATTGGCACTTGGTCGACTACAGGCAATGGTTCATTTAGTGGTTCAATATATACACCAGGTGCTTTAGATATTCTTAATGGTACAGTAACCCTTACTTACACCAACACTCCTAGTGATGGTATATGTGATGCCGTGAGTGATTCTATGGTAGTAACCATTAACGAACTACCTACAGTTAATGCTGGAGTTAACCAAACTATATGTGCAGATGGTTCTGTTACACTTAGCGGTGTTATTGGAGGCAGTGCTTCTTCTGCAACTTGGAGTGCACCTGATGGTAGTTTTTCTGACTCAACAGATTTAAATGCTACTTATACACCAAGTATAACAAGTGGAACTGTTACTTTAACATTAACAACTAACGATCCATCAGGACCTTGTGGATCTACAACAGATACGATTGTTATTACCGTAAATCCAGCGGCAATTGTAGATGCTGGTTTAGACTTCACCGTTTGTAGTACAGATAGTATTGTACTTAATGGTACTTTAAGCGGTAGCGCTACGAATGGAACATGGTCTTCGAGTACTGGAGGAACATTTGGAAGTGCTTCAGCACTAAACACAACGTATACCCCAAGTGCAACTGACATTTCAAATGGTATTGTTACCCTTACGCTCACATCTAACATTCCTTCTGGAGTTTGTAATGCCGCTATTGATGAAATTACTATAACTATAAATGAAGCCGCTACTGTTAATGCAGGTCCAAATGAGACACTGTGTTCTACAGAAACGTTAGATTTATCTGCGGCAACCTTTGGTGGTAGTGCGACGTCTGCAACTTGGAGTTCAAGCGGAACTGCAGGTACTATTACAGGTAATATTTACACACCAAGCGCAACAGATATTACAAATGGATCCGTAATATTAACGTATACAACTAATAATCCAGGTACAACTTGTGGTGAAGTTATTGACACAAAGGTGGTTACAATTTCAACTTCTGTTAATGCCACAGCAAGCAATACAACTGATATTGATAATTGTAGTAATACATCAATTGTATTATCTGCAAATAGAACGGGAACGTGGTCTGCTATATCTACACCTTCTGGTAGACCGTATTCATTCTCTAATATAAGTGACCCAAACGCTACATTTACAGGTGAAAGCGGAGCAACATATGATATTACTTGGACAATGAACAATGTAGCACCTTGTGCTGTTAATTCGACAACATTTGAAGTTACATTCCCTGAGTGTGAAGACTTAATAAATTTTGATGGGTCCGATGACAGTGTTAATTTAGGAAGTAACTATAATGCACCTGCCAACTTTAGTTTAGAAGTATGGATAAAGCCTAACACTATTAATGGAAGTATTCAAACCATTTTATCTAAACGAGATGCCACAAACTTTGCAACTGGTTACGATTTACGTTTGGTAAATAATACTATTAGTTTTAGAGCAAATGGCTCTGGACTTTCTGCGAATGGAATAACGGCTGATAGATGGTATCATATTGCAGTAACGTTTAATGGCACTACCTACACACTATATATTGATGGAGTTCAAAGAAATAGTATTAATGGTCCAAGCCCTGCAGCAAATACATTTAATATGTTGCTTGGTGCCATGTCTCGTCCAGGCAATACTCCTACCAATTATTATAATGGTTGGTTAGATGAAATACGACTTTGGAACACCACTTTAACAACAACACAGATTCGCGACATGATGAATCAAGAAATTGAAGAACATGGTACTTCCGTACGTGGTTCTATAGTTCCATTAGATATTTCTGGATTGGCTTGGAGTAACCTAATCGCATATTACCAAATGAATCAGAGTTCTTTACATATGGATGCAGGTAGTTTAATTGCCAACAAAGGTGTAAATGGGATATTAAGAAATATGACCACTTTGCAAGATGAATCTGCACCGTTACCTTATTTTACTTCAGGAGGCTCTACCAATTGGGATAACCAAGATGCTTGGCAAAATGGTACTGATTTAATGATACCAAACACCAATGGTGTGAATTGGAATATCGTTAGTACTCAACATAATGTAACATCTAATAGACCAACACAAGTATTAGGACTTAGAGTAGATAACAATACATTAACTATTAATAATGACTACCCTATAACAGTCAACAAATACTTAAAAATAGATGGCACTTTAGATTTAGAAGGTGAATCTCAACTTTTACAACCTACGGGAAGTATTGTAGATTATTCTGGAACGGGTAAATTAGAACGTGATCAGCAAGGCTCTGGTAATAAATTCAATTATAATTACTGGGGAAGTCCTGTGAGTAATGCGGGTATATCTGAAAACCGAACCTATGAATTAGCAGAAGTTCTATATGATGGTACAAATCCTGTATCATGGACCACTGCTTATGATGCACCAGGGACATCTCCAGCAACTATTAGTAGTCGTTGGCTATACACTTACACCAACTTAACAGGTGCGTATGCTGACTGGAACCGTATCAATCAAAATACAGGAATCAGTGTTGGATTAGGCTACACCATGAAAGGTAGTGGTATTGGATCTTCAGAACAGAATTATACCTTTAGCGGACAACCTAACAATGGCACTATAACACACGCCATTAGTGCAGATAATGAAACACTTTTAAGTAATCCTTACCCTTCTGCAATAGACGCTAATGCTTTTATTAGCGATAATGAAACCGCCTTACTAGATGGAAAAATTATTTTCTGGGAACAAGCACCAAATAATCCTAGTCATAATTTAGCAGCTTACAGAGGTAGGTATTCTTATCTAAACAACACAGGAGGTTTAGCTAGCGCGTCAGCTCCAATCGAAATATTTGATGCAGGAAATGCCTTAAAAATACCAGGGAGATATGTACCTGTAGGACAAGGTTTCTTTGTTCAAGCTGATGCTGATGGTGGCACTTTAGTCTTCAATAATGCACAGCGTGTATTTAAGAAAGAAGGCTCACAATCTACATTTTTAAGACCTAGTAATAACTATCAGGATACGGTTAGTATTCCTAATGGTGAGGAAAGTGTTATTAGACGTTTACGCTTAAACTTCACTACACCAGAAGGTGCTGTTAGACATCTCTTATTAGGATTTACATCAGATAATACGGCTACTGATGATGTTGATTATGGCTATGATGCACTTAATGCTGATTATTTCCCAAGTGACTTATCATTCCTAATTGAAGGTGAGAGATATGTTATACAAGGTGTTGGCGAATTTGATGACACTAAAGAATATCCTTTAGATATGGTAATTGCTGAAAATGGAAACGTTGAAATAGGACTTACCGAACTTGAAAACTTCGATGAGGCTATTGATGTCTACATTTTTGATGCCGTAGAAGGCACTTATACCAGATTTAATGAGGTTAACTTCCAAATAAACATTGACGCCGGAACTTATAGCGATAGATTCTACCTAGTCTTCCAAGAAGATGCTGTGCTTTCTACTATTGAAGAAGAGTTTAAAGATATTACTGTTCGCTACTTACACGATACGGATGAAATTTTTGTAAAAACGCCTCCTTCGGTTGAGGTTAAACAACTCTACTTAATTAATGTTGCTGGTCAGACTGTAGCATCTTGGAATGCTACCAACCTACCAATGTCTAACGAGATTAAAATTCCGGTGAAACATATTTCTGAAGGCACTTATATTTTAAAAGCGGAAACAAATTCAAGTGTATTTAATAAGAAGATAATTATTAAATACTAGATATTAATTTTTATAAAACGTAAAACCTCAAGGTTGTAATGACTTTGAGGTTTTTTATTTGATATGTGCTATTAGTGGTTGAGGAAATACACTGTTTGGTGACGTTTAAGAGAATCACTAATGGTAACCTGAGAAAGTAACATTAAAATTAGTACCGTTTGTCATTCCTGCGAAAGCAGGAACCCAAAAAGTATCACATAACTTTAGATTCCTGCCATAGCATATTTTAAGCGCAGCGCCATGACAGAAATATCGTCTCATCATTCTAAAATTATTATGAGATTGCTCACTAAGTTCGAAATGACAAAGGCAAGATTAAGCTATTGTTGATGTTTTATACGGTGTTTAAATATAGCCGTTTACCCAAGCCTTAAATTAAAAATAGACGCTCAAGAATAATGTTCATTACGATGAATTGCGATACGGAATAGCTTCGCTAAACCTAAAAAGTTTGTCTGTCTACGCAAGAATGAAGAGACACGTATATAAGTATTTTTAAAAACAAATAAACCCTATACAAACTGTCCCAAATCCACATCATTTACAGCGCCATGACTCGCATGCGCCACCACTACTCCATTTTTTATCACTAATAATTGCGGAGATTGATGCATCACCTGAAACGTATAACCAACCTCACTAGAAACATCTCTATAATTGAGTAAGTCTAAATAATACAAGTCAGCATTAGTTTCTAAATCGTATGCCGATACAAATTGTTTCATAACCATGCTACTAATTCCGCAACGCGTAGAATGCTTAAAAATAAGTTGCGTTTTAGAATTGGATTTTTCGGCAATGGTATCTAATTGTGAAACCTCACTTAATACTTGCCAAGGCAAAGTTTTTTCTTCCTTTGGTTCTGAAGAACCACCAAATAATTTATCAAAAATTCCCATATCATAAATGTCGCATATTACTTAGAAACTTACAAATCTTATTGCTTTATAAATTTAAAAGTATTTGTGATACCGTTTTCTAAAATTAATGAAAAGAAATAAACTCCATTGCGCAAACTCGACACATCAAAATTCATATGACCATTAATAAATTGACACTGCTTTTCAGAAACTAAACGACCGCTAATATCAGCAACTTGCATGGTCGCATTGTTATCTATAAATTCTTGAGACGAGATATTTAAAACACCCTTTACTGGATTTGGATAAAAAGCTATGAGCTCAGTCTCTTCAAGATCATCAACATGCAATGGACTTTCCTGATACACTCTAACATAATCAATAACCATAGCGTCTTGAGTAAAACTAGCCTCAATATTAGATTGAATAGCAAAATTAAGTAGTAAATAGTGTTCAGCATCAAAAGGCCATGTATTGGTATCTTTCAATTCTGGGTTATACGTATAGTGCACATTACCATCTACTGCAAACACCATTTTTTCTGGTGACCATTCTAGGGTATAAACATGAAATTCCGAAGATACTGTACCAACGGTTTGCCCTCCTACATTAATAGTACCACCGTAACTAGAAGGTGTATGCATTGCACTTTGCACATAATTTTGATTGTGTCCCCAATGCTCCATAATATCTATTTCACCACAAGCAGGCCAAGAGGTTGTACCAAAACCCTGAGTATCCCAATAACCTCCATCTTCATTAATATTTTTTCCAAGCATCCAAATTGCAGGCCAAGTCCCAACTCCCGATGGCAACTTTGCTCTAATTTCTACTTTTCCATAGGTAAATGCAAATTTAGAATTTAATCGTGCTGACGTATACTGCTTAGTTACACTTTGATCCGTATACGTTTCTTTTTTAGCTATAATATTTAAAAACCCATCACTAACTAAAGCATTATCCTCTCGATTTGTATAATGTTGAATTTCTCCATTAAACCAGCTACCTCCATTCGGTAGTTGTGTTTGGTGAAACCATTTGGATGAGTTGATAGTACCATCGTCGTCAAACTCATCAGACCAAACGAGATGATCGTAGATAGGATCGTTACTCACTGTATCAAAATGCAGAATATCATCTAAATAAGCCAAAACTAAGTCTGTATTATTTTCTCCATTTATCTGTAACACAACACGATTAAAGTCCGTTCTTTGAATTGGAGGTAGTGAGCTACTATCTAAATTAATATAATTATCTGCTTCAAAATTAAAAACCAACTCTTGCCATTGATCTAAAAGTATGGGCTTTATAATTTCACTCTGCGTTGTCCACGGTTCGTTTAATGTGCCGTCCTGAAGCTTTAAAGACACCTGATTTGTTTGATTTCCGGTAATTCCGCTAGAAGGCACATAAATCTTAAGGCTGAAACTATTATTAATAGTTAAGTCAAAATTAGAACTAACATCAAACCTTACATTACCATAACTACCTCCTTCATCATTATATTCTAAAACGGTATTTGAAACATTTATACCTTCCTGATAAGGATTATTAAAATTAGTATCTAATCCACAATCATCACCAAACCACGTTGTAATTGTTCCATCACCTTCAAAATCGTCTTCTACAGACTGTGCATTTAGGTTGAAACCAAAAAGAATGGTGATGAGTACGACGTATAATCTTATCATAATGAGTATTGTGTTTTTTTTCAAAAATAGATTGTATTCAGAAAGTTTTACTATAACTGACCAATACATGAACTATACAACTTAAAACCTTATCTTTATAACAGTCAAAACGTCATACACAAAAACAACAAACAAGACATTTTGTCACTTAATTCTTACGTTTTTAAAATGGTAAGATAATTGACTACTGTTAATCAAGCATAACAACAAATTAAATCTTGTCCGTTTGAGCACAATCGAGAATACTAAACCTTTCAATAACACTCAAGTTGACATAATCACTAAAACAATATAAAGATGAATTTTAATAATTACACCATTAAATCGCAAGAAGCCATACAGCAAGCGCAACAGCTCGCTCAAGGTTTTGGTCATCAGCAAATAGAAAATGAGCACATTTTTAAAGCTCTTTTTAATGTTGACGAAAACGTATTACCATTCTTACTTAAAAAACTGAATGTTAACGTAGCTATCTTGCAACAAATACTAGATAAGGACCTCGAAAGCTTTCCTAAAGTTTCAGGTGGCGAACTTATGCTTTCACGAGACGCAAGTAAAGCCTTAAACGAATCTTCAATAATTGCTAAAAAAATGAATGATGACTTCGTGTCTATTGAACATTTAGTATTAGCTATTTTTAAATCTAAAAGTAAAATTGCTCAAATCTTAAAAGACCAAGGCGTTACTGAAAAAGGTTTAAATGCTGCTATTGAGGAATTGCGCAAAGGAGACCGAGTTACATCTCAAAGTCAAGAAGAAACCTATAATTCGCTTAGCAAGTATGCAAAAAACTTAAATCAACTAGCACAAGATGGCAAGTTAGACCCTGTTATTGGACGTGATGAAGAAATCCGAAGAATACTTCAAATTTTATCGCGTAGAACCAAAAACAATCCGATTTTAGTTGGTGAACCTGGTACAGGAAAAACTGCCATTGCTGAAGGCTTAGCACATAGAATTATTGATGGAGATATTCCAGAAAACCTAAAAGACAAACAGATTTTTGCGCTAGATATGGGAGCTTTAATTGCAGGTGCAAAATACAAAGGAGAGTTTGAAGAACGCTTAAAAGCCGTTATTAAAGAGGTAACCGAAAGTGATGGAGATATCGTTCTATTTATAGACGAGATTCATACTTTAGTTGGCGCAGGTGGTGGACAAGGCGCCATGGATGCTGCAAATATTTTGAAACCTGCTTTAGCACGAGGCGAATTAAGAGCCATTGGAGCAACTACTTTAGACGAGTATCAAAAGTATTTTGAAAAAGATAAAGCTTTAGAGCGTCGTTTTCAGAAAGTAATCGTTAATGAACCAGATACAGAAAGTGCGATTTCTATACTTAGAGGTATTAAAGAAAAGTATGAAACACACCACAAAGTTAGAATTAAAGATGAAGCTATCATTGGTGCTGTAGAATTATCGGAGCGTTATATTACCAACCGTTTTCTACCAGACAAAGCTATTGATTTAATGGATGAAGCAGCTTCTAAATTACGCATGGAGATTAACTCTAAACCAGAAGAATTGGATGTACTCGATCGTAAAATTATGCAGCTTGAAATTGAACATGAAGCCATTAAGCGCGAAAAAGATGAAGCTAAATTAAAAAGCTTAAAAGCAGAATTAGCAAATCTCAAAGAAGAACGCAACGAGCTAAATGCCAAATGGAAATCTGAAAAAGAGGTCGTTGAAAACGTTCAGAACATTAAGCAAGATATTGAAAATTATAAACTTGAAGCTGAGCGCGCGGAGCGTGACGGTGATTACGGTAAAGTAGCCGAAATCCGATATGGCAAAATCAAAGAAGCCACTGAGCAACTTGAAAAATTCCAGAAAGATTTAGCTGAACAACAAGATACATCCTTAATTAAGGAGGAAGTCACGTATGAAGATATAGCAGAGGTTGTTGCTAAGTGGACAGGAATTCCGGTAACCAAAATGCTTCAAAGTGATCGTGAAAAATTACTAAAATTAGAGGATGAGTTACATAAACGTGTCGTAGGACAAGAAGAAGCCATTGAAGCGGTTAGTGATGCCGTGCGTCGCTCTAGAGCTGGATTACAAAACCCACAAAAACCCGTAGGAACCTTCTTGTTTTTAGGAACAACAGGTGTTGGTAAAACAGAGCTGGCAAAAGCCTTGGCTGAGTATTTGTTTGATGATGAAAATGCGATGACACGTATTGATATGAGCGAATATCAAGAACGTCATGCTGTAAGTCGTTTGGTTGGTGCACCTCCAGGATATGTTGGTTATGATGAAGGAGGACAATTAACAGAAGCCGTTAGAAGAAAACCGTATTCTGTAGTGTTGTTAGATGAAATTGAAAAAGCGCATCCAGACACTTTTAATATCTTATTACAAGTATTAGACGAAGGTCGTTTAACAGATAACAAAGGCCGAATTGCAGACTTTAAAAACACCATTATAATTATGACTTCAAATATGGGAAGTCAGATTATACAAGAGCGGTTTGAAGCTACAAAAGATATTCCTTCAGCTATGGAAGCCGCAAAAGTGGATGTTTTAAGCCTATTAAAACAAACCGTAAGACCAGAGTTTTTAAACCGAATTGATGACACTATAATGTTTACTCCCTTATCTAAGGAAAACATTACCGATATCGTTGGTCTACAACTTAAAGGCATAACAAAAATGATCGCGAAACAAGGCATCACATTTGATGCCACACCAGAAGCCGTAAGCTATTTGGCAGATAAAGGTTTTAATCCAGAATATGGAGCAAGACCTGTAAAACGTGTCATTCAAAAAGAGGTATTAAATCAATTGAGTAAAGAGATTTTAGCTGGCCGAGTTTCAACCGACAGCATTATCCTACTCGATGAGTTTGATGGACAATTAGTCTTTAGAAATCAAGGTGACTTAGTAACAGAGACCGTCTAAAGCATTGTAACATTTTCGATTTTAAATAGTCTTTATAATGATTGGTTGGTTAAGAGCAGCACAAATTTCAAATATTTGAAAGGCGTGTTGCTCTTCCTTTTTACACGTTTTTTAATGAAATTTAATATTTTTTACAAAAACACCTCAATAATTTGAGCATTCTACCATACTTAAAATGAATTAGTTTCAGAGTTATTAACAGGTTTTCGATGAAATGCATAATAAATAACTGTTTTTAACATGCATTTTATCGGTAAAACACTTAACTTTGTCGAGCTATTTAATTCCAACACGACATTTAAGATTTAACTCTCGTCTAGTAATCCCTCTACTTTGTAGATAATTACTACAACGAATTTGTATTATAACCCTACTTATATATAAAAAAAAATGAATTTAAATAGACACATAGATCACACTTTATTAAGTGCATCTGCTACTGAAGCCGACATTTTGAAACTTTGCGATGAAGCATTAAAATATAATTTTTATGCTGTTTGTGTTAACAGTAGTAATGTTTTACTAGCCAAACAAGCATTAGGCAAATCTGATGTTAAAATTTGTTGCGTCATTGGTTTTCCATTAGGTGCCATGTCTACAGAAGCCAAAATTTTTGAAGCTAAAAATGCCATAGATCAAGGTGCTACGGAAATTGATATGGTAATGAATATTGGTCGACTTAAAAGCAAAAACTACCTGGCCGTTCTCAAAGATATTAGCAAAGTTAAAAGTGCCATTGGCAATACAACACTCAAGGTTATTTTAGAAATTAGCGAGCTTTCAAAAAATGAAATTGTAAAAGCTTGCGAAATCTGTGTTGATGCTAAAGCTGATTTTATAAAAACATCAACAGGATTCTCAAAAAGCGGTGCAACATTGACAGCCGTTAAAATAATGCGAAAAACAGTAAGAGATCAAACAAAAATAAAAGCCTCTGGTGGCATCAGAGATCTAGAAACTGCTCAAAAATATATTGATGTTGGAGCGGATAGAGTTGGTGCTTCTGCTGGTGTTGCCATGATGAATGAACTTACAGTAAATGCTGGCTATTAATTAAAACGCTTTGCTTAACTTTGCATTATGAGTGTACACATTGGAGCAAAAAAAGGCGACATCGCAGAAACTATATTATTACCTGGAGATCCATTGAGAGCCAAATGGATTGCTGAAACATTTTTTGAAAGTCCAAAATGCTTTAATGAAGTTAGAGGTATGCTTGGCTACACTGGCACATACCAAGGTAAACGTATTTCTACCATGGGAACTGGTATGGGAGTACCAAGCATCTCAATTTATGCTAACGAACTTATTACCGAATATGGTGTAAAAAACCTTATTAGAGTTGGTAGTGCAGGTTCGTATCAAAACGACGTAAAAATTAGAGATGTTGTTTTTGCAATGGCGGCGTCCTCTAACTCTGGCGTTAACGAGTCGCGTTTTGGTGGTGCTAATTTTGCTCCAACAGCAGATTTCGGATTATTTATTAAAGCGGTAGAAGCTGCACGTGCTAAAAACATTCCTTTTAAAGCAGGTAACATTTTATCTTCAGACACTTTTTATGAAGACACAAAAGAAGCGTATAAAAAATGGTCAGAATTTGGAGTGCTTTGTGTTGAAATGGAAGCCGCTGGTCTCTATACGGTTGCTGCGAAGCACAATGTAAACGCACTTGCCATTCTAACTATTTCAGATTCATTAGTTACAGGCGAACACACCACAAGTAGTGAACGTGAAACCACTTTTAAAAGCATGATTGAAATTGCATTAGAATTGGCATAAGTCCGAATACGCATCTCATTTATAATTTGTATTAACTTTTACAGCTCTTTAATCAACTTTACGCTAGAAATAGTACCTTAGCATCAACTAAGCTATTCCATTATGAAGAAATTAATTCTAATTACACTTATTTCAGTTTTTGTAGTTACATCTTGTGATCAAAAGTCAAAAACAGAAAAAGACATTTCTACTTATTATCTCATAAGACATGCTGAAAAAGATAGAACCGACAGTACTAATCGCAACCCTAATCTCACCGACGTAGGTCTTGTACGTGCCGAGAATTGGGCAAAACATTTTGAAGATCTTAAGTTTGACGCTATATATTCTACCGATTACAATAGAACAAAACAAACCGCTTTACCAACTGCAAAAGCCAATAATTTAGAAATTGTTTTCTACAATCCTTCTGATTTACAAGTTGAAGCCTTTATTGAAAAAACTAAAGGCAAAACCGTATTAATTGTTGGTCATAGTAACACCACGCCAAAATTTGCAAACAGTTTATTAGGAGAATCTAAGTACGACGACATGGCGGATGACAACAATGCTAGTCTCTATAAAGTTACGATATCAAAAAACGGTAAAACTTCTGAAGTGTTAGTTGTTAACTAAATCGACTTTTACATTTTCGAGTTCTATTTTAGAAAGCAAGTCTAACTGATTGTCTTCAAAGCTTTTTCCTAGTTGCTCAAGTGGAATTGATACGTCTTTAGACTTATAGTTATTGTAATCTACAAAGCGTAATCCGTTAACATAACGTTCGTTATAGGCTTCTCTAAATCGCAGACCTATACCATCTTTTTCTGCATAGGAATAGGCTAAATAATCGACCTTAAATGTCTCTTTGTTTACCCAATACACAAAAATATCATCATGGTCTTCTCCTCCACCCAACTCATCAAAGGTTACCTTTATTTTGTAGTAATCCTTATTTTTAATTTTTTCACTTTCTAAACGCGTTTTATTTACAGCCTCATCATTTAATCCGTACGGCAAAACTGAAAAATAGTGTACCGAATTTACAGACGCTGAATATAAATTAGCAATAGAATCTTCAAGTTTAACAAAGGCATCGTTATGGTAACGCTCAAAACCTACATTACTTAACATATCAAAGATAGAATCCTTATCATTCACTAAAACACGTACTAAAAGAAATTCATGATTTTTACGTAATGCTTGATAATACGTATCTCTAAATTCAAACTTTAAACTCGACTTTTTAAAGCGTTCACCACCCGAAACATCTATAGATTTATCAATAATTTCATCTGCTGTTAAGACCTTCGGGCTTGTTTCTACTGCTATTGATGTATTTTTAGTGTTCTCGTTTTTACAACTAGAAAGCAACACCACAAACAAGATAATTATATAATTTTTCATTTCTGAATTCATTTATAAATAGTAAATTAGTAAAAGTAGAAATAAGTTTACAGAAGAATCATAAAATGAACTTAAATGATTATTAAACTTCAACATTTTGAATAGTTACCTCACAAGTACCATAAAACAATTTGAATACTACAAATTGCTTGGTGACAAAACGATTATGCAGTTGTCTTATGATGATTTAAAAAAGGAATTTGCTCAAGACTCAAATTCTATTGCCATAATTGTGAAACATCTTGTTGGTAATATGCTGAGCCGCTGGACCAACTTTTTAACCGAAGATGGCGAAAAAGAATGGCGACAACGCGATCAAGAATTTATTGACAATTTCCATTCTAAAGAAGATTTATTACAAGCCTGGAACGACGGCTGGAATTGTTTATTTTCCGCTATTAAACCCTTATCTAAAACCAATTTAGAGCAAATTATATATATTAGAAATGAAGGTCATTCTGTGACCGAAGCCATTAACAGACAAATGATGCATTATGCCTATCATGTCGGACAAATTGTGTTTATAGGAAAATTAATAAAAGGGGAACACTGGCCATCGTTGTCCATTCCAAAAGGGCAATCAAAAGTTTATAATAAAGACAAGTTTCAACAAGATAAAAGCTTGAAACATTTTACAGATGAGCTTTAAATTACAGCCGTAATTCTCAAGTTATTGGCTGTAAAAATCAACTAAAAGTAAGACAAATTAAATTTAAAGGTTTTGGATTTTGGGATTTTCTTTTCGGAATTCGTTATTTTTGTAACTTCAAAAAATTCAATAAAAAAACTTTCTCATGAGTAAATACGATATAATAGTATTAGGAAGTGGTCCAGGTGGCTACGTAACTGCAATTAGAGCATCGCAATTAGGATTTAAAACGGCTGTTGTAGAAAAAGAAAGCCTTGGTGGTGTGTGTTTAAATTGGGGTTGTATTCCAACAAAAGCCCTTTTGAAATCTGCTCAAGTATTTGAATACCTTAACCATGCGGAAGATTACGGACTTAAAGTTTCTGGTGCTGAGCACGATTTTGAAGCTGTTGTAAAACGTAGTCGTGGTGTCGCTGAAGGTATGAGTAATGGCGTAAAATTCTTAATGAAAAAGAATAAAATAGACGTTATTGAAGGTTACGGAACCCTAAAATCTGGTAAGAAAATAGATGTAGATGGAACTATTTATTCTGCTGATCATATTATAATTGCTACAGGTGCGCGCTCGCGTGAGTTACCAAGTTTACCTCAAGATGGTAAAAAAGTCATTGGTTACAGAGAAGCTATGACCTTAGAGAAGCAACCCAAAAAGATGATTGTTGTAGGTTCTGGAGCCATTGGTGTTGAGTTTGCTTATTTCTACAATGCTTTAGGAACGGAAGTTACTATTGTAGAGTACTTAGATAAAATTGTACCTGTTGAAGACGACGAGGTATCAAAGCAATTAGAACGTAGCTTTAAGAAATCTGGTATTAAGATTATGACCTCTGCAGAAGTTACTTCTGTAGATACATCTGGTGCTGGTGTAAAAGCAACAGTAAAAACTAAAAAAGGAGAAGAAGTATTAGAAGCTGACGTTGTATTATCTGCCGTTGGTATTAAATCTAATATCGAAAACATAGGCCTAGAAGACGTTGGTATCGCTGTTGATAGAGATAAAATCTTGGTTAACGATTTCTACCAAACTAACATTCCTGGTTATTATGCCATTGGTGATGTGACTCCAGGACAAGCATTAGCACACGTTGCTTCTGCCGAAGGGATTTTGTGTGTAGAAAAGATTGCAGGTCAGCATGTAGAAGCTTTAGATTATGGTAATATTCCTGGTTGTACTTATTGTTCACCAGAAGTTGCAAGTGTTGGTTTAACTGAAGCACAAGCAAAAGAACAAGGTTTTGATATTAAGGTTGGAAAATTTCCATTCTCAGCATCAGGAAAAGCAAGTGCAAGCGGAGCAAAAGATGGCTTTGTTAAAGTAATTTTTGATGCCAAATATGGCGAATGGTTAGGTTGCCATATGATTGGTGCTGGTGTTACTGATATGATTGCCGAAGCTGTTTTAGGTCGTAAGTTAGAAACTACAGGTCATGAAGTACTAAAAGCTGTGCATCCTCACCCAACGATGAGTGAAGCAGTTATGGAAGCTGTTGCTGCTGCGTATGATGAAGTGATTCACCTTTAAGCTAGAAGCTAGAAGCTAGAAGCTAGAAGCTAGAAAAAATAAAAAAGTTCCGGAATTATCCGGAACTTTTTTTTTGCTATTAAATTACGATGGCTCAATTAGAACATAAATCCTAGACCAACTTGTAAAACTTCGTTTTTACCATCTACATTTTCAAAAAGTGTATCGTCTTTAAAGATACTCGTTAATCCCATGGTGTAACGTGCACTTACAAAAAAGCCACTATCAAACTTATAAGATGTACCAAGTGCTAAACTGGTGTCAAAATCCTTAACATAAGAATCATCTTCATCTATTTCAACATCTCCACCATCTGAGTTAGGTTCAGAATCAAATTCTTCATGAATTTTGAATCCAAATTGTGGCCCAACTTCAACACTTAATCCTTTAATTAAATAGGCTTTTAATAATAATGGCACTTGTATGTAGTCTAATTGATATTCTACATCTTCACTAGTGTCAAATATTCTATCTTCACTTTGAACAATATCAAATCCTTGACCTGAATAAAATAGCTCGGGTTGGAATGAAATTCTTTCTGAAAGTGGTAGCTCTGCTATTAAACCAACATTGAAGCTTGTTCTTGCATCGACATCTTCAAAATCATCTCCAGTTAGTTTAGAAAAGTTAACACCTCCCTTTGCTCCTAACTGAACCGCTTTAGAATCTGATTGCGCATAAACTGATGTTAATGCAAACAAAAATGCTCCTGTTAAAACTATTATTTTTCTCATAATTATCATTGTTTTTATTTGGGTTACACCAACAAATCTAATAGTCTAAACAGCAGTAATAACAAGGCTTAACAGCAGTTTAACAAGCTTTAGTTTTTAGGCAAAAAACAATCGGAAAAGTAAAACACGTAGCTCAACTCTATTGCTGAAAAGATTAACTCATATGTGTAAAAAAGATGAATTTACAATTTGTAGCCTACTCCCAAAAACAAACCATTTGGTGTTATTTCTTCAAAACCTATGGTGTATTTCATGTGTAGATCTAAACTTGAAGTTAGATTATATGCAAATCCTAAGTCTGCCCTAACCTTAAGTTTGGCATTAAAAAAATCGAAGAAATAATTAATACTTGGACCAACGAGAACATTAAAGCTTTCATTAATATTATACTTAAAATATATAGGAGCGTTTAAAAACTTAAAATCACCAAGTCTAATATACAGTAGTTCGGGTTGTAGGTTAAAACCATTTTCTATTTCAAAATCTGCAAAAATACCTGCATAAATTCCTATTTGCACATCTGTATCATCACCAAAATTAGCTTCTTCTACGTTATAAAAGGTTAAATTGAGTCCACCTTTAACACCAAAATCCGTTTGCGATTGAGCATTAACAGAAGATATTAACGCAATAGTAATTAAGAGTATTTGAACTGCATTTTTCATATAAAACAATTTAATAATTCGCTAGCAAATACAACTATAGAAACCTATTCAGTTTTTGAGCAGAATCCTGCTAGCGTTCGAGAAAACTGAAATGAATTTAAGATGAGATAAAACTCTCTATCGCCAACTCATAACTTTGCAAACCAAAGCCTAATATGACACCTTTAGCATTGGGAGAAATATAAGACTGATGCCTAAACTCTTCTCTAGAGAATGTATTAGAAATATGAACCTCTACAACCGGAGTTGTAATAGCTTTAATAGCGTCGCCTATTCCTATGGACGTGTGTGTATAAGCTGCTGCGTTTAAAATAATACCATCATAAGAAAAACCGACCTCCTGAATTTTATCAATGAGTTCACCTTCTATATTAGACTGAAAATGCTCTAAAGCTACATTTGGGTATTTTTTTACAACCGTATCAAAAAACTCCATAAAGGTTAAATTACCGTATATATTGGTTTCGCGCTTGCCTAATAAGTTAAGATTAGGACCATTAATGATAATTAATTTTTTCATGGTTTATATATATTGTTTTTTATGAGCACGGATTGTTTACTCATGAAACCGTGGCATAAATATAATAGTTTTGTTTTTGGCTCTAGTGATTTAGTAAATATATTAAAATATGCGCATAAAAAAACCGAAGCTAGCGCTTCGGTTTTTTTATAAAATAAATTCTTACTAGATTAGAAATGTAAAGCGAAACCTACACGGAATTCTAAGATACCTTCATCTGTAAAATCCTCATTCATAGAAAGGTTATATCTTAAACCTGGCTCAATAGAGATGTTATCAGCAACAAACCATGCATAACCACCTTGAAGACCAATCCATAATGGAGTTTCATCACCAAATACATCATCACCTGAAGCACCTGTTAAATCAACTTGTACTGGAAATTGACTAGCAATGTAATATTTTGCACCTAACTTGTAACTAAACGAAGAAGCACCATCAAAATCATTATAACCTAAACCAACTTTAACTGCTAAATCATCCATAACAAAATAACCAGCTTCACCACCTAAAGACCAAACTGTAGTATCATCAACTGAAAATAAACCAAAACCTGTATTGGCTGTATGACCGTAATCTCCAGCACCAAAACCAGTGTTAGCTTCTACTAACCAAGATCCTTTTGACAAAGCACTTCCAGTAGCTTCTTCTTGTGCACTTACACTTGTAAATCCTAATACTGCAACTGCAGCTGTAAACAATAATTTTTTCATAATTTGAGTTTAATTTTTTAATTAAATTGGTCGGCAAATGTAGACTTTAGTTCTATAATGAAAAACCTCTTTTATGTTAAAACTTTATGTATTTCATCGATATTATTAACTATTGAACAGTAAAAATAGATAATTAGCTCATTTACAAAAGGTAAGAAATAGAAGGTATAATTACCTTTAGAAACAAATATTTTACTGAAATAGTAGCTAACCTATAGACAAAAAAAAAGAGAGGCCATTGCCTCTCTTTTAATATATCTAAACTCTAACTGTTAGAGTCTATATCCAACACCAATAAAAAATCCACTTAATTTAGAAGATAAATCATCTGGTGCATCTTCTATTAAATTAGCCAACCCAATATTATATCTAGCTTCAACTAAAAATTCTTCAGTGATATCGTAAGCTGCGCCAAACTCTAAACCATAATTTAAAGAGTTCATTTCTTCTTCAGTATCAAGAATAATACCTAGAGATGGACCTGCTAAAACGCTAAACTCTTCTGAAATAGAATAGTTAGCCATTAATGGAATGTGAATCTGATCTAAGTCTTTTACAGCTACATACATTACCTCTGGTTGAAATGCAAACTGCTCATTGATATCAAATTGAGCAAAAAATCCAACATAAAAGCCAGTTTCTGATACTGTAGAACTGAATTCTTCAAACTCTACTTTGTTTGAAGCTAGGTCAACACCAGCTTTGGCACCAAAAGATTGTGCATCAACACTAGTGAAAGCAAATACTGCTAAAGCAGCACATAAAAATAATTTTTTCATAATAATAAGTTTTAAATTGATTACTACAAACTAAAGCCTTTTTTTTTTAATATAAAAATTTCACCATATAGTTATTAACAATTTTATGCACTTTTTAAAATAACACTCTTATTATTAGATTTTTAAAAATTAAGTTATTAACAATTTTGCATTAAAACACGAAGAAATACGTCGTGTTTTTTAGTAAAACTAATACGGTAAATCACTATTTTTAACCATGAAATGGCAACAAGCAATAACGGATTATACACATTATTTAAGCATAGAACGTGGATTATCGCATAACTCTATTGAGAATTACAGTTATGATATTAAAAAATTAATGCAATACACTAAAGACCAATCTATTAAAGTCTCACCTGTTTCTATAGATACAACTACTGTTAAAGAGTTTATTTATGCGGTTTCAAAAGATATAAATCCAAGATCGCAAGCACGTTTAATTTCTGGACTGCGTAATTTTTTTGATTATCTCATTTTTGAAAATTACCGAACAACCAACCCTTTAGATTTAATTGAGTCACCGAGAATAGGTAGAAAATTGCCAGATACCTTATCGATCTCTGATATTGATAACTTAATAAGTGCCATAGATTTGAGTTACCAATATAATGGTGTTAACCTTGGTGAACGCAATAGGGCTATTATAGAAACCTTATATAGTTGTGGTTTACGCGTGAGCGAGTTGATTGATCTAAAATTATCGAATCTATTTTTTGAAGAAGGTTTTATAAAAGTGACAGGTAAAGGCGATAAACAACGCTTTGTACCTATTGGAGATACCACTCAAAAATTTATTAATATTTGGATTGGCATTAGAAATCATATTGATGTGCAACCAAACTCTAAAGATATTCTCTTTTTAAACTATAAAGGAAAGCAACTCACAAGAGCCATGATCTTTACGATTATTAAAAAGCTGGTGGAAAAGACAAACTTAAACAAAAACATATCTCCACACACGTTTAGACATTCTTTTGCTACGCATTTGTTAGAAAATGGTGCCGATTTAAGAGCCATACAAATGATGCTCGGCCACGAAAGTATAACAACAACCGAAATATATATGCACATCGATCGCTCTCATTTAAGTGAGGTTTTAAATAAGTTTCACCCGAGAAAATAGCAACAAATAACTGATTTGAAACACTTAATAAATTAGCGACATTCATTAAATGCTTTACCAAATTTGGCTATAATTTTTAATGGAATCAGTGAAATTCACTTTCTTTTAACACACTTGCATTTACTTGTATTTTAAATAGAATTTTGTTCTAAAAAAATAGTCATAATCAGTAAAAAAATATGTGACAACCCCCTAATTCTAGTGTCTTATTTTGAAAATAACACCTATGAAATTTCCTGGAATAAATTTAATCAACTACAACTCAGCAAATAACAAAAATAAAAATATTTTAGATGGTTTTACTGAAGTGCACAAAAACGAATTAGCTTTAGAAATCTCTAATGTTGGTGTTTGGGATTGGGATATAGAAAATAATAAAACGTTCTATTCTGAAGAGTTTAAAAATATTATAAATTTTTCTGGTAAAGAATTTCAAGATACACCTAAAGCTTGGAGAGACAGAATACATCCAGACGATATCGAAGGATATTATAAAAAAATGAATCTACACTTAAAGGGGCAAATTGAGGTCTATGAACATGAGTATCGCGTATTAAGTAAAAAAGGCCGATACAAATGGATCTTGTCTAAAGGAAAAGTTGTAGAAAAAGATATAAATAATAGACCTATACGTGCCATTGGAACCATTATAGATATCACGACTATGAAACGACGTAAAGATTTAATAAAAAAGAATCTTCAGGTTATGAGTAGTGAGAATAAAAGACTTCAAAACTTTACACATATTGTATCTCATAATTTAAAAACTCATATTGGTAATTTTAATAGCATTCTTCAATTTTATGATGACGCAAATGACGAAACAGAAAAAGCTGAACTTATTAATCATTTAAAATCAATTTCAGAATCCTTAACAACAACGATTGTAGATTTAGACGATATTATTAGTATAAAATCTAAAGCCAATTTAAACCAGTATAATGAGCATATCAACTTACATAGTTGTATCAATAAAATCACGCAAAGTTTAACATTAGATATTACAAAAAACGATGTTACCATTCACAATGCCTTAAGACAAGATGAAACTTTATTTTCAAACAGGTCTTACTTAGAAAGTGTGTTTTATAATATCATTTCTAATGGTATAAAGTATGCTGATCCTAATAAAAAATCTCAAATCATTATTCAATCGATTCATACAAAAGACACTATTAAAATTTTGATTTCGGATAATGGAATTGGAATAGATACTTCAAAGTACAAAGATCAAATATTTGACATGTATCAGACCTTTCATGGCACCGATAGAAAAGACTCTAGAGGCATTGGACTCTATATTACAAAAACTCAAGTTGAAGCCTTAAACGGTAAAATTGAATTAGAAAGCAAGCTTAATGAAGGTACTGCATTCATTCTGACGTTTAATAAACAAAAAGAACGCGCTTAAGTATAACTTAAGCCACTATTAGTTTGACTTCTTCTGGAATAACTATCCTAAAAGAATATTTATTATTTCATCTTGAGTCAGAAAATTGGCATAAAAAAATCCGGTACAAAACCGGATTTTAATAATTTATATGTAATTCTAATTATTTCGCAATATTCACTGCTCTAGTTTCTCTAATTACAGTCACTTTTACTTGACCAGGATAAGTCATATCCGTTTGAATTTTTTGAGAAATCTCAAACGATAAACTTGCGGCTTTATCATCGGTTACTTTTTCGCTTTCTACAATAACACGTAGTTCTCTACCTGCTTGTATAGCGTACGCTTTCTTTACCCCAGTAAAACCAAAAGCAACATCTTCTAGGTCTTTTAAACGTTGAATATAAGAATCTAATACTTGACGTCTTGCGCCTGGTCTTGCACCAGAAATAGCATCACACACTTGTATAATTGGCGACAGTAAGGTTGTCATTTCAATTTCATCGTGGTGCGCTCCAATGGCATTACAAACTTCTGGTTTTTCACCATGTTTTTCTGCCCATTGCATTCCTAAAATAGCGTGTGGTGTTTCAACATCTGTTTCAGATGATGGTACTTTTCCAATATCGTGTAATAATCCGGCACGTTTTGCTAACTTCGGATTTAACCCTAATTCTGCAGCCATTACACCACAAAGCTTAGCAACTTCACGAGAGTGTTGTAGTAGGTTTTGTCCGTAAGACGAACGGTATTTCATACGACCTACCATTTTAATCAACTCAGGGTGTAAACCATGAATTCCTAAATCGATAACCGTACGTTTACCAACCTCTATAATCTCTTGTTCTATTTGTTTCTCAGTTTTTCTAACAACCTCTTCTATACGTGCAGGGTGAATACGACCATCCGTTACCAACTTATGTAAGGATAAGCGTGCAATTTCACGTCTAACAGAATCAAAACAAGATAAGATAATTGCTTCTGGTGTATCATCTACAATAATCTCAACACCTGTTGCGGCTTCAATAGCTCTAATGTTTCGACCTTCTCTACCGATAATACGACCTTTAACATCATCAGATTCTATATTAAATACAGACACACAGTTATCAACGGCTTCTTCGGTTCCAATACGTTGAATAGTATTTATAATGATTTTCTTAGCCTCTTGTTGTGCTGTTAGTTTAGCTTCTTCAACATGATCTTGTATAAAAGCCATTGCATCTGTTTTGGCTTCTTCTTTTAGCGATTCTACCAACTGACTTTTTGCTTCCTCAGCAGATAAAGACGAAATTACTTCCAATTGCTTTATTTGGCTTTTGTGCGCCTTTTCTATTTCTTCTTGTTTTTTATCTAAAAACTCTAATCTAAAATCATAATCCTTTATTTTATCTTCAAGCGATTGGTTAGATTTTTTAGATTTACTAAGTTCATTAGAAATTTGAGATTCTTTATCTCTAATGCGTTTTTCGGCTTCAGCCATTTTTTTATCTCGAGAAAAAATCACCTTTTCATGCTCTGATTTTAACTCAATAAATTTTTCTTTAGCCTGCAGTATTTTATCTTTCTTTAACGATTCTCCATCCGATTTTGCCTGTTTTAAAATAGATTTAGATTCGCTTTCTGCATTTGCAATAATTTTTGAAGCTTTTCCTTTTTCCAAAGATTTAGCTATAAAGTATCCTAGTAGTACCCCTAATATTACTCCTCCAACAATATACAAAATTGTGTTAGTGTCCATGTTTAATGTTTAGTTTTGTGAAGCTATTTAAACCTTTTCTTTTTGCGGTAAGTTTAAATCACTTCAGTGTATAAAAAAAGCCTACATCAGGTATCGGTTTTGTATAAACTCCTTAAAAACAAGTTTAGGGCTAACAAGCTGATCAAAAATCCGCCTGAGATACTGTCTTACTGAAACAAGTTCAGCACAGGCAGCACTAGCGGCACGATTTTACAACTTAAACTCACCCTTTTTAAAGAATTGATTGTTGAGTTTATCAAAAAATGTAACTAATGTAGGCAGTAACCTTATGTATTTTAAAGAACGTACGAGTTAAATATGCTCATTTAAAAGTTCGTTTAAAGCTTCTAGCTTTTCCTGAACTTCTTCATTAACATACTCTTTATCTATTGACTTTTGCTCCACTTGAGCGGCAAACTGCAAGGCACACATGGCCAAAACATCTTGCTTGTCTCTTACAGAGTAATTCTGCTCAAATTGCCCAATCATTGCCTCAATTTTTTTTGTGGCTTTACGTAAACCTTCTTCTTGGTTAGGGTTTATCGTTAACGGATAAACTCTATTTGCAATAGAAAGTTTAATTTTAAATTGTTCTGGCATTATAATCTAAATTTACAATATTATTCCGATAACTGACCAATACAATGGTCAATATCTCTAATAAGTGCATTTATTTTGAGTTTTGTTTCTCGTTTATTTTCGTCACTACCAAGCATTGAATTTGCTATTTTAAGCGTATCATGTTTTTCTACCCAAGTAGAAATTTCATCTTGCTGCTCTAAAAGCCTTTGCTGCTGTTGTTCTATTTGATCTGAGAGTTTAGCGTTGGTTTGTTTTAAAACCTCTTGCTTGTGTAAAATCTTACTGATTTTATTCTCTAATGCATCAACAATGTCTTCTATTTTACTCATTACAGCAATTCAATACTATTGAAACAAAGTTAACATACCTAATGAAAAAATACAATTCTTTTACATATATTTTTTTAAATTATAAGTTCAACGAAATTAAACCGTTAATAAAAATAATACGTTTTTATAATTTGCAAATCCCCATCAAATTAATATTTTCGCTATATATAGTTGCTCGTATGAAACAATTTTTGCTCCTTTTTTTAATTTCATTTACAATGTTTGGACAATCGGAATATCCACAAGATTATTTTCGCCATCCATTAGATATTCCATTGGTGCTTTCTGGTACATTTGGCGAATTAAGATCAACGCATTTTCACGGTGGTTTGGATATTAAAACACAACAAAGACAGGGTTTAAAAGTATATGCTGCTGCTGAAGGTTACATTAGTAGAATAAAAATATCTCATTTTGGTTACGGAAAAGCGATTTATATAACACATCCTAATGGTTACACCACTGTTTACGGACACCTTCAGAAATTTTCTAAACGATTAGAAGACTATATAAAGCAATGCCAATACGATAGAGAAAGTTTTGAAGTCGAAGTATTTCCTCATAGTGAAGAACTATTAATTGAACCAGATGAAGTTATTGCGTATTCAGGAAATACAGGTAGTTCGGGAGGACCTCATGTGCATTTTGAAATTAGAGACAACCAAGAACGCCCACTAAATCCGTTGCTCTTTGGTATGGAGGTTAAAGATTCTAAACCACCACATGTTTCTGGTGTTTTTGCTTATCCAAAAGATGAAAACGCTACCATTAATGGTAAAAACAAAAGAGTTCCACTGCGACTAATTCCTCAAAAAACCGGAGATTATGCTGTAGAAACAATTGAAGCCTATGGTAATGTTGGCTTTGGTGTCATTTCTTTCGATAAACTAGACTATGCTCCTAATAATAATGGAGTTAGTAATATCCAAACGTTTTTTAATGGTAATAAGAGTTTAGAAATCGATTTTAAACGCATTAGTTTCGATGAAACCAAACACATTAAACGAATGGTTGATTACGAGTATTTTAAAAGTAATAAAGCCAAAATTCAAAAACTTTTTATTGAAACAAATAATCCCTTAAGTATTTATAAAGACGCCTACGATAATGGCTATGTACACATAAAAGACAGTACCTCTTCGGTTTATAAAATGAGAATACGAGATTTCCATGGTAATGAATCTTGGGTGGTTGTTCCTATAAACGGAAAACTTGAAACTATTGAGAGAGATAGTATTTTGGATTTGTCTAAAAAATCATTTGTTAGCAGTAATAAAGCGACCAAATTAACCGCAGGAAACTATACGGTTGACTTCTACCAAAACACTTTATATGACGATTCTTATATAGATTTTAAAGTGAGTTCGGACACCGTTTTTTTAGGTGATGACACTATTGCAATGCAGAAAAACTTTTACATCAATTACGACTTAAGTAATTATAAAGCAGAGCATCAAGACAAACTCTATATTGCAAGATATTACGGAAACTATTGGAAACCATACTACGTATCTACATCTCGCAAAGCTAATGTCTTAACCGCTAAAACTAAATCTTTAGGGACTTTTGCTTTAGCCACTGACAATGAACCGCCTAAAATTACACCAACCAATTTCCATGATAAAAAATGGATTAGCAACTATCGCTACCTCAAACTTAAAATCGAAGATGAGCTAACAGGTATTAGTAAATATAGAGCAACCGTTAATGGAAAGTGGATTTTAATGGAATACGATTATAAAACAAACACTTTAGTACACGATTTTAATGATAATGTCGTTAAAGATACTAAGAACGAATTTAAATTGATTGTAACAGATAATGTTGGAAATAGTTCTACATTTGAAGCAACGTTTTTTAGAAAGTAAAAAAAAACAGTCTTTAGACGGCTTGCGCTTTTAGACTAAAAAACATAGATACTTAAAAGTTGCCAGCAAGCTTTAAGTATAGATTTGAACATTTAGAAAATTAATAATGTAGTTACCTACTATTATTGAATCGAGAATATTTTGATTAAAAGCCCTAAAATATGTCTTCGATAATTTGTCCCCTTGAGGGGACTTTAGGGTGTTATTTTTGGATTAAATTAAAAATATGAAGTTTGCAGGATATTAGTTTAAAAAATTAGAATTCTAAAACCTCCATTCAACCTAACTAAGAAAAAACAAAATATTTGAAACGCTTACATTTTATCCTAATTATCAGCTTACTTATTAGTGGGCTTTCCTTTTCGCAATCAGCAATTATTAGAGGTGTTATTTTAGATGAAGGTAATTTTCCTATTGAGGGTGTAAATATTACCACAAATACTGGTGAAGGAACCGCGACCAACACTAACGGGTTTTACGAACTTAAAATCCCTTTCGGAGTCGATGTTACTGTAACGTTTACCCATGTTTCGCATAAGCGCGTAGAACAAAAATTTAATCTTAAAAATGGGCAGGAAATAGAATACAATCCTGTAATGTTAATGGATGTTGAGCAAATTGCAACCGTCGTTATTAACACCAATACCAGACAATCCGTTGACGGAGTTACGTCCATATCTCCTCAGATGATTAGAACCATAAAAGGCGCACAACCAGGTGTTGAAAACATTTTAAAAACATTACCAGGAGTTAATATTTCTAATGAATTAAGTACACAATACTCTGTACGTGGTGGAAATTTTGATGAAAACTTAGTGTACGTCAATGAGATTGAAGTGTACAGACCATTCTTAATTCGCTCTGGAAATCAAGAAGGCTTAAGTTTTGTAAACACTGATATGGTACATAATGTGGATTTTTCAGCTGGTGGATTTCAAGCGAAGTATGGCGATAAATTATCATCTGTTTTAGATATCACATATCGAAACCCAGTTGATTTCGGAATACGAACTGATTTAAGTCTACTTGGTGGAAGTCTAACTGCCGAAACCGTTTCTAAAGATGGAAAATTTTCGGGAATTGCAGGTGTGCGTTATAGAGATAATAGCTTACTATTAAATAGTCTTGAAACTGAAGGTAATGTAGAACCTGTTTTTGCAGATGCGCAAACCTATTTAACGTATCGCTTTTCGAGTAAATTTCACTTGAATTTCTTGGGAAATATTTCATTAAACAAATACAATTTTCAACCCGAAAACAGACAAACCAACTTTGGAACTTTACAAGATCCTGTAGCGCTTTTAGTGTTTTATGATGGCCAAGAAAAAGATCAGTATCAAACCTATTTTGGTGCCTTTAAAGCTAATTATTTTGCAAGTGATGACTTAACGCTTAAACTTGTGGCTTCGGCATATCACACTACAGAACAAGAATATTTTGACATCTTAGCACAATACCGATTGGGTGAAGTAAACACTAATATTGGAGATGAAAATTTAGGTGAAGTTGAATTTAGTGAAGGTATTGGCTCGCAACTCACACATGCGCGTAACGATTTGGATGCGTTTATTGTCAATGCAGAGCACAGAGGTGATTATAAAATTGATGATGAAAGTACAATAGAATGGTCTGTAAAATACACACATGAAGACATTAGAGATCGTTTAGTGGAGTATGAAGTCATTGATTCCGCTGGGTTTTCAATTCGGCCACCACGCTTCAGTGAGCCTAACCCACAACCTTATGAACCTTTTGAAGGTCCTTTAACAGCGTTCGAAAATATAAGAGCTACAAATCGCGTGCAGATTAACCGACTTCAGGCTTTTGCACAATATAGTAAACGTACGAATTGGAATGACAGCGAAGTGTTTTATAATACTGGTGTAAGAACACATAGTTGGACCGTTGGTGGAGATGGTATTAGCAACGGCAAAACACAAACCGTAATTAGTCCACGAGCTCAGTTTGCCATAAAACCAAATTGGAATAAAGACATGCTCTTTAGGGCTGCAGCTGGATTATATTATCAACCACCTTTTTACAGAGAACTACGAGATTCATCAGGAACCGTACAGCCAAATGTAAAAGCGCAACAGTCGTTTCATGTAGTTTTAGGGAATGAATATAGTTTTAGGATTTGGGATAGACCTTTTAAGTTAGTCACCGAAGCTTATTATAAAGGCATGACGGATGTTAATCCTTACACTTTAGAGAATGTTAGAATTCGTTATAGTGCAGACAATAATGCGGAGGCTTATGCTTATGGTTTAGACTTAAGGTTAAATGGAGAATTTGTTCCAGGCACAGAATCTTGGTTTAGTTTTGGCTATTTAAAAACCGAAGAAAACATAGATGATCGTGGTTATATTGCTAGGCCAACAGATCAACGTTTAAAATTTGGTGCCTTGTTTCAGGATTATGTACCTAATATGCCAGATTTAAAAATGTATTTAAACTTAGTTTATAATACTGGAGTTCCTGGTGGTTCGCCAAGTTATGCAGACCCTTATAACTATCAACTTAGACTGCGCGATTATAGGCGTGCCGATTTAGGAATTTCGTACGAATTAGTGAATCCCGAAAAAAAATATACGTCTAAATGGAAAACATCTTTTAAAGAATTGTCTATTGGTTTTGAAATCTATAATATGTTTAACAACCAAAATTCTATCACCAACACATGGGTTAGAGATGTGTATAGCAAGCAACAATTTGCGATTCCAAATTTTCTAACACCACGTGTCTTTAATATAAGACTCTCTGCTCGTTTTTAGATTTTAGTCCTGTTTCTGAATGAAATGAGTATGCTTTTGGATGAATTCAGCAAATCGAGACCGATTTATATAATTAATTTTGACTAGCTAGATCTATTTAGATTATAGTACGCTCTTTATACTTTAGATCAAAATTTAAGAATTATGAAATTATCCCTCTATTCATTATTACTCCTTAGCTCCTACATATCTTATGCACAACTTAGTGTACAAAATGATGCCTATATTTTTGTAAAAAACCAATATGTTTTTGTTACAGACGACGTAAACATTGATGATGCCGACTCTAAAATATACCTAAGAGATGAAGCACAGCTTCTTCAAGGTGATGGAGCGACTGGAAATTCTGGTCTTGGTGAACTAAGCGTATATCAAACAGGAACTGTAAATCAATGGAGCTATAATTATTGGTGTTCACCTGTGGGGAATAATTCTGCGGCTTTTGGTAATGAAGATGCACGCGTTAATTTAATTGATGAAGCAACAGGATTAACATCTAGTGTAGATGCTCTATTTATTGGCGGTTACAATGGAAGTTCTAGCCCATTGTCTATAGCGCAACGATGGTTATGGACCTATCAAACATCAGATCAATATATCGATTGGATTTTTGTTGGATCTTCTGGAGATATTAAACCAGGTCTTGGTTTTACAATGAAAGGCAATGGCACAGCTGAAACAGGAAGCCAATTGTATGATTTTAGAGGCAAACCAAATAATGGGACGATTTCTAATGATGTTGCCAATGGCTTAAATACGTTAGTTGGTAATCCGTATCCTAGTGCTATGGATTCTGCTGCGTTTATTCATGATGCAGATAATCAAGCATCAATTAATGGCACACTACAATACTGGGAGCAAGATGGTAATGTGCCCTCGCATGTTTTACAAGATTATATTGGTGGATACGCTTTATTTACAATAGATGCTGCTGGTGGAATGATTACTAGCACTCCTGCTGTTTTCAAAACTTATGATGAACAGGATAATGTGTTTGATCTACCTCCTGGACCTGGTAGCAATGGAACAAAACAAGCGTTACGTTACATACCAATTGGGCAGGGCTTTATGGTCGAAGGTATTACCGGCACTCCTGAAACACCAGCAAAAGTATACACAAAAAACGCACACCGTGTATTTGCAAAAGAATCTGATGGTAACAGTTATTTTTTTAGAAGCAACACGAATGATTCTAATGCCAATGAAACGACTGAACCTTTAGGGATTCAATACCAAGACAATGGCCTTTCTATAATACCTGAAGACTATAAGCGTTTTAGGATTAATGTCGACTTTATTGACGATGAATCACAATATACAAGACAATTGATTCTGAATTTTCATGAGTCTGCAACAGCCGGATTTGATTATGGATTAGAATTAATCCGAACAGAAAGCTATAACTCAGACGCCTATTTTTCGTTAGACGAAAAGGTGTATTCTGCTCAGGCGTTTCCTTTTGAAGAAACTCTAGTAATCCCATTATCAATAGACATTGAGCAACAACAACCGTTACGCTTTAGAATTTTTGATATTCAGAATTTTGATGCAGCACAAGGTATTTACATTCATGATAAACACAATGATTCTTATACTAATTTAAGGACCTTAGATTATGAATTAAATATTGAACCTGGCAACTATACAGACCGTTTTGAAATTGTTTTTGCAACTGAAAGCACTTTAGGCATTGACGAATTCGATGTCACATCTTTAAATATAGTTCAAAACAATAAAGATCATCAACTTTCAGTTCAAAACCCAAATAGCTTAGATATTAAGTCTGTAGAAATTTTTGATGTGGCAGGAAAACAAATCTTAAAAGTAGATTACGATGCTGTTAAAGCACAATATAATTTATCTACCTATGGTATCAGTGATGGTGTTTATGTTGTGAATATAGTGACAGACAACAGTACAACAACAAAATCTCAAAAGATCATTGTTAAGAATTAACAAACTCCTTTAAAACTGATACTACATAATCCAACTCTTCTTTCGTATTATAAATACTGAACGAAAAACGGACAGAAGGTTGTTTTAGTTGCTCTTCGCTTAAAAATGCAGATAACACATGCGACTGTTGGCTACTTCCACTTTGACAAGCACTCCCTTTTGAGCAAGCAATACCTTTTAAATCGAGTTGAAACTGTAACATCGGAGCTTTTGCCGGTGCTATAGGCAAACAGACATTTACTAAAGTGTATGTGCTATTTTCAACAGTTTCACAACTCCCGTTAAAACTAGCCTCAGGTAAATGTGTTTTTATTTGCTGAATGAAATAGTCTTTTAAGTCCGAAACGTATTTTTTATCTTCATCAAGATTGGTATAGGCTATTTTTAAAGCTTCATCCATACCTACAATATTATGGATAGATTCCGTTCCTGCTCTATAGCCTCTCTCCTGCTCGCCTCCAAAAATTAAAGGTTTTAAACCTGACTCTTTTCGTATAAAACAAAATCCAACACCTTTTGGGCCATGGAATTTATGCGCACTTGCTGCCATAAAATCAATAGGAGTTTCCTTTAAATCTATTTTGTAATGGCCTACAGATTGCACCATATCTGAATGAAATATAGCATTATGAGTTTTACATAGTTTGGCTACATTTTCGATATCTAAAATATTACCAACTTCATTGTTAATGTGCATTAAGCTAACTAACGGTTGGTTGGCAGACTGTAATAGCTGTTCTAAGTGTGTGTAATTTACCAGACCACAATCATCTAAATCCACATAGTGTATTGTAACTTGGTACTCCTTTTGCAATTGCTCAACTGTATGTAAAACGGCATGATGTTCAATTTTAGACGTTATAATATCTGTAACTCCTAGGTCTCTAACAGCACTTCGCAAAGCTAAATTATCTGCTTCTGTTCCTCCTGATGTAAACACAATTTCTAAAGCAGAAACATTAAAATGAGCGGCTATGTTTTTTCTGCATTGTTCTAAAAGCGCCTTTGACGAACGCCCAAAACTGTGTGTAGATGACGCATTTCCGTAAGTATCTTTTAGTACTTGCGTCATACGGTCAACCACTTCTGGTCGCAAAGCTGTAGTTGCTGCGCTATCTAAATAAACCTGTTTCATGCATTTATATGTATTGCTTTTATATTGTTGTAATTATAAATCGAAAAACAAAATTATTATACTCTGAAAGAAATTTGTTTCTTGAGTGATAAAAATTTGAACTTAGACAATTTACGCTGCAAAAATATTCTAAATAAAATTATTTAGTTAATGGAGCGTTATAATTTTACAAATCCATTATTTTTGTTCAAAATTGAGTCTATGATACGTCGTATTTTTATAATCTTTTGTTTTGCTTTATTTACCACTTGTGATGATGGTGATATTATAACCGTTGATCTCAATTTTGAAGGCGTATTAGAACAATGTGAAAATTTTGAAGATTATCATCTTATCTATGATACACGTAGCGAACCTAATGAGGCACTGATTTTAATTTTTCCGAAATCGCCAACTAACGATGCCTTATTTTCGTCTCCAACAGACGTAGATTCGCCATTAGAGTTAACCATTAACGCGACAAGTGTTCGTTTTATTTATAGAACCTACAATAGAGCTTTAACAGCGAGTGATATTTGCTCAGTAGTTCCTCCTGCAGATTTAATAATACGCGAAGATTATGAAGCTACTTCTGGAAAAGTAATAATCACATCAACAATAGTCGATGATGATAATGATGGTATACCAAGTATTTTTGAATACGGTCCAGGAGGACTGGAAAATCCACAGGATTCCGATGGAGACGGCATACCTGATTACCTAGATGAGGACGATGACAATGACAATGTAAGAACACGAGATGAAATAGACAATAGTGATGGGGACGATGACCCAACGACCAATCCATTAGACACCGATGGAGATGGGATACCAGATTATTTAGATGAGGACGACGATGGAGATGATGTTTTAACACGATTAGAAGACGCCAATGGAGAGAATGGTCCTGGTGACGATCGTGCTAATAATGCTGATGGTGTTTTAGTGCCACATTACTTAAATCCTGATGAATCAATAGCTTATGATTTTGAACCTTACGATGCGTTTGAAAACCAATATACGAGAACTGTAAAAACGAATTTTACTGTAACAAATATTGATTTAGAGATCTTAAGAAGTACAACAGTTGATTTGGGAACTCGTACTACTGTTATTCCAAATTATATTGCGCCAGAATAAGGGTCTATATTTTGAAAAACACGAACCTCTGTAGCGCCTAACCCGTAAATTTTATAATCGGCATCATAAAACGTCACGTTATTATAACGAGAAAATAACGTTTCTAACTCTTGGCGTAACACTCCTTCTCCTACTCCATGAATAAATACAATTTTAGGAATACGTTTTCTAATAGCAAATTCTAGTTGACCTCTTGCAGTATCTAATTGCAGGTTTAGCATATCAAAATTAGACATACCACGTGTCGATTTTGTTAAATGATGAATGTGTAAATCCACTTCAAATTTTGGTGCGTGACGCTCTTTTGGTTTTACGGTAGGTGCTGATTTTCTTTTTTTAGATGCTTTTTCTTTTTTTACAGCTTCAAAATCGGTGTTATAAACCGCATTTTCTAAACTATTTCCAGAAGCACTTAACATCAGCTCATTAGCTACAAACTGAAAGTTAAACCCATCAGAATCTTCAACTGTGACGGTGTTTTCTGAAATATTTGTTATTACTCCAGAGATAGCATCATCAATAGTTTCAACGGTATCACCTACTTTAAATTTCATCTTCTTTTTCTGTTTTCACAAAAGACTCTTCTTCTTTATCAAATTTACTTGGAATATTTCTAGATGTTCTATAGATACCAAACACAAGTAACATAATTCCACCTATTAATATATATGTATTCTTTTCTTCTTGTGCTTGAGCGTAAAATGCGACGACACCACCTACTATTATACAGATAAAATTTACGAGTCTTGTTACATTCATAATTCAATAATTAAAACCAAGGACAAAAGTAAGGTTTAGAAAAATAGTAATAGCAATTACAATAGTTTTTAGCAAATTGTTAATTTAGCCAAATGAAATTACTCACAAAAGGACTTAATGATTATATGTTGCCATGTATGTGGAAGCAAACATTTAACATAGATTGCATGGGTTGTGGTATGCAAAGGTCTATTGCGCTAATTTTAGATGGAGATTTTGTTGCTGCTTTCTATATGTATCCAGCAATTTACTCACTTATTGCCATGTTTTCTTACCTTCTTTTGCATCTTAAATTTCAATTTAAAAATGGTCATCGCATTATTTTTGGGCTATTTTTATTAAATATTAGTATTATTGTAGTAAGTTTTATTTTTAAAACTTTTTTAACCAACTAAATCAACACAAAATGGAAAAACAACAAATCCCTAATGGAACGCTAATCCTAATAATGGGAATCTTATCAATTATTGGCTGTTGTTGTTATGGTGTTCCTGGATTAATTTTCGGAATCGTAGCAATTATTCTCGCTAGTAAAGCATCTAAAGTTTACATGGAAGATCCTGAAAGTTATTCAGGATACGGTAATGTAAAAGCAGGAAAAATAATGGGAATTATTGGTGTTGTATTAAGCATAATAATGGTTCTTGTTTATGTTTGGTTAATTACGTCTATTGGATGGGAAAACTTGCAGGAACTTCAGGGAATTCAAGATCCAGATGAAATGCAAAGAAAAATTGAAGAACTAATGCAGCAACAACAATAATATTAACCAAAACAAACTTATAAATGGATCAAAAACCACAAAGACCAAACAGCTATTTAGCTTTAGCTATCATCAGTACAATTTTATGCTGTTTACCAACAGGAATTGTAAGCATAGTATATGCTACACAAGTAAACAGTAATTTTGAAGATGGTAATTATGAAAAAGCTATGAGCGCCTCTAAAAATGCAAAAACTTGGGGCATTGTCTCTATTGTTGCTGCTGTTATTGGTTGGATAGCTTATATCCTTATTTTCGGAATAGCTATGCTAGGATCATTAAGTAGTGGTCAATATTAAAAATACTTTACTCATAATTTTTATAGTGATAGCATTTATTTTAATGCTATCACTATATTTTTTTATAGACCCTTCTGCAACAGCATTCTTTCCTAAATGTCCCTTTTTAAGCTTAACGGGAATTTATTGTCCAGGTTGCGGGAGCCAAAGAGCAATACATCATATTTTACAAGGACAAATAATAACAGGAATAAGACACAACTATATGTTTCTGTTAGTTACCGTTGTTCTTAGCTATCAAGCTGTCATTTTTGTCATAAATAAATTTGGGACAAAAACTTATAATAACCTGTTGCATAAATCAAAAATGACCAATACTATATTAGTATTAGTCATTTTATTCTGGATATTGAGAAATATACCTTATTTTCCTTTTACGGAATTGGCACCTTAATTTTCAAATTCCTTCAGTGTCGTTGTAATAATAGAAATACAATCTAATAATTGTTCCTTGTTCATTACTAAAGGAGGTGCAAACCTAATAATGTTACCATGCGTTGGCTTAGCTAATAATCCGTTGTCTCTTAGTTTTAGACATATATTCCAAGCTGTATCGCTATCTTCGGCATCGTTTATTAAAATAGCATTTAACAAACCTTTTCCGCGTACGGCATTTACTATAGAACTCGTTTCAATAAATTTAGATAATTCTGCTCTAAATAATTGTCCTAATTCTTCTGCATTATTTGCTAAATCTTCTTTCTTAACGACTTCTAAAGCCGCAATTGCTACAGCAGCAGCAACAGGGTTTCCGCCAAACGTGCTTCCGTGGTTTCCTGGACGAATAACATTCATAATAGGATCATTTGCTAAAACAGCTGATACTGGATACGCTCCACCTGATAACGCTTTACCCAATATTAAAATATCTGGCTTTACGTTTTCATGATCTACAGCTAAAAGTTTCCCTGTTCTTGCAATTCCTGTTTGAACTTCGTCTGCAATAAATAATACGTTGTGTTTTTCACATAAGGCTTTTGCTTTTGCTAAATAACCTTCTGTTGGCACATATACTCCTGCTTCACCTTGAATTGGTTCTACTAAAAATCCGGCGACGTTTTTATTGTTTACAATCGCTTGCTCTAGCGCTTCTAAATTATCATAGTCTATCTTAATAAAGCCTTTGGTATACGGTCCAAAGTTTTTACGCGCTACAGGATCGTTACTAAATGAAATGATGGTTGTTGTTCTACCATGAAAATTGTTTTCACAAACAATTATTTCGGCTTCATTTTCATCAATACCTTTTACTTCGTATGCCCATTTTCTACAGATTTTCAAAGCTGTTTCTACAGCTTCTGCTCCTGTATTCATTGGTAAAAGCTTATCGAACTTAAAAGTTTCTGACGCATATTTTTCAAACTTCCCTAACATATCATTATAGAAAGCTCTTGACGTTAAAGTCAATGTTTGTGCTTGTGAGGTCATTGCGCCAACAATTTCCGGATGACAATGCCCTTGATTTACAGCAGAATATGCAGATAGAAAATCGTAATATTGTTTCCCTTCTACATCCCAAACGTGAACACCTTCTCCTCTACTTAATACTACTGGTAGTGGATGGTAATTGTGTGCACCATATTTGTTTTCTAATTCTATCGCTTGTTGCGATGTTAATTGGTCTATAACAGCCATTTTAAAACTAATTTAATAAATGAATAAAATATCCATTCCTTATCTACCTTTATCCTTTCAAAATCTCAATAGTGATTGAGACGAAAATTCAGCGTGGGAAAGAAATCATCCCTGAAGAGTTGCAATTTACGAATAATATACAGGAATTAAAATATAATTAATCTATATCATTTTACCGTTAAACCTTTCAAACACTATTAATCGACGTTTAAAATTATCGTCTTCTTTTAGTTAAACAAAGTTCCTTCCTTTTTATATCATACCTCTATAGCCTTTAAACGGTTTGGGTTTAAAGTGTGATATAGAATTATGTTTGCTTCAGGCCAATACTACGACTTGTACACCTATTTTAAACGCTCTATGTCTAAAATCGAAGAATTACAAAAAATGGTCATTTTACATCAAAACAACTGTTTTTTAGCTCAAAAACCTTCAAAAATGAGCAAAATCACACCAAAAATGTGACTTTTTTAGAATTTCTGTGTCGTAAACATATAACTAAACAATTAATTAACTATGGATTATATTACAAACGTATTTAACGATTTAACAGCATCATTTGGAGAAAGTCTTTCCGGAATTATTGCTGCATTATTAATTTTATTAATAGGCTGGTTTATTGCTGGTATTATTAAAAAAATTACGACGAAACTCATTAAGAAAACAGGTGTAGATAACAAACTAAAAAATGGAGCAATTACAATTTCCTCTTTTACAGGAAAGATTCTTTACTTCTTAATCATGATTTTTGTTTTCACCTTAGCCCTTGGTCAATTAGGACTAAGCGACGCATTAGGACCAATTGAAAACCTACTCAATGGTTTTACAGGTTATATTCCTAATATTATAGGAGCAGGTTTGGTCGTTTATATTGGCTATATGTTAGCAACCATAATTTCTGAACTCGTAGAGTTGTCTGGAGATACTATTCAAAAAATAGTCCCTAAACTTAAGCTACCTGAAAACATCAACATTGTAGGCCTTTTGAAAAAAGTGGTGTTCATCTTCATTTTTATTCCATTATTAATCTCTGCGTTTCATATTTTAGATATGAAAGCGATATCTGAACCTGCAACCGAAATGCTTTCCCAGTTCTTTGAGGCCATACCACAAATCTTAGTAGCCGCATTGGTTTTAATAATCTTTATAATAATTGGTCGATTTGTGGCTAACTTATTAAAAGAACTACTAATGAATCTGAATATTGACAATTTGGTTTCTAAAATGAGTTTATCAGATTATATCGGCACAAAAAATATAGCAAATGTAATTTCAAAAATTGCTTATGCACTTATAGTCGTGTTTGGTTTGTTAACCGCATTTGAAAAACTAGAGTTTACCCAACTTACTGAAATTACAGACACGGTGTTAGATTATGCTGGTCGTATTTTATTTGGCATTGCAATTATCGGAATCGGTCTTATGGTATCTAATTTATTCTCAAAAGCTTTAAATAGTAAAAACAATCCTTTTGTAGTCTCTATTGTAAAGGTTAGCATCATTGCTATTTTTCTTGCCATTGGTTTACGTGCTATGGGAATTGCAGATGAAATTGTAAACCTAGCTTTCGGAATTACGCTCGGAACCGTTGCTTTAACAGTGGTACTTTCTTTTGGTTTAGGAGGTCGTGAAGCCGCTGGAAAACAAATGAGTAAAATTCTAGAAAAATTTAACAAAAACTAAATTCACTGACTGCTTATTTTATAAAAACTGCTCAAAATTTGAGCAGTTTTTTTATGTCTTAAAATGTCTACATTCATTCCTAATCTCATCAGGTTCTCATGTCATAAAATACAACTATCTTTGCACTCAAATTTTTATAAAAATGCCAAGAAGAGAACGGAACAAATTTGTAAAACGCGGACAAATCATAGACATCTTAATAGAAGATTACGCTTTTGGTGGCAAAGGCATTGGTCGTATTAGAAATGAACATGGAGAATTCGTAGTGTTTGTTCCTAATACGTTGCCAGGTCAGCTGGTAAAAACTCAGATTAAAAAGAGTAGTAAAAAATATGCTGAAGGTAAACTTTTTGAGGTTTTAAAAGCATCGGAAGATGAAGTTGACATGCCTTACCAAAGTATTCCTGGCGCTCCATATATTAATTTACCGATTGAAAAACAGCACCACTATAAAAAGCAAAGTACACTAGAGCTATTTAAGCGTATTGGTAAAGTCGCAGATATTGAAGATAGATTTGATGAGTTTGTGACCTCCCCAAACACCTTTCATTATAGAAATAAAATGGAATATGGTTTTTCTGCGATAGGTTATAATCACGATTTAAAAACTGATGTTGATGAGTTTACGCTTGGTTTTAAAAAACGTGGTACTTGGTGGTGTGGAGATGATCTTAAAAAAGATTCTGGTTTATTTGATGCCGAATTTGAAAACCACTTAAAGGATATCAAAGCCTATTGTGTAGAAACTGGATTGGCACCTTGGCATGCGCCAAAACGTGAAGGCTTTTTTAGGTATTTTGTAGTTAGAAAATCGTTTAAAACCAACAAGCTCTTATTTAACCTGGTAACGACATCTTATGATTTACCTAAGTTTGATTTAGATAAATTTGCTAATCATTTAGTTGAATTATTTGGAGACAGAGTTGCTGGTTTATTACATACTATTAATGACGAAACAGGAGATAGAACTATTGCCACCACAGGAAGCATTTCTTTAATATATGGCGACGATAAAATTGTTGAAGAATTATTAGGCCTAAATTTTGAAATCAGTATGAAAAGCTTTTTTCAAACCAACCCCAAATGTGCTGAAAAACTATATTCTAAAGTTGTTGATTATGCTTTAGAAAATAAAGACGCTATTGACAATACAGTGGTCTTAGATTTATTTTGTGGTACCGGAACTATAGGTCAAATTATAGCTAACAAAGCAGAAAACACCAAAATAGTGGGTGTCGATATTGTCGCAGCAGCTATTAAGGATGCTAAAGAAAATGCCAAACGCAATAATATTGAAGGCTTAAAATTCTATGCAGCAGATGTTGGTAAGTTTTTAACAGAACATCCGGAATACACCAATAAAATAAGAACCATTATTTTAGATCCTGCAAGAGCTGGTATTGCGCCAAAAACTCTTAAAAAAATAATAAACCTAAATGCAGAACGTTTGGTTTATGTATCTTGTAATCCGGCAACACAAGCCAGAGATACTGAGCAATTAATGGAAGCTGGTTACACCATAAAAAAAATGAGTTTAGTCGATCAATTTCCGCATACGGCACATATTGAAACGGTTGTGCTTTTTGAAAGAGAGATGTGCGCTTAGAAATTACAAACGTAACCTACTTTGCTTTGCTCTTTGTACTTTTAACTGAAATAATATAATTTGAAACGACTCTTAATTTTTTTAAGCTTTATCACGTTAGCGATCACTAACTATAACTGCGAACGCGACGATATCTGTGCAGCAACAACGCAAACCACACCAAGATTAATTATAGAGTTTTATGATGCTTCTGATCCTGAAGAGTTATTAAACGTTCCTAGAATTACAGTTTATGGCGATGGCTTATTGGAAGAAGATGACGATGGAAATCCTATTGAACCTATTGTTGCCTCTGATGTTACTTTAAATTTTAATGAAAATATAAATATCATAGAATTGCCGCTTGTTGTAGGTGCCGAAAACGAACTGATAACAACACGTTTTATATTAGAAAGAGACACGAATTTAAGACTTGATGACGATCCACTTACAGCGTCTAATATAGATATTATAGAAGTTTCTTATGAAACAGAGTTCGTATATGTGTCTCGAGCTTGTGGTTATAAAAGTATTTTTAAAAATGTAATCGTGAGACGAATAACTGATAGCGATCAATGGATTACCAATATACAAAACGAAGACCCATTAGAACCAACCGTAGAAAATGAAAACACAACACATGTACGTATCTACCATTAGAAGCGTAATCTTAATGCTGTTGGTATCTACAATGGCTTTTGCGCAAGAAGAAGAGAAAAAAACAATCAACGATACTTTAGTTTTTAAACAAAAGTATGGACTTAGAGTTGGTACCGATTTAAGTAAACTAGCACGAACATTTTTTTCGGATAATTATACTGGCTTTGAACTTGTTGGAGATTACCGCCTTACCAATCGTATTTATATCGCTGGAGAACTTGGAAATGAAGAACGAACGCTTGAGTACGAAGTCTTAAATAACACCACAAAAGGAAGTTATTTTAAAGCTGGTGTTGATATGAATTTCTATGAAAACTGGCTCGATATGGAAAATATGATTTATGGAGGTTTCCGGATTGGTGCAAGTACATTTAGTCAAACCTTAAACAACTACACTGTTTACGATATTAATCACCAATATTGGGGTGGACGCCATTCTGTTGAAGAAGGTGAAGAATTTAGTGGTTTAACAGCACTTTGGGCAGAATTGCAAGTTGGAATGAAAGCTGAAATTTTCAATAATTTCTTTGCAGGATTCAACCTTCAACTCAAAATATTGATTTCTGAAAAAGAAATCGATAATTACGAGAACCTTTATATTCCTGGTTACAACAGAACTTACGACAGTAGCGGGTTTGGTGGTGGTTTTGGATTTAACGTATCTTATTTAGTGCCAATATTTAAGAAAGACAAAATTGTAATTCAAGAGAAAGAAGTTGAAGAATAAATAGTTTATTTCATCTTGACTCTAATAAAATAAATCCCTATCTTTTCTATAGCAAACGTGGTCTAATGGATAAAGAAGATATTGCAGGTTTAATTGATGCTAAACACTTAGCGTTAATTACTTGGTTAGAAAACCAGCCCGATGAATCTTGGACCTTGGGACCTGAAGGGAAATGGACTACAGGTCAGCAAACACTTCATTTAATACAAAGCATAATTCCACTGAACAATGCTTTAAGTATGCCTAAGTTTTTATTGCGTCTTAAATATGGTAAAGCCAATAGACCTGTTAGAGCTTACGACGTTATTGTAAAACGCTATAAAGAACGATTATTAGAAGCTAAAGGCAAAACGTTTAAAGGCTCTAAACACATGAAAGTTCCTAAACTAGCAGATAAACCTTATCTTTTAAACCGACTGCAAACCGAAGCAAAAAAACTTCAATACAAAACCAGACATATTAGTGATAAGAATTTAGACACCGTAATTTTACCACATCCTTTAATGGGCAAAATGCCAGTAAGAGAAATTATCATGTGGACGGCATATCATGTTGAGCATCATACTGAGATATTGAAGAGTAACTATTAATATAGTTTGTCATTTCGACAGAGCGAAACATGAGTGAACATGACTCCTTTTTGGTTCAGTATAGCCAAATCACAATTGAAACTAAAAAGTATTTTTTTAGAATAATTATTGATTTGTCATTTCGACAGAGCGACGTATGAGCGACGAGAAATCGCATAACAGAAATAATCAGCCTAATACCAAAATAATGTGATGTCTCACATGCGTTCGACATGACAAAAAAATTATTTCAAATACTCCAAAACATTAGCCTCTATTCTACCCTGAATATCACTAACATCACCTTTTACAAACGTATCTCCTGTAATATTCTCGTACAATTCAATATAACGCTCGCTTACAGAGGCAATATATTCATCATTCATAAAAGGCACGGTTTGCCCTTCTAAGCCTTGAAAATCATTAGCAATTAACCATTGTCTTACAAATTCTTTAGACAATTGTTTTTGTGCTTCACCTCTATCCTGACGTTCTTGATAACCATCGGCATAAAAATAACGTGACGAATCTGGTGTGTGGATTTCGTCTATCAATACAATTTTTCCGTCTTTGGTTTTCCCGAATTCGTATTTGGTATCCACTAAAATCAGTCCACGTTTCGCTGCTATTTCTGTTCCACGCTGAAATAATTTTCTTGTGTAATCTTCAAGCACCAGATAATCTTCCTCTGAAACAATTCCTTTCTTCAAAATATCTTCTCTAGATATATCCTCATCATGGTCTCCCATTTCTGCCTTTGTTGCAGGTGTAATAATTGGCTCTGGAAACTTGTCATTCTCTTTCATACCTTCTGGCATTTCAACTCCACAAAGCATTCGTTTTCCGGCTTTATATTCTCTAGCGGCATGGCCAGACATATAACCACGTATCACCATTTCTACTTTAAACGGCTCACATAAATGACCAATAGCAACATTTGGATCTGGAGTCGCAACCAACCAATTTGGAACCAAATCTTCAGTTTCCTTCATCATCTTGGTCGCAATCTGGTTTAAAATCTGCCCTTTGTACGGAATCCCTTTTGGCATCACCACATCAAACGCACTTAAACGATCTGTGGCAACCATAACCAATTGCTCATCGTTAATATTATAAACTGCTCTTACTTTTCCTTTATAAAAACTCTTTTGGTTTGGAAAATTGAAATTCGTTTCTGTTATGGTATTCATGCCATCATCATTTATTATGAACTACAAATGTAATTTCTTTACTTGGGTCAGACAATAAACTCAATAAAAAAGGAGAAATAAAATTTCTCCTCTTTAATTTAACTTTTTATAATTCTAATTACTTAAATCTAATATTATAAGTAGCTCCAATACCTACCGCCTGAATATCTACATCATTCTCAGCAAAGGTATTCTGGTAATAGGCGTAAATATTCCAATCGCGATTATGGTAACCTATTTGCGGATTAATATAAAGCCCTCCTTCATTGTCATCTACTCCTGTTAAAAATCCGTAACCTAAATCAGAACCAAAGAATAAGCCATCTGGTGTAAAATAATATCGAATAAATCCTGCAAGTAGTACAATGCCGAAATCATCGTAATTATCTTTTCCAAAGTAATTGTTATAACCTGTAGCGACACCAATTCCTAAGTTCGGATTGAACAAATACTGTCCTCTTAAATCCAAGCCAAGTGCGAAAGACGACACATCACCTGCATCACTCACTGGCACTCCTGCAGTTATACCTGCTTTAAGCCACGAATTGTCTACAGTAAGGTCTATATCCTCTTCTTGCCCAAATAGTGGGTTTAATCCTAATACTATTCCGATAATTAAAAATGTCTTTTTCATGTTGTTTAAATTTTAGTTATATCGCAAATTTAAACAGATAGTCATGTAAAAGATTTATACTATTTTGCGTTAATCTTATATAATCAATAGGCCAAACAACCTAACGAATTAATTAGCAAACATTTAAGCATTACTCCCTATTTTCAATACTTTTATAGGCAGCAATCACTTTCTTAACGAGCTTATGACGAATCACATCTTTATCATCTAAATAAATCATACCGATGCCATCTACATTTTTCAACACTAAAAGGGCTTCTTTTAATCCAGAAATAGTTCGACGTGGCAAATCTACTTGACCAGGATCTCCTGTTAGTAAGAACTTCGCGTTTTTCCCCATTCTGGTTAAAAACATTTTCATTTGCGCATGTGTTGTATTTTGTCCCTCATCTAAAATCACAAAGGCATTATCTAACGTTCTCCCACGCATAAATGCTAATGGAGCAATTTGAATCACCCCTTTTTCAACATAGCTTTCTAATTTTTCAGCAGGAATCATATCGCGCAACGCATCATACAAGGGTTGCATGTATGGATCTAATTTTTCCTTTAAATCACCTGGTAGAAACCCTAAATTTTCACCAGCTTCAACAGCAGGTCTTGTTAAAATAATACGCTTAACTTCCTTGTTTTTTAACGCTCTTACTGCCAAAGCAACACCTGTATACGTTTTACCTGTACCTGCTGGACCAATAGCAAAAACCATATCATTTTTGCGCATGCTTTCAACTAACTTACGTTGGTTTGCCGTTTGTGCTTTAATGAGTTTTCCACCAACACCATGAACAATAACTTCATCACTTTTAGCAGAGGTTGTGTAATCGTCGCTACTCTGACTGGTTAACACACGTTCAATAACATTTTCGTCTAACTTGTTATACTTACCAAAATGTTTCATTAACATGGTCATTCTGCGGTCAAACTCTTCGAGTAAGTCTTCATCACCATAGGCCTTTAATTTATTGCCTCTAGCAACAATTTTTAATTTAGGAAAGTACTTTTTTAAAAGTACAATGTTTGCATTTTGTGCTCCAAAGAATTCCTTAGGCGATATTTCTTCGAGTTCTAGTATGAGTTCATTCAAAAGCGAGGTGTATTTAGTGTGTTAATCTGTTTTCTTTTCTTAATTTTGTAATTCTTGTGTACACACACAAAGCTAATAATTTTACAACCATAATTCTTAAAAAAATATCAACAATACATCCATGGCGATAATCACTTTAACGACTGATTTTGGAGAAAAAGATCACTTTGCAGGCGCCATAAAAGGAGCTATTTATAGTGAACTTGAGGAGATAAAAATTGTAGATATTTCACATTCCGTATCTCCTTTTAATATTTCTGAAGCGGCTTATATCATTCAAAATGCCTATAGCAGTTTTCCTAAAGGAACCATTCATTTAATAGGAATTGATTCTGAGTTAAGTCCTGAAAACAAGCACATTGCCGTTAAACTAGACGACCATTACTTTATATGCGCTAACAATGGCATTATGAGTATGATATGTGCCGAAATTGCACCAGAAAAGACTGTTGAAATAAATATACATGATCGGGTTGAATCTAATTTCCCTGTACTAGACATTTTTGTAAAAGTAGCATGCCATATTGCACGTGGAGGAACGTTAGATGTTATAGGAAAAGTTATTAACACTATTAAGCCAATAAAAAATATGATACCATTTGTCAATGACGATTATAACCAAATTATTGGCAACGTCATTTATATTGACAATTATGGTAATGTTGTCACTAATATTAAACGCAAATTTTTTGAATCTGTTCAAAAAACCAGAAACTATGAGATTTTTGCGCGTAATACTAAATTCAATAAAATCTTTAATAAGTATAGTGACATAATTGATTTTACCAAAGAAGAATCTAAACGAGATGTTGAAGGCAAAGGTTTAGTGGTTTTTAATTCTTCTGGATACTTAGAAATTGCTATTTTTAAAAGCAACCTAACTTCTGTTGGAGGAGCTTCAACATTGATGGGTTTAAATACTATGGATACTGTAACTGTTAACTTTTTAAATTGATATACGTTGTTAGTAAGAATTGTAAAAATGAGTTTTGAACCTTCTAAAATTGAAGAATTCTTGGCTAATTTTGAAAATGTTAAAGAAAAGATTCGAAATTTTGAAGGCTGTCAGTTTTTAGAACTGTATCGCGACCAGAACACTACCAATATCTTTTTCACCTATAGTTATTGGAATTCTGAAGCAGATTTAAATAATTATAGACATTCTGAATTATTTAAAGGTGTTTGGGCAAATACAAAACCGAAGTTTAATGCGAAGCCTGAAGCTTGGAGTGTTGATAAAATCGCTTCGCTCAAGTAAGCAGTCGCAGTATACAGTTTGCAGTCAGATTGAATACAAATTGATGTTATGAATAAAAAATAAACAAATTACCACGTCTCGCAATGATGCGCGAATTGTAATGACGGAACGAAACATGAAAAAAATAGTCGCGCGAAGTCGCAAAAACGCAAAGAAAAAAGAAGATAGAATTGAGGTGTTAGATGTTAGATGTTAGATGTTAGATGATAGATGATAGATGATAGAAAATCAACTTTTTACTGAAATACTGAACACTGAAATACTGAACACTGAACACTGAACACTGAACACTAATCTATGTTAGCAATACTAAAAAAAGAGATAAACACCTTCTTCGCCTCACCAATTGGCTATTTGGTTATTGGTGTGTTTCTATTACTCAATGGCTTATTTCTTTGGGTGTTTAAAGGTGAATTCAACATTTTAGATAATGGACAAGCCAGTTTATCTTCGTTCTTTTTGTTGGCACCTTGGATTCTTATTTTTTTAGTGCCAGCCGTGACGATGCGTAGTTTTAGTGATGAAAAAAAGCAAGGTACTTTAGAGTTATTAGTTACTAAACCTATTTCGCATTTTCAGATTGTATTAGGTAAATATTTTGGTGCTTTCGCGCTTATTGTAATGGCATTGATTCCAACATTATTATATGTTTATACGGTTTCCATATTAGGAAATCCTGAAGGCAACCTCGATATGGGAAGTACCATCGGCTCTTATTTTGGACTCTTATTTTTAGTTGGTGCATATACTGCCATTGGTGTGTTTGCTTCTACGCTTTCAGACAATCAGATTGTAGCATTTATCATTGCTGTTTTTATCTGTTTCTTTTTCTATTTTGGATTTGAAGGTTTATCTAACTACAACATTTTTGATAACCTTGTTTATATGGAAAACCTTGGAATGGCTGCACATTACAACAGTATGAGTCGTGGTGTTATTGACACTAGAGATTTAGTTTATTTTATAAGTATAGCCTTAGCATTTTTATTATTCACAAAACTTAGAATCCAAAAGCAATAGTATGATTATCACACCATTATTAGTCATATTTTTAATCGTTGTATTTGTACTTCTGTTTTTGTTTTTAAACACAGTTGACAAACGTAAATGGCTTTCAGGACTAATCAGTTTAGTCCTAACACCATTTGTGTTTTTCTTTATGTTCTATCCATTTCTGAACATTATTAGCAGTTACCATCATCAGAAGTATTTTAACAGTGACGCTTGGAAAGAGAATCCAGCTTTACGCTATGAAATGATTGATAACACCATAGAATCTGATACCTTAATTGGTGTTTCAAAAGAAAGAATTACAAGCCTTTTAGGTAAAGAAGAGTGGTTAACTTGGGATGAAACTCAAAAAACACACGACACCAATAAATGGAATTACGGATTAGGAATAGAGCCTGGTGCATTTACAACTAAAAAAGAATGTGTAGAAATTACGTTTAAAGCTGATAAAGTTATTTCCTTAAAACCTTATCAAGAAGACATAACTTACGAGAATGAAAAAGAATAAATCTATACTATATATTGTCGCTATTGTTGTTGGACTCATTATTGTAAATGCGATTTCGAGTTCGGTGTTTCAACGTTTCGATTTAACAAAAGACCAACGTTATACGCTTTCGGATGTTTCAAAATCCTTAATTAGCGACTTGGATTCCCCTTTAGTTATAGATGTGTTTTTGGAAGGTGATTTTCCTTCGGAGTTCAGATTACTTCAAACTGAAGTAAAACAAATTATTGAGGAATTTCAACTTGAAACTGACCAAATATTCATCAACTACATTAATCCTATTGAAGATGAATCCACACGACAACGAAATATCGATGAGCTCACAAAATCGGGATTAGAACCGTATATAAATACCGATAATAGCACAGGACAAGTAAAACAAGACATTATTTTTCCTTGGGCATTTGCAAGTTATAAAGGTGAAACTGTAAAAATCCCGCTTCTAAAAAAGAGTATTACACAAGGTTTGCCAGAACAAATTAATAATTCGGTTCAATCTTTAGAATATGCTTTTGCTGATGGTTTTAATAAGCTTGTTAATGCAAAAGGAAAAAAGATTGCCATTCTTAAAGGTAACGGTCAATTAGACGACCTTTACATTGCTGATTTTCTTCAAACTATTAAACCGTATTATAATTTAGGGCAATTTACATTAGATAGTGTTGCTACAAATCCACAAGGAACACTAGATAAGTTGAAAGCATATGATTTAATCGTTTCAGCGAAACCGAGTATTGCTTTTACCGAAAATGAAAAATTAGTTTTAGATCAATATACCATGAATGGTGGCAAAAGTTTATGGCTTACGGAAGCTGTGGTAATGGATAAAGACAGTCTATATAATGATGCTGGCACAAGTGTTTCTATTATGCGCGATTTACAACTAAAAGACTTCTTTTTTAAATACGGAGTACGAGTGAATCCTACTTTAGTAAAAGACCTCTACTCTGCTCCAATAATGTTATCAATTGGCGAAGGAAGCCAGGCTCAAATGCAACCCATTCAATGGCAATATTCACCTTTGGCTGCCTCTAATCCGAATCACTCTATTACTAAGAATTTAAACCTCGTTAAGTTTGATTTTGCCAGTCCTATTGACACCTTAAAAAACGGCATTAAAAAATCTATTTTATTACAAAGTTCACCACAATCGAAACTTGAAGGTGCTCCAACCACCATTTCATTAGCCAACGTAACCAAAGCGCCAGATGAAACTAGTTATAATTCAGGTTCTCAGAATTTAGCTATTCTTTTAGAAGGTGAATTTACTTCGGTTTACGACCAACGTGTATTACCTTTTAACGTGACAGATTTTAAAGCGAAAAGCACCACGACTAAAATGGTTGTAATTTCTGATGGAGATGTTATAAAAAATGATGTAATAAGAAACAGACCTCAAGAATTAGGCTTTGACCAACTCACCGGAAAGTCATTTGGAAATAAAGAATTTCTGCTAAATACCGTCAATTATTTGTTGGACGATTCCGGACTTATAAACATAAGATCTAAAGAGATAAACGTTGCTTTTTTAGATGCTGAAAAAATAAAAGACAGCAAAGCAACTTGGCAGTTTATTAATATCGCATTGCCACTCATACTTTTAGCCATATTTGGATTAGGCTTTAATTATTTAAGAAAGCGAAAATACACATCTTAAAATTCTAACGAAGATGCGTTGCGATTTGTGCATTTTTAAGTCGATTTTGTTAATAAGTTTGTTTTAAAAAACCCTTCGATTAAGATATATTTGTAGAACAAATTAATAGTATAAAACACATATATTCACTATGAAACATCTAACCAAATAGGTTGGATTTTATCTTCAAGTTTTACTTAAGATGTTCCATGTGACAAATACAAAAATTAATATAGAACACATGAAATTTATTGTTTCAAGCACGTATTTATTAAAGCAACTTCAGGTTTTGGGAGGCGTAATTAATAACAGTAATACGTTACCAATTTTAGATAATTTCTTATTTGAACTCAGCCAATCAAAACTAACGATTTCGGCAAGTGACTTAGAAACAACCATGTCTGCAACAATTGATGTAGAAAGTGATTCTGAAGGTAGTATTGCTTTACCTGCAAGATTATTATTAGACACGTTAAAGACTTTTCCAGAACAACCTTTAACGTTTGTTATTGAAGATAACAACACCGTTGAAATCAGTTCTAACCATGGTAAGTACGCTTTAGCTTATGCTGATGGAGCAGAATTTCCAAATGCAGTTTCTATTGAAGATGCGAGTACAACAACCATAATGGGAGATATCTTAGCAACAGCTATTAGTAAAACAATATTTGCTGCTGGTAACGATGATTTAAGACCTGTAATGAGTGGTGTATTCTTTCAGTTTTCACAAGATAATTTAACCTTTGTTGCTACTGATGCTCACAAATTAGTAAAATATACTAGAAACGATGTCAGTGCAACAGAATCAGCAGAGTTCATTATGCCTAAGAAACCTTTAAATCTTTTAAAAGGCATTTTAGCAGGAAGTGACGATGATGTTTTAGTAGAATATAACGAATCTAACGCTAAGTTTACATTTGAAAACTCCGTATTAATTTGTCGTTTAATCGATGGGAAATATCCAAATTACGAAGCGGTAATCCCTAAAGAAAACCCTAATAAGTTAGTGATTGATAGAAATCAATTTTTAAACTCGGTAAAACGTGTTAGTATTTTCTCTAACAAAACAACACACCAAATACGTTTAAAAATTGCTGGAGCAGAATTAAATATCTCTGCTGAAGATATCGATTATTCAAACAAAGCCGAGGAGCGTTTAACTTGTGACTATCAAGGTGATGATATGCAAATTGGTTTTAATTCTCGTTTCTTAACTGAGATGATTAATAACCTTAACTCAGATAACGTTCAGCTAGAAATGAGTTTACCAAACAGAGCTGGTATATTAACACCGACAGATGGTTTAGATGAAGGTGAACATGTAACGATGTTGGTAATGCCTGTGATGCTGAATAGCTAAATGAAAAATATACTCATTAAAAAAAGCGCTTATAATTTATAAGCGCTTTTTTTATTTGGTAGTAGGTTCTTTATTCCAAACCATTACTTATAAACATAAAATTTCCTTCATAAGTTCCTGTAATTTCAGTGTCATCGTTTCTTGTGAAATTAAAATTTAAACTTATAAAATCTTCAGTATAACTTGTTATGGTTATACTACCGTCAACAATTCTTAAATCCGAAGTTCCATCACCTAAATAGAATTGAGTCGTCTCATTTTCTAATTCAGCACCAATTAAATCACCCTCAGTACTAAAATTTAAATAGGCCATATCCGATAAATCATATGTGGTTTCCGTTAAGAAAGCACTTGTAATAGTCACACTAAAAAAGTCAAGGTCATTTAAAGTCGTACCATTTAAACCTGCTTCTAATTCAGATCCTGCTTTATTAGTTAAACTTAAAAACACAGAATTAGGTGCGTGTTCTACAAGAGCCGATTTCATTTCATAAGCCGATTCCCCTACTGTAATGCTTTTATCATTATTAAAACCTGAATTGTCATCATCAGAAGAACAAGACACAGTTAAAATAGTGAACACAGTTAATAATGTAAGGTGTTTTAATTTTTTCATTTTTAAGAAATTTTGAAGTTAGAAAAAGACCCACGTTTTATCATGAGCCTTTAATAAAAAATTAATTAAGGGAATAAATTAATTTTTAATAAATTTTTGAGTTATTGTATTGTTATTGGTTTTTATTTGTACCATATACAAACCTGTTGGCAATTGCGATACATCAACACCGTTAGTTACCTTATAAGCTTGCTTAACCAATTGACCATTGATGTTGTAAATAGAAAGTTGTGCTACCTGCTCAGTAGTCTTAATAAACAATTTATCACTCCCAGGGTTTGGATATAATTTCACCCGAGAAACAAAAACTTCATCATCTAATCCTAATGTAGAATTATACTCATAAGCGCCTAAATCTATAACCCCATTAAATATTCTATCATTACCCGATAAATCTAAACCATCAAATAAAGCCACATCATAATATGAATTATCTCCTTGGTCTATGATATAAGTTGAAGCTGATGTTGGTTTGTAATCGGCATCTAAATTTAAATCATAAGTTGCAGGATCTAAAGTGGTTAGGTCAGTAGTAGAAAACGTTCCGTAAGTTCCAGCGTTTGAAGGTACTGCTGCGATAGTATTTTTAATAAACACATCGTAAGTAGAATTCATTCCGTCGGAAATATCTCTAGTGGCTGCTGCACCATTAACAGTATTCTGCCAAAAGATAGAATTATTAACATTTAGGTTTACTTTTCCATTTCCTGAAGCCGTAATAGAATTGCCATAAGTCCCATTGTAATCATTATTAACAAACGTACTGTTAGTAATAACAACATCTAAAGTATTACCATTGTTCCAATCTTCTCTGTAAATATTTAGTGCTGAAAGATTAATATCGTTATCTGCTACCAACACATTTGCCCAACGTGTAAAAATATACCCGTTTGTACTATCAGATTGTATATAAACCAATCCCATGTTTACAATGGTGTTATTAATAAATTTAGTGTTTTCAATAAGTAATCCTTGATTAAATTTTCTAATTTTAAGTAAATAGCCATTAGAATAGTTATTCCTAAATACCGAATTTCTAATTTTCAAATTATTAGCATTTAAACTATTTGGTATAAAAATCACACCGTTTTCTTCAACTCCACCAGATTGTGAGGTGTCGTAAATGTTTTCAAAAATAATACCATCAAAAGTGACATTGCTTGTTCTTAATTCAAATAATCGTTCCGCATTATCTGTTTTGTTCGATGAGAAATCCCCATCAATATCATCACCATTAATATCACCAGTAAAAATGGTTGCATTCGTAGTATGAATGGCTGTTAAGTCTCTATCAGCTAAAGTAGTTTCGGTTCCAGAAAAACCTCCAATAATATCTACTTCATTTGTATTAACAGCTATTGGCGTGTTTTTATCTGCTAAGGCATACGTTCCTTTTGCTACCCAAACAGCATCATTTAAATTGGTGAGTGCTAAAGCGTCTGTTACGCTTGTAAAAGCATTTGTCCATGAGCTACCATCATTGGCTCCTGTTGCATTAGCATCTACATAATAAATTGCTGGTATACAATTTTCGCTATAACTTGTTTGACCATCTTTAGTCCAACCTACTACGTACTGACCACTATTTGCTGGCGGTGAAAAGCCTGCATCAACCTGAATACATGTTAAACTTGCATTACTATAGGCTTTCATGTAGATGAAATTACTGTTATTTCCGTTAGAGATTAACAACGTTTCTAATGCACTATTTTCATGACAAAACAATTCATCAATATTTGTATTTAAACGGATGTCTAAACTTGTTAAGTTATTGAAACCAGCATGTAAACGTGTTAAAGATAAATTGTTACTAACATCAATAGTAGTTAGGCTATTATTTGGCACATCTAAACGCGTTAAATTGGTAAAAGCTTCAATACCTGTTAAGTCTGCAATACCAATACCGTCCATAATTAACTCGGTTGTAGCTTGTGCTTCTGCCAGCGTTATTTCAGAATCTCCATTTAAATTGATAGTGTTATCGCTTACTAAAAAGTTTTTAAAATTGGCATCAGGAATGTTTACTTCTTGATTAAGCGCAACACAATCGACACCATAAATTGCAGAGTTCCCTTTGGTCCAACCTTGACTGTATATTCCTTCATCTGCTGGTGGCGTAAAACCAGCATCTATTTGAATACATGATAAACTATTTCCGTAGGCTTTCATCCAATTTATATTGCTGTTATTTCCATTGGCAATGTTTAATGCATATAAAACACCATTGTTATGACATTGTATATCTGTAATTAACGGATTTGCACTAATATCTAAAGTTTCAATTTGATTATCAGAACAGTGTAAACGTGTTAATGCCAAATTATTACTAACATCTAAAGCTGTTAAATTATTACTGTAACAATCTAAACGTGTAATATTTACAAATTCTTCAATACCTGTTAAATCTGAAATAGACAAGCCATTTATTAATAACTCACCCGAAAACGCTTGTGCTTCTGCTACAGAAATTTCAGAATCTGAATTTGTATTTATTGCTGAATCTGCTAATAAATAGGTTTTAAAATTAGCGTCTGGAATGTCTACGTTTTGAGCAAAAGCCGAAAACAAACCTAAACACAAGTAGGCTGTAAATAAGAGTAATGTTTTTTTCATTGTTGATAATATTTTTTATGATTAATCGACTACAAAACAACAATCAATCGTAAGATTTTCAATTCGCTTTTTTCTGAATAGTTCTATTTTCTTTCTAAATGAAACCTAAAGTTTACACTTACATTATAGCCCATAAAAAAAGCCTGTTTTGATAAACAGACTTTAATTAACCATAAAAACGATAACTCCTTTTACTCGCAATTCATTTTTTGTCCATAAGGCATTTGACCATGAATAATGCCACCAAATTCCGAACTACCATAGCCAGAGCCGTTGTAGTGTTGCTTAATTAAAAAGCCTTGTAAGTAGCAGTCGTTATTTTTATTTTTTTCGGTAAAAGCACCTTTTATCCAACGGTACAAAATGTGTCCTGTATATTTGTTTTTTACAACACTCCAATCGTTAGATTCTATATTAATTTTTAACAATTTAGCGCCATCTTTAGCAATAGTTTTAGACACATTTTCTTTAGCAAAACTCATTAATGATGTATTGCTATTCATGCTACCAGCTTTTGGCATTTTTATAGCATCTCTAGTCGATTTTGCCGCAGCATCATAATTAGCTTTTAACGTCGCTTCAAATTCTTGTACTATTGGCTTTGCTTTTTCTAGCCATTCTAGATGAAACTGTTGCTCTCCTTTACCAATGACATTCAAAATGGTAATATCTTTTTGATGCATATACGATGGTACATTAAACGCATGACCACCTTGATGCGATGCAGCATAAATAACAAATACATCGTCTGCAATAAGCATTCCTCTGACCAGTATTGGCATTCCTGTACCAAGCTCTAGCGTTTGTGATCTGTCTGCTCCGACTTTGGTTGTAAACATTCCTGAAACCAACTCGTAACCAATATAACCTTCTGGTGACATAGCTTCTAATTCTGGTGTTGTTAAAAAACGTAACCACGAATATTCCGGATCTTGTGCAGGTAATACATCTACATTATCACCCATATCTGTCATTTGGCGTCTCAACTTTACACGGTCTACCCCAACAGCACTCATACCTTTAGTCATTGCAAAAGGATAAGACATGTATAAAAAGTCGTCACTTATACTAGAGCCTGTTTTAGGTTTATTAGCTTCGGCTTCTTGTTGTTTTTTCTCAAGATATTTTTGATAGTATAAATCTTGCTTCTCTTGATCGTTAGGGTATTTTTTAGCTAATTCTGCTTTAAATTCTTCATCAGTATATTCAGATTTAGATGAATTTTGACTATATGTCGAAGTATTACCAACCATTCCTGTTGAGCTTTCAGATCTTGAAGATGAACTTGACTCCTCTTTTTTATTCATCTTCTTCTCTACTGCAGCTTTGGCTTTTTTCTTTAACATTTTGCCCAATTGTGCATTAGATGTATTGTAGCATAATGCTAAAACTAATAATAGAATTATTTTTTTCATAAGAATTGTATTTAATGGACTTCAAAAGAAGCGAATAAACGACCATTCTTAATAGCATTTTTTCTAAAGTTGTGGATTTTTTTTCTGAATGAAAACGAATTTTTAAACTAATATCACAAAAACGTTTCCTTAATGACTTCTAAAAACTGATCGCGTTTAGATTTAGAAATAGGTATTCGTTTTTTGTTTGTCATCAATAAATAGTCACCATCGTCTTTCACCAATTCGTCAACGTATTTTAGGTTAATTAAATAGGAACGATGACATTTAAAAAACATGGCATTGTTTTCTAATTGTTCTACAAAATGCTTTAAGGGTTTACAAATTGTTTTTTGTTTTCCATCAATTAATTGTACGTTGGTATACATGCTATCGGCTTCAAAATAAACAATGTCGTTATGAGACGCAAACATAATCCCTTTAGGAATTTCTAAAGCAATCTTATCTATAGATAATTGCTTTAATGAGTCGCGCAATTTATTTAATTGGTCATTTAAATTATGAGCCTCAATAGCTTGTTTTGCTTTTTCAACAGCAGCTTTTAATTCGGTAGTATCGACGGGTTTTAATAGGTAATCTACCGCAGAACGCTTAAATGCTTCGATTGCATATTGGTTATACGCGGTAACAAAAATGATTTTAAAATTGATCTGATTTGGAAAGTATTCTAAAATATCTAAACCTGATTGATTAGGCATTTCAATATCTAAAAATACAATATCTGGTTTTGAAGACTTTATTAAGTCCACACCAGATACTAAATCCTGCGCTTCATCTATGCTTGAGATGCTTGCACAATGTTCAGTTATGAGCTTAGATAGTAAATGTCTGGCGCGTTTTTCGTCGTCTATAATTATGGCTTTCATCTATTTTATATAGGCATTGTTATAACCACTTTGGTTCCTGAAGCTATTTGATTTTCATCGTATAAATCTTCAATAGCAATGGTTATATTACGTTTTAATTTGTTTTTGTAAAGGTAAACCCGTTCTTCATTGGCTTTGGTAGCAAAAGGTTTGTGCTGTTGGTTCGGTCGTTTTAATTTTTCGGATTGTGTTCTACCTATACCATTATCTTCAATGGTAATTTGTAAGTTATTGTTTTCAATAATTTTAGCTTCAACCTTTAATTGCCTGTCATTTAGTTTATGCAATAAGCCGTGTTTTAGCGCATTTTCAACGTAGGGTTGAACGAATAACGACGGCACTTTTATTTGTTGCGTTTTAAGTTGATGATCTATGTGAATTTGATATTCTAACTCCTCTTCAAAACGTACTTTCTCTAATTCTAAATACAATTTTAAAGCATTTAATTCTTCTTGAAGAGTGATTTCATTTTGCTGACTGTAATCTAAATACATTCGGATTAATCGGCTAAACTTTACTAAATACGAGCTTGCCAATTCTCTTTCATTCGATACAATATAATCTTGAATGGAATTTAAAGCATTGAAAATAAAATGCGGATTCATTTGCGAACGCAGATTTTCTAATCTTAAATTGGTAATTTTTTTATCGATTAAAATTTTATCAATTTCGCTAATACGTTGTTCTTCTTTTTGTTTTAACCGCCATTTGAAATACAACCAAATTAAACCAAAGATCACAAATAAAATAATTGCATAAAACCACCATGTTTCCCAAAAAGGTTTGGTAATTACAAAGGTCATCGGAGTCGCAAAAACAGCATTTTCTGCACTTACATTTTTTGCTTTTAATTCTACGTTATAAGTTCCGCTTGCTAAACTATTAAAATTAACCACATTTGTATTTAGTGGTATACTTTGCCAAGCAGTATCTAATTGCTGCACGCGATATTGATATTTAACGTTCTTATTAGTTTGAAAACCATTAGAATTAAACTCCAAGGTAATTTTATTTAAGTCATAAGGCAGTTTATAATAAGACTGTACCAATGTATCGCGATCGTTAATGTGCACAGCTTTAACCTCAACTTTAGATGTTTTAAAATTCTTAAATAGACCTTCTCCTTTTGGCAGAGCATAAAGGGATTGCGGTAAACTAAGAATAATAACATCTTTAAGAACAAGAAAGTCATTTATAGCCGTATTTAACCCATCTTGCCCATTTAAAAATCTTGAAGTTTTAGTTATTGTATTATATTGATACAGTCCAGAATCCGTTGAAATCCATAGGAAATCACCATCCGATTTTAGCGTATTTATTTGTAAATTCTTAAATAAATTAGCCGAAGGTTGCATTAAAGTATTATTCTCAAACTTCATTAAGCCATTATGCTGAGTAGCAAGCCAAATTGCTTTGTTTGATGTACTCATTGCATTAACCAACAAATTATGGCCTTTAAACTGTATGCCTTTTGAAGAAAAACTATTTAAATCATATTGAAACAAGCCATCAATATAGGATACAAAAAGTTTGTCATTATCCACCACTGAAGCCTTAACACGACTAGAACGCAAGCTCTTTTTTTCTTTTGAATTATAAGGATTATTATATACTATACCTTCTTTATAATTACCATAAAACAATAAGGTATCGTTTAATTTTGAAATAGTTTTAGCTACTGAAAATTTGTTAATGGCATCTGTAATTTTGTTATTTTTTAAATTAACTACAAAAGATTCGGAAGCATTAATACTTACAATTAATCGCTGTTGTTGGGCATCGTGAAATAGATTACCTATTATTTTCTCACCAGGCAATTGCAATGTTTTAAAACATTGAAGCTTGTCATAAAACAAAAGTTTACCATCGTTTGTACCTAATACATATTGATTATCTTGTAAAGCGCAAGATGCCGTAATTTTAGACTTTGTAGATGCCAAGTCTGCACGCCTAATATTTAAATTTGGAGATACAAAGACTCCATTATCCAAGGTCGCAAACCAATAATTATTATTGTAATCTATCTCAACATCCGTAATAGACTCTGTATTAAAAAGTTGTTCTTTCAGATTGAACACCTGATCTTTAAATTCATATACAAAAATACCTGCAGTGGTTAAAAACCAATAATCGTTGTCAAAACTTAAGAGGTTATATAGAATTTTATTATTTAATTGAGGTGGAGTTTCAAGTTTTACTACTGAATTATCAACCCTATTAGTAAGATAAATTATGTTCTTATCATCACTTTTATAAGTAAAAAATACTTCATTTTTAAAAGCGAATAATTTAGGAGACTGTATAAGGCCTAAACTTTCAATATCAAAAATTTTAGTCCTATGATCACCTTCTATTTTATAAATACAATTTTTATTTAAACCTGCCTCCTCATTAATTGTAAGTACATAATTACTATCGTGACTATTAGCATTACTTATGCATAGACCTTCAAAAATCTTGGTGATTTTTTTTGTAATTTTATTAACATCATAGATGCCTGTTATAGTAAACAAGCGGATATCATTTTCTAAAATAGTGTACGCTGCTAATTGCCCTTTTACTAATTGACTTGCATCTAGAAACAAGTGTAATTGGTCATTTTCTGCATAAAACAGTTGACCATATATATTATTACACCATATCGTACCATCATCATCTTCCTTTAATTGAAATAATGAATTTGCTTTTTGATTTGGGTGACTGTAACGCTGATAGGTATTACCATCATATCTAAACAAACCTTTATCTGCCGCAAACCAAATATAGTGGTTGTGGTCTTCTAAAATATCATAAAACTCAACATCTGGCAGATTAGAGATATTTGCGAGATGCTCAAAAACAGGATCTTGAGCAACTACCACTTCAGACAAAAAAAGTAGTATTAAAAATAAAATATTTCTAAAATTTACAGGCATATACAAGGAAAAAACAAACTTAAGATATAATTATAATATCTCATTTTGATTTTTTCTGTAATAAGGATTTTTTTTTCTAAACAAAAAAAGCCTCACCAATTGGCAAAGCTTTTTTATTTCCATTATTTAATTCCTAACTAATAAAATTAATAGACAATGGATAAGAAGGTAATTCGCCATTACTGGCTTTTATAGCGTTTACAATTGGCATAACAAATGCTAAAATTGCAATTAATACTAAAGTTACAATACCCAAACCAACAACTATAATCAAAGGAATACTGATTATTGTATAGATAAGCATACTTAATTGAAAATTCACAATAGATTTTCCATGAGCATCCATTCCATCAACCTGCTCCTTTTGTGTCGCCCAAATAATTAAAGGTGTTATAAGACCTCCAAAACCGGTGACATAAGTTAATAATTGAGATAAGTGTGTAAGGACTAATAATTGATTGTCTGTGCGTTTAAGCGTGTGATAATTTGATTCCATGATTAATGATTTTACACTAATAGGACGCCAACTGATTAAAAATGTTACAGATTTTTAAGTAAATCTCTTAAACCATTACTCCTAACATTTTAAATAAAACACCTTTAAAGTCCCCTCAAGGGGACAATTATTAAAATCAAACTTGAACAAAATGAATAACTTCATTTAACAAGAAGAACAACTTCCACCTTCTTTCTTCACACCTAATTTTACTAAAATAGTTTCCAATAAACACCATTTTGTAAATGCAGACTGAATTAAATTCACTCCAATAAATACCGTAAACCACATCCAATTTGGGTTGACGTAAACGGTTAATACGACACTCAATAATACCATCATACCCACTATTACTCTAAAATATGTATTTAACATGTTCTCTCTTTTTTAACCTGTTAGGTTTGATTATTAATTAAAATTTAGACCTACAAGGCTTGTACTGAACTCCATTCAGTATCTAAAACCTTGCAAGACTTGTATCTTCTTGCTGGAGTTTATTTAAATAAATCTCTCAATAGGAACAACAACCGCTTTTATTGGGTTATTAGTTTCTATATTTGAATTAAATTCTTTTATAATATCGAATAGCGCATCAATGTTCTCATCTTCTGTAAATGAGAAAAATAAACTGGACTCATTACCTGATTTTTGACCAGCAAACCAACTTGAAGCCATCAATACAGATGCCCCATTTTTGTGCCCATCAATATCTGAACTACTAAAATTTTTAATATTTGCTTTCTTGAAGAGTTTTAAAATAGCCTTTTCAAATTCTTCTACTGCTGTGACTATGACTAATTTCATACTTTCTTTTTTTTACAACCTGCAAGGTTTTGCCAACCTTGTAGGTTTTATTATCTACTTTATACCTACAAGGTTTTTGAAACCTTGCAGGATAACTAACTTTTGTTTTTTTGTCCGTTCGAGCGCAGTCGAGAACTATTTAAAATTCCTTATTAATTGAAAGGTCTCGACTGCGCTCGACCAGACATATTACTTATAATTCTTCTTCTCTATCATATAATATACCAATGGCACAACCAATAAAGTTAACACTGTTGACACAATCGTTCCTCCCATCAACGAAATGGCTAAGCCTTGGAAAATTGGATCAAATAATATGACGAATGCTCCAATAACAACTGTTCCTGCTGTTAATAAAATTGGGGTTGTTCTTACCGCTCCTGCTTCGATAGCTGCTTGCTTGAGTGGTACGCCTTCTGCAGTTCTTAGGTTGATAAAGTCAATCAGTAAAACTGAGTTTCTCACCATAATTCCTGCCAACGCAATCATACCAATAAATGATGTTGCTGTAAAGAATGCTCCCATTAGCCAGTGGCCGAGAATAATTCCGATTAAGGATAATGGAATCGCCACCATCATAACGATTGGTGCTTTAAAGTTTTGGAACCAACCAACAATTAAGATATAAATTAAGATAATAGCACCCAAAAAGGCAATACCTAAATCTCTAAATACTTCTAATGTAATTTGCCATTCGCCATCCCATTTTACGGTGTAATCATCTTCAAATTCGGGCTGACCTAAATACATTTCATTCATTTCGTAGCCTACTGGTAATGGAATGTCTTTTAACTTTTCTTCCATGCCTAAAATCGCATACGCCGGACTCTCTAATTCTCCTGCCATATCTGCCAACACATAAACCACACGTTTTTGGTTTTTACGATAAATACTTTTTGCAGCTGTAGTTTCACTAATAGTGACCAAATCTGCAATAGGAACCATATTCCCTTGTTTCGATTTTACTTTTAATTGTGAAATGTCTGTAATGGTCGATTTTTCCTTTTCATCTAAAGTCAACACTAAACCAACTTGGTTTACAGCATCTTCATCATATAAATTAGTGATGGCTCTATTAGACAATGCCATATTCATGGTGTAAGCAATTTGCTGTGGTGCCACACCATACAACATCGCTTTTTCTTTATTGATTTCAAATTGGTATTCCGTTTGATCATCTTCAACCATCCAATCAATATCAACCACATCAGCTGTATTTTTCAGAATACTTTGAATATGATTTGCTACTCTCATTTGCTCATCATAATCCGGTCCATAAACTTCGGCAACAATAGTCGATAATACAGGTGGTCCTGGTGGGACTTCTACTAACTTAACATTGGCATTATACTTTGAAGCAATCTTCTGAATATCTGGTCGTAGTAATTTAGCGATATCATGACTCTGTAATGATCGATCATCTTTAGCTAATAAATTCACTTGAATATCTGCCATGTTGCTTCCACCACGTAAATCGTAATGACGCACCAAACCATTAAAGGTTATTGGCGCAGAGGTGCCCACATAGTTTTGATAATTAACCACTTCTGGTCGTGTAGATAAATACTGTGAAATCTCTTGAGCCACAACACCAGTGCGTTCTAGTGTTGTGCCTTCAGGCATATCAATCACCACTTGAAATTCATTCTTGTTATCAAATGGCAACATTTTTACAGCCACCGAATTGGTAAAAAACAAAGCAAAGGTGCCAAGTAATACGGCAAAAGTACCTAGTAAAAATAACCAACGTTTGCCTTTATTTTCTAAAAGTGGTCTCTCAAACTTATTATAGATCTTATAAATACGCGTATCTTCTATTGCTTTTTCTGGTTGTTCTTCAACACCCTTCTTATCTTTTTCTCTCAAGAAAATATAACCTAAATACGGTGTAATGGTTAAGGCTACAAAAAGTGATAAAATCATAGCAATAGACGCTCCAATTGGCATTGGTGCCATATAAGGTCCCATTAATCCAGATACGAAAGCCATTGGTAACACCGAAGCAATTACCGTAAATGTGGCTAGGATGGTTGGATTCCCAACTTCATTAATGGCATATAAAGCCGCTTGTTTAAATGGCAAGCGTTTCATCTTAAAATGCCTGTGCATATTTTCGGCAATAATAATCGAGTCATCGACCACAATACCTGTTACAAATACTAAAGCGAATAATGTAATTCGGTTTAATGTGTAATCCATCATATAATAGCTCAACAAGGTTAAGGCAAACGTAATTGGAACCGATAAAAACACCACCAATCCACCTCGCCAACCCATCGCTAACATCACAACTATGGTAACGGCAACAATAGAACCGATAAGGTGTAACAGTAATTCTGATACTTTATGAGAGGCTGTTTCTCCGTAGTTTCTTGTAATTTCTACGTGTACATCATCTGGAATTAAAGTCGTGCGTAAATGGTCTACTTTATCAATAATGACTTCCGCAATTTTCATGGCATCAGCACCTTTTCTTTTAGCAATGGAAATGGTCACCGCTGGATATTCTGACTGATAATCTGAAGCCTTTTCACTTCCTGCTCCAAAGCCTAAACTCACGTAATTTTGTGGTACTTCTGGGCCATCAATAATTTTAGCGACTTGCTTCAAATAAATAGGCTGATTTTGCTGTACACCAACCACTAAATTTTCAACATCTGTAACGGATTCTAAAAACGTTCCCGTATTCACAAGGAATTCCGTATCGCTTTTATAAAAACTTCCTGCACTTAACTGGCTGTTATTGGCCTTAATCATTTCAGACACCGACAAGAAATCCAACCCACTAGCCGCTAATTTATCTTTATCTAAAACCACACGTAACTGACGATCTCTGCCACCTATTTTATGTGTAGTAGAGACATCATTCACCTTTTTAATTTCAGCTTCCAACTCTAGCGCCATTTGGCTTAATTGGTAGTCGTCGTAATTCTCGCTCCACAACGTTAATCCTAGCATGGGCACATCGTCAATAGCTCTCGTTTTCACTAAAGGAAACGTTACACCAGCTGGCATTTGGTCCATGTGCTTATTGATTTCGTTGTATAATTTTACAAACGAACGCTCAATATCTTCGCCCACATAAAACTGAACGATCACCATACCTTGCTCTTTCATAGACGTCGAATACACGTATTCCACACCTTTTATATTCGAAATTAATTGCTCTAATGGTTTAATCACGCGCGACTCCACTTCCGTTGGACTTGCTCCTGGATAACCCACAAAAATATCTGCCATGGGTACGTCTATTTGTGGCTCTTCCTCACGCGGAATTAAAAACGAACTATATACACCAACCACCATAAATACAATCATTAACAACACGGTTAACTTAGATTGCATAAAGACTTTGGCAATTTTTCCTGCGATACCTTCTTTCATTGATTTATTTTTTTCATTCCCACGAAAATGGGAATCTCTATTTTATATTATTTTGGGCGTTACTTTTTGCTCCTACCTACAAGGTTTTTAAAGCCTTGCTGAATCGCAAAAAGTCAGGCTATCCGTTACAATCTTTTTTTGCCTTTTATGGCAGCAAAAAAAGGATTTTCACTACTATCCTTAACGCGCTTACTCTTAAGTGATTTACTCTTATTTACACCTACAAAGTTTTGACTTCGACTTCGCTCAGCCACCTTGAAACCTTGCAGGATACTGAATACTGCCTACTGCACACTTATTTTTGCTCCATTAAAAAGCTTCCCTTCTGCCGAAACAATGTAAGCTTCATCAGCGTTTAAACCCGATAACACTTCTACTTGATCACCATAGGTTCTTCCCAAACGCAACCAACGTAATAGTGCTGTATTACTTTGACTTATAGTGTAAACACCAGTTAACTGACCATTATTTACAATGGCTTCAGTTGGAATTAAAACCATTTCTGATTTAGCTTTTCTTTCCACAGGAAATTGAACTGTTGTAAACATACCAGACAAGATATTGGCATCTGTTTTGTCTAAATCAATTTTTACTAAATATTGACCTCCTGTGTTTTTAGCAGAAGTACTTACTTCAGACACTTTTCCTTTGATGGTTTGGTTAATAGATTTTACTAAAACATCAACCTTGGTCCCATTTTTAATTTCAGAAATTTCAGTTTCTGGAACCATAGCCATCACTTCAAAATGTCCTGGTGTTTCAATACTAATTAAAGGCACACCTGGATTGGCCATATTTCCTGCTTCTATAGTTTTACTTGTCACAGTTCCGCTAAAAGGTGCGGTAATATTACTGTAAGTAAATTGGGCATTCACTTCATTTTTCATCTGATTTGCAGATTCTAAGCGTGCTTTTGCCATATTGAAATTAGCCGTCATATCATCCATTTCTTTTTGTGACGCACTGTTTTCTGCAAACAAGTTTTTAAAACGATTATAATCTTTTTGTGCATTATTGTAAGCTACCGTTGCCTCTGTGATTCCTGCATTTACTTGTGCACGTTTGGCTAGTAAATCGGCATTATTAATAGAGACTAACAATTGGCCTTTTTGCACTTTATCGCCAACATTAACGTGTACTTTATTGACGTAGCCCATCATTCTAGTACTTAAATCTGCACTATTTGAAGCTTGAATTTTTCCGCTAACCGCCAAAAATGGACTGTTAGTATTTTCTTCCACCTGACTTGTTTTCACGGCAATTGCTGGTGTATTATCCTCTACGGCTTTTTTATCTTCGCTTCCGCAGCTTGTTACAAAAAATGCTGTTACTGTAAGTGTTAGTAAGTAAATATATTTTTTCATTTTGTGATTTGTTTATTAATTAGGTTTCGACTGCGCTCGACCGGACAACATTCTGTCTCCTCGAGCGCAGTCGAGAGGTTTTATTCCTTTGTTAAAAATTGTAAGTAAGCCTGAGCGTAATTGTATTCAAATATGGTTTGGTAATATTCCAATTGTTTCTGTGCGTATTGGGTTTCAGCGATTAATAAATCGGATGTTTTTTCTAAACCTTCTTTAAATCTATTGGTTCTAATTCTTAGGGATTCTTCCGATTGCGCTAAGGCTAAACGGTTTAATTTCAGCTTGTTTTCAGCATCAATAAAAGCACGTTTGGCTTTGTTTAATTCTAAATTGCTTTGCGATACATATTGTTTGTATTCTAACTTTGATTTTTCATATTCAGATTTACTCTTTTGTGCTTTCCCAAAACGTTTAGAGCCTTGAAAAATATCCCAACTTAATTGCGCTCCAAAGACATACCCATTGGCATCCGCTTGAAAAATTTGATCGTCATACAACTCGTAACTTCCAAAAGCATTTAATCGTGGTAAAAATGCCATTTTATCTGCCTTATTCATGGCTTCATAAGCCTCTGTTGATAATTGCATCGCTTTAATATCTGAACGATTTTCAGAAATTATTTGGTCTTCTATTTCAACAGCTGCTAATTTTAATTCATCGGCTGGTGTGTAAATCACATAGGTGTCATCACTCATTAGAAACGATAAGTAATTAGACGCATTTTCCACATTACTATTTGCCGATTGTAATTGGTTTTGAACTTCCGTAACACGTACTTCAACATTTAACACGTCTGCACGTTGCAAGTAGCCTTGTTTTAAGCTATTATCTGCTAATTCTTTATTCGCGTTTGCCGCCTCCAATGCTGTTTCTAAAACAGCAACAGCTTTATAGGCTAATTGTAATTGCATGTAAGCTTTTTCAACTTCAAACGCTAAATAATCTTGTGTACGCTCTGTCTTTAAAGACATGGCTTCCATTTTAGATTTAGCCGCTTTTCGTTGGTACATACCATCCATATTTATCAATGGTTGTTGAATTTCGAATTTTGTAGCATAATTTTCAATCTGAGATGGATCATTTAATAAGGCTGGACTAAAATCGTTTTGCGTTAGAATTTCCTGATTCAATTTAGAACCAAAGGCCATTAACGGATTGGTAGTTGCCATTGCCGTATGACTCGCCGTAATATTTGGTAAGAACACCGCATTGGTTTGTTTAAAATCTGCTTTAGCCTGTTTAAAGTCTTCTTCAGAAATTTTAATACTCGTATTATGCTCTGAAACTCTAGTTAGCACTTCACTTTTTGTGATAGCGACCTGCTCCTGACCTTGAACTTCAAGATTGTAAAACAAAGCTAAAAACAAGATTAATATCGTTACTCTTTTCATAGATTTAGTATTTCTGATACAAAAATAGAGCGAACAAAAATTGTACTTGGTAACCAATGTTACCTAACAAAAAAAAAGCACTCATTTAAAGAATGAATGCTTTTTACTAACCAACCAAAAACTGATAACCACATCAGTCTATATTTTAATCCCTTAATCACTATGAAACATCAAAATTTTTAACACTACACCAACGTTAACTTCATTATTGGCTTTGTCGCTTCCTAATGTTGATACTTCAACTATACAAAGATATGACGATCTATTTTACGACTTGGTAACTAATGTTACTTAACGAAAACAGATCTAATTTGTTTTAAAGTTTATCAGCTATAAAAGCTGTAGTTTCCTATAATGTCCTTTAATGAGTGGCAAAAAATGTTTAAATTTATTCTCGTTATTTTTTTAAACATTCTAAACAAAATTAGTGTCGATTAATCCAGTAATTTTGTCAACATATAATTCAAACTTTAATGAATATTACAGCTGCTTATACGGACCTTTATCAACTCACTATGGCACAAGTGTATTTTGAAACTAAACCTAAAGGACGTGCTGTTTTTGATTATTATTTTAGACATAATCCTTATAAAGGTGGGTATTCTATTTTTGCAGGCTTGGAAGATGTTTTAAAACACCTTGAAACCCTAAAGTTTTCATCTTCGGATATGACGTATTTAAAATCGAAAGGATTTAAAAGTGATTTTTTAGACTACTTAGAGCATTTTAGCTTTAATGGTCATATTTATTCGTGTAAAGAAGGTGATGTGGTGTTTCCAAATCGGCCAATATTGCAAGTTGAAGCCAATATCATTGAAGCTCAAATTATTGAAACCTTTTTACTAAATATTCTTAATTTTCAAACTTTAATTGCGACTAAAGCTAGCCGAATACGCTACAGTGCTAAAGATGCTGTTTTACTAGATATGGGCTTACGTCGTGCACATGCCACAGGTGGTTACTACGCTTCTAGAGCTGCTGCCATTGGTGGTTTTGACAGTACTAGTAACGTTAAAGCGGCTGAGGATTACGATATTCCTTCTACAGGAACAATGGCCCACTCCTTTATTCAAAGTTATGAAGACGAATTGCAAGCCTTTAGAGACTTTGCCAAAAAACGACCAGAGAATTGCGTGCTTTTAATTGATACCTACAACACCTTAAAAATTGGATTGCCACATGCCATTACGGTAGCCAAAGAAATGGAAGAACGCGGTGATAAATTGTTAGGCATCCGATTAGACAGTGGTGATTTAGCGTACTTATCAAAAAAAACAAGACAACTATTAGACGATGCTAACTTAGATTATGTGAAAATTGTAGTGTCTAATCAACTCGATGAATATGTTATAAAAAGTTTAAAAGAACAAGGCGCACCTATTGATATTTATGGTGTAGGCACCAATTTAGTCACCGGAAAACCAGATGCGGCCTTAGATGGTGTTTACAAATTATCAGAATTTAATAATACACCAAGAATTAAACTTTCTGAAAATATTATTAAAACCTCATTGCCTTTTAAAAAACAAGTTTACCGGATGATAGATGATAACGGCATGTTTTATGGTGCTGATGCCATAGCCATACATTCTGAAGGAAAAGTTTCACAAATGGAACACCCGTTTGACATTACAAAACGTCTAGACTTAAATGCATTTAAACACCAACCTTTACTTGAACAAGTGATGAAAGATGGTAAACGAACCATTCCGGTAAGAACAGTGGCTGAAATTGCTGACTATTCGCAGTCGCGATTAGCACAGTTACCTAACGAATATAAACGTTTTCAAAATCCACATATTTATAAAATAGGACTCAGCTCTAAACTGAAAGAAGAACGTGATGCTTTAATTACGAAAAACAGATTTTAAGTCCCATTATTTAATCATTCAAATTAAAAACACCATTTATGAAAACGCTCTTAATTATTGACGTACAAAACGATTTTATGCCAGGTGGTTCACTTCCTGTATCTAAAGGGGATAGCATTGTACCAGTAATTAACAAAATTCAAGATAAATTTGATTTAGTCCTCGCCACACAAGATTGGCACCCTATCGATCATGTGAGTTTTGCCACTAATCATGAAGGGAAATCTAATTTTGATGTCATCGAATTATATGGAAAAGCACAAACCTTATGGCCAAATCATTGCGTTCAAGGTACAGAAGGCGCTGCATTTCATCCAGATTTAAACACGGAAAAAATTGAAGCCATTTTTAGAAAAGGAACCGATAAAACCATTGATAGTTACAGCGCTTTTTATGATAATGGCCATTTAAAGTCTACAGGGTTAACAGGATATCTGAAAGAGAAAGGAACTACAGAATTATTTTTATGCGGTTTAGCTGCTGATATTTGTGTTTACTTTTCAATTATTGATGCTTTTAATGAAGGTTTTGACTGTTCGTTTATTGAAGACGCTTCTAAAGCCCTAGATAATGAGCATTTAAAACAACTTAAAACCGAAATGATTGCTAAGGGTATAAAAATTGTAAACTCTGAATCTATATGATAAAGAACACCATATATGTAAAACAAAAAAACTGATGATTACATAAATTAACTTTTATCGTATTATCTCGTGAACGTAATAGTGTAATTTCGTGCACAGCTTCCAAATGACTTCTCATGTTAGAGCGTTGATGATTTTTTTCATAAAATTTAAATCTAGAGACATACGACCATCTTAAATTGATGTAGGTTCAGAAACTATTTTTTTCTTCTTTGGGTGTTTCTTTTTTTGTGCCACTATAACATACTATAAGTTATATGCCACAAAAAAATGTTGTCACAGTGATGTTTCCTAAAATACTACTCCCCTAAGAACCGTTTGATAACATGTTGCCCCACTTCTTCTCCGACGTCGAGACCAACTTCATTGTCCGTTCTAAAATGGACACCACCTTCAAAACGGGATTCTGAACATTCTACAGCCAAATCTTGAAAAGACTGTTTGTCCTTTGGAAATAAATAAGACATCGCAGCTGCCAATGCGCCTGAGACAGTTGTATGACCAGCCGGATACCCTGGAAAATTAGGCGTTTTTAAAATCGGTTGAAACTCAGGATCATATTGAAATGGACGAATGCCCCAATAATGATATTTACCATCCCATGCAGCGATGGTTGCATCGAAACGCGCCGTATGAAAAACAGCACTTGTATAAGCTGCTTGAAAAGCATCGAGATTATACTCTAGAATTTTTCGTTCTAATAACATATCCCAAATAGGTTCACTCTTCCATTTCCACGCAATGTCGCTGCTGTTATTGTTTTTATAAAACTCCCAAAGTTCTTCCATATCAGCCGTCCAATCGGTTGGTGGAGGTCCTGGTCGAAATTGATCAACTGATTGTAAAGTAAATGGTCGCCATTGGCGTTTCATTACTCCACTTTTACTTGGCGAGCCACTCCATAATGTTTCGTCGTTAGGAACAGTACCAGTCCACAACTTATCAGTGCGATCTGTTTTGGCATAATCGATATATTTTTGCGCCATCGTGTTGCCAATAAATAATCCTAATTCAATATCATTTTCAGATTGCAGTCCAGATTGCAAACGTGCTCTTTTAAATTGTTCTAACTTATCATTTAAAATTGTTTTTTGGTCTGGAAAATAATACGCGATAATTTGATGAGCCACTGCTGCTGTTGCACTATATTCACAGATATATGCGGAATAATCGGTAGATTTCCCTAGATTTTTAATGAGTTTATGCTCTTGATATGGTGCTACATGCTGTTTCTCTTTTTTATGCTTCCATACTTCAGCAAGAGCATCATAAATGGCTAAATGTAATATGGCCATACGACCACCATTTTTTTTAACAGTACTGTTGTTACCTGTTTCAACCATAATCTGATGCCAACGATACGAAGGATACGATGCGTTCCAGTACTTTATCTCTAGTGTCGTGCTATCATTTATTTGTTTTTGAGCTTCAAGAATAGCTGTAATATCTAACTCAGAATTAGATGTCATTTTAGATAAATCATCACTTTCTAAAGTGAACATAAACGGTTGATATGATTGTTTTTCAATCTGGGCAGAAAGAAACATTGAACAAGCTAACCATAACGTACAACTCAGCAGTAAAACGTGTTGAAATTTATTTTTAAAAGCGATATATGACATTCTTAGAATTTTATGAAATTGTCACGAAAATAAAAAATATCTTTCACTTTGAAGACTCATACAGACGTCACTTAAAATTGAATTATTTTTAAATAGAAAACACTACTACCCTTAAAAATTAATTTACTTATATGCTTATAAACTGTACTCGTTATTATCTCAAATTTGAGTAAAAACACAATGTTATTTATTTAGCTTCTTATAAATCATTTTAGCAAATACAAGTCCTAAGATTCCGCCAAGAGCTGATACGAGCATATTTATGGATAGTCGGAAACCATCAAAATCGCCATTGTTCATAATGTGCCATGGATCAAAACCTAATCGTCCAAATAATTTGATAAATAGGATACTTCCGAAAACACCAATAAGCGTATTTCCTTTAAATCCAAATGTGTAATTTTTTTTGAAATAGCCAAATAGGTTTGATGAAACAATTCCTATGAGAATACTGATTAATGAAATTAATGTACCTGTCATTGTAATATCGTATTACTAATGTCCATAATCCATATCGTCAATTTTTCCCCCCATCAATCGCTTTTGAACAATCATGTAGACAAAAATTAAGATAAAACCAATAATTCCCCAAGTTAATGCAACAGATAAACCGTATTCTGATGCAGAGGTATTGTAAATCGTTAAATGCTCATGAACATCATTAATTGAAGGTAAAATTACTGGGAATAAAGAAGCCAATGATGAGGAAATTCCTCCCACAATTATTAAGGTTGATAACATAAACGCATGAGCGTCTTTTTTAATTTTTTTTCTAAAAAACAAACCAATTAAACCCGCTAAATAAATTATTGGAAATACTAATAAGTAAGGCTTATGAATAAAATTATCTAAAGCATTTGGATTCACCCATTGCCATACTATTAAAGAAATTATTGTGAGCGCTGCAAGCACTATATTCAACTTAAAAATAACACCTTTAAGTTTATTATTTATAGATGAATTTGTTTTTAATATTATCCAATTGGCGCCATGAATTGCTAAAGTTACCACTGCTATCAATCCTATGATAATAGTAAACCAATCTATCACTCCTGGATGGTCCGATAATGGACTAAAACTACTATCCCATAATGGCAGGAAAAAATAATGACCTTCATGCGCAGAAACACCATTCTCCACACTTCCTAAATTGACACCTCTGACAATATTACCTAAAGCGATTCCAAAAAACAAGGCTAATAACAAACTAGAAACTCCAAAGGATTTATCCCAAATATCTTTCCACATTTGATATTTGAATTGTCCTCTAAATTCCAATCCAATAGCTCTAAAAACAATTAACCATAACACAATAATTAAGGGTAAATAAAAGCCACTAAAAACAGAAGCATAGAATGTTGGAAACGCCATAAACAGCATACCACCTGCTGCAACCAACCAAACTTCATTAGAATCCCAGAATAAACCTGCCGATTTCGTAATGACTTCTTTGTCTATTTCTTCTTTTGCAAAAAACAAATGAATGATTCCTGCTCCGAAATCATAACCATCTAAAATAAAAAATATGGTTAAAACTAGTCCGACTGCTGAATACCAAAATATTTCCATAATTAATGTGATTTAGGTGTTGGACCTTGATTAATAGTTTTACCAACTAAAATTAAAAATAATAATCCGAGCAACATATATAGGCCAACAAAACCTAGTAACGTAAATAAGGTATTACCAGAAGATACCGTTGGCGAAACACCTTCGCTTGTTCGTAGTAGACCATAAACTAGATACGGTTGTCGTCCTAATTCTGCTGTGTACCAACCTGTAATATTTGCTATGTAAGGAAACGGAACTAAGAACATAATGGTCCAAAGAAGCGGTTTAATTTTGTACAATTTACCTCTCCACAAGAAGAAAAGTGCTAAAGCCATGACACCAATAAAAATGGTTCCTAAACCAACCATTATGTGATAAGAATAATACAATGCAGGAATATTATCTGGCAATTCATCTTCATCAAATTGATCCATTCCTGGAATTTGCTTGTGCCACTCTTGATAGGTTAAAAAGCTTAATATATTTGGAACCGCAATCTTATTGTCTAACTTTTTCTCAACCATATTGGGTTGGCCAATCAATACAATTTCAGCTCCTGCTTCTTCGGTTTCAAAAATCCCTTCCATAGCTGCAAAGGTTCCTGGTTGATATTTTGCAACGTTTTTAGCATTCCAATCTCCAGTAGGAAAAGCAACTAAAACACTTGATATTAATCCGAAAACAACACCTGTTTTTAAAAATAGCCTTCCATATTCTGAGTGTTTATCTCTTAAAATATAAAATGCGCCTATACTTGCCATTACAAATGCAGAAGTAACAACAGACGCCATTTGGTTATGTAAAAAAGCGGGTAAAAGCCAAGGATTAGTAAAGAGATCTGAAAAATTATTTAATACAAATTTTCCGTTTTCCAAAATTTCATAGCCTACAGGATGCTGCATCCAAGCATTGGTCGCTAAAATGAACCAACCACTTGCCCAAGACCCTAAAAACACTAAAAAGCCAGTTAAGAAGTGTAGTTTTTGTCCCATTAATTTTTCACCAAAAATAAATAGCGCTAAAAATGAAGATTCTAAAAAGAACGAAAACATACCTTCCATGGCTAAGGTTTGGCCAATTATACCTCCTGTTAACTCAGAAAACTTTGCCCAATTGGTACCAAATTGAAATTCCATTGGAATACCTGTGACCACTCCCATGGTAAAATTAATAGCAAAAATCTTCATAAAGAATTTTGCCGCATTGTTGTATTTTTCGATTTGTGTTCTTAGGAATTTCCACTTAAAATAGACGATCATTAGCGATAATCCCATAGTTAATTGCGGAAATATGTAATGAAATGTGATAGTAAATGCAAACTGCAATCTATCGTAAAAAATCATGTCTTCCATTCTGTAAAGAATTTATGATACTAAATGTGTGCAAATTTAATACTATTAAATAAGCTGTTTGTAACATTAGTAACCTAAGGCTATTTGTCACTTTTCATAAAGCTTAATTATGCAACAAATTCTTGTCTTTAGGCGTAATGAAATCATCATCTAAATTAATAATATTTATTATGGTTATCAGCTGAATTCCAATATAATTTTCTTACGTAACAAAAGTTACATTTAAAGTATACTATTTCCCTATTTTTGTAATTCGTGAAAACTAAAACCTACATAGCTGCTCTATTAGCATTTCTATTTTTGGCAAAATTTATTGCTATTGATGCCAATGGGTTAAACATGCTGTTTGGCGGCAATGCTATTACGTTTGTAAAACCGTTTTGCAAAAAGAAAAATGCCCCAAAACTGGCAAATAAAACTGTAGATATTTTACAAGCTGATGTAATGACGTCACAAGAAATTCTATTAAGTGGTTTTTGTACCTCACAGTTTCAATTTGAATTGTTTTCGTGGACATCAAATGTCTCGAAACCTATTACAGTTTTTAACGACTACCTTACTTCAAAATTAAATTATCGCTATTTAGAAAGCGTATCCCCTCCTCCTCGATTGGTTTAGTTTCAATGACTCTAAAATTTTGAAGTTCGAATTTTATCAATAGTTATTTAAACTATCTTGAAGAAACACTTCAGCAAAACAAACCATTTTACATTTTAATAATGACGACAAACATTTTAATAAGTCGCCGTTCTATACAGTTATTACGTATTTTAGTTAGTGGTATTTTTCTCGTTGCAGGAACCAACCATTTACTACATATTGAAAAAACAGCAAAACGCATTGAGCAAGCCAGCTTTAAAGGCATTGCCTATTTTTTTGGTGAGCCTCAACGGCTTATTGTGCTTTCAGGAATTGTAATGATTGTAGCAGGTTTTCTATTCCTAATAGGTTACAAAACCAAATGGGCTGCAATAGTATTAACGGCTGTTTTAATTCCAATAACATTAACCGTTCAAGTCGGACAAATAACCACACTTGGACCATTATTTAAAAACATCGCAATTTTAGGTGGCCTTCTATTTTTTATACTGAATGACACCGATAACCTTTTAAAAACAAAATAATCATGAAAAAATATATTCTTAGTGCCATTTTTTTAATGGTCGCTTTAGTAAGCACCAACAATCTACAAGCACAAAACACAGATACAACTAAAAACAATTATATAGTAGTCACTAAAAAAGTACCTCAATTTGAACCCATAATCTTAACTGCAGAAGCGTTAAAAGCTGAAGAAGGAAACGACTTTGGTAATTTTGAAATTCTTATTTGTGGTCAACTTATTGGTGATATCACTGACACAGAAAAAATGGGTGATTTTATTGAAAACGCAGAAAAAGCAGGCGTTACTATCGTGGCTTGCGGATTTTCGTTAAATAAATTTAAAGTGGATAGAGCAACGGTTCCTAAAGGGATTAAAATTGTTGAAAACGGTATTTTATACAATTTCCAACTTCAAAAACAAGGTTATAAAAGTCTAAGTTTATAATTATAAAAGTGATAACACGCCAACGGCTTTTTACTAAAACAATACACAAAAACAAATGAAAAATTATAATAAAAACATACTTAAAACAGTCTTCCTTTTAGGAATATTAGCCATAACGGCTTCCTGTAAATCGGAAAAAAAGAATCAAATAGCAGATGATAATACAACTAAAGGTGACACCTTACGCATTACCATTTTACAAACAGCCGATATTCACGGACAATTAGATACACATCCTGAATTATTTTGGGAAAACGATAAAATTGAGTTTAAAAATCGTGGTGGACTTGCTAATATCAAAACACTTTTTGACAGAGAACGCGAAGCAAACCCAAATAAAACCATCATTGTAGATGGTGGTGATTTAATTCAAGGAAGTGGTTATGCGGCTTTATCTGAAGGTAAAGTAATGCAAGACGTCATTAAAAATATGGGTTACGATGTTATTATTCCTGGCAATTGGGAAGTCGTTTATGGCAAGGATATGATGCTAGAAATTATGAAAGGTTATGAAACCGACGTCATCGTTCAAAACATGTTTGATGACAAAAGTGAAGACCCATTATTTCCTGCGTATTCTATAAAGGAAATTAATGGTGTTCGTTTAGGTTTTGTCGGTATTAACGATCCAGATGTTCCTGTAAGACAAAATCCTATTTTTAGTGAAGGTATTGGTTTTAGTGGACTTGATGCCGAACTTAAAAAAATGGTGGACGACATTAAAGTCAACGAAAACATAGATGTGCTTTTCTTAGTAACACATATTGGTATTTTTAAACAAGTTGAATTGGCAAGTAATCCCATTGCTGAACATGCCGATTATGTTTTAGGAAACGATACTCACGAGCGTGTTCGTGAGATGATTCAAGGGACATATGCTAAGGTTACAGAACCAGGTGCATTTGGGTCTTTTGTTGGGAAGTTAACACTTCATTTTGTCGATGGTAAATTGGTTGGTGATGATTATGATTTGATTGATGTGGATCCAGAAATCTATCCTGCAGATGAAAAAATTCAAGCACTTGTAGATCAAGCAAAAGCACCTTATAAAGATAACTTAGAAACGATTATTGGCTATACAAACACACCTATTTACAGATATCTAACAGTTGAAAATCCGATGGATAATATGATTACAGATGCTGCACGTTGGAAAACAGGTGCAGATATTTCAATTTCCAATGGGTTCCGATTTGGAAATCCAATAGTACCTGCAGATGGAAGACCTGCACCAATTACTAGAGCAAATCTTTGGAATTTATTACCGGTAAACGAACCTGTAAAAACAGGAAAAGCGACTGGTAAACAAATAAAAGACTGGTTAGAAAAAGAAATGCATAACGCCTTTTCTCAAAACCCAACCGAACGTTTTGGTGGTTGGCTAGTCCGTTTTTCTGGTATGGAAGTCGATTTTAATAGTCAAAATGACAAAGGTGAACGTATTTCTTCAATTACTGTAAAAGGGGAACCAATGCAAGATGATGAGTATTATACTATTTCAGCGTGTGTACGTCCTGGTGACCCAATTGATAATTTGTGTAGAATGGCGAATGTTAAAGATGTGGAAGTCAAAGATTACACGATTCATGAAGCTGTTGAAGAGTATCTCAAGAAGCATTCGCCGGTTTCGCCTACATTAGAAGGTAGAGCCTATTGTGAATATCTTGGTGAATATTCTTTTTCTACAGTGCCACAAACCGATTATGAGTTTCATTAAAAATTAAAATTATGACTAAAGAAAAAAAGAATATAAAGAAATCGTGGATTAAGAACGGGATTTTCATTGCCGTTCTCGCTGGACTTTACTTTACAGGTTTACATACCGAAGTTATTGGCTTTGCGCAACGTGGACTCTTAGAAACGGGTTTAATGAATCCTGATGTTGAAGAAATAGCGAAAGCACATCATAATAAAGATGAAAGCCATACGGCAAACTCTAAAAAGGCAGATTTCAACTTAAAACTTATGGATTTTGAGGGAAATATAGTTTCACTTGAAGATTTAAAAGGCAAAGTCATCTTCATGAATTTCTGGGCTACTTGGTGTCCGCCTTGTGTTGCAGAAATGCCAAGTATTAATAAGTTACATAACGAAATGGGGGATGATGTCGCTTTTGTAATGCTGTCCTTTGACAAAGATTTTAAAAAAGCAAAAGCCTTTAATAAACGAAAAGGTTATGACTTTCCAACTTATAAACTTGCAAGTAACCTTCCTGAAATGTTTGAATCCACAGCATTACCAACCACCTTTGTTATAGACGCTAAAGGAAATTTAGCCTTAACACATAAAGGTATGGCAGATTATAACACTTCAAAATTTAAGGAATTTCTAAACAGTTTGAAGTAAAGCTCTAAACAAAATAACCACATTGAGATTATTGTTCAATGTGGTTTTTTTATCACTATAATGACATTCAGACTTTTTACCTACAAATCGTATGAAGTCAGCTTCTCCTTTGTGAAATTCAACTTCGGCAGGTAAATAACTACAGATAATAATTTTCCAATAGCTTTTCAGTTTAAGTTAAAGTATAAAAAAAGAGGGGAGCTTAACATACGCTACCCTCTTAAATTTATTTTGAGATTTTAATTAATATGCTCAATTATCAGCGTGCACATCGTCATGTGTGTCGTTTAATACATCTACAGTATCAGAAGCTTCTTTAGATTTCCCACTCATCATCATATTAACGACTACTCCAACTAAAGCTAGACATACTACTGCAAAAATTGCGATCATTACAACACCATTATTCCAATTATTAACTAACATAAATACTGTTTTAACCATAGCTATCTATTTAATTCAACACTTTAAAATTACATTAAGATTTTAAAATGGAATATGATAATTATCATTAAATACACTGAATTCTCAAACATTCAATTAATGTGAATTAATCACATTTATAATATCATTTTTTTGAAGGACACCAGACTGTCTCCAAACTTGTTTTCCGTTTTTAAATAACAACATGGTTGGCACACCTCTAACCTGATATTTTGATGCTAAAGTTTGATTCTTATCGACATCAATTTTAATAATTGTTATGCCATCTCCTAGATCTGCTTTTACGTCTTTTAAAATTGGACTCAACATTTTACAAGGACCACACCAATCCGCAAAAAAATCGACTAAAACGGGTTGATCTTGATTTATTATTTCTGAAAATTTGCTCATACCTGACTTGAATTTTATTTATCAAAAGTAACACTCCAAATGCCTCTAACTTCATTAATATCATAACCAATAGCTTTATCCATTGGATATAAATTCTTAATTCTTGCTAAAGTTGAAGCTTCTATTGTTTTATTAAGTTTTCCGTGACATTGTAGACACATATTATTAGTCGTAATTGGATAATATACTTTCACTTTATCATCCATTTCTTTTACTAGCGGTTTAGATTCTTCGCTGTTTGCGATAACTTGCTTAAAGTTGTTTATATATTCTAATTCTTCTGTATTAGCTTTATTATTTGGGTTTCTTGGTTTATCGGTTACACGTTTAATAGTCGCGTTATGCACCACAGCCATACTATCGGTTAATGGATAAGCTTGTACATTACAAAAATCTAAAGCTTCCAAAGTTCCTTTTTTCTGAATAGTTCCCATTAAGTTTTTTCCTAAAACCGCTTTTGTTGTTAAGGCATATTTTAAACCTCGCTCTCCATAAGGTAAGTCTTCAAAATTTGTTTGAGCTTGTTGTTGGTTTTTGCCTTTCCCTTGGCCATTACCATTGCCCATTCCTTTTCCTTTTCCTTTTCCTTTTCCTCTTTCTTCATTATAATGATTTTCAAACCATTCTGGTTGATCTATTTCAAAATCAAACATATACTCAGAAATTTGCGCAATGGTTTCTTCTGGAAAATATTGTTTAGGCATCACACCATATTGACGTACTGCTCCAGGCATTTTTGCATCTTCTTCATTTGGGTTTTTAATCCAAGCTTGCATGGCCTCTGTAAATTCTGCTTTGGTAGTTTCACTATTTATATAATGTCGCTTAATGGCTATCATTGGTGGCCCTATTCTATCATCATGACTAGCAGTTGCACTATGACATAGGTAGCAATTAGTCTCCATTAATTTTTTCCCTGGATGGTCTTTAGAAACGGTTTCCTTATTCGCTTTACTGTAAAGGTCATTTTCTTTTTTTACAGAATTGCAACTCATTAAAAACGCTGTCAAAACGAGTAGCCCTATGATATTTTTCATTTCAATAAAATTTAAATAAAAATACAAAGGATTAATAACAGATAGCGTAACTAATGTTACAATACTCTAGTTTTGAAATTATAATTTTAACATCGACTCTAACGCTTCTGTGTTGGGCAAAGGTTGAAAACTTAATTTTTTAAAATCAACTTTATCACCTTTAAAAGCTAAAGCACCAACATAATTAGCATTTAAGTTGAAGCTAAATACATTTATTTTTTTGAAGTCGTTTACTAATCGCGATGGCACCGTATGAGCGCCATCTAGCACAGGTATTTTTAAAAAATCGTCATCAATGCCTTTTCCTATGGCTTTTACAATGGCTTCTTTTCTTGTCCAGAATTTGTAAAAAATTTGTCTTTCAAATTTAGAATCTTGTAAGAAACTTATTTCTTCATCACTAAAAACAGATGGAAGAATATCCATATAATTAAAATCAGGACTGATGTATTCAATATCAACACCTAAGTCGCATTTTCCAATTGCAATAATAGCATAATCACCAGCGTGAGATACGTTAAAGAACATCGTCTTATCAGCTTTAAGATAAGGTTTATGTTTGCTATTCTTTTCGAATTGAACTTCTGAAATATGTATTTGTTTTTCCTTAGCCAATACAAATTTTAAGATACTACGGCAAATGACAAATCTATTTTTGTCTTTAACAAGTCGATATCTTTCTGCTCTTTGAATCTCAGAACTCGTTAATCTTTTTAGTAAAACATCGACAATTCCATAGTACTTAGGTAATTCAATTTTGAATAATTTAATATCTGAATCGGTATTATTTTCTTCGTCTATATTACAATCAACAATTTCAGAAGTTTTACTAAAAATGTTACATTCAAAATTATCACTATCCATCACCTAACACGCTTTCTAATAGTTTACTCACCTCATCAACTGCAGGTGGCAAAAACATTTCTGAATGATTTCCAGGAATCATATGCTTTCGAATGCCTCCTCTCGCAATTTTTCCCCAACCCAAATTCTTATAATCGTGAGCGAAATAGATATCTTCAGTGGATCTAAACAAATCTACTTGTATGTCCTGTGGAATTAAGTTATAACTTCTAAAGGCCACGCCGTGCATCTCGTCAATCTTAGAGGTGCGATTAAATTGTAATTGGTATTGTTTTTCTTTTCCATGTTTAAGTCTTAAAAACAATCCTGAAAAACTTATTTTAAGTAATTCAACCCTACGTTTAAAATTCTTAACACTACTAAACATGTTGAACAGCATGAAAAATAGTTGCCCCATATCATAAAGACGTGCAATTGTCCGTTTCGCCACAGGGTTTGAATATGAATAATGAGGATATGCATAACTATCAAAGAGAGCAACATTTTTCACTTCTTTACCTTCTGCCTTTAATTGTTTTGCCATTTCAAAAGCCACAATACCTCCAAACGAAAATCCACCTAACGCATAAGGCCCATCAGGATTTACAGACTTAATTTCTGATATATAATGAGATGCCATTGCTTCTACAGAATCATGAGGTTCAATATCACCACTAAGACCTTTTGCTTGTAAGGCATAAACAGGATGTTTATCACCTAGTATTTCTGACAAATTTTTAAAAACCAACACATTATGATTCGCTCCGTGAACAATAAATATTGGCATTTTATGACCATTAGTTTTTAAAGGTACTAACGAATCCCATGTAATGTATTTCTTGTCCAAATAGGCTGCCAATTTCTTAATTGTTGGTTGCTCCAATAACGCAGCAAGTGGTAACCTATTTCCTGTCTCTTTTTCTAACCGAGTCATAACTTTGACTGCGATGAGAGAATGACCTCCCAACTCAAAAAAGTTGCTGTCAACATCAATTTTATCAATTCTAAGAGATTCTTGCCAAATTTTGGCAACAAGCTGTTCTGAATCACTTTGAGCAAAAGTTAAAGTTGATTTTTGCGAATTTTTTGATGCTGAAGTGGTCAGACTTTTACGATCTATTTTCCCATTTAAAGTCGTAGGAAATTTATCTAAAGTAATCATTTCGTGAGGTACCATATATAGAGGAAGTCTCTCTTTTAAATATGTTTTCCAATTTTTTTCTAAGACCTGAGATGAATTTTCTAAATTATTTGAAATGACAAATGCTTTTAAACGATCTTTATCTATTAATACTACAGAAGATTCTATCCCATCTATTGTATTTATAGCCTCTTCTATTTCTCCTAGCTCTATACGGTGACCACGAATTTTAACTTGTTGATCAATTCGACCTAAACATTGAACTTCTCCTGTAGGCAACAGTTTACCCAAATCACCTGTTCTATAAACACATGCGTTTTCGTCTTTATTAAAGGTACTTTTTATAAATTTTTCCGCTGTTAAGTCCGGACGCTTCCAATATCCCTTTGCGACACCATCTCCGGCTATGCACAATTCTCCAATCTTACCAGGTACCACTAATGCACCGTTTTCATCAAGTATGTATAATTGCGTATTTGCGATAGGATGTCCAATAGTTATTAACTCATCCTCTGGCATAATTTGTTTAACAGCAGACCATATAGTCGTTTCGGTAGGGCCATACATATTCCAAACCTCATCAACTCTTTTTAATAATTTAGTTGCTAAGCTCAGTGGTAGTGCCTCACCTCCACAAAGTGCTTTTAGTGGTAAGCGATTTTGCCAACCTGCATCAATCAACATTTGCCAAGTTGTTGGTGTTGCTTGCAACATTGTTATACGTTCTTCTTTAAGAACATCTAACATTAAACGCGGATCTTTTGCGACCTCATCACTTGCAACAATCAAGGTTGCGCCTTTTAATAATGGCAAGAATAACTCAAGTCCAGCAATATCAAAAGAAATCGTTGTTATAGACAAAAATCTATCTGTTTCTTTTATACCTGGCTCTTTTAACATACCGTATAAAAAATTAACCAGATTTTTGTGCGTTACTTGAACACCTTTTGGTTTACCTGTTGAGCCTGACGTATAAAGCAAATAGACCATATCGTCTAAATCTATTGAAATATTCAATGGAGATAAAGGATATTTTGATAAGTCTAAAAATAGAACTTCCAATATTAGCATCTTAGGGATTGACTCTGAAGATATCGTGAATTCTTTAGATGAAATTAATGCTTCAGCTTTTGAATCTTCGATCATAAAATCTAATCGCTGCTGAGGATAACTCGGATCCAAAGGTAAATAAGCAGCACCACACTGCATCACAGCAAGTAAGCTCACCACAAGTTCTATTGATCGTGGTAAAGCCACAGCCACTACATCACCTGGATTTATACCTTCTTCTTTTAAACGATGTGCTAATTGATGAATCTGCTTGTCTAAATTTTCATAAGACAATTCTGCATCACCAAATTTGAGTGCCGTATTTAAAGGAGACGTTTTTGCTTGTTGTGAAATCAGCTCATATAAAGGCAATTGAGGGTAAGTCGCACTAGTATTATTTAAATTGTTATAATCTGAATCGTCTATTTTTACAATGTCACCTATTTTAACTTGTGGATTAGCTACTATCGTTTGAATAATCTCTTCAAAAGAAATCATCATTTGCTGAATAGTTTCAGGCTTAAAGAGATTTGAGTTATAGGACCACTCCAAAATGAATTCATCTTCCGATCCGGTAGCATTTAAAAAAATTTCAAAAGTTTCGTATGCCCTAGGATTACTTTTGAGTTTATATGTTAAGTCCGTAAAAAACACATCATCTGACATTCCTAAGTCGATATTAAAAACGACAGGAACAAGAGGTATTCTTGAAGGATCTCTTGTAATAGGAAGCTTTTGTAGTAATTGGCCAAAACTTAATTGTTGATGATCATAGGCGTCGAAAAACTCTGATTTCCGGACTTTTAAATACTCAACAAAGCTATTATTTGTATTAATTTTACTACGTAAAGGCAACAAATTAACACAATGCCCTACTAAATGAGACTTGCCACTTGCCGATTGCCCTGCAGAAGGTAGTCCGACAACTAAATCACTACTACCTGTTAACTTAAATAACAGAACTTCAAAAGCTACCATTAGCGTACTAACAAAGCTAGATCCCGCTTTTAAACCTGTTTTTTTTAAAGCATCTAATAAGTCATTATCAATAGGAAAATCAAGACGTTCACTTTTAAATGTTCTTAATTGAGGCCTTGGAAAATCAGTAGGTAAATCTAATTGAGGAATAGACGACTCATAATGTTTTAACCAAAAATTTTCGGTTGTTTTATACGCTTCACTTTTTAAAAATTTCTGTTGATCATCTGCGAATGTCACAAAGCTTTCTGGTGATGGTAAAGATGCCAATTTATTTTCTACACGCGCAGAATAGAGACCTCCTAGATCCTGCAACATGATACCCATTGACCAACCATCACATATAATATGGTGAGCGGTGATAATCAACTGGTGCTTCAATTCACTAATTTTGATTAAACCAACTTTTAGTAATGGTCCTTTTACCAAATCAAATGACACATTAGCGTCTTTTAGTAAGTAATCTGCTATTTTTTCATCTTTTTTAGAATCCGTAAGAGCTGAAATATCCTCATAATTAATAAGCATTGGAACATCTTTAAAAATACTCATAAAACGCCCATCAGTACTAAAAACAGCACGAAATGATTCATGACGCTGAACCAATTTCTTTATTGCATATTCTATAGCTTCTTTATTTAATTCTCCATCTAAAATTAGAGAAACTGATTCGTTATATGCACTATTAGCACCACTTCCTCCCAACTTACAAGCAATCCATATTTCTGCTTGCGATGGAGTTGTATAATTTACTTTTTCCAACTCTGGCCCTGCGAAAGGATCAAAATGATTGGTTGTATTCAATAATGTAGATTGGTTCATCAATGTAAATTTGAAAATTAAGGCGCTCGCTATCTATTAAATTTTACAGGTATCTTACTTTGTAATGTTTTTTAAGAGTTCTTATATTTCGATTTATTCGCTCCTAAAATACTCCCTACTACAGAAAGATAAATATTTGACATTTTAGCAATTATCGAACTCCTTTTAGCAACTGCTGTATTGGCTTCATTTTTAAATCGTTTCCAATTTGATGCATTCAATGAATCCTGTGCAACAGAAAGGGTTATTGTTAACGAATGTGCAGTATGCCACCAACCATTAGGAATAAATAATGTTTCTCCGGGGCCTACAGTAAAGGTCACTGGAGTGATATTAGCACAAAGTGGATATTTTTCTAAATCGACGTTCTTAATATCTGGAACCTCCGAAACCCAAGTATTATTTTCCTTAGGATAAACATATGGTGTTTGATCTGGTGGAATTACTGTAAATTCTTTATTCCCATATAATTGAGTAATAAAAGCATGTAACCCCATATAATCATAATGCACATAAGGGAATTGTCCTCCAGGACTACCAAGGAAAATTTCATAGGTGTCTGCTCCTGCTGTAAATGGTTTTATAAGCGTATTATGACTCCAATCTGGCATTGCAAATTTAAATCTTGGTGATATATCCGGCAGTAATTCAGGGTACTCTCTATCTATTTGAAGTTTGCAAGGATAAGGCGCTGGATTATCAATAGTAGACCGCTCCATAAGTTCTATAAATTCGTCTAGTCGATACTCTTGGTCTTGGACTTTGACCTTTCGACTCCCATATTCTGATTTGAAAAAATCTGGAGTAAACTTATCTTTTGCTGCCCAGCCATCACAGGCATCGCCTATAACTACCGGAACACCTGCAAATAAATGATCCTTGGCAAACTCATCATAGGTCATACCATATTTTTTCTCTACAGAGAACGTTCCATTGTTAACTAATTCAATAATTTTTGTCGCCATAAGACATATTTTTTATAAATCTATTTTTACGAATTTCCCTTCTTCTTTGGTATCCGCTATAAACCACGCTGGATTTCCTAATTCGTCCATTCCTAAACGTGCACCTTCTACAGGTGGCTTATTTAATGCTTCAGCACTAGATCCATTAGTAATTGGACTTATATTATCTTTTTCTGGTTTTAAAATATCCGCAGCGATGAGTTCATCAACACTAGTTATAAAAGCTTGTTTTAACTTATTAATATCTTCACTTTTAAAAGCTGTAGTCATAAAACAAGGGAAACCATCCCATATATGGATACCTTTTTCTCTAACCAAAACAAAAAGCAATTCTGAATACGGTATTTCTTCTAAAAATTTTAGTCGCCATAATGACCCAAAATATTTTATTTCCATAGGTAACCCACGCTTTGCAAACTCTCCATTAAGATCCTTTGCAAAGTTTTCAGTGATACTATTAAGATTTTTTTGAAGCGATTCACCTAACTCTTTCATGTGAATTAATGATGCTTTAGCAGCAGCAAGCGCAAGTGGATGGCGAACAAACGTACCCGCAAAGTAAGTAACACCTGCTTCTGGATATGAAGCGTCTCCATATTGCCAAAAACCACCATCTAGTGCGTCCATACAATTTTTAGTTCCCATAATGGCTCCAATGGAAATACCTCCACCTATTACCTTACCATATGTCGCAATATCGGCCTTGATACCAAACAAAGCTTGCGCACCACCTGGATGCATACGGAAACCTGTGATAACTTCATCAAAAATAAGTACAGTTTCTGAAGCTTTCGTTATCTCTCGAACTTCCTTAAGAAATTCAACAGGCTGAAATTCAGGTCTACGACTTTGTACGGGTTCTACAATAACAGCTGCAAGTTCATGCGAACGCTTACGGATAATTTCTAAACTTTCATCTGTACCATACTCTAAAATTAATACATTTTGTACCGATGGAGAAAGGATACCAGCTGCGGCTGGAAATGTTTTAAGACTTTTTGAACCTCTTACAAGAGCTTCATCATTTATACCATGATAAGCTCCAGAAAATGCAACCACAAGTGAACGTCCAGTTACAGTTCTTGCAATACGCATAGATCCTAAAACAGCTTCTGAACCTGTATTACATAAAGCAGCACGGTCATGTCCTGTAAACTCACAAAGCAACTCGCATACTTCACCTGCTAATGGATGCTGAGGACCTACCTCATATCCACTCTCTATTTGTTCATGTAAAACTTTTGTTATAAAATCTGGTTGATGCCCAAATAAACACGAGCCAAACCCATTTAAAGCATCAATATATTCGTTACCGTCTATATCCCAAAGGCGATTCCCAGAGGACTTATCAACCACTAAAGGGTAAATCAAATCTTTAGTCAATGGCTTAAAACCAGATACGACTCTTGGATCAGCCATATAAGCTCGATGCTTTTGAGAATAAGCTTTACTACTACCCGTTTTTTTGTTATATCTTTTTATAAGTTCATCTAAAAATGACTGTTGATTTAAATCTAATTCCGCTGCTTGTCGATCAATCTTTGGGGAAGCTCCAAAGGGTTTTTTATGTTCCTTAATTTCTTCTTCAGAGCGCGTTTCAACTGTAGAATTAATTGTTGGCTTAACTTCTGCTTTCGAGGATTGCGGAACTACTGTGGATTGCGGAACTGTTTCTGATGCCGAAGTTGAAGCTACATTATTTCCTTTTAACAATTCCAATTGCTTTCCTAATAGTTGCAACTGTTGCGCTATGAGATCTATTGCAGAGCCATTATTACTATATGTAGCACTAGTATTAGAGGATTGAACTGGTGCCGGAACTTGAGTGGCTACAGTATTCTGAACAGGTACGCTTACAGAATGAGTAACAGGCACAGGTGCATAAACATCTTTCGGTAAAATCTGGTCTAAATGTTCTGCTAATAAACTTGGCGTCCCTAATTCGTCATTTAACTGACGAAAGGTTATCGGTGTTTTAAACTCATTTTTACATGTGATAGACATTTGCGTTAGAACGAGAGAATCAAGTCCAAGCTCAAGGAAACTATAATCGTGTTCAGACGATTCCAGTTCTATTCCAGACGTATCCATAATGATATCTGAAATTTTTTCTAAAAGCGTCGTTTTTCTGTTAGGTTGTATAGCAGTATTCATTTGAGTTTGAGATTGAATAGGTTGATTATTATTTGATTCGGTTAATCTAATAGTAGTATTAGTAACTACTTCTGTTAGTGGTGGATCTACCCAACAGTGCTTGCGGTCAAATACATAAGCTGGAAGCCATACCTTTTGCCTAGATTGACCTTTATAAAAGGCTTGCCAATTAGGCTCTATACCTTTTAGCCATAGTTGACCTAATGCAGATAATACAGTATGATAGGAATTTTCATGTTCACCAGGAGCAACTAAACTTGAAATAGAGCTTGCCGATTTTGGCCTCTTTTTTTGTTGTGACAAAGTGGTTAATGCACGACCAGGACCAACTTCCAATAAAACAATATCTTCCAGCCCAAGTGCTGTTTCCATAGCATCTGAAAAGCGAACAGTTGCACGCAAATGATCTGTCCAGTATTTTGGGTCTGTAGCATCAGAATCACTCATCCATGTTCCTGTTACTGTAGAAATAATAGGTATTCTAGGAATATTTAAGGTTACTTTATTGATTTCAGTCTCAAATTCCTTCAAAACAGGATCCATCATTGTGGAATGAAACGCATGGCTGGTTAATAGTAATCTATTTGGTATTTCCTTTTCATCTAAAATTTTTGCAAATGCATTAATAGATTCGTCTTCACCAGAAACCACAGCTAATTTATCTGAGTTAACGGCAGCAATACATAAACCTTCTGGCAGTATTTCAGATAGACTCTTGTAGGTTGATCGAACAGATAACATACTACCTCCTGGAAGATTACTAACTAACTTACCTCGAATAGCAACTAAAAGTAAAGCATCCTTTAAATTGAATATGCCCGCTAAATGTGCCGCAACAAATTCACCTATACTATGACCACAAAGTAAAGTTGGTTGCATTCCCCAACTCATCCAAAGTTGAGACAAGGCATATTCTACAACAAATAATGCTGGTTGGGTATATTGCGTATCCTTTAATCGATTTTCAGCCTCTTGTGAATTAGTTTTAGGATAAATAATATGTCTAATATCATAATTATAGGCGTCTTGTAATATTTGAGCGCATTGATCTACAGCTTGAGTGAACACTGGTTCATGTTCATAGAGTGCCTTTCCCATTTGTAAATATTGTGCACCTTGTCCTGGAAAAAGAAATGCAAAATTGCTTGGTACAGCTCTTAAGTCTGAAGATTTAATAGAAGCTGATTCATTTGCTAATATTTGCTCAATAGCATTTTCTGAATTATTTGCTAAAACAAAACTACGTTTGCCAAAAGTGTCTCGAGTGGTACTAAGTGAGTAGGCTATATCTGTTAATTTTACTTCTGTAGCAGACTTTATATAATTACCCAACGCTTTTTTATATCCGTCAAGACTATTTTCAGATTTTGCAGACCAGGTTAAAATTTGTAACGGCTTACCGTCACTAGTCGCTATAGGTTTTGTTTCATATTCTTCAACTACAACATGTACATTGGTACCACCTACTCCAAAAGAACTGATGCCCGCACGTCGTTTCCCTTCACAATTCCAATCAGAGAATGTATTATTTACATAGAATGGGCTATTTTCAAAATCAATAGCTGGATTCGCTTCAACATAACCTAAAGATGCTGGAATTTTTTGATTTTTTAATGCCAATATCGTTTTTATGACTCCGACGACTCCTGCTGCACCAGTAAGATGTCCCATATTACTTTTAATAGAACCTACTGCACAATAATTCTTTTTCGACTGCTCCCCAAATGCATCATGAAGCCCCTCCATCTCTATTGGGTCACCTATTGGAGTTGCCGTACCATGAGCTTCTATATAACTAATTTCAGAAGGTAATACATTGGCATCATCGAGAGCTCTAGATATAGCGCCAGATTGCCCTTCTACACTTGGTGCTGTAAAACTACCCTTTCCACCACCATCGTTATTTATACCTACGCCCTTAATAACTCCGTGTATTTGATCCCCGTCATTTATTGCAGACTCCAAGCTTTTTAGAAGAATTACACCACAACCATCACTAAAAATAGTTCCTTTTCCGTCTTTATCAAATGGACGACAACGACCATCTGGACTTAACATAGAGCCTTCTTGATAGAGGTGCCCACTGTAAATTGGAGTTGTTACACTAGAACCACCAGCTATAGCCACATCACACTGACCACTTCGTATAGCTTCAGTAGCTTGTGCAATAGCTAGAAGTGATGTAGAACAAGCAGAATGAACACTAACCGCTGGACCTTTTAAGTTTAAGTGATAGGCTGTTCTTGTAGAAATATAATCTTTTTCATTTAATGTACTCGCTTGAAAATCTCCTACTTGATTTAGAAGCTCTTTATTGGGTAATACATTGTTTTTATAATATGTATTCATTCCCGTACCTGCATAAACACCAACAGTTCCATCATAATGCTTTGGGAGATAACCAGATTGTTCTAAGACTTCCCAGGCTATTTCTAAAAACAGACGTTGTTGTGGATCCATTACTGAAGCAACCTTTGGGTTTAAACCAAAGAATGCAGGATCAAATTCTTGAGCAGAACGGACAATACCTCGCGCTTTAACATAAAGAGGGTCGTTACGTAAAGCTTCGGAAATTGTAGCATCTAATTCTTCTGAAGAAAAAAATGAAGTTGTTTCCCTTCCTTCTTTGAGAACTTCCCATAATTCTTGAATAGTATCTGCCCCTGGAAATCGACCTGCCATACCAATTACTGCAACATCTCTAGAGCCATTAGATTTATGATCTCTTTTAGTAGATTTTTTAGTCTTAACTTTTTTCTTAGGCTCTAAATAATTAGAGATTTCAGCAATCCTAGGGAACTGATATAATTTAGTTACAGGTAATTTATAACCATAATTTTTTAATAGCAAAGCTGTTACCTTTTGCGCTAATAATGACGTTCCTCCTAATTCAAAAAAGTTGTCATCAATCCCAATTTTAGGCATTAACAATAACTCGGTCCAAACTTTAGCTATGTTTTTTTGAATATTTGTAGTTGCTGCTTTAAATGGTGGTGCTGAATCTGGTCTACTATATTGCGGTGCTGGTAATTTTTTCTTGTCAATTTTACCACTTGAAGTTCGCGGAAAATCTTCAACAGCAATAAAATATGAAGGCATCATGTATTCTGGCAACAAATCCGAAACTTGCTGACGAACATCAGCCATATCAAAACTGTTTTGATTGGGTTGTATATATGCTACTAGTTGCGTTTGCCCTCCCAAATGATTTGAAGCTATTACAACGGTTTGAACAATACCAATTATTGAATTAATTGCTAATTCGATTTCGGCCAATTCAATTCTATGCCCACTAATTTTAACTTGATCATCTTGACGACCAAGAAACTCTATGGTTCCATTGGGTAAATATTGGGCATTATCACCAGTTTTATAAATACGTTTATTTGTGCCTTCTGGAGATTTCCAATTAACAAATTTTTCTTCTGTTAATATTTTATTGTTTAAATATCCTTCAGCCAAGCAATCACCAGCAATACACAGTTCGCCAAGAGTTCCATCTGGCACAACTTCCTGTTTATCATTAAGAATAAATATTGAGGTATTGCTAATAGGTTTACCAATGGTTGGTAATGCTGGCCAATTAGAAGGTTCTCCTTCTAGTTTTAATTCTGTAACCACATGGCATTCTGTAGGCCCGTATTGATTAAATAGCACACAACCTCTAAGTTTAGTAAAAAAGTTACGAACTTGAGATGTAATTTTAAGTTGTTCGCCCGCAGTCATTATTTCTTTTAGGGATTCAGGATAAACCTCCGTACTTAAAGCCGCTTCTGCTAAAGCTTGCAATGCTACAAATGGTAAAAACAACCTATTAACTTGCTGCTTCTCTATATAATTTAAGAGCGCAACCATATCTAACCTTAAGACATCATCAATTAAAACAAGGGTACCTCCATTACTTAATGTAGCCATGATTTCTTGAAATGAAACATCAAAACTTAATGGCGCAAATTGTAAAGTACGTGTACCTATTTTACATCTTGAATTTTCGTTTTGCCAATTAATAAGGTTAACCATGGCTTTTTCACTCATACAAACTCCTTTAGGTTCTCCTGTAGAACCGGAAGTATACAATATATAAGTCGCTGTATTTTTAGAGCTTGTGTCATTTATCCCATTATCAATGGATTGTTTAAGTCCATTAGTTAATGGTTTAAGTCCCATTGCTATAACATTACTTTCATCCTCCTTTGTTGTTAAACAAAATGAAAGTTTTGAATTAGAAATAATGCCATCAAGTCTTTTTTTAGGATATCCAAAATCAATTGGAAGATATGCTTTAGATGCTTTTAAAATTGCTAATACGAAAATTATCTGTTCTGTACACCGTGTCGTTGGAACACCAATAATACTCTCATCTTTGGCATGATTTAAAATTAGGTTGTAAATTCTTGAGACTGCTTCCTCTGTTTGACTATAGGTGAGCTTATCTGTTTCTGTAATTATACAAAGATCATCTGGATAAGATTTTGCCGCCTTTTCAAAAAGTAGATAAACTTGACTATGTTCACTCATTTTATTCCAATTTAATAATCGTAAATATCAATATACTTAGATATACATTTGTATAATTTACAGTTTACTAAGTAATATAATATTTTAATAGTAACTACTATTTCATTAGTCTAAGTATCAGGGAAAAAGCCCAGACCGCAGTTAGTTAAATTTTGAGGGGAATTTTGACGAAATTTAAATAAATTTTTAAACCTAATTAACATAAATTAGATAAATCGTTTCTTTTGTCGTTCAAAATCAATAAAATCCATCAATATCAAAAACCTCTTGAGTTTTTGTTATTAAAACACCAAACATAAGTCAAGATATAATCGCTTGCATAAATCAAATAGGTATAATAATTACCGTTCGTAAAACTAACAAAATCAATATCTAACATGATAAACGAACATATCGCTATTGGATAAGACTTAAATACTAAATTATTATAAATTTTAATTTATAAAATTCCTCCATTCCTTATTATATTAGAAATTAGTCAAAATCAATAATTATAAACCACTACAGATTTATAGTCTCGGAGATATTTGATATTAATGACCAAAATATTTTAGTCTAATTTGAAAATTTCATCATAATCATTAGTTCTTTGGAAACCAACCGCTCTGTATGAGTTCTTTCTTTTTGCTTGTTGTAATTAGAAACTCTAAACCCCATAATCCTAGCATAACTAGAAAATATATGACCGCAAAGGTGATGTATGTAGGAGCCCCTCCAGTTGTCGGCATTATTGGTAGTGACACGGCAGTATAGTTCACCATAGTCTGTAATAAAAGAACACAAAGACCACTTTTAGTATGTTTGTAAACAAAAGCACACATACCAGAAAGTCCCATAAAAAATAGGAACGCAGGTAAAATTGGGATTTCAGGAAATGTACCTTCTCCAAGAATTAATATGGGAATAAACCATAAGGTCCAAAACACAGCAATAATTTGACTTGCATAAAGTGGCTTCACGATTTTTGACAATTGCCGAATACAATAACTAACCCAAACCACTTCTCCAAGGAAAGCCCAAACAAAATTGGCAATATACCCTCTAACAGTTGTTGTAATAAGAGTAAAAAACGTAGAATATTCGACGTCATAATAGAGCGCCTTTAATAATAATGTTATAGTCGCTATGGTTGTAGGAAAAATTAAACACAAAAAAAACCATTTTGGATGCACTTTCCATTTTAGCATGGGCTTAAATAAATCTCTTATGCCTTCATTTCCTCTAGTATATTTTATTATACAAATTAATATAAACAATAGAAGACAAAATCGACCTGTATTATACATAGAACGCGACATCAAATCGTGAATCCTAGCCTGAACAAAAATGATATTGGATAAGGGGCCAAGTACTAGAAAGATCCAAATCTCATATTTTTTTACAAAAGCTTTCAAATTCATTTAATTTATATTTTTTTAATTGATATTTTTCGTAAAAATAATATTTTCAAGGTCTTATAAGTGCCAAATTCAAACCAAATAATATAAAGAATCGATTGGGCTTTAATCAAAAGACTATGTTTGTAAATCATATTTTTTCTATTATAGATGTGGTAAAATTATGATTCACTCAATTCACCAAAGCTTCCTTGACATTAAACATTTTTCCCACAACCACTTTATAAATCTTAACCATCCAAGCTAGTTTAGGATAATGAATTTTTGTGTTTAAATATAGTTCATCCATAAAGAAATTCCAATTATATGAGTTTACATGAGAGATTGCAACGGTAAGATTAAAATCGTGCATATAAGTGGTATGCCACCAACCTGCAGGTATAAATAAGGTTTCACCAGGATTTAATGTCGTTTTTACAGCTTTTGCATTCTTGAATAATGGGAATTTGTCATAATCTGGATTCAAAATATTGACAGGACTGTGATGGTGATGTCTTTTATCTGGATAAAAATAAGGGGTTTGGTCGGGTGAGTATAAGATAACATCTTTCTTTCCTATTATTTGAGTGATTTGAGAATGTACTCCGAGCCAATCGAAATGAACGGTTGGAAATGAACATCCGTATCCTCCAAAAAACAATTCATGTTGATTAGTATGTTTGGCGAAAAAATTACTTAACAGGCGACTGTTTAGTCTATTTGATTTTCCGTATAATATTTCTGGTAAATCTCCAAAGTTTTCAGGAAAATCACGAAGAGCGTCATACGTATTGGGATAAGGAGCTTTATTTTCTGGTGTTGATGTTTGACATAAATCAATTATTTCTGATAATGAATAGGTTTTACCATCAATGGTTTTAGATAAGTGGTTGTAATTGGATTTCAAATACTCGATTGTGAACTTTTCTGATGATGTCCATTCAGCTTTATCAGTAATTACAACAGGTAATGAAGTTTTTACATATTTATTATAAAATGCTTTTTGGGACAGCCCATTACATCTATCAATTTTGGATATATTAGCACGACTTTTCATTTTTTTCTAACTTTTTAATTATAAAGACAAAAACTATTTAACCTTTTAACACAATCATTACCCTATTAACATCATTAATAAATAGGATAAGAGTTTTAAAATGAATCGCTACTAATCGTTACTGATTTGTTTCTGTGAAGGGGACTACTATCTTAAATAAAATCAGTAAAACTTAAGAAAGTTATAAATTCAAACATAGTCAATTATATTTAATTAAACTGATTTTTTAACAACTAAAAAGTTAACAAACAACAGCTTACAACTAAAAACACATTTAATTATGTTATAAATTTCTTACATTATCGAATTCTCGTTTTTTCAATAAAAACAAATAATTCATAATGATTTCAAAAAAAAATAGTCATGTTTTCTGACGTTTTCAAGTAGCCATAAAACAGCATAATTATTTACTCTTGTAAAAAAAATATTGAAATAGATTATTTATTAGCTCGCTAAGAATTTTTTGAATTTTAATGGTAGCTAATTGGTTATAAATATGCAGAATAAACGTAAAACAGGTATTCCAATATTTAAAAATAAATACGAGTTCTCAAAAAGAAGCGATCCTAATAGAAACACTTGGGCACAAGATCATGAATTTTAAACTAAAACTAGAATGTCATAAACTATGGTTCGTTTTTATCAAACTTCCTTAGCTCAATATATTAAATGAAATTATAGGACTTTGAAAACAAAAAAAATCAAAATATTGAATATCTAATATTAATATTTTGCACCAATGAAAGTTTGAGTCCCACCTTTAAATCCGGTTTTTTGTGAAAAATGCCATAAATTGAACCCGGCATTTTTAAAAAGTTTAGGATAGTTATGCGAAAATGAAGGCTCTTTTCCATATAGCTGCGAGTTAGGGTTTGTTTCAAAATTATGATCAACACCATTAGGCTCTATAGCTACAAAAAATGTTTTACCCAATCTATGTACTTGATTCAAGAACTCTTGTAGTTGTTGTTCTAAAAAATACTCTAAAACACCATCAGACGAAACAAAAATAGTATTACTACTTCCATGTTGGTTAACCCAATCTGAAGCATCTGCAGTGACAAACTCTACTCTTTTGTTATTACTAAATCTTTCTTTATTGATTTCAATCTGATCTGAACTAAGGTCAATACCAACAAAACGATTTATTTGCGGAAATTCAGCACTAAGGTAATTAAGAACTTCCCCATTACCTGTTCCTATTTCTACAAGCGTATCAAATTCTTCGGACTCATTTAACAATTCCTTTTTTAATAAATCAAATACAAAGCTACAGTTTGGTAGAAAATCATTTTCAAATTTATCTTCTGTATCAGAAAAAAGCTCAGTCGCTTCTTTATTAACCCAAAAATTTCGATTCATCTCTGCAATTTTATCGTAATCTTGAATCTTATCAAGCTTATTTACAAGAGCAAAGCGCATTAACCTTTCAGGGATATTTAAATTATTTTTATTCTTATGTATTAAGGTAATCCTATTTTTTGACAATTCGCTAGCCTTTTTCGGAAATAAAAACACAAGAATATTTCCTAAAACTGCTGCAAGCTTATGAATAATATTTGATTGGTTACTAATACTCATATGAAATAATTTTATATTAAATATTTATTCTATTCTAATGTTTTAACAAAAGTGTAAGTTACATTCAAAAACTTAAATGTGCAGTCTTTAACTAAAAAAAACAGCGCAAATTACTAAAAATCAAATACATAAAATAAACACAAGTGTATTACTCTTTGAATCACAAAAGAGTAACGCAATTTTATAAAAAAAAATAACATGATCGGTTTTTATCCTACGAAAGGTGAATATCTATGTTCAGTGGTTCAGATTATTATAGATAAAAATTTGAAACGATAAATCGTCAACAATATTTCATTTAGAGATTCTGAATTATTTAAAATTGAACTTAACTAAAAAAAAGTACCAAAAACAATACTACAACATGTAAAGGTTTTAGTGTCAGTAATAAAAATAAACTTATATTTAGTTTCCTGGTAAACCAGTCATCGCAAATATCATAACGAATAAAGCTACTGTTTCTACAATAGCTATAACCATAATATAGATTAATTTTTACCATATAGAAATTGAGTACCTAGGCTTTATGACTAATTATTCTAATTTATAAACAATTATCACATTAATTACCTTTTTGTCTCAATTACAACATAATATTTTCAGAGTAATTTCATTCGAAACATTATATTCGTAAAATATAATGGACTCACTCACACAAATCGTTTTAGGCGCTGCCGTTGGCGAAGCAGTATTAGGCAAAAAAGTAGGTAACAAAGCTATTTTGTATGGCGCCATTGCTGGTACTATTCCTGATTTAGATATTTTTGCTTCTCACTTTACGGATACCGTTTCGGCATTAGCAATCCATCGTGGATTTACCCATTCAATTGTATTTTCAGTACTTTTTGCCCCCGTTTTGGGATGGCTTGTATCGCGATATGAAACCTACAAAGATTATAAAGGTTGGGCTTGGCTATTTTTCTGGGCATTGATAACACATCCTATTTTAGATGCGCATACCACTTGGGGAACACAATTATTTTGGCCAATAGACTTGAGACTCGCTTTTAAGACCATATTTGTTATAGATCCGTTATATACGTTTCCTTTTTTAGTGTTTTTGATTTTAACGATGTTTCAAAAACGAACATCTAAAAAAAGACGTCTCTATAATGGTATCGGTTTAACTTTAAGCACCGCATATTTAGCCCTAACCTTCATTTTAAAAGATGCAGCATTAACACAATTTAAAAGCGCATTACACACTCAAAATATATCTTACAACCAAATAGACACTAGGCCTTCACCATTAAATACCATTCTATGGAATGCTAATGTAGACACTAAAAACGCCTATTTATTAGGCGAGTATTCATTTTTTGACACCAAAGTGATAAGCTTTCAAAGCTATCCTAAAAATCACGAATTGTTAGGCAACCTCATTCAAAATGAAAAAGTAAAGCGGATGATTGCGATTTCAGAAGGTTGGTTCACCATTTCTAAAATAGACGATAAACTATATTATAATGATTTACGTTTTGGACTGTTAAATTTAGAACCACAGTCTGAAAGTTTTGTATTTAAATATTTAATTGATGTTGATGCTTCCGGAAACGTTAATTTTATAGAACAAGAACGAACACAGCGCGATGGCAAAAAACTAATGAGTGCTTTATGGGAAAGATTAAAAGGAAATTAGATTTAACGCCGCTAATAAATAAAAAAGTATCGACAGATAAAGCAATCATTTATTGAAATGAGCTAATCTTCTAGTTCTTCAGGTCTTATCTTTAGATTGTACTCTAATCCTTTTATCAATACCTTATGGAACTACCTATAATATTGGTATTTATTATCATCGGCATCAGTATTTTACTGTTTATTACAGAGCTTTTTCCGGTCGATAAAATTTCGTTTTTTATTATTGTAGCATTAGTCTTGCTACAACTCACAACTCCTGAAGAAGCCATCAGTGGTTTTGCCAATCCGGCAACAATTACCGTTTTAGCATTAATGATAATAGCGGTTGGACTTGAAGAAAATGGTGTCATTCAATTACTTTCTGATGGCATTAAGAAATTAAAAATATTATCGCTCATTTTATTAACGCCAGTGTTTATGATTATATCAGCAAGTATATCTGCTTTTATAAGCACAACAGCTGTTGTTATCATCTTTATAAAAATAATAACACGATTATCAGAAAAATATGGGTTTTCATCATCGCGACTATTAATGCCTATTTCATTTGCTGGCATTTTAGGTGGAAGTTGCACGTTAATGGGAACATCTACTAACTTAATAGTAAATGCAATTGCTAAAAAACAAGGAGTCGAAGCCTTTAGTTTTTTTGAATTCACTCGATATGGCATCATTTTTTTTCTCATTGGGTTGGTAATAATGACCTTGGCTTCACGTTTCTTACCAAAGAAAAAACAAAGAAATCTATCGCGTGATTACGACATTGAATCGTACGTGTTTACTATAAAAGTCACGGAAGATTCTCCATTAATTGGGCAAAGGTTTGGAGACATTGAATTTATGAACCAAGAGGATGCTAAATTGTTAAAACTAATTCGAAATAACCAAGTCATTAATGATCCAGGGAAATATATTAAACTCATGGCTAATGATAATTTAGTGTTGATGAGCGATTTAGATAATTTTCAAACCTTTATGAAAGAAAACGGATTTGTTCTCAATGAAAAAAGACAAAAGCAACAACTTGAAAACTATAACAAAGATGAACAAAACGATCTTACGTATATTGAAACCCTCATTTTACCAGGTTCAAATCTCATCGGAAAAACACTAAAAGGCTTGCGTCGCATCTCTTTTGAAGGCGCATTTCCTATTGCGATTAAAAAACGACAAAATTTAAGAAATACACAAGAACGCTTATTACGAAAAAACATCGAGGAGATTAACCTTAAACCAGGAGACCGTGTTTTATTAGAAATGCAAGAACATAAAATTTCAGATTTATATAATATAGAAAATATTGCCATTTTAAATGAACATGAATTTAAACGCCAGGTTTCAAAATCTAAAAGGACGATTGCACTATTAATTTTGTTAGGGGTTATTTCACTTGCAGCTACAAACGTGATTAGTATTTTAACGGCATCATTAGTTGGAGTTGCTGCAATGTTATTAACCAATAATATTCAACTTGAAAGCGTTTATCAAAAGGTGAATTGGCAAATAATATTTTTACTCGCTGGTATGATTCCTCTTGGCATTGCGATGACGAATAGCGGAGCAGATGTGTGGTTATCTCAGCATTTACTGAGTATAATGAATAACCAAGAGCCAACCATAGTTTTAGGATTACTATTTGGCCTCACCATAATTTTATCTGGTGTTATTTCTAATAATGCAACGGCTATAATTATGACTCCAATTGCGATTGCTGTTGCAAGTGGATTAAATTTAGATATAAAACCATTTTTATTCGCTGTTATGTTTGGATCCAATTTTAGTTTTTTCACACCTGTTGGATACCAAACCAATACCCTTATATACGGAACAGGAGTTTATAAGTTTAAGCACTTTTTATTTATTGGAGGTGCTTTATCTTTAACACTTTGGATTGTTGGAACATTCCTATTATCAATGGACTTTTAGCTTACTTTGAAAAAAGAAGAGGCTACTGTTTTACATCGTTGCAATAGCAATACAATCGGCTAAACGTACTAACTAGAATACGAGGCCTCTTGCCCAGCCTCTTCTGCCATTTGGCGTCGTATTTGTTTAATGGTTAATGTACTACCATCATGGCTCCAGCCTGGAGGACCAAAAACATACATAAACTTATGATACCAGTTCTTCGATTTTTTCATATCCTCCCAGATATTTTTGTATTCGTGAGTTAGTATTATAAATAAGTTATAAGAGTTTGGTGGAGTTGAAACTCCGTATTCGATAGGAATAGTTTCATCGAGTTCTTTCCAAGTTCCAAAAATCCTATCAAAAATATTCAGAAAACCACCATGGTTTTTATCCATATATTCAATATTTCTTGCATGATGTACTTGGTGCATGGTATGCGTATTTACAAACTTCTCTATAAAACCCATTTTCTTAATATACTTTGTATGCAGCTGAAATTGCCATAGCGCCTCAATACCTAAACACACTACAAGCATTTCTGGTGGAAAACCGATCATAACAATCCACACATAGAAAAAAGGTTTGTAAAAAATAGTAAACCAACCATTTCTAACAGCAGTTCCTAAATTAAAATTATCAGAAGAATGATGTACGATATGCGCTGCCCAGAAAAAACGAACCATATGATTTTGTCGGTGAAACCAATAATAGGTAAAATCATCTAAGAGCATACAAATGACCCAAATGTACCAAACATATCCAAAAGACTCGTATCCCATAATATTTGTACGAACTCCATTAACTATTGGATTGAAAATATTATAGACAAAATCAAAAATCACTATCATTGATACCGTCTTTATCAACGCTGCAATTACGGCCGATCCTATGCCTATTGAAACACTAGATAACAAATCCTTCCAATTATATAATTGTTTATCATCTAATACTTTACTGTAGGTCAGCTCTAAAGCAATAAGAGCTAGAAATACCGGAACACCGTAAACTAAAGGGTTAGTAAATTCCATTATCTATTATTTTTGAAAATTTGGATGTTTAAACAAGACTAAGCTATGCAGATAACAATATGCTAATTCTTTAAAAAAAACCTGAAAAACATGTTTAAAAAGAAATATCAAATTATTGTAACTAAATTTAATCGGTGAATATACATCAACATCACTAAACTTCCGAATTATTTTAGTTTTCGTTTTTAAATTTTTCTTAAAATCAGTAATTAATCTTGTATAAAACGACGATCACATGTCACAAATAATATTTTGGTTTTCAAAATTTACTTCCATCCACCACCAAGGGCTTGGTACAAATCTACAATGGATTGAAGTTGATTATTTTTTGCAGTAATCAATCCCAAACTAGAATTTAATGCATTTTCCTCTGCTCTTAGAACTTCGAGATAATTGGCTAAACCATTGTTCAATAATTCTTGTGAATATTCAGTTGCTAAAGCATAGGCATCATACTCATTTTGTTTAATTTCAATTTTTTCTAAAGCCGTATTATACGCAAACATAGCATCAGACACTTCCTTTGAAGCCACTAATAACGATTCCACAAACTGCAAACGTGCTTGCTCCTGGTTTGCTTTTGAAACTTCGTATTGTGTTTTAATTTTTCTTCCGTTAAAAACTGGTTGAGCAACACCTCCAATAATATTCGCGAATAATGAACTGGCACTAAACAATTCATCTAATTCTAAGCTTTGAAATCCTCTACTAGCAGACAAGGTTAAGGATGGATAAAAATTACTACGTGCAACATTTGTTAATTCAAAAGCTTGTCTTAAATTATATTCTGCGGCGATAACATCAGGTCTGTTACTCAATAACTGAGATGGTACACCTAGTGTTAAATCCGTACGTACAACTTGTTCTGCTAAAGTAGAACGCTCTATATCCTTTGGCATGTCACCTAATAAAATAGACAATGTGTTTTCTAACAAATGCGATTGCTGTTTTAAATCTACTAAAATAGCTTGGGCTGTGTATAACTGTGCTTCGGTTTGTTTAACACTCACTTCTGTTACATTTCCTGCCTCTTTAAGGGCTTTAGAAGTTTCTAAACTATTAATTCTTGTTTCAATAGTTTGTTCTGTAATTGTAATTTGTTCATCTACGGCCAACAACTGGTAGTAAACTGAAGCAATATTAGCAATTAAGCGCGTTTTTACAGCTTTGTGTGCTGCAATAGTTTGTAAATAACTCGCGTTAAAGGCACGCTTGTTAGATCTAATTTTCCCCCAAATATCGGCTTCCCAAGATAAGGCACCATTTAATTGATATTGGTCTAAAGAACCGCCAAAGGCAGTACCAAACTGACTGTTTTCTGAAACCTCTTGATGCGTGTATTGCGCATTGGCAGAAAGGGTTGGGTAATACCCTGCTTTTCCTTGCTTAAAATAGGCTTCAGACGCTATAATTTGCTGCAGTGCCACACGAATATCGATATTATTCTCTAAACCCTTTTCAATATACTGTGTTAGAATTGGATCTGTAAACAACGTTTTCCAAGACACATCGGCAAAGGTGAGACTATCCTGTGTTATGTTATCAGTTCTAAATTTTGCTTCGTCTATATTCAGCTCCAATTCTGGTTGTACATAGTCCTTTGCTACAAAACACGATTGCAAGGTTAACATAGTAACAACAACTAAACTGAATTTTATTATAATTGATTTGTTCATCTTGTTTAATTTCAAATTGAAAAATTAGGCTTCCTCTACTGCTGTTATTGGTTTTTTACTCACTTTCTCATGTAAATACTGAAAGAATATATACAGAATTGGAATAATAAAAACACCTAAAATAGTTCCTATCAATAGACCTCCAACAGCACCTGTACCAATGGCTCTGTTTCCTTCAGAACCCACTCCTGTTGCTAACACCAATGGCATTAATCCAAATATAAAGGCTAAGGAAGTCATTAAAATTGGTCGTAATCGTGCTTTTGCACCATCTACTGCAGCATTAAAAATAGTTTCTCCTTGTTGTCGTCTTTGTATTGCAAATTCCACAATAAGAATGGCATTCTTTGCCAACAACCCAATTAACATAATTAGGGCAATCTGGAAATAAATATTGTTTTCTAATCCAGCTAATTTTGTTGTGATAAATGCACCAAATATGCCTAATGGTAATGAGAATAAAACAGCAAACGGAATAAAATAACTTTCGTATTGTGCGGCTAAAAGGAAGTACACAAACACAATAACTAAAATTAAAATAGTCGTCGTTTGGTTGCCTGCTGCTAACTCTTCACGTGTTAATCCTGAGTACGCTGTAGAATAATTACTTGGCAAGGATGTTGCCACTTCTTCCACGGCTGCAATACCATCTCCTGTACTGTAACCCTCATTTAATGCACCTGTAATAGATGTTGAATTGAACAGGTTGAAACGCGTTACAGATTGTGGTCCAAAGTCTCGTTCTAAAGATACAAACTGTGTAACCGGTGCCATGTCTCCTGAACCCGTTTTTACATATAAATTGCTTAAATCTTGTTTATCGGTTCTATCTTCTGGCATCGCTTGGATGTAAACTCTAAACTGTTTTCCAAATCTTGAAAAATCCGCAGCATAAATACTTCCTATATAACCTTGCATAGTATTAAAAATACTATTGATATTTACACCGTATTCTTTTGCTAATGGTACATTAATATCCATTTTGTATTGTGGATATTTCGTACTGAATGATGAGTTGGCATACTGAAATTCTGGTCGTTGGCTCAACGTCCTTATAAACTCTTGGTTTACCTTATCTAACGATGCAAAATCACCACCGGAACGGTCCAATAAGTTAACTTCAACACCTGCTGCATTACCAAAACCTGGAATACTCGGTGGTGAAAAGAAAATAATATTTGCTTCTGGAACAGTAGAAGCCATAGCAAATAACTTTCCTATAATAGCTTTAACAGAGGTTTCTTCTGTAGTACGCTCACTCCAATCTTTCAATTTAACAAACCCTAAACCATAGTTATTACCAGCACCACTGATTAAACTTCTACCGCTAATTAGAGTGACGCCTTCAACACCTTCTATTCCTGCTATTTTTCCTCGTAAACTAGCATTTACAGCTGCCGTTCTATCTACAGATGCTCCTGGTGGCAATTCAATATTCGCAAATATTAATCCTCTGTCTTCATCTGGCACAAAACCTGTTGGTGTCGTAGAAGACGCATACCATATACCTGCAATAGCAGCTAAAAGTATAACCACGTTTATCCATTTATGTTTGTATAAAAACCCAATAGATTGTCCATATTTTTGGGTCATAGCACTAAAACCAACATTAAACGCATTGTAAAAACGTTGCAATAGTGTACGCTTCTTTTCTTCGTCGGAATGTGGTTTTAAAAATATGGCACATAACGCCGGACTTAAAGTCAAAGCGTTAACCGCAGAAATAATAATCGCTACAATTAAGGTGACACCAAATTGCTCGTAAAATACACCTGTCGGACCCGTTACAAAAGTTACAGGCACAAAAACTGCAGCCATAACTAAGGTAATAGATACAATAGCACCAGAGATTTCACTCATGGCTGTTATAGTTGCTTTTTGTACATCTTTTGCCCCTTCATCTATTTTTGCATGTACAGCTTCAACCACTACAATGGCATCATCTACCACAATTCCAATAGCTAGTATTAATGCAAAAAGCGTTAATAGGTTTATAGAATAACCAAATAGATTTAGGAAGAAAAACGTTCCAATAATAGAAACGGGAACCGCAATTGCAGGTATTAAAGTTGATCTAAAGTCTTGTAAGAAGATAAAAACAACAATAAACACCAAAATAAAAGCTTCTATTAAAGTGTGTGTTACTTTCTCAACCGAAGCATTTAAAAACGCATTGGTATCATACGGAATTAAATAGTCAATCCCTTCTGGAAAACCTTCAGCTAACTCTTCTAACTCTGCTTTAACCTCTTCAATAATAGCCTGTGCATCTGACCCTTTGGTTTGAAACACACCTATAGCCACACTCGGATTACCGTTAGTATTCGCACTTGCAGCATAGGATTGGGCATCTAACTCTATTTTAGCTACATCTTTTAATCGTAAAAACTCACCGTTTCCTAATGATTTTAGAATGATATTTTCATACTGTTCTTGATTTTTATATCTACCATCATAGGTTATTACATAGGAAAATGCTTCACCATTATTTTCGCCCAAGGTTCCTGCCGCAACTTCCTGACTTTGTTCATTTATAGCAGCTGAAATATCTGAAGGTGCTAAACCGTAGGCAGCTAATTTTTCAGGTGTAATCCATATACGCATCGCGTAATCTTTAGCACCAAAAACGGATACATTTCCAACTCCATTAACACGTTGAAACGCAGGAACCGCATTAATTTTTAAATAATTCTGAATATAGGTATCGTTATATGCCTCATTAGTACTAAAAAAACTAATAAACATTAAGGCACTAGTCTGTTGTTTCTGCGTTAAAACTCCTGTTTGTCTTACTGCAGCTGGCAATAACGGATTAGCACGTGCTACACGGTTTTGTACGTTTACTGCGGCGATATCGGGATCGACATCCTGATCAAAATAAACTGTAATATTAGCAGAGCCAGAATTGGTTGCGGTTGACGTTAAGTACGTCATCCCTTCTACTCCATTTATTTGTTCTTCAATAGGGATAATCACACTTTCTAAAACCGTACCTGCAGTCGCTCCAGGATAATTAGCCGAAACTTGAATGGTAGGTGGTGCAATATCTGGATATTGAGTTACCGACAGGGATTTTAATCCCAATATACCCAATATAACAATGATAATTGAGATGACTGTAGACAGTACAGGTCTCGTTATAAATGTTTTTAACATGATGATTTACTATTTAATGCTTACTATGCTATATATAGAACAGTAGATTCAATTTATATGATAAGTGTATAGGTTAAGTGTTATTGAAATTCACTTTTTATAGGCTGTGCAACACTATCAAAATCTGAAACTTCAGGTTGAATTGCCATACCGTCTCTTAATTTTCCAATACCATTGGCGATGATACTTTCACCTTGTTCTAATCCAGATTCAATAATGTATAAGTTTGCCGTCTTGCCTTTAATGTTAATGGCTTTTGCGATAGCAACTGCAGCGTCACTCGAATCTTTTTTTACGGTATAAACAAATTGACTGTTTTGATTTTCAAAAGTTGTCGTTTGTGGTACTACTAAAACATCTTCAAAAACTGTTGGTACTTTAATAGTACCGCTATTTCCATTATTAAGAATGCCACTCTCATTATTAAATTGTGCCCTAAAAGAAATGGTTCCTGTTTGTTTATTAACTTGCGAGTTGATGGTTTCAATCTTTCCTTTAGTCCCATATTCGCTACCATTGGCTAATAATAACGTTACTTCTGGAAGCTGATTAATTTTCTCTTCTTTTGTACTCCCTTTAGCATTCTGAATAAAATCGAGATACGCGCTTTCATTCATTGAAAAATAAGCATATACCTTGCTAATGTCTGAAACCGTTGTTATTGGGTTTTGATTATTCGGGCTCACCAAAGATCCTTTTCTTAAACGAATTTCTCCCACATAACCATCCACAGGACTCTTAATTGTTCCGTAACCTATGTTTGAAACAATACTGTTATAACCGCTTTTTGCTTGTTGTAACTTTGCTTTTGCAGTTTCTAATTGTACAGAACTGATGATGTTTTTCTCAACCAATGGTCCTAATTTATCAACCTCAACTTGTGCCGCATTAACGTTAGCTTTAGCAGCAGCAGCATCTTGGTTCATGGCTTGAGTTTCGAGCTTAAATAAGGTCTGTCCTTTACGAACTTTTTGTCCTTCGTCTACTAAAACTTCTGTTATATAGCCAGATATTTTAGCTCTTACTTCACTGTTTACAATACCTTCTATTCGAGTAGGAAATGTCGTAAACGTAGTTACTGTTCTACTCGGCACTTCTATAACAGGTAATGCCATAGCTCTTGGTTGTGCAGATGCTGGTTGTTGTGATCCTTTTTCGTCACTACAGGAAGTGATTATAAAAAGTAATAAAAGTGGTAAAATGTTTTTAGTTATCGTTTTCATAGGGTGTAATGGTTTAGGCTTGATTTTGGAAAGCTTCAATAGCTTTTAATTTCTGATGTATATTTGCGCATTGGTCCTCTAAATGTTCTTCAAATAGCAAACCAAGAGATTTTTCATTTTTAAACTTTTCTGGATTATGATTCTTATTAAAGTCATTTATTTTTTGAACAACACTAAGTTCCTTTTCAATTAAATGAACTTGCTGCTCTAAAGTGTTTTTAATATAGAAATGAGACGTTCGGAAATAGCGTTTTCTATCGCCAGGCTTTGTATAGTAATCTACATAATGTAGCTGCAGAAGTACATTAATATTATTAGAAACTGAACTTTTACTAGCCTGCATTGTACATACAATAGCCTCAAAACTTAAGCCATCATTCGACGACAAAATAAGTAGGGCGTAAATTCGGGAAGCTAAAGGCGATAGATTGGCGCGCTCCTCTATAACAAGACCGACCTCTTCTACCAGCTGCTTCTTTTGCTGAGTTAATTCCATATTTAAAATATTTTAAAGATTAACGCTGCAAATATATAGTTAGTTCGTTTTGTACTGAACTAATAAAAGTTAACTGTTTGTTAAATATAAATCATAGGAAAGTAAAAGAGGGTTAGATCGGATATTCACCATTCTAACCCTCATTAATTTAAATACGTAAAACCGTGTTAATCGGAATCTGGAGAAACAGTTTCAGAGGCGCTCATCCGTAAAATAGTAAAGCCAATAACCGCAGAAATGAGTGACCCTATAAGGATGCCTATTTTAGCAGAATCAACATACTCTAATGAGGACTCAAAGGCTAAACTAGCAATAAAAATAGCCATAGTAAACCCTATACCTGCCAAAAACGAAACACCTATAATTTGTTTAAAACTAATATCATTTGGCACATCTATAAGCTTTATTTTCTTTGCTAAGAATACGATTAAAGACACACCAATACCTTTGCCTAAAACTAAACAGATAATAATATTTATGGCTAATGCCATATCTATATGGCTCGATCCCGTAACATTGACACCTGCATTGGCAAACGCAAATATGGGAATGATAATATAAGCGACCCAACCATGTAGATTATGTTCTAAATGTTGCAGGGGAGACTGAAACCTATGGCTCCAATCATTAAGATCGTCAATAAGATGGATTTGTTCAGACGATAAAATAGGTTTTTTTAAATTACTCGCTTTTTTAAGGTCGTTAAAAACCTCTTCTAAATGATCTATAAAAGTCGTGTTATCAACCTTTTGCCTAATTGGAACAACAAATGCAAGCATAATTCCTGCTACCGTTGGATGGATGCCAGACTTTAAGAATAGAAACCAAATAATAATACCCATAAAAAAGGTTAAAAACCTTGAGTAGTACCCTTTATATGACATTAAGTAACCTATAAGAAGTAAGCCTATTGCTATTAAAAGCAAAGTGATATTAATGGTTCCGCTATAAAAAATAGCAATAACCAAGACAGCACCAATATCGTCAACAATGGCAAATGCGGTTAAAAACACCTTAAGACTTAACGGCACACGTTTACCTAAAACATTGAGTATTGCTAATGAAAATGCAATATCTGTAGCCATTGGGATTCCCCAGCCATGCGTTGTATCAGGATTTTGATTAATAGTTAGAAAAAAAGCAACAGGAATAATCATACCTCCTAAAGCACCAACCAAAGGAAACGCTATTTTCTTGGGTGTATTGAGTTCACCAATCATCAGTTCGCGTTTTATTTCTAAACCAATTAAGAAAAAGAATATGGCCATAAGACCATCATTAATCCAAAGAATTAATGGTTTTTTAAACTCAAATGTTTCTGTTGCAATACCTATATCGTATTGCCATATTTCATTATACAAATCACCATAAGGCGAGTTTGCCCATGCTAAAGCTAAAATGGTGGCAAGTAATAATAAGATACCTCCAAGCCCTTCAACTTTAACAAATTTTTGAAATGGTGTAAGAAATACTTCCTTTATCATGTGGCATCTAAAAAAAACGGTTACCTCAAATATAAGCAATCAGTAATAACAAATTTGCTGTTATTTTAGAATTGATAGTTTTTAATGACATTATTTTCCAAAATAACATATTCTACTCAAAATATAGATCAAAAAAAAACAGTAACTACCCAATAAAAGAAAGTCGCTACAAAATGAAGAACGATGAAGGTTGCATTGTTAATCTACTTTGATCTATACCTCAACTATTAAATTATGAGTTTTGAAAACATATAATATGTTAATTTACTTCCCGATACAGCAATTTAAATCCAATTGTTTATAATTGGTTTCAGAGAATATCTAATACGTGTTCCAGCAAAATAAAGTTAGTAATACTATAAAATTCAAAACACTAAAAAGATCACTATGTTATTAAAACACGTTCTCTACTTCTGCGCCTTCAAGCATTAAATAGTGTAAATCTGTAGTCTTTATAAATGGGATTAGCAGCTGACTTCCTAGTCCATACATCGCTAATTCTACATAATCGGCAACGTGTTGCATACTAATTCCAGCCGACTGAATTACGCGGTTTTTACATTGTAGCCAAAAGATAAAAAGGAAGATATCTTGGGTTATAAAGACCATTATCTGTCGGTAAATCCTTATAATAATCTCATAATTGCTTACCTATAAACCAATTTCTAATATGCTTAACCAAAAGTAGTCGTTTTGAGCACATGAATACAAAGACTTTTCGAAGCTAGAATTACACAAAAAAAGAAGCCCATTTTATAGGATATAAAATGGGCTTTAAATAAATTTCAGTTCTTAATTTAACAAGAACTAAAGCGCTATTAATTATATTAAAAAATCAAGGCTATTAATTAGACTTTATTAAGCGTTTAGTCAATGTACCATTGGAGGTTTGTACTTTTACCATATACACTCCTGATGCTAATTCATTAACATTAATTTCACCATTAGGATGATTAATTGTTTTAACTTTTTGACCTGCTAAATTATAAATAGTAACAGCACTTAAGTTAGCGTCACTTTTCACGGAAAAACTATTTCTGGTTGGATTAGGGTAAAATTTAATAGTGTCATTATATACTATTTCAGAACGAATTGACAACGTTGACATATCAATAGTATATTGTATTAAACCTAAATCATGAACACCTAAATAAACACTAATTTCATCCTCCGTAAAGACAAATGCCGAAGACTCCGTAAATGGATACTCTAACATTTCAGGTGATATTTCGGTCCATGTTTCACCTAAGTCTGTACTTACAATAATTTTTGCTTTTGCAACAGGTAGAGGAAAATTATACCCATCAGAGTAGTGTGTAACTCCAACGATGGTATTCTCTGTAACTGATGAAAAGGCAACGTCATTAGTAAATTCTGAAGAAATAAACGTCCAAGAATCTCCTTTGTTTTCAGATAAATAGATACCATTAGTTGCTGACAGCATTAGTTGGTTAGCATTTAAAGGGTTTTGTTCAATATCTAAAATTAATTGATCCTCAAGCGTTAAACCTTCTAACCCAGCATTACTTACAGTCCAAGTCGCACCATCATCTGTAGATTTATAAAAATTAATGCCTTGCGCAATAAAGATAGTAGTTACAGCGTCACTATCTACTTGTACAGCTGTAATAACCTCTCCCAATTCAGGAACAGCAATATTCTCATCAATAATATTATCCATATCCGTCAAATCCACTTTGTGCACCTCCAAACCTGTAGATATCCAGCTTATATTTGGATTAGCAATAGACGTAGATACATCTTCAAGAATTAAGAAAAACATAGAACTCGCTATTAATTTCGGATCTAATCCATGCTCAGAACTCACATTAATATAAGATGTGTTTAACGCTCTATTACTTGTAAAAACACGTCCAGGAACAACAGGATCCGCAAACACTTTCACTGCTGATCCAAACCCTTGAGCCAAAGATTGAAGATAATGCCCTTCTTCGGTATTGTTTTGAAAATCCTTATGCATATAGCCTGCACGCATCCCGTAATAGATATGCTTTTCGTCATCTGATGAGAAAGTTGAGATAATCCCTGTAGAGTTTATAAAAGGATTTTCTAACTTAGTAAGTGTTACCCCTCCATCTGTAGTTAGGAATGGGTAAAAGTTTGTTGTAATTAATAGTTCATCAGCCGTAAATGGGTTATACGATGCGGTTAATCCGTAGTAATATGCCTCCGGATCTATTGTGGTATAAACATAGTTTTGCCACGTAGTTCCATTATCAGAAGAGACAACCATTTCATTTTCTTCCAATACTATGATTTCATTAGAGTTGTTAGGATTAAATTCAATTTTATTAATATGATCTGTAGACATGTCTGTCCATGTTATAGGCACAATAGCCCAAGTATCTCCACCATCTAAAGAACGGTATAAATTTTCTACATGAGTATCATATCCATAGCTTGTTCCTAATAAGATATCCTCTGCATTATCTGGATTAAATGCTATAGCGTCATAAGTATTGCCTGGTATCTTATTCTCCCAAGTTTGCCCAGCATCAGTAGACACAAAGACTCCTCCTAATTCTCTAGATGTAGAACCACCACGCATTAAGAATAGTTTGTCGTCGTCTTCTGGAGAGATACTTACATTATTAATAGCAACGTTATAATTAGTTGGACTATAATAAATAGAATACCAATTATCTCCACCATCAGAGGTATAAAACACCTCGTGAGTATAAGTAGTAGATAACGTATATGTTGTATGCAATAAAGCCACATCGTTATTAGCATCTGAAATATCATACGACTCTATTAAAATATCAAATTCAAAATAGTTAGGTGGAGAAAATGTTTTAATCACAGACGCTGTAGCTAAGTCAAATAATACAATTTTATTATAAGTAGTCCCTTCCGCACTAACATTAAAACTTAAGGTGGTCCCATTATTCATGAGTCTTAAATCTTTTAATGTTGCATAATTGTCCATAGGATCTGAATATAAAATATCCCAAGTATCTCCTCCATTTAAAGAAGTTACAATATGGTTTGTCAATGTACGTGCGTAAATAACGTCTTCTTGTGTCTCACTATAAGTAACATCAAATAATTGCCCATAAGCTTCTGCTCCTTCAAATTCTATTTGAGCGTTGACGTGTAACGACATCATAACCCCTAGGAGGTAAAATAATAACGTAGTTCTTTTTTTCATAATATCTTTATTTTGGATTAGGGTGATAAATATAGATACTAGACGGATTTTTGATTGTATTTTAAGCGTGACATTTCGTGACACCTCTATTCTTTTAGCGTGACATCGCCATTATATCATTGATAAATAATCATGAATTGTAGTCTCGTCAGGGATATTTAACTTACTAGAAAGACGCTCTTTACGCTTCCTACAAGATTGTGGCGTAATGTTTAAAAGCGATGAAATTTCTTTATTTGATAAATTCATGTATAAATAAGTGATATACCGAATATCACTCGGCGTCAGTTTTTCATGTTTACTCCTAAGCCGATCTAAAAACCCCTGATTAATTTCCTCAAAGTGCGTAAAAAAACTATCCCATTGCGTATCGGTTTTAAGGTGTTTTTTTAATTCTCTTATTTGTTTCTTTAATTCTGGATTTTCTGAGATTTCAGTGTTTTTAGATAAAGATTGTACGACCTCTTCAATTAAATCATTCTTACTCGATAAATACAAAGCTTTAGCAGTCAGTTTTCTATTTTTAGCCTCTAATTCATTTTTAAAACGTTCTTGTTCTAATAGAGCCAGCGTTTCTTGCTCTCGTAATTGTTTTTCTATAAGCAAGTAATCACTTTTCTCTTTAGCTAACTCTAATTCAACGATGGTTTTCCGTTGTCTATGCTTTATTGAGTTACTCCTAAAAATCCACAAAATAAAACCCATACTTAGCACCGTAATTCCGATTATGCCATAAAAGAAACGGCGCTCTTGCCTTAAGATTTCTTTACTTTCAGAAAGTTCATGCTGATAATTTTGAATTTGAAACTTTACTTTTTCAGTTTCAAATAACCTTCGGTTTCTAATAGTGGTTAGCGAGTCTGATGCAATAATTACAGAGTCTTTATAAATCAAAGCCTTTTCCAGCAGTCCCATTTTACCATATAAATTAGAAAGATAACCATAAACTTCTTCCCGATTCTCAATGCCTGCTTGCGTATTTCTGGCTTCTATACCATACTGTAGCGCTTTATCTAAACGATTTTGACCTTCTTTGATTTCAGCCAAAACCAATAGAATAAAAACTCTATTCTCTACTTGGGATACATCTTGAAACTTAGGCAATAATTTGAGAGCGATGTCTTCAGATTTAGCATATTGCTTTTTCAATAGAAGCATTTCAGACTGCGCCATTTTTCCTTGTAGCAAGACGTTTGGCTGCTTCTTCAATAGTGGTAACGCTTCTTCTATATAGGTTTGAGCAGAATCTGGTGCTTTCATTTTATTAGATACCAAAGCAAGATTTACGGCATAATAGCCTACTTTAATCTCATCTCCAATACCTTTTGCTTTTTGGTAAGCTTTGAAGAAATAATTCTTAGCCTGTAATAAATCTTCTTCTTGAAAATAGAGTATACCAATGTTATTGAGCACTGTCATTTCTTGACGAGAATCTAAATGTTCAATCGCTATATCATAGGCTTGCAAGTAATACAAAACTGCTTCGCCAAAATCGGACAATAAATAATAATTTGAACCAATATTTAGGGTTGACCTAAAAGCCTGCTCATACCAGTCATTTTTTTTAGCTATTGCTTCGGCATTGATTAATAACTCAATTGATTTCGAGTGTTTTTTTTGAAACATAAGCGCAATACCTTCATCAATCTGATCATCTAAAGATTTAGGAGTGTCAGCTTGAGAATAAATATTTATTGCTATCAATAAAGCAATACATTTGATGAATAAATGTGATGTTTCACGCATTAAACCATAGCCTTTTTAAGGCTAAATGTAACTAAAATTTGAAGAACACTTTTATAAAAAACATAGTAGACTCTATACAAACAGGTTATCCTCCTTGCAAATTTCACTGGAAAGCATGTCATCTGTTTTTCTATTTTGATTATTAAAAGTTAAAAATATTACAAGAACAAACTGTAATAAAGCTATAATTACTTGTGACTATTTTAAGAAAATATTTATAATAACTTGGGTAAACTTCTCTTTATCGCTAAATTGCAAAAACCCTACATTCTAACGTTAATCAAAGCTAAAAATTGATGATAAGAACACTATTTTTTATTTTCCTTTCATTTTTTCTAATAACGAGCTCTAAGGCTCAAAATTACACAAATACCTCTACAGAATTAACAATCAGTCTCGAATTAGACAATCCTTCTTCCGAAATCAATAACGGAACGGCTCAACTAAAAGTTGAGGGAGGCACACCTCCTTATCAGTATAAATGGAGCAATCAAAATACGCCTTTAATTTCTGAACGTTCTATAGGATTAGTAGAAGGAATAGAACATTCGGTAACGGTAACTGACGCTGATGGAAATTCTCTATCAAAATCTTTTAATGTACCAGCGACATCCATCGTTGAATTTTTTAATAGTAATGTGCAACCCGCGGTTGATTTTTTAGGAGCTATACTATTCTGGGATCCTTTCGCCTCCATCGGTGTATACGACCCTGTGGTTTATATTGCTCATGAAGACATAATGCCACCAAATACTACTATTGAACACGAAAACTACTTGCTTAAAAAATGGTTAGTAGCTGAAGGAGAGCAGGTAAAACCAAACCAACAGATTGCACGTATTGAAATTGATGGAGAAGAAACTATTTTACTAACAAAATACGCCGGAAAGCTACATCACAATGTTACCGAAGGCACACTGATAAAACCATCTTCAAAAGCATCGACTGCCCAAGAACTTAAACTTGGAAGGGTTGATTTTAAGAAAAAGCAGCCTTTATTACACCCTAATGGTGATGTTGTAACCAATACCATACCTTTTATAGTGATTTGGTTAATACTTGGTAGTATTTTTTTTACAATTCGCCTGAAGTTTATTAATATTCGAGGTTTTCGCCATTCTATTGATTTGGCAAGAGGAAAGTTTAATGATCCTAACGCTCCAGGAAGTATTACCCATTTTCAAGCGATGGCTACTGCCGTATCTGCCACAGTTGGTTTAGGAAATATTGCAGGTGTTGCTGTAGCTATTTCTTTAGGTGGAGCTGGTGCAACATTTTGGATGTTTATGGCTGGTTTCTTTGGAATGTCTTTAAAGTTCGCCGAATGCGCCATGGGTGTTAAGTATCGCGTTATAGATGCCGATGGACGGGTTTTTGGTGGCCCAATGAATTACTTACGACACGGTCTTGAAAAACGAAATTATAAACGATTAGGAAAATTTCTTGCAGCTTTCTTTGCGTTCTTAGGTATAGGTGCCTCCTTTGGCGGTGGAAATATGTTGCAATCAAACCAGGCTTTTAAAATAGTTTCTGAACAAGTACCATTTCTTCAAGGCCAAGGCTTTTGGTTCGGAATTGGCTTTGCAGTACTGGTCGGCATCGTAATTATTGGAGGTATTAAAAGTATCGCTAAGTTTACTGCAAAAGTGGTACCTATAATGGCGATCTTATATATTATGGGCTGTTTGGTGGTTATCGGAACTAATATTGAAGGGCTTGGAGGTGCTTTTTTAGCCATTTTTGATGGAGCCTTCTCTGCCGATGCGCTTAAAGGTGGCTTTATAGGGGTGCTAATTATAGGTTTACAACGTGCCGCATTTTCTAGTGAGGCAGGTGTGGGATCTGCCGCTATAGCCCATAGTCCTGCGAAAACAAATCATCCTATTGCCGATGGATTTACTTCCATCGTAGAACCGTTTATAGACACTATGGTGGTTTGTACCATGACAGCTTTGGTTTTAATTTTTACTGGTAAACACGAAGGTAATTTAGAAATGGGCGGCGTAGAACTTACGTCTTCAGCTTTTGGAAGCGTGATTTCTTGGTTCCCAATAGTTCTAGCAATTGCTGTGTTTTTATTCGCCTTCTCTACAATGGTATCTTGGTCCTATTACGGAATGCGTTCATGGACCTACTTGTTTGGACGCAGTAAAAAAGGGGAGTTAATATACAAGTTTATGTATTTGGGATTTGTGGTATTAGGGGCTTCTGTAAGTTTAGGTGCCGTACTAAGTTTTGCCGACATGATGATTTTGGCAATGTCATTTCCAAACATTGCAGGGTTATATATTTTAGCTCCTGAGATATATGCAGATATGAATGCTTACTTAAGAAAACTTAAGAGAGGAGAGTTATATATCAACAAGAAATTTATTAAGGCTAAAGATTAAATCTTCATCCTATCCGCTCGCAAGTTCAATGTTATAAGTTGTTATACCGTTTTTAGAGTTGATTCAACGGAGTCACCGCTATACTCGCAGTAATATGAAGTAATGATTTGTATAAAATATTAGTGTTGGTTATAATTTCTTTTATTTCAAAACTCACTTTTGCTACTTGTAAATGACTAGAGTTTAAACCAACTTTAGTCACTATCTATACAGCAGTAACTTGATTTTTTTTGCGAATGTTTTCTTTTATTACTTCCCAATACAATATTTAACTAACCCTATATCCATTGGTACTACTGCATTTGGGCAACAAATAGCATACAAAAAACATATAAAAAGAGAAGATTAGTAACAACTATTAATAAATAGAGCAACAAATATAGCATAAAAAAAACCGCTCGATTAGAGCGGTTTCCAAATAAAAACACCAAGCATTAATTAGCTGTACCAGAGCCTAAATAAATACTGTTTGATACTTGACTACCATCAGCAGTAATAAAAGCCATAAATAGCTCTACTGTATCTCCTGCATAAGTTGTTGGGATTGGAACAATTTGAGAACCTACTGTTCTGTCCGCACCATCAAGTAAAGAAATAGATTCCTTTTTTGATGGATTATAAACCATCAACATTGCTTTGTCAGTAGTATTTGCGTTACCTTCGGCAGAGTTATCATCCCAACCAAAAGTTACTTCTCCAGCAGTTGCTAAATCAGACGTTGGGTTTAGCACACCAGATAAACCTCCACGACTTACTAAAGCATTTGGATAGTCAACTACAAAGTTAGGTTCAGTTCCCGTAATCGCATTATTCAACACATACGACATCGCAGCATTAAATTCTGTTTTCTTAACAGCTAACCCTTTATAGCCTAACTTAATAAAAGGCTTTACAGCCTGTAAAAATTCTAAAGTGGCAGTAAACTTGGTTCTTTGGTTTACTTGACCAACAGTTCTTGGATTGGCTACACTTGAAGGTTTAATTCTAATGTAATCAATTCCTTTCCAACTTCCACCGATAACGTTTCCAACTTTACCTGAAAGACCTCCTAAAATACCTTGAGCAATTTTACCCATAACATAAATAATTTAAATGAAACATAATTTTCTTCGGACTTGGTACGGACTTAACACGAAGTTGTACCTTCCGCTGAAATATAAGTCAAGTATTATGCAACTCTTTAGATATGGATTTTGTTGCTTTAGATTGCTTCCTTTTGCATTTTAGAAAATACATTTTGAATATATGACACTTTTAAATCTGCCATTTTTGAAATGATACTGTTCAGTTCTGCTTCCTTTTTATTAATTGCTGAAACTATCCTAATATGCTTTTGTAATTGAGGGTTTTCATTTAACATTGATGAATAAGTTTTTTTAAGCATATTTCTACAATCATCTATTGAGATAAACGGAATAACACTACCTTTTAAATAGTAAGCATAAAAACCGCCTATTTGCAACATCATAGATATGTGAAAAAGCGTGTTTTTTTCTTCTTCGGTTGAAGTTGTGACTACAAAACAATTAGGACAAGGATTTGTTAAGGGTTTTCCGCTGTTTAGACCTTTGTTGAGTATGAAAAAATGAGGGTTTGAGTAAGTTCTTCCGATTTGGTGTGTTTTTAGTTCAAAAGTTGACATAGCTATCCAATTTAAAATTGCTTCGCTACGCTTCGCGCCATTATTTTTTTTGAAAAGAAAAAAGATAGCCATAGTACTTGTGGCGTGGGTAAGGCTGTCAAGGTTTTTGGGTAAAAGTTTTTTGAGTTAAAAATGTTTAATTAAAAGAAAAGGGTATTGAAAAAAGTTTTATTCAAAACCCGTAGGGCTTGACCTTTATAGCCTTGTGCGGCTGGCAGAGGTAGCCACATATATTTGCTTTCTTTTTTTATTTTAATATTTCAAATTGTTTTAGTCTTGTTTCAAATGCTTTTAACTTTTCTGGGGATTTAACACTTAAAAAAATAGGTTGCATTTTGTTATTGAGCGTTGGATGAAGCGTTTGTATGGGTAGCGTTTTAAATAGTTGTTTGATAAAACAGCATTTAAACAAGCTACTTATACAGGACTTTTAGACAATAGCTTATTGCTTTTTTGAGGCACGATAAAAAGTAATGTGCTATGGCGTAATACTAAATATTATAAACCTATTTTTTTATAACCGCTGACTTGGGTGGTGGGGAAAAGTGGTCTTTAATATTTGTTAACGAAATGAAACAAACAAAGACTTGAGGTAAGGAATACTTGGACTTAACGATGGTTTTGTGCAGATGAATGAGATAACTAATATACTAACCTACTTTAAATTACTACTGATTCAATATAGTGCCAAATGTGGTTTTATATTCCAATGTGAGCGTAGGGTAAGCGGATATTTTACATAATAGCAGTTATAGCGACGAAAATATAATAACACGCCATAGGCAACCATTGAAAGGATTTTTGCTCCTATAACTTCTATTATGTAACATAGCTTGGGATTGGTTTTGTGGCGGAATAGTTGTTTTGAGCGTTGGCAATGACTCTTTGCTTTTTTATTGTACCAATTTTATAAAATAACGACGTTTAAATAAAACAAGCAATGTGCCATTATAGCTTTAGATACAAGTATTATGACATAAAACCAATTAGGCATTGGCGCGCGGAACAACACAAAAGACAGAGGATTTTGAGGTACGAAAAAACTGGGTTTTGGGTTGTGGGGAATAAAAAAGAGCCTTCCGAAAAAGACTCTTTCATTATTGCTTAATGGTCGTGATTTGAATGGTCATCACTTTTCATTTCACCAGATTGATTCATCATCATTTCGTGGTCGTATTTACAACAACCTGGTAAACCATCATATGCTTCTTCATCACCTGCTACTTTTTCGGTATCATATCCTGAAGCTGCGATTGCTTTATGGATTGCCATTGCATCGGTTTTTGTATCATCAAAAGACACATCAATCTTCTTTTTATCGACATCCCAATTAGCACTTGCAACACCTTCAACACCGTTAGCTGCTTTTTCGATAGTGTTTTTACACATTCCGCAATTTCCTCTTACACCAAAAGACAGGTCTGTCATTGCCATATCTTTTGACATTTCAGTAGTTGTGGTTTCTGTTTCTTTTTTGGTTTCGTTTTTACAACTTGTTAAACCTAATGCTGCTATTACAGCTACACTTAAAATTACTCTTTTCATTTTTAAAAATTTAATTGTTATTACTCGATAATCGAGGTTTGATTATTGTTTAATTATTCTATGACTTGTTTTACTTCTCCACAGGTTAGCATTGCTTCGCCAAAGTATGGATTGATTACTTTTTCTTCTTTACTCAACCAATATGCACCATTGTTGTTATCTGCCATTGGGCAAAATTCTACATAGACCTTTTCATTGATACCAAATAGTTGTACAGCATTGATTAGATGTGATGATAAATGTTTAAAATGGTCTCTTTGTGATTTTATATCGGACGTTTCAGAAATTGAAGTTGCAGAAGATTTTATTTCGCCTTCTAATGACATCCAATGGTTATGCGCCTTATTATCTGACAACAATTTCATATCTACTTTGTTCAATTTATTTAATAAAGTTGTTGCGTTTGCTGAAGTACTTATTGAATCTTCTTTTACTAAAGCATCTTTTAAATTGATATACGCATTGTAAACACTATTTAACTGTTGTTGAAATTTCTCTGATACTTCCAAACGCTCATTCATATTAGTGTGGTCACTTTCTTTGTTAGATGCATTGTTATCCATACCTAAATGACCTTCGTGTCCAGTCATTACTTTACCACCATCTTTATTCATCATAGACTTTTTGCCTTGTAATTGTGCTGCTGCATCAACCGTAAATGTTCCGTTAGTCACTATTTCATTTCCAACAAATAAACCTTCTACAACTTCATATTCATTACCAATTTGATTGCCTAATTTAATTTCAACCATTTCAAAAATAGGTTGGTCTGGATTTGTTTTAAGGTACACCACAGAACGTTCACCTGTCCATAATACAGAAGATGCAGGAATTGATAATACTTCATCATTTTTAGCTGTACTGCCTTCAATATTTGCGGTTACAAACATTCCTGGTTTAAATACATCGTCCTTATTGCTTAAAACAACACGTAAGGTTACAGTTCTTGTTTTCGTGTTTAAAACTGGGTCAATGAAATCAACTTTACCTTTAAACTCTTTATTAGGATAAGCATTGGTTGTTATCATCACTTCCTGTCCTTTTTTAAAGCGGTCAATCTGATTTTCATACACATCAAAGTTTCCCCAAACTGTGTTGAGATTGGCAATTTTTAATAAGGGTTGTCCTTGTTTGATGTAATCGCCTTGCTCTACCAATTTTTCTGTAACAGTACCCGAAACGGTTGCATAAACAGGAAAGTTTTCTTTTACTTTTCCTGTTTCTTCAATCTGGTTGATTTGATTTTCAGAGAGTTTCCATAATTTCAATTTATTACGGACTGCTTTGTATAAAGCAGGTTGAGATTCTTTTAAAGAAGCTGCTGTGATTAATTCTTGTTGTGCTGCATAGAGTTCTGGCGAATAAATGGTTGCCAATAACTGACCTTTACGAACTTCTTCGCCTGTAAAACTCACATTCAATCGTTCAATTCTTCCAGCGAAATAACTTACCTGTACTGCATTAGCTTCTTCGTTTTCAGCAATTTTACCAGATAATTTGATAGTATTGCCTTCAACATTGTCTTTACCAACAATAGATGTTTGAATATTAGATAAAGCCATAGCATTTTCTGTTAGTTTAAATTGGTCTGCCATTAAGCCATCACTTCCGCTTTCCGCAGGAATTAAATCCATACCACAAATGGGGCAGTCGCCTGGCTCTGGTTGCATAATCTGTGGATGCATAGAACACGTCCACATTTGATTGGTTGCTGCAACCGCATCGTGATTATGGTCTATTTCTTCATTTGATGAGCCACCAAAAAGCAACCAACCCAATAACACACCTACTACGAGTATGCCAATATATATGACTATTTTATTATTTTTCATTCTCTAATCGTTTTATCATTGCTTTCATTTCTTCTATTTCTTTACGTTGTGCTTTTATAATGTCTTCTGCTAATTTTTTAACTTCTGGGTCTTGAATATCTGCTCTTTCACTTGTTAAAATAGCGATAGAATGATGTGGTATCATTGCTTTCATCCAAAGGACATCACCAATAATTGGTGCTTGTGTTCTCACCAACCCTAATGCACCTACAAACAGAATGAAACTACTTGCGAGTATTGCGATATTCTTCTTTTTATCATTATACATTTTTCGCATAAAAAACCACATTATTACTGCCATTGTTGAAATTCCTAAACACGTCATATAGAATCGTGTTAAACTAAACCATACGTGGTCTATGGAATAGGTGTTTAAATACATTGTGATGTACATTGCTACAAATGAGCAAGCCAACATTATAAAGAAGGTTTTGTAATTTCCTTTGTTTGAGTGTTTTTTTGAATTTTCCATAATTATTTGATTTTATAGTTATACTTTAATTGTTCTTAATCGTAGTGCGTTACCTATTACCGAAACCGAACTAAAACTCATTGCTAAAGCTGCTATCATTGGCGAGAGTAGTATTCCGAAGAATGGAAACAACACACCTGCTGCAATAGGCACACCTAAAGTGTTGTAGATAAGTGCAAAAAATAGGTTTTGCTTAATGTTCTTCATTACAGCATTACTTAAATTTTTTGCTTTTACAATACCGTGTAAATCGCCTTTTACGAGTGTTATCATAGCACTTTCTATCGCTACATCTGTTCCCGTACCCATTGCAATACCTACATCACTTTTTGCCAATGCTGGTGCATCATTAATGCCATCACCTGCCATAGCAACTACTTTTCCATTTTTTTGTAGTTTCTCTACTTCTTTGAGTTTGTCTTCTGGTAGCATACTGGCTTTAAAATCTGCAAGATTTAGTTCTGATGCTACTGCTTGTGCTGTATTGTGATTATCACCTGTTAGCATTATTACATCTATCCCTTTATCTTGAAGTGCTTTAATGGCTTTAGCACTTGTTTCTTTTATCTTATCGCCTATAACTACATATCCAACGACGGTTTCATCTATTGACAAATAAGAAACTGTTTTACCCTGTTTTTGGTAAGATTTAGCTTCGTCTTTCATTGTCGATGTAACATCTGCTTTAGCATATTCCATCATTTTAGGATTACCTAATGTTACTTTTTTATCTTTTATTGTCGCTTCAACACCTTTTCCTGTAACAGCACTAAAATCTTCGGACTTTAAAATTTCTGCGTTGTGTTCTTTGCCATATTTAACTGTCGCTTCTGCCAAAGGATGTTCGCTATTTGTATTTAATGACACGATGTATTGTAACACTTCTTTTTCGCTTAAAGCATCATTAAAAGCTCCAACGGTTTCAACTGTTGGTTTTCCTTCGGTAATTGTTCCTGTCTTGTCAACGATAAGCGTATTTACCTTATCCATTTTTTCAAGAGCTTCAGCATTTTTAATCAATACACCATTTTGAGCACCTTTACCCACACCAACCATTACAGACATTGGTGTTGCTAAACCTAAAGCACAAGGACAAGCAATGATTAGTACTGCAATTGCATTGACAAACGCATACACATAAACTGGTTCTGGTCCCCAAATAGACCATACAATAAATGTGATAATAGAAATAAGAACTACAACTGGCACAAAATAGCCTGAAACTTTATCTGCTAAATTTTGAATAGGTGCACGACTTCTACTGGCATCATTAACCATATGAATGATTTGTGATAATAAAGTGTCACTTCCTACCTTTTCTGCTTTCATTAAAAAGGATTGATTCCCATTAATGGTTCCGCTACTTACTTTATCTTCTTGAGATTTGTTTACAGGAATAGGTTCGCCTGTAATCATAGATTCATCAATAGTTGTTTCGCCTTCAGTTATCACACCATCCACAGGAATTTTATCTCCTGGTTTCACTTTTAGAATATCATTAAGTTCTATCTCGTCAATACTGACTTCAACTTCTTCACCATCTACTATTTTTATGGCTTTATTAGGTGCTAATTTCAACAGTTCTTTTACTGCCGAATTGGTTTTACTATGTGCACGAGCTTCTAACAATTGACCTAAAAGCACTAACGTTAAAATCACAGTTGCTGCTTCAAAATAGACGTGAACTGCACCTGATTCTGTTTTAAATTGACTTGGAAATACGTCTGGAAAGAACATACCAAAAACACTAAACGACCACGCCACACCTGCACCAATCCCAATAAGTGTAAACATATTGAGATTCCAAGTCTTAATGCTTTTATAGGCACGTTCAAAGAACATCCAAGTGGCATAAAACACTACTGGAATTGATAATGCAAACTGAATCCAGTTCCAATATTTCTGTTCCATTATATCGTACAACGGATTGTTATTGAGCATTTCGCTCATAGCCATTAAGAAAATGGGCAAGGTAAATGCTGTGGCAATCCAAAATTTCTTTAATAGCTTTTTATACGTTTTTTCTTCTGCTGAACTATCTGCTTCCATTGGCACTAAATCCATCCCACAAATAGGACACGAACCTGCTTCTTCTTTTACAATTTCTGGATGCATAGGACACGTCCATTGTTCTGCTGTTGATGTGGATAGATTTTGTTCTTCCACCAAATCCATTCCGCAAACAGGACAATCGCCTGGTTCATTATAAGTTTTATCGCCTTCGCAATGCATAGGACAATAAAATGTGCCTGTGCCTTTTCCTTTGGGTTGCTCTTTCTTTTTATCTTTTGAATGTTGATTCTGTTCACCTTGTTTATGAATACTGTATCTATCACCATCCTTTTTTAAGGCTTCTTGAAAAGTTTCTATGGGAATATGCGATTCCATTTCGATGGTAGCTTCTGACTTATCCAAATCGACTGTTGCTTTTGAAACACCTTCTACTTTAGAGAGCGTTTCTTCAACGTGACTGCGACAACCGTTGCAGGTCATTCCGTGTATGTGATATGTGTGTTTCATTGTTATAATTTTATTTAAAATCTAATTGAAAGTCCACCACCCCAACCATATCGGTTGTTATAATTCCCTTGAATTGAAAAATTTCGAGATAAGATGTACGATGCTCCAATTAGCCATTGAGTTTCACCTTCATAAGATTTGTTGTTTTCTAACTCATTAACCCATCCAAAATCTGCTCTGTACTCATATTCTCCTTCCAAGAAAATTCTTGGAAAAATCAATAATTCCCTGTCCAGACGTATTCTTGGGCGCAATTGATGGTCCATACTCACATCTACATTAAATCTATAGGGTGTAAAATATTTTATACCAATCAACCCTACAGTATTAAACTCATCATACGAATTTGGGATTTCGGTTTCAGTATTTACACCAACATATAAACGAACCCAATCATTGAGGTATCTATTGTAACTAACTTCAGCTTCAAGATTTTTATCATAATCTAACTCGGCTCTTAAACCAAATTCATTTCTGATATTACTTGTGGTTAAAAAAAGTTCATTGAAGTTTGAACCTGTTCGAGCCATTCCCCAAGAATAATAATGGTCTGTCTCGTCAATTAGGTTTTGTACTGGATAAGGCTTCATCCTTTCATCTCGTGGTGTATCATAACTAAATACTCTTGCCATACCACCCATCATATGATATAATATGTGACAATGAAAGAACCAGTCACCATATTCTTCATTATAAAATTCGATGACCATTTTTTGCATTGGTGGTACGTTAACCGTGTGCTTTAATGGCGAACGCTCTCCATTTTCATTAATCACTCTAAAATAATGACCGTGCAAGTGCATTGGGTGATGCATCATTGTTAGATTATTTAAGGTGATTCTTGTAACCTCATCACTTTTAATTTTAATCTTGTCTGTTTCGGACAATGGTGTACCATTCATACTCCAAACATAGCGTTGCATATTACCCGTTAGATTAAGTAGAATTTCATTTACTGGCGCATCTGTCTTAAAAGTGGTTTTTTCCTTTGCCTTTAAAAAATCATAGTTGAAATACGTTTTACGTGTATCATAATTAAATGAAGTGTTGTCCTTTTGCATCATCTTATGATTCATTGGCATCACATCCTTTTTCATTTCCATATTCATTTCATTCTCCATCTGTCCATCTTTCATATCCATATTCATCTTCATCCCATATTTCTGCATTAGGACTTCTGGTGTGTTACTGTTTTTATTTCCTACTAAAGCAGGTGCACCCATCTTCATATCCATTTTTGCCATTTGCTTCATCATAGCTACTTTATCTGGTCTGTCTATAACTGTTGCTGGATACAGTTTTCCGCTACCTAAACGAATGGACATATTACCAGAACCATCTTGTGCTGTTGCGGTAATTTCCAATGTGCCTTCTGGAATGGTTACAATCACATCATAGGTTTCGGCAATTGCAAAAAGAAATCGGTTTTTATATTTTGGTGTTACATCCACACCATCACTCGCAACAATCATCGGGTTACCACCACCAAAATCCATCCAATAATAAGATGAAGCAGATGCATTAATAAAACGTAGTCGTACTTTTTCACCTGTTTTAAACTCTGGATATTCTGCAACTTTTTTACCATTGGCTAAAAACGCAGGATAGTAGATATCTGCAATATCTGCACCTTCCATTCTATCGCGCCAAAATTTGAATTGTGCACCTAATGCACCTTCTTTTATAACCCTGCTTAATGGTACCGCTGTTCCTTTTTTAACCTGATACCACTCATTTCCTCGTTTAAGGTTTCGCAGTACATTTATTGGTTTTTCATTTGTCCAATCGGAAAGGACTACAACTAAATCCTTATCATAGTCCAAGGTCTTTTCTTTAGGCTTAATAACTATTGAGCCATAAACCCCTTTTTGCTCTTGCAACATCGTGTGGGAATGATACCAATATGTACCAGATTGGTTGATAGGTATTTTATACTGAAATGTAGTATTTGGTTTTATAGGTGGTGTTGTTAAATAAGGAACACCATCATAAAAATTAGGAAGTATTAAACCGTGCCAATGTACAGATGTTTCTTCATCCATTTTATTGGTTACATTAATAATAGCGAGGTCACCTTCATTAAATTCTAAAGTAGGACCAGGAATCCCACCATTAATTGTCATTCCGTTTGCAGTTACACCTGCAAGGGTTATTTCATTTTCTTCTATAGTAAGGTTATACTCTTGTATGTTTCGGCCTTCTTCTTTTCTATCTTCACCATTTGTACCAACTTGGGCAAATGCCATTGAAGTTAGAAACAAGAGAAATATTGTGTTAAATGTTTTCATTGTTTACTGAATTAAATAATTAATGATTGTACTTTGCACATAGTAGGTCTTCACAGATTCTATTTGGTTCATTTGAAATTTTAACTGCAACTCTTGAATATCCAAAACATCATTAAAATCAATCGTTCCTGTTTCATAGCTTTTGATTAAAATATCTTCTGCATCTTTGGCCTGCTTTAGGTTTTTGGTTTGGGTAGCATAACTTATTCTTGCAGAAATGCGTTCGTTATTCGCTTTGTCTAAAAGCGTTTCCAATGCATTTAAACGTTCCTGTTTTTGAGCTGTTATTTCTTGCTGTTGCAATTCGTTTTGCTTGGTTTGCGATTTATATTTCTTATTGAAAATTGGGATAGATACCGAAACCATTGGCATTACAATATCCTTTCCGTTATCGCTGAAATCCATATTTGGTCTTTCAGCAACATTGATGTAATCTAATCCAAAACCAATCATTGGACTGCTTTCTTTTTGATTCAATAATTCTGATTGCTCTATGGATTGATAGAGTTTATCAAATTTTAGTAATTCAGGATGTAATACTAATTTTTCAAAAGTAATATCAAAGTCTTCTGAAGGTATCATTAAACTATCTACCACATTCACGGTAACATCATTATCTCTATTCAATAGATTATTGAAGTTAGTTTGTTCTGCTAAAAACTGTTGTTGCAATACATCTTTTAATTGTTGCATTTCGTTTTGACGCATTTGCAATCGCAACACATCTACTGCGGATGCTTTACCAACCTCAACAGAAGTTAATGCCAACGTCTCATAAGTTTCTAATAGTTTAATGTTTTCAGTTAAGACCTCTTGCTTTGCTTTATTGGCGTATAAATTATAATAGGATTGCGATACCGAAGCCATTAGTTTTCGCTTTGCGATAACAATATCTTCATATTTAGCATTCGCTAACGAACTCACATAATTTTCTCTTGACGTAATTGTACCAAACCACGGTAACATTTGTTTAGCCGATACTTTAAAGCGTTGTGCTCCTGTTCGTGTTTCTGGTTCACTTACAAAATAACCAACTCCAAATTCGGTATTCGGAATGGTATTCACTTCATTTACTTTTTCTGAAGCTCTTTTATATTGCAACTTAAACTTTTGAATTTCTGGATTGTTTGATTCTGCTTCTTGAATGTAGGATTGAAGCTCTTGTGCTTTCGCGAAAGCGGAAACAAACAAAATGCTGATTATTAGAATTATATTTTTCATTTTGATGTTCTTTTAAGTTGAAATTCGGCTTTCCAGCTGTACAATACTGGTACAACAAACAAAGTGATTAAGGCTATAAGCATTCCACCAAAACTTGGTATTGCCATAGGTATCATTATATCGCTTCCTCGACCTGTAGAGGTTAATACTGGTAATAATGCTAAAATGGTCGTAGCTGTAGTCATTAAACAAGGTCTGATTCGTTTTTCACCTGCTTCTACAATAGAGGCTCTAATTTCCTTTTTAGTTTCTGGTGAATTTCTATCGAATGTCTGTGTTAAGTAGGTTGCCATTACTACGCCATCATCGGTTGCAATTCCAAAAAGCGCAATGAAGCCTACCCAGACTGCAACACTTAAATTAATTGGGTGTATTTGGAATAAATCACGTAGATTTTCGCCAAAGAAATTAAAGTTTAAAAACCATCCTTGACCATACAACCAAATCATAATAAAACCACCTGCAAACGCTACTGCGATACCTGTGAATACCATTAATGATGTTCCTACTGAACGGAACTGGAAATACAAAATCAAGAAAATGATTGCCAATGCTAAAGGCACAACAACCGACAAGGTTTTTTCTGCTCTTAATTGGTTTTCATACGTTCCTGTAAATTGGTAGTTAATACCTTTTGGAACTACTAATTCGCCACTATCTATCTTTTGCTGAATTAGAGCTTGTGCGCTTTCAACTACATTGACTTCGGCAAAACCATCTAGTTTATCGAACAATACATAGCCAACTAAAAAGGTATCTTCACTTTTAATGACCTGTGGACCTTGTTCGTAACTTATAGTTGCCAATTCGCTTAAAGGCACAGGACTTCCTTTTTCAACTGGCACGTAAATTTGTTGTAAGTCTGTTGGGTTTGCTCGTAATTCTCTTGGATAACGTACGCGTACACCATATCGTTCTCGACCTTCAACGGTTTGGGTTAATACCATTCCGCCAACTGCAACTTTAAGTACATCTTGTACATCTTGTATTGAGATACCATAACGTGCAATTTTCTCTCTATCAATATCAATTAACAAATAGGGTTTCCCTACGATACGGTCTGCAAAAACAGCTTCCTTTTTAACCCCTTTAGCTTCTTTGATGATGTTTTCCAATTGCACACCAAACGCTTCAATCTGTTTTAAGTCTTGACCTTTTACTTTAATTCCCATAGGTGCTCTCATTCCTGTTTGAAGCATTACCAATCGGGTTTCAATAGGTTGTAGCTTTGGTGCTGATGTAACGCCTGGCAATTTGGTGACTTTTACAATATCGTTCCAAATATCGTCTGGTGATTGTATTTCTGGTCGCCAGTTTCTATAAAACACACCATCATTATCTTCTATTAATTGAGACCTTTCGACTGCGCTCAAGGTGACATTTTCTGTATTGTTTGGATTCGGAATAAAACGACCATCTTTCAATTCAAAAAAACCATCATCATTTACTTTGTAACGTTGGCGTTCGCCTTTTTCATTCAGCATATATTCTGGTTTGTACTGAATGATATTTTCATACATTGATAAAGGTGCTGGGTCTAAAGCTGATTCTGTACGACCTGCTTTACCCACAACCGTTTTTATCTCTGGAATGCTGGCTACTGCCATATCCAATTGCTGTAAAACCCTTTTATTTTCTTCTACGCCAGAATGAGGCATAGACGTTGGCATTAGCAGAAATGAGCCTTCATTTAATGATGGCATAAATTCTTTACCTGTGTTTTTCATAATGAAAAATCCTGCTATTACAATAGCTGTTGGCACAGATAAAAACACTAATTTATTATCTAAACACCATTTTAAAATACGAGTGTAATACTTGATGAATAAAGAAAAAACACCTAATAAACCAAAGCATATAACACTTACGAAAATGAGATTCCAGAAGATACTTTTATCAACACCTAATGGTCTCCAATATTCGGCTAACAAGAATACTATTGCTGATGCTGAAATAATGATATTGATAAGATTAGCTTGTTTCTCTTTTATCTTATTTTGAAGATTAAGTAATGCTGTGATTCCGAAAGCTATCAAAATCAATCCTAACCAATACCCATAAATTATTGCTACGATTCCTAAAGCTATTAAAACACCATTTAAAACATATTTAAAATTGGTTTTAATGCTTTTCTTTCTGAATAAAAATGCTGCAAATGGTGGAATTAAAAATAAGGCTACAATAATAGATGCTGTTAAAGCGAACGTTTTTGTAAAAGCTAATGGTCTGAATAATTTTCCTTCTGCACCAATCATTGTAAATACAGGAATGAAACTGATAATTGTCGTCATTACTGCGGTTACGATTGCACCAGATACTTCGGCTGTGGCGTTGTAGACTAATGTGTTTATGGGTAACTTTTTATGAGATTCCTCGTCGCTCGTTCCTCGCTCTGTCGGAATGACATTTTCATTTTCATCAAGATGCCTAATGATGTTTTCTGAAAGTATGACACCAACATCGACCATAGTACCAATAGCAATTGCTATGCCTGATAAAGCAACAATGTTTGCATCTACACCAAAGAGTTTCATTGCAATAAATACCATTAAAACTGCAACAGGCAATAGTCCAGAAATTAAAACTGAAGCTCGAAGATTAAACACCATAATGATAATGACCAAAATGGTAATCAATATTTCAAGCGTTAAGGCTTCGTTAAGTGTGCCTAATGTTTCTTGAATTAACTCTGTTCTGTCATAAAACGGTACTATGGTAACTTGTGATGTTCTACCATCTTGTAATACTTTTGAAGGTAATCCTGCGCTTAATTCGTTGATTTTCTCTTTTACATTATTAATTACTTCCATCGGATTCGCTCCATAACGAGCGACTACAACCGCACCAACAACTTCTGCACCTTCTTTATCTAATAAGCCACGTCTGGTTGCAGGACCTAATGAAACTTTACCAATATCCTTAATTCGTATTGCTGTATAATCTTCGGAAGTAACGATTGCATTTTCTATGTCTGAAATGGATTTTACATATCCTAAACCTCGAACTAAATATTCTGCTTGATTGATTTCCAAGGTTTGTGCACCAATGTCTTTATTGCTCTCTTTTACTGCTTTTACCACTTGGTTTAACCCAATATTGTATTGTCGCATTAATTCTGGATTGACATCGACTTGATATTCTTGCACGTAACCACCAATAGAAGCTACTTCAGAAACACCACTTGCAGAAGACAAGGCATATTTCACATAGTAATCTTGAATACTGCGTAATTCTTGTAAATCCCAACCACCAGTAACGTTTCCGTTTTCATCACGTCCTTCCAGCGTGTACCAAAATATCTGTCCTAATCCTGTGGCATCTGGACCCAAAGCAGGATTGACACCTTCTGGTAATAATCCGCTTGGTAAGGAATTAAGTTTTTCTAATATTCTACTACGACTCCAGTAAAATTCTATGTCTTCTTCAAAAATGATATAGATACTTGAAAAGCCAAACATAGACGAACTACGAATGGTTTTTACTCCTGGAATACCGAGTAAAGAAGTGGTTAATGGATAGGTAATTTGGTCTTCAATATCTTGTGGCGAACGACCATCCCACTTTGTAAATACAATTTGTTGGTTTTCTCCAATATCTGGAATTGCATCTACAGCTACAGGATTACTTGGTAAAAATCCAGTATCCCAATTAAAAGGTGCGTTTACTGTTCCCCAACCTACAAAAAGGACGAGTAGAAGTACTGCAACGAGTTTATTCTCGATAAGAAATTTAATTGCTTTATTAAGCATATTGTTTGATAATTAAACAGTTAGACATTGGTGTTACGACAACACCGAATACAGCAAATTATCCTTATAACATAAAGCCATAGGATAAAACAGTCTAAAGTTTAAAAATCAAATTAAATAAGTCTCGTCTATTTTGTAGAGTTGCCTTATGACGAGTGGCGGTTTGTACTCTTCGTAAGAAGATACATTTTTATCTAAACCTTCAAAAAGGTTGATGTAAGTATATATAAATGAAGCTACAAATTGTTGTTGTTCAAAAGTAAGTTTGTCAAAATTTAGTTTTAATTCATCTTGACCATCAATGACTAACTGTTCGTCATTACAACAATTTTTCTTGGTTATAGAGCAACCTTCTGTAGAAGGTTTTTCCATTTCCATTCCGCAACCTTTTGCTTTATTGAATATAGCAGTTTCCACTAAAGTATCGCCACAATAATGCATATTCATAGTAAATGACATTGTAGAAAATAACACTACAAAAGCCATTAATAAGGACATTATTTTATGTAATACTTGCTTCATACTTATTGCAAAGGTATAAAATTTTAACAACTATTGATTTTGTTTAACAGAAGTTTAGTGGATTAACGCCATTCCATCCGTTGTAATCTTACTGCATTTAAAATAGCCAATAATGCCACTCCTACATCTGCAAATACCGCTTCCCACATTGTTGCCAAGCCACCTGCACCCAAAATTAGAACAACAACTTTTACTCCAAATGCTAAAATGATATTCTGCCAAACAATTTTGCGGGTGGAACGACTTATTTTAATGGCTCTCACTACTTTTGAAGGTTGGTCAGTTTGAATAATAACATCTGCGGTTTCTATTGCGACATCACTACCTAAACCACCCATCGCAATACCAACGTTACTCGCTGCTAAAACTGGTGCATCGTTGATGCCATCGCCAATAAAGGCTATTTTGTTTTCTGGGTTTTTCTTTAATGTTTCAACTTCATTCAATTTATCTTCTGGTAATAATCCACCTTTAGCACTTTTAATATTTAACTCTTTAGCGACTTGTTGAGTAATGGAATCTTTATCACCTGAAAGCATCATAATATTTTTAATGCCTACTTTTTGTAAATTAACAATTGTTTCTTTGGCATCTTCTTTCAATTCATCTGCAATGACCACGTACCCTGCAAATTGATTATCAATTGCAACTAATACAATAGATTCTACAATAGATACCGTTTCCGATGGAACATTAATGTTATTCGTAGTCATTAAGGCTTTATTACCTACTAAAACTGTTTTACCATTTACAATGCCTTTTAATCCTTTACCTGCAATTTCAGAAACGTCTTGTGCTTCAAAATCTTCTCCTTCTGCTTTATACTCTAAAATTGCTTTAGCGATTGGATGAGTAGATTGTTCTTCCATTGCCATTAGGTATTTCATAAATTCGGCTTCTTCCCAACCAATTGCTTTAACCTCTTTTATTTTGAATACACCTTTGGTAACCGTTCCTGTTTTGTCCATTACCAAGGTGTTTATTTTCGTCATTGCATCGAGGAAAGATGCGCCTTTAAATAAAATTCCATTTTTAGAAGCTGCGCCTAATCCACCAAAATAACCCAACGGAATCGAAATGACCAACGCACAAGGACAAGATATTACCAAGAAAATTAAGGCTCTATATAACCAATCTCTAAACACATAATCATCTACAAAAAAGTAAGGAATGAATGTTACACCTATAGCTAAAAACACCACTATTGGTGTATATATACGTGCAAACTGTCTGATAAATAATTCTGTTTTAGATTTACGTGCTGTTGCATTTTGAACCAAATCTAATATTCTGGCAATAGAACTATCTTCAAATTTGTTGGTTACTTCAACTTCAATAACACTTTCTAAATTAATACTGCCTGCGTAAACTTTTGCTTCTTTCTGTATGGAATCAGGTTTACTCTCGCCTGTTAAAGCTGCGGTATTTAATGATGCTTTTTCAGATAATAAAACACCATCCAATGGAATCTTTTCACCAACACGAATTTGAATTTTCTCTCCAATGTTTACATCTTCTGGCGAAACACTTTTATAATCACCTTCACGAAACACATTGGCTTCTTTCGGTCTAACATCCAATAATGCTTTTATATTTCCTTTTGCTCTATTGACTGCTGCATTTTGAAACAATTCGCCAACTGCATAAAATAACATTACCGCAACACCTTCGGGATATTCGCCAATGATAAATGCTCCAATTGTAGCGATTGACATTAAGAAAAATTCTGTGAAAACATCGCCTTTTGTAATACTTTTCCATCCTTCTTTTACCACAGGAAAACCAACAGGAATATAGGCTATGCCATACCAAATAATTCTTATCCAGTCTTTAAAGAATGTAACATTAAAATAATCTAAAGCAATACCAGCAATGAGCATTGTAAAACTTACTATTGCTGGAATGTATGCTTTAAAATTGTTCGGTTCACTTCCGTGATTATGTCCATCATCGTGACTATGTTCATTTTCTGAATGTGCCTTTAGGTCTTTTAAATTTAGTTTCTTTTTTTTCATTGATTCTTAAATTTATTTCAAAGATGCCTTAAAATCAACTGCAATGGAAGTGCATTTTTAGCTACTACATTTATCACAAATACCTTTTACAACCAAGTTGACGTTTTCAGACACAAAACCATCTGGTACTTTTATTTGAGGGATTTTATGGTCTGTTAAGCAAATAGTTTTATTGCAATTAATACAATGGAAATGCAAGTGTAAATCGGTTTCAATTTCACAATTACATCCTTTTTCACAGAGCGCATATTTTGTAATTCCCGTACCATCATCTATTTGATGGACTATTCCTTTATCTTCAAATGTTTTTACAGTTCTGTATAAAGTCGTTCTATCTGCCTTTTCAAAAGCATTTTCAATATCACTTAAAGTAACAGCGACCTCTTTTTCTGCAAGAAACTTATATATAAGCAAACGCATTGCTGTTATGCGAATATCTTTTGACTCTAATACTTCTTCTATTGTGTTCATAATTAATGTGCGTGTTCTGCTTCCCCTTTTTTCATTTCTGCGTTAAGGTAATACGCATTATTATATGCGAATTGCGTGTTAATTTCCACGTTTTCAACGAATTGAATTGAAACCCAAAGACCATCTTTAGTGCCTATAACTACTTCGATAGGTTTAAAGCTCCAATCGTCATTTTCTTTTTCTACTGAAAACACATAATATCTATCGCCTTCTTTTATAACGGCACTTTCTGGTAATGCTTTTGTTTCTGTATTTTCAACTTGAATTTTACCTTGAATATACATTCCAGGAATTAAATTGCCTTTTTTGTTTTCTATTTCTGCGTGTACGTGAACTGCTTTTGGATTGTCCTCAAACGTTTTGCTAACAGAATAAATTTCTGCGGTAAGTTCTGTATTTGGAATTGATTGTACTGTAAAGTTTACTTTTTGACCTTTCTGTACTTTATATACATCTTTTTCAAAAACCATTAAATCTGCGTGAACGTGATGCGTATTTACAATTTCAAATAATTCGGTTTGAGGTTCTACATATTGTCCTGTTTTTACTTCAACTTTTTGCACAAAACCCTCTATTGGACTTCGCAAGGCAATACGTTGTGCAATTGTGCCATTACGAACAGAAGAGGTATTGATATTTAATATTTTTAATTGTGCTTCGAGACCATTTACCATTGCTATTGAGGCATCATATTCTGCTTCTGCCTTTTGAAAATTAGCACCAGAACCTACACCTGCTTCATATAACTTTTGTTGACGTTCATAATTCTTTTTCAAAAAATTACTATTACTATAAGCGTTTAAGTAATCGGTTTGCGCTTGTATAATATTTGGATGTGATAGATAAGCCACTACTTGACCTTTATTGACTTTATCTCCTTCAATAACTTCAATTGAAACGACATTTGCACCAACAACTGTAGTTATGGCTGCTTCGTTTTGTGGTGGTACTTCTAACGTTCCATTTGCTTCTACATAACCACTCATATTGCGCAATGCAAGTGTATCGATTTTCATTTTTAACGCATCGAATTGTTGTTGTGAAAGCATTACTTCTTCGCTTTCATTATTTGCTTCATTAACTTCTGTGTTTTGTTCTTCATCGTGGGAATGACCATCATTTTCGTTATGGCTTTCTTTATTTCCGCAAGCTGACACAAAAATGGTTAACACCATTACGATAAGGATTTTATATGTTTTACTTTTCATTGTCTTATTGATTAAAATATTGTAGTTGAAATGTGCTTTCTAAATAATTTACTAATGTTGTTTGTGCTTCCAATTCTGATTGAATGGCTTCTTTAATCAACTGCGTAAATGCAGTATAATCAATTTCGCCTTCTCTATATGCTAGTAATGCACCTGTTTTTTGCTCTTTTGTTAATGGCAATACTTGGTCTTTGTAAAACTCCCAAGATGTTTTCCATTTGATATAATTTTCTTTAGCCTGAACAAACCTTGATTTTATTGCTTGTTTTTTGAACGCTACATTGGTTTCGGCTATTTCTTTATCAATTCTGGCACTTTTAACTTGAGCTTTGTTAGAACCTGATAAAAACGGAATGGAAATTCCTGCTTGATACGTGTAAAATCCTGAATTACCATTTACTTTTTGTAAACCACCTTGAAAATTGAACTTTGGCAAATTATCTGTTTTTGCAGCTTTGTATTTGGCTTCAGCTTCATCTACAATATTCTGTGACATACTGTAAAGCGGATGGCTTTCAACATCAAACGTTTTCATCTCCATATCTACAGTTACATCAAATTCATCTGAAACTGTAAAAATTTCTTCTGATACCAACCACAAATTGAATTGCTGTAAGGCAATAAGATAATCACTATAGGCTTGTACTTTTTTATTTTGAATTTGAAACGCTTGATTTTTTGCTGCTGAATATTCTAATTTAGAAATGGCTTCGACTTCATAATTTAAAGCTACTGCTTGTTCAAATTTGGAATAAATGGAATCTAATTCTTTATACAAATGATAGTTTCGCTTCATTTGATAGCATTTTGACCAAGCCTTTTTTACTTCTAATTCTAATTCCAATTCGGAAAGTTGAAAGGCTTTTTGAGCCAATAGTATCCGTTGTTCTTGTAGCTTCTTTTTAGAACCAATACCAAATACATCAATATTAGATTGACCAACACCAATGGTTGTATAAATGCCATTACCATTATCAATTTCTTCTCCACCAGTAAAAATTTGAGTAGTACCAAAATCATAGGCAGTCGCTTTTAATTGTTCTTGTTTAGTGATTTCCAATTGCTGTTGTTTGAGCATTGGATAATTACTTTTTGAGAGTTTTATAGCTTCCTGTAATGAAATTTCGGGAATTGTATCGTTTATCTCTTGTGCATTACTTTGTGTTGTAAAACCGAATAGTAATAATACCATAGCAGACGCTGTTACTAACTTTTTATTCGGTTTAAACCTAAATGATTTATTTTCTACCCAATGGTATAAAATAGGTAACACAAATAGTGTTAGTAAAGTTGAAGTTAATAACCCACCAATTACCACAGTAGCCAATGGACGTTGTACTTCTGCACCTGCTGATGATGAAATCGCCATTGGTAGAAAGCCTAATACATCTGTAAAAGCGGTTAGCATAATAGGCCTGATTCTTCGTTTAGTACCTTCAACAATTCTATCTTTTAGATTGGTAACACCTTCTTCCTTTAATTCGTTGAGGCCACTTATCATTACTAAACCATTTAATACCGCAACACCAAATAACACAATAAAACCAACACCTGCCGAAATACTAAATGGCATATCACGCAACCATAAGGCTACTACACCACCAATAGTTGCCATTGGAATGGCTATATAAATCATTAAGGTTTGTGGTAAGGACTTTAAAGCAAAGTAAATCAATATAAAAATGAGCAACAATGCAATAGGTACAACGGTTTGTAAACGGTTGCTGGCACGTTCCAGATTTTCAAATGCACCACCATATCGAATAAAATAACCTGATGGTAATTCCAATTGTGCATCTAATTTTGATTTTATTTCAGTTACCAAAGATTTTACATCACGACCTCTTACATTAATGCCAACATAGGTTCTTCTATTGGTATTGTCTCTACTGATTTGCATTGGTCCTGCTTTGTAGCTTATATCAGCAATTTCACGTAACGGAATTTGAGTACCAGAAGGTAAATTAATGTACAGGTTTTGAACATCTGAAATATCTTTTCGGTTTTGAGAACTTAAACGCACCACTAAATCGAAGCGTTTTTCACCTTCAAAAATCACACCTGCTGTACCACCTGCAAATGCAGATTGTACGGTTTGATTCAGTGTATTTATTTGAAGTCCGTATTGTGCCAATTTGTTCCTATTGTAATTAATGGTCATTTGTGGCAAACCTGTTGTGGCTTCCGCTTTCATATCTCCAATACCTTCTGTACCTGCAATAATTTTAGATATTTCTTCGGCTTTTTGGGATAAGATGTCAATTTCTTCACCATAGAGTTTTATGGCAATATCTTCACGAACACCTTCAAGTAACTCATTAAAACGCATTTCAATAGGTTGGGTAAACTCATAATTAACACCAGGAACGATTTCAACCGCTTCTTTTATTTTCTCAATCAATTCATCCTTTGTTTCTGCTGATGTCCATTCGCTTTTAGGTTTCAGAATCACAAAAACATCTGCTAAATCCATTGGCATTGGGTCGGTTGGTATTTCGGCAACGCCTATACGACTGACTATTTTTTCGACTTCTGGAAATTTGGCTTTTACTATTTGTTCTATTTTGGTAGTGGTCTCAATAGTTTCTGTAAGTGAACTACCTGGTTTTAAAATAGCGTGAAATGCAATATCACCTTCATCGAGTTGTGGGATAAACTCGCCACCCATTCTTGAAAACATAAAAACCGTTATCCCGAACAGCACAACTGCAATACCAATTACCCATTTACCTTTTCGCAATGCTCTAACCAATAAAGGTTGGTATTTATCTTCAACCCAATGCACAAATCGGTCTCCATAGGATTTTTTATCATTTATAGGTGCTCTTAAAACTAAAGCAGACATCATTGGTACATACGTTAAACAAAGTACCATTGCACCAATCATAGCGAAAATAAAGGTCAGTGCCATTGGTTTAAACATCTTTCCTTCTATACCTTGTAAGGCTAAAATGGGTAGAAAAACAATAAGGATAATCAACTGTCCAAAAAACGCAGCATTCATCATCTTTTTTGAAGCATTAGAAGCAACTTTATCTCGTTCTTTGGATGTTAGTTGTTTCTTTTTTAGTACTTGTGATGCAATTAGAAATACTGTACTTTCTACAATAATTACAGCTCCATCTACAATAATTCCGAAATCTATTGCACCCAAACTCATTAAGTTTACCCAAACATCAAAAACGTTCATTAAGATAAAAGCAAACAATAAGGATAATGGTATGGTTGAAGCGACAATTAAACCACCTCGCCAATTACCCAATAAGAAGATAAGGACAAAAATTACTATTAATGCACCTTCGATAAGATTTGTGGTTACAGTAGAAGTTGTTTCTGCTATTAACTTACTTCGGTCTAACAAAGGTTCGATGATTACACCTTCTGGTAATGACTTTTCTATTTGAGCCATTCGCTCTTTTACATTTGCGATAACATCATTGGAATTAGCACCTTTTAGCATCATCACCAAACCACCTACAACTTCGCCTTCACCATCTTGGGTTAATGCACCATAACGTATTGCAGAACCGAATTGTACCGTAGCAATATCTCCAATAGTTACGGGAATATTATTAATATTCTTGACTGTGATTTTTTTAATGTCATCTAAACTGCGTACCAGGCCTTCACCACGAATAAAATTTGCCTGATGGTTTTTTTCAATATATGCACCACCTGTGTTTTGATTATTGGCTTCAAGTGCATTAAACACATCGGTAATGGTTAAACCAATAGCGTTTAAATCGTTTGGGTCAACCGCTACTTCGTATTGTTTAATTTTCCCACCTATTGCGTTTACCTCAACCACACCTTCTACCATTGCCATTTGACGCTGTACAATCCAATCTTGTATTGAGCGTAAATCTGCAATGTTGTATTTGTCTTTATACTCTGGTGCTACTTTTAAGGTGTATTGATAAATCTCACCTAAACCTGTGGAAATAGGACCCATAGTCGGTTCTCCAAAACCAGCAGGAATTTGTTCTTTGACTTCGTTTAGTTTTTCGGCTACTAATTGGCGTGGTAGATAAGTTCCCATATCATCATCAAACACAATGGTAACCACAGATAAGCCAAAACGTGAAATAGAACGAATTTCCTGAACATCGGGAAGATTGCTCATTGCCACCTCAATAGGATAGGTTACAATCTGTTCAATATCTTCTGTACCTAAATTGGGTGCTTGCGTAATAACCTGTACTTGGTTGTTAGTAATGTCTGGAACAGCATCGATTGGTACTTTGGTCATACTCCAAATACCTGCTCCAATTATGGTAAGCGTAAGCAAACCAATAATGAATTTGTTATTGATTGAAAAATCAATGATTTTATTAATCATATAAAATGTATTAATTCAGTTAAACTATTCGATACAATTCTGATATAAGAAATAGAATTACACGAAATGATAAGAACCTTTTAGGTTCAAAATTGGATATAGTTATCCTTTAAAAAAACTGAATTATACTTTAGGGGGTTGGAAAAGTGATTCCAAATATCTGGAAGTGAAGTCTACTTTATGTAAATTATACTGTTTTTTCTCTTCAAATTTTAGTTGCTTGGTTAAAGCCAAATTATTGTTCGCAATAATTAATACCAAAGGGTGACAACACTGATTATGGGAATGGACTGGTGTATTCTCCTTATCTGGGTTATGATGATGTTCTTCATTTTTAGCATCGCTGTCAATGTAGTCTTCAACTAAATATTCAAAGAAAGAGTCGCCATAAACTTTATGGTTTTGATAATGGGTAATTACATTTGAAATTTCTTTAATTGGGCCACAAAAGTCCATATCTATGCTTATCCCTTGAAAAAAGAATAAAATAGACATTGATATGGAAACAATTATTTTCATATAATTTAGACAAATATACAAATTAATCAATGCACAAGTTGTGCAAATAAATTGATTGGTAAATTATAAAAACCATAAAGCATTTTTTGCATTATCTGGAACACCATTATTAAAGCGTGGTGCTATTTGTGCAACCATTTCAGGATATTTTATGGTAATTGGTACATTTTGTTGTCGTAGTGATTTCCAGTATAGTCTGCTAAACTGATATACTTGCGTTAATAATTCTAATACTACATTTGCATCTTCAAAAGCATCTTCATCTGGACTGCTTATTTTAATTTTTATTGGAAATGGATAACCATCTGTATCTGCATAGCGTTGTGAATTGGGATAACGTGCGTTGTTAAACAACAGAAATTGGTTTTCACTAATACGTATGTATGTACCACTAACTGGCATTAATTTTTTATTCCAATTAAGGTCGTAAGCAATAATATCTTCTGCTTCTGTTTTATTGATGTTGAGAATGTATAAAGGCACTTTTAAGCCTAATGAATGCATCCCACTTATAATGGGTTTTAACTCTTCGTAACTCATTTCCTTGTAAAAATGAATGACCACTTTATCTGCTTCTGCAACCGATGTAAAATCTCTAATAGCTTTACAGATACTACCTGCTAACAGGTCTGTTTCTGTTTGGTCGAAATATTCAAACTTTCTAAATAAGCCATTATTTTGAAAACTAAAGGCACTTGCTATATAACGCCTATTCTCGCCTTGATTGGTAAATGCGCCAACACCAATTACTAATTCTTTTTTGTCGGTTACTGCCAACTTCCAAGGTGCACCGCCTAATTTAGCGTGTATCGCCAATGCCATATTTTGTAACGAAAATTGAAAATTGTATTGGTTTTCGATATTCTCAACCATCTTATGATAATCTACAACTTGGGTTACTATGCCTTCGTTTAAGAACAGTTCTTTGATTTGAATATAGATGTCGCGGTCTTCTGCATTTGGCGTAAACTTATCAAAAGGACTTAAATAAAATGCTGCATAGCGAACAGTATCGTGGTCGAAAGATAATTTTTCTAATTGCTCTGTAATTTCTGGTATTGGGTCGTTTTGGTTAGTGAACTCAATGAAATGTTCTTTAGAAGTTGCAGCCTTAATATTTACGTAATCTTCAATCCCTTTGAAATACTTTTTTTGAGAGGTAACACCAGATTTAAGGTTGTTATAAAAGGATTTAATGGCTTCTTTATGAGAGGTATGGTACACAAAGAAAAACTTAATGTTCTGATTATTTGGTCTCTTATAAGGATTTAGGTTATTCATTGCCAATTTAGGCACTAAATGCGTTTTTTTATTGCCAAATTGGTCTTTGCCAAATTCCAGCAAACCCAATTGTGGGTCTATATGATTTATACGGTTACGTGGTACATCTATAAACGCATCTTCTTTAAATGGGAAAATGGCTTTAAAATCTTCTTTGAATAGATAATTGGTTGCAAAATTATTAATAAGTGCTACATACTTTTGATATTTATTGGCTGGTCTTACTGGTTCTTCAATAGGAATATCTAATGCTCTGGCTAACGGTAAACTAAAAATTGGAAATGCCTTGTCAAATTCTATAGCATTATAAAATTCTTCCTTTTCTTCTGTGTCAAGGTCCATTTGATAGTTAATTGTCTTTTGACCATATACACAACGCCTAATTAACTCTGTATCCTCAATACCCTTAACAGAAGTATTAAGGACTTTTGATGTACCATCATACGATACGATAAGTTCTGGTAAGTCGGTTAACTTTGCAAATTGTATTTTGAATGAAAACTTATAATACAAATTATAATGCTCTGTATTGCCTTTTATAGAAGGCATCCACACTTGTACATCGCCTACAAAGTTTTTGACAACTATATAATCTTTTGATTGAAAATAATTTCTTAATTGGTGTTTAAGGAATTGTTTGTAAATGCGTAGTTCTCTACCATTAACCAAATTAATTTTTATGCTTGGTGCATTCGGTATTTTATTGGTATAGGTGGTATATATTTGGTCTGTTTGTGATAGGTCTATATCTGGAAACGCCTCTTTAATCTGCCTTGAAAACTTTGATTTATGGATTGGGTGACTGCCTTCTATATCTTCTAAAGAAAAGAAAAATGTAGGTGCGCTATTAGGCCATTTAAAGTTAAGTATGTTGGTTTTGAGGTGTTCCATAGAAATGTCTTTAGTAGTTACATAAACCCTATTTAAATTGTTCTGTTATTAATAATCCTTTTTCAATTACAGTAGCAACATCATTGCTGTTTTTTGCTTGTGCATTTAGAGAGCCTAAAACTTTTAAGCCTTCTTCTGTTTGGTAATCTATATTTTGCTTAAAGAAAATTTCAATAGCCTGTTCAATTCTATTCTTTAAAATTGTGAGTTCCTTTTGTGGGTTACCTTTTTCTTCCGCTCTCGTTAAGGAATAATACTCACCTTTTTTGGGTGTTTTAATTCTCCCATCAAACTTGTGTGCTCTATTTAAAAATGCTTCTAAACGCATTGCTTTTATTTCTTCTGTTACCATATTTATTTAGTTTTACCAATCTTACTAATTTTTTCTTCAGCTATTTTGAGGATTTCCGTACGCTCTTTTTCATTTTTGAGCATCAATACAATTTGTTCAGACATCCATAGCTTAATTAATTCGTTTTCGTCTTCTTTCAATGTTTTTGCAAAAGCGACCACTTGTTCGCGTCTTGCCATACGATTTCCTCGCTCTATTTTGCTTAAATAGGCTACATCCATATTTAGGTTTGCAGCCATTTCACGTAGAAGCATATTGCGCTTTTCGCGTAATGAACGTATGTATTCTCCAAACTCCATAATAGAATTATTTAGACTTGTCAATATTTGTCTAATTTAAGAAAAGGAAAGAAAGAAGTAAGAAAAAGATATAAACAGTTATTAACAGCAAATGAGGAAGTTAAGGATTTGAGGAAATCGTTTAACTCATATCCTTTAATCCTTAAAATCCTTAATTACTCTTTTGTAGTATTTGAATATACATTGTGAGCTTCTCGATGTATTAATCCAGCCTCTACAAATTTGGTAATGTAACCTTCTGCTGTTTTATGAGGTATGCTCTGTTTGGTTGCCAAGTCTAAATAGTCTTGTCGATTAAACTGCTTTGGCAAATGCTCTAAAAAGCGTTCTTTTCTATTTAACCGCTTCGTGGTTTTTTGCTCAATAGGTAAATCGTTGAACACTTTACTACTATGCTTAACTAAAATTGAAATAATGGTTAAAGCATTTTCAAAGTCCACATCTTCACATTCTTTAGTAGCATTAACATCGCCATCTTCCATAATGCGAAAAACGGTAAATAGTATCATTATTCTAAATGCAATTAATCCTAATCGTCTAATGGTTGCAATATACTCTTCGGGTTGCAGGTTAATGTATTTGGTCTGTAATGATTCGAAAAATATATTGAATTGCTCTTGTTGTGATTTGGATAGTTGTACTTCAATCTCTGGATTGTTTTTAAGTGTTTTATACAAGCCTAAAAACTCATTACCTAATTGATTATAGTAATCATCTAAACTTATATTATTGTTATTTTGAAATACATTTTTCCAAGTTGGTTTTATATTCATATAATAGAACATAAAACGACTAAATAAACCATTTTCTGCATTAGGAATTAAGGTTGCTACTTGTTTTGGTGTGCCAGACAATACAGTAGATAAACACGGTTTTTCAATATCTACATATTCTCTATCAGTTCTGCGATAATAGCTTATAGTTTCGTGATGAAAGGCTTTACGAAATCCATCGGAATAATTACCATAATCGCTTTTAAAGGCTTGTGCTAACGTGTCGCCTTCGGTTTCAAAAATCAATCCTCTACCTTCATTATCTGATATTAATTGATAGACTCCTGTTACACTATTATTAGCAGGAATAAAGAGCATTCGTTCTGGTGGTTTGCTTGGTTTCTCTAAATTTTCATCTTTTCCTTTATTCATATTATAAGTAGCTGTTTCCGTTTGGAATTGCTGCTTTAATACTTTGGCTTGTTCTCTTTTTAATTTATGCACAGGGTCTACCAAATTTTTAATTTGGTTAAGTCTGCCTTTACCTGCAGAAGCAGGTGCAGTTACGAATAAGTATAAATTACCATACACTTTACGCTGGTCATAGATTCCAAATAATTTTGGGAAGCAGGCACTAAAAGCTGTTAAAGCACCCAATAATAAAATGTCCTTTTCCTCTTGACTGCTTGCAGGATTTACAACTTGTTGTAAAAATTGTGGAAGCGAATTATATACCTTTTCTGGAATAGTAGGCATAGATTCTTGTTGCTTTCCCTCTTTTTGTTCTGCTATTATCGTTTCGTTTTTTGGTACTCTTATACCTGCTTGGTGTGCGTGATGATAAAAGGTTGCAATTGTGATTCCGTGTCCTTTTGCTTTTAGACATTTATTAAATTGCTCGTCACATTCTTTAGTTTCATAACCTACATAGGCTTTACTAATTCTATGATAATAATCTCTACCTATTTCTCCATATTCTTCAGCTAATGCGAAACCTAAATCACGCCAAATAGCATAATTGCCAGTTATATCAATACCAGCCTGTTCAATAGCAGTTATGTAGGATTCTATATCGTTATTAGCAACAGCAACAACGTGAGTTGTTGCCTTGTTGCTTGTTGGTTGTTGTTGCTCTTTTGGAACTTCTAACCATTCTTTTGGATTAAATATTTTGCTCATAATGCTTGATGTCTTTTATGTAAAAAGGCTGTTGGGTCGTATGGTAAAAAACACGCTCTGGAAACGTCTTTACCTGACTGGTCAACCTCAATGTTATAGGTGTGTTTAATGTAATTTGCTACTGCTGTAAAGTATTCTGAATGTGATGTTTCGGAAATATCTATCCGAATAATCCATTTTAAACCATCGCCAGATGGCGAAATAAATAGCATTTCGGTTTCAAAGTATTCATCGTTTAATAATTGTTCCTTAAACTTTGGAATATTTTCTAAATGGTCGAAATCAATTGTTAGCAAATTGGAATGTTGTAACAATTTTTTATCGTTACGTTTTTCAAATGTTCCTGAAAAGGTGACGTAATCAAAGCGATTCGCTTTGAATTTACGTGCCTCTTTTACATCTGTTATTGCTCTTAACTCTTCGGTAATCGCTTTGTATTTATCACTTGTGATTAATGCAAATATTTGATGCAGTCGCATTGTTTCCGCAGGAAATACATTGCGAACAGGTGCTTTGAAAAAGCTACAGTAAGCATACCAGGTATTGTCTGGTTCGTTAAACCATTCTAATTCGTCGTTTTCCTTGATTTCTAAATTTAGATGTAGTGCTTCATTTATTTTCTGCAATAATTCTGCTTCATCAATGGTTTTAAAATGATATTGTGCAAATTCAAATACATCACCTTTAAAAGTTTCAATTTCGGTATCTCTATGGGTTGCAATCACTCCATCAATATGAATCCGTAAAGTTTCTTTTCCACCATTAAATGGGTTACGAGTTATCCCGCAGTCCCTTCCTTTTACGGAAAGGACTGTTGTATCAGGATAATACTGTCTTAACACGTAGGCATAAATCTTTAAACCATAATGTGTTTTATCTAAAATTGCTTCTCTACTTATCTCCATTGTACTTGAAATTATGGTTGTAGTAGTTGTCTTGAAGCAATTGCTCTATGTCAGCAACTTTGTAATAGAACTTGCCTTTTATTTTACTGTAAGGCAATATTCCGTTAGTTCTAAAAGTTTGTAAAGTTCGCTTACTAATGTGTAAGGTCTGCAATACATCTTGATTGTCTATCCACGCATCTTTTAATACTTCTGCTCTCGATTGTCGTAACAATTCGATACGTGTTTTTAAGTCCTTTATTTCTTGAGAGAGTGCCAAGAGTAAATCGATTATTTCTGTCATAACTTTACCGCTCCTTTCTTAATTAGGTAATCGGCAGCTTGCTGTTCGATTTCGTCTTGTGAGTCCACACGGTTACTTAACAACCATTGTTCTAACTCTACACGATTAAAATAAATTTTCTTACCATTCGGTTTGTAATGTGGAATGGTTCCGGTACTTGTAAGTTTGTATAAATGGGATTGTGATAATTCCAAAAACCTACACGCTTCGTTAAAGCTCAATACGTTTTTTACAATAATGTTTCTGTCTAAAACGTGTTCTTCAATAATTTTGAGACGTTCTAATATTTCGTCCATAACTAATAATTTTAATATAGTAAATGGACATCTGGCCAAATGTCATTCTTGTATTTCAAGAACAGGACAAAGGTTTAAAATTGGCTCGCCGATTTTAGTAAGAGTGTAAAACAAGGGTAAGACAACAGTAAGGTTTCTTACTATTCTTACTGTTTTTTATTGCAGTTGTTGGATGATTTTATCTATTTCTTCCTTTTCTTTTGGATTGTGCACTTTGTTTTTATGAAGATTATTTGCTTTAAGTGGTGTATTTGTTTTGGTTATAAATTTTCCAGAACGCTCAATTGCTGTAGGATTAAAACCATTGAAAAATGGTTTTAGCTTTGTTACCAAGTAACTAAACTGTGTTGTTTCGCATTGAAGATAGATTTGCGATTCTGTATCTTTAAAATCTTTTGCTATTAATAGCTTGTGTAACTGTTCAACTGTTGTTCGGTTATCTAATACATCTATTTTTAAATTTAGTAGCTTTAGTACAGTTAATAAGGTTGAGGTGTCTTTGTTTTTATAACCAAATGAGGTTTTTGGTTTCGCTGTAACTTTCGGTGCTTTTTTAGTAACTGTTTTATTACTGTTCGTTTTTTCTATTTGGTTAACATCAAACGTGGTGTCATTAAAATACTTTTCAGCTATTTCTAAAATTGTGAAGTTTGTGTTTTCTGAAAATTGTCCATATTGTTCTTGCAGTTCAGTATATAATCGTATTACAGAAACTTTTAAGTAGTTTATGATATAATTATCATCGTCACTTAAATCTGCTGTTATTCCTCTTTCATCTATAAAACTTGCAATGTCATTTAAGTACTTGTCAAATTTATTAAGTAGAATAGTAAAGCTGTATTTATTTTCTGGAATTGTAGCATTTTTAGGAAATTCTATTTCAAATGATACTAATGTCTTTTCCGTTTCATTATATATTAGCTTTTGGTAGTATTCTTTTTTAGCATTTAAAGGCTTTTTAAAGTTTACTTTAAAAACTGCTTTATTAGCTTTTGGATTCATTTTAAAATCAGACAACAAGTATTTAAAATCCTTTTCCCGTCTATTATCTCTATGTAAGCCATTGGTTATAGAAACCAAACTTGAAAATATACTTGCTTTCATTATAAATCCAGTTGAATACGGTTAGCAGCTTCTTTCTTTTTATCGTCAATTACTTTGGCATATATCTGTGTTGTTCTTAACTCTTTATGACCTAATAATTTTGATACAGTATATATGTCTGTTCCTAAAGTAAGCTGTAAAGTAGCGTAAGTATGGCGCGCACAATGGAACGTGATATTCTTTGTAATACCTGCTTTCATCATCCATTGTTGTAATTTTAAGTTAGACCAGGCACTATAATGTAAACCATCAAAAACTTTTTCTTCAAGTTTACCTTCATCGCCTAACAACTTTCTTGCTTGTTCTGATATTGGTAAGGTTTCTACACCTTTGGTTTTCTTTTGCCTAAATCGGATATAATATCCCATTTCTTTTGAGTGCTGGATTTCTGACCATATTAGTTTTTCAATATCAGACCAACGCAATCCGGTTAAAGCTGAAAAAATAAAGGCATTTTTTAGAATAGGTAGTTCGCATTCTGTATTTACTGCTTTTTGCAATTCATCAAGTGTTAAAAACTCTCGTTGAGGTTCACCTTGTTTAAAATACTCTACACCATTAGCAGGATTTACTTTTAAAATACCATCTTTAACAGCTTGTTTAAGTGCTGCCGAAAATTTACCATAATATGAATATTTAGAATTTTGAGACAGTTTTTTACCTGCTCTACCTATTGCATCTTTATCTAAATACTCTTTGAAACGCTCAACAAACGATTTGTCTATATCTTGAAAACTAACATCAGTTGGACAAAAGGTTTTTAAATGTTTTAGCATACTATTCCAATTCCCATAATTGCCAGAGCTTGTATTTTTCTTTTCTGCTAAAGCTGTAATGTAAGTAATAAAACTACCCTTCAGCTTTTCAATATCTTGAAAGCCATAGATACCATTTTGAATTTCAATTTGTCGCTGTGCACAAATAGTTTCTGCAAGTTGCTTGGTTTTCGTGTTAACTTCTCTTTCGGTTTTGGTTTTAGGATTAACCGTAAGATATAAACGTAAATATTCTGTTTTGCGTTTACCCTTATGATAGTAATCTAAATACAAACTTATTTTGTCGTTCTTCTTGCGTTGTCTCAATGTTACTTTCATAGGATGCTAATTAAAAAGGTTTTCTATTTGCCACCTGGCTACAATACGTTTTCTGCCAAAAGGGACCGCTTTTAAACGTCCTTGTTGAATCATTCTTTGAATGGTCCATCTACTAACACCAATAAGTTGTGAGGCTTCTGTAACGCTTAAAAAATCCTTATTGTTTACAGCATTGGGATTGTGAACCTCAACCACTTCATTTTTTTGCTTCATATCCGCATCAAGAGTAGCTTGGATTTTGTCTTTGCGTTTTCTGGCCTTATAGGCTTTTTTAGCGCAAGTATCGCCACAGTATTTAGTTACTGTTGTACGTGCTGTAAACGCATTTCCGCAATGCTTACAAGTTTTTGGGATGTATAAATTACTGCTCATAAATGGTGCTTTATGTAGCGTTATGGTGCAACGTGGTGCGTTATGGTGCATCATTTCGCCAATATCTTCGCCAACAGAAATGGGCAACAAAACCGAATTTAAGGCAACAGATATACAACAAATTTAATCAAAAAAGAGTAAATAAACAACAAATAAAAGAAGATAAAAACTTATAAAGTCAACAATAACAATGGATTAACAAATAAAAGAAAGTAAGTTACTTCCCGATACAAAAATTAGCAAAAATATTCCCTAATAAATCATCATTAGTAATCTCTCCAGTGATCTCACCAAAGTGATACAAGGCCTGACGAATATCAATAGCTAATAAATCGCCTGAAAGATCAGACTCTAAACCGCGTTGCACTTTTTGGATTTCTTCAAAAGCTTTTAAAAGGGCATCATAATGGCGTGAATTGGTCACAATAGTTTCGTTATTTCTGAGGGCTCCTGTATTAATTAAATTAAGAAGTGAATTGGTTAACGCTTCTACTCCAAAACCTGTTTTTGCTGAAATAGGAATTACGTTTGAACTGTGTGGCTCTAAGTCGGTTCTTAAATTAGCGAGTTCAGTATCTGTAATCTGATCTATCTTATTCAAAATGACTAAAAGTTCCTTTTGTGGAAATTTGTTCTTTATTTTTTCAATTTCAATTTTAAAGGTTTCTACGGCTTCACTGCTAACGGTCAGTTGTGGACTACCAATTAAAAACATCACCACTTGGGCTTGTTCTATTTTTTCAAACGTCTTTTTAATCCCAATACTCTCAACAACATCTTTAGTATCTCTAATACCTGCCGTATCTATAAACCGAAAACCAACACCTCCAATAGATATCTCATCTTCAATAGTGTCCCTTGTGGTTCCTGCAATTTCAGAAACTATGGCTCTGTCTTCGTTTAATAAGGCATTTAATAAGGTGGACTTTCCAACATTAGGCTCACCAACAATAGCAACCGGAATACCATTTTTAATCACATTTCCAACCGCAAAAGAATCAATTAAGCGTTTCAACACAAAGGTAATACGCTCTACAAGGTCTTTAAACTGGGTTCTGTCGGCAAATTCCACATCTTCTTCAGCAAAGTCGAGTTCTAATTCTATTAACGATGCAAAGTTTAGTAGTTCTTCACGCAGCTTCGCAATTTCAGAAGAAAAGCCACCACGCATTTGCTGCATCGCTATTTGATGCGACGCTTCATTATCACTAGAAATTAAATCGGCTACAGCTTCAGCCTGACTTAAATCGAGCTTTCCATTTAAAAACGCTCGTAAGGTAAACTCACCAGCCGTTGCCATTCTACAACCTTGTCTTAAAAATAACTGAATTATTTCCTGTTGAATATAAGACGAGCCATGGCAAGAAATTTCCACTACATTTTCGCCAGTATACGAATTTGGGTCTTTAAAAACAGACACCAAAACCTCATCAATCGTTCGCTTGTCTTCAACAATATGACCTAAATGAATGGTATGTGTGGCTTGTTGATTTAAGTCTTTACCAGAAACGGACTTAAAGGATTTTGAAGCTATCGAAATGGCTTCTTGTCCAGATAATCGAATTACCGCAATGGCACCACTACCTGAAGGTGTTGCTAAAGCTACAATGGTATCGTTATGCATATCTTATATCTTTGATGCAAAAGTATTGTAAATTATGGGATTCACAGATTAAGCGTAGTAACTTTTAACTAAATTAGTATTCGTCTAGAATTTAATCCTTTGTTTTTATATTTGTAATTCTATAATCAATTAAGAATTTCACAAAAAAAATAGAGCTATGAAAAACGTATTAATCTTCACGTTTATTGGACTGTTGTTTATAGGCTGTAAACCTGAAGAAAAACGAACAGATTACATTATTAACGGTAAAGCAGAAGGAGTCTATAATGGTGTGCGATCATATCTAAAAACGGTTCAAAAAAATGGGTTCGAGCGCACTATTGATACAGCCATTGTTGTTGATGAAAAGTTCACCTTTACCGGAAAAGTACCTTATCCTACACGCTCTTCAATTTCTATAAACTCGGTAAATGGCAAGTTCAATTTTATGCTCGAAAATAGTGTAATTGATATCACAATTAACAAAGCAAACATCACACAATCTGAAATTACCGGATCCTCATCCCAAAACGATTACGAACGCTATCAAGAAGCGTTCTCAGCCACACATAATGAAACAGTAAGCTTACGGATGCAACTAAGAAACAACAGGTCTAACCGAGCTTTAGCGATGCGAGACTCTATAACAAGGTTAGCTCAATTGGCTCAAAAGAAACTTCAAGAGTTTCCGCTTAATTTTATAAAAAATAATAAAAGCAGTTTTTACAGTCTTGCTGTAATTGAAACAGAATCGGCTAAAAATAATGCCAATATAGATGAATTGTTCACGGCTTTTAACAACCTTGATTCTGAACTAAAAACATCGCCAAAAGGGGTCTCACTAAAAGTAGAATTAGAGAATCTCTTAGCTGCCTATAAGAAAAAGGCACCTGTTAATATTGGACAAATAGCACCAAACTTTACAGCTCCAACACCAGATGGAAATACAGTTAGCCTAGATGACATTAAAGGGAAAGTAACAATTATAGATTTTTGGGCAGCATGGTGTGGTCCTTGCCGTAGAGAAAATCCAAATGTGGTTAAAATTTATAATAAATATCACGATCAAGGATTAGAAATCATTGGTGTGTCTTTAGATGGATCGCGCGCTCAGAAAAACCCAAAGCAAACGTGGATAAATGCTATAGAAAAAGACAAACTTACTTGGACACAAGTATCTAACTTGCAGTATTTTCAAGATCCTGTGGCACAGCTGTACAACATAAGGGCTATTCCTGCTACATTTATTTTAGATGCTGAAGGTAAAATTGTAGCTAAGAATCTTAGAGGATACGCATTGGAAGCAAAGGTGAAGGAGTTATTAGATCAGTAAAATAATTGTATCATAACACGTTAGTATTTAAGATAAAAAAAAAGCCTATACAGTAGTTGTAAAGGCTTTTTTAATTTCGGATGTATTCTATTTAGCAGCACTAAACCTTATCCAACTGAGGTATTGACACAGCTGTCAATTCTTCTTTATAAAATTGAAGTTCTTTTTGTATGGTATCATAATTTAAAGATAAAGCTGTTGCAAACAAATCTTGATAATAACCAATACCATCAAATAGATGGCTTTTAAATGCCGTCCATTTTCTAATTTGTTTAGCCGTTAAATCTTCAGAAATTGTGGCGATTTCATTTTTTAAATAATCCACATACATTTTCAATTCTTTTACAAACATATTTGGACGATCTGTATTTGAAAGCACCGTAGTATTTCCGTTAATATGCTGCATCATTTGAGACAATGATACTTCTTTATCAAAATAAGCCATATTGGGTCCTGGACAAATAACAACACCTTGCTCCTGACCTTTAATTTCAATTTCGTTTTCCAAATAAGACGCATTTGCCAAACCAACACAAAGACATGCTTTTTCGGTTATTTTAGCTTTTGCATTTTCAAAAGCACTCGGCGATACATCATCTTTTTTAGCTTCTAATTCTTGTAACTTAACATCTTGGTATTTTTTTGATGCGGTACAAATCCCTTCGGCACCAAACTCCTTACTTAATGCCAAAAATTTCTTAGGACAAGCACTGCCTGCTTTATTATTTGCAATACGTTTTTGTTTATGAAACTCGTTCGTCGTTCCTCTTAAGGTATTAAATGGCACACCTAAAGGCGAAATTCCACTTAAATACAAATCCGTTTCTTTGGCTTTACTTAATAAATCTCGTGTGTGTTGATCTACAGATGTCGCCTCTGGAACTAATAAAAACGGTGTTCCCCAACCAACGGAATCAACGTTATAATTATTGAGTAAAAAAGCATGCTCTTCTGCTGTACCAACACCTCCTTGAACCGTAATTTTTAATTCTAAAGGTTGCTCAGGAACAACAAATTCTTTTTGACTTAATCCTTTTACATACACATCAAATGTGTCTTGTATTAATTCAGATTTCTTCGTTTTAAACTCTTCCAAAATCGGACCTAATAAAAAGCCTTCAGTAGCAAAAGCATGACCACCACAGTTTAAACCAGATTCTATTCTATATTCTGAAACCCAAAGTCCTTTTTTAGCTAAAAACTTGCCTTGAATAGTTGCCGAACGGTAATCACTAACTTTTAAAATGATTTTCTTTTTCAACTGACCATTCGCGTCTGGAAAAAAGTCCTTAAAGTTTTCAAAGTAACTGTATAATCTAGGATTCATTCCTGCAGAAAGTACAACCGACGAACTTAAATTACTATTCGCAAAACCACGCAGTGATGCATGCGCATCATTGAATTCCGTTGGTAATTGATCACCTTTAACAAAGTTATCTTTATCGACTTTCGTCATGATATTAACATCAATGTCACCAGCTCTTAAATGTGTTTCGAGGTAATTTTTAACGGTATCCTTAAATGCGATACCTTCTTGTAATAAATTGGAAAGCCCTTCCTTAAAATCCGAAGTATGTGGTAACGTCGCTATAAAATTTTCTAAAGCTATCTTATTTTCGGAAAGTTCTGTTTTAAATTTCGAAAATTTATCTTTAACAATGGTATCTGCTAAATTTAAATATGATGTGATGCGTTCTGCACGATAATCTTGTGCTTTCTTTGTGATTTCTTGATAAGGTAAGTTGAATTTTTTACTGTAAAAAGCATTCATTTTTTCTATAAGTTCATCGTCTATAATTGAGACTACAGACGAAATACCATATTGCGCCACTCGGATTGGACTATCAATAGTATATGCTAAACCCATAACCGGAATATGAAAACTATGGAGTGATTTTGTTAAAGCCATCTTCTATTTTTTTTGTTTAAAAATTGAATAAGCAACAAAGATGATTTTAGTTTTCACATCAAAACATGACTTTTGTCATACCTTTTTATTCTTTATTTGACTAAATGATAATGTATTTACATCATTTTAATTTTCCTGTTTTATACAAAACAAAAAGGATAATAATAGGAATCGCTAACAAGCCTACATAACCTAAGTTGGTTGTAAATAAGCTTGGCATCATTATTAAAGTGACGACATAACCTCCAACGGCTCCACCAAAATGGGCATCGTGACCAATATTGCCAATCCGTTTTTTCATTCCATAAATAGAATACAATAAATAGCCAATACCAAACACATAACCTGGAATTGGAATCGGTATAAAATACATATACAAGTTCATATCTGGTCGCAATAAAATAGCTGCATACAAAATACCTGTTACAGCTCCACTGGCACCAATAGCACTGTACCACGATTCATCTTTATGAAAATATAGTGATAATAAATTCCCAAAAATTAAACTCGCAAAATATATAACTATAAAGTTGAAAGACCCTAGTTTCATAACCACTGCATCTGCAAAAAAGTACAGCGTAAACATATTAAATAGTAAATGTGTAATATCGGCATGTAAGAACCCAGAACTTAACATTCTAATCTGTTCACCACGTTTTATACTTCCAACATTAAACTTAAAGCGCTCAAAAAAACCACGATCTTCAAAGCCTTTAAAAGACATAATAACGTTAGCAACAATAATTACAATAGTTACTAAACTTATACCTAAATTGTCCATAAACTCTAATTCTTATAATTCAAATATATATATTTGTGCTTAAATGCAATCATACTTTAATGCAACTTATTGCTTATATTTTAGTTTACCCAATTCTTTGGTTAATATCAATATTACCATTTAGATTACTTTATGGATTTTCGGATATTGTATACTTTTTTATGTATAGAATTTTTGGCTATAGAAAATCTGTTGTAAAAGAAAATTTACGATTGGTTTTTCCGGATAAATCAGAACAAGAAATAGCATCTATTACAAGTAAATTTTATCACCATTTTTGTGACATGATGTTTGAAGCTATAAAATCATTGACGATATCTGAAGCTGAAATGAATAAGCGCTTTAAGTTTTCTAATGTTGAACTCATTAACGATTTAGAAAAAAAACAGCGAAGTATTATTTTAATGTGCGCCCATTATGGGAGTTGGGAATGGATTTTTATTTTGCAAAAACATATAAAGCACAAAGGGTATGCCGTATACAAACGCCTAACTAACAAGCATTTTGACAAATTAGTAAAACGTATTAGAGCCAAATATAATTCTCACCTTATCACCACTAAAGAAACCTATGGAGTTCTTCTGGAAAGTAAGAAAAAAAGAGAATTAACCATCAACGGATTCGTTTCTGACCAAACACCTAAAGCGAATAAAGCTTTTCATTGGAATGAATTTATGGGCATAAAAGTACCAATGCATACTGGTGCCGAAATATTGGCTAAAAAATTAGACATGGCGGTCGTGTTCTTTAGCGTGAAACGAATTAAGCGTGGTTATTATGAAACAACGTTTCAAACCATAACTGAGCACCCAAAAGAGTTTAAAGACTACGAAATTACAGACCTATTTTTTAAACTGGTTGAAAAACAAATTTTAGAGGCTCCTCAATATTATCTTTGGACACATAGACGTTGGAAACATAGAGATAAAGTACCTACTGAATTTCTTTAACGCTCATTCCTTCAAAAAGGAATCTTGATATGCTTTATTTTCTCGCAAAGGCGCAAAAGACGCAAAGAAAAAATAAAATTCTAAAATTACATATCAAACCAAGCATCTACATCAATGGCAGAAGATGACTCATTAACTAGCGTTTTGTGAATAAACTCATTATTACATTTAGAGTATTCATAGTCCTTTGCCCAAGCTTCGTGATTTTTGGCTAACTCTAAAATACTTTCACAGACATAGTTAATTTCTGCATTTGTCGTTGTTGGGTGAATAGACATACGAATCCAACCTGGTTTTCGAATTAAATCTCCAATAGAAATCTCATTGGTTAACTCGTTAGACATTTGCTGATCTACATGCAATAAGAAATGCCCATATGTACCAGCACAACTACAGCCTCCACGTGTTTGCACACCAAACTTATCATTCAATAACTTTACCGCAAGGTTAAAATGCAAATCGTCAATATAAAATGAAATCACACCTAAGCGATCTTTATGCTGACCTGCAAGGATATTAATGTTAGAAACATCGCCAAGTTTATTAAATATAATTTCAACCAATTCATGTTCGCGCTGCAACATCTTATCCACTCCCATTTGGTCTTTTAAACGAATAGCAAGTGCTGTTTTTATCACCTGTAGAAATCCTGGAGTACCTCCGTCTTCTCTATCTTCAATATTATCGATATACTTATGTTCTCCCCAAGGATTGGTCCAACTTACGGTACCTCCTCCTGGACAATCGGGAACCATATTTTTATACAATTCTTTATTAAAAACTAAAACACCAGAAGTCCCTGGACCTCCTAAAAACTTATGAGGCGAAAAGAAAATGGCATCTAATTGTGCGTCGCTATCAGTGGGATGCATATCCATATCGACATAAGGTGCAGAACAGGCAAAATCTACAAAACAAACTCCACCATGTTGATGCATTAATTTAGCCACATCGTGATGCGGAACCTGAAGACCTGTAACATTCGATCCACCAACAACTGAAGCAATTTTTAATGTACAGTCTTTATATTGATGTAACAAGGTTTCTAAATTTTTTAAGCAAAATAAACCGTCATCATCTGGCGGAACAACCTCTACTTTTGCCATAGTTTCTAACCATGTTGTTTGGTTAGAATGATGCTCCATGTGCGAAATAAAAACGACAGGTTTCATTTCTTCCGGAATGTTGGTAAACTCCTTTAAATTCTCTGGCACTTTTAATCCTAAAATACGCTGAAATTTATTAATCACACCTGTCATACCATTACCAGAACAGATTAAAATATCATCTTCGTTAGCATTGACGTGATCTTTAATAATCTGCTTTGCTTTATGATACGCTTTAGTCATTGCTGTACCAGAAACCGTTGTTTCTGTATGTGTATTAGCTACAAAAGGACCAAAATCGTTCATTAATTTCTCTTCAATAGGTCTGTATAAACGACCTGAAGCTGTCCAATCTGTATAAATGATTTTTTGTTCTCCATAAGGCGAATCAAACATTTGGTTTTGACCAATTATATGTTGTCTAAATGAATTAAAATAAGCTTCTAATTCTGTAGTTTCTGTAGTATTTGTTTCTAAAATCATACTTCTGTCATTTTTTATTGAAATGTCACAATGCGTGCAGTCGAAATGTCTCAAGTCAAAACACTCATAATGGCATTCAAATTATAAGTATTGAGTTTGTTTTAAAGCCACTAAATATTAGCGATAGCTTTAATCTCTCCAATAAATCTATCCGCTAAAGAATCAGCCGCTTCTTGCGAAGGAGCTTCTGTATAAATTCTAATAATAGGCTCTGTATTACTTTTACGAAGATGTACCCAATTATCTGCAAAGTCAATTTTAACTCCATCAATGGTGGTTAAATTTTCATGACTGTAATTTGCCTCCATTGTTTTTAAAATACCATCGACATCTAAACCTGGAGTTAACTGAATCTTCTTTTTACTCATAAAGTAATTTGGGTAGCTTGCTCTTAATTCACTCACTTTCATTTTCTTTTCAGCTAGCAAACTTAAAAATAACGCTACGCCAACTAATGCATCACGACCGTAATGAGATTCTGGATATATAATACCACCATTACCTTCACCGCCAATAACCACATTGTTTTTCTTCATTAAAGTAACAACGTTGACTTCACCAACAGCACTTGCTTCATACGTTCCACCATGTTTTTCAGTAACATCGCGCAAAGCACGTGTAGAACTCATATTACTTACTGTATTGCCTGGTGTTTTGCTTAACACGTAATCTGCACAAGCGACTAAAGTATATTCTTCACCAAACATCTCACCAGTTTCATCCATAAAGGCTAAACGATCCACATCTGGATCGACTACAATTCCGAAATCAGCACGTTCTTTAACCACTGCTTTTGCTAAGTCTCCCAAATGTTCTTTTAATGGCTCTGGATTATGCGGAAAGTGACCTGTTGGATCACAGTATAATTTCACAGGTTCAACTCCTAAGCGTTCTAGTAATAAAGGAATGGCGATACCTCCTGTAGAATTTACACCATCAACAACCACTTTAAAATTAGCATCTTTAATGGCGTCTACATTGACTAAATCTAAGTCTAAAACTTCATCGATATGAATATCAATATACGCATCGTTAATGGTGATTTTCCCTAAGTCGTCGACCTCAGAAAAATCCATGCTATTTGAATCTGCGATTTCTAATATTTTCTGACCTTCTTCACCATTTAAAAACTCCCCTTTTGCGTTTAAAAGCTTTAAAGCATTCCATTGTTTTGGGTTGTGACTTGCTGTTAGAATAATACCTCCATCTGCATGTTCTAAAGGCACAGCGATTTCAACAGTTGGTGTTGTAGACAATCCTAAATCAATAACGTGGATACCAAGACCAACTAAAGTATTCATCACTAAATTCTGAATCATTTCTCCCGAAATACGAGCATCACGACCAACAACTACGATATAATTCTCTTTATTACGTTGTTGTTTTATCCAAGTCCCATAAGCTGCTGCAAATTTTACCGCATCTATTGGCGTTAAGTTGTCGTCTACTGATCCTCCAATAGTACCTCTAATTCCTGATATTGATTTTATTAACGTCATGTATAATTCTATTTTTAGCAAATATAAATAGATATACCGTTTTTAACTATTTTGTGATTATGAATTTGTAATTTCGAATTATGAATTTTCTCGCTCATATTTATCTTTCAGGAGACAACGAACACATCGCCATTGGCAATTTTGTTGGCGACGGAGTTAGAGGTAATAAATATAAATTATACCCAACAGAAATACAGATTGGAATTCAACTGCATCGTCGTATTGATACCTTTACAGATGCTCATCCCCTTTTTAGACGATGTACCAAACGCTTACATAAAGGGTACAGCCATTATAGCGGTGTGATTGTAGATATATTTTTCGATCATTTTTTGGCCAAAAACTGGACGACCTATTCCGATATTCCGTTAGACATATACATCGCAGATTTTTATAACAGTCTAACTAAAAACATAGACCTATTACCACCTCGTTTTCAAAATTTAGTTCCGATAATGATAGAAGGCAATTGGCTACTGAGCTATGCGACAATTGACGGTATTCAGATTGTGCTTAATGGCATGAACCAAAGAACCAAAGGCCGTTCTAAAATGAATGAAGCTACTAAAGAATTAAAAGAACACTACGATGCTTTTGAATCCGACTTTACATTGTTTTTTGAAGAACTGATTGAATTCAGTAAAATGAAACGTATTGAACTTGAAAAGCAGTTTTTAGAGTATTAGAAAATATGAAGCATTCACAAAAACCGAAATAAAACATTATATGTGGATGAATAATTTCCTAATAAATCGTTTTGTCTCGATAACTATTGGGATTGATTCGTTTTGGGACAAGACAAAATGAACAATACCGTTTAATTTTAAAGAAAATTTACAGAAAATCTAAAAGCATAACCCTGTGGCTAAATCATCTCAACTTAAAAAAGCACTTAAAATAATCGGAGGACTAATTGTATTCTTCACGTTACCCACACTCCTACTCTTCGGCTTTATGTACTTAAAATACAATGAAGAACTACCAACAGGACAACAAGGTGCTGAAGCAGACCAACTCGCTGAGAAAATGCTTGATGCATTGGGAGAAGACGCTTACTTAAATACTGATTATTTAGAATGGACATTTAAAGGACGTCATCACTATAAATGGTATAAATCCGATAAGTCATGCGAAGTGTACTGGGATCAGCTTACTGTTATTTTAGATTTAGAAAACCGAAACAATTCAAAAGTATTTGTAGCAGAACAAGCGTATAATGGAGTTGAAAAACAAGATTATATTGCTAAAGCTGAAAACTACTTTAATAACGATTCCTTTTGGCTAGTAGCACCTTACAAAGTTTTTGATGCTGGTGTAGAACGTCGCTTGGTACAAACAGAAAATGATAATAACGCACTTTTAGTGACGTACACCTCTGGCGGAACAACACCTGGAGATTCCTATTTATGGCATTTAGATGCCTCTGGAAAACCAAAAAGCTTTCAAATGTGGGTAGATATTCTTCCTATTGAAGGCATAGAAGCCACTTGGGAAAACTGGATTGTTACAGAAAGTGGCACTGAACTCCCAACCTTTCATAAGTTTTTATTTTTGGGTATAGAGATTACTGATGTTAAAGGGTTGAATCTCTAATACTTTTGTTTTTAGTCTCGGAAATGTCAGAAACGGGAAGTTATTGAGTTTTAAGCGTGTAAACACAACCTATCTCTTTAACTGTGACATCTGCCGTAAACTACTTACTTCGCTGTCCAACAAACTGCTGACTTTTCAACTTGAATAATACATTAAAACTGGTTAAGCTTCCATAGCTTCGTGTAATGTATTGTTGTAAATCTATCTTTTCTTGTTCTTCAAGATTACTTGAATTTATCTTTTGTTCCATAACACGTAAACGATCGCGTACCATAGTGATTTTACGAAAGAAAGTATCTATAGGTAATTCGTTAGGTTTTAAATTAGAATCACCTGGTTCCATAATCAGTTTTCCACCTTTCCATTTGTCTGCAATGCTTACAACTTCTGAAACATCAGACCAATTTTTTAAGATGGACTTTAAACTACGCTCTACTTCATAAAAGCTAATGGTATCAACTTCGTCTTCTGCGGCTTCAATCACTTCAAACGCTGCATCTAAATCTATAGTTTCTAATCCATTATCTATAAAGGTAACCCAATAGTGTTTTGATGTCACATTAGTAACAACTCCTTTTCCATATTCTGAATGGTTAATTCTCGACCCTATTCCTAGTAATTTCATAGTGATTTTTATAATTTACATGGTTATTTTAAATGTCTAAAATAAGAAAAAATATAGGCCAAAATTAATCGTATTAAAAAATGTTAAGAATTATTAAAAGTCACTTATAACATCTATAAATCTTCTTATTTTTATCATATAAACAATATAAATCTATTTTTTTATGAAAAAACTACTTTTTACACTTTTATGCTTTACATTTTTTTTAACGGCTTCGGCACATAATGAGCCTAAAGTTGGAGATGTTTTAACGGTTAATACGCCATCTGCTGAAGGCTTTAATCATATTGATTTTCCTAAAGCAAATATTTTAATTAAACGCGGCGTTGTAACGCAATATAAATCTATTAATAATAATGATGTCGTTGTTTCTAATGTAACAACTGACAATAACGGATCTACGACTGTAATCCTTAAGAAAAAAGATGGCACTAAATTCTTTGGTTTTTTAAATAAAGTTAAGGCGGATTATACAAAAGCCATTTCAGCTGGAGAGCTTAAGATTACTAAATAACACTTTGCATTTCTAGTTGATAACAAAAAAAACTTAGTCTAAAAAAGACTAAGTTTTTTTTGTTATTAGATTTCACTAAGTCTCACTAGTCCTTAACAACTCTAAAACTATGCTGTCCTTCTTCGGCAAATAGTTTTACGATATAAATACCAGATGTAAATTCTGAAACATCTAACTGTACTTGCGAACTTGTTGTTGCCATGTGTAACACCTCTTGCCCTACAATATTGTATATTTTAACAGCTGTTAGTGCCGACTTATAATCAATATTCAAAACGTCTTTTGCAGGATTAGGATAAACGGCTAATGCGTTTTGTTCAAACTCATCAACACTTAATGGCGCAAGGTTTAATGTAAAATCTAAGGCCTGACCGTAGCCGGGTTCAATACCCATTCCAAACACATCAAACATTATCCCACATGAATCTATCTCTGCAGGAGAAGCGGGATAACCATCACCTCCAAAATCGGTATATGTTTTTGTTAATCTTATTCGTGTTTCTCCTGTAACTGCATTTTCTGGCACAGTAATATCCAGAGAAACAGGTTGGTCATCTGCACCATCGGTGTCAAAAAGAGCTCCAACTTCGTAAATTTCACCTTCATCATCTAAAATGTCGTTTTGGTTCCAATCTATAAACGCTACAATATTAGTTTCAAAAACACCATAGGTATTTCCTTCGACTTCTAACGAATAGGTTTCACCAGGTTCAATATTTACAACTGTAGCCGTTTTATCTATTAGAACTGTAACGTCATCAGAATTGGTAATAATAGTTCCGGCAAAACTTACAGATGTGATTTCTTCAACACTAACATCTGCTCCGCTTGTAATTTCACAGTATGGTGCCGGAAATGTTTGAGCCTGTACTCCTAATGTTAATAAAGCAATCGCTAAAGTAATTTTTTTCATATAGTTTTATGTTTAAAGTTAGCTAGCAAGTTATAACAATAAAACTGAATATCTTCAGAATCACGTCTATTTAACAGACGCAAGTTTGGTTCTTTCTTATTGAAAACAAGACACACCACTGAATAATTTAAATTACCTAAACCTATTTCTTTTTACGTTTTGGCTTGTCTTCTTTTAGTTTTACAAAAATCAGTTTTGAGCGCCCTTTGGAATCTTCGCGTCGCTCTATTTCAAAGGCTGAAATTGAATTAATTAATGGTGTTAATTTCTGAAAGCCGTAGTTTCTAGAATCAAAATTTGGCTGTTTCTTTTGCAGCAAACTTCCCACATCACCTAAAAAAGCCCAACCATCATCGTCTGCTACATCATCTATAGTTGTAGCAATAAGTTTAATATCCTTTGCTGTAATATTATCATAATTACTCTTAGATGGCGTAGATTTTGTCGTGGATTCTAAAGCACTTTCTTCTGTTATATTTTTAAGGATTTCTATATAAATAAACTTATCACAAGCCACTATAAATGGACTTGGTGTTTTCTTTTCACCTATACCATAAACTTTCATTCCGGCTTCGCGCAAACGTGTTGCTAATCGCGTAAAATCACTGTCACTAGAAACTAAACAAAACCCATCTACTTTTTCGGAATACAAGATGTCCATGGCATCAATTATCATGGCTGAATCGGTAGCGTTTTTACCTGTGGTATATCCATACTGTTGTATTGGTGTAATCGCATTTTCTAATAAAAGGTTTTTCCATTTAGACAAATGTGGCTTGGTCCAATCACCATATATACGTTTAATCGTTGGATTGCCATACTTTGCAATTTCTTCCATCATTTCTTTAACATAAGCCGATGTTATATTGTCTCCATCTATTAGAACTGCTAATTTAATATCCATAAGTATTGTTTCTGTTATTTCTGTCGATATAAAGGTAAGGGCTTTAAACTAAAAAGCCACGTAAAATGACGTGGTTTTGTTATAACATCGCTATGGGATTGATTTCTTTATTATGTAAGGATATTCTGTGTTTAAAATGAGAAACTAAACTCCATTCAAGTGATGTATAAAGTATGAGCTGTCCTTCAAAAAAGGAAAGACAGTTGTTTTTTATCAGGAAAACCACTTAAAATCGTGACTTATAAGAAACTCATGCTTTTTTTTCTTAAATTTAAACCATTAACGAATTAACTAAGCATGAATTTTACAAAAAAAATAGGCCCTCTCAACATTTTTATTATGATGCTCTGTGCATTAATTATCATCGTTGCTTTATATTTATTCTTAAGAGGTGATCAGCATCATGCAATCTTTATTGGTTTATGGGCGCCTACAATTCTCGCTTTTACTATCTTTTTAAAACAAATATTGAATGGAGGCCAATGAAATAATGTTATCGTTTTCGATATTTGTATCGATTTGTGTTGTGGTTTGGGCTGTTTTAGTCATTCGCACCTACAACAGGATAGGTGGAGATAAATAATTCCCATTTTTTAATTAACAAACCTATTAATAGTCATACTAATGCCACCTTATAACATAGAGTTAATTGGTGGATAATATTTTTCAATCACAATTATTTTTATGCTGTTTCTGTACTTTATATATGGTAGAGTTGATTCCGTTATTCCGTGGTTTAGAAATAAATCTTAGTTCTAATCTCTAAAAGCGAAGCGGTATTAAATCAGATAACGAATAACAATCCTTTGCAATAAGATTGCTTTATCATTCTCCCTCTCAATGACATCTAGAATTTGTATCTTTGCAACTTTGCTAAAAACGAGAGGATAAATCTAAATATGAGCCCATTTAACGATTCCATTGAAGTACAAGGAGCACGTGTTCACAACTTAAAAAACATTGATGTTACCATTCCACGCGAACAATTAGTGGTTATTACTGGTTTGTCAGGAAGTGGAAAATCGTCCTTAGCTTTCGATACTATTTATGCCGAAGGACAACGTCGTTATATTGAAACGTTTTCGGCCTACGCACGTCAGTTTTTGGGAAGTTTAGAACGGCCAGATGTCGATAAGATTGATGGACTCTCGCCAGTCATTGCCATAGAACAAAAAACAACAAGTAAATCGCCACGCTCTACTGTTGGGACGATTACTGAGATATACGATTTTTTACGATTACTTTATGCCAGAGCTGCTGATGCCTATAGTTTTAATACAGGTGAGCAAATGGTAAGTTATAATGATGAACAAATAAAAGACCTCATCTTAGATGCTTATAAGGGCAAACGGATTAATATCTTATCGCCTGTTATTCGCTCTCGAAAAGGGCATTATCGCGAATTGTTTGAGCAAATAGCCAAGCAAGGATTCGTAAAAGTTAGAACTGATGGAGTTATTGTTGATCTTGAGAAAGGTCTAAAACTAGACCGTTACAAAACGCACGATATTGAAATTGTCATTGATCGACTTAAGATTGACGACTCCGACAACAATGAAAAACGGTTAATGGAAAGCATTAATACAGCCATGTACCATGGAGATGATGTACTAATGGTTATTGACCAAGACACCAATGAACCTCGTTTTTTTAGCCGGAATTTAATGTGTCCTTCTACTGGAATTTCCTATCCTAATCCAGAACCTAATAATTTTTCATTCAACTCACCAAAAGGAGCTTGTAATAACTGTAATGGTATTGGAGAATTGTATGTGGTGAATGACAAAAAATTAGTTCCAGACGAATCGCTATCTATAAAAAATGGCGCTTTAGCACCACATGGTCCGCAAAAGAAAAGTTGGATTTTCAAACAGTTTGAAACCATTGCACAACGTTTTGAATTTTCGTTAAATGATCCTTGGGCCGCTATTCCTGAAGAAGCGAAACAAGTAATTCTTAAGGGTGGAAAAGATAAGTTTACAGTTGAAAGCAAACTCTTAGGTGTTGCTCGCGATTATAATATAGATTTTGAAGGTGTTGCTAATTTTATTGAAAGTCAATACAACTCAGATTCTTCGTCTTTAAAACGATGGGCAAAAGAGTATATGGACAAAGTCACCTGCCCAGTTTGCGATGGTTCTCGTTTACGCAAAGAGTCACTTTATTTTAAAGTGGATGGCAAAAGTATTGCCGATTTGGTAAATATGGATGTGATAGAGTTAGGCAATTGGTTTAATGGTTTATTAGAACGCTTATCTCCCAAACAACAACAAATTTCTGCCGAAATTATAAAAGAAATTAGAAGTAGAGTTCAGTTTTTACTCGATGTAGGGCTCACCTACCTCAGCTTAAACCGAAGTTCTAAATCCTTATCAGGAGGAGAGGCACAACGTATACGACTAGCCACACAGATTGGTTCGCAATTGGTTGGTGTACTCTATATTTTAGATGAGCCAAGTATTGGTTTACACCAGCGCGATAACGAAAAATTGATTAACTCTTTAATCTCATTACGCGATGTTGGTAACTCTGTGATTGTTGTAGAGCACGACAAAGATATGATAGAACGTGCCGACCACGTGATTGATATTGGACCATTTGCAGGCAAACATGGTGGTGAAATTATTAGCGAAGGCACACCGAAAGAATTAGTATCTCAACACACACTTACAGCCGCTTATCTCAATGGTGAAAAGGAAATTGAAATTCCGAAAACCCGACGAAAAGGCAATGGTAAAAAACTCATTTTAAAAGGCTGCACAGGGAATAATCTGAAGAACGTTGATGTCGAGTTTCCGTTGGGAAAAATGATTGGAATTACAGGCGTTTCTGGAAGTGGGAAATCGACATTAATTAACGAAACCCTCTACCCTATTCTCAATGCGCATTATTTTAATGGCGTTAAGGTACCAATGCCTTACAAAAGCATTAAAGGCTTAGAGCATTTAGATAAGGTTATCGACATTAACCAATCGCCAATTGGTAGAACACCACGAAGTAATCCAGCAACCTACACCAAAACTTTTGACGAAATACGCAAGCTATTTGCCATGATACCAGAAGCCATGATTCGCGGATACAAACCAGGTCGTTTTAGTTTTAATGTAAAAGGAGGACGTTGCGAAACCTGTCAAGGTGGTGGTTTGCGAGTGATTGAAATGAATTTCTTACCAGATGTATATGTGGAATGTGAAACCTGCCAAGGCAAGCGTTTCAATCGTGAAACTTTAGAAATTAGATATAAAGGCAAATCGATTAGTGATGTGTTAAATATGACGATTGAAGAAGCTGTCAATTTCTTTGAGCATATTCCTAAAATTCACAGAAAATTAAAGACCATTAAAGATGTTGGTTTGGGCTATATTACTTTAGGACAACAAAGTACCACACTATCGGGAGGAGAAGCTCAACGTATTAAGTTAGCGACAGAACTGAGCAAACGCGATACAGGAAACACCTTTTATATTTTAGACGAACCCACAACAGGTTTACATTTTGAAGATATTAGAGTGCTTATGAAAGTCCTTAATAAACTTGCCGATAAAGGCAATACGGTCTTAATTATTGAGCACAATCTCGATGTTATTAAAACCGTAGATTACATTATTGATATTGGTTACGAAGGTGGAAAAGGCGGTGGAGAAGTCGTTGCTAAAGGAACACCTGAACAACTCATAAAAGATAAGAAAAGTTATACGGCTCAGTTCTTAAAAAAGGAAATGTAGAAGGGATTTATAGCCGCTGGAAGGCTATTGGACAATTAATTCTAACTTGTATCATAATATTGTTAACTCGATTACGACAAAAATTAAAACGCTATCGGTTTAATTCATAACTTGATAGGACTAACACAAAAATCCTTAACATTATGAAAAGTATTCTTTGGCTTGTAGCCGTAATTTGTATCGTAGTATGGTTGCTTGGATTATTAGATATAATTCCTGGTATGAGTAGCAGTAGCCTCATTCATGTTTTATTAGTGATTGCAGTAGTTGTTATTTTGTACAATATTATTTCTGGTCGAAAACCACTATAAATACTAAATAAATTAAATTCACAAGCGTATCTCAATATCTAGGTACGCTTATTTTTTTTGTGTTTAAATACCTATTTCAATCATTTTAACTTAACTTTGAAAGTCTTTAATTAAGACAAAGCCATATTGACGTATGGCTTTTATATTGTTATAATAAATTAAATTGATTTTATGCATACAGAAAGTAACAGTAAACGATGGAATGAAATAAAAACAAACGACTCATGGGCGATTTTTAAAATCATGGGAGAGTTTGTAAACGGTTATGAAAAACTGAGTAAAATAGGACCTTGTGTTTCTATATTTGGATCAGCACGTACTAAACCAGATCATAAATATTACAAATTAGCAGAAGAAGTGGCTTCAAAAATTGTAGAACATGGCTATGGTGTTATTACAGGTGGTGGACCAGGAATTATGGAAGCTGGTAACAAAGGAGCACATATTGCAGGCGGAACCTCTGTAGGATTAAATATAGAATTGCCATTTGAACAACACGATAATCCTTACATAGATTCTGATAAGAGTTTAGATTTTGATTATTTCTTTGTTCGCAAAGTCATGTTTGTAAAATACTCTCAAGGTTTTGTTGTAATGCCTGGAGGTTTTGGAACTTTAGACGAACTTTTTGAAGCGATTACTTTAATTCAAACACACAAAATAGAATCCTTTCCTATAATTTTAGTTGGAAAAGAATTTTGGGGAGGTTTAATAGATTGGATAAAAACCACCTTAATAGATGCCAAAAACATTAGTGCTGATGATTTAAACCTTATTCACCTTGTTGATACTGGAGATGAAGTCATTGATATCCTTAACGACTTTTATAAAGAATACGATCTTAGCCCTAATTTCTAAGAACATCTAAATTTCTCCCTTCACTGCTATGAAAAAGAAGTTTTTAGGTTGTCTTGTAATTATGCTATTTACAATATCGCAAGTTTCTAGTCAAGAAACTATTAAAGTAATGTTTTATAATTTACTCAATTATCCATTAGAAGATGCTGTTCCTAATCGGTTAACAGATTTATCTTATATACTTTCGGATTATGAACCCGATTTATTTTTGGTTTGTGAGCTTAATAATATTACTGGTGCCATTGATGTTTTAAACACTACAAAATCTGCTATTGATACCAATTTTGAAATGGCAACGTATGTCTCTAATACGTCTGATGATTCTTATGGCGATCAAAATGACTTACAGAACTTATTGTATTATAATAGCACAAAATTCAGCTTAGAAGAAGAAATAATTGTTCCAACCTATTTAAGAGATTTTAACGTGTATCGTCTACGACTAAACACTACAAATCACAATACAAACCCAACAGATATCTATGTTGTTGTCTGCCATTTAAAAGCTTCAAGCGGAACTGCGAATGCTCAAAAACGGGCAGAAATGGTTTTAGATTTAGAAAACTATTTAGACACCTTACCATCTGATAGTAAGGTGATTTTGGGAGGTGATTTAAATGTTTATACGGCAACCGAAGCAGCATTCCAAAACTTACTAAGTGATAGTAATGCTATAACGTTTACAGATCCGGCCAACCGCGTGGGTAGTTGGCATAATAATACCAATTATATTGATGTATTTACCCAATCGACACGTACACAAACAGGAATGGGTGGAGCTAATGGAGGATTTGACGATCGTTTTGATTTTATATTAACTTCTAAAAACATGGCAAGTACAGCTGATGTTACGTATGTACCAGAATCTTACCAAGTATATGGCAACAATGGTTTAGTGTCTTGTTGGAATAAATCTATTAATTCGACTGAATGTGAAACCACAGACTCACAATTTTCGTATACATTAAGAAATCATTTACACAATTTTAGTGACCACTTACCCGTTACATTGTCTTTAGAAACCGATGCTACATTTTTAAGTGTAGATCATTTTCAATATTCATCGCAGTTTAGTTTGGATGCTACGCTTATAAACGATAAACTTGTTGTTACTAATGATGCCGTAGAATTATATAACCAAACGTTAATAATCCACAACAGTATGGGCCAACAGGTAAAAACATTTCAAATGAATTCTGATACTAAACACTACATTGATGTTTCTGATTTACAAAGTGGCTTATATTATTTAGCTACACCTCATACTAATTTTAATCCTCTAAAGTTTATTATTCTCTAATTGATTAAGCACCTCATTATAACAGTCCTCTTCGTTGGTTTTGGCTACACTATTGCAGCTCAAAACACCATGACTGTTGCTGCAGATATTAATATAGACACCAAAACTATTTCAGTATCGCAGACCATAGTGTATAAGAATGAAACAACTGATGTGCTCAATACTATTTATCTCAATGATTGGAATAATAGTTACTCTACAAAATCGACACCATTAGCCAAACGTTTTGAAGAAGAGTTTAGCACTAAATTCCATTTAGCAAAAAATGAAGAGCGCGGTTTTACAGTAGTAACTTCAATTAAAAATGAAACAGAAACTCTATTAGAATTTGATCGTCTTAAAGCACATCCTGATGTTATAAAAGTCGATTTAGAAAACCCACTACAAGCTGGTGAATCTTACACCTTACATCTTAACTACCAATTGTTAATTCCTGATGCAACGTTTACAGATTATGGGGTAACTAAGACCAACGATTTCGACTTAAAATATTGGTACATCACTCCTGCTGTTTACGATGGCGAATGGCATTATTACAGCAATAAAAATCTAGATGATTTATTTATTCCAAAATCCGATATAACCCTTAGTATTACACATCCAAGAAATTATAAAGTAACGTCTGAGCTCAACTTTAACGCTACAACTTTTAACAACGAAAAGAACACACAAACCACTATTTTAAGTGGAAAGGATCGAACAGACACCTACTTATCGCTTTATAAATTTCCATTGTATAATTTTGTTCAAACTGATGACTTTATAATCGTATCAGACATCAAAGAAAAAGGCTTACCAGGACCTGTAAAAGCATTAATTACCGATAAGATTACACGTTATCTTACAAAACATCTTGGTACGTATCCGCACAAACAATTATTGGTAACGTCTATTGATTATCAAAAAGACCCGTTGTATGGTTTAAATCAATTACCTCCGTTTTTCCGTCCGTTTCAAGAGGACTTTCAATATGAATTAAAACTTCTCAAAACCGCATTAAAAAAATATATTGATAATGTTCTGTTGCTTAACCCAAGAAAAGAGCATTGGTTAAGTGAAGGACTTCAGGTGTATTATTTAATTAAATATGTTGAAGAGAATTATCCAGACGTAAAACTATTGGGCACTTTAGCCGATGTTTGGGGCATTAAATCGTTTCATGCTGCAGACTTAAATTTTAATTTTCAGTACTATCTATATTCCATGGAAATTGCTCGAAAAAATAGAGATCAACCTTTAACCACGTCTAAAGATTCTTTAACGAAGTTTAATACAAATATTGCTGGTAAATACAAAGCAGGAATAGGTCTTAACTACTTAGATCAGTTTATGGACGATACTAGTTTATCTGATCACATCACCGACTTTTTAAAGTCAAAACAATTAGAATCGGTTGCCTTATCTGATTTTGAAACGTTTATCAGCTCTAAAACTTCAAAAGATATTCGTTGGTTTTTTACCGATTATTTAAACACTAGAAAAAAGATAGATTTCAAAATTTCATCTGTAAAAACCTTAGAAGATTCTTTAAAATTAACCATAAAAAATAAGCGCGATAATACCATGCCTATTTCACTTTTTAAATTAAAAAATGATTCGGTAATTGGAAAATTATGGGTAGAGAATATACAAGACACTAAAACCATTACTTTAGCAAAAGACAGTACAGATAAGTTTGCTTTAGATTATAATAACGTGATTCCAGAATACAATCAGCGCGATAATTATAAAGCTACACAAGGCTCGTTTTTAAACAACAAACCATTTCAATTACGGTTATTTAAAGATTTAGAAGACCCTAATTACAATCAGATTTTCTTTATGCCATTGGTTGAGTTTAATAATATCTATGACGGCTTAACTTTAGGCACAAAAGTGTATAACAAAACGTTGTTAAGAAAGCGATTAAACTATCGTTTTTCACCACAATATGCTACAAAGTCCAAAACACTCACAGGCTCTACGTCAATATTTTACACGCACAATTTTGAAGATCAAAATCTTTTTGATATTACATATGGTATAACGGCAGGTTACCAATCCTTTGCTACGGATGCCTTTTTTACTAGAATTAGACCAACTATTGCATTCAGCTTTAGGGATGATTCTAATTTTAGATCTCCTCAAACGGATCAAATAATGGCGCGTTACGTGAGTATTAATCGAGAACTTGGTGAGGATGCAACCGTTTTATTAGAGGAGCCAGATTATGGCGTGTTTAATTTAAGATACACGCATTTTAGTCCTGGAGTTATTAATTATTCTAGATTATCAACAGATATTCAGGTTGCCAATAAATTCAGTAAGGTCTCTTTTAATTATGAGTTTAGAAAACTAACACAAGGCAACCGAAATATTAATTTTAGATTTTTTGCTGGCGTTTTCTTAAACAACAAGTCTGATCCCAATTCTAATTATTTTAGTTTTGCTTTAGACCGTCCAACAGACTATCTGTTTGACTTTAACTATTTAGGTCGCTCAGAAGCTTCAGGAATATTTAGTCAACAAATTATTATTGCCGAAGGTGGCTTTAAGTCTAAATTAGAAACTCCGTTTGCCAATCAATGGATGACAACCGCCAATTTTAGCACTTCTATTTGGAGATATATTCAAGCTTATACGGATATTGGATTAGTAAAAAACAAGTACGTCGACCCTAAATTTGTTTATGATTCTGGTATACGTTTAAATCTTGTTGAAGATTATTTTGAGATCTACTTTCCTATATATTCTAACCTTGGTTGGGAAGTTGGTCAACCTAACTACGACCAACGCATCCGATTTATGTTTACGGTAGACCCACAAGTACTTCTTGGCCTTTTTAGGCGAAAGTGGTATTAACAGATTCTTATTGAAATGTTGAAATCACTAATTTATTTCAATTATTTTCAAAGAATTCATGGTTTCACTGAGAATATCGCAATACTATAACACAAATAGACCTTGCATTAAATCTTAATTTTTCGTACTTTCGCAATACTTAAAAAATGCGTTTATGAAGACGAATCCTAATACCAAAACCGAAATTACATTTGAAGATTTTAAAACAGAAGTTTTAAATGATTACAAACTTGCTGTTACGAGTCGGGAGTGTAGTTTGCTTGGTCGTAGAGAAGTCTTAACCGGAAAAGCCAAGTTTGGTATTTTTGGTGACGGAAAAGAAATTCCTCAAATCGCATGGGCAAAAGCCTTTCAAAATGGTGATTTTAGATCTGGTTATTATAGAGATCAGACCTTTATGATGGCTATTGGAGAACTTACTATTGAGCAATTTTTTGCTGGCTTATATGCCAATACAGATATTAAAGACGAGCCTATGTCTGCTGGTCGTCAAATGGGAGGCCATTTTGCAACACATAGTTTAGATGAAAATGGACAATGGAACAACTTAACATTACAAAAGAATTCTAGTTCAGATATTTCTCCAACAGCTGGTCAAATGCCTAGACTTTTAGGTTTAGCGCAAGCTTCTAAAATATACAGAAAGGTTGACGGAATTGACACCACAAAATTCTCTAACGAAGGAAATGAAATTGCTTGGGGAACAATTGGTAATGCGAGTACAAGTGAAGGCTTATTTTTTGAAACTATAAATGCAGCCGGAGTATTACAAGTCCCTATGGTTATTAGCATTTGGGATGATCATTATGGCATCTCTGTACACGCAAGACATCAAACAACCAAAGAGAATATATCAGAAATATTAAAAGGATTTCAACGTAATGAAGACGAAAAAGGTTATGAAATCTTTAGAGTTGATGGTTGGAACTATCCTGAATTAATGGACACGTACCAACGTGCTGCTAAAATTTCAAGAAACGAACATGTTCCTGTTATGATTCATGTTCAAGAATTAACACAACCACAAGGGCATTCTACTTCTGGATCTCATGAGCGTTATAAAAATCAAGAGCGTTTAAAGTGGGAAGCTGAATACGATTGTAATGCACAAATGCGCCTTTGGATTCTTGAAAATAACATTGCTACAGACGAAGAACTTACTGCTTTAGAACGCTCAATTAAAAAAGCCGTTAGAGAAGGTAAAAAAGCCGCTTGGGCAGCGTGTATAAATCCTATTATCGCAGAACGTAAAGAAGCACTTCATTTATTAGAGGAATTAGCAGCATCTAGTCCTAATGGCGTTTTTATTACAAAGCTAAAAAATGAATTAGAAGGTTTTGACGAACCACTACGTCGTAATATTTTGACGGCAACAAGAAAAGCATTGCGTTATGTAGTATCTGAATCCTCTTCGCAAAAAACAGCGCTTCAACATTGGATTACAAATTATATTGCAACCATTCAACCAAAATACAGTTCACATTTATATAGTGAATCGCAACAAAATGTATTAAACCAACAAGAAATTCTTCCAACATACGATCCTAATGCACAAGAAGTTGATGGACGTGTGGTATTACGAGAGAATTTCGACGCTTTATTTAGCAACTATCCTGAAGCCTTAATTTTTGGAGAAGATGCTGGTTATATTGGAGATGTAAACCAAGGATTAGAAGGGCTTCAAGAAAAACACGGAGCACTAAGAGTATCTGATACAGGCATTAGAGAAGCTACCATAATTGGGCAAGGTATTGGTATGGCAATGCGTGGCTTAAGACCTATTGCAGAGATTCAGTATTTAGACTACATTATGTATGCCTTACAAATAATGAGTGATGATTTAGCAACGGTTCAATACAGAACAAAAGGGCGTCAAAAAGCTCCATTAATTGTAAGAACGCGTGGTCACAGACTAGAAGGTATTTGGCATTCTGGCTCACAAATGGGAGGTGTACTGAACTTAATTAGAGGTATTCATGTATTAGTACCAAGAAACATGACAAAAGCCGCTGGTTTTTACAACACCTTGTTAGATAGCGACGAACCTGCTTTAGTAGTAGAGTGCTTAAATGGTTACCGATTAAAAGAAAAATTACCTAATAATATTGGTAAATTTAAAACACCGATTGGTGTTGTAGAAACCATTAGAGAAGGTAAGGATATCACTTTAGTTTCTTACGGTTCTACATTGCGATTAGTAGAAAAAGCTGCCAAAGAATTGCAAGTGGTTGGTATTGATGCAGAAATCATTGATGTACAATCGTTATTACCGTTTGATATTAATCATGATATCGTTAAAAGTATCGCCAAAACCAACCGCGTTATGGTGATTGATGAAGATGTAAAAGGAGGAGCTTCAGCGTATATTTTGAATGAAATTTTAAATACCCAAAACGCCTTTCAGTTTTTAGATGGTGCACCAAAAACTTTAGCTGCGCAACCACACAGACCAGCATACGGAACTGATGGTGATTATTTTTCAAAACCATCTGCCGAAGATATATTTGAAGCCATCTACGATGTAATGCATGAATTGAACCCTGCCGATTATCCAAAATTGAGATAAGTAAGAATTACAATTTTACAATAAATAAAAAAGCAGTTAATTATCTTATATAATTAGCTGCTTTTAGTTTTGTCCCAGTTTCTCATACAACTACACCGAAAAATCTTAAATTTATAGCATGAAGATTGAATCTATCGTTACCATAAAAAAAGAACTCAAGCACCTTTCTCAAGAAGAGCTTTTAGAACTCTGTTTACGCTTAGGTAAATTTAAAAAAGAAAATAAAGCCTTACTTACCTACTTATTATTTGAATCTCATGACGAAGATGGCTATATCGCAAGTGTAAAATTAACTTTAGACGAATTGTTTGAAGGTATTAATACCGATAGCTATTTTTATATGAAGAAAACGATTCGGAAAATATTGAGACAAATCCGTGTGTATAGTCGGTATTCTTTAAAGAAAACAACGGAAGTAGAACTCCTACTCTACTTTTGTGAACGCTTGAATGACCTACAACCTTCGATTCATAAAAATACAACCTTGAGTAATTTATATGAACGTCAAATTCTTTCCATAAAGAAAAAGATTAAAGTGTTGCATGAGGATTTACAGTATGATTATAATATACAGTTAGAGGCGTTAGCGAGCTAAGAACGTGTGTTCTGTTTCAAATCTACATCTCGCAAAGACGCTAAGTCGTAAAGAATATAATTACGCAGAGATTCACGAAGAAACATGAAGATTCACAGCGTATTTTTCAGTATCGACTTAATAAAACGTTGTAACAGAAAACCAAAGACTCAAAATTGGACACTGCAAATTCGAAAAAGAAGCTTATTACACAGAGACGCACAGAGAAACCACAAAGATTCACTGAGTAATTTTTCTAAAAAATCATCTTAGTTTCTGAAAATCACAAATGAAACTGTAAACTTTCAATTCACAGTTCACAGCTCGCAACTAAAGTCTAACTGCTCAAAATTCACTTACTGCTTTTTAGCCTTTCGGCTTCCTTCGTACATTTCATACTTCACCAATCTGGCTTCAAGCTTAGCGTTAAAGACTTTAATCTTTCGAGATGGACGTAATCCTACTGATTTTAAAGCTTCAAGGTTTGAGGTTATTAGCCAAGCGTTGGTTCCTGGATAACCATGTTTTAATGTGCTTCCAATATTTCCGTAGAATTCTTCAACATTTAAATTTTCTAAACGCTCACCATACGGAGGATTAAAAACCATATGTAATTTATCGTTACCCGATTTTTGAGTTTTAAAGAAATCTTCATGCTGAATATGAATAAATTCATCTAAATGCGCATTTTTCATGTTTTCTTTCGCTTTAGCTACAGCGGACGGAGATTTGTCGTAACCTAATATTTTATAATGAAAATCGCGTGTTTTCTTTAAAAGAGATTCTTCAATTTTCTCAAACAAATCGACATCCCAATCTTCCCATCGTTCAAAAGCAAACTCTTTTCGCATTAAGTTTGGTGGAATATTACATGCAATCATTGCCGCTTCTGCCAACATAGTTCCACTACCACACATCGGATCCATAAAATCTGATTGACCGTCCCAACCACTCATCATAATTAATCCTGCCGCTAAAACTTCATTTATAGGTGCAATATTTGTTGCTGATTTGTAGCCACGTCTGTGTAACGATTCGCCAGAAGTATCTAACGAAATAGTACAACGTTGACGATCTATATGAACGTTAATTTTTAAATCTGGAAAACGTAAATCTACATCTGGTCTTGTGCCATCGATATCTCTAAAACGATCTACAATCGCATCTTTAGTTTTTAAAGCTGTATAGAGCGAATGGGTAAATACACTATTATGTACTGTAGCATCTACAGCCAAAGACCCCGTAGATTTTAGGTACTCTTCCCATTTCATGTTCTTTACATTTTTGTAAAGATCGTCCTCTTTGGCAACTCTGAAAGAATGAATAGGTTTAAGTATTTTTATAGCAGTTCTAAGTCCAAGATTAGCTTTATACATAAAACCTTTATCACCTTCAAAAGTCACATTCCGTATGCCTTTCTCTACGTTCATGGCACCAAGTTGAGTGAGTTCTTTTGCTAGTAAATCTTCGAAACCAAATAATGTTTTGGCTAACATCTTAAAATTATTGTCCATATGTTCCTTCTAATAGATTGCAAAAATACAGTATTTTTGTAGCATGTAATCCTAAAAACTAACTTAGGAGTCATCATCTCGAAACTTTGGATAAAACTTACAGTACGCTGTTATTGATAATTAAGAGTACCTTTCCCTTAGCACTTATGATGGCCACTAATTATTTTAATTAAAAAGACTCCTTTTTTAATAGGAGATAATTATGACTAAATCAACTAAACAATGGTATGCTTCGTGGTTTGACACTCCGTACTACCATATTTTATATAAAGATAGAGATTATACTGAAGCGCAAAACTTTATGGATAATCTAACCAACTATCTTAATATCCCAGAGCATGGCAAAATTCTAGATTTAGCATGTGGTAAAGGGAGACATTCCGTGTACTTAAACTCTTTAGGTTACAATGTTACTGGAGCTGATTTATCTGAACAAAGCATTGCACACGCTAAGCAGTTTGAAAATGAATCGCTACGATTTGATGTCCATGATATGAGCAAACCTTATCCTGATACGTTTGATGCTGTTTTAAATCTTTTTACAAGTTTTGGCTATTTTGAAGATGATAAATGCAATCTTGAAACTATAAAGTCTATTCAGGCAGAATTAAATGACTTTGGATTTGGTGTTATCGATTTTATGAATACCAATTACATTATAGATAATTTAATTGCCGAAGATGTAAAAACGGTTGACGGCATTGATTTTCATCAAAAACGATCTGTCAAAGAAGGATACATCGTAAAAGATATTAGTTTTGAAGCCGACGGAGAACATTTTGAATTTCAAGAACGTGTAAAAGCATTTACACTAAAAGATTTTGAAACACTTTTTGAAAAAGCCGGAGTACATTTGTTAGATGTTTTTGGAGATTATAAACTCCATAAGTATCACGCTAAAACATCGGAACGTATGATTATGATTTTTAAGTAAACTGAATGAACAGCTATTTATTACCATTACTTGCCGTTGTTATTGGTGTTGTTATTGCTATACTCACTAAAACACAAAAGTCCAATTATACTAAGTTGCTACTATCTTTTAGTGGTGCCTTTTTACTTGCACTTACACTTTTTGATTTATTACCAGAAGTGTATCACCATATTGATGCAAAGCAAACCGGATTGTATATAATGTGTGGTATTTTACTTCAAGTTATTTTAGAGTTCTTTTCTAAAGGTGCTGAGCATGGCCATGTACATATCCATAAGAACGATAATGATTTTCCTTGGTTGCTCTTCATCAGCTTGTGTATTCATAGTTTTTTAGAAGGTTTTCCCATACACCAACATAACGATATGGTTTATGGTGTTTTAATTCACAAAATACCTATTGCAATATTAGTTGCTACTTTTTTATTAAAATCTAACTACAACAAGAAACAGATTATAAGTTTTCTAATCATTTTTGCGGCAATGACGCCTTTGGGGACTTTTATTTCTAACCACTCAACTTTTATGGCAACCTATGTAGATGTTATTAATGCCGTCGTTATTGGTATCTTTTTACACATTTCTACAACCATTTTATTTGAAACTGGTGAAGGTCATAAATTTAATTTATCTAAGTTGGTGGCTATCGTGTTAGGTATTGCAATTGCTTATATGATTTAATATGTTTTCAAAAGAAGAAAGTAGACAATTAAGAGAAGAATTCTGGACCAGTTTCGGAAAGTCATTTCCACGAAAATGGTTGTTATATGATACCAAAATTAAAGGCTTTTCTTTTAAATTTCATTTCGATACTAAATCGGCATTAATTGCTTTAGATCTTGAAGATGACTTAGAAAACCGCATTAATTGTTGGGAAAAACTTGTAGCTTTAAAAGGCATTCTAAAAAATGATTACCTACCAGACGTTATATATAATGAAGAGTATTATCTGGAAAACGGGAAGGAAATTTCTCGAATCTACTTACCATTAGAACAAAAAGTATCTATACATAACAAGAATACGTGGAGAGATGTAATGGAATTCTTTAATGAAAATATGAGTTTGTTTGAAGCCTTTTTTCAGGAATATAGAGATATGATTAAGGTTTAAAATCCAAAACAAAAAGTCAACTGATGTTGACTTTAACAGGTTTTTAAGGTTGATTTTTTGATTGTATAACAAGTTGGTAGTAATACAAGAGAATAGTTTTTCAAATAATCATTTAGTAAAAAAATTATTTTTTTTATTATATACGCAAATTATAGATTTACAAACTCGAAAACTCAATTTAATAACTTATCTAGCTCAAATTAAGGACGAGATATTATTTGACAAATTGGAAAATTATATCCTAAAAAGAGTGATTGAACATAATCCTGATTTAAAACCATTTACTGTCGAAGAATTAGTTAATCGAATTGAAAAATCTGAATTGGATTTTAAAAATAGAAATGTAAAAAATCAAGAAGATTTAGAGAGAATATCAGCAAATTGGTAACAATTAAAATAGTTTAGACTGAGTTTGCTATTAGAAATTTAAAAGATATTTTTGATTATTATTCTATTGTATTAAATAAAAAAACTTGCTCATAAAATCAGAAAACAAATACTTGAATCCTCGAAACAATTAATAAAAAAATCCGAATTCTGGTCCTGTAGAACCTAATTTGACAATTCTAAATAAAAATAATAGATACTTAATAAGTGGACACTATAAACTTATTTACAGAATTGTAGATAATGAAATTATAATTATTGATGTCTTTGACACACGACAAAATCCGACTAAAATGAATGATAAAAATCGGGTTGAATAACATAGTAATACTGCTAACACCGTGGATAATTAATTGCTTATTTCTAGCCTACTTACAAAAATACACGCGTATTTTCTATTCGGTTTTTATTTGCTAACTTACTCGCTTAACTACGCAACTAATCATACACAAACATGTGCACAAACTAATGAAAACCAAATTACATATTTTTAAAATTGTTGCCAAACATTTAAGTTTTACAAAAGCTGCTGAACAATTATATATTTCACAACCTGCGATTTCGAAAGCAATTAAAAATTTAGAGCAAGACTATAAGACCACGTTATTTATAAGAAAAAGAAACGCGATAGAACTGACCACAGAGGGAAAATCATTTCTAATCTACACGAATAAAATATTGGCTATTTATACCGAAATGGACGAGAAATTTCTTCATAAAAAAGAAGATTTCCCAGATTTTATAGACTTTGGTGTAAGTACTACCTTGTCTAACTATATTATACCTAAAATAATTGCCAAATTTAGAGTGCAATTCCCTGAAACAAAATTTAATGTAATCAGTAATAATTCTGAAAATATTGAAAACTTAATTTTAAATGAAGACATAAATTTCGGAATTACAGAAGGAAGTTCTGCCAACCCCATATTACATTTTGAAAAGTTCATTAAGGATGAAATTGTTCTCGTGACAAATATTAAAAACAACACTTTTCATACAGGACAAATTGATTTACAAACCTTACAAGAAATTCCAATGGTAGAACGTGAAAAAGGTTCTGGAACAAAAGCAATAATTGATACCTTTTTATTGAATCATAAAATAACAAAGCTTAATTCCGTTGTATTTTTTAATAGTACTGAAGCCATTAAAAATTACCTATACAATTCTGACCATTACGCACTTCTTTCAGTCCATTCTATTTCTGATGATTTAATGAATAACAAACTTAAAATAATTGACATTAAGGATTTAAGCATTTCAAGATGGTTTTATTTCGTTACTAGAACAGGGTATCTCTCCAATACGTTTGAATATTTCAAAAAATTTGTCCGCCACAGCTATAACCTTTAGTTATCTCACACAGCTAATTGATTTGCTTAAAAGTTATTTAAGCAAATTACTTTTGTATCAAATAATAACAAATGATATGAAAGATAGTTTTTCGAAAACAGTTTACTTCGGTATAATTATAATTGCCCTTTTAGGATTTATAAACAGCCCGACAGCTTTAATCGTTGGTTTTATATATACGACTCTATTTAACACTCCTTTTAAGACATACAACCATAAAGCCATTCATTATTTATTAAAAATTTCGGTCGTGGGACTAGGTTTTGGAATGTTTATTAAAGAAACATTAGAAACAGGAAAAGCAGGATTAAATTTAACCATCTATTCAATAATTTTAACCTTATCGTTAGGCTTGTTACTCTCAAGGCTTTTAAAATTAGATTTAAAGCTAGGACATCTTATTACTTCAGGAACAGCAATTTGTGGCGGAAGTGCAATAGCTGCAATTTCACCGGTTATCAAAGCTAAAAGCAAAACAATAAGTATTGCTCTAGGAATTGTATTTCTCTTAAATTCTATCGCCTTGTTTGTGTTTCCTGCAGTTGGACATTTTTTAAATCTATCCCAAGAACAATTTGGTTTGTGGTGTGCGATTGCGATACACGATACAAGCTCGGTAGTAGGTGCTACTTTAGGTTACGGAGAAGAGGCCTTAAGAATAGCCACAACAGTAAAACTTTCTAGAACATTGTGGATTATTCCGTTATCAATTTTTTCAATGTTTCTTTTCAAAACAAAAGACGAAAAAATAAAAATCCCTTACTTTATTATTTTATTTATTGTAGCAATCATAATAAATAGTTACCATATTTTACCTGATCCAACTACTCATTTTATTGTTTCAATGTCCAAAAGATTGTTAATAATAACGTTGTTTCTTGTAGGCTCTACAATTTCAATAAAAGACTTAAAACATACAGGAATGAAACCTATAGTTTTGGCAATTACGCTGTGGCTATTTATTTCCATATTTTCACTAGGCTACATTTTGAACTAAAGCAAGTATACAACAAAGGATTACTGTAATTATGTCAAATTCCATAACGTTTAAAACCACTCAGAATTGCTAACATTGGTGCTAAACCAAAAATAATCGCTAATTTACCCCATAACTAACACCTATTTAACAGTTGTTTATGAATGATTCGCATATCATTACAGTATTAATTATCATCATAATTTGCCATATAGCAGCCATTATCGTCACATACAAAAAAAAGAAATCAGCATTAACAATTCCTTACTTAAATATGGCCATAGTAATTGGTATATTGGGTTTTGAGACTATCACTATTCCGAATATAAAAGCGCATCACTTTGAATTAATAGAATTAATTGTCATCGGTTTTGAGTCTTGTATTTTACTATTTGCCTTTTTCGCTATTTTTGATGTTTTTAATAAAACCTACGTCAAAGTCGTAAATTTCATTGGTTTCGGACTTCATTTATTGGCGACAATAGGCCTATTTTATTACATGGTAGCATTCAAATTTGATAGCCTTTATTAATGATAAACTACACCTAACTATGAAGGTTCTCACATTTAACATATTGATTTTATTACTTGTATGTATGTCATACACAGGATATGCACAATCTAAAAACAACATGACAAACGATTCTATTACAATACCTTTAAAAATAGGAAAAAATCCTAGTATTCAATTTGAAAATATAATTATCGAACCTTCAAATCTATTCATTCAATCAACAGTAATAAATAACAGCTCTCCAGAAATTCAACTAGAATTAAACGTATTTGAAAACCATACAGAATATGCTACTTTCCTATGGTGTTATGACGCATTTAACAATCGTAAAAAAATAAACTATCCAAAAGCATATCAAAACTATTCTTTCGATTTAAAAATTGATAAAGACCTAGTTGCCTTAGTCGTTAACAAACTAGACTTTGAAAAACCAATGTTTATAGATTTGGGGCAAACTGCTATAATTGGTAAGCTTGAAATTCTATTTAAGGATTATATAAGCGAATGGTCTGAAGATATAGATGGCAACCAAACCGATGTCTTTAACTCATATCATATATTACTATCAGAAGGCGAAACACAGAAAATGGTATCATTTAACTCGCTAAATAAAGCCGAAGATAAGGGGCTTACTATAGAATGGAAGCATTATAACATTATGGTCTTAGAAGATTCTGACAAAGCCATAAAGCTAATGGTGTTTAAAAACGATAAGCAATAAAGTGCTTCTCTAAAAAATACCACAAAAACAACTAAGTAGCCATTTCAAAAAATGAAAATCCAAGACTTATTAAAAGCCACTGCGCACAGACCTTGGGAACTAACAACAGAAAATTCAATATTCAGAAGGTGTTAAGGTTATCGCCTGGAGCAAGACTAAAAAAGATAAATCAAACTTTAACAATCAATAACAATTACTGCTTGTTGTCTTCGCTTTTATACAAACTAGGTAAACTCACTTTAAATCTAACAGCAACTAATCTTACAGTAATAACAACCAAAGCCACTATAACGAACAAGATATGTCTATCCGCAAAAAACTGTAAGAGTAAAAAATATGTAAAACCTCCTAAAATACACGCTGTAGCATAAATTTCTTCTCTGAAAATTACAGGAATATCATTACACAATATATCTCTTAACACACCACCGAAACAAGCCGTCATTGTTCCCATAGCTACACAAATTACTGGGTGTAAACCTGCTACAAGTCCGGTTTCTACACCTACAACCGTATAAAGTGCAATTCCAATAGTATCGAATAAAAACAACGATTTTCTCAGGTAGTTAATTTGTTTTTTGAATACAACAGCAAATACGGCAGAACCAATAATAACATAAACGAATGTCATATTTTTCATCCAAGACACAGGCTCAATCCCAATCATAACATCACGCAGTGTACCGCCTCCAACTGCAGTTACAAAAGCAATAATAAGAACTCCAAACGGATCCATACGCTTACCCATAGCCATCAATGCACCTGAAATGGCAAAAGCAATGGTTCCTAAAATATCTATAAATTGAAAAAACATAGAGTGATTATATTTACATTATTGTAATGTGCGAAGGTAGGCATCTAATTTAAAATGAAAAATGGTTCTTTCAAATACTTCGGGAAACGTTGTTTACCGCATTCGAACTATAAACTGACTCTTAGTAACGTTTATCATAAGTCCTTCGACTGCGCTCAGCATAAGCGATTCTCACAATTTTCATGAAAAATAAAAAGTGGTTCTCTGAGATCCCAAAGCGAGTCTGGGATAAGCGATTCACTCACTTTTTCTGAAAATGAAAAAGTGGTTCTCTGCTTACATGTTTTGCGTATAATAATTATAATCCTTTATAACGGTTGCCACAAAATCTACTGGTTTTTCACTCGTTTCTATGGCCATAATTTTCAATAACCGAACGTGTAAATTCAGGATAATATTATGATGTCCGTTTCTTACAGCATTGTCATATAAATTTTTAACGGTTTGCATATCCTTATCATTTAACATGGTCACTTGGCTGTATGTTGGTACATAATCAGTAGCAATATCTTTGATAAGCGTATCATGAATTGTAACTTGTTGCTTTTCACTAATTACTGTGGTACCAGCAGCAATATCACCCAAACGCTGCCCATTGCCTTTTAGTAAAATGGTAAAAGCAGCTACACCTCCAGAAGTTAAAACCACATCTACAATTCTTAAAATCCAACGCACAAAATAATTAGAAAAGCTGGGTTTAGAACCATCCAATTTTACAACTCTTGTATTCATAATAACTTTCCCTACGGTTTTACCATCCATAAATGTTTCGAGTAGCACATAATATAAAAACGCAGGTAACGAAATCAACAAATAAATAGCCCAAGTATCTCCCAAATCTAAATTTAACGTGGCTAAAAGTAGAATAGCACCTATAGAATACAATAGAATAACGGCACTATCTATAAGGTAACCTAGCATTCTATCGCCAATACTAGCAACATTTTGATTAATCCCTACATTTTGGGCAGTTTCTATTTGAAATTCATCCATATTTTCTTTTCTTTGAAAGTCTAAACGGGAATATAATGCGCGAAGCGGCTTTTGTAAAGCAAAATAAAGACAAATGGTTAGAATTTGAAAATATTCTTACAAATAAAACGCAAATAGATCCCGATTTACTTTCTGACCTCTATATTGAAGTTACCGACCATTTAAGTTACGCTAAAACCTTTTACGCCAATAGCAATACAGAACGCTATTTAAACCAATTGGCATCTAACGCGCATCAAAGTATTTACAAAACTAAAAAAGAGCCTAAAAACAGGCTTATTTCCTTTTTTAAAACGGAGTTTCCAACTATGTTCTATAAACATCATCGTGAACTTCTTATTGCCTTTTTAACCTTTTCCTTGTTTGTTATTGTTGGTGCATTTTCTGCCGCTAGCGAAGACGATTTTGTAAGGTCTTTTCTTGGAGATGGTTATGTAAACATGACTTTAGATAATATAGAAAAAGGCGATCCTATGGCTGTTTATAAACAACAAGGCGAATTCCACATGTTCCTTGGTATTACACTAAATAATATAAAAGTAGCGTTGTTTGCCTTTGGTTATGGTATCCTTTTAGGTGTTGGCACCTTATTTATAATGATGCAAAACGGCATTATGTTAGGCAGTTTTCAGTACTTTTTTTACGAACAAGGTTTACTTTGGGAATCTGCACGTACCATATGGATTCACGGTACTATTGAAATATCTGTCATTATTATCGCTGGCTGTGCTGGTCTGGTTATGGGCAATGGCATGTTATTTACAGGAACTTTGCCACGACTAGAATCCTTTAAACGTGGTGTAATTAACGGCTTAAAAATTTTAATGAGCACCATCCCATTTTTTATAATTGCTGGCTTTTTAGAAGGTTTTGTGACCCGACATACCGAAATGCCAGATTGGCTAGCCCTATTAATTATTACCAGTTCTCTAGCATTAATCCTTTTTTACTACGTAATTTACCCAATTCAATTAAACAGAAAACTAAAACAAGATACAGCGTCTAAAAATACTATAGAGCTCAACCTAAACCCAACCCATTAAACATGAATAGACCTTATATTGAATTCAGAAAACAAAGAGATTTTAGTAGTATTTTAAGTGATACGTTTGGCTTTATTAGAAATGAGTTTAAGCCGTTTATGAAAACTATTTTCAATATCGCAGGTCCTGCAATTGTGGTATTTATGTTGTCACTTTCAGCGTATAATTATCTCGCAGGCGACATGTTCGATTTTACAAGTATGACTGAGCCTAGCATAGGCTCAACCAACATTTTTGTAATCATAAGCGTTGCCATTATTTATCTTATTTCTGCAATTGCAGCTTATATCCTTACCGCAGCTGCAGTATTATTTTACATTAAATCTTATGTAGATCATAAAGGTGACGTTGATGCAGTAGAAGTAAAAAGTAATGTCTATAAATCGTTTTGGCCATTTTTTGGACTTAGTTTTTTAAAAGGAATTACACTGATTATTGCAATGATGCTTTGCTTCTTTCCTGTGCTTTATGTTATGATTCCGATGGCTATTGTATTTAGCATTTATGTTTTTGAACCAAAGCGATCAACTTCAGATGCGTTTACTCAAAGCTTTACTTTAGCAAATGCCGATTTTTGGACTGCTTTCGGTGCTTTTATCGTTTTAGGAATTATTTATTACGTCCTTATTATGGTGTTATCACTTCCGTCTGTTATATATACACTTATCAGTACTGGTATTTTTTCAGGTGAAATTGATCCTGCCAACATAAGTAGTATGTCTACAGATCCTGTTATTGTTTTACTCAACGTTTTAAACACGTTCTTTCAGTTTATTTTAAACATTATTTTAATGATTTCGGGAGCAGTAATTTACTTTCATTTACATGAGAAAGTAAACTTCACTGGCACTTATGATCGTATTAGCGAAATTGGAAAAACAGAAGACTAAATGTTAGTATATAGGTTGTTTCTTCTTTGTTTTTGTTTTGTGCAACTTTCTGTTGCGCAACAAAGTGAGCAACCCGTAAATTACGATGACACTTCTGTTGAAAAACAACACATCACAGAAGACCAATTAGAAGCCTACAAAGCAGATGATGACTTTAATTATTTAGAAGTTGAACCCGAAGAAAACATATTAGACAAAGCGTATCGTTGGTTTCAAAATATACTTAGAAAGTTTTGGGAAGCCATTTTTGGTGTGGGTACAGCATCCGGATTTTTGTATTTTGTTTTTAAGATTCTACCCTATTTGTTATTAGGCTTTTTAGTCTTTTTATTAGTCCGGTTTTTCTTAAAAGTGAATTCTAACAACCTCATTACAAAGGCAAAACAACAAGGTTCAATCTTATTCTCTGAAGAAGAACAAATTATAAAAAATGAAGACATTCCAGCCTTAATTAATGAAGCTATTAATCAGAAAAATTACCGATTAGCCATTCGTTATTATTATCTTTTATCCTTAAAATATTTAACTGAAAATGATAATATTTCATGGCAACCTCAAAAAACTAATGAAGACTATATCCAAGAAATTGATAAGGAACATATAAAAACTGATTTTAAAAATATCACTAGAATTTATGATTACGTTTGGTATGGTGAATTTACTGTCGATGCCTTTAAGTTTGAAACCTTAAAACGTCCTTTTGAACAACTAAATAATACCATAACAAAGCGTTGAGTAAAAAAGGCAAACTATATATCGCACTTGTAGCACTAACTATTTTGGCTATCGTTGTTCTAGAAATGAACAAACCGAAGGCTGTAAATTGGTTTCCATCGTATGCTACGCATCACAAAATTCCGTTTGGCACTTATGTGTTTAACGACCAATTAAAACGTGTTGCAGACTCAGTCTTTATTGTAGATCGCCCACCTTTTGAATACCTCAAAAACAATACTATTAATGGCACGTATCTTTTTAATAACGGAGGAATTTCCTTTGGAAAAGAAGAGTTAAATAGTGTGTTAGATTGGGTCTCAAACGGAAACACACTAGTCGTAGCAGCGGTAGATTTTGAAGAAAAATTATTAGACACCTTAAATTTACATACAAGATCGGTTAACACCTTTGATAATTTCAATAACGAATACCAAGTAAAGCTTGTCAATCCTGCTTTAGACTCTGAAAAAACGTACAAGTACGATCGCTCCACAACCTTCTTTCATTTTAATAAAATAGACACCTTAAATACTTCCGTTATTGGACTTATTGACACCTATAGAGGCGAAAACATGCCGATGGAAGACACGTTAATTAGCACTATTAAACAGCCTTTTGGAGATGGAGAAATAATACTCAGCACCTTTCCACAAGCCTTTACCAACTATTTTATTTTACAATCACCAAATCAAGATTATACAGCCGGACTTCTTTCTTATATAGATACAACACAACCTGTATATGTCGACACCTATTACAAAACAGGAAAGACATTTTACACCTCACCAATGTATCTGTTTTTAAACACTAAATCCTTAAAATGGGCTTATTATATAATGCTAATTGGTGTTTTAATCTATATTATTTTTGAAGGGAAACGGAAGCAACGTGCTATTCCAATTGTAAATCCTTTGAAAAACCAAACGGTAGATTTCACAAGAACGATTGCCAATATGTATTATGAAAGTGGAAAGCACAAAGAGATTTCACAACACAAAATTCATCATTTTTTAGAGTATATTAGAAACACCTTACATCTTTCAACGGCTGAAATAAACACCAGTTTTATAAACAATTTAGCAGCAAGAAGTAATAATTCGCTTGAAGATACACAGACGTTATTCAACTTAATTAAAAGTTTGAATCATAAAAACGAAATCAATAGTACAGAATTAGAAAGGTTAAACACCTTAATAGAACAATTTAAATCCCATAATCAATGGAAGACAACGAAGCAGTAAATGACGACTTAAATTTTGATAATAGAATTCAATTAGAAGACTTAAAAAAGGCTGTAGAAAGCATTAAAGTCGAATTGAGAAAAGTCATTATCGGACAAGATAATTTTGTAGAATTACTTATCGTAGCCTTATTAGCAGACGGACATGTCTTAATTGAAGGTGTTCCAGGCATTGCTAAAACAGTAACGGCTAAACTGTTTGCAAAGGTTTTAAAAACTGAGTTCAGTCGTATTCAATTTACACCAGATTTAATGCCTAGTGATGTTTTAGGAACATCGGTTTTAAATATGAAATCGTCTGAATTTGAATTTAAAAAAGGGCCTATTTTCTCAAATATTGTTTTAATTGATGAAATCAACAGAGCACCAGCAAAAACGCAAGCCGCCTTGTTTGAAACCATGGAAGAACGCCAAGCAACGATTGACGGATTCACCTATAAATTTGATAATCCATTTATGGTTTTGGCCACTCAAAACCCAATTGAGCAAGAAGGAACCTATGCATTACCAGAAGCACAATTAGACCGCTTTATTTTTAAAATTAAGGTAGATTATCCAAGCTTAGAAGATGAAGTTAAAATCATAGCATCACATCACGAGCGTAAAGGAGAAAAACCACAAACCTTAATCAACGCTATTTTAAATACCGCTTCACTTGAAGATTATAAATCTAAAACACAAGCGATTCTTGTTGAAGAAAAAATCATTAAATATATCGCTGAGATTGTATCGAAAACTAGAAATCATCCACATTTATATCTTGGTGGCTCTCCAAGAGCATCCATAGCTATATTAAATACAGCAAAAGCTTTTGCAGCTATTAGTGGTCGTGATTTTGTAATTCCGGAAGATGTAAAAAAATCGTTGAATCCTGTCTTAAATCATAGAATCATTTTAACACCAGAACGCGAAATGGAAGGTATGACCACAGAAAACGTTATTGAAATGATTGTACAATCGGTTGAAGTGCCTCGTTAATATGTATTATGTAGAATTAGGAAAATTTAGAAACCTGCTTTGCGTCTTAGCGTCTTTGCGAGAAATTAAAGGAAAATGAAATTCATAAAATCATTATACATACACAAACAGCTCTATATATATTTAGCTGTGGCTTCTGTATGCTTTCTTTTGTCGTATTGGATGCCTACGTTGTTTTCAATCGCGTGGATTGTTACAATAATCATTGCTGTACTTTTATTAATTGATTTACTTCTACTCTATCAACCAAAAAACGCTGTACAAGCTAGACGAATTTTACCCGATAAATTTTCTAATAGCGACAATAATCCTGTGCCAATAACAATTACTAACAAATATGGTTTTAAGACCTATATTGATGTGATTGATGAGTTGCCTGTACAGTTTCAGAAACGCGATTTTCTTTACCAAACAACTTTAAATCCAAATGAAAATCATGATTTCGATTACTTAGTAAGACCTGTAGATCGTGGCGAATATTATTTTGGTCACCTTAATATTTTTGTGTCTTCTATTCTCAAAATCGTAAAGCGAAGGTATCAGTTTCAAAACCAGCAAATGGTAATGGTGTATCCTTCCATTATTCAAATGCAGAAATACGATTTTCTAGCGATCAGTAATTCATTAACGGAGTTTGGTTTAAAAAAAATAAGACGTATCGGTAATACTTCAGAATTTGAACAAATAAAAGAATACGTGCAAGGTGACGATTTTAGAACTGTAAATTGGAAAGCTACAGCGAAGCGTGCACAATTAATGGTGAATCAATATCAAGATGAAAAATCGCAACCCATCTACTCTATCATAGATACTGGCAGAATAATGAAAATGCCGTTTAATGGTTTAAAACTCTTAGATTATGCGATAAACTCCACCTTAGCATTTAGTAATGTCGCTTTAAAAAAACATGATAAAGTAGGTATGATTTCCTTTTCAAAAAAGATAGAATCCTTCTTACCTGCAATTCAAAAGTTAACCTACCTTAATCGGATTTTAGAAAACTTATACAACATAGATACACAGTTTAACGATAGTGATTTTGGTTTGCTTTACGCGCAATTAAAACGAAAAGTAACCCATCGTAGTCTCCTTCTACTCTATACCAATTTTGAACATATTAGCGCTTTAAAACGACAAATGCCATACTTACAAGCAATCTCTAAAAAACACATGCTTGTTGTGGTGTTGTTCGAAAACACAGAGTTAGATACCATCTTAAATGAAAACGCTGAAGACCTACAATCTATTTACCATAAAACCATAGCAGAAAAATTTGCTTTTGAAAAACGATTGATGGTAAAAGAACTTCAAAAACACGGCATTCAGTCCATTTTAACAGCACCAGAAAACTTAACCGTTAATACCATTAATAAGTATTTGGAAATTAAGGCTAGAGGACTTCTTTAATTATATTTTCAATCTAAATGGTTTTGTTTTTATACATTCCATATGTTGTACCAAAAGGCACAAAACCAAGCTAAACGATATACTTTTCCCAATATCTCGTACCTAAAGGCACTTTAATATATTACGCTATAAAAGTCTTGATTCTAGATTTCTAAATACATTATTGCGATACTAAAACTTCACTAATAGTCAAATTTCACCGTGTATCTTCACGCCTTCTTTGTGAAACTTTGTGTAAATATTCACGTGGTCAAAAAATCACCAGAAAGATTACCATGTGAATTCATCTATCTCTTCAAGCTTCCAACTTCAACCTTCCAGCTTAAGCACAACTCATCCACATAATACTACAGTACAGTAATTACAAATATTAAATCATGTTGTTTTATTAGATATTTGAATCATCAACAAAAAAGAACAGTTTTACAACAACCATTAAAAACTTATTATTATGAAAACATTAATCTTAACATTCGCAATCGTATTAACATCACTATTTGGGTTCTCTCAAGTAGAAGATAAAGGCATTACAATTACCGTAACTATAGATAACGTAAAAAACGATAACGGAAAAGTACTTACGTCTTTACACACTTCAGAAACCTTTATGAAAGGAAAAGGAATTAAGGATGCCGAAACAGAAATAAAAGACGGAAAAGTAACCATTAGGTTTAAAAACGTTCTGCCAGGAGAGTATGCAATAATGACAATGCACGATGCCAATGACAATAAACGTATGGACTTTGAAGACAACGGAATGCCATTAGAATCTTACGGGATTTCTAATAACGTCATGTCTTTTGGACCACCAAATTACGATGAGGCTAAATTTAAAGTTGAAGATAAAGATTTAGACTTGAACATTCGTTTTTAGAATAGAATACACATCAATTGAAACAAAAAAAAGACTGCTCTCGAGCAGTCTTTTTTAAATATAAAATTATATCAGTCTTAAACGGTTTCACCCAACCAAGCTTTCATCATCCAAACCGTTTTTTCTTGTTCGGTAATAAAATCACTCATCATAGAATTGGTACCTTCATCATTCGCATCACCTGCTGCTTCTAAAATAGAACGCTCCATTTTTAATAATTCCGCAAGAGAATCAACAATCAATTCAACTGCTTTTTCATCTTTCGAAATATTTTTTCCAACGGGAACCTTAGCTGCTTTTGTGTAATCTTCAAACGTATGTAACGGAGTTTCACCTAATGTTAAAATACGCTCAGCAATTTCATCTACTTTTAAGTTGGCATCTGTATATAACTCTTCGAACTTTACATGAAGATCAAAAAATCCACGTCCTTTAATATTCCAATGTATACCTCTTAAGTTTTGGTAATACAATTGAAAGTTTGCTAATAACTGATTTAATTCATCAGCTAATCCTTTTGTTTTTACGGTATCTAAACCTATGCTATTTAGTTTCATAATCTTTGATTTTTGTTTAAACAAATTTACGACTCAAATAAGTGTTATTTATCATAGTTTTCATGAATAGTTTTTATACTTTTATAGTCTAAATGAATACCTATGACTATTACTCAACTTAAATATGCTTTAGCTATAGCAGAACATAAAAACTTCACTAAAGCGGCCGAAAAATGCTTTGTAACCCAACCTACGCTAAGTACACAAATTCAGAAATTAGAAGACGAATTAGACATCGTTATTTTTGATCGCGGAAAAAAGCCAATAGAGCTTACAGACGTTGGTCGAAAAATAGTGTATCAAGCTAGAAATATTGTAAATGAAGCAGATAGAATTCAAGATATTGTAGATCAGCAAAAAGGATTTATTGGCGGTGAGTTCCGATTGGGAATTATCCCAACCATTATGCCAACCCTTTTACCAATGTTTTTGAAGACTTTTATTAAAAAATATCCAAAAGTTAAATTAAAAATTGAAGAATTAACAACTGAGGAAATTTTAGCACGACTTAGTGATGGTCACCTTGATGCTGCAATTGCTGCAACCCCTTTAGAAAGTGATAATATAAAGGAACGCGTTCTATATTTCGAACCTTTTGTAGCTTACATTCCTGACAATCATAGATTAAACGATAAAAAAACCATTGAAGTTTCTGATTTAAGCATTGACGACATGTTACTTTTAGAAGACGGTCATTGCTTTAGAGATGGCGTTATAAACTTATGTAAAAGCTTTAAAGATCAGACAGATGAAAACTTTCAACTTGAAAGTGGTAGTATAGAAACCTTAATTAAATTATCTAATGAAGGTATGGGCATGACACTACTTCCCTATTTACACACTTTAGATACCATAGAAAAATTAGGCCCTAATTTAAGACACTTTAAAGAACCTTCTCCTGCTAGAGAAGTAAGTATTATTTATCATAAAAGTGAATTAAAAATGCAAATTATAGATGCAATACACAATGTAATCTCTGGAATTATTCGTGGCGCAATTGCTTTTCAGAATGTAGAAATTATTAGCCCTAAAGCCAAATAACTTTATTTAGCATACAGTTATTATACTAAGGTAATATTATAAAAAAAAGCGACTTTTTTAAGTCGCTTTTTTCTATTTATGCTTTCAAATAAATTAAACATTGATTTAAGTCTGGGTTTTGACTGACTAAGGACTGAATAAAAATTCTTAACTCTTCTAATTCGTGAGGCAGTAAACGTCTTACTGCTTTTTGCACTTCCTTACAGAATAATGTCGGATCAAAACTCACTTTGCTGAGTACCGTTTTAGTGTACTCGTACATTGCTCGCGCCATAGGTGTTTTTATGTTTTTTAGGTTAACAAAAAGTAATTTTTTACTATACGCTATTGTTTCAATTGAATTTTAAAGATAGCAAAAATTAATAATGAAAATCGTTTTCGTTGAAAGTTTAACAGCTTGTTATGTTAAAAGTTTGGATTTACACGTTTAAACCTTCTGTCTGTTAAAGGTAATTCCTGTAATTCAACCTCTTGACACTGTTTTATTTATAAATGTAAGGTGTTAAAACCTATTATCACCATCTAATAAATCACCAATGCCTCCAAGGATACTTCCCTCTCCTTTAGATTTTCCACCTTTAGGTATTGAAGCTAAAACACGACCTGCCAACCTACTAAAAGGTAAGGATTGAATATACACTTTTCCTGGCCCTTGAAGTTTAGCAAAAAACAAACCTTCACCACCAAAAATGGAGTTCTTAATACCTCCAACAAATTCTATATCGTAATCAATGCCTTGTGTAAAACCAATAATACAACCTGTATCTACACGTAAAGTTTCTCCTGCTGCCAAGGTTTTTACTGCTGTAGTTCCACCAGCATGTACAAAAGCCATTCCGTCTCCTTCTAACTTTTGCATAATGAAACCTTCACCACCAAAAAGCCCGCGGCCTAATTTTTTTGAAAACTCAATGCCAACACTTACTCCTTTTGCCGCACAGAGAAACGCATCTTTTTGACAGATAAATTTTCCCTGATATGCGTTTAAGTCAATCGGAATTATTTTGCCTGGATAAGGCGAAGCAAAAGACACATTACGTTTCCCTGTGAGATCGTTATAAAAAGCCGTCATAAATAAACTCTCGCCTGTGAGGATGCGTTTTCCGGCACCCAAGATTTTACCTAAAAACCCTGTATCTTTTCCTGATCCATCACCAAAAATGGTGTCCATTTTAATACCATCGTCCATCATCATAAAACTTCCAGATTCTGCAATTACAGCTTCTTGAGGATCGAGTTCTATTTCTACATACTGCATTTCTTCGCCGTAAATACGGTAATCTATTTCATGTGCATTTCTGTCATTAAAGTCTGGTAATTTTTCCATATTGTTATGATGTTTTTGATTTATGATTGATTCTTATATAGGTTGTCCTATTTCCATATTTGTTACAAATATTTTATTTTCAATTAGATTGAGGTTGTCAAACTTTGACTTCTTTATATGTAACTAACAGTCCATTTATAATGATAATGTTAAGACTTCACTTTCAATGTCCATTCGAAATTAAAATCAGACACTTCTACTCCTTCCTTATTTATACCTTTTGAATTTAACCACACGGTTTGCCCTTCTCCAGTTTCAATCGCTTTAGAAATAGCGTCATCAATTTTATGGCCTTCCTTACAAGTAAACATAATTCTACCTGTAGCTTTTTTTGTAAAAGATGCATTATTAGAAGCGACTAACATCGATATCTTTTTACCACTACCTCTAATTTTTTTCATAACTAGTGCTCCAGTCGTTAACTCGGCAGCCATTCCTTGTACAGCCCAAAACATTGATTTAAATGGATTTTGATTTACCCAACGATGTTTAACAGTCACTATACATGTCGTATCAGATAACGATTTTGTACGTACACCTGTAAAATATGCTGCAGGCAGCTTAAACATTAAAAATGTATTGAGTTTTGAAGGAGAAATATTCATTGAAACTTATTTCTTTCCCACAACGATGGGAAACTAATTAATACCATAATTTCCACTAAAATAAATCAAAATATCTAATCGCACTAATGTTAAAGAAATGTTAATTTTCAGTACTATGTGTAACATAATACCTTTTTAAAGACATATATTTGTATAAGAAACTATTATATACATTTAAAAATGATAGATAATCATCACAAAAACTTGGCGACATTCATACATTTGTCCACCTTCTCTAGATTTATTATTCCATTTGGAAACTTTATAGGTCCTATAGTATTATGGGCAGCGAATAAAAATAAATCCGAATTTATAGATCAACACGGAAAACAAGCTATTAATTTTCAGATTAGCATTTTACTATATGCTATTATTTTAGGTACATTGAGTGTTCCCTTTTTCATTTTCAAACTATTTAGAAGTTTGGATGTTATTGACTTTAATGGGTTCCACAATTTTCATATTAATATTGGAGAGCCTTCACCTCTACTTTATATAGGAGGTGGATTAGGTGCCATAGCTATTATCGCATTTATAATAGAGCTAGCCCTTATAGTTAAAGCTAGTTTATCGGCTAGAGATGGAAACACCTATAAATACCCATTGACCATTAATTTTTTAAAATAATGATACTGATTTCTCATACTGAGCTTGTCGAAGTATCTCAAGAATAATATTCATCAATAATCAAATCAATCAAAAAATGAACAGTTTAATTAAATTAAAGACGCATATCACATGACACCAGCAAAAACAAAACCATCAAATGACAACTTAAGTTTCTTGCGCGAATTGCATGTGACTTTAATAAAAAAATAGAACACACACATGAAGATAGAAAACACAAAAGCACAAATGCGTAAAGGTGTTTTGGAATATTGCATCCTATCCATTTTAAAAGATGACGATGCTTACGTTGCCGAAATTCTTAGCACACTAAAAGACGCAAAAATGCTTGTTGTAGAAGGAACTATATATCCTCTATTAACAAGATTAAAAAATGCTGGATTGCTCAATTACCGTTGGGAAGAATCGACTTCTGGTCCGCCAAGAAAATATTACGGACTAACAGAAACAGGACAACTGTTTCTTAATGAATTAAACTCCACATGGAGCGATTTACAAAATGCAGTTAACCTAGTAACCAATACAAAAACACCAAAGAAATGAATAAAACAGTCAATATAAATTTAGCAGGTATATTCTTCCATATCGATGAAGATGCATACCTTAAATTATCGCGCTATCTTGAGGCTATAAAACGTTCATTTACTGACTCTCAAGGACGTTCAGAAATTATTGCAGATATTGAAGCACGAATTGCAGAATTATTTGCAGAACGCATTCAAAACGAAAAACAAGTTGTTGGTATTAAGTTAGTTGACGAGGTTATAACCATTATGGGCCAGCCTGAAGACTATTTAGTTGATGACGAAATTTTTGAAGACGAACCAAAACAACATAACCATCAAAAATCGCATACAACCAGACGTTTATTTAGAGATACAGACAACTCGTATATTGGTGGTGTTTCTGCTGGTTTAGGACACTACTTCGGACTCGATGCTTTATGGGTTAGGCTTATTTGGGTCATCCTGTTTTTTAGTGCTGGTACAGGTGTACTACTATACATTTTATTATGGGCGTTAATCCCTGAAGCAAAAACCACAGCCGAAAAACTAACCATGACTGGTGATCCTGTGAACATCAGCAACATCGAAAAAAAAATTAAAGACGGCATTGGTTCTGTATCCGACAACATTAAAAATGTAGATTTAAAAAAACATGGAGACAAACTAAAAGAGGGGTTTGATCATGTTTCTGATACGGTTTCAGACTCTGTAAAAAGTGTTGATTTTCAAAAGCAAGGCAATAAGTTAAAGTCTAGTTCACAATCGTTTTTTGAAACCATTGGAACTATCATTATGTTCTTCCTAAAAGTAATTGCAAAGTTCATAGGTGTATTTTTAATTATAGTTGGTATCAGTGCATTAATCGCATTAATTGTAGCCTTCTTCACTGTAGGTGTTACGGATGCTATTCATTTTCCTCCAATGAATTTCTTAGATGCTGCAAATGCCGCAAATATTCCGATGTGGTTAATGTCAACGCTTCTATTTTTTGCATTTGCTATTCCTTTTTTCTTTGTGTTCTATTTGGGTCTCAAAATCTTAGTAAACAACCTAAAATCTATTGGTAATGTTGCTAAATTCACATTACTCGGACTATGGATTATGGCTATAATTGGCATTGTAATTACAGGAGTAAAGCAAGCTACAGAACACGCTTATGATGCAGAAATAATTTCTAAAAACGAACTTAATATTAAAGCTAATGACACTTTAAAAATTAAGATGACAGGCTTTGATCGCTTTAATAGTTTTGTATATAGTGATCATAATGATTTCAAAATAACAGAAGACGATGATGGCCGTAACCTTGTATCATCAGATATAAAGTTAATTGTATACTCTACAACAGATTCTGTAGCTAAAATAACAATTGTAAAAGAAGCTAGTGGTAGCAATTACAATAGTGCAAAAGAACGTGCCGAAAACATTAATTACGACTACACGTTTTCTAATAACGAATTGCAGTTAGAAGCTTATCATGCTTCAGATGTTAAAAATAAATTCAGCGAACAAGAGGTTAGAGTTATACTTTATCTACCTGAAGGAGTTGTACTGTATTCTGATGTAAATACAAGTAAATATGTGAATCATTATTACAACAGTTACAATAGTCTTTTAACGAATTCTAATGATGGGCAATATTTAAAAATCAATAAGAATGAGGTTGAGTGTTTAGATTGTGCAGTAGAGGTTATAGAAGAGGAAGAGAAGGCTTTTAATGAAGTAGAAACTGAAATTATAGAATCGATCACAAATACAAAATCGACCAATGAGAATGAACCTGAAGTCAGAGTTCAAATAAATGACGAAAACGGAGTTCAAATTGAAGTTAATGACAATTGAGGTCATAAATTCTACAAGTCATCATTTTAGAATTTGAAACGACGTTACATCAAGATAAATTTATAAAACAAACAATTCATCAACCAATACTGAACTTGATTCAGTATCAAAAAACCAACAGAAATCATGACTACATTAACAAGAATTATCATAATTAGTATTATTAGCATATTAATGCTATCCTGCAATTTTATGCCAGGTATAGATGGCAACGGAAATGTTGTAAATGCAGAGCGAAGCATTTCTAATGACTTCGACGAAATTAAAGTTAGTCAAGGGCTAGACCTGTATATTACGCAATCTGATGACGTTTCAATACGTCTTGAAGCTGATGAAAATCTACACGAACTTATAATGACCGAAGTAGAAAATAGTGTCTTAAGAATCTATACAGCTGAGAACATAAGACGAGCAACTTCAAAAAAAATAATGGTAAATCTTAAAACTATTTCAGCTATTAAGGCAACTAGTGGTAGTGATGTTTTATCTACAAACACCATTGAAGTTTCAGATTTAGAACTAAACGCCACAAGCGGAGCAGATATCACTTTAGATGTAAAAACAGAATCTTTAAATTGTCATTCTACGAGCGGCAGTGATATTGAAATAAGTGGTTCCACTATAAATTTAATTGCAGAAGCTACAAGTGGAAGTGATATTGATGCGTCGAAATTAAAAGCAGAAACATCTAATGTTAAAGCAACCAGTGGTGCAGACATTTCGGTTAATACATCCAAAGCGCTTACGGCTAATGCTACAAGTGGTGGAGATATCAAATACTATGGCAACCCAGAAAAGGTAAACAAATCTGATAATTCTGCAGGTCGTATTAAGCAACAATAAACAACTATATACCAACCAATTAAAGACCATCCTAAATTCTAAATAGAGTTTGGGATGGTTTTTGTATAACTTAGTTTATTAGCTTTTAATTGAGCAATATTAAACAGAAATCACTAATATTGACAATCAGAACATCATATTGAAGTTAAAAATTATAATAAGTAACTTATTTTATGGGTTTTGTGTCTCTTTTAAAAGACAGTAAACTTTAAAACATGAAAAAAACAATACGCATTTTTCTTTTACTGCTTGTTGCGATGCCAGTAGCTCAAGCGCAATCAAACGACAAAATTAAAGGTGACAGAAATGTTACTGTTAAACAAACATACGTTGATGATTTTCACTCCATTGTAGTCGATGGTGATTTTTCAATTGAAGTCGTCTATAACAGTAAGCCCTCTGTAGATATTGAAGCAGATGATAATTTGCATGAAGTTATTCAGTTTGGTGTGGTTGAAGGGGTACTTACATTTACAGAAACCGTACGCATTACGACTAAAAAGAAATTAAATATCACTGTAAATTATGGTGATGGACTTAGCAATATAGAAACTAGAGGTGACGGTGAAATTAGGTCATTAACCTCCATGGAACTCAACGATGTAACCTTAATTACAGCTGATGATTCTAGAGCATATTTAAATATTAATGCGAAAGATTTTATATATAAAAGCTCAGGGAAATCTAAGACAAGATTGAACCTTACAGCTGTTAACACAAAAATAGAATTAACAGACAATAGTAAGCTAGATGCTTTAATTACAAGTAACGTTGCAGATTTTGATTTATATCTACGTTCTGATGCTGTAATTGAAGGTAATGCAAATAGTTCTGTATTTAGAATGGATAATTCAACTAATTTTAATGGATCAAAATTTGATGTTAAAACCGTTGATGCTAGCTTAGAAGATAATGGGGATTTAACCATTTCTGCCTTAGAAAATATTACTATTGCAGCTTCTGGTGATAGTGAACTTTACCTATTTGGAAGTCCAGCAATTACGATTACAAAGTTTGAAGATACCGCTAAACTACAGAAGAAAATACGCTAATTGATAATTAGCACTCTAATATTTTAAGCGAAAACTGAATCTCAATATTTGGTGAAACCTTTACCATTCCCAACATTTTAGTTGGTGCGGCTAAACCGAAGTCATTAATATCTAATGGCAATACACCACTTACAATTAAGTCTTCATCGTTATTTACAACAATAGGAACAGTATAAGTCCTTACCTTATTACTTAAAGTAATTTCTATTAGTGCTGACGTTGAATTCTTAACCGACTCTCCTTTTGAAATCTCTTTAAGTTTAAGAATTATTTCTGGATATTCTTCAGTGTTAAGCAGTTTATTAAAATCTCTATTTATAGCATTACCACCACAATTAAATTCTAAATTAGGAAGTGTTAATTTGGTGTCATTGAATTTAATTCTTTCATCATAAGCATTGTATTTAATACGTATTCCGTCTGAAATAGTAGTTATATCAAAGTTACACTCAAAGGTACTTACATTCGTTTTTCCTTTAATTTTTACATAACTATCAGTGGATAATACCACTGTTGATTCTTTAGATTCTACCTCATTAAAACCTATTAACGTAGATCCTACTATAAATAATATAATATATGATACTGTTTTAAGCATAATTGAAAGATAAAAAATAAGACCTTCATCACAAAGATGAAGGTCATATTAATAAAACTAACTCTTAGAAGCTTATTACTGCCTCTAACATAAGACCATTAAACTCACCATCTTCAAACTGATCTCCCACTGCATAATCATTATATGTTTGACTAACATATTCTGCTTTCATAAGTACATTTTTAGTCATAAACCAACCTGCACCTAATTGAAATCTATCAATACTTACGTCATCTCCGCTAGCTAACTCTGCACTTACAGTGTTATAACGTGCTCCAAAGAATACATTTTCAGTTTCACCAAATCTGTAAATTACTTCACCTGCATACTGATCTACATTTCTTCTTTCTGTTTCTGTAGCTAATCGTTTTCCTGAAGTCATTTCAATTGTACCAAACACTTCTAAACCACCATACTTTACAAATGGGTTAATCATAATTGCAGTAATTTGATTGCCGTAGCTTGGATCAAAACGACCAGATCTAAATGCTGAAGATCCAGGCTCTTCCATTACGCTATAATATCTAGATCCACCTCTATCCGCAGAGTATAAATATACGTTTGGCGCATAACCTGTATTGTATAAAGATCCTGTTAATCTAAATCTAAAGTCATCGTTAATTTGCTTATCGTAACCTAATTTTGCTAAGAAAGCAGCTCCTCCAGTTTTACCGTCAGAGGCAACAACTTTTTGGTTTAATTTACCGTTTGTAAATCCAATCATACCAAATAAGCCCATGTCTGTTGTGTAATACACTTCGGCACCAACTTCTGTTGTAAACGAATCCATAATTAAGTTGCCAACAAATGGGTTGTGAATTGCTTGAGCGTTATCTGTTCTTCTAAAGTGTGCATCACCATAGTTATTCTCCATATGACCAATTTTAATTGTCGTATGTTTCATTAGGTCTGCCATAAATCCTTCAGAGATAAAATCTAATTTATCAACCTTAAAATAACCACCTTTTACATAAGGTTCTGGGTGGTGACGTGAAGATAAATACGTTCTTAAATGCATACTTACACCATCATAAAGAGCTACATCTAAATCTAAATTAGCTGTTGCTAAGTTAAAGTTACTTCCTATCTCGCCTAATGGCACAGCACCTGAATTATCATGGTCTAAAGCTTGAAACTGAAGTGCAAATGACCCTCCTACTCTTACGTATAAATCTTCAAAAGTTGTAAGCGTATCTTTTGGTGCTTCAAAAACATTAATACCTCTTTGATCTGGTTGCCTATAATTATCTAGGTCTCTTTTTGACGTCGTTTGTGCAGATATAGAATACCCCATTGTAAGTACAATGACAAGTGTTACGAGTTTTAATACTGATTTCATAATTATTAATTTTAAGTTGATTTGATATTTGATTTATTTTTAATTGAATACAGATTTGAATACTATTTTAATTTTGTTTCCGGTTTTAATAGTACCTAATAAAGCTTTTGGTGGATCGATTCCAAAGTCTGTCATTTCGAATGATTTTTCACCGTTTAGTAAAACCTTATTGCCTTCTAGTTTTACTGACATATCAAGAGAAATAGTTTTAGTAACCCCAGAAATAGTCATTTTTCCTGATACAGAAGCCTTAAACGATTTATCGGCTAATTTTTCTATTTGTTTAACAGAACTAAGCGTGAAGTTCATAGTCTTATGATCGTCCGTATTTAAAGCTTTATAAGTGTTTTTGTCCATTGAAGACTTGCCACTTTTAAGACTTTCTGCTTCTACAGTAATGTTAAGACTACTAATCTCTAACTCATCAGCGTTTGTGATTACTATTTTACCAGACTGCTTTTCTGTTTCTAATACCCAATCGTGTAAAGACGATGTACCATGCACCTCCAATACTGATGAAGAATTATTTAATGTGAAACTTTGAGAAAATGCTACCTGAAAAGAAAATAGACTACTTAGAATAACGGTTAGGAAAAATACTGGTAATTTAAATAAATGTATCATAATAGTAATTGCGTTTTTATGTTGGTGCAAAGATTGCCACAAAAAGCATTTTAAATTATGACAAAAGTCATATTGAGCATATCTGTTAAAATATTACCAAAAAACAGCGTTAAAAATTGAGCACAAAAAAAAGCCGAAGTAAATTACTTCGGCTCTATAAAAAAAAGGTAGTTTGTTTAGTTATAACTAGATGTAGCTACTTCAAAATCAGCATCTTTAGCAGCTAAATAACGCTCCGCGTCTAATGCTGCCATACACCCCGTTCCTGCAGCTGTAATTGCCTGTCTGTAAACATGATCTGCAGCATCTCCACTCACAAACACACCTTCTACATTAGTTTTGCTTGTTCCTGGCACAGCATTAATAATATAACCGGTTTCATCTAAATCTAAATAACCTTTAAAAATATCTGTATTCGGTTTATGACCTATTGCTACGAAAAATCCTGTGGCTTCGATTTCGTGCTTTTCATTGGTTTGGTTGTTAAAAACTCTAACACCAGTAACCACTTGTCCGTCACCTAACACTTCATCAGTTTCAGTATTATATAGTATTTCAATATTTTCAGTATTCTGAACACGCTTAGCCATGATTTTTGAGGCTCTAAACTCATCACGTCTAACCAACATCGTTACTTTTTTACAAAGTTTAGATAGATAATGTGCTTCTTCACAAGCAGAATCTCCGGCTCCTACGATTACAACCTCCTGATTTCTGTAAAAGAAACCATCACAAACAGCACAAGCGGATACTCCACCACCTAATTTTAAATATTTTTGTTCAGAAGGTAAGTTTAAATATTTTGCAGAGGCTCCTGTAGAAATTATAATGGTATCTGCATGAATTTCTTTCTCTTCATTTACCCATGCTTTATGGACATCCCCAGAAAAATCAACCTTTGTAATCCAACCATGACGTACATCTGTACCAAAACGTTCTGCTTGTTTTTGTAACTGAATCATCATTTCTGGACCAGTAATACCTTCAGGATAACCTGGAAAATTCTCTACATCATTTGTAGTGGTTAATTGACCACCTGGTTGTTCTCCTTGATATAAAACAGGAAACATATTTGCTCTAGACGCATAAATTGCAGCTGTGTATCCTGCAGGTCCAGATCCTATAATTAAACACTTTACTTTTTCAATTGTATCAGACATATTTTGTATTTTATTATATAAAACAAAAGTAGGTTTTTTGTTCAAATCCTTACAATGAAGTTATTAACAGTTCTTATAACATCATATAATTTATGAATCGAAGTAATTTCTCCTTATAATTTCGTACTTTAAAGGTGATTAACAGTAACACCTTAGAAATTATGACGTATAAAATACTACTTTTAAGTGCAGCCTTGGTGTTTATATCTTCTTGTAAAGAACAAGACCAAAAGGTTGCAGAAAACATTGAAACGAAAAAAAATTCAGAGAAACTTAATCTGAAAGGCACTTGGGAACTTGTCGGTTTTTATAATTATATAGATAATAAGGTTGTAGACTCTTTTTCTAATAATACCATTTCTAGACAAGTTAAAATGTACACAGACACAAAAGTTATGTGGTGTAAGCTTTTAAAAACCGATTCTATTGAGTTTTTTGGCTATGGTAATTATAGTTATGGAGATGGGACATTAACTGAAGAATTAGAGTTCGGTTCTGCTTTTATGAATGAAGTTATCGCAGAGCAAGAGGAATTTAATTTTATACTTGAATTAACTGAAAATCGTTTCGAACAAATTGAAATTGATGAAGATGGTAATAAAATTTATTCCGAAAATTATAAACGTGTAGAATGATTAGAAGTAGGAAACTAAAACCCAATGCGTCTTCAAAAATATAAAGCAAAATAAAATGAATCTAAAAACCTGATAATGTCTAATCTTTTGATCCATAAAAATAGCCAAAGACATTTTATCGTCTATGGCTAGTAGTTTTTATAGGTATATATATTTGAGGTATTTATTTCTTAATAACTCCTTTTAATAAAGACAGTACAAAAAGTACTATAAATATAAAGAATACTATTTTAGCAATTCCTGCTGCTGCTCCTGCAATGCCACCAAATCCTAGTATGGCTGCTATGATTGCTATTATAACGAATGTGATTGTCCAACGTAACATATTGTTTTGGTTTTAGTAATTAGTCTTTGAAATTAGCTCGTCTAATTCCTCATACTAAAGATAACCTGAAAATCACAGTATTCTTGACACAATAGGCAAGATTCCTAACTCATATAACATATTGATTTTAAGCGAAAAAAAGGCATCATACATAACTATATGACACCCTTTTCAACCTAACCTATTTTTCTTCGTTCTTATTGAATATCTTCTAATGCGTTTATCTTAGATAATCCATTATTAATTGCCAATTTCTGCGATTGTAATATAGATTTAGTGCTCATTGGAAGACTTGTTTCACTTAAGACATCGTCGTATTCTTCAATAGCAGCTTTTTCTCCTCTAATAGCTTCATTTAACATAGACTCTTCATCATTGGCCGAAAATAAACTTTTCACATCCATCCAAGCTCTGTGAGCCGAACCTGTTATACTTCCGCCTTTATCAACATCTTGATTAAAACTTCTGATTTCCTCTTTTAATTCTCGTCCAAAATTAAGACGCTCTTGTGCTTTGTTCTTAAAGTAAGATCGTAACGAAGTGTTTTCAATATTCTCTGCTGCTTTGGTAAAACCTTTTTCAGCATCGTATGTTTTTTCTAATAAGTTATTTAATTTGGTTCCGACTTCTTCGGTATAAGTACTCATAATATAATTGCTTTTAATGTTTATGGCACTTTAATTTATAGATGTGTACCACTTTACATCTTAATTCTTAATCAGTCATTCAAAGTTAACGAAACACCTATGGGTAACTTAATGCATAAGCTATTAGGATTAACTCAATTACACGGCTGTTCTTTAATATAAAGCCTTACCTATGTTCCTCCATGTAAGCATTGTATTTTGTAGCTAAATCGTCTTTTTGTTTTTCGGTTAAAACTTTACCAGATAATTGAAAAAATGTTTTTTCTTCATCCTCTAAATGATGCTCTACTTTATGCTTTAAATCTTTGGCAATTTTTAACCATGCAGAGGAGTCCATTTCTGTTTTTTCTAATTGTTCAATAAGCTCGTCAATTTCATGATGTTCTGCAATGCCATGCCTAGCATGTTCTTGCATCATATCGGATGGAATTAATGGTTTATAAAAATGTCGTTCTTCGGCATTAGCATGCATATCGAGTTCCTTTCTTAAGTCTTTAAAAATCTTAGTGCGTTCTTTTGTATCTCCCGATGTCTGAATTAGTTTATCTAAAAGTTCTCTTTGAATGTCGTGATCATTTCTTATAGCTTCGTATATGTTCATTTCTTAGGTATTTGGTTAATTACTCAAAAATAATTCTTTGATGCTCAGTTTGTTTGCTCAATAGATTTAAAAATTAACTTCAAAGCCTGAAAAAATTAAAATATCTTTCTAAAATTAAGTTATCTTTACTTTTTACAAATCATTCTATTTGTTGTTGTCTAACATTGAGGTAGATTTATTTGAGAAAACAATAAGAGCGAGAGCCTTCTGCTAACAGCAGGCAAGATTAACTATTGAAGTGTTAATTTAACACTATTGTTAAGCGAATAAATTATGACAGAAATAGCGATAAGTGCCGAAAAAACCAAGGACATTATAGACCAATTGCAAACTAATATTGGTGGAGAAATTTTAGAACGTTGGGGAGAATGTACGCTCGTTGTAGATAACGAAAAAGCTAAAGGAACTGTAAAGATTATTCCTTTTGATTGGGGCGTAAATCTTATGATTTATGATATTGAATTTTACAATGATGTTGTTATAAAATTTAAAGCTACAGAATTTAACCCTGTTCGTTTTATATACAATCTTCAAGGCGAATTTCTACATCGATTTGGTATTCAGAGTAAAGAGACATTAATTGAGCAGTTTCAAACATTAATTTATACCAACAAAGCAGACGGTTTCAATTGTTTCCACTTTAAAAAAGGAGTAAAAATAGAAACGAATATTATTCAAATTGTAAGAAAAGATTTCTTAAATAAACGCACCACTAAAGTATCTACATTAAACCAACAACTGCATGAAGTGTTTGTTGATACAGCTCACGAAAACCGTTTTTTACATCATGGAACGCTTAATCTAAAAATGGCAGATCACGTTAAAAAATTACACAACACCAAAACTAAAGGCATGTTGCGTATTTTAAAAATGGAAGCCAAAGTTTACGAAATTTTATCGCTACACATTCAACAATACAATAAACAATCTAAAGGGGTTGAATTACCAACATCTTTGGTAAAAAGTGAATTAAAACGCATTAGAAAAATTGGCGAAAAAATATTAAAAAATCCTTCTAAATCGTACAATTTAGAGGATTTATCTGCAGAAACAGGCTTATCGCAAGCCAAGCTTCAAGATGGCTTTAAATTTTTATACACGCGAACTGTAACTGAATTTATTAGACACGTAAGATTAGAGCAAGCTAGAGATTTACTAAAAACTACGGACTTAAATATTTCGCAAGTAGTTTACTCTATAGGCTTTACCAGTAGAAGTTACTTTTCTAAAATTTTCAAAGAAAAATTTGAAGTTTCACCTAATGAATTTAAAATGCAAACTCCTTCTAAAGTTAAGGTCAGTTAGTGTTATTTTTTAAAAAACCACTTTTTTATTAAAGCTATAAAACTGTATTTTCCAGTTAATTTTAAGGCGGAACTTATCCAATTCATTGGTTGTAAATCTTCTTTAAATTCACTTTTGGTCAGTTTCAATTCTTCCCATGCGATATCACGCTCTAGTTTAAAACGTTTTAAATCGGTTTCAATATCTTCAAATGATGTGTATGTCTTCATATTAATTGAAAAATTTTAGTCCTACTCGTTTTATAATCATCGTATTGAATTTTGCTCTCAACAAATAAATAATTACCGATAACAAAACGTAAACAAATCCTACGATTAAAAATCCGAGTGCAAAGCTATTTAAGGCATCACCTATTTCTAATGCTGCAGCGATAGATAAAAATACCAACCCTGCAAACAAGAGACTTCCAATAGCCAACACTTTAGTCACTAAACTTAATGACAATGTTAATTGCTGAAATATTTTGAGTCTAAAATATTGGTGAGACGCTCTAATATAGCGCTCACCAATATGTGAAGCTTTACTTGTGGTTTGGTTTATGTCGTCAAAAACACTCATCAATTAGGCTTTTTTCTGTAAATTCTTATTCTTAGCTTTTAAGTCTTTTAATTTAGCTTCAAGCGTCGTTATAACATCTTCTGCCTTATAACTTGCGTTAGAAACTATAGACTCTACCTGATGATCTAAATTTTCTCTGTGAGAAGAAATAGTATTACCTAAAGAATCTCTTAAGTCAGATGCTTTATCTGTCATTATATCTCTTTTCGCCGCAGCTTCATCTGCAATTTTTTGTCTTGTTACACTACCTTTATCTGGCGCAAATAAGATTCCTAAAACTGCTCCTACTGCTGTTCCTGCTAAAATTCCTAAAACTGTATTTCCGTTATTACTCATGTTGTTATGTTTTTTTAATTAATTTTAAAATTCAGCGCCTTGCTGTGTTTCAAATATAAGCGAAACACGAACCATCGCTTAACTCTTTAGATATCGATATTAGCTGAAATGCTATTTACTATTAGCGTCAAAGATTTTAGTAATATGATTAATCATTTGAATTGATAACATTTAATTTTGAAGTACACCTTTTATTATGAAAAAAACGACGAAAACTTATAACCCTTACAATGGAAATCATCTTGAAACCTATATGCTAGATTCTAAATCGCGATTAGATGAAAAATTAGACTTAGCAGACCAGACTTTTAAGACTTGGAAAAACTTTAAAATTGAAGATCGATTAAATTTATTAAAAAATCTTGCAGATCAAGTTTTTGAAAATAAAGCAGAATTAAGCCTGCTTATGACATCTGAAATGGGAAAACCAATTACAGAAAGTACAGCTGAAATTGAAAAGTGTATTTTACTGATTGACTTTTACATTAAAAATGCCGAACAGTTTTTACAAGACGATATTATTGCAACTGAAGCGCATGAAAGCTTTATTAGTTACGATCCTTTGGGTTGTGTTTTAGCTATTATGCCTTGGAATTATCCGTTTTGGCAAGTGTTTCGATTTGCAGTGCCAACATTAACAGCTGGAAATGTTGCACTACTTAAACACGCATCAAACGTGACTGGATGTGCCATTGCCATTGAAAAATTATTTATAAATGCTGGCTTTCCAAAAGGTTGTTTTCAAACTTTAGTCACAGATCACAACGCTATTGAAGAGCTCATGGAAAACGACATTGTGAAAGCTGTTTCTTTAACAGGAAGCGAAAAAGCAGGTCGAAAAATAGCTGAGCTTGCTGGTAAAAACCTAAAACCTTCACTATTAGAATTGGGAGGAAACAACGCCTGTATCGTTTTAAAAGATGCCGATTTAAATCGGCATATGGACACCATGGTTAAAGCACGAATGCAAAATTCTGGACAAAGCTGTATTGCTGCCAAACGATTTATAGTTGTTGAAGACATTTATGATGAATTCATTTCGAAATTCAAAACTAAAGTTGAAGCCTTACAGTATGGAAATCCAACTGAAGAAAATACAACCATGTCGTGCTTAGCGCGTGAAGATTTAGCGGAAACTCTAGAAGAACAAGTCCAAAGCTCAATTGATTTAGGCGCAAAAGTGCTTTTAGGCCATACACGAGAAGGCGCGTATTACCAGCCAACTATTTTAACGCATGTCACTAAAGACATGGCCGTTTTCATAGAAGAAACATTTGGGCCAGTTGCAGCGGTTATTAAAGTTAAATCTGAAGATGAAGCTTATAAAACAGCCTCAACCTCTAAATTCGGATTAGGCACAATGGTATTTACAGCAGATTATGAAGCCGCCTCAAAACGGATTTCAGAAATTGAAGATGGTGCATTTTTCATCAATGATATGGTAAAATCTGATCCAAGATTACCATTTGGAGGTACAAAAATATCAGGTTATGGTCGTGAATTATCTAAAGAAGGTATGTTGGCATTTGTCAATAAAAAAACCGTTTATATTAACAACTAAAAAAACTAAAACACTATGAAATTTGTAAAAGACGAAGACGAAGAAAGAAGAGACTATATCTTTCAAAAAGACGAAAAAACCAAATTTGGAGCTAAGTTTATAATAATTGTACTAATTATTCTCGTAGGTGCAGTTGTAGCTTCAGGAATACACTTTGAGTGGTTTTAAAGTTCTAAAACAAAATTACTTTTGACGATTCAGTTCTTTTGAAGCAATAACACTAATAATTAATATTTGTGTTGCATGAAACACCATTATTGGTAATAATATAATCCCTAAGGTTGCCATATTTCCAAATAATATTTTAGAAAAAACAGTACCGTGAACTAACGATTTTTTAGTGCCACAAAACTGTGCTGTAATTTTATCTTCTCGACTCAATTTTAACGTTTTAGAAATAAAACCTGTTCCTAAAAACGCCACCATAAAGAGCAGCAATACACCTACAAATATGAAGAGTAAATCTACAAGTGAAACAACTCTAAAAATACCATTATAAAAAGACGCGGCGAAACTCTTATAAATGATCAATAAGATAATAGACTTATCAAACAGTGTTAATTTACTGCTATGCTTACGAGCAAATTCACCAAAATAACGCTGTAAAAAAAGTCCTATAATTACAGGGAGAATAATTTGAACTATAAGCTTTATGTAAATCTCCGTAAAATCAAAATTTGTTTGCGCAGGATCTACAAATAAACCCATCCATAATGGTGTAATGGCAATACCTATAATGCCAGAAATACTAGCATTAAAAATAGCCGCAGGAATATTACCCTTTGCCATAGCAACCATAACTACAGAAGAGGACACCGTTGACGGCAATGCTGCCAAGAAAAAGAAGGCTAACCAAATGGTTTCCTGTTCCTGATTTTGTATTAATGGTCGAAACAATAAAACCAATAACGGAAACATTAAAAATGTGGCGCCTTGTACTAGCAAATGCAGCTTCCAATTTTTAAGACCAGCTTTAAGTTGGGTAGGGTTTAATTTTAATCCATAGAAAAAGAATATTAATGAAATACCTATCGCGCTAATAGTATCGATGGGAATTTTACTTTCAGGAATGCCCCATTCTGGAAAAAAGTAAGCCATTAGTATAACCACTATTATAGATAAAACGAATTTATCAATCTTTATATTCATATAGAGCTGCTGTATTTCTAACTATTAAATAATGTGCTACGTACTTCATGCTCGAAAATAATATCAATTATTGATAAAAAAGACATCTCATGATTTTAATTTTTTAATTTTAAGACGCTTTCACGTAAATCCATTAAAAGATAGCGTCCTAATACTTTCCAACTTAATAATTAGGAGATTTTCAAAATATTCAAGACCTTTGCATTGTGAAAACAGCGGCACTCTTTTTAGCATTATTTATGCTTCTAAAACCAACTATTCCCTATGTGGAATACGCCGCTTTTTATGACTATATTAAAGATGAACTTTGCGTCAACAAAGACGAACCTGAACTATCTTGTAATGGTAAATGCCATTTAAAAAAGGAATTAGCTAAAGCTTCAGATTCCGAAAAAAGTAGTGATAAAAACCATACATCATCTTCTGAGCAACAAGTCGTATTTTACCAAGATATCTTCAAAAACAACTTGGTTTTCATTTCTAAAGAACAAAACGCTCCAATAGAACCAACGTATAACAAAATCTACAAATTCGATTTCACGAGTTTTGTCTTCCATCCTCCGCTTGTCTAGTTTAAAATAGAAACTCAGTAACTTTTAGAACCTGTATAAAGCAAAATGCGATGTCATTGGGCTACGCCATACCTCATATGTTAATATTTACAAATAGTAAAAAAATAGGTATCCGTATCGCTTTAGTGTAATTATTGCATAGCTATCCGCACGACTTATTTACTCGTAGTTTCTATCCATTTCCTGTAGTTGTAACTAAAACAGTTCCTGTTTTATTACGTACCTAACCTGCTACTATGCTGTTTTTTTTAAACGGCAACAAGTAACAGTGTTAGAGACGACTACAATTTTCAAGTTTTTTTAATAAGACATTATTAAGTGATGAAAAACATTAATTTTTTTGTGGCTGCAATAGCACTTGCAGTGACATCATGTACAATAGACAAAACCGATTACGAAGCAGAAATACGCACAGAAGTCATAGAGCATATCAATTTTGAAGAAGTCGTTTCTATATCAGAGAACGATTATCAAATCAGTATTGAAGCTTTAAACGGCACCTTCTATAAAGGCTATAATGAGATTCGTGTAAACATAACCAATACTCAAACTAATGAAAATTTAAGCACTTCGGATGTTACGTTTTTACCACTCGTAACCAATTATAATGGAAATAACAGTTCTTGTCCGCATCAATATAGTTTAGACTATAATACTGCAGAAAACTATTATGATGGATATGTTGTATTTACGAACATAAGTAATGATTCCGATCAGTGGAAACTCTATATGTCATTCACAGACAATGGTGAAACATACGCAGTAACGCAGAACATATTGGTGGAAGAACAAGTGAACAAGAATTTAAATATGACCACCTTTACTGCAAATGATGGCGAACAGTACTTTATCGCTTTAGTCGCTCCTCAACAACCTAAGATTGCAGAAAACGAATTGGTTGCAGGCATCTACAAATACAACCAACCCACTAATGAACCAGGAACATTTCCTGATCCTTCGCAGTTTTCTTACACAGCAGTTTCGGATTACACTTTATTATTAGATCCAAGAATGCCAGAACCTTCAATGGGAAATCATTCCTCACCTAATAATGAAGATTTAACACAGCAAGATGATGGCTTGTATTATGGAGTGGTTAATTATACGATGACCGGAAACTGGACCCTAAATTTTAGATTACAGAATCAATTCGGTGCGATTATTAAAGGCACTGAAGTTTCAACGGAATTTACACCAGGTGTTGAAGGAGCAAGAAGTGAACTACATATTGACATATTATTTTAATAATGATGAGATTTAATACACTATTCATAGTATTATTTGTCGGTCTTTTTTCTACTGCGCAAAACACAGAGAAAAAGAAAGACAGCATTATAGCGCTAGATGAAGTGCAATTAATAACTATGATTAAAAAGAAAATTGAAACCGACATGAAAATGGCCGTTTCAGTCGATGAGTTTTTGGCATCATCAGATAATATCAGTTTCATTAAACGTGGTGCTTTTGCATGGGAACCTTTATTAAATAACATGAGTTCGGAACGCTCAACAATCACTATTGATGGGATGCATGTTTTTGGAGCTTGTACAGATAAAATGGATCCTATTACCTCTTATGTGGAGAGTAATAATTTAGATGCCATAGATATAAAATCTGGACAAGAAGGTAATATGCATGGAGCAACCGTTGCAGGAAGTATTGATTTGAAACGAAAAAGCACACCTTTTAATCTTCCTAAAAAATGGAATGGAGCTTACCAAACCGGATTTGAGTTTAATAACAAACAGTTTTTCAACTTAGCGAATGCTTCATATTCTTCCGATAAATTTGTTGCCGATGGAAGTTTAGCCTACCGAAAAGCTGAAAATTATAGTGATGGTAATGACGACGAGGTTGCGCATTCGCAATTTACAAAATTCAATGCTTCACTTGGTTTAGCCTATAAAACGAGTGACTTATCATCTGTAAAAGTTGAAGCGATTTACGATGAAGCTAAAGATGTTGGTTATCCTGCGTTACCTATGGATTTATGGTTATCTAGAGCGTTAATCACCTCAGCAACTTACAAACAATTATTTGAAGAAGGCCTTGTGAGAGCTTGGGACACCAAAGTTTATTTTAATGCCATAGAACATTATATGGACGACACCACACGTCCAGAAAATCTGGTCCACATGGATATGCCAGGTTGGAGCACCACTTATGGTTTGTTATCTAATATTAATTTACAGAGCAATAAATTGAGTTCAGAAATTCAACTGAATGCTTATAACAATTTATCTACTGCAGAAATGCGCATGTATCCACAAGACCGAAGCGAACGTACCATGTTTGCCTACAGTTGGCCTGCTGTGACAACAACCTTTGCAGGACTTTCAATCAACAACGCTTGGGAGATTTCAGATCAAAGTCTACTGAATTTTGGTGGATCTTTAGGTGTCAATTACAACCATTCAAAATATGTAGAATTCAACTGGATTTTTCATCCTGGAACACCTCAAGAAAAAACGCGACTACTACCTAGTTTACACGCAGGCTATGAATTAAACATTAATAAATTCGATTTTTCTGTAGGTGGTGGTTACGGCCACAGAGCACCTTCAGTTTCCGAAGGTTATGGTTACTACATTTACAATAGTTTTGACCGTTACGATTATATTGGTAATCCTGACTTAAAAAATGAAATTTCTTATGAAGGCAATGCGAGTGCTGGTTTCACAGATAACAAACTCAGTATTCAAGCGAAGGTAAATTACTTCTATATTCAAAATTATATTATTGGTAGAATTCTGAGTTTAGGAAGTCCAATGAACTACCAGTCTGTTGGTGTTAAAGGGTATACCTCTTTAGATTATTCAACCTTATTTAATTTTTCACTGAACGGTAGCTATTCTATTTTAAACAACCTGCACTGGAAAGGCACACTTACCTATGCTCGTGGACAAGATGATAATGGTAACAATTTACCATTTATTAGACCATTAAGCTATCAAACTGCATTGCATTATAAATACAATAGGTTCAATTTTCAAACGTCGATTAATGGCGATTTAGAACAAATTAATTACAGTCCTGAATATGGTGAAGACCAAACACCTCAGTACACCATTTGGAATTTATCCGCAGATTACACCTTCAGAATTGCAGCCTATAGAACCGTAGTCCAAGTCGGCGCAGAAAATATTTTAAACGAATACTATAGTACGTATGCCGATTGGGGAAATATCCCAAGAATGGGACGTAATATATTCACCTCTTTAAAATTCAATTTCTAAATAGATGCAAAAAGTTTTTAGTTATATAATGACCTTTATTTTCCTGTTTGTTGTGTCTCAGCAAGCGGTGGTCATTATGCACTTTAAACTCAACCAACAAGCGATTACAATAGAGCTTTGCATCAACAAAGATAAACCTGAGCTAAAATGTAACGGTAAATGCTATTTAAGTAAAGAGTTGCAAGACACCGAGCCATCCGATTCTGAAAAAATAATGAATACCAAAAATTTAGATTTGGCGTTTGAGTCCAACCCCGAATTTGAAATAGAAACTCCTAACCTCATTAACAACAAAGTTATGGTGGGTTACTTAGAGTTTCATCATTCGGAGCCTTATCTAGAAATTTTAGTTCCACCACCAATGCAACAGGCGAATTTTAAACGCACTTAATATTAAAGAATACCAATTAACATAAATTAAAACAATGAAAAATCTTAAAAATTATATTTTATCAGCAGCTGTATTAGTTGCCTTCATGTCTTGTAGTAAAGATGATGATAATCCTGTTGCAAACAATGTAACATTAGAGTTCAACAACACCTTTGGTGATACTCCTATCGTTCTTGGTGATGCGACATCGAGTACTGCGACTAAAAACACGTCGGAAGCAGGACAAATACACCATTTTGAAGAAGTAAAATACGTTATTAGTAACATCCGTTTAATAAAGGCAGATGGTACTGAAATCCCTTATAATGTAAATGATTTAGATAATGGCGCTACTGTTGTTAATCAATCTAATTCAGAAACCTTAAGTTATGTAATGAATGATATTCCGGTCGGTGATTATACTGAAATTAAATTTGGTTTAGGAGTGAAATCTGAATTGAACACTTTAGATCAAACAAGCTTTCCAAATTTCTATGCAAATGCAGGAGAAAATGATACTGAAATGCATTGGGAATGGGGAACTGGATACCGTTTTACAAAAATTGAAGGATTCTATGGTTCAAGTAATGATGATTTGTCTATCCATTCAGGAAGTACTGTAGAAGGAGAAGAAGGAAGTTATACGCAAGGTGTTGATGCCTATAGAGACATTGCCTTAACGCTTCCGACTACGGCAGTCGTTGGTAATAGTGCTCCAACAATAGCAATCAAAGCAGATTTTGACTATTTATTAAGTGGTCAAAGTCATACTATAACACTAGGTGACAACAATGCAACACCAAGTATTCATACAGCTGTTGAAATGACTAAGTTTGTAGACAATCTTGGAGGTGCTAGCACAATTGATAGTACTGGAATGTTCTCTATCATTAGTGTAAACAACTAAACCTTAATTTTAGAGTCGCCTGAAACACACTATTTAGGCGACTCTATTTTAATTTTCATGCCCACAAATAGCTTCAAAATGAAAAATATAGTATCTATTTTAGCTGTGATTGTATTAGTAACATCCTGCAGTAATGATGACAATTATGAGTCTACTCCTTTTAATAATCCTGAACTGAACATAAGTATACCTGAGGGTTTTCCATTGCTTAATAATTCCTTTTACACCAATAAGCCAACAACTTTTGGCGTTGAATTGGGTGAAAAACTATTTTCAGAAAAAAGATTTAGTACCAATAATACCATTTCTTGTTCAAGTTGCCATATTCAAGCTCATGCTTTTGGAGATAATAATGCGCAAGCCATAGGAATTGAAGGCAGAGTTGGATTAAGGAATACACCACCAATTCAAAATTTAGCATTCCTAAATTTTTACAATTGGGATGGTAGTAAGCTTCAACTAGAAAATCAGCCTTTAGTACCAATTATCACCCATGAAGAAATGGACTCTTCGATATTAGAAGTCATCAGTAAAATTGAAAATGACGCTGAATATCAAGACTTGTTTGAAAAAGCTTTTGGTGATGCAGACATTACCTCAGAACGCATTTACAAAAGTATTGCACAATTTGAATACACATTAATTTCTGCCAATAGCAAATACGATCGTGTGAAACGAAATGAAGACAGCTATACCCAAATTGAAGCAGAAGGCGCTTTAATTTTCGAACAAAAATGCGCGAGTTGCCATAGCTCTGAATTATTTACCGACCAAAGTTTTAGAAATATTGGTTTCCCTTTAAATACTGATACTGATGAAGCCGGACGCGCTAGAGTAACAGGTGCTATTGAAGACTATATGAGTTTTAGAGTCCCAACGTTACGAAACATTGAGCACACAGCACCTTACGGAAGTTTTGGTCAATTTGCGACGTTACGAGCCGTTTTAGATTATTTTGACAATGGTGTTATAGAAGCAGATAACCTCGACCCTATTTTAAAAGCTAACAATAATAGAATTCCGCTTACGGAAGTAGAAAAAACAAGTTTAATCGCTTTTATGAAAACCTTAAGTGACAATGAATTTTTAGGCCTAGAAAATTAAGCACAGTTTTTACAAACACCGGTTAAAACACAATTGACATTTTGGACCACATATCCTTGCGGAATAGAAAAACTAACTTCACTGGGAAGGCATTCTAATGTTTCACAAACTGTACATTTAAAATGATAATGTTGGTGTTGTTTGTGAGTGTCATCACAGCGATCGCATAAGGCAAAATATTGTTTACCATCTTCAGCAATAACTTTATGCAAAATACCATCATCACAAAAACGATTTAAAACCCGATAAATCGTAGCTCTGTTGATATCAATAGGAATCTCCTGCTCTATGGCATCTTGACTCATGGCTTTTCCAGCTTTAGTCAACACATCTAAAACCGCTGATTTTGTTGGTGTTTGTCTTCGTTTCATGTTTAATGCGAATTGTTTGCAATATATTAATGCGACAGCCTTGCAATATTATAAATAAATAATATCTTTGCAAATCATATATACAATATACACGTTATAATTTTTAAACGTTGTATGGTAGCGTATTTTTAAATTATTAAGATTGTTTTCATTTTAATGAAATTTAGTCACCTAAAAAATAGTATCACTTTTTTGTTCCTTATCCTTTTTCTCTCGATGAAAATGGTAGGGCTTCATGCACTAACGCATGATGACGATCAAGACCATGCTTTACATTGTGCTATTTGTGATAACGCTACAATCAATAATTTAACTCCTGCTCTAACTCCAGACCCATTAGAATTTTCTATTGAAAATACAGAGTTGGTCTTGTATAGAAACAGTACTACACATTACGAATTTGTAATGTCTAATACTATTGCTACAAATCAATTACTTTCCAGACCTCCACCTTTTACACTATAAGTAATCCTATACATTTTTTATTATTTAAGCTGTGATCAGTTTGCAACAAAGCGCTTCAAGCTATCTATTTAGATTCTAAAATTGAGCTAGATCCTAGGTTCTGCTATTCATGTTTTTTAGAAGTTTCTAAATCGTTATTAGCAACAGCTATTGAAACACTTCTCATTGATATTTTAAATAATACAAATGCGTATAGGTTTTGTTAAAGTTCGCTCTTAAGAACACATTATCAAATCTTATAGTATCTCATTATGTTATACAAAATGCTGAGTTTATGGCTATGTTTTAGCCTAAGCTCAATGGTATTTGCTCACGATTCTTTTCAAATAAAAGGAACTATTGCAGATGCAAAAACATTACAACCCTTAGAGGGTGTCAATATTATTGGCGAAAACCAATATTCAATTTCTTCCGCAACAGGAACATTTACCCTAAATAATGTTTCTAAGGGCAGCTATTGCTTAACCATATCGCACTTAGGTTACACCTCGCAAACGATTTGTATTGAGGTCGGTCCAAATACGGAAGTGCTTGAGGTCTTTTTAGAGGAGTCTACAACGGCGCTTCAAGAAGTGGAAGTCAACGGAAAATCTAAAAAAAGAATCAACAAAGAATCTCCAGTGGTTTCTGAATTGGTATCCAAAGAATTTTTGGCTAATAACAGGGAAAACAGCTTAATGCAAACCTTAAGTAAAATTCCTGGAGTGAGTACCATAAATATTGGTTCAGGACAATCTAAACCCGTCATAAGAGGCTTAGGGTTTAATAGAGTTGCTGTAGTTCAAAATGGAGTAAAACACGAAGCACAACAATGGGGAAATGACCATGGATTAGAAATTGATCAATATGGTATTGAAAACATCAAAATTGTAAAAGGACCTGCATCTTTAGTTTACGGTTCAGACGCTATTGCTGGTGTTGTAGATATTCAATCTAACCCTATTCCTTTTAAGCACTCTTTTAGTGGAGATGTTAACCTTTTAGGAGAAAGTAATAATGATTTGCTAGGCATTTCGGCAGGTGTAGAAGGACGAAGTCATAATTGGTTTTATAGAGGCCGATTAACTTATAGAGATTATGGGGATTACAAAGTGCCTACAGATAAGATTAATTACGAAAATTACGTCTTTACGTTGCACGAGAATAATTTGCGTAACACTGCAGGAAAAGAGGCCAACGGAAGTCTAAGTTTTGGTTATGTTTCAGACCGCTTTACAACGGAAACGACGATTAGTAATGTGAACTCGAAAAACGGTTTTTTTGCCAATGCTCATGGTTTAGAAGTCAGAACCTCGAGTATCGATTATGACCGTTCAAATAGAGATATTGACCTACCTTATCATAAGGTGAATCATTTTAAGGTGACCAATAACACATCGATAGAATTAGATCATCACACGATTCAGCTAGATTTAGGCTTTCAAAATAATTTAAGAGAAGAGCATTCTGAACCAACTCCTCATGGTTATATGCCTACTCCACCAAACACAAAAGAACGTGGATTTCATAAAAACACCTTTTCCTTAAATGTAAAGGACGCTTTTGAGCCTTTTAACAAACACCATGTTGTTGCAGGAGTAAATCTAGAATTTCAAGATAATAGCATAAGTGGTTGGGGATTTTTAATACCAGAGTACACGCGTTTTACAGTGGGTGCATTTGCTTTTGATCAATATGAAATCCATTCCGACTTACATCTTTTAGCTGGTGTACGATATGATTACGGACAAATAAACAGCAAATCTTACTCTGATTGGTATCCATCTACCATCAACAATCCCAATGGTACGACCTCGTATGTGTATTTGCAACGTGCACAAGATAAAACACTAGATTTTGGAAATGTCAGTGCTTCTGTAGGGTTAAGTTACATTCTAAATAATACCACCTTTAAAATTAATGCAGGAAAAAGTTTTAGAATGCCACTACCTAATGAACTGGCTTCAGATGGCGTGAATTATCACATGTATCGCTACGAACAAGGTAATCTCGATTTAGATCCTGAAGAATCCTATCAATTAGATATTGATATAGACCATACCACAAAAGATTTTAGCGTAGGTATTAGTCCGTTTATCAATATTTTCGAAAACTTTATTTATCTAAATCCGACGTCTAACTATTACGAAACCTTACAGATTTATGAATACACCCAAAGTAAGGTATTTAGAGCAGGTGGCGAACTTAGAGCAAGCACAAGTATTATTAATAATTTACAATTAGATGCTTCAGCAGAATATGTGTATTCCAGACAAACGAGTGGTCCTAAAGAGGGCTTTACTATTCCGTTTTCCCCACCATTATCAGGATTATTTTCAGCGCGTTACCAATTTAAAGATGTACTATTTTTTAAGGAACCACAACTAACTGCCGATTATAGAATTACAGCAGCACAAGATGAAATTGTACCACCAGAAGAACAAACAGATGGCTATCAAGTTTTAAATATGTCGCTACTCACAGACATCAACTTATTTAAAGCAAAACAGCCTTTAGAATTAAAGTTTAAACTCAATAATGTCTTTGACACTAAATATTTTGATCACACAAGTTTTTACCGCTTAATCGATGTTCCTGAAGCAGGAAGAAACATCTCAATAGCATTAACACAAACATTTTAACAACCACAATTAAATTAAAAATCATGAAAACAAACATTTTAAACACCAAAACAAATCTTATGAAATCAAATTTTAAATTTTTAGCATTTATCGCTTTTTTCGGAATTCTTTTAAACTCATGTAGCAGTGATGACGACAATGTTTCACCGAGTCTTAATGCGCCAGAAATAACTGGTTTTGAATATGGAGAAGGTAGTGCACATTCTACAGAACAAGTGGCGTATAAAGGCTCAGATATTCATTTAGAAGCTGACATTTATGCTGAAGCTGTAGTAAGTAGCATTACACTTTCTATACACGCACACGATTTACCACTTGCCGATGGTGAAGTTGAGTGGGATTTTTTCCAAGAATTTTCAGGCAGCAATTACCAAGTTATTAATCCTACATTTCATGAGCATGTTGATGTCCCAACCGACATTCCTGCTGGTGAATACCATATAGAATTAGTGGTTATTGATGAGCTTGGAAACAGCACTGAAATTGATGGGCATTTAGAGATTTTGGACTATGTAACTATAAGCGACGATCATGTTGATACAGAGGCAGTTAGAGGAACTGATTTTCATGCTGAATTTGTGATTAATGCCCTTAATGGTATTCATAACATTACAGTTGATATTCATGCACATGATCTTCCTGTTGGCGCTGGAGAGGTAGAATGGGATGAAGAAATCGTATTTTCAGAAGGTTACCACGGATTAACAGAAGTTGAGTTCCATGAGCATATTGATGTTCCGGTAACGGCACCTGAAGGTGAGTATCACATGGTTTTCACAGTTGAAGATGAAGACGGTAATACCAAAGAACACCATGCACATATTGATGTTACAGCACCATAATTATTAATTATACCGCATAGTATAAAAATACTATGCGGTTTTAATACCTTAGAAAATGAGATCGATATTAAAATATTTTAACCTCCTGTCCATTGCATTATTCATAATCTCATGTTCTAGTGATGATAGTGTTGATATAGATGAACAAAAACCAACAATTAGCATCAATTATAACGAAGGCTTTCCACAAGCATGCGAGCAATTAGTTAGAGGAGAAACCTACACATTTAAAGCTCAGGTTTCAGACAACCTAGCACTAGCCTCTTATAGTTTAGATCTTCACCACAACTTTGACCATCACACACATGATGACCAAGATGTGTATTGCGAGACAGAACCTATTAAAGCAGCTGTGAATCCATTCATATATATGGAAAGTTTTTCTATTGAAAATGCTCCAACATCTTATGAAATTAACATTGTAATCACTATACCTAATGATATTGACACCGGTGATTACCACTGTGCGTATTCCGTAACCGATGAAACGGGTTGGCAAAGCAGGACTTCTATTGATATAAAGATTATATAAGAGATTTAAAATTTGAGTTAGTCATTTTTATCTGTAGCTAAAGTGCTGACTGAATACGAGTCAGCACTTTTTTTTTACGTATATAATTGTTTTTACCAAAACTAAGTTCAAATCAATTATCTCCTAAATCTAAAAATGCTTTCAAAAGTGTATGAAGTCCATCACAAAACAATTTGAATAAGTGCCTAGAATCAAAAATCTTGTTATTTTTATCTACCACTTAATTGACAACTATCTTTTTTGTAGAAACTAAAACATCTTTATCATCCTGAATCCTTAAAAAGTAAACCCCTTTTACTAAAGCGCTAACGTCTAATTCAATAGTATTTTGATTAGAGTAATTTGTTTCAATCTTTTTTTGTCCTAAAATAGTATAAAGACTAGCTTTTAGTTCTTGAAATTGACTAGAGTCAAATTTAATTTTTAATACATCATTTACTGGATTTGGAAAAACGGAAATACCATCTGCCATATTATCAATATGTGCAATTGAAAGATTTTCTGATAGTACACCATTAATAACTAATGAAAACTCCTGCAACTCATTTACTAAAGTCCCTTTATGACTAACATTAACCGTATATTGTCCAGGACTAATATCTTTAACATTAATTATTTCGATATTATCTCTGTAATTATCTCCTTTAGAAGCAGCTAACGCGTAATTATTATAATTAGCATTAGGCTCCATCATCCAAGGGTAATACACCTCTGTATCTGACACAACTCTAACATCCAAATCATTTATTAACATTGGAGTTGCATCATTATAAAGTTCATCTGCTAAAGGTTCTGCTGCTGGATCATTCCAGCAAATAGCAACCGATAATGGTTGTGTACCATCCACATCTATTTCTACCGAATATGTTTCATCTTCATTTAATACTAATTCAGAAATTATTGCAGATTCCCCATTATTTGTAATCACCTCTGCGGCTTTGAAGGCATTAAACAATCCCCATCCGTTAGAAAAATCTGGACCATCGTAGTCTCCTGCTTCATCAGTAGTACTTAAAATTAAAGCTTTAGCCGTTGCAGCTTTCATATAAACTGAGTTATTGTTATAATAATGTTGTTGCAAAAGTGCTAATCCTCCAGAAACAATAGGTGCAGCAAAAGAACAACCATTTCCTGTAGCGTAATTTGAATCACTAGCATCTCTTGTAGAATAGGAAGAAAAACCAACAGCAGTAAGGTCTGGTTTAATTCTCCAATCATCAGTTGGTCCCCAACTTGTAAAAGCAGTTTGAACCACTGATTCTGGCCCAGTATAATTTAATACATCTAATGAAGCTCCAACGACAATTGAATTTTTACCAAGTTTATTACTCGCAAGTAAGTCATACCTAGAACCATCAGGATTATAGCCTTTATTCCCGTTATTAGAGGCACCTGTACACATAATTAAATAAGGTGCATTATAAGAAATCTCATCCCACAATTGTGAGTATTGATTATAAATCCCGTACTTCTCATAATCCGTGTTTGGGTTGGCTATAATATACGAATGACTTGATATTAAACCTCCTATAGCAGCCCAAGTTGATAGCTCCGAAATCCAGTTTGATATATTATATGATTTAATTGTTGCAGAAGGCGCCATACCTTCTGCTTGGGGATCTACTCCTGAAGCTATTAATATTCCAGAAATATGTGTTGCATGCGAGGACACCGTTGTGTTATCAATTACCGTGATATTATTATTGAATTCTTGATGTGTAATTCTAGGTGGTCCAGCATCCCATAAACCAAACTCTATACCACTACCATCTAAATTTAATCCTGAAGTACCACCGGTTCTAATAAGGTCTACTTTAGACGATATTGCAGAGCTTTCATTTTCTAAGGAATAATAAACTGGGTTTCCAGTGGTATCGAAATGAGAAAAATACTTTTTATCCCCTTGGTCAGTAATTAATATTTCTAGTATTTCCCTGTCCAAAAATTGATCCTGTATCGCTAAGAATTCTTCTGAAATTTGATTCAATTTTTCAACATTGGTATGACTGATTATAATTTCTCTATCTTTTTGATTTTGAGAGAACAGCTCTAACGATAAAAATAAAGCGAGAAGTAAAAGGTTACATTTTTTCATAAATTCATAGTTTTAGATATTTTACAACGCAAAGAACGTAGCACCATTAAGACACTGTCAATCAAACACATACTACTTGATGTGTTTTTTTAACCAATTTTAATTTACAAACCATTCCTCAATAATTTCGTTCTCTGTGTTATAGTTGTCTTTGTGAATAAATTCATTTTTAGAAGCATTATAGTCATAGTCTTTAGACCAAGTTGAGAAGTTATCTGCCACTTCTTTTATCGCCTCACATACAAACTCAATTTCAGTATTGAGCATAGTGGGATGAATAGACATACGCACCCAACCTGGACGCTCTGCTAAACAGCCTTCCAATATTTTTAGTTCTATAGATTTTGAAGTAAGCTGGTCTACATTCAACAAATAATGCCCATAAGTTCCTGCGCACGAACAACCTCCTCTTGTTTGCACACCAAATCTATCGTTGAGTAGTTTTACTACTAAATTGTAATGCGCATTTTCAATATAAAAAGAAAAAACGCCCAAGCGATCTAAGTTCTTAGGAGCTAAAATGTTTAAATTTTTGATTTTTGATAATCTTTCAAAAACAATCGTATTCAATTCGTGCTCTCTATCTAAAATATTTTGAACTCCCATTTTTTCTTTCAACCGTATAGAAAGTGCAATTCTAATGGCTTGTAAGAAGCCTGGTGTGCCTCCATCTTCACGGCTTTCTATATCATCTATAAAATCATGGTCTCCCCATGGATTGGTGTAACTAACAGTGCCGCCTCCTGGATTGTCTGGCACTAAGTTTTTATACAATTTTTTATTAAAAATTAAAACACCTGTTGTCCCTGGGCCTCCTAAAAACTTATGAGGCGAAAATGTAATGGCATCTAAATATTCCTCTGTATCACTAGGATGCATATCTATTTTAACATAAGGTGCTGAACATGCAAAATCTACGAAGCACAAACCGTTATTTTTATGCATTATTTTTGCAATCGCATGATATGGTGTTCTAATACCTGTAACGTTGGAGCAACCCGTAATCGCCGCTATTTTTATAGGAGTTTCACTATAGTCTTGTAACAACTGCTCGAGACCTTCTAAACAAGGTAAACCTTCTGTATTTGACGGAATAAGTTTTACTCGTGCAATAGTTTCTAACCAAGACGTTTGATTAGAATGATGCTCCATATGTGAGACAAAAATTATAGGTCTTTTTTCTTCAGGAACTTCAATATGCGCTTTTAGGTTTTCGCTAATCTTGATTCCTAAAATACGTTGAAACTTATTGATAGCACCTGTCATGCCAGTCCCTACTGTTAATAATACATCATTACTAGAGGCGTTAACATGTTTTTTAATAATAGATCGTGCATCAGAATAAGCATGGGTCATTACACTCCCAGTAATAGAGGTTTCTGTATGAGTATTTGCGACGAAAGGACCAATAACATTTAAAATTTGTTCTTCAATGGGTCTGTATAATCTTCCACTAGCAGTCCAGTCTGCATAAATAATATTTTTTTTCCCATAAGGAGATACAAACGTTTGATCTAAACCAACTACATGTTTTCTAAATTCTGAAAAATACTGTTCTAAATTTGATTCTGACACTACTGCTTTTTTTGAATTAAAACTACCTTTAAGAAATTTATAATATTCATAACATTATTTTATAATAATCTTTAAATGCCCTCGACCAGCATTATTTTCAACTGTTACAAAATACATACCAGTAGCAATAGAAGACAAATCAATTGGTGTGTTGTTTAATGCTTCAGAAGAATCAAAATAATAGGTTTTTAAAACTTCTCCAGAAACAGCTATAACTTGCATTACTGATTTTCCAAGAGTAGCTGTAGTTGTTATATTAAAGATGCCATTAGATGGGTTTGGGTGTGCTGCTAACGTGTATACTTCGGTGTTATTAATTTCTTCAACATCTAAAGTGCCCTGTATTAACGGAGCGTTGCTAAAATTAATTAATTGCCCATCAATATAGTACTGTGCTTTAAAGCTGTCATTACAATCCGCACAAGTAACTCCAGTAATACAATCAGGATTATTAGGATGACAATAATCTATATAAGTAGGATCAAATCTATAACTAAAATCGACTGTGCCTCTAATGATTAGTGGTGTCATATCAGTAAGGCTAGGTGGAGCAATTGCTCCAGGACACCATCCTGCTCTGTTGTGATACCATGCACCTAGCTGCCCTATACAATTATCAGGGTTAGGGTTACAATCGTTCCACAAGTGTTGCTCATAGTATTCTACTCCATCAACATCAATATAATTATAAGCTTCATAAAATTCGGCAGCATTTTGAGAATTAAGATCTCCCCAACCATGTCCCGTAGTAGACAAACGTAAGTGAGAACTCAACACATTAGAATCATAAGTGTAGTTTACAACAGGTACAGGTTGTAAATTAGTAGGATTACCTAAATCCCAATTACCATCCCATAATTCTACTACTTTGGAGTATAAATATTCAGGTGTTCCTTGTTGATAATCTAAGTCTAAAGAAACTTGCCAGCCTCCTGTTCCCCAGGTATCAATAAAGACTCTAAACTCTACCTCACCTTGAAGAAGCGCTTCATAATCTGTTAAATCAATTGTATGACCACACGCTATACCGTATGGCGTATTATAACGAATAATCTGAATCCAGTTACCATCTGGAGCTTTAACATCAATAAAAGCTCTACGGTCCCAATCATCACAATCTCCTGTATTTGACGGACAGTCAAACTGAAGGTTTGCAATAACTTCATTATAACTTCCTACATGCTGTGGCATCGTATATGTACCGTAATGCCATTGTCCTGTTACACCATATTCTATGACAACATCTTCTATAGTTTGTACATTTTGAGAGGCTATAGTATTAGTAACTTCTACGATTTTTGTAATGGTTGTACTTTGTCCATTATTAGCATTCGTTGTAATATCTACTGTATGAAGGCCATACGAATCTGGTGTCCATAGCCCGTAATACATACCGTTTTCTCCAATTATTTCAAGGGGTACGTCATTAACCTTAATTTCTGCATTATCTATATTTAAAACGGAAGGTTCGTCTATTTCAGTTGTTAAATAAATTGGATATGCATATAACGAAGGCATCTCTATTGGATAATCTTCAGTAAGTCTTGTTGTAATGGTAGGACTATAAATACTTAGATCTACAACCTCAAATTGTAAGTAGTTTTCTGAAGCATTGTAATTTAAATCTCCTGCCTGTGCTGCTTTTATGGTTACAATACCACCAGAATTACCATCTAATGTTACAGTGTTGCCACTAATAGTTGCAGGGCCCGATACAACACTATAAGTTATATCTGTTAAGCCCGAACTAGATGTTGCTGAAATGGTAAAAGGATCATCAGTAGAGTATTTTCTTATTATTTGGTGATCAAATGATATAATTTGATTTTGCTTACCAGTTCCGGTGCCATCATCATATAAATCAATTAAAGCATTCGCTGTAACATGAGGGTGCTCTCCTCCTCCTGTTGTTGCATTCTCTTCTGGAGGATAGTAACTAAATGCAAAACTAGTTGTAATATAATCAGGACTTCTATCTAAACTTGCTTGATCTACCTCAAATGGATTACTTCCGGTAGCCATTTGTCCTGTTGCGTCTAGAATCTGTGCATTAGCCTGAATTATCCTTACTATTGGAGCATAACTTTCACCATCTACTATACCGCCATTTTTAGCTGTATTTTGAAATAAATTGTCTTTACTAACATTAAATATCGTATAGGTTTTTGTAAATGTGCCATCCTCATTGTCTACTGTTTCTGTTTTAAAAAAACCATTATTTACATCTGGGTCATTTAACTTGCTTAAAGCCATCCTAACCTTATCAGATCCACTCTGCCAGCCATGACGATAAGCACTCATGTCAACACCATTGGGGTAAGGATACAGACTAAATAGAACATCATTATTTTGTCCATCAGGAACATTGCTCACTATAAAAACAAAAGGATCAGTTGGGATTAAAGTGCCATTGGGGTGAATTTCAGCTGGTTTGCCAGTGAATTCAAAACTAGCTTGACCGAAAGTCACAGCGGTTAGAGCTAACGAAAAAGTAAGCAATAATTTTTTTAGTAAATTTTTCATCATAAAGTGTGTTAAGGATTAATAAGCTACATTTAAAAAAACTGAATACCAATTGGTTCTATTTGAATAAAAACTAAAGAAACCACCTCATCTTTTCGCTAAAGGGCTTGACTATTTCGACGGACAACATAACAAAAGTGATAAGCGGAAAATGTTTAATTCCTTTTTTCAATCTCTGTTATGAGATTAAAAATTGCTCTAGCCTTAGTCAACAACGCATTACTTTCATTTTCTAATTCGACTTCTTAGGAGGTATCTACCTCACATCATCCTAGACCATAGCGTCTAAAATAGCACGTATACTAAATGGTATTTTTTACATTTACTATTGAACATACTTATTGAGTTGACTTACAGGCACAGCTACTTTTACTAAAAGCTGCAAATCCCCTTTATGTTTAGAGTTTCCTCCGTAATAGTGTGCACGTGTAGCACTTACCACACCAACAACTTGACCCGAATCATTAACTACAGGCCCACCACTAGCCCCTAAACCGAACTCTGCTGTAATTGAAATTCTTGGGTTTCCGCCTTTAGAATTCACATGTTTTCTAGAAATAATCCCTTTGGTCATAAAAAAGGTATTTTTAAACGGATGTCCCATCACATATATATCTTCTCCAATTAGTTCATTTTCAGCCAACGGTAGCGCGTTTAATTTCTTTCCTTTTGTTTCTACTTTAAGAATCGCTAAATCATTAGATTTACTTGCAGACAAAACTTCCGTCACCACATAAACATTTCCTTCATGATCTATTGCAAAAAGGCCATCGTATTCAAATTTATCTTTAGGCGCAATAACATGATAGTTGGTTACGATGACACCATCCTCGTGAATTACAAAACCCGATGCCGCACTTAAGTGAACATTAGGACATCTATCACATAAATAAGATGAACCTATATATAATGTGCTTTTTTGCAAGTGATGATACATTTGGTTACCCGTTTTTTTCGTTTGCTCAGTACGCGTTAGTTCTACCCCTGAGTTTGCTTCAAAGTTTTTATCTCTATATTCTTTAAGTTTTTCAAAAGGCGTATGCAAATTAGCCGCTACTAATTTGTCTATCTCTATACGAGCCGCATTGACAAACTCCATACTATTTTCTGATTCATCATCTGATATTTCAATTGAGGCATGGTGTGCTTCTGAAACTTTCTTAGTTGAATTACAACTGTTAACTACTAATATCATAGTTAGATATAGGATATAATTAATTTTCATGGTTTTATTTTTTTTATGATTTTATTTAAAATTTGTTCTACTACCTATTGTTTTCCTTTAGAATTTTGAGATCCCCGTTTCTAACCAAGTGTGATAGTCTTCTACGTCTGGAGTATAACCAACAGGTTCTATAAGTTTATCTTCGTTATGATCCATTAAAACATAAAATGGCTGAGAATTTGACTTGTATTTTATAGTTTGCATCTCGCTCCATTTTTGTCCGATATATTTTAAATTTTTCCCTGGTTTAAGTTGAGATGGCACCACCTCATCATCTTCAAGTTTTCGTTTATCGTCAACATATAAGGAGATTAATACAACGTCTTCTTTTAATATTTTTAAAATTTTTGGATTTGGCCAAATATTTTGTTCCATCTTTCTACAATTCACACAAGCCCAACCTGTAAAATCTAACATCACTGGCTTATCAACTTGTTTTGCATAGGCCAAACCTTTATCATAATCATTAAAGGCCAAAATATCGTGTGGCGCTAATAGATGAGCACCTTCAGGCAAATCGACATGAGCTGAAGCACTTCCGCCAGATCCTAATTTAGAATACCCTACACCATAAGGAGACTCGCTATATTCTAATGGAGGTGGAAACGCACTAATGAGATTTAATGGTGCGCCCCAGAGTCCGGGAATCATATAAATTGTGAAGGTTAAAACAACAAGTCCTAAACTTAATCTACCTACTGAAATATGCGTTAATGGTGAATCGTGCGGTAATTTAATTTTTCCGAACAAATAAAGCGCTAAGGTTCCAAAAATAGCTATCCAAATCGCAATAAATACTTCGCGTTCTAAAATATGAAGCTGCAGTACTAAATCGGCTTGACTTAAGAATTTGAATGCTAAGGCTAATTCTAAAAATCCTAAAAACACTTTTACGGTGTTTAACCAACCTCCTGATTTAGGCAGTGAATTTAACCAGCCTGGAAAAGCTGCAAACAAAGCAAAAGGCAAAGCTATTGCTAATGAAAACCCGAACATACCAATAATTGGAGCTAAACCACCTTTAGATGCTGCTTCAACTAATAAGGTTCCAACAATAGGCCCTGTACATGAAAATGAGACTATAGCCAAAGCTAGCGCCATAAAAAATATACCAACTAATCCCCCTCTATCGGCCTGTGAATCTACTTTATTAGCCCATGAATTGGGTAGCATAATCTCAAAAGCTCCTAAAAAAGACACTGCAAAAACAACTAAAATAATAAAGAAAATAACATTAAACCAAACACTTGTGGCGAGTGCATTGAGGGCATCGGCACCAAAAATTCCAGTTACAGCGATACCTAATAACAAATAGATGACGATGATACTAATACCGTAGATAACGGCGTTTTTTATACCGGCAGCTCTGCTTTTACTTTGTTTAGTAAAGAAACTCACTGTCATAGGAATCATCGGGAACACACAAGGCGTTAACAAGGCTGCAAAACCAGATAAAAATGCTATAAAAAAGATAGACCACAGTCCTTTATTAGTGGCCGAATCTTCACTCGTTTTAACACTTTTTTCTATTGGTGCTACGGTTGTAACATCTCCTTTCGTTTCTGTAGTTAATTCTTTTTTATCACCAATATAAAATTCTAAATCAACTTCTGTTGGTGGTAAACAACGCGTATCATCGCAGACCATAAATTCTACAAACCCATGGACGGACGTTGTCGCTTTATCGATTGTTATATTTTGAATAAATTTTGACTCTCCATCAAAATATTTAATTTCCATTTCAAAAATAGGATCTTGAACCGTATGCCCCTCACCTTCTTTTGTCGCTCCGTTTAAAGTGAAATTTTCTCCTGAATTATCAAACGTAAATGTCGTAGGTATTGGACCGCCATCGGGTACCGTTTGCGAATACAAATGCCAACCAGCATCGATATTTGCAGTAGAAATCAACTGATATTCTGTATCGGATATTTTCTCTACAGAAGTCGTCCATTTTACAGGGTCAAAGACTTGGCTATTTACGAAACCAAACATTAGTAAAGCGATTGCTAATATTATATTTTTCATTAAATATTTATTTTAATTTTTGCTTTTGTTAAAAAACTACTGGATAGGGTTTTCTATAAAAAAAAGGACAACTATTTCAAACAATTTTAAAAGGGTTACTTTTTCAAATAACCCAATATAATCCTCCTAACCTTTGATTATGACTAACTCAAATGTTTTAATACCAATAAAATTGTTAGGAAAGATGTAACTGCAAGTCTCCTTTAATTTTGCTAAAATTAATGGCGACTTATGTATTTAAATATTTAGCTCATTAAATAATGAGATTAATTTAGAAGACGATGGTCTAGGTGCGTTTGCATCAACAATATTACCATCTGGACCTATTAAAATAAAACGTGGTATGCCACTAATTTGATAATTTTTAATAAATTCACTTTTCCAAGCTTCATCTGCAAGTAACTGAACACCACCAAGTTCTTTTGATGTTACCATTTTCCTCCAAGAGTCGTGTGCTTTTTCTACATCGATAGAAATACTAAGAAATTCTATATTTTTATCATGATATTGTTTTTCAACTTTTTTAAGCGAAGGTATCTCCTTTATACAAGGTGCACACCAAGTTGCCCATACATCAATATATACATACTTCCCTTCAAAATCACTTAAAGAATTTGTACCTCCGGCATGATTTACATAATCTGTAAAAACTGGTGACGGCTGTCCTTTAGCTAACTTTTTTACAGTGTCATACTTTTCTTTAATCTTTTCTTTATCCTCTGAGTCCGTAGAAAAAGAAATGAACGTGTTATAATAGTCATCAATTTTATCTGTATAGCTAATATCGCGGTTGGCTGCTGAGAACAATAGGCTATTCTTAATCGTATCGTTAGGGATTGCACCAAACACTTCTAATTTAGCAAAGTATTTATCTATATCTTCTTTCTCTGCTAATTCTTCAGCTTTACGATTAAAATGCAATGTTACTAATTTCTCATAAGAGCCTCCTCGGTTATAGGCTTCCTCATCTAGATAGTCTACAGATTCTAATTTCTTATAGAAGTCTGCCGATACATCAAAATCTGGCTGTTTAGTATACATTCTGTGCAAGCTTGGGTACTTAGCTAAGGTTAAAAAATTATAATTTTCTAATTCTTGGCGCTCAAATTTTTCAAATGTTTTTGGCAAGTTTGGAAAACTATCCAAATAACTAACATATTGCGTGTGAAGCTCTGCCTGTCTAGCTAAAAAATCTGATTCATTTAAAGAATTAAACTTAACATAATTACCCCTTACTTTCTTTATATTATTTATTTTAGTAAATAGATAGTTTGAAGCATTAACATCTGTACCTGTTAATTTTGCTGTTTTCTTAAAATCTTTTAAATCTGCCGTCAAATTATATTCTCCTCCATCAGTAAAATAAAAGTCAAATCTATTTCTAGGATCAAAAAGAATGTAGCGTCCTTCACCTGAAGTTATGGTATCTAAAAAGGATCCATTTTCATCTAACTCAATATCTCTTGCCTTTATATTATCACCGCTAAGCATGAACCTTGTAGAAGAGGCGTTATCAATGGTACCAGAAAGTACTATATAGTCTTTTGTTTGGTTGTTGTCTCCGCAAGACGTTAAGAATAACGTAAAAAGAAGTAATAGCGCAATATTTGTTTTCATTTTAGAAGTTTTAGAAATATGAATCGATTAAATATTGAAAACTATAAACGAGAAAAGTTTATTTGAATTTCAATACGTGTTTTATCTATGGAAAACTTAATTTCCGTTTTTGTTTATATTATTATGTTTTATTGAAGTCGAATTCCATCTAGACAAAATGTATTTGGATAGATCATTTTTCCTTGATCATCAACATAAGAAGAGGTCATTTTGAATACAACTTTGTCAACATCCCCTAAAGAGGTTAAATCCACTTTTCGCCAATCGTTTAAAATAAAACCATGCTCAGGGTTTTCAGGATCAACCTCCTGCCTTACGGCTAAATAAACTTCTACGTTACCCGTCGTACTTCCATTTAAGTAACCTTCTATAATCAATTTTACATACCCTGTATTTACAGCATCAAAAGCATCAGAATAAGCTTCATCATAGGCTTCTTCTGCTTCTTCTTCCGTACCTCCTGCATTTAAAACAGCTTGTTCAGCTACCTCTCCTGCTGCTTCTCCTGCCGCACGTTTAGTCAGTACGTTGTGACCTCTTAAACTTACAGCCTCTACATTATTTGGTGCAGGCAGACTAAATGCACTAAATAGATTACTATTTGGGTTTGCAATTTGGTGATTTCGTACGGCCTGACCATCAAACAAATAAGCTTGTGTGTCAGGTTCGTATGTTGCAGAATAGATTGATCCAAAGCTTGATAAAAGGTAGTTGTAAGATGTATTTGCGACTAAAACATGTTCTACAATACCAGGTTCCACTAAGGTAAAATAAGCGTTATCTCCAGTTGTATTCCCTACAAGATAATTCTCTGTTCTGTTGACTTTATCTGTATAAACACTAAAAGCTGTTGAGTCTATAGCTTGTTGCACTTCACTTGGTGTAAGACCTCCTTCTGGAGCAAAATCTCTACTTAAACTCCAAGGGTAAGAACGAAAATTTTTATTAGATAACGCGAAACCACTAAAATTCCCACCAACAGGATTAGATACATTTACGGTGACGACACCAGACGCATTATTCCCAACATTAAATGGAGCATCATAAATTTCGTAAGTAAAGCGGTCTAATTCTATTTCATTAAAGGTGATATCATTTGGATATGGTATTCTAACCTCTAATTCATCATCGCAAGCATTGAACAATGCTATACAAGCTATGGCAACTATATATTTTGGAATAAATTTCATATAATATAATTTAAATTATTGCAAACCAGGGTTTTGATCTATTAATGTGTTATACTGCATCTCAACATTAGGAATAGGATAGCATAGGTGATTTTCATCTATTGGCTCTCCTTTGATAGCTTCCATCCAAAGTTTTCCTGAACTATCTTTAAATCGTAAAGAAGCAAAATATTCACTTCCGTTTTCAACAAAAGTCTCTAAAAAGTATTCTTTAAATATAGCATCCATCAATTCTTGTTGTGTTGTAGGATTTAAGCTTTCTAAAATAGGATTTGTTCTTCTAGAGCGCATCTCATTAATTGGAGCAATCGCTTCTGCAACAGAAGCACCTGTTCTTGCTAATAATTCAGCTTTTAGAATATATAATTCTGGATATCTAAAGAAATAGGTATTATATTTAAGATCTTCTGGACTCGCTAATTGCCCTTCATACTGACCTAACCTTGCGACTTTAGTAAATGTAAACCTTGGATCCGTATCCCATGCAATAGGCGCCCTCGCCTCTCCCGTAACGATATCCCAACGTGGATCATTTACAAACCATTCGAGACCAAAATTTAATCCTGCATCCAATTGATCATATGGAGCAACAGGTAACTTGGTTGCATAGAACATGATTATAGAATATGAGTATGTATAACTTATGTTATCAATTCGATTTGCGTTATCAGAGACATAACTACAAAATAGATTTTCTTTAGAATCCCAGGAATCTTGGTAGACCTTAGCTAAATCTCCTTGCATGGAAAAACCTGGAGTACTCGTATTTAAAACGTCATCTATTAAGGTAATCGCTTCATTTAGATTAGCTGTTCCGTCGTTATATCCATTTCTGTATAGTATGATTTTAGCTTTTAAAACTTTTGCAAATTCTTTAGACATATATCTATTATTCGTAAAATTATCTAAGTGTTCAATAGCGAAATCAAGATCTTCAAATATTTTCTCATAACTATCGCCTACATTTAGGCGTTCTTTTTCAATATCTCCTAAAGTAATTGATTCTTCACGGAAAATTATACCATTCGGGTTACTATCGTCACTAGACCACCAATGTCCATAATTCCAGAACACAAACATATTTGCAAATGCTCTTATACATCTTGCCTCAGCTAATAAAGCATCTTTTTCCTCGAGGTTTATTTGGTCTTGAGTTAGTTTACCAATATTGCTTATTGCAAAATTTGCTGCATTTAAAGTCTCATAATAGTCTAACCATCTATTTGGTATATCTGTAGTAGTCTCATTTGATTGTGAGTACTCCATATTATAATCAGCAGCAGACCAATCAACAAATCCAGCTCTAGACGCTAATGAAACAAAAAGATTACCTGAGAAATTATCTGTATTTACTATGGTTGCATATGCCCCATTAACAGCTGCACGTGCATCTTCTGCATTAGCTATAGCATTAGTCTCATTTAAAGAATAACTAGGTGTTAAATCTAAGTTGTCTTCACAAGAACTAATGACAAGCCCAAAAACAATTAACGCTATATAAAATATCTTTTTCATGTGTGTATTTTTTATTGTGTGTGTTTTTATTGTATACTCATTTTTACTCCAAGGCTGTAAACTTGTGCTGAAGGATATCTACTAGAATCTATTGACATTCCTGAACCGATAGACGTACTCGACCAATTCCCTTGAGGATCGAATCCTGGATACTTAGTAATTGTAAATAAATTTGTGCCTTGCAGCGTAAGTTCTATTCCTTTTATTGTCGAAGAAGAAAATATATCACTAGGTAACTTATAACTAATATTTAGTGCATTTAAACGAACATAAGATGCATCGTGTAAATAGAAATCTGAAAACTTGTTATTAGAACCTAGTCCACCAGGAGCCATTCTTGGATAAAGTGCATCGTATGGATTGTTTAGAATAGTACTTTGTCCTGCTATTAAATTACTTTGGTTATAATTTCTAGTGTTTGCAACATCTGTATATGGCAAATTCCAGAATCTTTTATGCCCATACGCATAACTAAATGTTGTATTAATACTGAAGCCTTTGTATTGATAGGTTAAACCAAAACCTCCAAAACCTTTTGGTGTTGAGCTTCCTATATTTACACGATCGTCATCAGTTATTTTACCATCTCCATCTTGATCAATAAAAATAAGATCCCCTGTTGTTTCTGTAGATGTGTTAAAATGTGATGCTTGCCCCGTAGAAGCTGTATTATCAACAAAACCATACATGTCTTCCGCATTTACATAAAAACGACCTGCAGTTTCTAATCCATACCATTGTCCAATCTCTCCTCCTTCAACTAATCTAATATATGGGTAACGACTTGATGGATAATGTATCTCTTCGAGTGAACCATTAATTTTAGTTACTTTGGTTACATTTTTAGAAAAATTAAAATCAAAAGATAAGCGATGATTCGTTTTTTGAATGATATTGTATCTGATATCAAATTCGAAACCTTTATTACTAATTGTCGCTACATTTGATGTTACGTCTCTAAAGGAAGAACTCCAAGCTATCGGTCTTTTATAAATCAAATCCTTACTTTTCTTTTCATATATCCCAACTGTCCCCGAGACCCGATGGTCAAACAATCCAAAATCTAGACCTAAATCAAACATTTCCGTTTGTTCCCATCCTAAGTCTGGGTTTCCAATTGTTGATGGAGATAATCCAGGACTATCATCATAAATTGTAGAACCAATTAACGTTATCCAACCAAAATTACTAAGATTTTGAGAACCTGTTATACCTAAAGATGTTCTTAATTTTAAATACGAGATGTATTTTTCAATTTTTGAAGATTTCATAAAGCTTTCTTCTGTAATCAACCATGCGAAAGCTCCAGATGGAAAAATTCCAAAACGATTGTCTTCACCAAAACGAGAAGAACCATCACGACGAACTGTTCCAGATATAATATAACGGTCATCAAATTTATAATGAAGACGGGCAAATTGAGAAATCAATGCATTCTGTGACTCAGTTTCGGACACACCGGTAATATCTGCTGCAGAACCAAAATTATTAAGAACATCATCGTCAGGAAAGTCTTGAGCACTCATTGAATAGTTATTACTCTTGCTTCCTTCACTAGAATATCCTAATAAAAGATTAAAATTGTGTTTGTTAAAGACTTTAGCATAAGACAACGTCCCTTCCATGACATTAAATGTTCTTTTATAACTATACCAAGTTCTATTATTAAACGCATTATTATCACTACTCCCTAAACGGTGATAACGTAATGATTCATTATCTGAATGATTACTTGTAACAGCTCCTCTTAAGGATAAATCTTTAATTATTTCGTATTCTAAATACCCTGTTCCATTAAATATAAAATTCTTTCCTGAATAGGTATTTAAGAGTGTAGTATAAGGATTTTCAGTATATATATCTGCCGTATATATTGAACCATCTTCATTAAAAGCGGGAAGGTCTGGACGCGTGTACTTCAAAGATCTTAGCATGCCATCCTTTTCGTCTGCTGTACGTTTACTCGCATTTATATTTAACCCAAATGTAAGTTTCTCTCCAATTTTTGTGTCAAAATTTAGACGACCACCATATAACTCACTTTGTCCAGATTTAATAATTCCTTCTCTTTCATTATAGTTAAACGAGACAAAATAGGTGCTTCTTTCTGACCCTCCACGAACAGAAAAATCATGTTGAACAGCTAATGGATTTTGTGTCATCTCATCTTGCCAATTGGTATTGGAATCATAAAAAGCATCTGGTAACACTTGTAAATCTGAAGCGTCATATTCACTAGTGTTTAAATTAAAAAAAGCCTGTTCGTCTAAATATGGTAGTATAAAATAATTAAAACTCCCATTACTAATAACCGACTCCCTACTAGCTGCTATTGTGAAATTTTTATATGCATCAGTTTCAAATAATGCGTAATCGTTAAAATCCATAGCCGTTAGTCCTAAACGTGATGATATCTGAACTATCGGTTTCATATTATGCTTTCCTTCTTTTGTTGTAACAATCACAACACCATTAGCTGCTCTTGATCCATATACTGCTGTTGCAGAAGCATCCTTCAATATATCGATACTTTTAATATCGTTCATATTTAAATTATTTAGGGAGTTGTAAACTCCCCCAGAAGTTGTGCTAGTATATTGTGGCACACCATCTATAACCCATAGTGGTTGATTGTCTCCAGATAATGATGATTGCCCTCTAATAATTACACTTATCGGTGATGTCGGTGAAGCCGATTGCACTTGAACACTTACGCCTGATGCTTTACCTTGAAGTGAACTTTCAATAGTGCCTTCCATAGGTGCATTCTCAATATCTTTAGCTGTTATTCTAGCAATTGCCCCTGTAGCATCTTTTACTTTAGACGTTCCATACCCAATCACAACTACCTCGTCTAAATTATCAAGGTTTGGAATCATTTTAACTTTAAAAAAGGTTTGAGTACCTATAAGCTGCTCTATTTTTTTATAGCCCATATGGCTAAAAATTAGTGTAGTGGTTTCACTAACGTCGTTTATCTTGAGAGTAAAATTACCATCCAAATCGGTAAACACACCGTTTCTAGTACCTTTCACCACTACATCGACTCCAGGTAGCGGAAGCCCTGTTTCGTCAATCACATTACCACTTACTGTTTGTTGTAATATGGTATTGGGTTTTACAACCGTGGTGTTGTCCGTTACCTTACTTTTAATAAGAATAGTATTTTGTTCTGAAAATTCGCAGATAAATGTTCCTTTTGACAAGCTCATCTCTAAAAGTTTGTCTGCTGGAAATATGCCTTTCTTTAAGGGAACTTTTGGGTAATTTTCAAACAAATCAGCACGGTAAACAAAAGTGTAATCTGTTTGATCCTTTATTAATTTAAACACTCCGTCAACTGAAACAACCTGATCCTTTTTAATTTTAATTTTAGCATTTTGAGAAAATCCGCTTTTTGAAGTCAAACTAAATACGGACAAAGAAAATAGAAAAATAAATGTTTTCATGAGAAGCGTAAAAAACCTTCTCTCCGAAAAGAGAAGATGATTAGTAAGTTTTTTTTTCATAAATTTACATGTTGGTTTATTAATCAATTAATTAGGGATATCACTGGCGGTGAGATGTTTAGTTTTATCCCTTTTTTACTCTATTGTTATATGCTTATTTTCTATTTTATAATTCATATTATTTGTGCTCTTTATAATTTCTAATATGTTTTCTATAGATTGTTGTTTATTTAAAACGCCTGTAAAACCTACGTTCTCCATTTCCTCATTAACTATTAGTATATCAACATCATACCATCTTGATAATACCTTCATAATATCTTTTAAGGATTTATTTGTAAAGCTAAATACACCATTGCGCCAAGAAATAAACTCTTCTACCTCTACTGTAGAAATTTCAAAATCGCTTTTATCTTGAGATAGCCGAGCTTGTTGACTAGGTACTAAAATACTTGTATTCAAATCATTACTCAACAAAATACTACCTTCCACTAAGGTGGTAATAATTTCTGTTTCGTTTTTTACAGCATTAACATTAAAGATGGTTCCTAAAACGGTTAAGTTTTGTTCCTTTGTTTTTAAAGTAAAGGTGTCTCCGTTATGTTTTGTACTTTTTGAAACTTCAAGATAAGCTTCTCCATAAACCAACTCCACTTCCCTTGGATTTCCTTCTATAAAATTAACAGGGTATTTTAGTTGAGATTCTGAATTTAACCAAACCTCTGTACCATCAGATAATTCTACATGATACTGCCCTCCCCTTGGTACAGTTAAATAGTTAAATTCTAATTCTTGATTGTTGCTTTCGGCACTTCCATATGTAATTTTATTTCCATTACCATTCACACTTTTATTTTGATAGACATTTGTACTATCTAATAACACTGTAGAACCGTCCGAAAGGGTTAATATGGCTTTGTCTGTACCAATTTCAATTTTGGTGTCAACCAAAACAGGATCAACCTTTTGTGTATCAATTTTATGATATACAAATGTTAATGCCATAATCAACGCTATAGACGCTGCGGTTGCATACTGCCAATAATACGTTTTCTTAGGGAGATGTAACTTCGATTTTAAAGATTGCCAATCTTCCTTTTTATCAATTTTATTTTTTAATTGGAACCGAGATGCTATCTCTGATTTATCTGTTAATCTTTTTAAAATATTGTCTTTTTCTTCTTGAGAAAACAGATCTGAAGACTCTAAGGATTCTGCCTTTTCATCTTTTAAAAGCGAAGCGGCTATCTGCTTAGATAATATTATGATTTTATTAAAATTTATCATTAATTATGATTACTATTTTTAACTAAGACGACAAAACTGTACTGAAGGGTTAAAGAAAACCAACTTATTTTCACCAAAGTTCATTTTTTTAACATTTCACGATAATTAAATATATAGTGTAGTAAAGTTTATTAATTAGAAGAAGAGAAAACAAATGCTATTAATACAAAATGCTCTTTTAGCAATGGTCTTAATCTTTTGTATGCTATTTTTTTTTGTGCCTTAACCGTATTCACAGATATCTCTAATTGTTTAGCAATTTCAATATTTGTCAGCTCCTTTATACTTAACCTCATAATTTGAGCACATCTATTAGGAAGTGTATTAATTGCTTCTTCAATTACAGTTGCGGCTTCTTCGATAACCACTTCTTTTAAATAAAATGATTCTTTATTTAGATGGTCCAGTTCAACAACTGACATATGATCTGTAGCCTTAAACCGTTTACTTTTTAAAAAATCTAACGCCCTATTTTTTACAGCAGTGTATAAATAAGATTTAACAGCGAGTTCACTTTTAAAATCAATTTTATCTTCCCATACTTTTATAAACACATCTTGAACTAAATCCTTCGCTACATCAATATTGCCAACATAACTCGATGCAAAAACACATAATGAAGTATACAAAGAATCGAAGACATTCTTATATGCTTTTATTGACAACGAATATTTTTCTTGTTTAGGGAACAATTAGCTATTAATTAATTTATACATCCAAATCCACTTAAATCGTAAGCAACATAATAATTTGGAATGTCCTATTTATATTTTAACTACATATATAAAGAAAAAAAAATATATTAGTTCATTTTTAATTAAAATTATTTGCAAAACAGTTAAAATTAAGAAAACCCTTCAATTTTACGACATACTTTTTCTCTGCTTTATAAAAAAATAAATCGCTACGCTTGAGGCATGGAATCCACAGCAAAACGTTTTATAGCATTCAAAAAAAATGACACCATAAAAGCTTACAAAAATCAGCGACTTGAATTTGTAAGACTCATATAACATTTAAGAAGAAGACACTTATTTTTACTTCAATTCTTTTAATAAATCCGTTAAGTGAACACAATGTTATCTTCAGTTTAAAACAAAAATAACAGTTAAGAACTAAACTTTGTTTTTGTTCTCAACTGCTACTCTTTACTACGTCGTTAGTTGACGGTATTTCTATTTATTTTTTCATAAACTTCATTGTGTTTCCACTTTCAAGTTTTAAAAAGTATAATCCGCTTTCTAAATTTCCTACTTCAATCTGATCATTCTCAGAAACTAACCCAGAACGAACCTCTTCTCCTAAAACATTAAATACGCTATAACTTTCTGTTGCTTTTAATCCTGAAACTTGAATAAAATCTGTAGTTGGGTTTGGATAAATCTTAAGTGTATTCGCTTCTTTAAACACGTCATCTATTCCTAATGTACTTTCAAGGTTAGAAAATGCTATGTAACGACTAGCAGCACCGGCATCAACACCGTAAACCACAGTCATTGTTAATGTAGTAACAGGCTCATTAAACTGCAAGATTCCACTCGCAGGAAGCCCCGTTGACAATGTAGTAGCATCTACAGCTGTAAAGTTATAATCTGATAAAACGGTAAATTCTTGATCAAAACTGAACGACCCACCTCTTAAATCTTTAAGATAAAGTTTTAAGTTTTCGATAGGCGAATCAAACGTAATGGTGAACGAATTTCCTTCTAAAAGCTCTCTAACTTTAATTGCAGATTCATACCAAGACCCAGGTGCTGCATAAAAAGCATCTCCTTCGTTAGCACCTTCAAAATTTGAACCAGATTTAGTTGCGATAGTTTCATCAGATATTGAAAAAGTAAACGATACACCATCTAATGAACCTGATGTTGTATTGATAAAATTACCCCATGCTTGTGAGTGAGATAAATCTGTTGCTAATAAGGCTACAATAGCTAATAAGAAGTTTTTGTAAATGTTTTTCATTTTTTTTAGAATTTAATGGTTAATAGTTAATATATTGGTTTTAATTTTTTATAAAATTATCACATATAGCACGTTGCGTTTTTTAATTAACAAGAGAATTCATCTTTTAAAAGCGACGCCCTACACTACTTAGCTATAATCATGATTTCTACTAATTTTTTACATGAGTCATGACTAGTATTTTTATCTAAGACGACAAAACTCTTTCGTAGGGTTAAAAAAAAAGTTAACTTTTTAATAATTGTACAAAATTTTAACACTTTTTGACGAATTAAAACAAGTTGAATGAAGATTAATATGGCAGTCTTATTTTAGGCCCAATAAGCCTGGAGCGTTCTTTTAAATCTACAGTTAATACATTTGAGATACATATTTATTAGCAAGACTTATTCAATAGAATAATCTTTAGAAAATTTATTAATAAACAAAAGCCCACAAATTCTTTTAATTACCCTGAAGTTTCCCCAGAGCTTCAGAACAACTTTAAAAAGTTCAGGCTATAGACTACAGAGCGCTGACATTTTACAGCCTAGATTTTTATCACAATTGTGACGACCACAACCTTGACATTAAAGATGAAGCATGCGAGTTAAAACCGCTAAAAGAAGCTGTAAACCCATTTATACATCGGAAATTTAATATTGAAGTTAGATTGACGTTTAATGAGATTTCTAATCAGCATCAAAATTACTAATGAAACGAACACAAGCGACTACCTCTATTTTTATTCGGTAACCGGTGAAACAAGCTCACAAAGTAGAACCTTTGCCAATATAAAGTAAATATGCGATTACTCTATTTATCTGTATACATAGTGCTGACAAAACACAAGTCAGCACTTTTTTTTGAGCCTTTAAATCTAGCTGAATATTCCCACTAATAAAGACGAATTTTTGATATAACTAAAATACAATTATTTATCTTTGCACGCAATTGGTTTATGTCTATAATTTTATAGATACGATTAAAAGGGAATCAGGTAAAAAAGTAGTTAACTTAATAATCCTGAACTGTTCCCGCAACTGTAAGTTTTGTCCCGTTTGGGATGCCACTAATGAAACTCTTCAACATCCACTGTTCTTTACAGAATGGGAAGGACCATTAGTTAGGACACGAGTCAGGAGACCTGCCAATTTTACAAACAATTAACACAGTAGCTTTCGGGTAAAAGGCATCGGGTTTATGAGATATATTGTATGCACCATTTTGTTTTGCATAGGTTTTTGTTCTATGCTCCATTCGCAAACCGATTCCATCACGGCTTTGAGAGAGGTACGCCTTGTTGCCTATCAACTTAAAGATTCCACCTATACAAGAAATATAACTATTGTAAAGGATAGCGTCTTAAAACAAAACCAAGCTTCTCTAACTAATTTTCTAAACTTTAATAGTACAGTTTATTTTAAGGAAAATGGTTTAGGCATGGTTTCTTCCCCCTCTTTTCGCGGTACAACAGCATCACAAACTTCTGTCCTTTGGAACGGTATTAACATTAACTCACAAACCACCGGACAAACCGATTTTAATACCATAAATACACGTGGCTATAATAAAATAGAAATAAAACCAGGCGGCTCTAGTGTTGCCGATGGTAGCGGAGCTATTGGCGGCTCTATCAATTTGGTAAATGAACTTGGCTTTAATAAAGGATTTCATAATGAACTTTTTGCTAACTACGGAGAGTTCAATACCTATGGCATAGATTACCAAACCAATTATTCATCAGAAAAGTTTAGTGTGCTTTTAGGTATTGCACGCAATGCTTCTGATAATGACTACCCTTATCCCGAAACTGACCGTATCAATATTAACGGCCAATATCACAATACTAATATCAGTTTAGCGGCGACTTCTAAATTAAACTCTAATAACACCCTAAAAATTTTCGCGAATGTTTATGATGGTAGACGAAATTTTTCAGTACCAACACCAAACGCATTAAAAACAAAATATACGGACTTCAACACACGCTCGCTCGTAGAATGGGAAAGTCAATTCAATAAGTTGAAGTCTAATTTAAAAATAGCAACTACAACAGAAGAATACCGTTATTTTGGAAACATTGACAATGACTTTTATACCTACGGAAAGGTGAAGAGTTTTATTGCTAAATACGGATTAGACTTCGCGCTGTCTAATAAAATGTTACTTACTACCGGACTTAATTACACACATAACGATGGTCGTGGTTCTAATATAGCTTCAGAAACCCGTAATTTATCAGCTGCTTTAATCAGTTTTAAACATGTACTTTCAGAAACGTTTCTTTACGAATTAGGGTTACGTCAAGAAACAAATGAACAATATGGAGATCCCTTATTATATTCTGCAGGTTTTAGCGCTCAACTCACCGATGTTTATCAAATAAAAGTTAATACCTCTAAAAACTTCCGAATCCCAACTTATAATGATTTGTATTGGCAAGGTGTTGGAAATACAGAATTAAAACCTGAAGAATCTTATCAAGGTGAAATTAGCAATAATTTCAATTTTAAAAATCTTTCTATTTCCTTAACCGGTTATTATAATTACGTAGAAAACTTATTACGTTGGGTGCCTGACAGCTCTGGTATTTTTAGACCAGAGAATACTAATAAAGTTAAAATTTACGGACTAGAATCGATCGTTACACTTCAGAAATCTTTTGGAAATCACAAATTTACAGGTTCTGCAACCTTTGCATACACAGTTTCAGAAAATAAAGACACAGGGAAACAGCTTATCTATGTGCCGTTTTACAAATTCACCACTTCCTTTGGGTATAATTATAAAAGAATTTCGACCTATTATCAATACCTTAATAATGATGAGGTTTTTACCACCACAGATCATGCTACCGAACATATTTTAGATAGCTATATGGTGGCTAATTTAGGAGCCGAATACACATTAGGAAAAAATCGTGACTATAAAATAGGAGCGCAAATATTAAACTTCTGGAACGAATCTTACGAAAGCGTTCTCAACCGCCCAATGCCTGGCCGGAATTTCAATTTCTATATACATCTAAAATTTTAAACAATGAAAAAACACGTTTATAAACTTACAGGTCTACTTATGATAGTTTTAATCACCATAACATCATGTACTAGTGATGATAGAGATGATCCTATTTCCGTGCAACCGCCTTCTGGAGATTATACAGACGGAATTTTTATTTTGAATGAAGGTGGATTTGGATACTCTAATGCATCTGTTTCTTTTTTAGACAACACCAACGACGTTTTTAATTCTATTTACTCTGAAGTAAACGGAATGAGTCTTGGTGACACAGCACAAAGCATGGGGTTTTATGGTGACAACGCTTATCTCGTTGTTAACAACTCAGCTACAGTAGAAGTTGTTAACCGTTATACTTTTGAATATATAGCAACAGTGAGCGATATGATTGTAAACCCTAGGTATATTGAATTCAGTGACAACAAGGGTTATATCACTAACTGGGGAGATCCAAATGACGTTAATGACGACTATGTTGCTGTTTTAAATTTAGATACAAATCTTATCGAAGCCACAATTCCAGTAGCGGAAGGTCCCGAAAAAATATTATTAGAAAACGGTAAGCTCTACGTAACTCACAAAGGCGGTTATGGTTATGGCAATACCATCAGTATTATTGATGCAGCATCACAAAGTGTTTTGAATACTATTACTGTTGCAGATGTACCCGACGGAATAGTAATTGATAATGGTTTTCTTTATGTGATGTGCTCTGGTAAAGCTTCTTGGACAGGAGACGAAACCCTAGCAAAACTTTTCAAGATCAACCTATCTGATAGTAATGACATAACAACGCTTAATTTTTCAGCAGAGCAACACCCAAATTATCTAGAGTTTGAAGATGGAATATTGTATTACATCTTAGATAATGAAGTCTATACTATAGATAGCACTAATTTTCAGCTTTCTGAAAATCCTTCTTTTTCACCAGTTGAAGATGGCGTACAAATTCTTTATGGTTTTGAAGTACATGAAGGTACTATCTATATCGCTGACGCTAAAGATTACACATCTAATGGTGAAGCATTTATTTATACTCTAGATGGTGACTTACAGCATCAATTTTCTGTTCAAATCATTCCAAATGCATTTTATTTTAACAACTTATAATAATTAATTAAAAACAATTTAATCATGAAAAACTATTACAAAAAAACATTTTACATCCTAGCAGCAGTTTTACTCTCTGCAACCAGTTATGCACAAGACTATTCTAATGGTATATTTATTTTAAACGAAGGTTTATTTGGTACTAATACGGCTTCAGTTTCACATATCGACGCCAGTGGGACCTTAGAGAATGACATTTTCGCAACTCAAAATCCAGGTATGACCTTAGGAGATACAGGACAAGGCATGGGCTTCTATGGTGATTTTGCTTATGTTATACTTCATTATAGTGATGAAATAAAGGTTGTGAATAGCACTACTTTTGCTTTTGAAGCTAGTATTACAGATCAATTGAGCGCACCACGTAATATAACTTTTTATGACGGAAAAGGTTATGTGACTAATTGGGGAGATCCTGCAGATACAACAGATGATTATGTTGCTGTTATTGATTTAACTACCAATACTATTTCCTCAACAATCTCAGTTGCTGAAGGTCCTGAAAAAATCGTACAGAAAGATGGAAAATTATTTGTCGCACATCAAGGTGGTTACGGATACGGTAATTCTGTTTCTGTAATTGATATAGCAACCAGTACTGTAGAATCAATCACTGTAGGAGATGTGCCATCAACAATAAAAGTTGACGATGATTACTTATATGTACTTTCTAGTGGAAAACAAGCATGGACAGGTGATGAAACTCAAGGTAGTATTCACAAAATAGATTTGTCAGATTACCAAAACCATGTTACAATTAATTTTGAAACTACAGAACATCCAAGTTATTTAGCTGTAGATGATACCGATTTATATTATGTTCTAAATAATAACATTTATAAAATGGCCTCTACAGACACTACACTTCCAACAGTCGCTTTTAATACATCTAATGATGTACAACTTTCTTATGGTTTCGATAAGATTGACGACAAGCTCTATTTATTAGATGCCATAGACTATGTAAGCCCAGGAAAAGTATTTGTATATGATGAAAGTGGAAGTTTAATAACGGAATATACCGTAGGCCCACTTCCTAATGGAGTGTATAAAAATGAAGGGACTTTAAGTGTGAATGATTTTGCTTTTGAAACAACAACCTTATATCCTAACCCAGCATCAGAGAGTTTTGAATTAAACCTTACAGAAAATGCAAATATCAAAATGTATGATGTGTTTGGAAAATTAGTAAAAGACACCAAATACACTAACACACAACCAATAGCTTTAGATGGTATTGAAGCTGGTATTTACTTAGTAAATATTGAAGTTAAAGGAAGTTCAACAACTTTAAAATTAATCGTAAAATGATCAAAGTGATCACCCTCTTCATATGTTCTAGCGTTATTATGCAGGCACAAAGCTACCCACCCGCTGCAGGACAACCAGGATCAACAGCAATTGCTGCTGACAGCGATGTTTTTATAGCTTGGGCAACTGGCATAGAACTACAACGTGGTTATGTAAATATTTCTAATCCTTCGCAAGAACATGAAGGTAGTAATTATGCTACTTATGGAACTGCTGAAGATGCCTTAGGTATACCAACTAATAATGTAGTGAGTCTAGGTGATGCCGGTGAAGCCATACTAACCTTTGAAACACCAATAGGAGATGGTGATGGATTTGATTTTGTTGTTTTTGAAAATAGTTTTAGCGATACATTTCTAGAATTAGCCTTTGTTGAAGTAAGTTCTGATGGCGTTAATTATGTTAGGTTTCCATCTCACAGCGAAACACAAACTGAAACACAAGTTGGAGGCTTTGAAATTTTAGATCCATCCTACTTAAATAATCTAGCAGGAAAATACAAAGGGTTATTTGGAACACCATTTGATTTATCAGACTTAGAGGAGGATGCTTTACTAGACAAAAACAATATTACCCACATCAAAATAATTGATGTAGTTGGAAGTATTGACCCAGCTTACGCTAGTTATGATAGTTATGGTAATGCCATCAATGATCCTTTTCCCACACCTTTTTATTCTAGTGGGTTTGATTTGGATGGCATCGGTGTTATTAACCAGCAATCATTAAGTATTGATGATAAAGAATACTCAGCAACTACTATCTATCCTAACCCTGCTTCAAATGAATTTTACATCAATTCTACCGAAAACGTTGAAGTGAGTATTTATGACATGTTAGGTAAAGTGGTGATTTCAAAAGAAGTTGATTCTAATAATGCTATCGAAATATCCTCACTTAAGAGCGGTATTTACCTAGTTAAAATTGTTTCAAACGGAAAAATAAGTCAACATCGGCTCATAAAAGAGTAATAACCGATTAAAAAACTGCTTTTCATATAAATTTGGAAAGCAGTTTTTTTTTATTTCTTATCTTCCCATCTAAACATTCTAAAAAACAAAAAACTCTATAAATCGTTAGACTTATAGAGTTTTTTTAGTCGGGGTGGCAGGATTCGAACCTGCGGCCTCCACGTCCCAAACGTGGCGCGATAACCGGGCTACGCTACACCCCGAATTTTGATATAATTTAGAATTAAATTCAAACTCAAATTATACAATTGTTAAACCAAATTTTGAAGGTAGTTTATGCCACACTTGATGCGGTACTACTCCCCGAATTTTTGGTTTTCCTGTTTCGGACTGCAAATATAGAATATTTCTTTAGAATCCAATAACATTTGCCTAACTTTAAAGTCTTAATCTTTTTAAATAGTAATTATATGGACTTAAAGAACATTCTTATTACTTTAATCTTTACAAGTACTTTCGCTTGTGCACAAGATAAAAACCCTACAAACACCGAAAACACTCATGAAGTTGTTGTTTCAGAACTTAGCAATCCTTGGGGGTTTACATTTCTACCAGATGAATCTATACTAATTACCGAAAAATCTGGAGACCTCATTCATTTTAAAAATGGCAAAAAAATAACAATATCTGGTCTCCCAGAAATCTATGATCGCGGTCAAGGAGGATTATTAGACGTCATCTTACATCCAAATTTTAAAGAAAACAACTGGATCTATCTATCTTATGCCTCTGAAAGTGGTGGCGATTCTGGAGGAAACACGGCAATCGCTAGAGCTCAATTAAAAGAACATAGCTTAACAAATTTAGAAGTACTATACAAAGCAACACCAAATACAACTAAAGGTCAACACTTTGGCTCACGATTAATCTTCGACGATGATGGCTATCTGTATTTTACTATAGGTGATCGTGGCAATAGAGATGAAAACCCGCAAGATATCACTAGAGACGGCGGAAAAGTTTATAGAATTAATGATGATGGTACTATTCCTCAAGATAATCCATTCGTAAATGAACCTAATGCTAAAACTGCTATTTTCTCTTACGGCCATAGAAATCCACAAGGCATGAGTATACACCCAAAAACGAGACAAATTTGGACACACGAGCATGGCCCAAGAGGAGGAGACGAAGTTAACATTATCCAGCCAGGAAAAAATTACGGCTGGCCTATAATAAGTTATGGTGTTAACTATAGTGGTACATCATTTACAGATATTACAGAAAAAGAAGGTATGGAACAACCACTTCACTATTGGGATCCATCTATAGCACCTAGCGGAATGGCTTTTATTAACAGTGATAAATATGGTGATTGGGACGGCAGCCTACTTGTTGGATCTTTAAAATTTCAATATTTAGATAAGTGCACTCTAAAAGATGGCAAAATAATTAAAGAAGAACGTTTACTCGACGGATTAGGTCGTATACGATCTATAAATCAAGGACCTGATGGCTATATTTATGTAGGCGTTGAAAACTTAGGAATTGTAAAACTGATCAGGAAATGAAAAATATAATTATCATCATACTCTCTCTATTTACCTGTGTTTCATGTAAATCGGACAAAAACAAACCAAATTTAACAGCTCAAAATGAATACGCAGCTATTCAAGACCAAGATAAACCAAAGTTAGAAGCAAGCATTAAAAGAGGTGAAAGCGTCTATTCCGACATGTGTATTACCTGCCACTTACCAAATGGGAAAGGTGTACCCAAAGCATTTCCTCCATTGGCAGATTCTGATTTTTTAAGAGAAAATCAGATTGAAAGTATTAAAGCAGCCAAATACGGTATGTCTGGTGAAGTTGTGGTGAATGGTATAACTTACAACAGTACTATGGCTCCTTTAGGGCTTTCAGACGAGGAAGTCGCTGATGTAATGAATTATATTAATAACAGTTGGGGAAATTCAATTAATAACTTTGTAACACCACAGAAAGTTTCCGAATTATAAACTCAAATTCTACTTAAATAATTAAATTTGCAACAGTCTAACAAATCAAAGTTAATATGCTAATTATTGGAATCGCGGGCGGTACAGGCTGCGGAAAAACAACTGTTGTAAATACTATTTTAAAAGAGTTACCAGAAGGACAAGTTGGTGTTATTTCGCAAGATTCTTATTATAAAGATACATCACACCTCAGTTTTGAAGAGCGTGTAAAAATTAATTTCGACCATCCAAGATCAATTGATTTTGAATTGTTAGAAGAGCACCTCAAAGAACTAAAAGAAGGCAAATCAATTAACCAACCTGTTTATTCATTCGTGAAACACAACAGAACCGGCGACATAGTTATTACAAAACCAAGAAAAGTAATGATCGTAGAAGGCATACTTATCCTTTCTCATCCTGAAATTCGTGAACTTTTCGATATTAAAATATTTGTCCATGCAGATTCTGACGAACGCTTAATTAGACGTTTAAAACGCGATATAACTGAACGCGGTAGAGATATTAATGAAGTGCTCCAACGATACCAATCAACCTTAAAACCTATGCATCAGCAATTTATCGAACCTATGAAGGAGTATGCTGATATCATTATACCAAACAATAAATACAATACGGTTGCTGTAGATATCGTTAAAACCATAATCAACGAACGCTTATAATGTCTAAAATCAATTTTAAATATCTAAAACCATTTAAGAACATTTATGTCATTGTTCTTATTGTTTTTGTGGTTTGGATGTTGTTTTTTGATGCGCATTCATGGTTGTTTCATCATGAGTTAAATAGCGACATTAACGAATTAGAATACCAAAAAGAACACTACCGCAACGAGATGGCAAAAGACAATAAAGCCATTAAAGAGTTAAGTACAGATGAAGGCATTGAGCGTACAGCGCGTGAAACTTATTACATGAAAAAGTCTAACGAAGACATTTTCATTATTGAATACGAAGACAGTATTCCGAAACACAAAAAAGATGAGTAAATCATTATTTAATGACTTTGAAGACGTATCTTCAAAAGCATGGAAACAAAAAATACAAGTAGACCTTAAAGGTGCAGATTACAATAACACGCTAATCTGGAAAACCAACGAAGGCATTAATGTTAAACCATTTTATCATGCAGATGAATTTGAAACACTACCTAATGTCTCAAAAAGCAAAGCAACTGAATGGAAAATAGGTCAATGTATTACAGTAAAAAAGGCAAAAGAAGCAAACCTAAAAGCCCTAGATGCAATTAATCGAGGCGCAGAAAACATTTTATTTTACATTACATCTGAAGATGTATCCGCTGAAGACTTGTTTCAAAATATAGATTTTGAAAAAATAAGCGTTGCTATTAAGTGTGAATTTCTTTCAGTAGAATTTATAGAAAAATTGCTAAAAGTCAATTCGAGCGCAGTTAAGAAGTCTCACATACAAATCCACACTGATATCATAGGTAACCTAGCCAAAACAGGCAATTGGCACAACAACCTTAACGACGATCACAATAAATTTGAAGCCATCGTAAAATCTACCAATCACATAAGTGTAGATTTAAGCTTATATCAAAATGCAGGCGCAAACATTATTCAACAATTAGCTTATAGCTTAGCGCATAGCAACGAATATTTAAACTATTTTGAACGCCAGAAAGCCTATTCTTTAAGTGACGTCCAAATAACCTTCAACATCGCAACAGGTTCAAACTACTTTTTCGAAATTGCAAAAATCAGAGCACTGCGTCAATTATGGTCAACCTTAGCATCAGAATATGGAGCAAACACCGAATGCCACATCAATGCTACACCAAGCAAGCGCAATAAAACCATTTACGATTATAATGTAAATATGCTACGAACCACTACCGAATGCATGAGCGCAGTTCTTGGTGGATCAAACATAGTTTATAATTTACCTTATGACGCTTTATTCCACAAATCAAACGAATTTGGTGAACGCATTTCGAGAAATCAGCTTTTGGTTTTAAAAAATGAAAGCTACTTTGATAAAGTAAATAATCCAGCAGATGGAGCCTATTATATTGAAAGTTTAACCGAGCAATTAGCCGAAAAAGCATTAGAACTTTTTAAAGATATTGAAGCCAATGGAGGCTTTTTAAGTCAATTAAAAGAAGGCACCATTCAACGAAAAATCAAAGAAAGTGCTTCCAAAGAACAATCGGATTTTGACACAGAAAAACTAGTTCTATTAGGAACAAATAAGCATCCTAATTTAGAAGACAAGATGAAAACCGATTTAGAAATCAGTCCTTTTTTAGAAATACATAAGCGCAAAACACTAATTGAACCAATTATTGAGAAAAGATTATCTGAAAAATTGGAAATCACAAGATTAGACAAAGAGTAAAACTCACTATAGAAAAAACCTATAGTAACGTTTCACCCTTAAAAAATACTTTTATAATGTCAAGAAAAAATCTGCAACATATAACACTTAAGCACGAAGCACGGAGCACGAAGCATATCGCGAAAAACGACTTTCTAACTGCCGAAAACATTAAGGTAAAGTCAACATATTCAAAAGATGATATTCAAGATTTAGAGCACCTTAATTTTGTTGCAGGTATCGCACCAAACCTTCGTGGCCCATATTCCACAATGTATGTTCGTAGACCTTGGACCATTAGACAATATGCTGGTTTTTCAACAGCAGAAGAGAGCAACGCATTTTACAGGCGAAACTTAGCTGCCGGACAAAAAGGATTATCGGTTGCTTTCGATTTAGCAACACATCGTGGTTACGATTCAGATCACGAACGCGTCGTTGGAGATGTTGGAAAAGCTGGTGTCGCTATCGATTCGGTAGAGGACATGAAAGTACTTTTCGATCAAATTCCACTAGATAAGATGTCCGTTTCCATGACCATGAACGGAGCCGTTCTACCTATTATGGCGTTTTATATTGTCGCTGCAGAAGAACAAGGTGTAAAGCCCGAACAGCTCGCAGGCACCATTCAAAATGACATCCTAAAAGAATTCATGGTACGGAACACCTACATCTATCCACCTACTCCATCCATGAAAATTATCTCTGATATTTTTGAATACACAAGCAATAACATGCATAAATTCAATAGTATCAGTATTTCGGGTTATCACATGCAAGAAGCAGGAGCCACATGCGATATTGAGCTAGCTTATACTTTAGCAGATGGTTTAGAGTACATAAAAAAAGGGCTTGAAGCTGGTATGGATATTGACACTTTTGCACCACGACTATCATTCTTCTGGGCGATTGGCATGAACCACTTTATGGAAATTGCAAAAATGCGTGCCGCACGTATGCTGTGGGCAAAAATCGTGAAGCAATTTAACCCAAAAAACCAAAAATCTTTAGCTCTAAGAACCCATTGCCAAACTTCTGGCTGGAGTTTAACAGAGCAAGATCCTTTTAATAATGTTGCCAGAACTTGTATTGAAGCGTCTGCAGCAGCTTTTGGAGGCACACAAAGCCTGCACACCAACGCACTAGATGAAGCTATTGCATTACCTACAGACTTCTCTGCTCGTATCGCAAGAAACACACAAATATATTTACAACAAGAAACGCACATTACGAAAACAGTTGACCCTTGGGCTGGCAGTTATTATGTAGAAAAACTAACCGACGACATCGTAAATGAAGCTTGGAAATTAATCCAAGAAGTAGAAGAATTAGGAGGTATGACCAAAGCTATTGAAGCTGGCATTCCAAAATTAAGAATCGAAGAAGCTGCTGCACGCAAACAAGCACGCATAGATTCCGGACAAGACATTATTGTTGGAGTAAACAAATACCGATTAGAACAAGAAGACCCTATTTCTACGTTAGAAGTAGATAACCAAACTGTTAGATTGCAACAAATTGAACGACTAAACGCAATTAAAGCAAGTCGTAATAATTCTGACGTAACTGAAGCATTATCAAGACTAACAACAGCAGCAAAGACTAGTGATGAAAATTTACTAGCTTTAGCTGTAGATGCAGCAAGAAAACGTGCTACTTTAGGAGAAATAAGTGATGCATTAGAAGCTGAGTTTGGACGCTATAAAGCACAAATTAAATCATTTTCAGGAGTGTATAGTAAAGAAATCAAAGACGATTCAAGTTTTCAAAAAGCAAGAGAACTCGCCAACCAATTTGCAGAGCAAGATGGCCGTAGACCACGAATTATGATTGCAAAAATGGGACAAGACGGCCACGACAGAGGTGCAAAAGTAGTCGCTACAAGTTATGCTGATGTGGGCTTTGATGTAGATATTGGACCACTCTTTCAAACACCTAAAGAAGCAGCCAAACAAGCCGTAGAAAATGATGTTCATATTCTAGGTATATCTTCATTAGCAGCAGGACACAAAACATTAGTTCCCCAAGTTATAGATGAGCTCAAAAAATATGGTCGTGAAGACATTATGGTTATCGTAGGAGGTGTTATTCCTAAGCAAGATTACCAGTATTTATTTGACGCAGGAGCTGTAGCCGTTTTTGGACCTGGAACTAAAATTAGTGAGGCTGCAATTCAGATATTAGAGATATTGATTGATTAAACTAAAATGTACTGCTTAAACTAAGAACAGTCAAAATTCGCAATTACTATTAAAAGATGCCCAAAACCAGAGTTATCAAACTTATTAAACGCATTTGTTTAATCCTGATAGCTATAGGCTTATTATTTTTATATTTCATTTTTCCTCGATTATTCATAGAAAAAAGAAATCCACTCATAGAGTCATTTAAAACACAACAAACCATAAGTTCCACGCTTGAGCAGAATGACAACCCTGAATTCAAACGAAAAAAACTAACAATAACAACCTATGATGGTTTAAAACAATATGCGCTACTCACCTATTCAAGTTTAGCCGAATCTAAAGGCACTATTATTTTACTTCATGGCAGTAGCCATACCAAAGAACATTTTTTAGAATTAAGTGAGTTTCTGTCAACCAATGGCTTTAATTCTGTTGCATTAGACATAAGAGGGTATGGCGAAAGCGAAGGTCAGTTTTTTACCTATGGAGTCAAAGAAACTAAAGACATTCAAAAATTGGTAGATGATTTAATTAATAAGGAAGGCGTAGATAATATAGGTGTTTGGGGCCAATCTATTGGAGGCGCACTTGCCCTACAAGCTATGGGAACAGATCAACGTATAAAATACGGAATTTCAGAAAGTGCTTATACCGATTTAAAATCTAATGTTCAAGGCTTTTTTCGGCGTAACACAGGATTTAGCTTTGCTCTACTTAGTAATTTTTTAGCCGAAAGAGCTGGTAGTATTGGTGATTTTGATGCTGATGAGGCAAGTCCGGTAAAATATGCCAAAAAAATTACACAACCAGTTCTTGTTGTACATGGCAGAAAAGATATCGCCATTAATATTTCGAAAGGCAAAACCAACTTCGCCAATATTAAAAGTAAGGACAAAAAATTTATAGAGTTAAAATCAGCAGGTCATAATAATATTTGGGCGGTTGGTGGTGATAAATTCTTTTACTCTATTCTAGAATTTCTAAATAAACTATCAACAACCTCAAGCTAAAAAAGATGCTCACAATATCTTAAAATTCGAGGACGCAGTAAACAGTTTAACCATGTCCGATTTACATAATGCGGCCAAAAAATATTTAACACAAGGCCATATCACAGGTATTCACAATCCAGAAAAATAAGATTTCCATAGTAAATTACCAAGCAGCCTTCACAATTTCTAATGAAGGCTGTTTTTTTTATAGAACTGTTAACAACTTCAATTTCCTAAAGTCGTAAATAATCGTAATTTTAAGCCCTTATATTTAACCAAATTATTAAATGGGTAAAATCATTGCAATAGCAAATCAAAAAGGCGGAGTTGGTAAGACAACAACCTCTGTAAATTTAGCCGCTTCACTGGGTGCTCTCGAGAAGAAAGTATTACTTATAGATGCAGATCCACAAGCCAATGCCAGTTCTGGCTTAGGCATTGATGTAGAAGCTGTTGAAATTGGCTCCTATCAAGTTTTAGAACATACAGCAGATGCAACAGAAGCCATCGTACCTTCTAATGCACCTAACGTAGATGTATTACCAGCACATATTGATCTTGTCGCTATAGAAATTGAATTGGTAGATAAAGACCAACGCGAGTACATGTTAAAAAATGCAATTATAGATTTAAAAAACACCTATGATTATATTTTAATAGACTGTGCTCCTTCTTTAGGCTTATTAACTTTAAATGCTTTAACGGCTTCCGATTCTGTAATTATCCCAATTCAATGCGAGTATTTTGCATTAGAAGGTTTAGGAAAACTGTTAAATACTATTAAAAGTGTACAAAAAATACATAATGAAGCGTTAGACATAGAAGGCTTACTGCTAACGATGTTCGATTCGCGCTTACGATTATCTAATCAAGTTGTAGAAGAAGTACAAAAACACTTTAGTGATATGGTGTTTGATACTATTATTCAAAGAAACGTGCGTTTAGGAGAAGCACCAAGTTATGGTGAAAGCATCATTAATTATGATGTAAGCAGTAAAGGTGCAGTAAATTATTTGAGCTTAGCTAAAGAGCTGATTAAGAAAAATGAATTATAATGGCGAAAGCAACTAAAAAACAAGCATTAGGGCGTGGACTTTCAGCTTTATTGAAAGATCCTGAAAACGATATTAATTCTGCAGAAGACATAAATGCAGATAAAGTAGTGGGTAATATTGTGGAACTCGATATTGAAAGTATTGAAGTTAACCCATTTCAACCAAGAACTAATTTTAATGAAGAAACATTAAAAGAGCTTGCCTCTTCCATCCGAGAGCTTGGGGTTATCCAACCTATAACTGTTAGAAAATTAGCCTTTAACAACTATCAATTAGTTTCTGGTGAACGTCGTTTTAGAGCTTCAAAATTAATTGGCTTAGAAACCATACCTGCCTATATTAGAATTGCGAATGACCAAGAGTCTTTAGAAATGGCTTTGGTAGAAAACATTCAACGTCAAGATTTAGATGCTATTGAAATCGCTTTATCTTACCAACGCTTAATTGACGAGATCCAATTAACCCAAGAGCAAATGAGTGAACGTGTGGGTAAAAAACGTTCTACTATTGCCAATTATTTACGATTATTAAAATTAGATCCTATTATTCAAACGGGTATTAGAGATGGTTTTATAAGTATGGGTCACGGACGAGCAATTGTAAATGTTGAAGACCAAGTTGACCAACTCGAAATTTACGAAAAAATTATTACTAATAAATTATCCGTTAGAGCTACAGAACAACTCGTAAAAAACTTAAACTCTGAGGCACCCACTAAAACCGAAGACCCTAAGTTTGAAATTCCTAAACACATAAAAAAAGGTGTAAAGGACTTTTCGGCATACTTTGGCCATAAAATAGATGTTAAAGTCGCAAAAAATGGTAGTGGAAAGATCACAATTCCTTTTCATTCTGAAGAAGATTTTAACCGCATTAAAAAATTAGTTCAACGTGATAAATAAGGGGTTTTACTGTCTTTTAGCATGCTTGTTTTCGCTTCTTTTTTCGTTTTCTCAAACCAAAAAAGACAGCACTAGTATTGACATTGAAGAAAGTCCGATTATCGCGAATGAAACTTTAATTAAGACAGAAATAGATCCATTAAGGCCTGCTAAAGCCGCATTTTATTCTGCAGTACTTCCAGGTTTAGGCCAAGCTTACAACAAAAAATATTGGAAGATTCCCATTGTTTGGGGAGCTATTGGTGCTGGTATTTACTTTTATGTAAGAAACGATAATCAATTTAATCGCTATAGAGATGCTTACAAAAGTCGTTTAGCTGGTTTTAAGGACGATGAATTTTTTAATGTGATTTCGGACGACGGCCTTGTTAGAGCGCAAGAACAGTTTAGACGAAACAAAGAAATGTCGCTTTTAATTACATTTGGTTTATACGCACTAAATATTATCGATGCTAATATTGATGCGCATTTGCTTCAATTTAATGTTGATGAAAATCTAAGTCTAAGTCCACATTACCAATATAACCAACTAGAAAATACGTCAGACTTAGGCCTAACACTTAATTTTAAATTTTAATATGAAACGAGCGCGTTCAAAATTTTATCACGCAACGAAATGATAAATAGCGAACAGCATGTGACCATAGAAAAACAATAAAAATAAACACATGAAAATAGCTTTACTAGGTTATGGTAGAATGGGTAAAAGTATTGAAGCTATCGCAGTAGATCGCAGTCATAGCATTGTCTTAAAAGTTACTGATGAAACCTCAAATTACGATTTTTCAGATGCAGATGTTGCTATAGACTTTAGTATTCCATCAGTAGCCACAACTAACATAAAAAAAGCACTAGATGCCGGAATTCCTGTTATTTCTGGAACCACAGGGTGGTTAGAGCACTACAACGACATCATTGACTATTGTAAGGCAAAAGACGGTACTTTTCTATATGCTTCAAATTTTAGCTTAGGTGTCAACCTCTTTTTTGAACTCAATAAAAAATTGAGTGAATTAATGTCTGGTTTTTCTGAATACACTACAGAAATGGAAGAAATCCATCATACCCAAAAACTAGATGCACCAAGTGGCACGGCAATTACATTAGCAGAACAAATCATTAAAAGTACCAATTATAAAACGTGGACTTTAAACGATGCAAAACCCAATGAAATTCAAATTGATGCTAAACGAATCGAAGGTGTTCCTGGCACGCATGAAGTTACTTATAATTCTAAAATAGATTCAATAAGTATTAAACATACTGCACATAGCAGACAAGGTTTTGCCATGGGAGCCGTAATTGCAGCAGAATGGATTAAAGATAAAAAAGGTATCTTTAGTATGAAGGATGTGTTAAACATTGGTTAATTTGCCAATGTATTGTATCGATTTAAAATAATTTTCAACTTACCCTTACAAAATATACGATTATGACCTGGACACAGTGGTTTATTTTTATACTCATTATACAAGTTATTCATGGCTTAGCAACATGGAAATTATACATTAAAGCAGGTAAAAAAGCTTGGGAAGCATTTGTGCCAATTTACAATGCTGTCGTATTAATGAAAATTATTACGCGTCCTTGGTGGTGGATCATTTTAATGTTTTTACCAATAGTTAATCTTATTATGATTCCTGCCGTTTGGGTAGAAACTGCTCGTGCATATGGAAAAGATAGTAAAGTTGACGCACTTCTATGTATTGTAACCTTAGGCTTTTACCTTTTTTACCTTAACTATGTTGCTGATGTTAACTATATTGAAAACAGAGAATTAAAACCTAAAACTTCGTCAGGAGAATGGATTGCATCTATTTTATTTGCTGTAGTTGCAGCAACAATTGTGCACACCTATTTCTTTCAACCTTTTGTAATTCCTTCGTCTTCTTTAGAAAAATCGTTATTAGTTGGTGACTTTCTAATTGTGAGTAAATTTCATTATGGAGCGCGTACACCTATGACAACTGTTGGAGCTCCAATGGTACATGACACCATTCCTATCATTGGTAAAAAATCGTATCTATTTAACGATAACTATGAGAAACGCAATAGCTCATGGATGAACAAACTACAACTACCTTACTTTAGGTTACCTGGTTTTGAAAACATAGAACGCAATGATATAGTAGTATTCGGACAGCCGGCAGATACTCTGGTGGATATGAATAACTTTACACCAGACCGTAATTACTACAAGCCAATTGATAAAAAAACCAATTTAGTTAAGCGTTGTGTTGGTATTCCTGGCGACACTCTTGAAATTAAAAATGGTGTGGTTTATATAAACGGAAAACAAAATCAACTACCAGAACGAGCAAGAGTGCAGTTTTCTTACGATGTTGTTTTTAACAATGTGAATGCCAACTCCATGTATGAGCTTACTCAAAAGGTGAAACCTATTCTAAAAAAATACGATATAACGGATGGTATTGGCTACAACCCACAAACCGAAAATTTTGTTATACAGGCAACACCAGAAGCGGCAAAACAAGCTGTTGTTCATCCTAATATTAAATCCATAACATTTAATGCTGATGATGAAGGTATAAGGGATGATAATACATTTCCTCACGATTTAAAACATAACTGGAACACTAACTTTTTTGGTCCAATATGGATTCCTAAAGCTGGTGCATCAGTAGATTTAGATATGGATAATATTTCCATATACAAACGTGCTATTTCAGAATATGAAGGTCATAAGGTCGTTACCAGAGGAGATCAAATATTTATTGATGACCAACCTACTACGTCATACACCTTTAAGCAAAATTATTATTGGATGATGGGTGATAACCGTCATAACTCAATTGATGCTAGAGCTTGGGGATTTGTTCCCTATAATCATGTCATTGGTAAGCCTGTATTTATTTGGATGAGTATTGATGGGATTAATGATGGGATTAAAAACTGGAAGTTCCGTTGGGACAGAATTTTCACAACGGTTAGTGGTTCTGGTAAGCGTACGTCTTATTTTATTCCATTTATTGTCCTAATCATAGGAATTACCTTATTTAATAAATGGAGAAAAAAGAAAAAGGCTAAGAATTAAATTTTGAATATTCTCATATATCCAACTGCTTTTCCAAACATTGCACACTTTTGGGCGATTGTAAATGCAGACCATATTCATATTGAAGTCAGCGATAATTATCAAAAGCAATCGTATAGAAACAGAACAGAAATCTATGGCGCAAACGGCAAATTAGCCTTAACTGTTCCTGTGAGTTATACTCAAAAAAATAGGCAACTTTATAAAGATGTAAAAATAGCCAATGAAGAACCATGGCAACTACTATATTTAAAGTCTTTACAATCGGCTTATAGTATGTCACCTTTTTTTGAATACTATATCGATGATTTAATGCCTTTATTTGAAAAACGATTTGACTATATTTTAGATTTTAATTTAAGATGTCTCGATGTACTTTTAAGTAGTCTTCAGCTAAATATTACACCTAAAAAAACAATAGGTTTTGAAAAGACACCAAAAGATAAAAGTGATTTTAGACATTTAGTAAAGCGAAATACTAAGGTCAATTCATTTGAGCCTTACACCCAAGTTTTTACAGAGAAACATGGTTTTATTTCTAATCTTAGCGTTTTAGATCTTGTGTTTAACGAAGGGCCTAATACGGAGTTATACCTAAAAAGACAAACACTTCAAGGTGTTAAAAATTCTTGAAGTGACTTGCGTAAATAAAATATAAATCAAAATGTTTCAATCCACAATCCATTACGGCATACATTTCGGTTTACCATTATTTGTTGCCATAACATTTTATAAAACGTATTGGTTAAAAGCGTATGGCATTATGATGTTAGGTATGTTGATTGATTTAGACCACTTACTAGCAAGTCCAATTTTTGATCCAAACCGCTGTAGTATCAATTTTCACCCACTACACACCTATTATGCTATTGCAATTTATGTAGCATTACTTATTCCTAAAAAGACGCGATTAATTGGTTTAGGATTAATCATTCATATTATCGCAGACACCGTAGATTGCTGGCTCATGTAACTATGGTAAACTAAGGGTAGTTTTTATTGGATAATGATCCGAAAGTTTCACATCAAAGGTTTTAAAACCATTCACTGTAAACGACTCATCTGCTAAAATAAAATCAATTCGTAACGGGAAAAATTTAAAGTCGTAAGTTCTACCAAAACCATTTCCAGCAGCTTCGAACGTATCGTTGAATTCATCTCCTTTTATCATTCTGTAGATATAAGAATAAGGCGTATTATTAAAATCCCCAGTTATAATAGTTTTATAGTTAGATTTTGATTTGTGATCCAAAAACAACTCCACTTGGTCTTGTTGTGCCCTAAATGTTGATCTTACCTGTTTAAATAGATGACCAGAAGTTTCTTTCTTTAGTTTCTCTACATCAGTTTCAATACCAGAAGACTGTAAGTGAAAGGTATAAACTCTAAGCGTATCTGTTTGCTTAACAATGTCAACAAAAATGGCATTATTATATGTATTGGGAAACTCTAACGAACCAGAATTAATAATGGGAAATTTAGAGTAAATAGCTTGACCACCTCTAACTCCTTTATGATATGTAGCATTAAAATCATTATAGCCTTCCAGTTTAACGCGTTCGCCTCTTGGATATTCTTGTAGACACAAAACATCTGGTTGCTCATTTTTTATAAAGCTTATTATTCTATCCTTTACTGTTTCATCTTTCATCCAATCATACTTATTAAAAAGACGAACATTAAATGACATAACCGAAAAATTAGCATCGTCTTTAATATCAGAAGAAGACGAAAACTTATACATAGAATTAATATAACTCCATCCTAATAATAATACCACTAAGGATAATAGCATTTGTTTTTTTACACGAAGTAACCAATAAACAAAGAATATAGCGTTGAGTAAAATAAGTAATGGCACACCTAAACTTAAAACCGATAATGATGCAAAACTCTTTGGTGGTACATAAGGTAAAACATAAGAGATAAGCAATAAAAATGCTGCCAACGAGTTGATGACAAATATAATTTTACTACCTAATTTTAAACCTTTCACCTCTACTAATCTTTTCCTACTTTAAACAAAAAAGCTTTCTCATCGGCTGTTAAACTCTCATAACCACTTTTACTTATTTTATCGAGAATAGCATCTATCTTTTTCTGTTTATTTAACGCTTCAGATGCATTTTTAGTCTTTCGAGTCGTTGTACTTTTTGTTTTATTTTTATGGACCGTCTTTAAATTAGATTTGGGTTTAAACCAACCCATAAAGCTATCCATAGTGCGTTCAAAGCCTGTTCCAATATCTGTACCCTTAAGAAGTTTAGTCGCATAAATATAACCTATCAAATAGCCACCAAAATGTGCAATATAACCACCTTGATTAAGCCCAAGCAAAAGTCTAAATAAATCCAACCCAACAATAACCATGGCAACATGTTTCCACTTTACATTGAAAGCGTTAAATAATCTAATTTCAGTATTTGGCATATAGGTCGCTACAAACAATAACAATGCACTTACACCTGCTGAAGCTCCTACTAAAACTCCATGGGCACCAAATAAGCTAGAAGGCATAAGATTTGCAAATGCCAAATACGCTAAACCTCCACAAATAATGCCTAAAAAATAAATATTTAGCACCATTTTTTGGCGAAACAAGTTTGTGGTAACACGAGACAAATAATAAAGGAATAACATGTTAAACGCCAAATGGAATAATCCATTATGTAAAAAACCATACGTAATTAAAGACCATGGTTGCAGAATAAAATCCATGAAACCTGATGGCATTTCAAAATAACTAAACAAGTTAAATCGTAATAACGATTTAAAAATGAGACCAATAATAAACACCACGATATTAATAGCAATGATTTTACCAAAAGTATCGAGGTTATTGAACTTATATTTTAAATCTTGAACAGTGCTCATAATTAATTCCAACGGTATTTATTCATGTCATTTTTTCGCCAATACCACATAATTAAAAATCCAATGACAGCACCTCCAACGTGAGCCATATATGCGGTATTACTTGGACTAAAGAACGATGTTCCTGTTATTGCAGAGATAATATCTAATAGAATTATTCCTGGAATAAAATACTTCGCCTTAATTGGTATTGGTAAAAATATTAACATTAATTCTGCATTTGGATTCATCATCCCAAAAGCGGCTAAAATTCCCATAATACAACCAGATGCTCCAACCATAGCGCTTCTGTTTAGAACATTCAAATCAAATAACGCTTTAAAATTATCACCCGAAATATTAGTCGTAAAATTAGCCTCATTTAATAGTGGTATCATTTTCTGATGAAGAATTTCTCCTTGAATATAATCTCCTGATGACGCATCAATATTCATTATTCTATGTAAAAGTTCACTTCCCATATTCAAATCAGCTATGTTTTGCATTGCCGTAAAATAATCGACATAATAATAACCTAATTGAAATAACAAGGCTCCAAAACCAGCTGAAAAATAAATAAACAAGAATTTTTTCGTTCCTAAGCGTTGCTCAACTGGTGTCCCAAACATCCAAAGTGCAAACATATTAAAGAGAAGGTGTGTTGGACCTCCATGCATAAACATGTGCGTCACAACTTGCCATGGCTGAAACAAATCGTTTGTTGGAAAAAACATTGAAAACAAGTTTTTAAACAAATCGTCACCTATGGCTACGGTTCCTATGAACATTATAACATTTATAATCAATAAATGTTTTACTCCATCTGTTATATTAAATCTCATATACTACATGAATTTTTTTTCAATATCATCAACTGCCATCGTAATAAACGTCGGTCTGTTAGTTGGTGACACATTGGGTTCCTTACAAGCAAATAAACTGTTTACCATATGTTCTTGTTCGGTACTATTTAATGATTGGCCATTTTTAATTGCCAAACTCTTAGCCATAGATTTTGCTAATAAATCTGCAGCACTAAAGTTTGTGTCTGGCACATCATTTTCAACATCACTAATTAGTTGTTCTAAAATAATAGAGACCTCACTTTCTGGGACACCAACAGGAACTCCTGTTATGGTTATTTCTTTTTCAGTCAATTCTGAAAACACAAAACCAGTATGTTCTAAATCTGCTTTTAGATCGTCTATTATCTTTGTTTCATTCGGCGTAAAATGCAATTGTAAAGGAAATAATAATTGCTGACTTGTGGCTTCCTTTATGGTAATGTGCTTCAAAAAGTTCTCATACAAAACACGCTGATGAGCTCTGTTCTGATCGACCACTAACATCCCAGATTTTAAGGTACTAACAATATATTTTTGCTGTAATTGAAAAGTTGTTTTAGTGGTTTCAATGGCTGAATCATTAAAAATTGATGCATCCTTTGCTTCACTTTCAAAAGTCACTTGACTAAAATCTGACTGTAAGTCATTTTCATTAGATTCTAAACCAGCATACAAACCATCCCATGACGCTGTTGGTGCAGATTTAAACCTTGTATTTTGACTTGTTGCTTTCTGTTTTACCCTAGTTTCATCTGCAAACGGATTAAAACTACGATCTACTTCTATAGCAGGAGTTGACGCCTTTTTATCTTTATAATCATAAGGAGTATTTAAACTACTCTGATGCTCAAAATCTAAAACTGGTGCAATATTAAATTGTCCTAAACTATGTTTAACTGCTGATCGTAGAATGGCATAAAGCGTGTGTTCATCATCAAACTTAATTTCAGTTTTTGTAGGATGAATATTAATGTCTATCGATTTAGGATCGACCGTAAGATTCAAGAAATAACTTGGATGATAGCCCTCTTTTAATAAGCCTTCAAATGCCGATTTTATAGCATGATTCAAATAAGGACTCTTAACGAAGCGTTGGTTGACAAAAAAGAATTGTTCCGATTTTGTTTTCTTAGAAAAATTAGGTTTTCCTACAAATCCAGAAATTTTTAACACTTCTGTTTCCTCTTCAACTGGCACTAATTTTTCATTCGTTTTACTACCAAAAATATGAACAACACGTTGTCTATAATTTTCTTGTGGCACATTAAATAAATCACTTCCGTTATGATAAAAAGCAAAAGCAATATTTGGATGCGCTAAAGCAACACGATGGAATTCGTCTGTAATATGGCGTAACTCTACGGTATCGGATTTTAAAAAATTACGTCTTGCCGGAATATTAAAAAACAAATGCTTTACAGCAACCGATGTTCCGGTAGGAGTCACAGAGACTTCTTGCGATTTTACGTCACTACCTTCAATAACAATGGCGGTTCCTAAATCGTCTTGGTCTTGTTTCGATTTCAATTCTACATGCGCAATAGCTGCAATACTCGCTAAAGCTTCACCTCTAAACCCTTTGGTGTTTAATTGAAATAAATCTTCAGCTGCTTTAATTTTTGACGTCGCATGACGCTCAAAACTAAGTCGTGCATCAGTCACACTCATGCCTTTACCATTATCAATAACCTGCACTAAAGTTTTACCAGCATCTTTAATAATGAGTTTAATTTCTGTGGCATTGGCATCTATGGCATTTTCCAATAGCTCTTTAACTACTGAAGCTGGACGTTGAACGACCTCACCTGCTGCAATTTGATTCGCAACATGGTCTGGTAAAAGTTGAATAATATCTGACATTAGCTTTTTGGAAGGAAAATAGATAGGTCGAAACCAATAATAAATAAAAATAACAACACTAAAATAGCTACAATAATAAGCACACGCTTATTTACATTTTCATCTTGATTGTGCTTATAGTCATGCAAGGCGGCATTTAATTTACCTTTAATGCCTTTAGCAGGTTTTACCGTTGTTCGTTGTTCATCAAATTTGTGTTTAAGCTCAAAAGGACTCCCTTCACCTTTATAAAAACGTGGTTTATAATTATACTTCCGATTCTTTTTCATTTTCATTAATCCCATAATAATCTTATTTTATATATCCATTAAGAATATAGATTAAAACAAAAAGTAAAACCAACATAATAATTAGCGCTGGTAGCGTTGTTAAAACACTTCCGCGTTTTTTGCCACCACCTTTTACTTTATTCCATTTGGTCTCAAAGTCTTCTTTAGACGCTTTGTCATCGGAATCCTGAAAGCGAGGTTTATATGAGAAACGTTTATTTTTTCTTTGCTGAAACAAGTGACTCTTAAATTAAACTTGATTAATCTCAAAAGTACTGAAAATACAAGTAAATACCCCTTAAGGATTCCTTAAAATTATTAACAAAAAGGATGCCAGAGTTAGTAGGCAGTAGGCAGTAGGCAGTAGGCAGTAGGCAAAATTAAATTTTACGAATTCTAAAATCGTTTTACTAAAATTAATTTACCCGTAATTAATTAAACGACTGAAAACTGCGAACTAAAGACTGTGAACTGAAGACTGTTGACTGAAGACTGAAGACTCAAACAGTTTCCTTACGCAAAGCCGCCATTTTAATTGCAGCAATGCCTGCTTCAGTGCCTTTGTTACCGTGAATTCCACCAGAACGATCAATAGATTGTTGTTCTGTATTATCGGTAAGGACACAAAATATCACAGGAATATCGCCTTTTACATTAAGATCTTTAATTCCTTGAGTTACCCCTTCGCAAACAAAATCGAAATGTTTTGTTTCCCCTTGAATAACACAACCAATCACAATAATAGCATCTAACATTCCGGAGTCAGCATAAATACTTTTACTCATTCGGGCTGCACCATAGGTTAATTCAAAAGCACCAGGCACATTCCAACGAACAATATTTTGCTTAATCGCACCACAGTCTATAAGGGCATCAAAAGCACCTTGCCATAAACCTTCGGTAATTTTGTCATTCCATTCTGAAACAACAATCCCAAACCGAAAGTCTTTCGCGTTTGGGATTGTTGCTTTATCGTAAGCCGATAAATTATGATTTGCAGTAGCCATACACTATAAGCTTGCTTCTACTTTTCCTATTAACACATCTGCTGTTTTTGCTTCTGTTGATGCAGAAAATTCAGATTTAATACGCTTTAAATACCCTAAAGCTTTTTCATTCTCACCTAAATCGATAGCAATTCGTGCTGCTTTCATTAAGTATAATGGTGTAGTAAAAGTATTAACGTTAGCTTTAAATGCTTGTTCATAATAACCTAAGGCATCAGATTTTTGACCTAGTTGCACAAACGCATCACCAATACCGCCTTTTGCTATAGGATTCAACATTTTATCATCACTAGAAAAATTCCCTAAATGCTCAACAGCATTCTGATAATCTTTTAAATTCAAATAAGCCATACCTGCATAATAATTTGCTAAATTGGCAGCAGGACTTCCTCCATACTCATTAATAATATCTAGCATTCCGTATTTACCCTCACCTCCATCTAAGGACATTCTGTAAAGCGAATCTGAAGATATACCACTAACCGCATCGTCAAAATACTTTTTAGCCGTGTACATTTCGTTCATAGCTTCCTTTTGTTGCGGTTCTGCTACTAAGTTATTATAACCTAAAAATGCTAATACTACTAAAGCTACAGCTCCAACAATACCTAAAATATACTTTTGGTTCTTAACAGCCCACTCTTCTGTTTTGGAAGCACCTTCATCTAAAGTGTTAAACACTTCTGCTGTTGTTGATTCTTCTTCAAAAACCTCTTCCTTCTCTTTTACTGTCTTTGGTTTGTAGCCTCTTTTCTTATACGTTGCCATAACTTGTCATTTTGTGCGTCCGCAAAAATAAAATTTTTATTGGGATTTAAAAGCCTATTTATTTGTTATTTTTGAATTATTAATTACAGGCTCAAAATGCGTTGTTACATCAGTAAAATTAGGCATAACGTTATCTTTTCATGAATCTAAACACACTATCTTTAGTTAATTACAAAAATTTTGAAAGTCAAGTTTTCGATTTCGACGCCAAAATCAACTGTTTTGTTGGTGCCAATGGTATCGGAAAAACAAACGCTTTAGATGCTATTTACCATTTGGCTTTCGGAAAAAGTTACTTTAACCCTATTGCAGTTCAAAATATCAACCACAATGCCGAGTTTTTTGTAGTGGATGGTAATTTCACAAAAAATGAACGTGCCGAAAAAATTATCGTATCCTTAAAACGCGGTCAGAAAAAAGTAATTAAACGCAATAGTAAAGCTTACGATAAATTTAGTGAGCATATAGGGTTTATTCCTTTGGTTATTATTTCGCCTGCAGATCGCGACTTAATTATAGAAGGTAGCGATACGCGTCGTAAATTTATAGACAGTGTAATTTCGCAAAGTGATAAAGGGTATTTAACAGAACTTATTAGTTATAATAAGGTCTTAGCGCAACGGAATGCTTTATTAAAATATTTTGCATTAAATAACACCTTTAATGCTGATACACTCGCTATCTATAACGAACAAATGCATACGTTCGGTACCGAAATATTTAAAAAACGAGATGCTTTTTTACAAACCTTTATTCCCATTTTTAAATCGCGATACGAGGCCATAAGTCAAAGTAAAGAAGCTATTGATTTAACCTACAAAAGTGATTTGTTTGATGCTGAATTAAACGATCTCCTAAATAAAAACATCAATAAAGATAAAGCCTTACAATATACAAGTGTCGGAACTCATAAAGATGATTTAGTGTTTTCGATAGATGGTTTTCCTATTAAAAAGTTTGGAAGTCAAGGACAACAAAAATCATTTTTAATAGCTTTAAAATTGGCGCAATTCGATTTTATAAAACAACAAAGTGGGGTCTCTCCTATTCTATTGTTAGATGATATTTTTGATAAGTTAGACGAAAACAGAGTTACTCAAATCATCAACTTGGTAGACGATGAACATTTTGGACAAATTTTCATCAGCGATACACATGCAGAACGTACCGAAGATGTAATAAAACAAACACATCAATCCTATAAAATGTTTAAATTATGAAAAATTACGTCTGGCTGCTTTGCCTCCTTATATGTAGTTGTGCTGACAACCCAGAAACCTTTATTCCGCATTTAGAAGGCTATTGGGAAATAGAAGAAGTAACGATGGCAAATGGTAGTAAAAAAGAATATCAATTCAACGAAACCATAGACTACATAAGTGTTAGTGACAGTTTAACCGGTTTTAGAAAAAAACTAAAACCAGGAATAAATGACACCTATTTCACGTCTGATGATGCAGAAACCATTCAGTTAAAAATTGAAGACAACACATTAAACATTTACTATACAACACCTTATGCTAACTGGAAAGAAACTGTTTTAGAAGCCAACTCTGACCAACTTCGTATAATGAATGAAGATGAAAATGTGTACCTTTATAAAAGATATACACCGATTAAATTAGATTTAGAATAATTTTAATTAAATTAATGTTATTCCTGCGAAAGACACGAATCCAATTGACATAAACAAACAAGTAGATTCCTGCTTTTACAGTAATAACAAATCGATAAAAACCGTTAAAGACAACGAAAGATGGCAAAACGAAATAACGATAACCAACCAATACAAGACATTCTTAAAGAGTTTGTACAAACCAACAATTTACAATCTGGTTTAGACAAAGTAGATGTGCGTGAAGCTTGGGCAAATCTTATGGGAAACGGAGTCAATAATTACACTACAGCAATCGAGCTTAAACACGATACACTTTACGTTCAATTAAGCTCTAGTGTCCTGCGTGAAGAGTTGAGTTATGGCACCGAAAAAATCATAAAAATGCTTAATGAATCGCTTAGAAAAGACATTGTAAAGAAATTAGTACTTCGGTAGCTGTTAGCTGTTAGCTGTTAGCTGTTAGCTGTTAGTAAAATATTTTTTTCTTTTTAAACATAGTTCTTAAAATCACACTTTTTTTTCTCTGTGTATCTCTGTGTAACCTCTGCGAATCTTCGTGAAAACTCTGTGGAACTCGGCGTAATATCTTTCCACTCATAAGTACAGGATTGAACAACAATTAAAAACTTCCGCGCAAAGACGCTAAGACGCAAAGCCATTGAACCGTCCAGCTTTCGTGTTAATTAGTGGAATTCGAGTCTCGTCACTTCAAATTCTATATAACTCTTCGTGTAATTTTTGCGAAACCAATTCACATTCAGCATTACCGATATTTAGCACAAATAAGTCATTCACATTTCCAATAATTTTCCTACTTTTAAATTCTCTATAACTGAACTTCATGAAATACCTTAAACTAATTATATCCTTCGTACTAACGATAGGCATTTTTTATGCATTAAACACTAAGCTCGGCTCCATTCCACCCATCGGTAAATTCTTAAACCCTTACACTGGAGTTTGGCAAAATGAAACAGACGAATCCATCACAGGAGAGGTTTCAATTCCCGATTTAAAAGATAAAGTCACCGTTCATTATGATGCGGAATTAATTCCACATGTATTTGCCCAAAATGAAATCGATTTATACAGAGCACAAGGTTATATTACTGCAAAACATAGATTGTGGCAAATGGAATTTCAAACCTTTGCAGCTGCAGGTCGCTTATCTGAAATCATTGGAGAAGCCGCATTAAATTACGACCGTCAAGAGCGTAGACGAGGTATGGGTTATGGTGCTGAGCAGACCTTAAAAAAAATGGCAGAAGACGAGAAAACAACAGCCTTTGTTCAGGCTTATGCCGATGGTGTTAATAGTTACATCAATCAATTAGACCCTAAAGATTTACCTGTAGAATACAAACTACTAGATTATAAACCCGAAACTTGGACGACCAAAAAAACGGCGTTATTATTAATGTATATGACCAAAATGCTAGCAGGAGGTGATGAAGACATGGAGAACACCAATGCATTACGTTTATTTGGAAAGGACCGATTCGATTTATTATTTCCTGATTTCTTCGATATTACAGATCCAATAATTCCAAAAGAAACGGATTGGAGTTATATTGATGTTCCACAAACACCTCGTCCTACGTCACTAAATGATACCATTTTAGAGGCTGTTTCTGAAACCATTACCCAACCCAACCCAGATAATGGAAGTAATAATTGGGCTGTTTCTGGTGAAAAATCGTATTCAGGTCATCCGATCTTAGCAAACGATCCTCATTTAGGATTAAATCTACCTTCTATTTGGTTTGTTATGCAGCTGAGCACACCTAATCATAATGCTTTTGGCGCTACACTTCCTGGTGCTTTGGCTGTTATTTCAGGATTTAATCAACATATTTCTTGGGGAGAAACTAATGCCACAAGAGACGTTATTGATTGGTTTAAAATTGAATTTAATAAAGACAGAACCCAATACAAATTTGACAACGAATGGAAAAATGTTTCTGTGAGAGTTGAAGAGATAAAGATAAAAGGCAAGGAGACTTACAAGGATTCCGTGCTGTACACGCATCATGGTCCTGTGGTTTATGACAAAAATTTTAAATCTGACAATGAATTATCGGGTTATGCAATGCAGTGGACAGGACATATCCCTGGAAATGGCCAGAAAACCTTCACCGAAATGAATAAAGCTAAGAATTACGATGACTACACCAAGGCTTTAAAACACTGGGTCGCACCAGCTCAAAATTTTGTTTTTGCATCCACTGAAGGTGATATCGCCATTTGGATACAAGGCTTATTTCCTAATAAATGGGAAGGTCAAGGGAAGTTTGTAATGGATGGTAGTAAATCTGAAAATGATTGGCAGAGTTTTATACCACAAGAATTTAATGCTTTTACCAAAAATCCGGAACGTGGGTTTGTAAGTTCTGCAAATCAACATCCTGTAGACGAAAATTACCCCTATTATGTGTTTAATGATGGTTATGAAACGTACAGAAATCGAGTGATAAATGATTACTTCAGCTCTAAGGATACGTTTAATATTCAAGATTTTAAAGATTTACACAATAATAACTATAATTTAAAGGCTGCCGAAATAGTACCTTATATGTTAGAGCACATGGATGCATCTGATTTAACAGCAGATGAAAAAGCTATCTATAATGAAATAAAAACCTGGAGGTTTAATAACGATATTGATGAAGTTGGTCCAAGTATTTTTAGACAATGGTACGGCAAACTTTATAATTTGGTCTGGGATGAGATGGATGTTGACGATACACTTTTAGATACACCTTTTGCCTACCAAACCATTTATTTACTCAAAAATAATGGAGATGATGCCTTTATGGATATTCAAGACACACCCGAAACAGAAACAGCTAAAGATCTGTTTTTAATAGCCTTTAAATCAGCTGCAGAACGATTAATGGAAATTAAAGCAGAAAAAGGAGATTACACATGGTTGAAGTATAAAGCGACTTACGCTGCACATTTATTACAAGGATTACCTGCCTTTTCCGTATTCGATATTCCAATTGGTGGAGATCGCAGCATTGTTAATGCTACTTCTGAAGATCATGGACCATCTTGGCGAATGATTGTAGAAATGACCTCTCCTCCAACAGCTTTAGGTATTTATCCTGGAGGACAATCGGGAAATCCTGGCAGTAAATATTACGATAATTTTATAGACGATTGGGCTGCTGGAGAATACCACGAGCTTAATTTTTTACAAAATGATACTGCAACCGACGTTATTATTGGCACACAAACCTTAACACCTAAGAACTAATGAGTAAAAATATCATCAATTTTATAGTCACAATACTGTTAGCTTACGTTCTCTCATTATTTCTGCCTTGGTGGTCTGTAATGGTTGCCGCTGTAGCGACTGCTTTATTTATTCCATTAAAACGAATTTGGGTGTTTTTTATCCCGTTTTTAGCCATACTTTTGTTCTGGTTTGTATTGAGTTATTTTTTAAGTAGTGGAAACGATTTCACTTTGGCCAAACGCATTGCAGTTCTCTTACCTTTAGGTGGAAATCCGTATGTTTTAATGTTAGTCACAGGAGCTATTGGTGGTTTAGCCGCTGGTATAGCTGCTATTTTTGGGAAGCAGTTGAGTTTGGTCTTAACTGGAAGGAAATAACTATTTTCAATACATATATATTATTATATCTAGAATTTATGTATCAATTAAATTACCACTCTAAATCAATTCCTGGACTTACGTCTAAAAATCTTGAAAATATTCTTAATGAAGCGACTTCAACAAATGGAGAAAGAAATATCACCGGATGTCTCATATACCATAACGAAAGCTTTGTTCAAATCCTAGAAGGAGAAAAAAAAGATGTACTCGAAGTTTATAATAAAATTAAAGAAGACAAACGCCATCACAGCATAATGAAGCTTTATGAAAATGACGTTGACAGAAGGTCTTTTATAGATTGGAATATGGCCTATCATAAACCAGATGATCAATTCATTGTTCAATATGTAAACAATCTATTATTGCTTTCAAAGCTTTCAGATAACGCCTCAAATTCTTTAATAACGTTTTGGGGTCAAGTACGAAGAATTATTGAAAGTGGTTCTCTTAAACAGCATGCAAGCCTCTAAGAAGAGTGACGTTTAAATAATTTTAAAAAAAAAGCTCCAACCTTTACAGTGGAGCTTTTCAATATTATGTAGAGAAAGAAACTATTGAACTACAAGCTTTTTTACGGCTCTTGACGTATCTCCATTAAATTCCAGTAAATACATCCCAGAATTTAAATCAAGGTGAATTGTGCTAGTGCCTATTTGAAGTGATTTTTGCATAATTAATTTACCTTCAATACTAAAAACATTCATTTGCGTAAACACCTTATTGTTATCCAAATTTACTTCTCCATTAGTAGGATTCGGATATATCGTTAGGTCATTTAAAGCCAATTCTTCAACACTTAAAAACCCACAATCCACAGGATCAAACGTCACCAATCCTAAAGTTGCATTATCATTTTGGTGTGAGATAACAGCTTCAGCATCAGCAAGTGAAATCGGTGCATTGTCTTCATCCCAACAATTATGCATTGCAGTTACAGGGTTGTCAGTATTGTTAAAAAGTGCGTAAACATTACCACCATTTCCATTTTCAGAAAATACATTCTGACCAACATTATCAACATTATCACCTAAGTTAATCATAGCTTCGCCTTGAAGTGTAATTCCCCATAAGTTTCTTCGAATCTCATTTCCAAAAGCAATAATGTTATTACCTTCCACGGAAGCCAATAAATTTATTCCACTTCCTCCTAAATTAGGGTTTCCTTGAGAATTATTGTCTTCAATGACATTGTTTGTTATAAATGCAATAGCATCATTACTCTGTATTGTAATACCATAACGGTTATCGCTTACAATATTACCTTCAATAACAGCATTAACCCCTTGAGTGCTCAACAAATCTGAAACAGAAATTCCACCTACCGAAGTTAAACTACGATCACCTTTTATAATATTCTGAATAATTTGTGTCGGATTACCAACCATTGGTGGCCCTAAATTAATCTGAGGTCGATTAGAATTTGCTTGATTGTTCCCTTCAATATAATTATTAAAAATGTAAGGAGATACTAGATTTGTAGCACCAGAACCAATAGCCGTAGTTTGATTAAGAATTATAGTGTTATTAGTAATTTGAGGCATACCTCTAGAAAGACCAATAGCTCCACCTGAAGAAACACCAGCAACATTGTTAGTCACTAAACAGTTATTTAACGTAAATGTTTCTGTTAATACACGCATACCACCTCCATATTGTATGGTTGCATTCTGAATATTAATCGCAGAAGATTCCTCAAAACGAAAACCATCGTACGGAGCAGCAGTATCGATTGCTGTAAAAATAGCCGTATCCGCATCGACATTAAAATTTCCAAAAATGGTAATTCTAATATCCTCTCCAATCTCTAAAGTGATATCCTCACTAATATTAAAAGTATCCGTTGCAGAAATGGTTAAATCTTCTACCAACGTATACGTCGTTCCACTAACCGAAATGGTAGCCGGACTTTCTACAACAAGGTCGTCCAAGCTGTAGGTCATACCTGTATCTGGCGTAATATATTGCGCTGAAACTAGTCCAACAAAGCCAAAAACAGTAAATAAATTAAGTAATAGTTGTTTCATAAAATAATGTTTTAAATTTTTTATAAAGTTAAAAAAATGGACTGTATTGAACGTCGAAACCTATTTTTAAATATGAATCTTTTAGATTTCTAATATCATATCCATTCTAACAGCATTAAATATTATTTAGTAAATTAGAGACATAAACGTGTTATAGTTAATAAACAGACATTTTATAATTTTGGAAGAACTACAAACCAACCACATACAAAAACTTACTAAGCAGATATCAAAAAGGTTGGGTCTTACATTTATTTTAGAAACTGAACCCGAAGGCAATGTTTGCTTTATAAATAGTGAAGAACTCAGAGACGATTACAAAACAAGTTTTAGAACCATAGATGTTTTAGATTATAGCTATTCTCTTTTACAATCGCCAAGCAATAGAGAAAAATATAACGCTTTTTTAGTTATAGATGATCCTAATATACCAATTCCTAAACATACAGACACATTTTGGGAATTAGTACGATTGGGTAAATCATTAAGACAAACACATTTGTTAGACATCTCTAAAAAAGAAGAGGTTGATATGTTTTGTTATAAAGACATTGTTTTAGCATTAACAAAAGCAGACGCATAGATTACTACTATAAATGCAATTGGTTCGCCTAAACTAAAAGCACTTCAATTCACATTAAGAATCCTTATTTAACATATTGCCACAGCGTGGCAACATATTAATAATCAAAACAACAAAAGCACAAACACTTAGCTCCAGCGGAGCGACATATATACATAAAAAGAATTACGGAATTAACCTTAGAAACCTTTTTTCGATTAATCACAATGTTTATCTCTAAATTTAACTTTAACAGGTATAGGTTTTAAAAGGTAACTGCCACAGCGTGGCAACACATTAATAATCAAAACAACAAAAGCACAAACACTTAGCTCCAGCGGAGCGACATTTAATCTTTAAACATCCAAAAATCCTAATTGACACAAACAGACATCTAATAAAAGCCTACAAACCATAATATTATGTTATTTTTATTACTAAATAATTTCACTCCGCTGGAGTTTTTATTGGCACCATAGAATATTTGGTTATTAATATGTTGCTCCTCTGGAGCAACAATTTAATTAAAAAAATTGCTTATAACATCAACTGCCACAGCGTGGCATTATACCAGTAACCAAAAACATCATAGGATAAACACTTAGCTCCAGAGGAATGACATAACATCAACAAATAACAGAGTTCATCTCAAAAACCTATTTTACAACTATTTAGACAATTTATCTCTATATTTAACTTTAGCAGCTATAGATTTTAAAGGTCATTGCCAAAGCGTAGCAACATATTAATACTAAAACAAACCAAGAACATTGAGCTCCAGAGGATCGGCATATATTCTTTAAAACAAAACCTCATGGCAAACACATACACACAACTCTATTTTCACATTGTATTTGCTGTAAAAGGAAGAGATAATTTAATTGCTAAAAAATGGAAAGTAGAACTCTATAAATACATTTCTGGAATCATCTCTAACAAAAACCAAAAACTAATGATTATAAACGGAATGCCAAATCATATCCACCTACTCATTGGCACAAAACCAGACTGTAATTTATCAGATTTAGTGAGAGACATTAAGGCTAACTCTACAAAATGGCTAAATAAAAAACAATACATTAATGGAAAATTTGCTTGGCAAACAGGTTTTGGAGCATTCACCGTAAGCCAGTCAGGAATAGATAATGTTATAGCCTACATTAAAAACCAAGAAGCGCATCATAAGATTAAATCATTTAAAGAAGAATATATCGATTTTCTTAACGCTTATAATATGGAATATAAAACAGAATATATTTTTAAAGATGAATGATATACATCCTTTTATTTGTATTTCGTCTAAAACTACCGAAGAGTATCAGTATTTGTCCAAAAGGGATTAATTACGATAATATTTTAAATGAAATAGGTTCTCTTAAACTAAAGCACCTCAATTCACATTAATAATCGTTAAACTTTTTAACGGTTGTCCTTAATTTTAACACGAAAAACGTATTCATTAACAACTACTATTAAATCCGAGTTAAGTTCATTTCAAAATTCGCTGTACGCCTTTGTTTTCTTTAACTTAGTGATGAATCAAATTATTAATAATCAAAATATAAAATCACAAATGGAAAATTTAAATAGAAAGAAAGTTGCCATATTAGCAACAAATGGCTTTGAGGAAAGTGAATTAAGAGAACCGATGAATGCATTAAAAGACGCCAATGCAGATGTTCATATCGTATCAGAAAAGCAAGGACAAATTAAATCTTGGGCCAATAACAATTGGAGCAATGAATATACGGTTGATAAAACCATAAGTGAAGCGTCACAAGAAAATTATGATGCTTTAGTATTACCAGGAGGTGTAATGAATCCGGATACACTAAGACAAAATGAAGAAGGTATTCGGTTTGTAAAATCATTTTTCACTAATAAAAAACCTGTAGGAGCGATTTGCCACGCACCGCAAATTTTAGCGGAAGCAGACGTTATTAGAGGTCGAAAAATAACATCATATAATTCAATAAAACGAGATTTAGTTAATGCGGGAGCCAAATGGGAAGACAGCGAAGTGGTTGTCGATGAAGGCTTAGTAACAAGCAGAAATCCAAATGACTTACCAGCATTTAACAAAAAGTTAGTCGAAGAGATATACGAAGGAAAGCACGAGATGCAGACCGCATAATTTAGACGTATATCATTGTAAAAAAAGTGAACTTTATAGGTTCACTTTTTTTACTTCAACTCAAATGAGATATAAAAAAACCTCTTAAAAACTAATTTTAAGAGGTTTTTTGTAATGCGTTTATATGTGGTTATACACGTATTATTTTGTTCCCATTAATTCCACATCAAAAACTAATGTTGCGTTTGGAGGAATAACTCCACCTGCACCAGCAGCACCATAAGCTAAATCACTAGGAATTACCAAACGTGCTTTATCTCCTACATTTAAAAGGCAAATACCTTCATCCCAACCCGGAATCACTTGTCCTACTCCTACTTGAAAATCTAAAGGAGAATTTCTTTTATATGACGAATCGAAAACCGTACCATCAGCTAATTGACCTTTATAATGCACAGAAACCATTTGTCCTTTTTCAGCTTTTTTACCTTCGCCTTTTTGGATGATTTTATAACGTAAACCAGAAGCTGTTTCTTCAAATCCTTCAGCTAGCTTATCTAATTCTGCTCGCGCAGCTTCGCGTTCTGCAGCAATTCGTTTTTCACGAGATCCTTCAAACGTTCTAAACGCCTCAATTGCATTGAAGTTCTCTGCTGCGTCTCCTTGTCTTACGATCTCTAAACTTTCAATTTTATCACCTTGTGCAATAGCATCTACAACATCTTGTCCTTCCACAACATTTCCAAAAACTGTATGCTTATTATCTAACCAATCCGTAGCAATATGCGTGATATAAAACTGACTTCCATTAGTACCAGGACCAGAGTTTGCCATGGCTAAAACACCAGGACCACTATGCTTTAATTCCGGATGAAATTCATCATCAAATTTATAACCAGGATTTCCAGTTCCTGTACCTTGTGGACAACCACCTTGAATCATAAAATCAGGAATAACTCTATGGAATTTTAACCCATCATAATAAGGAGTACCTTGAGGCTTTGCTGAATTTTCTAAATTCCCTTCTGCTAAAGCAACAAAATTACCAACTGTCCCTGGAGTTTTTTCGAACTCTAAATTTACTAAAATCTCACCTTTTGAAGTGTTGAATTTTGCGTATATACCGTCTTGCATTGTATTTTATTTTGTTTAAGGCTGCAAAGATAAGAAAGTTAACTTGAAATCGAATCTGAATTTGAAACCGAAATAAAACAACTTCAAATTCGATTTCGGGTTCTGATTCTTTTTTTTAGTTTTGAAAAAAAATCATTTATGGCATTTTTATCTCAACTTTTTGGTTCTAAAACTTCCGATCGCAAATCAAAATCTAATGATACCATTGAAGCCATTATAAATGATGTAGAAAATAAACCGTTTGGTGTTTCTGAAAGCAACGTTCTTTTTGCTGGACTAAATGAGTTGGGAGGCTACTTTTTCTTTCAAACTGTTATTGTTGGTGATCTTAATGTGAAATGTAAAAATGGAGCACAACTGTATTTTTCTGGTGATGACTTTAAATTGAAACTAGAAGCTGATATGCCTGAGTTTGAATCCGAAAACTCAGATATTAAAGGCCGAAATGTCACTAAAATAGATTTTCAGATTGAAGAAAGCGAGGTAAAAAAACTAGAAAACGCAACACTTAGAAGTATTCAACTAAAGGTAAAAAAGCATGACATTCTGTTTAGCAAGTATGTTGTGATAGAATCTTCTGACGAAGAGGAATAAACTAGAAACTGAGATTCAAGGTTTAGTTTATGTGTCTTCAAAATAATGCAATTCTCTATTTTGATGGAATGGCAAATAGGTCTTCGTTAGGATGAGCTTAAATGTTTTCTCCGAACCATCTAAAATAGATTTGGCAGTAATCTGGTAGTAACTTTTATAAGAATTCAGTCTTTTTATAAGGTTTTCTTCTAGGTTATGGCGTCCATCGCTTTTTGTGTCTTCACACGAAACAAACTCATAACCATGAGCTTCTAAAAAATCGGAAGCCTCTTTTTCTTTAAAAAATGGAATAAAAAAATATGCATTTATATACCCCATTATCCAGATATAAAAAGGAATGAATATGACTAATAAAACAGCCAAAAACGGGTTCACGTATTGATTTTATAATTTAAAAACGTTCATTCATTTTTTTTCAGAAAATCTAAATCAGAAATTCAATCCTTACATTAAATATAGACCATTTTTCACTGATCACTGATCACTGATCACTGATCACTGATTACTGATTACTGATTACTGATTACTGATTACTAAAAACTAATTCGCCACCTCACTCATAAACTTAATACGATACAAGCGTAATTCTTCATCATCATAATCTCCATCAAACTCTTCAATAGCATCATCTATTTTATCGCTTTCCGATTCCATAAAATACTCATGAATTTCTTCCTGTTGGTCTTCGTCTAAAATATCATTGATCCAATAATCGATATTCAACTTTGTTCCTGAAAACACAATTGATTCCATTTCCTTAATAAATGCAGGCATTTCCATACCTTTTGATGAGGCGATATCGCTTAACGGTAATTTTCGATCTACATTTTGAATAATATATAGTTTAATAGCAGAATTAGTACCTGTTGATTTTACCACCATATCTTCAGGTCGTAAAATATCATTGTCAGTAACATAATCTGCGATTAACCCAACAAAGTCTTTTCCATATTTTCTGGCTTTACTTTCTCCAACTCCATGTACATTAGATAATTCTTCAATAGAAATCGGATATTTTAAAGACATATCTTCTAAAGAAGGATCTTGAAAAATAACAAACGGAGGCACACCTAACTTTTTAGCATTTCGCTTACGTAAGTCCTTAAGCATTCCCATTAGTTTGTCATCTGCAACGGCTCCTCTACCTTTAGCAGCCGTAACAATACCATCGTTTGATTCTTCATCAAACACATGGTCTTCTGCCATCATAAAAGAACTAGGCGTTTTAATAAAATCCTTTCCTGTTTCACTTAGCCTTAAAACACCATAGGTTTCAATATCTTTCTTTAAATAACGAGCTACTAAAACCTGACGAATTAAAGCCATCCAATATCGTGGTGGTTTAGCTTTACCAACACCAAAGTGCGCTTGTAAATCTGTTTTATGCGAAGAAATAAGTGCATTAGAATTTCCGACAAGTACCTGTACTAAATCCTTTGCTTTATATTTCTCTTTCGTTTTTTCTACGGTCTCTAACAGCGTTTTTACATCATTTTGAGCTTCAATTTGTTTTTTAGGATGCCTAACATTATCATCCATATCTCCACCTTCACCCGTTTCGTTGTCAAATTCTTCACCAAAATAATGTAGGATAAATTTTCGTCTCGATACTGAAGTTTCTGCAAAAGCAACTACTTCTTGCAATAAAGCATGACCTATTTCTTGTTCAGCAACAGGCTTACCTGCCATAAATTTTTCGAGCTTTTCTATATCTTTATAAGCATAATACGCCAAACAGTGACCTTCGCCACCATCTCTACCTGCTCTACCTGTTTCTTGATAATAGCTTTCTATACTTTTAGGAATATCATGATGAATCACAAAACGCACATCAGGTTTGTCTATTCCCATTCCGAACGCAATCGTAGCCACCACAACATCGGTATCTTCCATTAAGAACATATCCTGATGTTTCACTCTTGTTTTAGCATCTAAACCTGCGTGATACGGTACCGCTTTAATACCGTTGACTTGAAGAACTTGCGCTAAGCCTTCAACCCGTTTTCTACTTAGACAATATATAATACCAGATTTTCCTTCGTTCTGCTTTACAAAACGAATAATATCAGCATCTACATTTTTAGTTTTAGGACGTACTTCGTAATATAAATTAGGTCTATTAAAAGACGCTTTAAAAGTGACTGCATTTGGCATACCTAAACTCTTCAAAATATCTTCTTGAACTTTAGGAGTTGCTGTTGCTGTGAGTCCAACAATTGGAATATCGTCACCAATCCGCTTAATAATCGTTCTAAGATTTCTATATTCTGGCCTAAAATCGTGTCCCCATTCACTAATACAATGGGCTTCATCGACTGCCATAAACGAAATTTTAACCGTTCTTAGAAAGTCTACATATTCTTCTTTAGTTAATGATTCTGGAGCGACGTACAACAATTTTGTAATGCCGTTTGTGATATCATCTTTTACGCGTTTTACCTCCGTTTTATTCAAAGAAGAGTTGAGAACATGAGCAACACCTTCGTGCTCAGACACGGCCCTTATGGCATCTACTTGATTCTTCATCAGCGCAATAAGAGGAGATACTACAATGGCAGTTCCGTCTTTTATTAATGCTGGTAATTGATAGCATAAAGATTTTCCACCACCTGTTGGCATAATAACAAAAGTGTTATTTCCGGCAACGACGTTCTTTATTACTTCTTCTTGAAGGCCTTTGAATTCTGAAAATCCAAAGTACTTTTTTAATGCGGAGTGTAAGTCAATTTCTGCAATACTCATTAATCCCTATTGGTATTTTATATACATTTGCAACAAGTTTAAAGATAACAATTTCTTTAAACTTTGAAAACTCTATAAATAATAAGTTTTGAACACTAAGAAATCAATCTTAAAAACGGCACAATCAACGATCAAATCTGAAAGCAAAGCCATAGACCATTTGTCTGAACTTTTAACAGAAGATTTTGCAGATGCCGTAGAATTAATCTACCAATCTAAAGGTCGTGTTATTATTACAGGAATCGGCAAAAGCGCCATTATTGCTAAGAAAATCGTTGCTACGCTAAATTCAACAGGCACGCCAGCAATTTTTATGCACGCGGCAGATGCCATTCACGGAGACCTTGGATTAATCCTTGAAGACGACGTTGTAATTTGTATTTCTAAAAGCGGAAATACTCCTGAAATAAAAGTTTTAGTGCCACTTATTAAGAATGCAAATAATAAAATGATTGCCATTACAGGTAATATTGAGTCGTTTTTAGGCCAACAAGCCGATTTTATTTTGAATGCTTATGTCGCACAAGAAGCTTGTCCTAATAATTTAGCACCAACAACAAGCACCACAGCACAATTGGTTATGGGAGATGCTTTAGCAGTTTGTTTATTAGAATTACGAGGGTTTTCGAGTAAAGATTTTGCGAAATACCATCCTGGTGGTGCACTTGGTAAGCGCTTATATTTAAGAGTGAATGATTTATCGTCTCAAAATCAGAAACCACAAGTTGGCTTAGAAACATCTTTAAAAGAAGTTATTGTAGAAATAACGGAAAAAATGTTAGGTGTAACAGCGGTTATCGACAACGAAAAGATAATGGGCATTATTACAGATGGTGATTTAAGGAGAATGTTGAGTAAGAGTGATGATTTTATGAGCCTTAAAGCCAAAGACATAATGAGTACTAATCCAAGACGAATTTCGGAAGATGCAATGGCTGTAGACGCCAAAGAAGTTATGGAAGAATTTGGAATTTCTCAATTGTTGGTAGAACATGATGGTAGGTACTCTGGAGTAGTTCATCTTCACGATTTAATAAAAGAAGGCATTATATAATGGCGAAAAAGAATGTAGATGAGATGTCTTTTTTAGACCATCTCGAAGAATTAAGATGGCATTTAGTTAGAGCTGTTGTTAGTGTTTTAGTTGCAGCAATATTAGCTTTTATTTTTAAAGATTTTATTGTTGGGATTATTATGGCTCCAAAGCACATGGATTTTCCAACCTACGTGGCATTATGCGAAATGTCTAAGTTTTTCGGAATGGACATGTCGTTTTGCGCCAATGAATTACCATTTGTTATTGAAGTAAGATCCGTTGGAGGTCAGTTTTCTGCACATATCTGGACATCCATTTATGCAGGTTTAGTTATTGCCTTTCCATATGTATTATATCAATTGTGGAGTTTTATTAGTCCTGGACTTCAAGCTAACGAACGGAGAAGTTCTAGAGGTTTTATATTAATCGCATCCCTTCTTTTCTTTTTGGGTGTGGCATTTGGGTACTACGTTATAACCCCCTTATCACTAAACTTTTTAACAAACTATACCTTTGCAGATGAAGTTTCAAATGCATTTGATTTAAGCTCTTATAATTCAATTGTAAGATCATCATCTTTAGCTGCAGGTTTTGTTTTTGAATTGCCAATACTCATCTATTTTTTAACTAAAATCGGATTAGTAACACCTCAATTTTTAAGAAAATACAGAAAATACGCCTTAGTAATTGTGCTTATTTTATCTGCAGTGATTACACCACCAGATATTGCAAGCCAGGTCATTGTGGCGATTCCAATATTAATATTATACCAAGTAAGTATATATATTTCAGCTATAGTTGTTAGAAAACAAAAACGACGCGCTGCAAGAGAAAATAAAAAATCAAAAGTTAAGTCCTAAATTATGTCTGATACTGTAAAAGAGTTCAACGATTATCGTGCTAAAATGAATGATAAAATATTAGCTGATAATAATAAAATTGTAAAACGTATTTTTAATCTCGATACGAATGCGTTTCTAGAAGGCGCTTTAGATAAAAAGACCAAAGAACTTTTAGGTTTGGTGGCTTCCACGGTTTTACGTTGCGATGATTGTGTAAAATACCACTTAGAATCGTCTTATAAGGAAGGGTTAACCAAAGCAGAAATAAGTGAAGCCCTTGGCATTGCAACTTTGGTTGGTGGTACTATTGTGATTCCACATTTACGTCGTGCACACGAATATTGGGACGCCATAGAAGAACACAACGCACAAGGTTAAACTTATAATAAATTGATAGCCAAAGCTAATAGAATCTATATGATTTTATTAAATTTAGCGTTCTTAGACCATATATGAAGTTACGAGCAGAACATTTAATGAAGTCCTACAGTGGACGAAAAGTAGTAAAAGATGTCTCTTTAGAAGTGAATCAGGGAGAAATTGTTGGTTTGTTAGGTCCTAATGGAGCTGGAAAAACAACGTCTTTTTACATGATTGTTGGGATAATTAAACCTAATGGTGGTAATATCTTTTTAGATGATACCAATATTACCAAATACCCCATGTACAAACGTGCTCAAAACGGAATTGGTTACTTAGCTCAAGAAGCATCGGTGTTTAGAAAACTGAGTATTGAAGATAATATTTTAAGCGTGTTGCAACTTACAAAACTGAGTAAGAAAGAACAGCACGACAAAATGGAATCGCTCATCGAAGAATTTGGTTTAGGTCATATTAGAACTAACAGAGGAGATTTACTGTCTGGAGGAGAACGACGTAGAACAGAAATTGCACGAGCATTAGCAACCGATCCAAATTTCATATTATTAGATGAACCTTTTGCAGGAGTTGACCCTGTTGCAGTTGAAGATATTCAACGAATCGTTGCTAAACTAACTAAGAAAAACATTGGTATCCTTATTACAGATCACAACGTACAAGAAACCTTAGCCATTACAGACAGAACTTATTTAATGTTTGAAGGAGGTATCTTAAAAGCAGGTAAACCTGAAGAATTGGCTAGTGATGAAATGGTTCGTAAAGTGTATTTAGGTCAAAATTTTGAACTACGTAAAAAGAAATTGGAGTTTTAAATACAGAAAAGCCTTTTAATACTGCGAAATTATAAGTTATTCTTTAATTGTTGGTAGGAAACACCAATGACTACATTGTTTATGTTTAATTTATTTTAATTTCTTCGTTCTGTCATTCCTGCGTAGGCAGACAAACCTTTAGGTTCAGCGAAGCTAATCCACTATTAACAAACAGTCTCAAATTTTCAACTCTAAGTATAGTGTTTACAAAAATAAACTTGTTTTATCCTTCCCTGTAAAAGCCAACTACCCTTTATGCTCAGTAAATATAAACCTCTAACAACAAGCAATTTACAATACAAAAGAATAAACACGCACTGTCATTCCTGCGAAAGTAAACAAACCCTCAATAAAGTAAATATTACATAAAAGTATAATTGTTCGCTGTTATTCCTGCGAAAGCAGACAAACCTTTAGGTTCAGCGAAGCTAATCCACTATAAACAAATAGTCTAAGTATAGCGTTTACCATAATAAACTTGTTCTGTCATTCCTGCGAAAGCAGGAATCCACTAACTAAATACAATCTCTAATCTTCAAACTTTAGATAACAATCAAATCAATCAGCTCCAATTACTCAATAACAAAGCCAACTAATCATCAAACACCGTCCAATCCTTAGATAAATCAACCCAACTAAAATTCTCTTTTTCAATAAGATCAATCTTCCACTGTCGTTTCCATTTCTTCATATTCTTTTCTCTTTTAATAGCATCATTCACATACTGATAACTCTCAAAATAAACCAATTTAGTAAGCCCATATTTTTTACTAAACCCTTCTATGAGTTTACGCTTGTGCTCAAACATTCTTCTTTCTAAATCATTGGTGACACCAATATAAAGTGTACCATTGGTTTTATTGGTAATAATATAAAGATAATATTGATAAATAGTTTTATACATTATTATGTTTAAACAAGTGGATTCCTGCCGTCGCAGGAATGACAAAGCGACGAAGTTTTTATAAATATAAAAACATAAGAATACATAAGAGAGTAAACGTGTTCTGTCTTTCTATAAAGGCAGGCAAACCTTTAAGTTCTACGAAGCTAATCCACTTCTATATACGTTATTAAAAAACACCAATATTGGTTATTGATTTAAAACTTGTAAATCGCTATTGTTCCATTTTTAAGAAATATTTCATTTCACAAAACCCCAACTATTACCGCTTCTTCAAAAACAACATCTTAAAACTATTAACCAGCAGCAAACAAACACCACCAACCACAAGTCCAATAAGAAAATCACGCAACAACGACGGAATCTGGTCTAAAAAATGATGCATATATTCAATATTATGAACAAAAATACCACCTGCAACTAACAATAAAGCAATCGTACCAATAACTGATAAGCTCTTAATTACAATCGGTAAAGCCTTTACCAAAAACGTCCCAATTCCAAATAAAAAACCTCGACTTCCATTACTTTTACTAATTAGTTTTAATCCAAGATCATCCATTCGTACTATTATAGCAACAATGCCATAAACACCTACCGTTGCAATTAACGCAACAATTGAAACCACAATAATTTGTGTCACCAACGTCTCATTAACTACTGTTCCTAAAGCTATTATTACAATTTCAACGGAAAGAATAAAATCCGTAACTACAGCAGATTTAATCTTCGCCTTTTCCTTTTCTAAAAGCTCGTCTTCTGTATAATCCTTTTTTAGATCAACGACAACGTCTTGTGGATGTGGAACAATATATTCGTAGATTTTTTCAGCCCCTTCATAAGCCAAGTACAGGCCACCAAAAAGCAATATAGCAATCACTGCCCCAGGTATAAATGCACTTAATAAAAAAGCCAATGGCAGTATTATTATTTTATTAAGCATGGAACCTTTCGTAATTGCCCATAAAACGGGAATTTCACGAGAAGATACAAACCCAGAAGCTTTCTCGGCATTTACAGCCAAATCGTCGCCCAAAATACCGGCTGTTTTCTTGGTTGTGATTTTAGTCATCGCAGCAACATCATCCATTATAGCTGCTATATCATCGAGTAATGCAAAAAATCCTGAAGCCATTAATTATAATTGTGTTTATATGAATTAAATTTTGAATAAAAATATTTTAAAAAGCAATGTTTAATTTATGTCAATCTTAGCATAGTCGAATACCTTCAAACCCTTAATTTCAATAACTTCTCGACTGTATTATAAATAGTTCTATTCTAAACACCCAGTATTAATGGGCTGATCTAAAATAACATAATCAGCAGTCTCATTTTGAATACAACCAATGCTGTTTTTCAGTGTAAATCTAATATATCTGCGAGATATTTTTTACAAACTACATAAAATTATTCTTCGGTAATAACACTACCGTTCATGGGTTGTTATTTCCAAATATGATACATTATTATTGTTGTCCGACTAAAAACGATCAAGATTCTTAAACCTTATTTAAACAATGGCTTTTAAGAATTAAAAAAAACACTATGCTTTTGGGCACATACTTTTAAAACAAAACTGTTTATCAGTTAGTTAGAATCAAGTCTTGGTTCTTACGTCTAACAGCGCAGCGGCCTTATGTCTTTTATCGGACATTAATAATAAGACTATTAAATTTTAGATTGCGTCAATAAAGAAAGCACAATATACAAGCCAATAACCAGTGGAATTGCGGCAAAATGTAGCACTATCAAAATGACAAGACTCAATATTAGAAATATATACCGAACGGCATTATCCTTAAATCCCCAATTTTTAAACTTTAGAGCAAATAATTTAATATTAGAATTTAAGAGGTAACAACTCAAAAGCGTTAGCCCAATTAAAAACCACGGATTATAAATAATGGAATTCATAAGGTCGTTATTCTGATATTCTAAAATCAGTGGTAATGACAGTATAACCAAGGTATTTGCAGGAACTGGCAAACCTTTAAAATAGCTCTGTTGATCTTCATCTATATTAAATTTAGCCAAGCGATAAGCAGAGGCTAAGGTAATTAACAAACCAATTAAAGGTAGCACTGGCAATTGAAACTCTTCCCAATGAAAAACAGAATTCCAACTATCAGAACTCACACCTAAACTTGGAGAATTTGTAGCGTCAGAAATCAGCTTATACATTATAATACCTGGCACTACTCCACTGGTTACTAAATCGGCCAAAGAGTCTAATTGAATGCCTAAAGGACTTTGTACATTGAGCTTCCGCGCCAAAAGTCCATCAAAAAAATCGAAGAATATTCCTAAAAACACAAAAATAGCAGCTGCAATAAAATTCCCATTTACAGCAAATAGTACAGCAATAGAACCCGAAAATAAATTAAGGAGCGTCACTATATTTGGAATGTGTCTCTTAAAACTCATAGAAGTATTTTTTGTAAAAATAAAAAAGTATTTGCGCTCAATCTTATAATTTTTCCGAATTGCTTCAAAATAAAACAATAAGAACAGTATTTATCAGTTAAATATATAGAAAAATAATGTGCATCTTTGTAAAAAATTTTTGCTGTTTAAAAATTACTAGGTAATTCTCTTATACTCAATTAAACAACTAATGTCGTATAAAGAAATTGAATTATTTTTAGATTAAATGAAATTACAATCCCGATACCTATCGGGACTGCATAGCCTTTATTACGGTAACAATTTTAAAAAAAGTAAGCTAAAAAGAAAAAAATTATATGCGACATTATGTGCTTGGTTTGGTATTCACACTTACAGCGCTCATCGCTTCGGCACAAACAACACGGAAATATTCTAATGAATTTATGAATATCGGTGTTGATGCAGCTGCTTTGGGTATGAGTAATGCAGTGGTATCGCAAACTGACGATGTTAATTCTGGATATTGGAACCCAGCCGGCTTGGTACATCTAGAAGATAACCAACTCGCATTAATGCATTCTAGTTATTTTGCTAACATAGCCAATTACAACTACATCGCCTACGCCATGCCTTTAGACAATAAAAGTGCTGTTGGCCTTTCTCTCATTAGATTTGGCGTTGATGATATATTAGACACCACACAATTAATTGACGACCAAGGCAATATTAATTACGACAGAATAAGCACCTTTTCTACCGCAGATTACGGCCTTACATTTTCTTATGCCAGAAAACTACCTTTAGACGGTCTAAATTTTGGCGTCAATGCAAAAATTATAAGACGAGTGATTGGTGATTTCGCATCATCTTGGGGGTTTGGATTGGATGCTGGTATTCAGTTTGAAAGTAAAAACAATTGGAAGTTTGGTATCATGGCAAGAGATATCACCACAACCTATAACGCTTGGTCAATTGACGAAGAAAAATTCGAACAAATTAGTAGTGCTATTGATGGCGAAAACCAAGAATTACCAGAAACCACAGAAATAACAATTCCTAAATTACAAATCGGACTCTCTAAAAAGTGGCTTTTTAATTATGATTATTCCTTTTTAGCCGCTGCAAATCTAAATATGCGTTTTGCTGAAAATAATGATATTATTTCTACATCCTTTGCAAGTATTAATCCGGCTTTAGGCTTCGAGTTTGGCTATACGGACTTGGTGTTTTTGCGAGCTGGAGTAGGCAACTTTCAAAATGAGCTACAAATCGATGATTCCGAACAAGTGACATTTCAACCCAACTTTGGCGTCGGGTTTAAATATAGAGGAATCCAAATAGATTATGCCTTTACAGATATTGGCGATCAAAGTGCAGCCTTGTATTCCAATGTGTTTTCACTAAAAATAGATTTTAGCATCTTTAGATAGTTATACTTATGAAATTAAAGTTACTCGTATTCTTCTTCCTATGTTCCATTGTTTCAGTATTTGGTCAACAGTTTCAACTTTCAGACGATGCAAAAGTATCAGTATTAACCATTGGCCCTGGTGAATCCTTAAATGATGCTTTTGGTCATAACGGCTTCCGAATAAAAGATAATGCCTTGGGCATAGATGTGGTTTATGGTTATGGTGAATACGATTTTGAATCCCCTAATTTTTATTTAAAATTTGCACAAGGCAAGTTAAACTACCTTATTAGCAGACATAATTTTAAGGATCTATTGTATCACTATTCCAATAGTAATCGTACCATAAACGAGCAAGTTTTAAACCTTAGTTCAGCGGAGAAACAAAACCTATTCAATTATTTAGAAAACAATTATAAACCTGAAAACAGACGGTATCTATATGATTTTTTCTATGATAACTGCGCCACACGAATTAGAGATATTGCACAAACGACAACCACCACTACAATAGACTTTAAAACACCAGAAAATTTCGAACCAAAGACCTTTCGGACGCTTATTCACGACCATGTCGGCTTAAACTCTTGGGGGAGTTTTGGAATTGATATCGCTTTAGGCTCAGTAATAGACAGAAAAGCGTCAGTAAGTGAGCACATGTTTCTTCCAGAATACATTCACACGTTTTTTGAGAATGCCACCATAAATGGCAATGAGAATTTGGTTCAAAACTCAACTACGCTTTATCAAAAAAAAGAAAGTAAATCAGCTTTAAATTGCTTATTCAGTCCCTTAGTAATTATAGGTTTAATAGCCTTAATAATGTTATATATAACCTATAAGGATGCCAAAAACAACACCAGAACAAAATGGCTAGACCTTGTTATATTTGGAACTACAGGACTAATCGGTGTGCTCATACTGTTCTTATGGTTTGGAACAGATCATTCAGCAACCGCACACAACTACAATCTATTATGGGCATTTCCTTTAAATGTAATTGTAATGCTACAGTTATTAAAACCACAAGTTAAGAAATGGATCACACGATACCTTAAATTTTTAATCATAATGTTCGCCCTAATGATCTTTCACTGGATTGGAGGTGTACAAGTATTCGCTATTGGTTTAATACCAATTGTAATTGCCTTGCTGATAAGATATTTGTATTTAATAAAGTGGTTTAACAAAGACCTGCCGCAATAAAGTAAAAGTCTAGCGTTTTAAACGAAAATCGAAATTCTCAGTATTAAGCTAATTAGAAACAAGTCAATGCTCTTTAGTAAAAAGGTGAAGGAGTCTAAAGTCTTTCGCAGCAGAACAACACACTGCATCTCAAAAACTTACAAAACAATATAATACAATCAAAAAGCAATCAATCTAAAAAAGTAGTATACATTATACGTCTCACATTACAAATAATACTTAATACCTTTGTACTTTGTACTTTGTACTTAATACTTTGTACTTAATACTCATCACTTCCAACTTCGAGCTTCAAGCTTCAAGTTTCAAACTACCAACTAACACTCCATCTACTGCCCCCTATAATACAAAATAGTACTAAGCGTTTTTATAAAAATATTTAAGTCTAAGAAAACACTGCGATGCTTAATGTAAAACAAATCATATTGAAGCTTTGTAAGACTATCATCTACAGAAGACCCATAACGTGTACTAACCTGAGCCCAACCGGTTAGTCCTGGGTTTATAATATGTCGTGTTTCATAAAAAGGAATCGCCCGAGACAACTCATTCACAAAGAAAGGACGTTCTGGTCGTGGTCCTATAATACTCATTTCACCTTTAAGGACATTGTAAAACTGTGGAATTTCATCCAATCGAGAGCGTCTCAAAAACATACCAAAGGCCGTAATTCTACTGTCATTTTTTTGAGCCCATTTTACACCATTGGCTTCAGCATTTACAACCATACTCCTTAACTTCAGTATATTAAAAAGTTGACTATTCTTACCAACACGCTCTTGTGTATAAAACAAAGGACCTCGGTTTCCTATTAAATTCCCTACTAGTATAAAAGGTAATAATAAGATGCCAATTGCCAAACCAATAATGGCAAAAACAATATCAAAAGCACGTTGTATAAATATGTAGAGCTTATTCTCATTATTCCGGCTAAATGGGAAATATTTATAAAAGTCTTTACCTACAAATTGAATAGGAACCTTATGCAGTAACTCTTCATAAACTTGGGTATAATCCCTAATTTTAAAACCACGCTCTAATAACGAAATTAAATCGTGATATACCTCCGCCATTATAGCTTCTGTATTAGAACTAGCCACCAAAATCTCAGATATCCGTTCTTTATTAATCGTGTTTAAAAAGTCTTTGGCTTCAAACTCTGGAAGCCCTTTAAATACTACAGATTCATTGGATGACTCCTCACTATTTATAAAACCAACTATTTTATAATTAGGGTCCGAAGTGTTTAAAGCTTTAACTAAACTGTCGATATTAGATATTTCACCAACGATCAGTACACGCTTGTAAAAACGAGGAGACTCAATTAAATGAATATATACAAAGCGCCATAAGAGAATTGAAACAATAATAGCCAAATAAAGATAGGCTATTTGCATACGTTCATTTGGCAATACAGGAGATAATATAGGAGTCAATAAATAAAACAGTACAACAGTAGATGCCGTTAAGACTGTATTTTTAAACGTTGTCTCTATCCGACTCGCTTTTTGTAGATCGTATATCTCAAAGATAGTGCCGAATAACGTAACATAGGCTCCTAATAACATTAAGGCAACACTATTCTCTACACTAACTTCAATATACTCAAAGTCAAAACAATAACTCAAAGCATAAACCCCAATAAACACCATAATTAAGTCAACAATTCTCAAGAGAATTTTGCGCTCTGAAACTTCGAAGTGAATATTTTTATTTTTAGTCATTATTAAGAAAAACGCTGATGTAAATATAAGAAGTCTAAAAGGTTTTTAACATTTATTTTAGATTAAAGGAGTTTTTAATGGAGCAACTTACTTTGACAACCACGGTTATTAAATTATTACGGTTTTTTATGTGCATCATAAGCTATACATACACCTGTAAATTAGATTCTCATTTAGTATCAAAAGTCATTAAATGATAGGTGCAGGTAATTGAACAACTAACACAACTGAAAAAAGTAGTTATTTTTTTCTTAACAGCATGGTAACATGCATACAGGAATAAATAGCAGTCCACTGTTTTGCATTCCAATCTTTGTTAATCATGTTTTGAATTTTACCACTTTTAAAAGCCGAAGATAATGGTAAGTAATTTAAAAGCATACCATATTTACTACGACCGAGAATACCTCGTTTTTCTACAATAGTAAAAGTGGAGTCTAGTTTTTTTAAAGTCGCTTTTGTAAATGGCCACTCCCAGTCTTTATCACTCTGAAAAGGTCGATATGCCATTCTAGCAATTTTTATTGGAAGACTTGTCTCTAAAGGGTCATAAGATATAATAATTCCATTTTTGGACAGCTTCTCTTTTAATTTATTAATCAATAAGTCAAAATCCTCAAAGTGATGTAAAACACCATATGCATAAATAATATCAAAGTTAGAATGCTTAAAGTCTGCTGATAAAAAATCAACAGCAATCCCTGTTGCATTTCTACAATCTGCCTTATTTAATTTCTCATTTAATTCTGCAATAGCCACATCACTGAGATCAACACCTACATATTCTTTTGCGTTTTGAGCCATATACAAGGATAGATGGTTTCCTCTCAAGCAACCTAAATCAAGTACTTTTTTGTCCTTTAAGTCACCCAACCAAAGTTTATGTTCTGTATAAACTTTATTCTTAAGATCTAAGTCATTCGTATATTTATGTAAAGTTCCGTTCCTTAACTTTGACCAAATTTTAGTTGCTACATTCTTATGCTTATTAGTATCATTGTAGAACTCTTTTTGGCGTTTATTAACTTCTAAGGTTTTATTGTGAGAATCGTTCATTTTTTTATCAATCAAAATTTAGGCAATATAATATTATTAATAAAGATTTCTTTAGCTTAGAAAGCTAAATAGGACTTAAAACCTTGGCCCAACTCTCTTTTAAAAGCATCCAATCATACTGTTCTACTTTTTCCCGAGCTTTAATCACCATAGTTTCCGTCTCATTAGGTTGAGATTTTAATTTTAAAATGGCATCTACAAATACTTTAGAATTATTAGGCGGTACCAAAATGCCATCAACCCCATCTTCAATGAGAAATGGCATCCCTCCAACATTGGTAGTGACTATAGGTAAACCTAAGGCCATGGCTTCAATAACACTGACTGGCATATTATCAAAGTTAGTTGTATTGATAAACACATTGTAATCCTTAGCAAGGTGTGTCCATTCTGGTTTAGTAAGTTTTCCTGGTGTAAAAACCTCAATATTTAAAGCCTTAGCATGTTTTTTTACTTTTTTAAGAGAACCATCTGTATCGGGACCTGCCATGCACAAACTCACCTTACAACCTTCCTCTTGTAAAGCTTTTAGTACATCAACTGCTAAACAAGGATTATATATTTTACAAAAGGAACGAAGCCAAAATAAATTAATATTTTCTATTGGTCGCTTCTTAAATTTATAATAATTTAGATTCAGTGCATTAGGAATATAGACGACGTCCATATAACCATGTTTATGAAAAGCATCCATCAAATACAAGGATGGCGACACTAAAGCTTTGGCAGGCTTAAAAGTGATGGTACACAATCTCGGGTTATTTTTCAAACGTGCTGGTAGATTCCCTCCATTAAGACTCAAGACATAAGGTAGCTTCAATAGTTGACATAGCTGACTCACTAATACGGCAAAATAAAAATTGCTCGTACTATAAGTATCAATGATGACATTACTAACGGCTTTCCTATATTTTATACAAGAGTAAAGCATATCTAATAGCCTTAAAACCTTATTATTTTTACTCGAGCTATAAAACATTTCAAACCCTTCACTCTCTAATTGACTCCCTATAACCTGTATAGAGGAAGGATTAGTTTTATTATTGTATAAGTTGTTTCCTATGTATAATATTTTTTTTCTTAACATTTGTAATATTTAATAAGGCTAATGCATAAAACAATGAAGGAGCCGCAATTCGCATAGCGGAATGATTAATAGTGGCAAACCAAAAAAAGTAAAACGCATAAAAAAAATAACTTCTTGTGTTAGTTGATCTAAATGCCAAGGGCTTTAGTAATAAAATTAATAAAATTATGACACCAAACATACCATGCTCTCCTAATAAACGACCTACCTCGTTATGTGTTGGCACTTGTTGTCCTGTTTTAGCAACACGAATATCTTTAGTCCTGCTCGCACCAATACCAAATATAGGCTCTTGTAAAAACCCATCCATTTCTTGGGCAAATAATTCTCCTCTCCCAGTGGTTGCATCTCCTTTATCTCTCCCTAAAGAATCTTCGTTCGCATAACGTTTATCTAACATCCCACTCGTCTGTACTGAAGCGATAACCCATGTCAAACTAATAGCAAATAAAAACACAAAAGTAGATCCAATAATTTGGTTTTTAACCTTATAACTCGATTTAAAAAACAAAATTCCAAGAAATCCAATAACAACTATTATAGCGGCAAAAACGCCACCGCGACTAAAGGTTACGATCGCTCGAAATGTAATGGCTGCAAAAATCCCAATATGTAAAACTTTCATAAAAAAGCTAGGCGATTGCATATAAATACGAACTACCATGACAAACATACCCATGCCAAGCGCAGTAGAGACTTGGTTGGGGCCAAAACCTCCAGAAGTTGCTGGGTTAGACGCTGTATTTGATATGGTTTCTCGTATCGACGGATTGTATAAAAACAAATACACCGTCATAGAAATAATGGGCAGTACTAAATACTGTAGGACCTTTAAGATTTGCTGTTGTGTTATTTTTTTATCATAACAAAATAATGCGGCTATACCTAAAGTAACAGGACCAGCGAGTACAAACGTCACATTAGTTCTAAAATTAGCATCATAAGTCAAGGTAATGGAAGCAACAATGACGGCAGGCACTAATAGAATTAGGTATAAAAAATAAGGATAAGCCTTACCAGATACTCCTTTATAAAAAATACCCATTAACATCATTAACAACACAAAATACTTACCCGTTTCATAAAAAAAATAGCCTTTGGTCATTCGTAAAAAGACCTCACCTCCAGCGATATAAGCACAGCCTAACAACACATACATCGTTTTATCTTTATCGGCCGAAGAAGCGATATGCCACAGAAAATAAAGCATGACCCCTATAAAATAAATACGTGCTATAGGTTCAAAAAAGAAAATAGCGACCCCTAATATTACATGTCCTAAAAGGAGTGGCATAAAATTATCGTCGTAACGTTTATCTGTCTTAGCTATTCCCATAGATCTAATTCAAAATAGCGTGTTTGATATGCTTATTATAGTATGCAAACGTAAAACGATTAACAATCGCTTGTCCATTATATACTAAACGCAAATAGTCTGGTGTAGAAAGAGTTGCAAAATCAATAATTCGAGAACTAAGCGTATCTTTGTTTATGTCAAATAGTATATAACCAGTTTCTTCGTTCTTAATATATTGCCCAATAGATGAAATATTAGAGACCATGGGAACACAACCAAAATTCATTGCCTCTGCTAATACTTTTGGAAAACCCTCCGATGCCGTAGTTGGCATTAAAAAACCATGACACACTTTATATACTTCAAAAACAGAGGTACGAGATAAGAACCCATGAAACTTAAAGAGCACTCCACTTAATGCAGCCTGTGCTTCAAAATCTTGGCGCTCAACTCCGTCTCCAACAAGATGAATTGTACCTAATTTTGCTTTGTCTTCAGGTTTTAATGCGGTGACTGCTTCAATAATACGTCCAACTCCTTTTGGGGTTTCTAATCGACCAACATAACATAAGTTAATCGGATGTTCCATCTTTTTTGTTGTCATAATGGCTTTACCTAAAGCTAAATCCGCTTCAGTTAAACAAGGATTTTCAAAAGTCTCACAATGTTTAGGTTGGTCATTCCAAGATCCATTAATGGTAACTATTCGCGATTGTCTTTTTAAGAACCAACGCTGAAAAGCATAGCCTAAAGGCGCCGACGATTGTTTCCAATTCCCAGCATACTTATACCAGCCTGGAGTTCTTGTAAACCAAGTTAAATAAGGTATTAAATAAACTCCTATTCCGGTTGGAGTTCGTAATTGAAAATAATCAGAAGCATTGACATAACGACCTACCAACTGCATTGTTTTTGGAGCTGCTGTTAAAATTTTTAATTTATGCTTTAAACTAGCACCTCCTACAGCTGGAATATTAACAAATTTAATTTTCGTACTCGTATAAGGCAATGCACTCGGAGGTGGTTCGCCACTATATAGCATTCCTAAATGAACAATCTCATCAAAAATAGTCGTAAGGTGATTAATCTCAGTAATCGTAGGTCCCCAACCAACAATAGTACCATCGCTTTTTTGATAGTGCTCGGTATGAGATATGATGACAAGTTTCATTTATTTGGCTACGTATTTAACTATTAAAAATAGCTAAAGGATTATTAGTATGCTTATTGATCCTTATACTTTTTTCTTACTAACAAAAATATACTACAACGAACTCTATGAGCCCTTTGTTAAAAAATAATTATAATATTCTTATTTGAATACTGTTGTCATTCCGACAGAGCAAAGCGACGAGGAGTCTCATAATTATATTCCATTATGAGATTTCTCCCTGTATTCTACATGACAAAAATCGCATAAAAATTTATAAAAGCTATAGTAATTACAATGAGATTGCTAATTTTTAAACTTTAACTTAATCATAAAGAGATGTTTCAAAATGAGAATCTATTCGTAATTGCGTTTTAAATATCAAAAACAACTATGTCTTACGGATTATTTTTTCTAGTTCTACAATATACCTTTTAATTACAACATCCCAGTCGTGTTGTTCTGCCCATACTTTTGATGTTTTCGCATATAAATCTTTAGAGGCCAATAAATTACCTAAAGCCGCTTCAAAAGCAGGCGCATCTCCTAAAGTCACTAATGCTCCTGATTTACCCTCTTGTATAGCATCTTCAATTCCGCAACCTTTTGCTCCAATGGTCGGAATCCCTAAGGCGTTCGCTTCTAACAATGCAATGCCAAAGCCTTCAACATCTCCTGAAGTCGTTACCGTACTCAACATCACAAAAACGTCACTAGCCTCTAATGCTAATTTTAAAACGGCATTATTGACGCGACCATGAAAAAAAACACGATCCGCAACTCCTAATTGTTTAGCTAGTAATTCGCAAGCCTTTTGTTCCGTTGGCAATCCCACACAATGATATGTAATATCTGGAAAACGCAACGCTAATTTTGGTAATAGCTTAATCACTTCATGCTGGCCTTTTCGTTCACTAACATGGCCTACCGTAATCAATTTAGGACTCCCCTCTAATTCTATTCCCGTAGTCGTATCAATAGGCCACTTATCCGAATTAAAACCATTAGGAATGACCACTGTTTTCTTCTGAATTGCTGTAGGAATTAATGATTTTGTAAATTGAGATACGGCTATAATTCTAACAAAGCGTTGTAAAGCTTTGTTAATACTAAATTTCAACAATGCATTGGTAAAGTTGACTTCAGATCCATGTATAACCGCTAGACTTGCTGTCGATTGTCGCCTCCCTAAAATAGCAACACTCCACAATGAAAATTTCCCTGAAGCAATAACAACATCTGCAGATGTAATAATACTTCTCAAAAGCCTAATCCTATTGATGTACATCTTAAAACGAGGACTAGTTATCGCAACTCGCAACACTTTAAAAGGTAAAGTCGCGTCAAAAACAATTTCTTCTTCTCCATTTACAGAACGCTGATCCGCAATGACAGAAACATCGTAACCCGCACGACTTAAGTAAAACCCCATGTTATAAGCATGATCACCAATTCCACCAGGTTGCGGAGGGAATTCAGAGGTAACTATAAGTAATTTAGTAGCGTTCAAGAGTAATGTTTAATAGCGCCTAAAAATAAATATATTATCCTGCACAAGACCAATTTTTATAAAGTATTATATAAAAGATTCCACAAATCCCAATTAAATCCTACATTCCAAGCCCCTTCCTTCAGCTGAAGGAAGGTGGTTTTTGTGCCCACAAAAATCGGAAGGTTTTACCTAAAAGGCGTAGCTCTTTTAACAAGCTAGCTAAGAAAACAACGTCACTTTCCTAACCAATTATGAACGATGCAGCATCATTCCTAATCTAAATCAAATCTTATAAATTTAATAATCAACAACCTTCAAACCAACGTCGTCCTTCCTACTTCATACTCCGTGCTTCAAACTTCAAGCTTCAAACTCCCCACTTCAAACTTCCAACTTCTCCAAAAGTGCTCCTTCCCTCAATTTCGCACCAGCCAACCTCCAAGACTTCCAAACCTGAAAAACCACTAAAGGCAAAATAAAAATAGAAACCACCGCTCCTACCATCATCATCAACTTTGATCCTTTAAAACGATATGGCATAATAGATAACGGCACCGTGCGCAATAACGACCAACGTGCTGCTGTATGTCCCCAATACCGTCTGAAATAATAAAGCACACTAGGTATAGGACGTGGCTCAAACAAGGAATTTGTTCTAAAAGCATCCCAACTGCCCATATCCCGTAAACCTCCACTGCCCACTTTTAAGTGTAAGCGTTTCGCATACGGATGAGAAATATTTAAGTAACCTGCTAAATAGGACCGTAAGCCAAACTCCCCATCACCCATACGTTGTTTTTCAAACTGTCGATCAAATAATCCTATCGTTCTAAAAATATCTTTTTTAAGCAAAACATTCCCAGTATCTAGTTGATCACTGATTTTAAAATACGCATAATGCGCTGGTGTAGGAGCGCCAACTTCGGAAATTGAAACTCCCGAGGATAAATCGGCTTTAAAAAAATCTAAAGCCTTTAAATGTTCACTAATCCAATCGTCTGAAACACGACTATCATCATCAAATAATAAGATATACTCACCTTTAGCCATTTTTATAGCACGATTTCTAGCTAACCATAAGGCTTTCTCCTCTTGGTGAACAACGTGAATATCTAATTGAAAATCTTCATAAAATGCAGCTTGAAATGGCGTTGATTGGTCGATAACAATAACCTCAAAATACTTGTAATCTTGTTGCTCTAAATCTTGTAATACATCCTTTAAATATACATAACGATTTAAAGTTGGGATCACCACACTAACTAAAGGGGTCTGTTTTACCAACTCCGACTCAAAAACATCATATTCTGAATATACTAATGGAGTTTCTAAATAGCTGCTGCGCGAAACCTTACGGGTTTTCCACCACCCAAGAATTTCTGTTATAGGATTATTAAAACTTAAAACACGTACTATTAAAACATAAAACACCCAGAATGAACTAAAATATTTTCGAGCGAACCTATAATTATCTATTACGGGTACATCCTCAAATTGGGTATATGTTTCTGCGTCACCTATATAACCTTTTTGAACGGCTTGCCATGCCAAGTCATAATCTTTTGCCATAATACTTGCATAACTTACATCTTCAGTCAATTTAGAACGAACGGACACTGGCAGCAAACCTACTTTTGGAAAAATAAAACCTCCACTGCCTTTCGGTAAACGAAAGTAGTGTGTTGGTTGTAAATATTTAAGGAAGGTGAATAGCATTACGGAATTAAAAGTTGTTTAAATTGATGTAATATAGTGTCTTTGTCAAAATGGTTCTCATATAAATTTAAATAATACTGATTCGATTTGCCCTTACCCTGTATAATATTTTCTATTTTTAATTTTAACGACTCACTATCACCGGGATCAAAAACAATGTCCGACAAACCTTCATAATTAGAATCAATAAAAGTTAAAGCTCCAAAAGCAGAAGACACTAAAACAGGAACTCCTTGAGATATGGTTTCTATAAATACCAATCCAAAAGCTTCATGTAAACTAGGCAAAACAATAAGGTCCATACCGGTATAGAACCCTCTCATGGCTTCACTAGATAAATTTCCCAAAAACACAACTTGAGCATCTAAACTATGTCCTGCAATTTGCTTTTCTAGGTTTTGCTTATTGGCCCCATCTCCAGCCAAATATAATGTAACGCTAGAGTTGTTTTCTAAATTAACTAATGCGGAAATGATTAAAGCTTGATTCTTATCCGGAACTAAACGACCAGGGCAACCTATTTTAAAATGCGAATTTGGACTTAATTCTATTGTAGATTCTTTTTTAAAAGTCCCTAACGTCGTCCAAAAAGGAATGGCTTTTAATTTAAACGAAGGCACTTTAAAATGAGTCACCAAATCTTGTTTTAAATATTCAGAATTAACAACCACTAAATTGGCTAGTTTTAAAAACTGTTGTTTTATAAATATTTGTTTTTTACTTGGATTTGTTTGCTCGGTTAGCGTATGTACCCATGCTATATTTTGTTTTATTCTAAATATTTTACCAAAGAACAATGCAGGATTTACATAGCTAAAATTTGAGATAATAATATCCGGTGATTCTTGTTTGATAAACCTACCTATTAACCTATAATTCTTTATATAACTTCCCTTTTGCTTAATCGTACAATTAATTCCATCTATACTATATACAGGTTTCTCTTCTGTTTTCAATGAGAATAAAGAAACCTCATTCCCATCACTTTTTAAACTTTTAGCCAATTCAACAAAAAACAGCGATAAAAAACTTTTATTATATGTAAATAGAATTAGTATTTTCAATTTAATATATTTTTCTAAATAATTAATTATTCCAATGTGTACTATGATTCTTAATGTCCAACATTTGCATATCTTGTATCAAGTCTTCATAACAATCATTACCTTCAAAAGCCTTATAGCGTTCCGAAAAGTTATTAGTTTCAAAACTACTACCTCCTCCATATCTATTAGATATGTCTTCATTCTCTCTAATATCAGTTAAATAATAATCCTCGAAAATAATTCCAGATAAATCCTTTAATAAAAACCCATATCGTATAACATGGATCTCATTGTCATCTTTAACAGTATGATGATCCAACCAAAGCTTTTTAGTAAATTCTAACTGGCTTTTATGTTTTATTAAACTTGGCGCCATATGAGGATGATTTAAACGACTTGCCATTACATTTCTTACATCTCTACAAATTAGTAGGTTTTTATAAGGTAAGCCTCGAAAACTATGGTTAAGTATTAAGTTACATGAATCTTTAAATTCAGATATAAATAAATCTTCAAATCCTAAAATAACTAAAACACCGCGCTTTCTTTTATACTTAATTTCAACCCCGCCTGCTACAGTGGGCTTTTTACTATGAGCTTTTAAGTTATTATAAAAAACTACAGTACTCTCACTAGATTTCATAAGTGTTTTTATCAAATAATGATTACCAGAACGTCTCATCCCATTAACACAAATTACCCGAACTTCACTCCCTTTAAATTTAATGAACGACCATAATAATTGATCATATATATTTAAATAGATCTGATAAGGCCAACTTTTCCAGAGCTTTTTTCTTAAACTAAGAAAAGATATTTTTTTTGATAAGTCTTGCATTCAATACAATCAATAATTTATCTATACTTTTATTTAAAACTACTATCGAAATGTACCCTTCAATCTTAAACGATCATTCCATAAACATCTGTTTGCGTGTTGCAATGCTATAAATTTTTCCTGATCTAATTTTTTATGAAACGCACTCAAAATATTCCCAATCTTATCAATCTCATGGGCTTCCACCCAAACCACATGCTGTTTCCAATCTATCTCGTCCTCTAAAGGCAATATACAATCCGTATTCACAAAGATAGGGATACGTCCCATTGCCAAAGTTTCGTACAAACGTACTGAGAAATTACCAGTCCCACGCACACAGACCACATAATCAGAAGCATTTATATTATCAAAAAAATCTTTTGTAGCTACCGCTCGTTCTGCTACACTCTGTGACCCTGCACGATATTTTTCGCGATATATAAAATTTGTCCTAATAGCTGAATAAGCTTCTAAGCGTTTTAAAATCTTATACCGCCACTGAGCAGCCGCTAATAACATTTCTGGCTCTTGCGAATGTAATTTTAAATAATAAGCCAAATTTTTTAAACCAACTTTAAATTTCGTTTTTAATGCTAATACAACATCAGATGTAGCATACCCACAAAACCCTACGGTTGGGTTTTCTGTATAGGGACGCTCAAAAATAGCAGTAGTGTCATACTGTTCTTTTAAGGGGTCAGAGATAAAAACCGGTAAACCAACATGCCAATCAGGCGTCTTAGAATTGTATCCACTTTGTCTAAAAAGTTTCACATGCGGAAAACCAGGAAAATCTAAACCTACATCATCTAACAACACCACCCAAGTTGGTATGTTTAAACCCTGCGTCTCCTTTAAAAATTGAATGGCATTTGCTTGCTGTTTCGTCGTTACATAATAATTCCAAGACATGGTTAATATAGCCACATCAGATGTTTCCATAGTATCTACAAACACAAGGTCTTCCTCCGATAAACCATACATGGCTATACGCTCTTGGTCCGTAAAACCTTTCCCTTTTAAAAATGGCTTTAGTAAGGGAAATGTATGACCACGATAGGATTTGTTGTAGTGTGATTTTGGATAAAATAGTTTCATATTAATTAGTAGCAATCAAGGATTAAAATAAGTATGTATAAATTGCTCTGTAAACACCTTAGTTCCTAACGCATTTAAATGGTAAGGGTCACTAAACAAACTCTCATCCTCACTAAAATCAGAAAAATCCTTATAGTTAGCTAATTGCCGCTTTATAACATCAAGGTTGCCATTAGCTTTATATATAGGAGCTGTATAGAAATAAATCTGTACCTTTTCTTTTTTACAAATTTGAATTATTTCTTCAATATGCCGATTAGGTTTGTCTTCGATTTTAAAGTCATACGATGTATTTCTTTCTTTCATTTCTTTATTGGTAGTAATAGGATATCCTAATCGCTTGTCATATTTATTATTTTTAATTAATCCCATCATAAGTTCTCTAAAACCTATTTTAGAATCATATTTCATAAAGCGATAAAAAGGTAAATAATATAAAGATGAAGCTTTAGAATTCACTCTACCAATATCTTTATATAGATCTGGTTCTCGTATAAATGGTATAAAGGGAATTATTGCCACTGGGTCAGCGTGATATTTATTATATTGATCATCTACTTGTACAAAAATACGATTAGCCTTATATTTCTTTAAGAAGCTTTTAATCATTAATTTAATCTCAAAATTATTTGCACCTGGATAACCTAAATTAAGCCCCTTAACTCCTGTTTTAGCATTTACGATTAAGGGGTTAAAATTAAAATATACTCGAGAGGAGCCAAAAACTGCATAATCATATGAATCATTTGAGTCTAATGTTCTTAACCAAGACACTTTAGATCTTGTATAGTTTGAATGCTTATAAAGAGAAGTATATGTAACATCTAAAACTATAAGCATTAAAAATCCTGTAACTAAAAACCAAACTATTTTAATTAAAAATTGTTTCATACCTAAAACTGAAAATAAATAAATTCCTGTACACTTGAAAAGCTTCCAAAAACAAATATTAATAACAATAAAATCATACTCCATAACATAGGTGTAGTCGTATTCTTTACAGGATGCTGCTTTGTCCTTGTAATCCACTCTATACCCAATAAAACTAAAACTAACGGTATCATTTCATAAGAAAAACGCTCTAAAGTTAGACGATCTATTTTGAACGAAAACTGAAATAGTCTTTCTAAATACAAAAAAGCATCAGTTATAGTATTAGCTCTAAAAAATACCCAAGCTAATAATGTTAGAGCAAAGGTCACTATAACTTGCAAAAATTCTTTTACAGAAGGTAAAATACGATGTTCTGCTATAATATTAGTATGTATTCTATTTCGATTCATTAATAATAGAGGCATAAAATAAAGGGCATTTAGAAAACCCCAAACAATAAAGGTCCAATTGGCTCCGTGCCAAAATCCACTTACGATAAAAATTATAAATACATTTCGTATTTGTCGCCATTTAGAGCCTCTAGAACCACCTAAAGGAATATACAAATAATCTCGAAACCAAGTGGATAACGAAATATGCCAACGTCTCCAAAATTCGGCCATATCTCTTGAAAAGTAGGGCACAGAAAAATTCTGCATCAAATTAAAACCAAACAATTTAGCAGTCCCTATAGCCATATCTGAATAACCTGAAAAATCACCATAAATTTGAAAAGCAAAATAAAAAGCTCCTAAAACTAATGTAGGTGACGAATAATTATCAGAATGTTCAAAAATATCGTTAGCAAACTGAGCACAATTGTCTGCTATAACCACTTTTTTAAACAAGCCCCAAATAATTAAGTACACTCCATCCATAGCTTCTGAGTACTTAAAATGTCGTTTATTCTTAAATTGTGGTAGTAAATTGGTGGCACGTTCTATAGGACCCGCAACGAGTTGAGGAAAGAAACTTACAAAAGCAGAAAATTCAATAAAATTTGATGTGGGTTCTAATTTTTTCCGATAAATATCGATGGTATAGCTAAGTGTTTGAAAGGTATAGAAACTAATACCTACTGGTAAAATAATATTTAAAGTATTGGATTGAATACTTTGTCCAAAAAAAGAAAAAGCTTCTACAAAACTATCTGCAAAAAAATTATAATATTTAAAAAAGCCAAGCAGCCCTATATTCACAGAGACACTTGTCCATAATAGTATTTTTCTTTTTTTATGAACATCAGTCTTCAAAAGTAGTTGCCCTATACCAAAATCTATTATCGTACTAAATAATATCAATGCTAAAAACCGATAGTCCCACCAACCATAAAACACATAACTAGCAACAACCACTAACATATTTTGTAGTGAAACGGTTTTATTAAAAACAAACCAGTATAAAAAAAACACTAGGGGTAAAAAGATTGCAAAATCTAATGAGTTAAAGATCATTAATTCAAGTTTAAGTAGTTAATCATTATAAAACCCAACAAATTTTGCCTGCTGTTGCTTCAGTGTAAAATGTTGCTTAACACGTGCTTTAGCCCGTTCTGAAAATTGATTTTTAATAGTTGCATCTAAAGTTATAACGGTCTCTAAGGTCTTCGCCAATCGTTTGGGTTGTCGTTTTGGCACTACCCAACCGGTTTCACCATGTACAATATTTTCAGGCAAACCACCTCCGTCTGACACAATGCACAATTTCCCCATAGCTTGTGCCTCTAATACCGCATTACAAAAGCCTTCCGAATGGCTGTATTGAATATATAACTCTGCTTTTTCAACATGTTTAATAACAGCTTCATGAGGTTGCTTTCCTAACAAGGTAACATGCTCTTGCAATCCCAATTGATGTATCGCAAATTTTATGGCCTCTTCTTCCGGTCCTCTGCCGATAATTTGATAATGAAAATTGTTATTATATTGTTTAACGATAGCTAAAGCTTCCAAAATATCATTATATCCCTTCATCCAATGTAAACGTCCAACCGTTATAATTTTCACAGCTTTTTGACGGTTTTTATAAGTACGTTCCGTGTTTACTAATTTTACGGCAGGAGTAATAATTTGAAAAGGACTGTTTTTTGGTAAACCATAGTAGTGACCTTGTTGCAGTGTATGTTTAGAGATGGCATGAACTTTATCTACGTTTTGCCATAATCTAGCATAACAATTAGGATGTTTCATGGGATACACATCAATATCAAATCCTCTTAAACTCACAGCCATTTTAGCATGTATAGCCTTAGCCACATGTTCACTTTGCAATGCTAATGTTGCAAAACCAAAGTGTAGCCAATCAGCATCTGACTTTAAAACCTTTGCATTGATATAAACATATTTAAGAACCTGCTTAAGTTCTCTGCCAGCGTCTCGCTCTAATTTCATGTAACGTGTAACCCTTTTTAAATAAGGCAGTAATCCCAAAACTACTCCTAATGTCGCAAAAAAATGACGAAAAGGATTGGTAAACACTTTAGGCATTGGAAAAACGGCACAGTCCGTAAACTCAGCATCACCTCTATAAACAAACAGACTCACCCGATAACCTGCCTCCTGCAAGCCTTTTATTTTAGATCTAAAAAAAGTCTCAGAATAGCCTGGTGGTTGCGATAATATGAGGGCTATATGTTTACTCATTAAGGCTCACGTGTATAAGAATCAACTACAGGGTATAAAGTTGACCTAAACTTCATTAAAATTTCATTTATATCTGTCATTTTATCTGCATCTAATATTGGTTTTTGTACTACTGTGCCGTCTAACAACTGACTTCTTGGGTGCATTTTAGACGATGGTTTTGTATACCGTGTTCTAATATCCGATAACGGTTCTAAATCATAGCGTTCACACAAACCATAAAATAGATTAATATTTTTAAGTAACTGCTCATGTCGCACAACTTCAAATTGATTTTTAGGTTGCTGCAGTACTTCTAATGGAAGTACATTTTCTATACACCAGCGTAAAGTTAAGCGTTGCGTAACATTCAATGTATTAAAATTACTAATATCAAAATCGAAGGTATCTTGTATTAGGCTTACTAATTTTGGCTGATTAGCAAAACATGTTAAATCAATAAGCCAAGGAAAACTAACACGTAACTGACTATTTATCACTTCATAAGGATTTCGAATTATATGCATGGTTGGTATATTAAAAGTATTATTAACATAAGTTGCTAATAAATTCCCTCTCACCATTTTTATAACATACTTTTTGGGAAGAAATGGCCACAAATGCTGTTTATTTTTACGATTAGAAATCTGAGCAATCCAATCACAATCCACGCGATTACTAAATACAGCTTTTAAATAAGTCCTTTGATGCTTAGTATTATCAACTGGGGTTAGCCACTGATCACAAAGTAAATGACCTTTTGGTGTTCTAAATTCGTGTTCAGGTTCAAACAACATTCTGTAACGGCTTTGTAAGGCTATTATTTCACTTAACCAACTGGTACCACTACGTGCAGACCCAACTACTAATACATGTTTATTAAACCCTTTAAAACCAAAATACATTTAACCTTGTATTAAATATTATTATATAATTTAACATAACTATTGACCTCCTGTTCTATTGAAAACCTATTTTTCACTAGATCTAAACCCTCTTTACAAAGTGATTGATATAAATCTTGGTCTTGGATTAAATTCAAAATTTTATTCTCAAAATCAGCACTGTCGTCAATCGAAAACAAACAATCCTTGGTCATATCCTGCAACATAAACTTTGCACCTCCACCAGAATCTGAACTTAATACCGGTAATCCACAAGCCATGGCTTCTAACAAACAAACAGGAAATCCTTCCTCTAATGACGACAATACTAAAACATCTTGAGTTCTAAACATCTCTGGCAATTGACTTTGAGTTATAAAACCACGAAAATGTACTCTGTGTTTTAAATTATTAACTTCAATAAATGATTCTAAGGTACTCTTATAGTTTAAATCAGGCTTACCAAACAAATTTAAATGAATGTTCTCAGGAAAATTCAACATGGCTTTTAACACAAACAACTGATTTTTGTTACTATTGATATTGCCAACATAACACATATTAAATGCTGAATGGGGTGATTTTTCCAATGGAAAAAACTTTAATAAATCTACTCCGTGCGGAATGAGTCCTATTTTATTTGCAAATATTTGGTTTGAAAAAAAACGAGTTTTCATTTCTGGTTGATCATACACAATAAAATGCGACAATATACTTTTTAATTGCCAAGGTCTAGACCAAGAATTGTTTTTCTTTGTATATAAATACTTTACCCCTGCTAATCTACAAGCCAAGGGCTCTAAATAATTCGATTTATAATCCCATGAGTGTACCAAGTCTATATTATTTGTTTTAAGCACCTTTATATACTGCTTTAAGTAAGGTATTTTAGAAACCTGAAAAGGCTTAGGTAATTGCACCAAATTATTTTCTAGAATTACTTTTTTTGCATAATCCCAATGATTTTCAACACCTATTTTAATATCAAAATCATTTTTATGTAATCTCGTTATTAAAGCCAATAAAACATACTGACTTCCTGCATTCTTAAAGTTAGGAATGGTAAATAATATACGGATTGGTCTATGCATTAGTGCTCTTTTTAAATTCGGCGAGTACCAACAACATATTCACTTGGTGTGCATGATAATTAGCTATTTTAGAATCCAAACCACTTAAAGCACCTTTTATAGTGACTTCTGGTATAAAATCTATAAAATTCTGAGCTGTTAAACTTTTATCTAACTGTTTTTGATTAGCCTCTCCTAGAAATTGCAATTCCCAATTACGTTGCACATACTTTTTACCTGAAAGTTCTTGAAACACCCGTTCTATTTTATTCGTAATGCGATAAGGTAAATTATAAGGCATCCTATTATTAGGAAACGTATAGAGATTAAATGGTCGTTGTTCCTGCCATGTAAGCTCTGCTAATTTTGGAGCGCGTTCTTTTATATACCCAATTTGCAGTTGTCGCTTGGCTAAATAGTCTTCAGGAACGGTACAAATAAACTCGCACATCCGCTGATCATAATACGGTAAGGTTATAGGGTGTTTACTGGCAAACACGGCTAAATTTACAGACGTCCATCGTGGTGCCCAATACAAACTTTTAAAAGCACGAATGCGTGCATTAGCACTGTTAGGAATGTCTATAGCAGATAGCAAAGCGGAAATGCGATCGTTAAAATAAGAATCAAAATCTCCGTCTAAGTTCCAATGGGTCCAAAGCTGCGTTGCTAAATCTGCTCCTCCAGTTTTAATCAGTTTTTTTTGAAGCACCGTCACCTGATCTTCTAATGGTAAATCATCGCTAACTCCCATATCATCGAACAACACATCTCCCCAATGACCTAGTGAAAAGACCTCTCCCATAGTTTCAAATTCGTCAACAATAGCCATTTGACGTGGTGCCGTAAAATCAGATTCACAGCGATTCAATGTTGCTAAATTATCTAGCACATCCCATAAATACCCTTTAGGAATCGTATAAGCCGTAAAATCGAAATCACAAACTTCAGCAATGGCCTCTGCGATTTTAGTTTCTTTATAGCCTCCCTGGAAATCATAACTGTAGCTATTTACTGACGCTTTTAAATGTTGTAGTGCCACGGCTTGTGTTCTACTGTCTAGGCCTCCAGACAAGGGTAAAATCACCTTTTTACCTGCCGTTTGCTCATCCATAATGGATTCGAACAGTACAGTAAATTCTTCTAAAGTAGTATTAAAATCGCGTGTGTTATCCGGAGTATAATGCCACTTAAACCAAGGTGTACTTTCTATAAGATAGCCATCTTCTGAAATGATATGCTTGCATCCTGGTTGTAATACCACTTCGTCTTTCCAGTAGGTATCTGTATCTAAGAAAAAACCAATCGCAGCAAACACACAAATCGCCTCTAAATGCAATTCATGAGGAGCTTCTACCTTAGCATAAGTGGGTGTAATAGGGATAACAGATGTGGTGATTGTTTTCATAGTGTAATAGCACGACGAATATAATAATTTCAAAGGAGGGTGGATTTAATTTCACTAAAAAAATAAAAGTCGCAAGTGTTTTCTAATTTCTAGCCTAAAATTCCAAATAAACCTTAGATTTCAATAAATCCTATATTTCAGGCTCTTCCCTTGGTATAAGGGAAGGTGGATTTGTTTTCACTTAAAGAAAACAAAGACGGAAGGGTTTTCTTCCAACTTCCAACTTCCAACTCCGAGCTTCAAACATCACCAAGCTCCTTCCTTTTTTTCAAAGGAAGGTGGATTTGATTTCACCTAAAGAAATCAAAGACGGAAGGTTCTTTTTCCAACTCCGAGCTTCCAACTTCCTACTTCGAGCTTCAAGCTTCCCGCTCCTCACTAACCTCCTTATACAAATCCACAAATTGCGCAATGCTATCATCGGCATTAAACGCACCTTTCACAAACTCATGAGCCCGTTTCGTAAGCGCATGCAATTCAGGTTCTGAAGTTGCACTCAAAGCTATTACAGCATCAGCCATCGCTTCAGCATCTCTAACAGGCACCAACCAGCCGGTCTCATTAGGAATCACCACTTCTGCCATACCTCCACAATTTGTGGACACCACAGGCAACCCAATAGCCATAGCCTCCAAAACCACATTAGCAATACCTTCTTCTACACTTGGTAGCAGCATCGCATGAAATTGTTGTAAAAATGGAATTAATTCCATTTGAGGCATAGCTCCAACTAAAGTAACATCATTAACCAAATTAAGCTGATGACATTGAAATAATAAGGCTTCAGTGAACTCATCAGCCCCTACAATAGTATATTGAATATGATAACCTTTACCTTTTAAAATAGCAATCGTTTCTAAGGCAGATTCATAATTTTTCTTCCAATGAAAACGCCCGACAGAAATCAAGCGTATAGTATTATCTTGTACTGTTTCACAAGCCTTATAATGATTAAAAAAGAAAGTAGGAATTGGAGAATGAATGGTATGGATGTTAGAGGCTTTAGCTCCATACAGCATGGCCTCTTTTCCTATAGCCTTAGAAACCGCATGAAAGGCTTTAATTTTTGGGAATTCTTGCTTATAAAGTGCCGCAATTCCTAAATCTATAATAGGTGTATAATTAATATGAGCACCACGTAAACTCAGCACTATTGGAATCTTAAACTCATCTTGTAAAATCATATAAAACTCCACATCCTTAGCCCATTGAATATGGAATATATCCGGTTTACACAACACTATAGGTAATAGTTTTGTAAACCAAATCCAACGATTATAAACCGATTTAAATTGAGAAATATGACGGTATAATTTTATTGCATCTTTCGGTGATTTGATTAGCAATTTTAGCAACCTATAATTACTGACAATGGCATTTTTTAAATGCGATTTCGGAGTGTCATACACCTTTACGTGCTTAGATGAATACGCAACAGACTTTTTTTGCACACCAAACAATAACACATTATGGCTCGCAGAAACACCAGATATTAAGTGCTCAATAAAAGTGGTACTCGGTATGCTTCCAGAAAAAACAGCTATTTTTAAACGTTTAGGCATAATCTAATAGATTCCCGTATAAATTAGACTTACAAAGGTAAGTTATAAATGTAAGCTCATAAATAAAAGCGAAGTCAATCGTTAGTTCGTCACTTATTTATATCGGAAGATGGATTTAATTTCAAGTTCGAGTCAGTTTCAAGTTCGAGTTCGAGTTGAATTTCTACTTCCTAATCCCTAATACCTAGTCCCAATGACCCCCTATACATCAAGCTCTTCCCTTAGAATAAAGGAAGGTGGATTTGTTTTCCCAAAAAGAAAACAAAGACGGAAGGGTTTTTCTTCAATTTCAACTTCCTACTTCCTACTTCCTACTTCCTACTTCCTACTTCATGCTTCATGCTTCATGCTTCATGCTTCCCGCTTCCAACTTCAAGCCTCCAACCTCAAACTTCAAGCTTCCCACTCCGTGCTTCCAACTTCATGCTTCCCACCACCTCATCATAAAGCCGCAGCATCTTCGCAACACTATGTTTTTCATGATAACTAGCACTCACCAAATCATAAGCCTGTTGTATGATCTTGCGCTTAAACTCTTCCTCTAAGTCCATACAGTCTTTCACAGCATCAGCAATCGCCTTAGGATCTCTAACAGGCACCAACCATCCTGTTTTTTCGGGAATTACAACTTCTGCCATGCCTCCACAATTTGTAGAAATCACAGGGACTCCAATAGCCATAGCTTCCAACACCACATTCGCAATACCTTCGCTTAAACTTGGCAACAATAAAGCATCATAAGTTTGCAAGTGTTCAAATAACTCGCTTTGAGTCAAACTGGGTTTAAAGGTGATATGATCTTGTAAACCTAACTGACTAACTTGAAATAAAAGAGCTTCTGGAATTTTCCCTGCCGCAATTATGCTATAATGAATAGCAATACCCGACTGAATAAGCTGATGTACCGCTTGTATGCCATATCGATAGCCTTTTACCCAATGGTGACGTCCTACAGACACCAACTGAAATGCTTGTGTTTCCCGTTTTTCAAAAGGTTTATAGTAGGAAAACGCAGCCGCTGGAATTGTCGTAGGAATTACTTGAACACGCTCTGGAAAGACATTAAAATTTGTAGCTTGATGACCTAAATGCTCAGATATAGCATGTATAGCATCGACTTTTGGTAAACAGCGTTGGTACCGCTTTAATACTTCTGATTCAATATAGGGTAAAATAGCAGCTTGAGAGCCTAACAGACTCACTACAATATGACAAGGATAAGCCGATTTTAAAAATAGCCAACGATCTATACGGCTCGTCCACTGTAAATGAAATATATCTGGCGCATATAATAATACAGGTACAAAGCGTGAAAACCGAAGCCATTTAGTATAATTTGTAGAATACGTTTTTGCTTCTTTTAGAGCTAATGCTAAGCGTTTAGGATACTTAACACCTAATTTTATGGCTCTCCAAAGGGTCAATGGTACGTTTTTGTATAGCGATGTTGGCGTATCAATAATTTTAATACGCTTAGAAGGATAACTGGTATTCTTTTTAACCGTACCAAAGAGTAACACCTCATGCTCTTTAGCCACCCCAGCGATTAAAGTTTCTATGAACGTCGTGTTCGGGATTACTCCAGTGTAAATGGCTATTTTAAGTGGTGGTTTCAAAAAATATGTTAATTTTTATTAATCGAATTTAGGCTATGAAACACATCTCGAACACTAGTAATCTCTTGCAATAATTTAGGCTTATGCTGAAAAACCAATCCCCACCTATTCTTCAATAAACGTTTAACGTCTGCTGGCGAAAATAAAATATAGTTCTTATAATAGTCCTCTAACGCCTTAGTGCTAATACCTGGTTGATTAACAATATCTCGTAGTAGTAATTTTAAAGCATCCACTGAATTACCTGACAAGTAAGTGTTCGCACGATTTTTAAAATTCTTAAATTTTTTTATAAAATCATTAGCATCATAGGCGTGGTAATGTAATAAAGCCATGCAACTTATGCTATTAAGAGACACTCCGCTAATTGTTTTATAACGATGCACATTTTTAGGAATAATATCATTTGAAACACGTAATGCTGATTTACCTAGATGTTGCCCATACCAATAACTAAATGAATGATTCTTATTTGTAAAAGGATTAAGAATGTTCTTTTGCTCTGCTATAAACCTATTCTTAAAAGAAGAGGTGGTTTTAAATAGGGTTTCTTCCTTAAACACATTATTATACTGTAATTTTCGTTGTAATACTTCATAAACCTTAAAGTTAACGGCATTAACCTCTTTAGGAACGGTAGCAAAAAAATCAGGAAAAGATAGCTGCTGTTTAAAGTCTAAACAAACCAACTCATCGGCATCTAATGAAATTAACCAGTCTATATTGTCTTGCTTACAATGTTGTATAGCATCATATGTATTTAAACACTGTCTGGCTGTATGATGCTCAACTGCATTTTTTGTAAATTTTTCTAAATAAGGTAAATGAGCATACAAATCACCCGATACCGAATCTTGAATGGTAACAAAATCTAGGTCTGCAATACTAGCTTTACCACCATCTGTTGTACCATCAAAATAAACATATATACGATGCGCACCTATAGCGTGGTGATATAACATATTATCACGCAATAATCGCTTTTCATTTTTAACAGTGAGAACCAAAGCTGTTTTCATGGCTATAAAAATAGTATTAAATTATGAATACGGGCTTTTTATACTTTGCATAAATTTAAATGATAACCACTCATACAGAATTTAAAATAAACGAATATCCTTATACAGTTATAAAATAAATTGGTTCTTTTTTAAATGTCTTCTGCTCAAAAATTTAGTAAAATCCTCTTGTTCTTTTACCACACCTACGATTGAGGTCAAACTAGAAATAGGAATGGTGTATTTCGTTATTTTATGTGGTAGATACAAAAAGAGTTATCTCATCAAATTACTAGACAATATAATTCATAACCCATTAATCAAATTAAAATACTAACTACCATATCAACTTAAATACAATCTTTCATACTCCTTAATCTCATTATTTTCTTCCTGCAAAACAGTTAATCGAGCTTGTTTTTGGATTGACACTCTACTTTCTGAATTATTTACTAAATAAATTGTTTTGTTTGCTAAATCTAAAAAATCATATGGCTTAAATAAAAGACCATTTACCTCGTTCTTAATCACTTCAGGAATTCCATCTGTATCTGAAGCAATTATAGGAAAGCCACTTTTTAAGAAAAAATATAATGTATTAGGTATTCCTTCATTAATAGTTGGTATCCAACAAATATGCATTCTTTTTAGAATAGATTTATAATCATGTTCGTTAACGAACCCATGTAAGGTAATTTTATCCTCTAATTTTAATTTTTTTCTTAAATAAATTATTTTTTCTTTTTCTGTTCCACCTAAATCTCCTAATACGTGGTAATGCACATCAAAACCCCTATCTACCAAATCCTTAATCGCTATAAACGATTCTGACACACATTTCTTCCAATGTATTCTAGATACAGTGAAAATATTAATAGGCTTTAAAATATTATTTAAATCCTTAACAGGGTATACATCTTTTAAATTTGGAGTTCTATAAATAACGTTAATTTTATTAGACTCTACACCCGATAATGCAATCGCATCATCTTTAAGGCTTTCACAAACTGAATGTATTTTCCATGCATGTCTTAACACTTTAATCGTATAAATCTTTGCTTCTAGATCAATTAACGGAAGAATAGTAACATCATTCCCTCTTATAGAAACAATAAATTTATAATTTCTTTCAATTAATAATTCCAATAAACTCTTATTTATAGAATGAATATTATGGAAGTGAAAAAGAGAATTAGGGTTATTTAAAACAACCCGATAAGTACCATATAGATGAATTTTTTTTCTAGCCTCCTTTTTTAGAAAAGCTTTTATATCTGTTTTAATAAGAAAAAGCACACCCCATAAAAAAATAACTAATTTATTTAAAAAACCTTTTTTATGAACATATGTTATATTTTTAATATCTTTCCTATAGCCACGTAACGAAACTATTTCAACCTCAATTTTTGATGAAGTCTTTAAACTTGAAATTAATCTCTTATTATAAGGCTGATATTTGTTCGAATATTTTGGAAAAACATGAAATATCTTCATTTTTATGAGCTTATTTTTTTTATTTTTCTTTTATATAAAACCAAACCTTTATTTGTTATAAAGTAATAGATATATATCAATATTAAGAAACAGGAATCTATTAATCTTAAATATCTAAATTTAAATAAATACATAAAATAAATAGAGGTGTTTTTGGCTTTAAAAGCATGTCTTAAACTATTTAAATAATTATGTATGAGTTGACTTAAAACTTCATTATTTCCGTTTTTAGGAAATTCTTCTATTAAAATAAATTTAACCTCAAGTATAGAGGCTATATTATCCGAATTATAATTCGCTGTTATAGAGTTTGTATGCCGCCTAAGATCAACTAAAATAGTATTGGACAAATAAATAAATGCTTCATTCTCTCTAAAAACACGCTGTAAAAACTCAACTTCTTGGCTTTTTTTTAATCTTTCATTAAAATGAAAATTTTCTATTTTTGATTTCTTAAAAAAGGTCGTTTGTAAATTTGCTTTAAAAATTCTCAAAATAAAATCATCATAGATTGAATATTTAATCTCATGTTTTTTAGCAGGCCTTAATAATTTTGAAAAATCTTCATTGTAACGGTCTAACAAGCATATAGAGATACACTTATGACTATCCTCTATATTTTGAAGCTGTTGTTCTATTAATGTATTTTTCATCAAATCATCACTATCAAACCACTGCACATACTCACCTCTACTCACTTCAAACCCATAATTACGAGCCGCATTACCACCTGGTAAACGATCTACTGGTCTATGATGATACTGAAACCGCGCATCTCTTTTACAGTAGCTCTCCATTAGTTCGACCGTGCCATCCGTACTCCCATCATCTACCACTATACATTCCCAATTAGTATAAGTTTGCGCCATCACGGAATCTAAAGTCTCACCGAGTAAATGTGCACGATTAAATGTGGGAATTATAATAGATACCAAAGGTTGTTTGGTCATGAAAACAAAGGGTTTATTAGCTGTGGGCTAAGATAGTAATTTTGTTGGTGGTTGGAAGTTGATAATAGTTGGTTTTTAGAAAATTGTCCGGCCTTATGACTTTGCGCAGTTAAACAAGCGATATTACTAAAGATTGGACATCCTAGTTTAAAAAAAAAGAGTGAAACTACGTTTTAAAGTACGACTGTCATTCCGACAGAATAAAGCGACGAGGAACCTCTTAATTCTATATTTCCAATGAGATTTCTCACGGTGTTCGAAATGACAAAAACGCGCATATATACTTAGTAAAACTAAAGGAACTGTTATAAAAACAAAGGGCATCAAACCTTTACCTAAAAATAATACTGTATCAAGAAGCACGTCACTTCGAGTGATTTATCGTTGAGCAACGATGATAAATTGTATCGAGAAGACATAAACAACCAAATACAAACCTATTACCCCAAACCTAGAACTCAAAACAAAAACCTATATTCTACCCTTCATTCTAGCAAAGGTGGTTATGATTTTCTCAATAGAAATCAAAGACAAAAGAGGCTTCTTCAAACACCCATCTTCTCACTTTTTACTTTACACTTATTACCTCTTAATACAATCATCTAAAAAACCAATACCCTTTACCCAACCATTTATAAGACCAAACACCTAAATAGGTTTTAATAAGCCCCAAATAATCCTGATGTGTTTTCTGATACTGCATTAATCTTTTGACTAAATGAAACTTAGATTCATCATTTCTAGTAAATGCTAACTTCACAAAATGTTTGCTCCGATTTAAAATAAGTTGCTTTAAAATAGGAACACCTTTTGGATAATATATGGCTAACAGCTCTAAATGTTGATGTCGTGTTTTAAAATCCGCTGCAATCATATCTAGATTTAACCTAGCCAACTCTTTTTGTAAAGACTGATTATGAACCCGATATTCTATTTGAGCTTCTTTTAGAAACACTACGTTTGGGTTCTGATATAACATACGCAAATTAAAATCCCAATCTTGAATAATTGGTAAGCCATCATCAAACAGTACGTCTTGCTGCTCTAAAAAACTACGTTTCCATGTTGGACCATCAGTATAAAAAGCAACCTCTCCTATTAAATAGGCTGGGATTAGAGGAGTTGTATCAATTGTATTTTGCCCTAAATATTGCTTTGTTATTCCATCGAATCGTGCCATCGGACTTACAACAACATCAGTATCAGTTTCAAATGCAGCACTAATAATTTGAAGCGCTTCTGGTAGATACAGATCATCACTGTCAAACCAATTAATATATGTGCCTTTACTTAATTCAAATCCATAATTCCGACAGGTATTCCCTCCTTTTGGTCGCTCATTAGGTCTATGGTGGTATTGAATTCTTGAATCTTGCTTACAATAATTAGTCAATAACGCATCGGTAGTGTCCGTACTCCCATCATCTACAACGATGCATTCCCAGTTTTGGTAGCTTTGTGCCATTATGGAGTCTAAAGTATCTCCAATTAAATGGGCACGGTTAAAAGTGGGAATTATAATAGAAAATAGTGGCTGTTTTGGCATAAGTACATATAACACAACTAAGATACAAAGTCAGACGAAAATCAATCATAAAAAAACAACAAAAGAAATAAACACTTCTCAAGAAATCAATAATGTAATATAGCCGATTAAAAACGAAACGTTTTATACATTTCAAATCTTAGAAATCCTATAAGAGTAAAACACTGTATTTGTAAAACGGACGCTTTTGGCGTCCGTTTGTTTATAAGACATACTAAATACATGCTTAATCGTATAATTTAAAAAACAATTCAGATAAAGTTTCTCTACAAAAATTTTCACTTACAAACTCCTTAGCATTTTTACTCATATTAACATATAAGTCTGGACTTTCTATCAACTTGATAATGCCTTCGGCATACGCTTCCACATCTTTTTCTTTTACTAAAACCCCAGTTTTGCCCTCATCTATAGTGTACGGAACACCTCCGTTCCTAAATGCAACTATAGGCAAACCCATAGCCTGAGCTTCTGCTGTAACAACGCCTTGTGCCTCAGACCTATTTGTTTCATCTGTTATAGAACTCATTAAAAATATGTGATTAGCTTCTAACAAATCTTTTATTTCTTGCTGATTTTTTGCACCAACTAAAAACACTTTATTTGATAATTCTAAATCATAAATTAATTGCTGTAATCTATCTTTTTCCTCACCATCACCAACAATAGTATAAAGTACATCATAACCTTTATCAACAATTACTTTAACACTATTAATGGCATATTCAAAACCCTTCAATGAAACTAATCGTCCTATAGAAACTAAATTTACTACCGAATTATCAGAGAAGAATTTTTCCTTTTGAGCTTCAAAAAAATGCAAATCAATCCCCATAGGAATAACCTTTATTCCATTAGGGTTTCCTCCAAGCGCTATTACTTTATCTCTAAGATAAATCGTATTAACAGTTAAAGATTCTGACATTTTAAACAATAAATCATAACGCTGCTTTAATTGAGACAACCCTTTATCGTCTTTAAAATGGGCATCATACCCATGAAAAGTCGTAATTATTTTTCCCTTAAGTAAACCTACAGACTTCATCTTAGCTAATTCTAATCCAGACTTAGCAAACTGAACGTGAAAAACAGAAATAGATTTAAACTGATGATAAAAACCTAATTTAAAAGGTATTGTAGAAAAGAGTTTGCGGGTATTACCACCCTTAAAACGTACCCAAAATTTAAAAAACTTAATAATTAAAAAAAAAGCTTTAATTCTCCTTTTTATTTTAGACTTAGGTATCTTATAATCAACCTCATAAGTCTTTTCCAAAATACTATGTTGGGATAATAAAGATTTTTGAGATGAATTATTTAAACCTAACTTTATGTTTGTCATCACAATGACCTTATAACCATGTAATTTAGCTTGTAAAATATGATTTGTCACAAATGTCTCCGAAATAGAAGGAAATTTATTTATCATAAAACAAATTGTTTTCATATCTTCTTTCCTTTTAGCCAACGAGTAATAAATTTTACATTAGACAAATGCTGTTTTTTATAAAAAGTTAAATAATATAAATGTCTAAAATAGGTTTTTGCCCCTTCTTTTTCTTCATAATTACTACTAAATAGAGATAATAAATTATTGTACAATTTCAATAAAAATGCTTTCCTCCCTTTATTTAAGACCTTAGCCCAACTTTGTTTATTACCTGTTAAAAGTTCCTTATAACTCAACACCATAAAATTAGAATATGCCATAGCTTTGCGTAATCGACTTAAATACTCTAAATGCATACGGCCCTCTGTCATATAGTGTTTAAAATATAAACGCTCGTCATACCATATTTTATACCCTAATAAACGTAAAGCATAACTGTATTCTGTATCACCACCCGAGCTTAAGTTATTTCCTTTTCTACACGATAACAAATGTTCAAACCCTAATCTTTTTAATTCTAACCAGTGATATTTATTCAGAACCATACCTGCACCATATAAACACCCTTTTTTAAGCGTAATATCTCCACTAGAAGTTCCTTGCTTAGACACCGCAAAATACTTTGCTTGTTGATCGAACCAAGCCGGCTTATTACCTTCAAATTCAGCATCACACCAACCGCCTAAAGCTCCAATGTTAGGATTAGCTTCCATCACTTCAAAAGCCGTTTGTATATAAGTGTCACATAACCAATTGTCGTCGTCGCAAACTAACAGGTATTTATAATTTGCTTTTTCATAGCCTAAATCTTGTGCATAGGATTTTCCCGGAATAGGTTGTTCATACGACAAATAAGAGATAGCCGCATTACCATGGGTTTCCCACCAAGCATCAGCAAACTCCTTTGTACCATCTGTTGAAGCATTATCTACAAAAATGAGTTCACAAGCCACGTTCAGTTTTTGGGATGTTAGGTGGTTTAAAGTAGCTTCTAACCTTTGCTTTCCGTTATAGGTACATAATACTATAGATACTCCTTTTGTAAGCATAAAATTTTATTTACCTAATAGAATTTTCACAACCTTTTTAAAGGCTTTATATGCGCTTTTAAATCTATTTTCTTTAGATGTATTTGCAGCTTCTTTTCCTTCTGGCTGTTTTCCAAAAACATAATTTATTTTTTTTAATGCGGTATAATTATGAGCCAGTAATAACGATTTATATAAATCAAATACAGAAACAATATCTAATCTATTTTCTAAATTAAAATTTTTATTGTAAGACGCTATTTGTGGTTCATTTTCCATTTTATAATGGCTATAATGAAAAAAGCGAAGTGGTGTGTTCTTTGTATTCACATAATACGTTTCGTTTTCGTTTATGATATGACGTTCATGTAAATTCCAATTGGCCATATTATATCCCAAATGTCGTAACACATATACCTTGTCTAAAAACGCAGGGCCATAACCTAACCAAATTTGATCGTAGAAAAAACCTTTCTTTAAATCGTGATAGCCATAGGCCTTCACACGTTTGTCCCACCAAGACACAAATTCTATAATTTCAGGAGTATTATTTACAGCTAAAAAACCTAAATTATAAATACCTGTGCGCATAAGATCTTTATCTAACGGATGGCCAACATCACCTGTTGGACTACAAATATGAGGCGTTAGTACCATCTGATTAGTTTCTAATGCCGTAAACACTTCTTCTAAAGGCGAAAACACTTTAATATCTGGATCTATATAAAGTACGGTTTCATGACCTTCTTTAAATAAATACTGAAATAATTCTGGTTTAACTACCGTACATAACTCCGCAATACCATAGGTGTTTTTTAAACCCTCTACTAAATCTTTAAAAAGTGTTGGAATCCATAGAACAGAATCAGCGCCTAAATCATTATAATCTATAGCATCACTTGGCGCATCTAAAATCGCGATAACAAAACTTTTATCTGGATGCTGTTTTTTAAAAGATACCGCTAAAGTTTTGGCATGTGCCAAATAGTTATTGGCGCATATGGTAAATGCTGCTGTCATTAGTTATTTATTTAATATGTTTTTTATTTTTCTTTTTAGACGGTAATAAATGCTCTGAAACAAATTCTTTTTTTGTTTCCTTTTATTTTTATTATCTAAAATTTGAATCAATTTAGTTTTCAAAGAGTCATTTGAACTATTAAAGGATGCTATCAAATTTTTAAAGAAATTATAATCAGATTCATTGTTACAAACGTTAATATATGTTTCAGAACACTTAATACAATAATTAGTAATTACATTTCTAACATCGTCTTCAAAATAGGTACTATTTAGGATTGGTGCAAATTGACCTAAACTCATTTTTATTTTATCTATTCTCGACTTCTTAGAATAGATTCCAGAATTACTTACACGATAACAAAACGTATCTTCATCTATAAATTTAATTAGCCCTTTAGTTGCTGTACGAATATGTAAAGGCCAATCACCAATAGTAACTTCTTGCATATATTTAGGTACACCTTCATCTTTTATCCAATTTCTAAACAATACACCAGCAGTATGAATATAATTTCCTTTTGCTAGTTTAAAAATATCTGTTGTTTCTTTTGGTAAATCAAATATCGAATAAATAGTATTAGTCTCTTTTTCGTCACTATATATTAAATGTTTCTCATGGTTTGAATCTGAGTAATCAATTTTTCCATTAGTAAACACTAAAGCGTAATCCTCATTAGCTTCCAAAAAATCTACCTGTTTTTGTAATTTTAAAGGGTCTGTCCAATAATCATCGCCTTCACATAAGGCTATATATTTGCCTTGACAGTTTTCTAAAGCCCATACAAAATTAGGCATCATCCCTTTATTTTCAGTATGCTTAGTATAGTTTATCCAAGAACCATTCATATGGTTTTGTTGGATATCTGCTACAATTTTATCCGTATTATCAGGCGAACAATCATCAGCAATAAGTAATTCTACTTCAAAATTACAATCTTGCATTAAGACACCTTCTATGGCTTCTTTTATGTATTTTTCATGACCATAAGTAATCATACAGACAGAAATCATCATACTATATCTCATATTTAAATAATTCTACCTGGCACTCCAACAATGGTACTATAATCAGGAACATCGTTTAATACAACACTTCCTGCGCCAACAGTCACATTACTCCCTACAGTAACATCGGGTAAAATTACAGACGACGCCCCTAATGTAGTGTATTTTCCAATTCTACATCTGCCAAGTATAGTTACGTTGGGGGATACTTCTACGAAGTCACCAATATTACAATCATGTGTAATAATGGTATTGTAATAAATTAAACAACCTTTACCTATGTCTACGGAATTAGATATTTTAGAACCTGATAAAACAGACACCCCTTTATTTATATTAACATCAAAACTACCAACTTCTGCATTTTTAGAAATAACGGAAACAGGTTGTGCTCCTAATTCTATAAATTTCTGATATAAATCCTTTCTATACTTGGGTTGCCCCAATCCTAATACAAAAGATTTATCTTTAGATTTTGATAAATAAGCAGTTACCGCTTCAAAAGAAGTTAATACCCTAAACCTATCATAAATTTTTAAGGGTAAATCAGTGCTAACATTGTCAAAAAAGACAATATCATTATCGGGCAAATCCATATCTACAGATACAATTTGTAATAACTCTTTTGCAAAACCTTTAGCACCAACAATAATCATAACAATTGTTTTTTGATAACAGTAATAATTTGACTCAAATGCGCATCTTCTAACCCAACATATAATGGTAAACACAAAATTCTTGATGATATTGATTCTGAAATTACCAAATGTTGTTGCTCAATATATGGTAATCTATTTAAAGAAGGGTAAAAATAACGTCTAGGAAAAATAGACGCTTGATTTAAAGCGGCTGTTACGCGCAACAGCTCAGTTTCATCTTTAAAAATAACAGGGTAATAACTATAATTCCACTTAGTGTCTTTTCTAATTTTAAGTAATTGTAACTCTGATTCTTTAAAGGCAGCATTATAAGTCTCAACAATATGTTTTCGTTCTTCTAAAATTTCACCCATATAAGGTAACACAGCCAAACCCATAGCAGCTTGTGGCTCACTCATCTTAGCATTAATACCTATACCCTGAAAAACTTCTGGACCATCATGCCCAAAATTATGATGATAAAATAACGTATTATGTAATGCCTCATCTTTAGCAAATAAGGCGCCTCCTTCTCCTGTATGGAACAATTTAGTTGCATGAAAACTACAGGTACTTACATCGCCATAATTAAAAATAGACTCGTCTTTGTAGTTAACGCCAAAACAATGTGCCGCATCATAAATTACTTTCAGTCCATGCTTTTTTGCAATAGTTTCAATAGCCTCTATAGCGCAAGGATTCCCAAAAACATGGGTAGCTAAAATAGCGGAAGTATTTGGTGTTATTACTGCTTCTATTTTGGTTTCATCTATAGTTAAATATTCAGGATGTATATCCACAAAAACAGGTGTGCACCCCTCCCAAACAATACTAGACGTGGTGGCAACATAACTAAAAGGCGTGGTTATAACTTCACCTTTTAACTGTAAAGCTTTAATGGCTATTTGTAATGGTAACGTACCATTAGTCATGGCAATAATGTTAGACGTCCCTAAATACGATTGTAGTTTAGCTTCAAGTTCTTGAACCAAAACCCCTCTGTTAGTCATCCATCCCGTATCCCAAGCTTTTTTCAAAATAGCTTGGTACTCGGTTTGTGATGGTAAAAATGTTTTAGTGACGTTTATCATTTAATATCACTAGTTTTATTTTCCCACGGAAAATTATCATGTTTAGGCTCTTTTTTCAAAAATTCACACAGTTTAAAATAATCTTTTTGATTTGAAGTATTAATAACAATTAGTTTTTCGGGTTGTGCTCTAAAATAATCTTTCACAAAACTATTATGGTCATTATACTTTTTTATTAAAGTAGCCTTGTTATACAAATCATCATCAGGTGTATTAAAAACTTGCTTTATATAATCATACGCTAAACCTTTATAACGGTAAGTCGCATTTTTAAGTTCTCTAAGGCCAGGTGGTTTTTCTCCATCGGACCATAACTTTGAATGAAAATTAACCATTGAATTATACCATTGTTCATCATTATCCCTAACTGTAAGTACGAATTTTGCATTAGGAAACTTTTGTTCTAACACTATAAAAGTATAGGGTAATGAAAAAGGAATATCTTGAAAAGCAGTAGCACTTTTAGCGTAATTTATAATTGTTTTAAAGTCTCTATTACACCAATTAGGCATTAGCACCTCAGCATCCTCTTGATTACCTAATCCAAAATTAAAATCATTAAGAACCTTTGCAATGGTAGTTGTTCCAGTTTTATTAAAACCTATACAGAATATTTTTGGTTTATTTTTTAAATAAAAATTCATAAAAAGATTAATATTAAAATGGATTTACATAATCTATCCCTTTACTTTTAAGAACTTTCATATAAAACTGTTCATAGTTCTCAATATAATCAATAACTTTAGGAGTTATCAGCTCATTTCTATTTTCGGTTTTATTTTCTGTTACATTAATTTTATCTTCCGTATGGATGAACTCTAATTCTTTTTTACTAAACCCTTGATGAATTAAAAAATCAATCAAATCCTTACTTAGTGATTCTTGTTTTAAGAAAGTAACTTCAGCTAAATCTTCTTTAAAAAGAGTTTCATTTTCTAAATACTCCTTATTTAATTTTTTAATTACACATTTTGGTTCTTTAAAGAAAAAATAAATAAATTGCAATGAAAATACCCCTATCTTGATATCTTTAGGTTTCTTTTCATATGAATTCTCTCCTACTAAAACTAAATAATCAATATATTCATCAATACTTAAATTTGGAAAATTAGGGAAGTTTTTCTCAAGGATGTTTTTCTCTAGTGCTGGTCTTCCTTTCCAAAACTGGAATTCATAAGCGGATATCAATCTATTATAAGGATTTCTAACTACAGATACAATTGTTTTATTTTTATCTTTTTCAGGTATTTGAGAATAAACACCATGTTGATCTGAATGATTTACAACCCCTTGTTTAAATTTTATATTAGGCAAAATCAACTCCTCATAAGGAGGTTTCATTATTTTTAATTTTTTAGCAATTTTAAAAAACCTGTTTCTTTCAAATCTGTTTTTATATATTTTCTTTAAAACAGACCTTACAAAAGTACTCCCTGTTTTAGGTAAATTTAATAGTACAAACTTTTCAGTAATTATCATTTTATATTGTTTTAATATAATTAGTCTCCAATAAAAACGATGGCCAAATTTCATCTTTATGAATAATTTGAAAAACCAAAATACTGTTCACCCTTAAAATTGGTTCACTACTATTTTTTTTAGTTACAGATATATTTAAAGAATATATACCTTTTGACAATTGTAACTTTTTATGCTCTATAATAAAACTGATAGAGTTATTTTTTTTATTAATATCTGTATCTAAAGTATTTGCATGCAATAAAGCTACTGGTCGTTGTTCTTTATCATAAATAGAAATATTAAATGTTGGAATCTCATCATAGTTGATCGATTTAAACTTAAAGCTTACTAGAAGATTATCTCCCCAATTTAATTGAGGTAATTCCTCACTACCGCCCGCAGTATTTAACAACTCTACTTCTTCAAGCTGAATAGAATGGTCTGTAAAAACTACATTACTTTCATTATCAGCAAATCGTCTATAATACAAATCAATAGCTTTCCCTACATCTTCCCCTTGAAATTGAGCACAACCATGTTCCATTAAAATAATCTGAGAACAAATACGCGATATCATAGGCATACTATGAGACACAAAAATGATTGCCGTGTTGGGTAAAATAGTATCAATAGTCTTAAAACATTTCAATATAAAACCTAAATCACCAACGGCTAATACCTCATCAATAATCAATACGTCTGGTTCCATTTGTGCGGCTACAGCAAAGCCTAAACGTACCTTCATACCAGAACTATAATGTTGTACCGGCATATCTATAAAGTCTTCTAATTCTGCAAAGGCAATAATAGCCTCTAATTTGTTATCAATCTCTTTACGGCTAAAGCCTAATATAGCACCATTATTATAAATATTTTCACGACCACTAAGTATAGGGTTAAAACCAGCGCCTAATTCTATAAGCGCACCAATACGGCCTTTCATGGTAACCTTACCTGCGTCTGGGTTGATAAGCCCATTAAGTATTTTTAAAAGGGTACTTTTCCCTGCTCCATTATGCCCAATTAACCCCAAACATTCTCCACGTCTCAGCTCAAAACTAATATCCTTAACCGCCCAAAACTCTTTAGGACGCAACAAGCGGTCTTCATTAGAACCAGAGATACCACTCACCAAATCCTTTAATCCATACCAAAGGCTAGTTTTAAGATCTTTGCAAAACTTTTTGCTCAAACCCTCAACCTTAACAAGGACAGCATCATCTGCTACTATTTCATTTTTATCAGACATCTAAATCTATTAATCTTTTCTATCTACATACCATAATTTAAAACCTCTCCCTAGCTCTCCCCAACTCTTCCCAAGCTCCTTCCCTTTTTCCAAGGGAAGGTGGATTTGTTTTCCCTTTAAAAAAAACAAAGACGGAAGGGTTTTCTATTCCCAACTCCAATTCCACTTCAAACCCTATATTCCAACATCTCATCCGTTTCACTAGGAAGGTGGATTTGATTTAGATGTAAAGAAGTCAAAAACTTGTCTACCATACAGGCAGATGGATAGGTTTTTCTTCGTGCTTCCAACTTCAAACTTCCCACTTCCAACTTCAAACTTCTCCAACTCAACAACAAACAGCTCAACACCCATCTACGCACTCAACCGTTCCACAATAATTGGAATTGAAATACGATAAATAATCAATCCTAAAAATAAAAATGGGATACAAACAGCCAAAACCATAAAAAAATAATTGAGGTGGACTGGTGTAAAGCCAACAACCAAATCTCTAGCGGTTAACAGAATCGGAGTAATAGGATTATAGGTCATTATTGTTTTCATAATACCTGTTTTAGGAATGGCATACACTACAGGAGTTACATACATTAAAAACTGCATGCTAAAGGTGATGACTTTACCAATATCTTTATACAAAAGGCCTAATGGAGTTAAAAACAAGCCTACGGTAGTTCCAAAAATAATAGCACCCAAAATAGCGACAGGAAACAACAGTAAGCTCCATTGTAAACCCACACCATAAAGAAGTACAAATGCTACTAATATGAGTATTTTAATACATGTATCAAATAATAATTTATAAATACCTGAGAGTAACAAGGCTTCTTTTGGGAAATTAATTTTAGTCAATATTCCTTTGGCAGCTTGCGTACTGGTCATTGGCGAATTAATAGACGCCACAATAATAGACCAAATCAAAGTTCCAGAAAAGGCATAAACAGGGTATGGAATTCCAGTATCAGATAATTTAATGGTACCACTACTATTTAAGAAAACCCATACAGCAGCCGTAGTAATAGGCATAATAAAAGCCCATATAATCCCTAAATAAGATTGGCGGTACATCGCTTTAATATCGCGTTCTGCCAATTGCCGCGCTAAAAACCGTGACCGAAACATATCGCTTAAGCTCGCTTTTAAAAGCGCACCAAATCTAATGGTTCTTTCTTTCTGGTAAACTCGAGTTTCTAAGGCCATGTACAGTTACAAATACTAAGGAAAAAATCCTTTTTTCAATCGGGCTAATATACTAATTCCATTTAAAAATTGAAAGATGGTTAATAGAATAAAACAAGTATTTAACCAGTTGTGATTCAGAGCAAAAATCAAACTCACCGTCCTAACTTTCTTCGATTGATCAACCACCTCTTATTGACAAAAGGAGATGCGCAAGTTGAAAACCAAAATAATTAATAAAAACGACAAACTTCGGGGTTTGTGGTATAGTGGAAAGAGTTGTAGCAAAGAACAAACCACCTACTAGAGCTCACCTTTTTTTTTAAGAAAGTATAAACCATTCAAAAAGCAAAATCGCAAAAACCAATCTCAAAAATGACAACCGTATCCCGCTCCCCTCTTTTTTTTCAAAGAGGGGAATGAATTTGCCAAGGAACGAGGTAAAGAAAGGGGAGTTCAAACCAGATCTATCAATCAAAATTATTTCTATGGACTATTTCAGCAAAGGAACGAGCTGGCGCATAGGCAAAATTCACCTATAAAAATAAAGATAAAAGGTAGTACCTCAACCCACTCCCCTCTTTTTTCAAAGAGGGGAATGAATTCACCGAGGAACGAGGTGAAGACTTGTAAATTAAATAAACTCAAACCCACCGTCTAAATCTTCTACAGCGGTTCATCCAACTCCCTTTTTCTAAAAGGAGGAGCTCATAAAGGAGTCCAAATAAAGTTATATAAAACAAGACACCTTATCGTTCCATTTATAAGAAAAACATAAAGTAAACCACCTACCACAACTATCTTCTTTTTTTTTAAAGAAAAGTTTAAACAATAAAAAAAAGGAAAATCCCAAAAAAATGATCAATAGAACAACCTAATACCGCTCCCCTCTTTTTTTCAAAGAGGGGAATGAATTCACCGAGGCACGAGGTGAAGAAAGGGGAGTTCTGCAAGGCGAAGAAACTAGAGTTCAAAAAAGAAACTACAAATCAAGCAACCTCACTCTCATCATCCAATTCATCCGAACCTAAATACTTCTTCAAATCTTTAGCAGTCATACAAATCTCAAAATCTTTATGTTGTAAATAACTTGTATAACCATCTTCTAAAGATTTTTTTTGATAATCACGTCTTAAAGCTTCATCATCAATTGGTCCTTTATGATAAATGTTTGTATTCAAATAATCAAATAAAACATTTACAGGAAGGTTAAATACGGAACAAAAATCATAAATATGAATGTATTGGCGAGTTCCTAATTGGCGTTCATCACGTATAAATTGCATAATGTTTCGAGCAGTACGCATACTTAAACCAGTGATTTGCTGCACATCTGTTGAGGTTAAAAATAATTTTTTCTTTTCCATTTGGGGCTGTTTAAAGTTCAATAAAATTAATTAACTACAATTTATAAAACCGACTGAACTTCAGACCATTAAAAACATTGATTTTCGACAAAACGCAATTACAAGTAAGAAAATACATTACACATATATAACTAATGCATTTCATCGAATACGATACATATTTAGACCAAAAACAAAAACCTTATAATTCAACGTATGATTATACAACAATTTAAGTCAACTTGGCAACTTAATAATATATATATATCTAGAGTATAGATGGTGTATGGATAGTGTATGAGAAGTGTATTAAACCCCAAATACAACTAAATCAACCCATTGTAAAATCAGCAATAAAAGACAATAACGGCAATAAAAACAAATCAAGTGCCTTTTCGGAAATCTCAGAATAAACGCCCTTAGCTTCCACCTAAATTTGTCATATCAGTAGTCAAGGTATCAACCTCGTGTTCAATAAGGCGCCAATGATAATCGAAGTTCTTACAATGAGTAGTGGTATAAATTTTTAATAATAACTTTAAACCCCATTTCAAATGGCAAAATTAAGAAGCCTAATAAAGGTCGAAGGAACCCTGGACGATCTTACCTTTTACAAGGGCAAAGAAGGGTATTTAGTAAGAACCAAAGGTGGTGTAAGTGCAAATCGCATTAAAAGTGACCCTGCATTTGCAAGAACTAGAGAAAATGGTTCAGAATTTGGACATTGTGCAACCAGTGGTAAAATACTGCGTCGTGCAATCATTAACTTAATAGCTGATGCTAAAGACAATCGTGTCACATCACGTTTAACTCAAGCGATGAGTAAAGTTAAGAATTCGGACATTACGTCCGTACGTGGTCAACGACAAGTAGCCATTGGCCTAGCAACACCAGAAGGAAGAGCACATTTAGTAGGCTTCGACTTCAATAACAATGCACAATTAAGCTCCGTGCTGCGATCTGATTTTACATTAGATAGCACTACCGGAGAAGTAAACATTGTAGATCTAACCCCAAATCACGACTTAGGGATTCCCGGAGGAGCAACACATGTAAGTTTCAGTGCAGGATTTCTAAATCTCGATTTCAGTTCCGGTGACAAGGAGTTGCAAGTGAGCCCTATCGTTAATTTACCAATTAACGGTATCGCATCCACAGTAACCTTAACACCTCCAACTGTTCCATCAGGTACTGGAAATCAGTTTTACTTCCTAAAAGTAGCATTCTTTCAAGAAGTAAACAGCATACAATACCCCTTAAACAACGGAGCCTTCAATGCGCTTCAGTTAATAGAGGTGCTGTAAACACAATCACCCATTTTAAAAGCTGCCCTAAAAAGGCAGCTTTTTTTTTGCCATAAAATTTAAAATAAACAATTCCAAAAAGCATAACCTAACCCATTCCCCTCTTTTTTACAGAGAACGACCGAGCGTATAAAAATAGTCCAGTAAACTATTTTAGCGACGGGGCGATCCAGTGAGGGGCAAATTTACCGAGGAACAAGCTAAAGAAACGGGTGTTCCTACGAAGTCAAATATATTCTATACCTTTAATTCATGCCAAAACAAAAACTACACACCAAAAAAGAATTAAAAGAATACAGAAGAGTACTGCGAAAAAACTTAACACCTGCAGAAGCTTTTTTATGGAAACATTTAAAATCAAGACAGCTTAGCAATAGAAAATTTCAAAGACAACATAGTATAGGCTATTATATCGTTGATTTCTACTGTGCCGCGGAAAAACTCATCATAGAATTAGATGGAGAAGTCCATAATAATCATAAAACTCAAGACTATGATAATAAACGAACCTTATACTTAGAAAATTTAGGTTACAAAGTCATCCGTTTTGAAAACAAAATGGTTTTTGAAAATCTCCCATCTGTTTTAGGGGAAATAAGTGATAGTTTCACAAAGTAAATTAAAATCAAACCCACCGTCTAAACCTTCTTCGGCGGTTTAGCCACCTCCCTTTTCTAAAGGGAGGTGCACATAGTGGAGACCATAGAAAGCTATATTAAACAACAAGCTTTCTGTGTTATTAGGCCAAAAAGTAAATAAGGAAGATAACAAGCTACAAAAGAATTTCAATTAAAACCTACCAAGCCTACTCCCCTCTTTTGCAAAGAGGGGAATGAATTCGCGAGGAACGAGGGAAGAAAGGGGTGTTTGAAAGGGGAGTTCAAGAATCAAAACTATCCCAAGTAATCCCCAACCCTTCCCGTACAGTAAACCGCGGCTCATACCCTAACAAATCTCGTGCTTTAGAAATATCCGCTAAAGAATCTCTAACATCACCTTGTCGATTAGGCCCGTAAACAGCTTTCAAATCAGAATCTGCTGCAAGTCGCAACGACTCCCATAAATAATTAATGGTAATTCGCTCACCACAAGCCACATTAAAAACCTCATTCTTAGCGTCTTTTGAAGCAAAAAAGCCTTTAACATTGGCTTGCACCACGTTGTCTATAAAGGTAAAATCTCTGGTTTGTTCTCCATCCCCATTTATTTTTGGAGAGGTATTATCTTTAAGCGCTTGCATAAATAAAGGAATTACTGCTGCATAAGCACCATCCGGACTTTGTTTTGGCCCAAACACATTAAAGTAACGTAAACCAATAACATCCGTATCATAAGTGGTTCCAAAAACATCAGCATACAATTCGTTGACGTACTTGGTTACCGCATAAGGAGATAAAGGTTTACCAATAGTACCTTCTACTTTAGGCAACGCTTTACTATCACCATAAGTTGAACTAGACGCTGCATACACCATACGTTTCACAGTTGGACTATCCTTAAGGGCAATCATCATATTTAAAAACCCAGAGATATTTACGGCATTAGTCGTTGCTGGATCGTTTATTGAACGTGGTACAGAACCTAAGGCCGCTTGGTGCGACACAAAATCCATACCATCCACAGCTTTTTTACAAGTCTCTAAATCTCGAATATCTCCTTCAATCAATTCAAAGGCAGGATGATCCATAAACTCCGTTAAGTTCTCACGGTGACCATTAGAGAAGTTATCTAAAACACGGACTTTTTTCGCCTTATATTTTAGTAAATATTCAGCCAGGTTAGAGCCAATAAAGCCGCCACCTCCAGTAATTAAAAAACTGAACTGTGATAAGTCTGTGTTGTGATGTGGGTTTTCGTACATTATAATCTGGCGTCTACAGTGTTTATTGGCAATAATGATTTTACATCGAATACAACACCGGTTTGTGATTTTAATTTGGCGATATCTATTTCTAAGAATTCGTTATGAGAAACGGCTAAAATAACAGCATCATAATCCGTACTTAATTTATCAAAATCACTAATTAAGTCCAATTTATACTCATGCTTTACTTCTTCTTTAGATGCCCAAGGATCAAAAACATCTACATTAACGTGATAGGTTTCTAATTCTTCAATAATATCAATGACTCTAGAGTTTCTGATATCCGGACAATTCTCTTTAAAGGTAATCCCTAAAACAAGGGCTTTTGCACCTTTTATCGTCGCTCCTTTTTTAATCATCATCTTTACAGTTTCGGTTGCTACATAGCTTCCCATACTGTCATTCATCTTACGACCTGCTAAAATAATCTCTGGATTATAACCCGATTCAATAGCTTTTTGTGCTAAATAATAAGGGTCAACTCCGATACAATGACCTCCAACTAATCCTGGTGAAAATTTCAAGAAATTCCACTTCGTTCCAGCAGCCTCTAAAACAGCCTTAGTATCAATATCGAGCAGCCTAAATATTTTAGACAATTCATTAACAAAGGCAATATTGATATCGCGTTGCGAATTCTCAATCACTTTAGCCGCTTCAGCCACCTTTATCGAAGGAGCTAAATGCGTACCTGCAGTAATTACTTTTTTATAAAGTTCATCAACTTTTATCGCAACTTCTGGTGTAGAACCAGAGGTTACTTTTAATATTTTGGTCACCGTATGAAGTTTATCTCCTGGGTTAATTCGTTCTGGAGAATAACCAGCGTAAAAATCAGTATTATAAACGAATCCAGAGGATGCTTCTAAAACAGGAATACAAATATCTTCGGTCGCTCCAGGGTAAACTGTTGATTCATAAACCACAATATCACCTTTAGACAACACCTTACCAACAGTTTCACTCGCCTTAATTAAAGGTGTAAACACAGGTTTATTTAAAGCATCTGTAGGTGTAGGTACAGTAATGATATAATAATTAGTCACGGCTAAAGCGTCTAAATCATCTGTAATATAAAGTCCCTTATCCGCGTTTAAGTCTGTAGTTAATACAGATTTTAAGTGCTCATTTTCAACTTCCAGAGTTTTATCGAGCCCTGAATTTAATTCACTGATACGTTGTTTATTAATATCGAAACCAACAACAAAAAATTGTTTAGCAAATTCTACGGCAAGCGGTAAACCAACATAACCTAATCCTATAATGGCAATTTTATCTTCTGAATGATTCATTTATTTAAAATAGATTTTAAAATAAGTGTCAAATCTAAGTAAAAACTGTAATTCTGAACGTAATTTTTATTAATTTTCACTTTATCAGCCCAAATAATCGTTCTATTGTAGTGTTCAGGGTCTTTGCGAACTGCTAAAAGCTGTTCTTCATGCCTGTATTTTAAGCTTGCCGGACCTGTTATACCGGGTTTCACCTTTAAAATAATCCGATCTTCGCCTTTCAATTCATCTGCAAAACCCTGCAAATCAGGTCGCGGCCCTACCAAACTCATATCACCTATTAACACATTAAAAAGCTGAGGAAGTTCGTTTAATTTCGATTGTCTCAAAAACCTCCCCATTGAAGACGCAAGGTGATCTAACTGTCCTAATTGATGTGCACCGTCTGCTAACGTTCTTAGTTTATAAATTCTGAATAGTTTGCCATACTGACCAACCCGAAGCTGAGAATATATGCCCCATTGTTTTGTATCTATAGTCGCAATAAGCATTAATAATAGAATAGGAATAATTAGTAATGGCAAAAACACCAACACAACGGCAACATCAAAAATACGTTTGACTTTAAGTTGCGTTTTACTGATCATGAAGGTCTAATTTAATATAAGTGATTCAAAAAGTTTTTATTACAACCAGAAAGAAGAGTAGTAATCTTTAATCGTGTGTATAGTATCCAAAATAAAAACACTTTACTAGCTTCACTTTACACTTCTCACTTCAAGCTCCCAACTCCAAGCTTCAAGCTTCCAACTCCATGCTTCAAACTTCCAACTTCCAACTTCCAACTTCAAGCTTCATACTCCATGCTTCCAACTTCCAACTTCCTCATCAAATCCTCCGCAAAAACCCCTTCACCTTCTCAAAAACAGACTGTCTATCCTTTTCATGATAAGAATTCCCATAAACTCCATAGCCATAGCCATAACCGTAGCCATAACCGTAGCCATAGCCATAATTACTATTGTTTTTATGCCTATAGAAATTGAGAACAAAGCTCACATTTTTAAGTTCACCTGAACGGTATTTTGCATTCACCAATTGCAACATTCCTTTCTTAGTATAATCTAAGCGGACCATGAATATTGTCGCATCAGCATATTGTGTTAATTCTAAAGCATCAGTTACCAAACCTAATGGAGGTGTATCTAATATAATCATATCATACGTCTCCTTAAGCGAATCTATAAGTGCCTTTAAATTATCACTCATTAATAACTCTGAAGGATTTGGAGGTACTGGTCCAGAAGGAACAACATCCAAATTTTCAATATGCGTATGCGTCACAATATCCTCAAAAGTATCATCACCAATGAGGTAATTTACCACACCTTTTTCGTTGGTGATATTAAAATCATCAAAGATTTTAGGTTTACGTAAATCCAATCCTAATAAAATCGTCTTTTTACCAGAAAGTGCATAAACGGTAGCAATGTTTATAGACGTAAATGTTTTTCCTTCACCACTAACAGAAGAAGTTACCATTAAAGTATTAGCTCGAGTATTAGCCCCTGTCTTTTTAAAAATAAACTGCAAGCTAGACCGAATAGCTCTAAAGGATTCGGCTACTGCAGATTTTGGTTTCTCATAAGATACCAGGTTATTTTTATAGCGGTATTTCCCTACCAAGCCCAATATGGGAATAGTAGACATTCGCGTTATCTCATCGGATCCATGAATCGTGTTATCTAACAAATACACAAAGAAGATTAATAACATCGGAATGAAAAACCCAAGCATTAAGCCCATCATATAATTAAGACTCTTATTAGGTCCTATTAAACCTCCACCTATATCTTTGGCTTCATCTACAATACTAAGGTCAGAAATATTAGCCGCTTTAACAATGGCAGCTTCGCTACGTTTTGCTAAATAAATGTCGTAAGCCTCTTGGCTCATATCTAATTGTCGTTGAATCTTTAAAAACTCCTGTTCATCCTCAGGCAAACCACTCAACTCAGCTTCTAAATTCGCAATATTCCGTTGTAAGGTGTTTAATTGAATTGTAATAGTGCGCTCTGTGGCATCAATAGTCTCAAGAAGCACATTCTTTTCAGAGTCTATACGACGGTCTAATTCTTTAAAAAGCCCTGAACCTTCTTTAGTGGTGTACTCTAAGTTTTGGCGTTCAGCAGCCAAGGCTATAATGTTTGAAACACTTCTTTGAATATTACCTTCTTCTATCCCAACACTTGTAGGAGCAGCAATACCTGTATAATCCGTTTTGGTATTTAAATACGTTTCAAGACTATTTAAGTAATCCAATTTAGACTCTTCTGCTTGTTTGGCTTGTTCAAACTGCCGTAGTTCATTGGATATTTGAGTAATTTCGGCACTAACATCAAAAACCTTATTATCTTTTCGGAATTGATTCATCTCATCCGTAACGTCTTTTAGGTTAACATTAGTGGCAGCGAGACTACTATCAATAAACTTAATGGTATTGGTCGCGTATAAGTTCTTCCGCTCTAACTCTGTCTCACTTAAAACTGCAGCTGTAGTGTTCAGATAATCTACAATCTTGTCTTTATTATTTCCTGTCAATTCTAGTTTTAATATAGAAGCTGAAGCTGCAGAAACCGTACCGATTTGAATATTTGATTTATAGGAATTAACAACACCATCAAAATCACTAAACTTAATAAAATATTCTGATCCTGACGTAATGTTTTGAGAAGGCTTTACAACCACCTGACCATTTAAAAAGGGCAAGTCTATAGTCTCTCCACTTTTAAACGGTTTAGAAAATTCTCCAGTAGGCACTTGAATTCGAGATCTAGATTTATCTCCGTAGATTTGAGCCGATGCACTTGCCCCTTCAAATGCCGTAAATACTTCAAACTCACTATCACTTACAAATCGTATACCTACAGGGTAATTAAGAACCTGTGCTTTAGACTTATCGATAATAAACTCAAAGGGAGCTTTTTTATAAATATCTACCTTACGATACTTCCCTTCCTCCAAATAATCCATATAGTATTGGAGCGAATCCACTACCTTTTCATTGTGCGTCCGCGTTTTAATAGCGGTCATAATCTTCCCTACTTTACCTGAAACCCCACCCCAATTAAAAGATATACTTGTATTTGCTGTAAAAAAAGGGTTCTGATCGTTATCTACAGAAATTAGGGAATCCAAACGGTAAACATTTTGCTTTCTTACATTGATAAAATAAGCAATTAGAAGAGCGGTCCCTATGCAAATCAACACAAATTTCCATAAGTTTAAGACTTTAAAAAGATAGCCTTTAAAATCAAAACTAATATTCTGTGAATCCTGGTCTTCTATCTCAACATAGTCTTTCATAAGATTATTATAGTCTGGTATATAGTAACACTCCTGTAGAAATCAAAGAAATTATAGAAGCTATTGCAGTGAGGCTAGACAACGCTGTCTCCCCAGTTCCTAGTGACTTCTGTTTTAAAGGTTCTACATAAATAATATCATTGGGTTGTATATAGTAATATGGAGATTCCATCACCCTTACATCCGTTAAATCCAGACTATGTATTTTCTGTCCGTGTGGATATTGGCGTATTATTTTAACATCTTTTTTATTACCAGTCACAGGAATTTCTCCAACGTTAGCAATGGCTTCAAAAATATTAACACGTTCTGTAAACAATACTTGACTTCCCGGGTTACCTACTTCACCATTCGCTGTATAGCGTAATCCTGCCAATTTCACAGTAACAAATATGTTTGCGGTTTCCTTAAATTGCTCTTCTAGAAGTTGTTTCTCAATTTTCTTTTCAATGTCTTCAGTAGTAAACCCTAAAACATTAATATAACCTAAAGTAGGCATTCGTATGTTGCCGTGAACATCTACCGTAAATCCATCAAAGAAGGCACGTTCTGCACTACTAGCATTTAAATTCTCTTCTCCTGCTGGGTTTAATATTGATACCGTTTCTTGGTCCAAAGCTTTAACCCGTACATTCAAAATATCGTTAACTTGAACCCGATATGGTTTTTGTATTTCTGTAAGATTATATGGTATACTATCGTGTGTAGCATTCCCTTTATTCTGGAGATATATAGTATCTTTATGAGGAATACATGAGGACACAACAACACAACTCAAAAAAATGATTAAAAGCTTCATACGCAGCATAAGGACTATGGATCTTAATGGACAAATATAATCTATCAACACTAATATCAAAACTAATACGTTTATTTTTGGTTTATTTCCGTTCTTTGTAAAAAAAAGAGTTTGAATTACCTCAATGTTGAAAACATATCAAAATCGTTTGGAGAGCTAGTACTTTTCAAAGACTTATCCTTTAGCATTCATAAAGATCAGAAGATTGCGTTTGTCGCTAAAAATGGAAGTGGAAAAACCTCTATCCTTAATATTTTAGCAGGAAAAGATGCCCCAGATGAAGGACAAATAGTCGTAAGAAAAGGACTTCGGCTTGCATTCTTAGACCAAGAACCCGATCTCGACCCTAATCTTACACTCGAAGAAACGATTTTTGCTTCCGATATTCCGATAATAAAAGTTATTGAAGCGTATGAGAAAGCTTTAAAACATCCAGAAGATACCGAAGCCTATCAAAAGGCATTTGAAGGCATGGATAGAAACAACGCTTGGGAGTTTGAAACACAATACCAACAAACCTTGTCGCAATTAAAACTCGATGATCTTTCTATTAAGGTAAAAGCACTATCTGGGGGACAAAAAAAACGACTAGCCTTAGCACAAGCTTTACTAAGTAAACCCGATATTTTAATTCTAGATGAGCCTACTAACCATCTCGATTTAGAAATGATTGAATGGTTAGAAGAGTACTTCGCCAAAACTCAACAGACCTTATTTATGGTCACGCACGACCGTTATTTCTTAGAGCGTGTTTGTAATGAAATTATTGAATTAGATGAAGGTGAATTACACACCTATAAAGGCAATTATTCCTATTATTTAGAAAAGAAAGAAGCCCGAATCGAAAACCAGGCTACCGAAGTCGGCAAAGCCAAACAACTCTTCAAAAAAGAGCTCGATTGGATGCGTCGCCAACCCAAAGCACGTACGACAAAATCTAAAAGTAGGATTGATGATTTTCATGAAATAAAATCGAAAGCACATAAACGTCGTAACGATCATAAAGTGCAATTAGAAATTAATATGGAACGCCTAGGCAGCAAAATCATAGAATTTCACAACGTCTCTAAAGCCTTTAAAGACAAAACAATTTTAGATGGTTTTGAATACACCTTCAAAAAAGGGGAGCGTATCGGCATTATCGGTAAAAACGGAACCGGAAAATCAAGCTTTCTCAACATATTAACCCAAACCTTACAACCAGATGCCGGAAAAGTGGTCATTGGAGAAACCGTAAAAATCGGTTATTATACACAAGGAGGCATAACCGCAAAACCCAATCAAAAAGTCATTGATGTCATTAAAGAGTTTGGCGATTATATTCCCTTATCAAAAGGCCGTCAAATTAGCGCGCAGCAATTACTAGAACGCTTTCTATTCGACCGAAAAAAACAATGGGACTTTGTTGAAAAACTAAGTGGTGGCGAACAAAAACGCCTCTATTTGTGTACGGTTTTAATTCAGAATCCAAATGTATTAATCCTCGATGAGCCAACAAACGACCTAGATATCGTTACTTTAAATGTGTTGGAAGATTTCTTAATGGATTTCCCTGGCGTATTATTAGTGGTGTCGCACGACCGTTATTTTATGGATAAGATTGTCGACCACATGTTTGTATTTAGAGGAGATGGTGTTGTGGATGATTTCCCTGGTAATTATTCCGATTTCAGAGCCTATGATGAAAGTCAACCCAAACAGACAGAAGCCGTTGAAAAAGTTGATAACACTAAAGCCGTAAAACAAAACGAAGCCAATAAATTAGATTATAACGAACAAAAAGAATATAAGAATTTAGAATCAAAAATTAGAGCATTAGAATTAGATAAAACAGCTATGGAAGCCAAGTTCCTTAACCCTGATTTATCTCAAGACCAAATCAATGAACTATCTGAAAAATTACAAGTTATAATCGACACTATTGAAGAAAAAGAAATGCGCTGGTTCGAGTTGGCTGAGAAATTAGAAGGATAGAGTTTGTCGCAGTGTTCAGATACAAGTAACTAGTGATTAGGAATAAAATAAGCATTTGCAAATATGAAAGTCCCAAATTTCGACAGCGTCGAAAACATCAATTTGCAGAAATAATGAACGAAGGAATGTAGATGCAAAGCGAAGCTTTAAGCACGAAATTCCGAAAGAGAATGGTGCCTAGGCAAATGTTTAGCATTCACGAAATCCTTATTAAGAAATGAAAAACGAGAGTAATTTCCTCAAATTGATTGTGATTTTTTGGCTAGGTTTATCCTGAGCGTAGTCGAAGGGTTTTGTATCAAGACAAAATGAACAAAGAAAACAAAAAAATATAGTTTCTTTGTACTTTATAGCAAATCCAAACTAATAAACTATCAGAAAAATTACAAGTCTTAAGCAACACTATCGAAGAAAAAGAAAGGCACTAGTTTGAGTTGGCTGAGAAGCTTAAAAATTAGTGGTTAGTAAAAAGTGTAAAGTAAAAAAAGCTAAAAATATAACTTCAAGCACCAAGGGTTTTAATCAACACTCCTATTGAAGTTATTTTTCCAACTTCGTGCTTCCAACTTCCAACTTCCAACTTCTAGCTTCTAGCTTCTAGCTTCCACAACACTTAACACCACCGTACCTCTACGAGACAATAAATTGAGAGAACAACATGTACCAATTAAAATCATACATAAAATTTCTAATCACCTCCACCAACCAACACGGAGTCCACTCCCCTTTTATATACAACTTCGTCACCAAATGCCTTTATAGTAAAACAAAACATCAAGCTTACACAAAACTTAAACAGTATAAACAAGAATTACAAACCTCTAAAGCCGTTCTTGAAATTACAGATTTAGGAGAAGGCTCAAAAACCTTAGACGCTAACCAAAGACAAGTTAGCAAAATGGCAAAAACCTCAAGCAGTTCTAAAAAAGATGCAGAACTATTATTTAGGCTTTCAAAATACTTCAAATTTAAAACCTGTCTAGAATTAGGGACGTCTCTAGGTATGGGCACTTATGCATTCGCTTTAGCAAACACAAACTCACAAATTACAACCATTGAAGGTTGCCCAAACACATCAGCTTTTGCACAGTCCAAACTTACAGGCAAAAACATAAAGAACGTCGAATTCATAATCGGTAATTTTTCAGATACCATTCCGGCTTTAAAACAAGACAACTATGATGTCATCTATTTCGATGGGCACCACAACAAGCTAGCAACCATAAAGTATTTTGAAGCCCTATTACCTAAAGTTCACAATGATACTATTTTTATTTTCGATGATATCTATTGGTCTAAAGGCATGACAGAGGCCTGGGAATTCATTAAAAACCATAAGTCCGTAACTGTAACTGTTGACACCTTCCATTTAGGCTTCGTATTTTTCAGAAGAGAGCAAGTCAAAGAACATTTTAAAATCAGATTGTAACCACAATGTCATCCTGAGCGCAGCCGAAGGATCACTAAATAGCACCTAAATCTAAATTTACAAACATCGTCACCTTGAGCGCAGTCGAAAGGTCTCTTAAATTATACAACTTAAATGTCACCCTGAGCGCAGTCGAAGGGTCTATCAAAACCATCCCAAATTATAATAATTCATATTAGTATGTAACAACCCAACAACTTTAACGTCTTATTGTTTGAACCGACTTTTAAATTCTTTTATCTTGCAAAAGGTTTAAGCAACTATATCTTTTATATATGAGTAGCAATGTCATTGAAATTAGAAACATTATTAGAGATTTTAAACTTGGACAAGAAATTGTTCATGTACTAAAAGGCATTGATTTAGACATTAAACGTGGAGAATATGTCGCCATAATGGGACCTTCAGGTTCTGGTAAATCAACATTAATGAATTTATTAGGTTGTTTAGATACCCCAACAGCAGGTTCATATAATTTAAATGGAAATGATGTGAGTCAAATGTCAGATGACGAACTCGCAGACATTAGAAATACGGAAATCGGTTTCGTGTTTCAAACCTTCAACTTACTACCTAGAACCACGGCTTTAGATAATGTCGCCTTACCAATGGTCTATGCAGGAGCATCAAAAAAAGAACGCGTAGAACGTGCTACGGAAGTTTTAACAGATGTAGGCTTAGCAGACCGAATGGATCACAAACCCAATCAACTTTCTGGAGGGCAACGTCAACGTGTGGCCGTCGGTAGAGCTTTAGTTAATAAACCCTCTATTATTCTAGCTGATGAGCCAACAGGAAACTTAGACTCTAAAACAGGTGTAGAAATCATGAAGCTCTTTGATGACATTCATGCCGCAGGAAACACCGTAATTATGGTCACTCATGAAGAAGACATTGCAGCACACGCCAAACGCGTTATCCGTTTACGTGATGGTATTATTGAAAGTGATACATTTAATAGTCCTCAGTAGGCAGTTTTCAGTTGCAGTTTTTGGTTGCAGTTTTTGGTTTACAGTAGCATGTAATATAAGATTAGAGTCAAAAGGGCCATAAAATGATATTAGCTAATATTCAAGTCCTAAATTTCGAGAGCGTCGAAAACATCAATTTGCAGAAATAATGATCGAAGGAATGTAGGTACAAAGCGAAGCTTTAAGCACGAAATTACGAAAGAGAATGATGCCTAGGCAAATGTTTAGCATTCATAAAATCCTTATTAAAGAATAAAAAACGAGAGTAATTTCTTTAAATTGATTGTGATTTTTTGGCTAGGTTTATCCTGAGCGTAGTCGAAGGGGTTTGTATCAAGACAAAATGAACAGATAAATAGAAAATAAGCTTTCTTGAACTAAGTCCGTATTAATTGACAGGTAAATTCATAATAAAACACATTCCTTATTTTTTCTTTGCGACTCTGCGCCTCTGCGTGAAACATAAAACCTTACGACCAAGAATAACCCTCCGTGTAGCCCTGTGCAACCTCCACGAACCTCTGCGTAACCTGCACTTTACGACTCAGTATCTTTGCGCGAAACTTCAAAACCAAGCAAAACAATTATAGTGCATCTGTTTCTCTAAAAAAAACCCTCCGCGAATCTCCGTGCAAACTCCGCAAACCTCTGTGTAAATGAAACTTCTCGACTTGGCGCATTCTCGCGAGACCACAAATCTCAGTAATAAAATTATGAAGCACCTATATCTTTAAGAATAAAACCTCCGTGAATCTCTGTGCAACCTCCACGAATCTCTGCGTAACAAGCACTTTTCAACTCTGCTCCTCAGCGAGAAAACTTCATGCCACCAACTTCCAACTTCCAACCTTATTCCTTAACTTTGAATACAAAACCATAAACTTCAAACCTTGAAAGTATACACAAAAACAGGAGACAAAGGTACAACCGCACTTTTCGGTGGCACTAGAGTTCCTAAACATCATATAAGAATAGAAAGCTACGGCACTATAGACGAGCTAAACGCTCATATTGGCTTAATCAGAGATCAAGATATTAACCAGTTGTACAAAAACACCTTGATGGATATTCAAGATCGCTTATTTACGGTTGGAGCCATCTTAGCGACTGATCCTGAAAAAGCAACATTAAAAAGTGGAAAAGACCGTTTAAACATTCCAAAAATATCCAACGAAGACATTGAAAAGTTAGAAAAGGAAATGGATCTTATGGAAGACAGCCTGCCTCCAATGACGCATTTTGTATTACCAGGAGGTCATCAAACCGTGTCATTCTGTCATATAGCACGTACAGTTTGCCGTAGAGCAGAACGTTTAGCGTCGCATCTTAATGACTTAGAACCTTTTCAACCCGAAACATTAATGTATATTAATAGACTATCTGACTACCTTTTTGTGTTGGCACGGAAGTTGTCACATGATTTAAACGCTGACGAAATAAAGTGGATTCCAAAAAAGGAATCTTAATACAGGTTTCGAAATCAGAATAGGATTACAAATTGCAAAAGGTGGTCCAAAAACAAAAGTTGAAGATTACACGTTCTTTTTAATAATGATTATTTAATTTGATTTTTTCTTGGATTGTTCAACTAAAAAATTATTTTTGCAAAAATTAAATTACACACGCAACTATGTATTGGACATTAGAATTAGCATCTTATTTAAGTGATGCGCCTTGGCCAGCAACCAAAGATGAGCTTATTGACTACGCAATTAGAACAGGAGCGCCATTAGAGGTCGTTGAAAATTTACAAGCGATAGAAGATGAAGGAGATTCTTACGACTCTATTGAAGAAATTTGGCCAGACTATCCAACGGACGAAGATTACCTCTGGAATGAGGATGAATACTAACATATAAAATTATCATAAAAAAAGTCTCTTGCGTTACTATAACTAAGAGACTTTTTTTATTTTCGGATGCTTTTTTAATTTGAAATTAAAACGGACTCCGATTTAAAAGAATTAACAATTGAAAGATTGTCCCCTTGAGGGGACCTTAGAGGTGTTCTTATAATCTAAAAACACGTCTAAAATTTGAAATATATTATACAACATCAACTTGATTATTCAAGTTAATATTTTCAAACTAACTGAAACAAAAAACAAGATTGAAACCATTCAATCGATTACAAAACATACAATATGACCTTTTTAGATAAAGTCCTTAAAGTTTTTGTTGGAGATAAATCCAAACAAGACGTAGGTTCAATTAAACCTATTGTTGAAAAAATAAAAACGTTCGAAAGTGCTTTAGAAGCCCTTTCTCACGATGAACTTAGAGCCAAAACCATTGAATTTAAAGCAAAAATTGCTGAAGCTAGGCAACCGTTTCAAACCAAAAAAGAAGCCCTTTTAGAAAAAGCAAAAGTTACTGAAGATATCGATGAACGTGAAGACATATATCTCGAAGTCGATAAAATAGATGATGAAATCTACGAGGTAACCGAAGGGGTTTTAAACGACATTCTTCCTGAGGCTTTCGCTGTCGTAAAAGAAACAGCAAAACGTTTTGTTCATAACACACAAATTCAGGTAACGGCAAATGCATTTGACCGTGAAGTTTCTGGAGAGCACGATTACGTCACTTTAGAGGGTGATCAAGCCATTTGGGCAAATTCATGGGATGCAGCCGGTAAGCCAATTACTTGGGACATGATTCACTACGATGTGCAACTTATCGGTGGTGTAGCAATGCACCAAGGAAAAATTGCAGAGATGCAAACTGGTGAAGGTAAAACCTTAGTTGCAACACTTCCTGTGTATTTAAATGCACTAGCCGAAAAAGGAGTTCACCTTGTCACAGTGAACGATTACTTAGCAAAACGAGATAGCGCATGGATGGCACCAATCTTTCAGTTTCACGGTATGAGTATCGATTGTATCGATTACCACCAACCTAACTCTGATGCACGTCGTAAAGCTTACAACGCAGATATTACATACGGAACTAACAACGAATTTGGTTTCGATTATTTACGTGATAACATGGCACATTCGCCAGACGATTTAGTACAACGTCCACATCATTATGCAATTGTCGATGAGGTCGATTCTGTATTAGTCGATGATGCACGTACACCATTAATCATTTCTGGTCCTGTACCAAGAGGAGACGAACACGAGTTTGACGCGCTTAAACCAAAAGTGCAACAAATTGAAGAAGTACAACGTAAATATTTAGTTGGTGTTTTAGCTGAAGCGAAGAAATTAATTGCTGCAGGTGACACTAAGGAAGGTGGTTTCCAATTATTAAGAGCTTATAGAGGTATTCCTAAAAATAAAGCCTTAATCAAATATTTAAGTGAGGAAGGTATTAAGCAATTGCTTCAAAAAACCGAAAATTATTACATGCAAGACAACAATAGAGAAATGCCTTTAGTAGATGCAGAACTCTATTATGTTATTGATGAAAAAAATAATCAAGTTGAATTATCTGATAAGGGTGTTGAATTCTTATCCGGTAAAGACGATCCAGATTTCTTTGTTATGCCAGAAATGGGTACTGAAATCGCTAAAATTGAAAAGCAAGGCTTGTCAACCGAAGATGAAGCCAACCTTAAAGAGGAGTTATTTAGAGACTTCGGCATTAAGTCAGAACGTATTCATACGTTGAATCAATTACTAAAAGCCTACGCACTTTTCGAAAAAGACAATCAATATGTTGTTATGGACAACAAGGTAATGATCGTCGATGAGCAAACCGGTCGTATTATGGATGGTCGTCGTTATTCGGATGGACTACACCAAGCGATTGAAGCCAAGGAAAACGTAAAAATTGAAGCAGCTACACAAACGTTCGCAACTGTAACCCTTCAAAATTACTTTAGAATGTATCGTAAGCTGTCTGGTATGACAGGTACTGCGGTTACAGAAGCAGGTGAGCTTTGGGAAATCTACAAATTAGATGTGGTTGAAATTCCAACCAACAGACCAATCGCTAGAGATGATAGAGACGATTTAGTTTACAAAACGAAGCGTGAAAAATACAATGCTGTTATCGATGAAGTCACGGAATTAGCAAAAGCAGGACGTCCAGTTTTAATTGGTACAACCAACGTTGAGATTTCAGAGCTTTTAGGTAAGATGTTAAGCATTCGTAAAATAAATCATAACGTCTTAAACGCGAAACAACACAAAAAAGAAGCCGACATTGTAGCACAAGCTGGTAATGCAGGTCAAGTAACCATTGCTACCAACATGGCTGGTCGTGGTACAGATATTAAATTAAGTGACGAAGTAAAAGCCGCAGGTGGTTTGGCCATTGTTGGTACAGAGCGTCACGATTCGCGTCGTGTTGATAGACAGTTGCGTGGTAGAGCTGGTCGTCAAGGAGATCCAGGAAGTTCACAGTTTTATGTGTCTCTTGAAGATAACTTGATGCGTTTATTTGGTTCTGAGCGTATTGCCAAGATGATGGATAGAATGGGCTTAAAAGAAGGAGAAGTTATTCAACATGGTATGATTTCAAAATCTATTGAGCGTGCACAGAAAAAAGTGGAAGAAAATAACTTTGGTGTTCGTAAGCGTTTGTTAGAATATGATGATGTCATGAACGCACAACGTGAAGTCATTTACAAACGCCGTCGTAATGCTTTACATGGTGAACGTTTGAGAGTGGATTTAGCTAACATGATTTTTGACACCTCTGAAGGTATTGCTGAAACGAATAAAAACGCTAACGATTATAAGAATTTTGAATTCGAATTGATTCGTTATTTCTCAATGGAATCGCCTATTACTGAAGCTGAATTTGGTAAGAAGAGTGCGACTGAAATTTCGGGTATCATTTATAAAGCGGCTTTTAAGCACTACAGAGAAAAAATGCAACGTGCTGCAGATTTAGCATTTCCTGTTATTGAAAATGTATATAATACACAACGCGATAAATTTAAAAGAATCGTTGTACCGTTTACAGATGGTGTAAAAAATCTTCAAGTTGTAACAGACCTTGAAAAAGCATACGAAACTAAAGGAACACAGTTAATCAATGATTTTGAAAAGAACATTACATTAGCTATTGTAGATGACGCTTGGAAAGTACATTTACGTAAAATGGATGAACTTAAGCAGTCTGTTCAATTAGCAGTACACGAACAAAAAGATCCATTATTAATTTATAAGTTTGAGTCTTTTGAGTTATTTAAATTAATGATTGACCAAGTCAATAAAGATGTCATTTCATTCTTATTTAAAGGAGAAATCCCGCAAGAAACTGCAAATACAATTCAAGAAGCAAGAACGCGTAAACAAGAAAAGTTAGAAACGCAGAAAGACGACATTCCAAACATGGACGAACGTGCTGCACAAAATAGACAAGCTGGCGAAGGTGCATCGCGCCAACAACAGCAAGTTGTTGAAACCATTGTTAGAGACCAACCAAAAATTGGCCGTAATGATAAGGTTACAATTAAACACGTTATGAGTGGTGATGCAAAAGAAGTAAAATACAAGCAAGCCATTCCTTTAATTGAAAAAGGAGAATGGGTACTTGTTGAATAAAACCACTGTCACACTGAGCGCAGTCGAAGTGTCTATTAATAGAATTTTAAAATCCTAATGTAACCCATTAGGATTTTTTTGTTACAAATTATTCCATCACTTCACGTGAAATTGCTTTTCGGAATTTTGTATCGAAAAGTTGTACGTTGAGCATAGTCTGAATGCAACAGAAGTAATCAAGGTTCTCAATACAATTTTTACATCCTTCGAAAACCACTCGAACGGACGATATAGTAATCGCATTATGACACAACACAAATAAACCCAAAACGTCACTTCGAGTGAAGTTTTCGCTTTTTAGAAAATTTTGTATCGAGAAGAGGTACGCTAAGCGCAGTCTAAATGCAACAGAAGACCTATGGCATTCTCATGAAAAACACACCTAATTTCCCCTTATCTTTCTTTAAACTAATTATATGTAAACAGATTTTAGTAACTTTAAAAACAACAATCAATAGACTAATTAATAATCTAAAAGAAACGTATACAATATGAAACACATCATCACCGCATTTATTTTTTCTGGCATTCTAATGTCTTGTAATTCTTCAGACAAAACAAAAACGACAACAGAAACCACTGCTGACATTGAAACGACAGAAGTTAGCGAATCAACAGAATCAAAGACACAGTTAAAAGCTATTACAACTGATGAAGACTTAATCGCAACCGCATTAATGGCTGCTCCTGAAGAAAGCAGAGCGGGAAGCAAAGTGATTGGTTATAATATGGCAGGCGAATTTGTAACCTTAAAAGAAGGTGATAATGAATTTATTGTACTTGCCGATGACCCGAATAAAAAAGGGTTTAATGCTGCTTGTTATCATAAAGATCTAGAACCTTTTATGGCAAGAGGAAGAGCCTTAAAAGCAGAAGGCAAAAAACACCAAGAAATTTTTGATATCAGAGAAATTGAAGCAAAAGCAGGTAAATTTAAAATTCCTACAGGAGCTACGTTACATGTGTATTCTGGACCAAAAGCTGAGTTCGACCCAGAAACGTCTAAAGTAGATGAAGCAAAGCTACGTTACGTGGTCTATTTACCTTGGGCTACAGCCGAATCTACAGGATTACCAGAAAAGCCAGTTGCGTCTAACCATCCTTGGATAATGAATCCTGGAACACATAGAGCACATATTATGATTTCGCCTTTAGCAGATGAAAGTAATTAGTATTATAAAAATAACTAAAGTCAGTTTAAAATAACATTGGATACCGTGGAAAAACGAATCCACAAAAACCGAGCGTGCATAAATTCTTTAGAATAATTGTGTGCAATTAATTTTCAATTATTACTTTTATAATCGAACCGATCAACTATTTCTAAGCCTACTTACGTCATATGAAACATAAACTACTTTTTATAATTCTCTTTATTTCTTGTTTTAAAATTTTCTCCCAAGAATTGTTTTCTCCAATAACCAGTGAGACGTTTGGCTTAAACAATCACACAAATAGAGATGTATCCTATTTCTCGCATGTAGATAGTAATGAAAATACAATTATTATAGCTACAACAGAAAAAGACTCAACCTTTACAGATGTTTTAGTAACTAAAATTGATGCTAATTTTAATCTTGTATGGCAGAAACGTGTATCGCAAGACACCAATTTATCTTATGATATACCTGTTAAGTCGTTTGTAAATACAAATAATGAAACTTACGTGATTGGCAGAAGCTCTTTTAATCAATCTTTATCTAATGGTCTAATCTTTATTATAAAACTTAATGAGAATGGTGATATTATTTATAATATAACAATTGGAAATACTGATGCATCTGACTATAGAGATTATAGTTACATGGATGTCGATTTAAATAATGATGGCACACTGAGTCTTGTTTATAATCCTATTGAATTCGATTCTGAAAACCTTGATGATTTTGTATTTTTAAAAGTAAATAATAATGGTGATATTATCAATTCATTTACTCAAGAAATACCAGAAAATGGCATCATAGGAAAAATTAACAATGAGACATTTTATTTCTTAACTCAAGAGTTAAATGATATTGATTATTCTTTGACATATAACTTTCATAAGATTCAGGACGAAAATAATCAAGATAGTTTTCAAATTACTAATTCTGAATTCCTAAGCTATTACAACAATTCAGGACTATCTGATCAGGTTAAATTAACTATAGACAACAACTCCAATTTTTACATAGCGTTTAATAACATATATGATAACGACGCTATAGGAAAAATTAATTTGACAAAAATAGGTTCTAACAATTCAGTCTCCTATTCAACAACAACCAATATTTCAAATAATTATACATTAATAGATACTTTTATAAATAACGAAAATGAAAATATTTCGGTTGTAAATAAAAATGATGACAACACGCTTCAATACCTGTTTGTTGATGCCAACAACACCATTCAATCATTATCTAATGTTGAAAACACTGTAGCGACTGGTTTCAAAAAAAACACGGATGGTTCCTTTTTTATAACGACAAGTAATTCAAATATTCGTTTATTTTCTAATACACTAACTGAACTAACTGTTTTTAACACTTCAGATTCTTTTGAGTTAATAGATTTTTCAAAAATAAATAATGAAACCATAAATGTAATTGGAACTAGTTATAGCAAAATGTTTCCTACATCGGATTACTATACACAATTAGATATTGAAGTAGAGAAAATCAACTCTACCGAAGTAATTAACAATTATTCTTACTCTGGTATAGGCACGTCTAAAGCATTTCAGCAACGCGTTATTATTGATAACGACAATAATTATCTGGTATTAGTAACAGAAAAAATGGGACCAGAATATTTAGGAATTGGAGGTGTAAACCCTCCATTAAATAAACGAATTATTAAATATGATTCTGATTTAGAAATGCTTTGGGAAGTAGAAATTCCTAATAACATATTTAACCTTGTAAATCATGGAGGTAAAGATATCGATTTCTTTTTTGATGCAGATAATAACCTCTTTTTAAATCTACCAAGGGCAGGTAATAATTATGGTCTAGGTTACAGTTTGTATAAAGTTACGCCTAATGGAAATATAGAATATGTGAATGACACTTATGTCGCTAAGATGTTTCATGCAAATGAAAATTATATTTTAATGGCAGAAGATTATTTCATGTATGATGACACAAGCAAGATTTATATATTAGATAAGGTTACGGGAAATTTAATAAATGAAATTGAAGTTGGACATGAAGAATTTTTAGAAATTTTTACAATAGGTGAAGATTATTATTTCTACACTTATGAAAGTATTACAAACAATACACCAGACTTTATTTACCTATATAAAAACGGTGTAAAACAATTTACAAGAAGCTTAGATAATAATTACGGGATTTTCCCTTATGAAATCGATGAAAATGGCACATTGTTTTTTAGTACAAGAAATCCACCAGAAAGAAGACTCAATAAACTAGACATCTACAATAATTACTCATATTATCTAACTGCAGACCAAATTTATGGCTTGAAAAAATTTAGTAATGGAAACATGTTTTTATTTCTAAACAATGATAATACACTTGTCTTAGATGATGACCTTAATTTACTATCAAACGGAGACGATTTAGACGTTTCAAATATATATTTGATGACTCATGGTGATTATATATTACTTGGCACTTATTATGATAATAATATTAGAATAATTGATAACAATGGCTCCGTTGTAAAACATTTGTATTTGCAATCTGGTTACTTACACAACTGGTATTCAAAGTTTGATAATCAAGGAGATGTAATTATGGTTGGGCAAAATGGGAATAGAATATCGACATTTAATGAATATGGATGGGCAAGAGGTTTCATTCATAAATTTGGTACAATAGAAAACTTATTGACGATTGAAGAATTTGAAACAAGTAATTATAACATAGTTACTTTGTATCCAAATCCCACTTCCAGTATTTTGAATATAAAAATTAGTAATAAAATTGTTGAAACAGTAATTTTGTTTGACACTGCAGGCAAGCAATTAAAAATATTTAATAATAGCATTATTGATTTGGAAGATTTTAAATCAGGTATATACTTTATAAAAATTATTACAGCCTCAAAAGATATTATAAACAAGAAAATTATTAAAAATTAAGATAACTTCAAAGAAGTCTAAGCTTAAATCCCTTTTTACCATTTAGGTGTTTAGAATCCTAAAATTGCTCTTTTACAACGTAAAGCACAGTTAAAAGTTGTATTGTTATCAAATCAACAATTAATTAATAGCGATTTAAAAACTACTAAAGACGACTTTGAAGAACATTGGATACAGTGGAAAAATAAATCCACACAGACTGAGTATAAGGGAGTACAGTTTTCGGTTATAGAGAGAATTGCTCTCGATACAATTTACTCATGTCTCGCATATCACTCGAACTGACGTAATGAATTATATATACTATATTTACTTCCAATACCTACTTATTAATTAAACACTTAATCGTTATGAAATCCCAAAGATTCCAACTTCTCACACTTGTCCTTATATTTATTTTCATAGCCTGTTCTCCAGAAGACAACACTAATACTGCACCTGAAGACATAAATGAATTTGTATTTAATGGTAATTCTTATCCACTTTTATCAGCTATAATTAGCAACGATAATTCGTCTAATACTACTGAGATTAGACTCTTTAATAAAACAAGTTCAGACATCACGAGCAATAGTGATTTAACTGATGTTGATTTTGTGCACTTTAATATTCATACAGAAAGCTTACAAAATACAACTTACAATAACTTTGAAGATTATAATGTTTCAATTAATGGATCTGTTATAGACAGTGAATTTAATTCAGGTACTATACTTTTGGCTAGTGATAATCCTGAATTAGATAGCTATGCGGAATCAGGTTCTCTATCAATTACAAATTTTACACCCTATAATATTGTTTTCACTTTTACCTTTACTAGAAATGATGGAGACGTCATTACAGGCCGTTATGATGGCAATTATTACGCACCTTAAAATTACACCTTAAGTCTTTCTAAACTATTGGATGCTATAAAAAAATCTTCTTAACTTTACATCTGTGTATTTTTGAAAAATTAAAACCTACAACGATTAGTTTTTCTCTATCACAATACCTGCAATTAAGCAAAGATCAATTATATTTTTTTAATTCATCCATTATGAAAAACATCTTCCTTTTTATCGGTTTACTCCTTACGACCAACTTGTTAACAGCTCAGCAAACCATGACTCCAGAGCTTTTATGGCAAGTAGAACGTCTAAGTGTTATGGGTTTAAATAGCGAAGGAACTACGCTCTATTTCGCTGTAAACACTCCGAATATTAAAGAAAACAGTTATGATTATGCCTACTTTAAAATGCCTGTAAATGGTGGTGATATTATTGAAATAAAAAAGGAAGATGTAGCAGCAGTAGACAAAAATGTTTCAGGAGATGGTATGTACAAACTATTTAATAAAGATGTTCATATTGAAAACATTAAAGGCACAGACAACTATAAAAATTTAGATAAATCTGACGTTTATATATACTCAGATTTGGATATTCGTCATTGGGATACGTGGAGCGATGGTGGTTTTAGCCATGTATTTTATAAAAAAGCAGATGCTGAGGATAACGCAGGCATTGACATTATGCCTAACGAACCATACCACTCACCTCAACAACCCTTTGGTGGTGATGAAGATTACATTTGGTCACCAGATAGCAAAAACATATACTACGTAAGTAAAAAATTACAAGGCAAAGCATACGCTAATAGTACGAACTCAGATATTTATAAATACAATCTAGCGTCTAAAACCACTGAAAATATAACAGATGACAACGAAGGTTACGATACAAGTCCTGCGTTTTCTTCAAATGGTGCTTTAGCTTGGTTACAAATGAAAACTGATGGCTACGAAAGTGATAAAAACGATATTGTAGTTTTAGATAACGGAATAAAACAAAATCTTACGCAGCAATGGGATGGCACAGTTAGAAGTTTCATATGGAGTAACGATGGAAATCACGCCTATTTTACGGCTCCTGTAGATGGCACCATTCAAATTTTTAAAGTGAATTATCCCGGTAAAAAACGAATAGCTCCTGTAGTAAAACAATTGTCTGAAGGCCAGTTTGACGTCACTAGTATTATCGCTCAAAAAGATAATACGTTGTTAGTGACCAGAACAGATATGAATCATGCAGCTGATATTTATAGTTTCAATTTAAAGGACCATAATTTTAAGCAACTAACTAATATCAATAAAGATTTGTACGATAGTGTCGATTTACCTAAAGTAGAACAACGATACGTTACCACAACAGACGGTAAACAAATGTTGGTTTGGGTCATTTTGCCACCAAACTTTGATGCGTCTAAAAAATACCCAACCTTATTATATGCACAAGGTGGACCACAATCACCATTGTCACAGTTCTATTCTTACCGTTGGAATTTTCAACTTATGGCATCGCAAGGCTACATTGTTGTTGCGCCTAACCGTCGAGGTATGCCAGGTCATGGCGTAGAATGGAACGAGGATATTAGTAAAGATTGGGGAGGCCAAGTTATGGACGATTACCTTTCTGCCATTGACGAACTCGCCAAAGAACCTTATGTAGATAACGATCGTCTTGGAGCTGTTGGTGCCAGTTTTGGTGGTTATTCTGTTTTTTATTTAGCCGGAATTCATAATAATCGTTTTAAAACATTTATCTCTCACGATGGTGTTTTTGATACGAGATCTATGTATGGTACAACCGAAGAGTTATTTTTTGTTAATCATGATTTTGGTGGCTCCTATTGGGATATAAACAACGAAGCCGCTCAAAAAACATATAATGAGTTTAATCCTATTACTAAAGTTTCAGAATGGAATACACCTATTTTAATTATTCAAGGAGGAAAAGATTACCGTGTTCCCATTGAACAAGGTTTAAGTGCGTACCAAGCCGCACAAATGTTAGATATTAAAAGTAAACTACTTTATTTCCCTGAAGAAAATCATTGGATTCTAAATCCGCAGAATGCTTTAGTTTGGCAACACGAATTTTTTAAATGGCTTAAGGACACCTTGTAGTGCGCTATTTTTTAAATAAATTAACTAAAAACGAACTTATCTAATTATGCGAAATATACTAGCAACTATTATTGGCTTTATCGCTGCATCTTTAACTGTTTACTTAGTTGAAAACCTTATTGGTCATAATTTATTTCCGTTACCAGATGGAGCTGACCCTTTGAACATGGAATGGTTAAGTAATAACATGAATATGATTCCTGTAGGTATGAAAATCTGTGTCGTTATTGCACATTTTGTAGGCATAATTATTGGAATGCTCGTGGCAGCCAAGATTTCTAAAAAAAGTATGATACCAAGTTATATTGTTGGTATTTTAATGCTTGCAGCTACATTTTATAATATTGTGATGTTACCTAAAGAACTATGGTTCAATATTTCAGATGGATTATTTGCTATTATTGGATTCTATTTAGGCAAAACAAGGTCTAATAAGCAATTGATTACTAATTAGTATTATTTTTAACCCAAATCTCTGATTGAGCGCAGTCGAAACCTTCCTTTAGTAAACGAATAGTTCTCAACTACTGACCTCTATTAATTTTTAATAGATAGTTAGGATCCGGACAATTTTCTCTATAAAATTCTAAATCCTTTTGTGAACAAACACCTGGATAATCGCCTACAAAACCCTGAATATCTTTTATAATTTGAAAATGTAAATGTGGCGGATAATCTCCATTAACACCTGCCGTTCCTAATGTTGCTATTTGCTCGCCTTGGTTCACTTCTACTCCAACTTCTAAGTCTTCAATAGATTCTAAACTAAGATGACCATAGAGGGTATAAAATTCAAATTCTTCAATGTGATGTTTCAAAACAATAGTTGGTCCGTAATCACCATAATTGGTATTGTTTTTAAAACTATGAATGGTTCCTGATAACGGTGCAAAAATTGCCGTATTGGCTTCTATCCAAAGGTCTAATCCTAAATGAATATTACGTTCTGTTTCAGGATTTGTTTGATTAAAATACGTGCTACGTTGGTAAATTGCTCGTTTTTCGAGATAACCACCAAACGCTACATTGGCATTATGAGTTCTTAGGGCATTCCAGATAAATTGTTCTAAATCTTCAGGTGATGATACATTGATTTTATTCAATTCGGAATTGTGCGTTGATAAATCTATTGGAGTAAAATCACGCATTGACATAGCAACATCAAACAGTGATTTTGTTTTTAGTGATTTTAGAAAGGCTTCAAAAGACGAAAGTAGCATCGTATAGTATTTATGTCCCAAATTAAGTGATAAAGTCGAAATAAATTTTGAAGTATTGCAGAAATCTTCAATTTAATTTTAAATTTATAAGATTAACATAAAATTCAACCTTTACACTCTTAAATCTAGGGATTTCAATTATCTTTAATTCTTGAATGCATAAATTTGCATATTAACTAGAACCTATTTATTTTAAGAGTAAAAATCATGTTAAAACGCCTCCTTATTTTCCTATCTATTTTAGCATTAGGCTTGCTATTATATTCTGTTTTTGTCGAGAATATTTTTTCACCTCCATTAAGTCCAAAAGATAAGGCAGAAATTTCCCTTAACGATTTAACATTAAAAGTAGAATACAACAGGCCATCAAAACGAGATCGTGACATTTTTGGTGCATTAGTCCCATTTGACAAAGTTTGGAGAACAGGCGCAAATGAAGCGACAACTTTTGAGACTAATCGGCAGTTATTGATTGATGATATAGTGTTGAACAAAGGAAAATATACCATATGGACAGTCCCAATGAAAGACACTTGGAAAGTTATGTTTAACTCTAAACAGTATGATTGGGGAGTTAATGAAAGAATGGAGCCAATGTGGGATCCAAACTTCGATGTTCTAGAATTTCAGGTGCCTACGCAAGAATTAGATGTTACCGTTGAAAAATTTACGATTGCTTTTGATAATAAAACAGGTCATTTAAAATTAACCATGGCTTGGGATAACACCTTAATTGAAGTCCCAATTGAACTAAAAGAAACACAACAATAAATTGTTTGCAGAGTGGCTAAGAAAAAGAAGACATACAAATCTGCTATGCAAGAAAAAGATGGCGTAGAATCGTCAAAGAGTTTAAGTCCTAATGTTGCCAAAATCATAAAAGCAAATCGAAAAAAAACCATTTCGGTTACTGAATTGGTGTCTGGTATTTTAGCCGGAAATATTACAGCTTTAAGTAGAGCGATTACTTTAATTGAGAGCACCAATCCTTCGCATTCTAAAAAAGCAAACGACATTATTTCTAAATGTTTACCACACGCCAATACATCTACAAGAATTGGAATTACTGGTGTTCCTGGAGTTGGTAAAAGTACGTTTATAGAAGCGTTTGGAATTCATCTTACATCCTTACAAAAAAAGGTTGCAGTATTAGCCGTAGATCCTAGTAGTAGCCTAAGTCAAGGTAGTATTTTAGGAGATAAAACTCGAATGGAAGATTTGGTAAAAAACGACAACGCTTTTATTAGACCGTCTCCTTCTGGAAATTCGTTAGGAGGTGTCGCTAGAAAAACGCGTGAAACCATAATTTTATGTGAAGCTGCTGGCTTTGATACCATAATTATTGAAACGGTTGGTGTTGGCCAAAGTGAAACTGCTGTACATGGTATGGTAGATTTCTTTTTGTTGTTAAAACTGGCTGGAGCTGGTGATGAATTGCAAGGTATTAAGCGTGGTATTATTGAAATGGCAGATGCTATTGTGATCAACAAGGCTGATGGAGAAAATATAAAAGCTGCAAAAACAGCTAAAGTAGAATTTAATAGAGCTTTACATTTATATCCTGCCAAAGCCTCTGAGTGGTCGCCAAAAGTGTCCTTGTGTAGCGCTCTTAAGCGAGAAGGTATTTCTGAAATTTGGAATATGATTGAAGATTACACCAAAGTGACAATAGCAAATCACTATTTTGAAACCAATAGAAATAATCAAAATAAATTTTGGCTACTACAAACCATAGAAGATCGTTTAAAATCTAACTTCTACAATGCGCCTAAAATTAAATTAGAATTGCCAAAACAAATTCTATTAGTTGAAGCTGGAAAAACAACACCTTTTGCAGCTGCAGAATACTTACTTTCGCTGTAGCGATTAGACTAAACAACTAAAACATGAAACAAACGGAATTAATTATTGGCATCGGCATAGTACTTCTTATGGTGGTACGATTAAACGTTATGTATCCGTACGCATCTCTACTAATTACAATACTCACTCTAGTGTTGGCTATGTTATATTCAGTATTTAGTTTCGGGCTTTTAAATCAAATTCGATTTAGAAATCTATTAAAAAAGGAATCGTACAAAGGTATCAGTACCTTAAGACTCATCGGAACAATTGGTACTGGGTTTGTTTTATCTATAATAAGCATCAGTATTTTATTTAAGTTTCAAAGGTGGCCTTATGGTAGTATCAATTTGTTGATAGGGTTAGTGAGTATCGTACCAATTATTGCGGTTGTTATTATAAAGTACATTCAACATAAAAACAAGATGTATAGCGCGCTTCTCGTTCGACTTTCTATAATTTTTGCAATGGGTTTACTTTTGTATTTTACAAAATCTGAAACTATTTTAGAAATGACATATAGAGATTTTCCAGAATATATTGACGCTGTAAAAAATGAAATGAAAGATCCAGATAATTTAGAGTTGCGACAAATAACAAATGAAGTGCGGCTAAAAATGGATGCAGCAAGATAATACAGCTTGAATTACATTATAAGACCTTGCGAACGTATAAAAAAACTATACTTTTGTTCTGACTAAGCCATAAAGCAAATGACGTACCAATTCACTATCATAGTTCCTGTTTATAATGAAGAGGAAAATTTACAACGTGTAGAATCAGAGCTTTTAAAATACCTTAAGATTGCTACAGTTTCAACATCTGTTCTCTTTGTTAATGATGGGTCTGTAGACAACAGTCAAGCCATAATTGAAACTATTTGTGAACGGAACGATGCTTTTGAATTCATTTTATTTAAACAAAACAGAGGCTTAAGCGCTGCTATAAAAGCAGGATTTGAACATGTAGATTCTGAATTGGTAGGCTACATAGATTCTGATTTACAAACTTCACCAGAAGATTTTAATAAGCTTTTAGAACACATTAATTCTTATGAGTTGGTTACAGGTGTGCGCTCTAACAGAAAAGATTCTTTTGTTAAAAATATGTCATCTAAAATTGCCAATGGCATACGACGTGCCTTTACACACGATGGCATGGATGATACAGGCTGCCCTCTTAAAATTATAAAAACTGATTATGCGAAACGCATTCCAATGTTTAGAGGCTTACATCGTTTTTTACCTGCCATGATTATGCTGCAAAACGGACGTGTGACACAAATCCCTGTTCAGCATTTTCCTAGAATCGCTGGCACCGCAAAATTTGGATTATGGAATCGGCTACTGGGACCATTAATGGATTGTTTTGCCTATTTATGGATGAAGAAAAAATACATTAATTACGACATAGAAAAATCTAGTAAACAACATCTATAATTTGAAAGACTGGATTATTTACAGCATCGGATTTTTAGCTCAGATTTTATTTTCTTCTCGGCTTATCATTCAATGGATAACTTCAGAAAAGCAACGTAAAGTTATCACTCCAAAAACATTTTGGACACTTAGTTTAATGGCGTCTTTTCTATTATTTATATATGGATACTTACGATTAGACTTTGCTATTATGTTAGGTCAGAGTTTAACCTATTATATTTATATTAGAAACTTACAACTGCAAGGTCAGTGGCGAAAATTCCCAATAATCGTACAGTATTTACTTTTTATTGTTCCGATTATAATTGTAGTATTCTACTATAACAACAATAAAATAGATCTCGAATTATTATTTCAAAACGATAACATTCCATTTTGGTTGTTAGTTTTAGGAATTGTAGCACAAGTAGTTTTTACACTTCGATTTGTATACCAATGGATACATTCTGAGCGTCATAAAGAATCTACATTGCCTATGGGGTTTTGGGTATTGAGTTTAATAGGAGCTGGGCTAATATTAACCTATGCTATTATACGAGAAGACCCTGTACTGTTTGTAGGTCATTTATTCGGTTTAGTGATTTATGCTCGTAACGCTTATTTAATAAGACAAACTAATGATTAAACACATTGAAAAATATCCTATACTCAGCCTTTTACTTTTTGTAATTGTGATGTTAGGTTTTACTATAGATTCTATTCCTGTAACCATCATGGAGGCACGAAACTTTATTTCTGCACGAGAAATGCTCACTGATAATAACTGGATTTTAACCACAATGAATGGAGAGGCGCGATATGAAAAACCTCCATTACCAACATGGATTACAGCTGTTTTTGGATACCTATTTGGTATTAAATCTGTTTTAGCTTTACGTTGGCCTACACTGATTTTTGTAGCGAGTATTGGAATTGGCATCTACTTATTATCGAAAAAATTAGAGTTATCTAAATCCCATAGTGTCATTAATGGCTTTATTGCGTTATCCTCTTTTTATATCATCGGAATTACTATTGAAGCCCCTTGGGATATTTACACACATGGTTTTATGCTAATGGCATTGTATCAATTATTTCTAATGTTTCAAAATAAAGAAACAACACTTCTCAGAAGTTTGTTGTTTGTACTGTTTTTAGCTGGTTCAGTATTATCAAAAGGGCCTGTATCACTTTATGTACTTTTCTTACCTTTTGTATTGGCATACGGATTCGCTTTCAAATTTAAAGGCCGAACACTTCATTATTTAAAATTATTTAGTCTTTTGGTTTTTGGAATAGTATTAGGAGGTTGGTGGTATTTTCATGTTCGCCTTGCAGATCCTGAAACTTTTATAGCCATTGCAGAACGCGAAACCTCTAATTGGCACAGTTACAATGTAAGACCATTTTATTATTACTGGAGTTTCTTTATTCAGAGTGGTTTATGGACAATTCCTGCGTTTATTAGTTTATTATATCCTTATTTAAAAACAAGAGTGACAGATCTAAAAGCCTATCGTTTTAGTTTCTTTTGGACCCTCTTTGCTGTGATTTTATTATCGTTAATTCCTGAAAAGAAATCGCGTTATTTAATGCCTGTTTTAATTCCGCTAGCATTAAATATTGGATTTTATATCGATTACTTAATTCGTGAATTCAAGACCATAAACATTAAAAAAGAAACGATTCCTGTATATTTTCAATTTGGTTTAATAGGAACTATAGCCATACTATTTTGGATACTTGGTTTCTTTTTAGCACCTTCATTTACCGGAATGGTTTGGGTAAGATTTATACTTGCTAGTATTGTTTTAGCCATAATAGGCTTCTATATCTTGAAGCATTTAAAAGCTAAAAATATAAAAAACACATTCTATCTAACCATTGCCTTTATGCTTAGTATAGGTGTTTTGGTGTTGCCGTTGGCAAAGGTACAACCACAAGAAAATTACAAACCCCTTTCTGAGTTAGCATCAGACAAAATATCACTTTATACTTTAGATGGTGTAGCTCCTGAAGCCATTTATAATTATGGAGACAAGATTCCGCGTATTAAGTTAAGCGAAGGACTAATACTTCCTTCTGAAAAACAATTCAGACTGTTAACTACAACATCTAAACCTGAAGACATTGAAGCATTAGCACAACTTTATACTATTGAATTTATAGGCACTTATGATTTAAATTTTTCTGATAGAGACCACAAATCCAGATTAGTAAACCAACTTTATAAGCTTACTTTGAAATAAATTTATTTAAAAGATATTGGTTCAACTTATAAAAGCCAAAACCAGCAATCGCACCAAAGGTGATTCCACAGATTACATCTAATGGATAATGTACTCCAACATAAATACGACTATAAGTAACAATTAAGCTCCAAATAATTAGTAGGTAGATAAGGTTTTTTAAATACGGCCTTAATAACAAGCCAGCAAAAATTGCAGTTGACATTGAGTTAGATGCATGGCCAGAGAAAAAACCATATTTACCGCAACGCGGAGCAATGTAACGCATTAAATCCATAACACCTTCTGCTCTACATGGTCTTGGGCGTTGAAACGTATCCTTAAAAAGATTGGTCATTTGATCTGTAAACGTAATCATACCTGCGATTACGACAACCATTAATAACAAAGCCTTCCACCCAAATTTCTTATAAATTAAAAACAATAATGCAGCATATAACGGAATTGAGGTGAACTTATTTGTAATTACCAACCATAGGTTATCCCAAGTTTCAGAGCCTAAATTATTGAGATATATAAAAAGTTCTTTATCGTACTCTATTAGTTGTTCTAGCATCAATCGTCGTATCTAGCAATTTCTCTATCGTAAAAGTCTGTAGCTTGCTGAATGTAATTTTCTGTTTCAGTTTCTAATTCCTTTTCGTCGTGCTGATCAAATTCTTCAAACCATTCTACTTCATCATCTTCAAGATTAATGATAAAACGCGGGAATTCAGTATGTATAATGAATATGGCATCAGGATAATCTGTATTGTCTCCTAATATAAATTTTGGTAGTTCCATTTCTGTTTGAATTTTATGTTTGAAAAATCCGAAGCTTTTCAACTTAAGTTACAAATATATAGATTTTGAATGAGCTACTCGATAAATATTACAATATCAAAACCTCATAAAACTCTGTTCTTATTGTATTGATTTAGCTATTAATTTTTTAGTCAGTAAATTGAATCGTATAAATAAAAGAATAGCAGCTACAGTTAGTCCTGCAATAAGTCCAATCCAAATTCCTAAGCTACCATAAGCGTCTGCTTTTCCTAAATAATAACTGATAGGAAAACCAACAACCCAATACGAAATAAAGGTAATTAAAGTCGGCATTTTAACATCTTGAAGTCCACGTAAAGCACCCAAAGCAATAACCTGCAGGCTATCTGAAATTTGAAAAACGGCTGCTGCTAAAAGTAAAGTTGCAGCAATACTTACAACTTCTGCTGTATCTAATGCATTTTCAGGATCGTCTAAATCCACATACAAATCTGGAAGGAACTGATGAAACGCTACAAAAAACAGTGCAAAAATCACAGCAAATATAAAACCGACAAGAAATATGGATTCTGCAATACGTTTTAATGCCGTAAAGTCTTTTAAGCCTTTTTGGTTTCCTACTCTAATCATTGCCGCAACACTTAATCCTGTTGCGACCATAAAGGTCATGGAAGATAGATTTAATGCAATTTGATTTGCCGCTTGCGCATTAGCTCCTAATGTACCGCTTAACCAAATGGCAGCTGTAAAAATTCCAACTTCAAAAAACATTTGCATCGCACTTGGTAAGCCTAAATTGCTCAACTTTCTAATGGGTTGTTTGCTTAGTTGAAAGAATTTAATATTAGTAACATAGGATTTCGATTTTTCGCGTTTTGCTAATAACCACCATAAATACGCCACCATTACAAAACGAGATACTAAGGTTCCGACTGCTGCGCCTACAATTCCCATTTGAGGAAAACCGAACTTTCCAAAAATTAAAACATAGTTAATGGCAACATTGAGAAGGTTGGCAAGAATTGTCGCATACATAGGATATTTAGTTAATGACAAACCATCACTAAATTGCTTAAATGCCTGAAAAACTATTAATGGAACTAATGAAAACGCAACCAAATCTAAATAAGGTATTGCTAAATTCACCACCTCTTCTGGCTGATCCATTATATACATTAATGGCTTTGCGAATAATAAAATCCCAAATAGCACCAAGCCTAATACCGTACACAAAAACAGTCCATGCTTAAATACTGATTTTCCTTTTTCAAAATTTCCTTCAGAATCAGCCTCAGCTACTAAAGGTGTAATGGCTGTAGAAAACCCAATACCAATGGACATGGCAATAAAAATAAAACTGTTTCCTAGAGATACAGCTGCTAACTCTGCTGCACCTAATTGACCAACCATTATATTATCTATAAAACTCACAAAAGTATGACCAAGCATACCCAGCATCACAGGGGATGCGAGCTTCAGGTTGTATCTAAATTCCTTAGTGTAGTTGCTTAAAACCATGCAGCAAAAGTACTACTCCTTTTAGTTTTAAAAGTGAATTATTTGCTAAATAATTAAGAAGATGATAGGCCTTAAAATAACCTATAAACAATATGAATATTTACTTTATTCTTTTGGCCTGAGTGATAAATGATAGGCCTTGCTGACCAGAAGTGGAAGTCATAACACCTTCAAAAATAGGTTCAGGACAGTTTTCTGGTGTTTTCCAATCCAAAATAAAATTAGGTCCTGTGCCGCCCGCAACTTCTACTTCACCAATGACAATATCAACAGTTTCCATAGGTCTTATAAAAATAGGGTTATCAATATAAGATTTAAACAAGGAGCCATCACTATCGAAATAGTCTATTTTAAAAAGGTAAATACTATCTTTTATACTCGTATTTCTAAGACTTACCATAGCTGTAAGATTATAAATCTTTTTATGCGAATAACTGTTAATTTGAGAATAAATAGATAAATACGACTGACCAGACGTTAACGTGTCTACATTTTTTATAGTCGCTTCACGATCATCCCATTTAACTTTTTCAAATTCAACCTTACCTAAAATTTCATTACAAGAATACAAACCAAAAACCACAACAAATAAAACTAAGGCTCTTTTCATTCTGTGAAATTTTGATTTATGATTCATAGATAAACGACAGATATAATTTATTTAAGCACTTAATTATACAGATTAATTTTAAAACTGCAAATAAAAAAACAAAGAATATTAAGCGCAATAAATAAGCTATTGAACTAGTAATTAACCATTAGTTACTTTTAATATGTCCTTCACTTCAGCTAAACTATCTTCATTATCCAAGAGTAAAACTAAGGTGTCGTTAGCTTCAATAACTGTAGATCCACCTGGACGCACAAATTTATCATTCCGTTTAATCATTATAATAAATGCAGAATTTGGAAAATGTAAATCAATAATACGTTTGTCTACAGCGAAACTATTCTCTGTCACTAAAATTTCTTCCATTGCAGATTTCGGTAGATTAAGAATGTAGCGATCATTTTCTGCAATAGGCTTTATCTTTTCTGGTAGTGCAACATTTAACCATTTTGCAAAAAGAGATAAGGTTGTACCTTGAATTAGTACAGAAGTCACCGAGATAAAAAATACAATATTAAAAATCATAGGGGCTTTATCAATTCCCGCTAAAAGTGGATACGTTGCAAATACAATAGGAACAGCACCACGTAATCCAACCCACGAAATGTAGAACCTCCTTTTAAGTTTCATTTTAAAAAACATTAAACTTATAAATACACTTATTGGTCTTGCCACTAAAATTAGGAATACAGAAATGAGTAAGCCAATTCCCATATAAGGTATTATTTGTGAAGGAAAAACGAGTAAACCTAGGGTTAAGAATAAAACGATTTGCATTAACCATGCTATTCCATCAAACATTTTTAAAATGGTAGATTTATGTATTAAATCTTGATTTCCTAAGTAAACCGCACATATATAAATAGCGAGAAACCCATTTCCTCCCACAAAATCCGTTGCTGAAAATGTAATAAACATTAAGGCAATAACTAAAACAGGGTAAAGGCCTTCAAAACCCAATTTAATTCTATTAATAATCATCTCACTCAATTTCCCAAAAGCAAAACCTGCAATACCACCTAAGATCATTTGCTGGAAAAACATAAAAATCATATTGAGAAAAGACTGATCCTGATTAATAACCAAACTTAAACACGCCAATGTTAAAACATAAGCCATAGGATCATTACTTCCACTTTCTAACTCTAATGTCGGTCTTAAATTTGTTTTTAAAGCTAAATTCTTTGATCGTAAAATAGAAAATACAGCGGCAGCATCAGTAGAAGACACAATAGAACCCAATAACATACTTTCATAGATTGTAAAATCTGTGACATACCAGACAAATGTTCCCAATGTTGCTGCAGTAAGAAAAACACCAAGTGTTGATAAGATGAGTCCTTCTTTAAGTATGGGTTTTATAGCCTTAAAATTGGTATCTAAACCACCCGAAAACAAGATGAAATTTAAAGAAATAATACCAATTAACTGGGCCATTTTAGGATCATCAAAGCGAATACCTCCAATACCATCAGAGCCTGCAAGCATTCCAATAGCTAAGAAAAGTATTAATGTTGGTACACCAAATTTATATGATGTTTTACCTACAACAATACTTATAAAAAGTAATAGTGAGCCAATTAAAAGTATATTCTCGGTGGTTAAATTCATCCGTTAGTAGCTGAAATTTAGTAAGCGCAAAATTAACTTTTTTCTTACTAGTAGTTGGTGTAATAATCGTTAAAAAAAGGTAGAATATTGAATTATACAAAAAATAAAACCGCATTATTTATCATATTCATAGGCGTTTACGGTTATTTTAAAATAAACTCATGGTTTTCTTAGCGTCCTCAAACTCATTAACCATATCTGCCACAATCTCAGCAACTGGTTTTACATCATGAATCAAACCTGCAATTTGTCCAATCTCAAGCTCACCATCTTCTAAATCGCCTTCAAACATACCACGTTTGGCTCTGGCTCTTCCAAGTAATTCTTTCAGTTGGTCAGGTGTTGGACTAGTTTTATATAAGTCTTGGATGTCATTAAAAAATTTGTTTTTCACCAATCGTACTGGTGCTAATTCTTTTAAGGTTAATTGGGTATCCCCTTCTTTGGCATCGATAACCACTTGCTTAAATGCTTGGTGCGCAGAAGACTCTTCACTGGCTACAAATCGGCTTCCAACCTGTACTCCATCTGCTCCTAAAATCATACAGGCTAGCATGGCTTTTCCGGTTGCGATGCCACCTGCTGCGATTAATGGAATTTGAAGTTGTTCCTTTACCATTGGAATCAACGTTAAGGTCGTGGTTTCATCGCGTCCGTTATGTCCTCCGGCTTCAAAACCTTCGGCTACAATAGCATCGACACCTGCAGCTTGTGCTTTTAAGGCGAACTTTACACTACTTACCACATGCACAACCGTTATGCCTTTATCTTGTAACCATTTGGTCCAGGTTTTTGGATTTCCGGCAGAAGTAAACACAATTTTCACATCTTCTTCAACAAGAATATTCATGATTTCTTCAATATTCGGATACAACATAGGTACATTAACACCAAAAGGTTGATCAGTCGCCGCTTTACATTTTTGAATGTGCTCACGCAACACATCAGGATACATAGAACCTGCACCTATTAAGCCTAGAATGCCTGAGTTACTTGCTGCTGAGGCTAATCTCCAGCCAGAGTTCCAAATCATGCCTGCTTGTATAATTGGATATTTTATATTGAAAAGTGATGTGATTCTATTTGCCATTTCTGAATTGGTTTTTTAGTCTTGAGTTTTATAATTAAGTTTTTATTGAAGCTTTATATTAATAATAGTCAAGATACATTTGTTTGATTAAACTCCTGAGGAGTGACATGTTTAAATTAATATTTCGCCACGCTGTGGCTTAACTTCAAATTTTTATAATTTTGAATGTTTTTGAATTGTTTTCAGTAGAAACTTTCATCATGTAAAATCCCGATGTATAATTTGAAACATCAATCGTTTTTGAATGTTTAGTCACTATTTGATTAAAAATTTCTCGACCTAATTGGTTATAAATTGAAACTTCCACTTGATTAAAGTTTGAAGGTATCTCGATATGTAAATAAGATTTTACAGGATTTGGAAACAACTGAATCCGTTCCAGCTCATATTCATCAAGAGATAGAGCCATAGTTCTTGCGACATCTAAATCTGAAATACCATAGCCTAAAAAATCGTCTGGTGTTGTAAATTGTGAGGCGGATTGCCTTACTAAATTCATAACTTCAGTTGGTAACGCATTAGGAATAGCTTGCCATAAACTCGCAATACCACCACACATAATTGGGCCACTAAACGATGTACCATTATTCTGAACGATATTATTAAACTCGTCTATTACATAAGCAGCTCCACCTCTAGCCACCACATCTGGTTTTTGATAACCCACTTGCGCTGCACTACCTTGCGAGCTAAATGACACATAGCCTTCATTTGCATTAACCGCTCCAATACTCAACACGTTTGGCGAATCTGCAGGTGAACCAACCGTCTGCCATTCTGTTGCTCCTGAATTACCTGCACTCACGACGACCAAAATTCCTTTTTCAGCAGCAATGGAAGCACCTTTAGAAATATAGGTCGTTTGCCCATTCATATCATCTGGCGTGTAACTGTAATTAGAATTATCATAAACCGTATAACCTAATGAAGTGTTAATCATATCTACACCTAAACTATCTGCTCGTTCTGCAGCCTCAACCCAATAGCTTTCTTCAACCGGATTTTCACTTCCTGGGTCTTCGGTTCTAAACAAATAATAAGATGCATCAGGTGCAGTGCCAACATACTGATCTTGAATAAAGCCAGCCATTGTACTTAACACCTTTGTACCATGATTACTTCCTGCGAAAGCATAAATAGCTGAAGTTCTATCGACAAAATCATAACCACCCAGTAAATCATTATTATCTCGCAGTCGTTGAAATGCCGCCATAGTATTCACATTTGGAAATCCTGCATCCATTACGGCAATTGTCATACCTTCTCCTGTAAAATCTGACAGATGAAGTTGGTCAACATTAATCATTTCTACCTGATTTTGGGTGTCACCATACGTAAAAGCTATTGTTTCGTTTTCGATAGCTGTTTTGTCTAATCTTTCTGTACCTCTAGAAGACGTATTCAAATTCTGATTTGCAAAATCAATGTTTTCAACAAACGACAAATTGCTAAGTGCATTAATATTGTCTTCTGTACCTCTAACATGTACGGCATTAAACCATTTAGATTTTGCCAAGACGGTGATGCCGGTTTGGCTTTTTAAATTTGAAATATAGATTTCATTGACAGGCACATCGCGCTCATCAATCGCTACACTGTGATTTTGTTTTCTATCGATAGCCTTTTGTGTGAGAATACTTATAGGATTTGCAATGGAGGCTGCAACGTTCGGCTTGTCTGTGAGGGAAATCCATGCGTCTTCTTGCGCAAAAACTAATGTAACTGCAAAAAATAGAAGTAGTGTAAACGTTCTTTTCATGGAATTAACTTTCAAAAATTAGTATATGTATGCCTATAACGATGCATCACACTTAACTTAGTGGTTGTTGAACGCCGTCGAAATCTTTTTAAGTCATCGAATAGTGCCCTACTGCCCTCAAACGGACATTGGGTTTTTACTGCTAAGACCTATCGCATTTATGAAACAACCGTGTTCGAAAGTAATAGCCTTCCAATTTATTGTTCTATACGCCCCTAAAGTCCCCTCAAGGGGACAATTCTCAGCAAGAATCATTTAGGAAAAACCCTAAAAACTCAATATTTAATAACTTATCACTTAAAAGGCAAGTTAAGAAATTACACCCGAACCTAACAATTCGTCTTCTAAATACCAAGCCACAAACTGACCTTCGGTTATTGCTGATTGTGGGTTCTTAAACTCTACATACAAACCTGAAGCAACTTTATGTAATATTGCCGCTTCTAAAGCCTGTCTATAACGAATTCTTGCCATAACTGACATGGTTTCTCCTTCTGACAAAGCCAAATCTGCTCTGACCCAATGTAATTCCTCGTTGCTCACAAACAACACATTTCTATATAAGCCTGGATGGTTCTTTCCTTGTCCTGTGTAAATTACATTCGCATTGACATCAGTGTCAATAACAAATAATGGTTCAACGGTTCCTCCTACTCCAAGACCTTTTCGCTGTCCTTTAGTAAAATAATGTGCACCTTGATGTTTCCCAACTACTTTTCCATCGTTAAGATTATAAACTGGTTTTTTGGATAAAAATTGGAGCTCCTCTTCTTTAGAATCGAACTTTGGCAGCGTTTGATTATAAGCCTCAAAAGCATCATCAACCTCAACGATAGCTCCTTCTTTTGGTTTTAATTGTTGCTGTAAAAATTCTGGTAATCTTACTTTACCAATAAAACACAAGCCTTGAGAATCTTTCTTTTCTGCGGTAATTAAATCTTGTGCTTTAGCGATTTCTCTAACTTCTGGTTTTAACAATTCGCCTACAGGGAAAAGCGCTTTTGCCAATTGTGATTGCGATAATTGACACAAAAAATACGATTGATCTTTATTTGGGTCTGCACCAGCTAATAGCTGATGAATTTCCTTTCCATCTTTTTCAATAGTAGCTTTTCTACAATAATGACCTGTAGCAACGTAATCTGCACCTAATTCTAAAGCGATATCCATAAAGACATCAAATTTAATTTCGCGATTACAAAGTACATCAGGGTTAGGTGTGCGTCCTTTTTCGTATTCGTTAAACATATAATCTACAATACGCTCTTTGTACTGCACACTTAAATCTACGGTTTGAAATGGGATCCCTAATTTATCTGCCACTAGCATGGCATCATTACTATCTTCTAACCAAGGACATTCATCTGAAATAGTCACAGAATCATCGTGCCAATTTTTCATAAATAACCCAATAACCTCGTAGCCTTGCTCTTTTAAAAGATAAGCTGCAACGCTAGAATCTACTCCTCCTGACAGTCCTACAATGACTCTTTTCATAACATTTCCTGCCACAGCAGAAATCTTTTTAGTTAATAATTTAGATGTTACTAAAAACACCCCTAAAGTCCCCTCAAGAGGACAATTTAAGTATTCAACATTTGAATACATTATGGTCTTTGTTCGAAAAAACCGCAGCAAAATTACAAAATAAAAAAGGCAATCCTATTACGATTGCCATTCTGAAATTCTATAATATTAATAGTCTAAAACTATTCCTTTTTTGAAATAATTTCTTGTGTCGTATGGTTTATTTCTTTTGTTAGTTCACCATCCTTGTAATAGTTCCAAACACCTGTTTTCTGACTATTACTATAGTTTCCTTCTGACGTAATGTTTCCAAGTGCATCGTAATTAATGGTTTTACCATCGAGTTCACCTTCTTTATAATGTGTGTGCCTTAACAAAACACCTTTCTCAGAAAACCATTTAGATTCACCATCTAAGACTCCATTTTTATAATAGGCACTTTCTGCAATCGTTCCATTTTTGAAATATACAAAGCGTTCGCCTTCAAGTAAACCTTCGTTATTATAGTTTTCTTCAATCATTTTGATATCAGAATTCTTATGATAAAACGTCCATTTACCAATAAAGCGTTTGCCATTCATTTTACCTTCACTAATCACTTTCTTTGTTGAAGCCAAAAATGTCACATCTGCAATACTGTCCTTCTCATTAAACACTTTTATAGCACTTAAAACACTTTTTCCGCCAGACAAGGTGTAAAATTTAAAGGAGTCGATTTCTTTACCATGATTAAACACCCCTTCGTAACGTATCTCATTGGTTTTGTGATAGTTCTTAGTCCAAAAACCATGTCGTAGTCCATCTTTATCGAACTGATTTACTGGATTTTGCGCATAGGTAGATGTTAAAAATAGTGTTAAAGTAAAAATTATACAAATCTTTTGTTTAATCATTTTGTAATTTTGTTAAACAAACCAGTCGAGGTTTGAATGTTGAACAATATAAAAACTCAAAACAATGAAAATTATTTTAAAAACCTTCAAATTACTTTCAGTATTTCTATTAGTGATAGGAACTACTGCTTGTAGTGATGATGACGACACAATTACTCCAACACGGACAACCGTTGTGGATGTAGCTCTAGCTAACAATTTAACATCTTTAGCAGCTGCTTTAGAGGCCACTGATTTAACATCTACTTTACAAGGTGATGGACCATTTACCGTTTTTGCACCTTCAAACGATGCATTCACACAACTATTAACTGACACTGGTTTAGATTTAGAAAATTTATCTACAGCTGAAGAAGCCTTAGTAAAGAATATTCTTTTGAACCATGTCATTATTGGTTCGGTTACAAGCTCTACAGATTTGGTTAATGCTGGTTCTGGTTATACCAATACAGCAGCAACAGGTCCAAACCAAGCGAATTTAAGTTTATACTTTACAACGTCTACTGGAGTTATGTTAAACGGGTCTTCAACTGTTACAAATGCAGATAACGTTGCTAGCAACGGTGTTGTGCATATTGTTGACGAAGTGATTGGACTACCAACTATCGCCACTTTTGCGACAACAAATCCGGCTTTATCTAATTTAGTAGCTGCATTACAATTAGCTGATTCTGGTACACCAACAGTGCCATATATTTCTACAGTATCTGACTCTTCAGCTGGACCGTTTACAGTATTTGCACCATCTAACGATGCGTTTGCAGATTTATTACTAGAATTAGACCCTTCTGGAAACACATCGCTTGGTGATTTAGATCCAGCAACTGTTGATGCTGTTTTAACCTATCATATTGTAAGTGGAAATGTTCAGTCTAGTAGTTTGCCAAACGGAACTGTAGCAACTTTAGGTGGAGATATTACTGCTGATAATTCAGCATTTACGTTAACAGATCCAAACGCACGTGTTAGTAATATTGTTACAAGTTTAGTAGATATACAGTCTATTAATGGCGTAGTTCATGTTATTGATAAAGTACTTTTACCAATGCAATAAAAACAAACAGAGGGATACCACCTCATTAATATTAGGTTGATTGATTAGTTAGGTAAAGGCTCAAACAGTAAAACGTTTGGGCTTTTATTCTCCTAACAGTATTCCTAAACATAGCCATTAGTCGTCGTTTTAAAAATGTAAGCTTCGTTAATAGCTTCAAGAGTAATTAAATATCATTATATAAAAATAGCCTCAACAAAAATGTTGAGGCTATAGTTTCTTTATCAATTAATTAAGTGAAGATCATTTATTTCTTCTTGCCTTTTTGCTGCGCTTGTTTTTGTGCTTCAGCTTGCTCCATCATTTCAGCCATTTTCTTCTGAAATTTGTTTTGCTTCTTAGGCTTCTTTTTATTGACCTCAATTTTAGCCAATACTTTATCTTCATCAATAATGTAGTTTTTAATCACTAACATAATACCAATACTAATTAAGTTAGATATAAAGTAATACAAACTTAATCCTGACGCATAGTTGTTGAAGAATACCAACATTAAAATTGGTGAGAAGTAAATCATGTACTTCATCATTTTTGCCATATCTGGCATTCCTTCTTGCGTTGGCTGTGTTGCCATTTGCTGACCAGTTGTCATTTTCATATAAAAGAAAATTGCTATTGCCGCTAAAATTGGGAATAATGCAACGTGATCTCCGTACAATGGAATATGGAAAGGTATGTCGTAAATAGAATCATAAGAACTTAAATCGTCTGCCCAAAGGAATCCTTTTTGTCTTAGCTCAAAAGCTGTTGGGAAAAACATAAATAAGGCATAAAACACAGGGATTTGCATTAAACCTGGTAAACAACCACTTAATGGACTTGCTCCTGCTCGGCTTTGAATAGCCATCGTTTCTTGCTGTGCTTTTAACTTATTGTCTTTATACTTTTCTCTTACAGCATCTAATTCTGGCTTTAAGATTTTCATCTTTGCCTGAGACAAGAACTGCTTATACTGTACAAAAGACAATACAATTTTCACCAAAATAGTCATTACAATAATAGCAAATCCGTAAGGTAAGAAACCACTTAAGAACCCAAACAATGGAATGAATAACACTTTATTTATCCATCCAAAAATTCCCCAACCAAAAGGAATACTTTCCTCTAGTCCTTTATCGTAATCTTTTAATGTGGCGTTATCTGTTGGTCCATAATACAGCCCTAAGTTTTCGCTTATTTCTCCACCATTAAAGGCTAAAGGCATTTTTGATGTGTATAATTTAGTATATAGCGTATCTATTTCTTCATCTTCTACTAAATCTAATGATGTTAATTCTACTTTTTTAAACGGACTATTATTAGCCACTAAAATAGAACTAAAAAAGTGTTGTCTGTAAGATAACCATTCTACGTCATCAGCAATTTCGTCGTCATCACTTGCTTGCGATAACTTATCAACCTTGCCATCATCATACATATACGTTAACCTTGTATAGCGGTTTTCGTAACTGATACTTTTAGAATGTCGAATACTTTTTTGTTTCCAATCTAACTCAATTGGTTGCGATGTATTAAATACACCACTTAAACCTTGAGATTTAATTGAAAAATCAATCATATAATCGTCAGGTTTTAACTCGTAACGGTATTCTAAAAACGCTGTTTCAGAAACTTTAAGTTTCATGGACACAACTGTATTCTCACCACTTTGAGAAACAGAAGGTTCAAACGGAAAATCTTGTGTATTTAACGTTCTATTATCAGAGGTTCCAAATTTGATATTAAAGGCACTATTATCATCCTTTACCATATAAATTGGTACAGAATCATAATCGACAAAGTTTCTTAATTTCACTTCGGCTAAGTGACCACCTTTATTGTTAAACTTAAGTTCAAAAACATCAGTTTCAACTGTAGTTTGATCGTTTGTAGCAGATGGCAAGGTTAATGCATAAGCAAAAGAACCTACTTTATTTTGAAGAGCAACTTTTTGTGTAGAATCTAAAACCTGAGTATTAGTTGTATAGTCTGACGATGTTGTAACTAAACTCTCATTTTGTTTACTGTCTGCTTTCTCAGCTTCAACCTGCTCTTGTTCTGCTAGTTTTTGTGCTTCAAGCTCTTCTGGGCTTGGTTGATTTTGATACATTATGTATAACAAAATACCAAAAATGAGGACAAAGCCTATAATAGATTTAACGTCGAATTTCTTTTCTTCCATGGTTAATTTTCAGTTTTAGACCTGTCATGTATATTCATCTTGACAGGTCTTATATGGTAACGATTGAACAATCCAAAAAACTGTCCAAATTTTTATTTTCGCCAAAGTGGCATAGTTATTTTTTCTTTCTTTTGTTTTTATATTTTAAGGCAGCAGCTACAAACGCAACAAATAAAGGATGCGGATTTTTCACTGTGCTCTTATATTCCGGATGGTATTGTACACCAACAAACCAATCGTTCTTAGGTATTTCTACAATTTCTACTAAACCTGTTTCAGGGTTATGACCTGTAGCTTTCATACCGGCATCTTCAAATTGAGCCTTATAATCGTTATTAAACTCAAAACGGTGTCTATGTCTTTCAGTAATCGTTTCTGAATTATAAACTTTATAGGCAATGCTATCTTTTTCAAGATTACAATCCCAAGTTCCTAATCGCATTGTTCCTCCTTTGTTTACGACCCCTTTTTGCGATTCCATTAAATTAATAACAGGATTTGGAGTGCGCTCATCCATTTCTACAGAATTCGCATCTTTAAGGTTAAGTACATTTCTGGCATATTCTATAACTGCCATTTGCATTCCTAAGCAAATTCCTAAAAACGGAATATTATTTTCCCTGACAAAACGAACGGCATCAATTTTACCTTCAATACCACGTTCACCAAAACCTGGAGCTACTAAAACGCCATCTAAATGACCGAACTTAAATTCGATATTATTTTCTGATAAATATTCAGAATGAATTGGTTCTACATTTACTTTTACTTCATTCTCTGCACCAGCATGTATAAAGGATTCTAGAATCGATTTATAAGAATCTTGAAGCTCTACATATTTACCAATTAAACCTATAGTAACTTCACTTTTAGGATGATTTAAACGGTCTAAAAATTCATTCCATCGTTTTAAATCTGGCACATCATTTTTTAGTTGCAACTGATTTAAAACCACTTTATCTAAACCTTCTTCTAGCATTAAATTTGGTACATCGTATATAGTAGAAGCATCAATAGATTCAATTACCGCTTCCTTTTTCACATTACAAAAACGCGCTAATTTTGTTTTTATACTATCGTTAAGTTTATGCTCTGTTCTACACACCAAAATGTCTGCTTGCACTCCACTTTCCATCAAGGTTTTTACACTGTGTTGCGTTGGCTTTGTTTTTAATTCTCCAGCAGCAGATAAAAATGGTACTAATGTTAGATGGATTACACAGGTATTATGCTCACCTAGATCCCACTCCAACTGTCTTACAGCTTCAATGTATGGTAAAGATTCAATATCTCCTACAGTTCCTCCGATTTCAGTAATAACAATATCATACTCACCAGAGTTACCTAAAATTTGGATTCTTCGTTTGATTTCGTCAGTAATGTGAGGGATAACTTGAACTGTTTTCCCTAAAAACTCACCACGTCTTTCTTTATTAATAACACTTTGGTATATTCTACCTGTTGTAACGTTATTAGCTTGTGATGTTGGAACGTTTAAAAAACGCTCGTAATGTCCTAAGTCTAAATCGGTTTCTGCACCATCGTCCGTAACATAGCATTCTCCATGCTCGTAAGGATTTAAAGTACCTGGATCGATATTAATATATGGATCTAATTTTTGAATGGTTGCTCTGTAACCTTGTGCTTGTAGGAGTTTTGCTAAAGATGCAGCTATAATGCCTTTCCCGAGAGAAGAAGACACGCCTCCAGTTACAAAAATATATTTAGGGTTTGTAGTCATGATACGCTTTTAAACGCAGGCAAAATTACAAAATTTAATGGGTTATTTTGTATTTGTTTATGGTTTGTTAATATGTTATTATTTCTATGGATGAAAATTTAAAAAAGACAGTCTTACCTATTGATATACATATCATTACAAACAAACACCTTTAGCTCTTCAAAAAATGATGACGTCGTTTTTAAATTTATAGTATAGATTTTATATCTGAAGCGTATACCTCGTTTGCCTGGTAGCGTTAGTAACTCATATTATTTAACCAAAGATATAAAGCACTTATACTCCGAGAGACATTGTTTAAACTATTAAACCTACTTTCTAAAATCCCTTCGGATCGTATAAATTAACTCTTCTAATCCATTAATTTTTATTTCGCACATCTGAGCCATCATACGTCCAAGTTTTCCATCAGGAAATCCTTTTTGCTGATACCAGATATAGTAATATTCTGGAATATCGATTAGGTATTGGTTTTTGTATTTGCCAAATGGCATTTTGTAATGGGCTAACTCAATTAAAACTGTGCCGTCTAATTCCATTTTAAGTGAATTTTAGTATCAATAAAAAGAGGATTGTGGATCGGAAAAGACATCATTAAATTGAGAAACATAGTTAAACTACAATGACTTGAAATCTTCATATTTACTAAGTTCATTCTGAATTGTTACTTCCCATTGTTTTTGCATTTCTCTATTCATAGAATGCTTGGTTTGCTCATCGTAGCGTTTTTGAGTTTCATTTACGGCTTCATTAATTGTAGCGTGCAACCTCTTCATCTGTTCTTTTACATTCTGGTTAACAATTAACTTGGTTATTTGCGCTCTAAACTTACGTGCGTATAGTTCTGTAATGTCAAAATGCAACTGCTCGTGCGCTAAAATGTATGCATTTCCTTTTTCTTTTACATACCAAGATTTGTTAGGGTAAAAATGGGCTTGAACAGTTGTAGAAAAGTCAACAATTCTTTCATCAGACGTTTTTACAGAATATCCAAAAGTAATCCCTGAAGCCGTAACTGCAACAGCACCTGACTTTAAATCAGGAGATGCTTTAAAATCGGACCATGTAAGCTTGGTGGTTTCATTCCAAGTCACGGAGGCTTCTTCATTGGAAGGTACTCCAAGAAAAAGTAGGGTTATAATTATAAGTAAATTTTTCAAGCGTTATTATTTCGAATTAAAAATAATATCTTTTTCAATATTAGGATACTAAATGCGATATAAGGCTAGGAAATAACTATTAATGGTCGATTAAAAGATATTAATCTGCCTTCACAATTTTAAGGTCATCGTATTTTACAATATAAACAGCTTCATTAATATAGCCACCAAATGGAATTTTATTATATCTAAATTTATTTTCTATGTATTCCGTTTGTATAGTGTTTATTGAAGCGTCATATAAATTATCAGCAGTAGCCAAACGCATTAAAAGGTCTAAAGTAATATCAAAGCCGCGTGCTACATATTTACTTGGTGCTATTCCATATTCTTTTCTGTAGGTCTCAACAAAACCATTAGATCTTGTTCCATCAAAGTCTTTATGTACTGAAGGGTAATGAAATTTGAGGTTTGATAAATTATTGTTATCTACATCCTTATCAAACGCCTTTCCTTTGTTTAATGTTGCTAAAATAATTTCAGTTTTATTTACCGCTAAAGCATTTAACATACTAACTACACTCGACGCTAAAGACGAATTATCTGTTTCTAGAAACACAAATGTTCTACCTTCAGAAAATACATTCTTTAAATTAGCATGGTAAATAAAGTACCCATCTTTTGATTTATCTTTTTTATCTTTTTGCGTTAAAATCAATTTAGAGTTAGGAAATACCTTTTGCAAAGCTTCACTACTTGTTTTATGTGCATGATCTGAAATGATAACCACTTTAGTTTTTAAACTATCTGCTTTCACAAAATCTGTCATCACTTTACTTAACAACTTTTCGTCTGGTAAGGTCTGAAACACATTAGTGTAAACTTGTTTTGGTTTACTCATTGCTGCAATTACGGGCACATTATCTGCTTTTAATGTCATTGCAACACGATTAAAACTATTTTCTTCCATGGGTCCAATCACTGCATCATAATCAGAGAAATCATTCTCTGCTAATATTTCTGCTGTTTTCGAAATATGATAGCGTGTATCAAAAACCTTTAAATCTGTAGAAATCCCTAATTGCTTTGCAGAATCTAAGGCCATCTTAACTCCGACATGAAAGTCTAATACTGTAGATAATAATCGATTATCTTTTATCATCTCTTTTGTTTCGTCTACAGCATCGACATCAATTCTGTCGAGACGATACGGCATCATTAAGGCTATTTTTTTAGTCTTAAAATTAGTTAAGTTACTTTTTAAATTAGTGCTCTCAACAGTTTCTAATTCTTCTGTAGGTGCAACTCCTGCTGGCACTTTTAAAATCATTCCAGCTTTTAAACCTGTTTCCTTCAACTCAGGATTTAGTGCTTCTAACTCCGCTTTGGTTAAATTCAACTTTACTTTTAATCTAAAAAAACCTTCTTTTGGCAAAACTTCATAATAACCAGAAGTTGCTTCTACTTGTTTTTCTTCTTTATCGTTAATATTAGGTACGTTTAGCTCATCTCCTGGTTGAATTGTTTCATTCATAAATGGATTTAATGCTTCTAAATCTGCAACAGTAATTCCGAATTTATAGGCAATTCTCCACTTTCCTTCTTTAGGTTGAACCGTATATTTTTTAACTGTATTTGTTAAAGTTTGTTGCGAAACAATTGTTCTAAAACGAGGAATTCTAATTCTATCCCCTTTTTTAAGGTTTTCAGAGTACAACGAGCGGTTTGCCTTTTTAATCTCCTCTTCAGAAACACCGTATTCTTGAGACAATCCGTATAAGGTTTCTTTTCGTTTTACCCTATGGTTTTTATAGCCAACTAATTCTCTACTATCTTCTACAATAGCGTCGTTTTTAACTTTAGAGTTTGGAATGATTAAGACTGTATTAGGTTGAAACTTACGTTTGGCATCAGGGTTTAACGCAAAAATATCATCTACGGTTACTAAATAGCCTTTAGCTATACTTTCAATTGTTTCACCTGGTTTAACAGTATGTTCAATATAACCTTGGGCACTAAGCCCTATTGTAAAAGCAATTAAAATTATGGTTAAGATATTTTTCATGTATTCTATTTTACTTCAAACTACGCTTCAAATTCAACTTGCACTTAGTCCTTTATTTATTCCCACTCAATAGTAGCAGGTGGTTTTGAGCTAATATCATAGACAACTCTATTTACACCTTTTACTTTATTTATAATTTCGTTTGACGTTTTTTGCAGAAACTCATAGGGTAAATTTACCCAATCTGCCGTCATTCCATCTGTACTTTCTACAGCTCTTAAAGCTACACATTTTTCATAAGTACGTTCATCTCCCATGACTCCAACACTATTTACTGGTAGCAACATAGCTCCTGCTTGCCATACTTTATCGTACAAATTCCAAGACCGTAGGTTATTAATAAAAATAGCATCTACCTCTTGTAATATACGCACTTTTTCTGCGGTTAGATCTCCAAGAATCCGAATTGCCAATCCTGGCCCAGGAAATGGATGACGCCCTAATAGTTGTTTATCCATATTCATAGACGCACCAACTCGTCTAACTTCATCTTTAAATAAAGCTTTAAGCGGCTCTACCACTTTAAGCTTCATGAAATCTGGTAATCCACCAACATTATGATGACTTTTTATCGTTGCACTTGGACCACCTGTCGCAGAAACACTTTCTATCACATCTGGATAAATAGTGCCTTGAGCTAACCATTTTACGTCCTGTATTAAATGTGCTTCATCATCAAAAACTTCAATAAACACACGACCTATTGCTTTTCTTTTAAGCTCTGGATCACTCAGTCCTGCTAAAGCATCCAAAAAGCGTGCCGAAGCATCAACTCCTTTAACATTTAGTCCCATACCTTCGTATTGGTGCAGAACATCTTCAAATTCATTTTTACGTAATAAACCGTTATTTACAAAAATACAATAGAGGTTTTTTCCAATTGCTTTATGCAATAACATGGCTGCTACCGAAGAATCTACTCCTCCTGATAACCCTAAAACAACCTTATCGTTTCCTAACTGTTCCTTAAGACTATCAACGGTTTCTTGAACAAAAGATTGTGGTGTCCAATCTTGTTCAACCTTAGCAATTTTAATTAAAAAGTTATTTAAAAGCTGATGTCCATCTGTACTGTGGTAAACTTCAGGATGAAATTGAATGGCGTATGTTTGTTCTCCCTCAATTTTATAGGCGGCATTTTCAACATCATTGGTACTTGCTAAAAGTACACCTCCTGTTGGTAATTGTTTGATGGTATCACTATGGCTCATCCAAACTTGGCTGCCTGCGTGTATATTTTCTAAGAATTCTTCGTCAGATTTTACAAAGCTTAAATTCGCTCTACCGTATTCTCTTGTATTGGATTCCGCAACTTCACCTCCTGAAAAATGCGCTAAATATTGAGCTCCGTAACAAACGGCTAGCATTGGTTTTTTTCCTCTAATGCTATCTAAGTCAGGGTGAAGCACTGCTTCTCCTCTTACCGAGTTTGGACTACCAGATAAAATAACAGCTTTAAAGCTATCTGAGTCTGAAGGAATTTTGTTGTAAGGATGTATTTCGCAATAGATGTTTAACTCTCTAACTCTGCGCGCAATAAGCTGTGTGTATTGCGATCCGAAATCTAATATTAGGACTTTGTTGTGTTGCATGCGCAAAAATAGTAAGGATTTACGAATTACGATTTATGATTTCCGATTTTTTAGATTAATTTTCTTTTGAAGCTGTTGAGATGTATTAAACGGTGTTTGTACACTAGATGTAAATTCAGCCTAGCGTTGTCGTCTCACTTTAATTAACCCTCACAAATAAAAAAAGCTGCCCTTTTTAAAAAGACAGCTTTTCGATAGTATGATACAGCTATTATAGCTTACCTAATGATAAGTTTTTGTGTTTTCATTTGATGATCATTAAATACCTTTACAAAATATACTCCTGTTCCAACTCTTGAAACATCAATAGTGTTTGTGTCATTGAGGTGATTTATGGATTGATTTAACACTAATCGACCATGAATATCATATAAATTAATAGTTGTAGCAGTATTAAGCACTCCTTTAATCACTATTGATTTTGGATTGGTTGTGCTAAAAATCTGTAAACTATTTAGTTCATTATCTATTATGGATAACACCGAATTTGAAAAACGAAGATAGAAGCGACCTGTTCCATTTAAATCCATGTTTGGCGTTAACGTGTAATCACCAGAATTTAATAAAGTAACCGTATGAGCTACATTGTCTTCTAAATATACGTTAACATCATTAGGCAAAGTACTTTCGTCTATACTAAATGTAAGTTGCTCTCCTTGATTTGAATTAACACCCAATGGAATTATTGTATTTGTTAAATCTGACGGATTTAGCGCTTGTAATGCTATGGGAAGCTCTGCATCACCTTCTACTAGATGTGAGTAAATTGCAAAGTTTGGTGCAACATTTCCTAATATTTTACCATCGTATCCAGGGTCTATACCTCGACTTGCATTCGCATTAAAATAAAACTCAGTACCATAACTGTTAGTAGCTGTACTCGCATTAAGCTTTAAAAAGGTTAAGACATTAGCACTACGGCCTGCTATAAAATCATCATCTGAACCTGTTGCTCGCATTGATGGATCAAAAGTAATATCGTAAGTATCTTGATATGTGGCATTGGCTGCCACAAAGAAACCTTGGCCTGGTGTCATTAATTTTTCTGATGCATTAGCCAATGTAATCACCGACCAACCATCAGATGCATCCCCATCATAACCATATATACCAGAGATATCTTCTAATATACTTAAGTTCGTTGTTACAGGATTCGTTCCATTATCTAAAACATGATTTAAAAATAATTCCATATCTAAATAAGACGGATATGGGTTTCCTATTAAATTCCAATCTGGGTAAGTCGCTCCAGTATTTCTAATATCTACTGTAACTTCTGTTGTTGGGACATCTCCTGTAAAGGTTAAATTAGTTCCTGCAACCGTACCTGCTCTATAACCTGTACCACTTTCTAAAGTTGTTATATCAGCATCACTATACATTAGATAACTATCTGCTGTTTTATCAAAAGGTCCAAATAAATAGGTTCTTGGATTATTGTTTCCGTCATTTAAAATATCTGCGGCATTATTATCTGACAATAAAAAGTCTTCCCATGTTTCGCCAGATAATGGTGGTGAAATAAGGTCATTTCCACCAGAGTTAGCGTTAACATATCGCTCATATTTTACGGTTCCTACGATGGTACCATCATTAATTAAACTAGAGTACAATTGCGATGTGGAATTTAAAGTTGCTGTATTCGTTGTTAATGTTACACCATTATCTATGGTAAGCGCGGCTCCTGGATTTACTGTTAGCGAATTGCATATCATATTAGCTGATAAAACAGCATTACCAGCCTCAACAATAATCTCATCATTTACGTTAGCTACTCCATTAGGATCACTTGGTGACCAGATACCATTATTAAAGGTGTAAGTAATGCCAGGTATTGCGCTACAGCCAATTAACTCTATCTCTGCTAATTGCGTCATGCCTTCAGGATCACCACCGTTTTTTGTGATTTCTAATCGATACGTATCATAAGCCGTTTCATTGGCAAACACAAATTCAATAGACTGATATCTATTAGGGAACTGTACTCCTGTCCAACTATTTATTTCTGTATAGTTTCCACCATTGGATCCTAATAATTTAAAATCTTCTGGATCTCTATTTGGCTCGTCATTAGCACTTGTAATAATTAATCTATTCACCCATTTCGGGTCATTAAATTCAATTGAGATATAACTTGGGTTAGCTACAGTTGGATTTCCACCATCATCTAACCACTTACTAAAATCAGTCTCTGTTTTTTTATTATCAAAAGCCTTAAATCTGTTTTCTGCTTCATTAATTTCAGCTCTTGCAAGAATAGTACCTGTACCTACAGGGTCGGTGTGATCTATTATTACACCATTACAATCGTACGGTAGCACTGTGATCTCGGAAGAGTCTGTAAATCCACCTTCAGAAGTTGTTCCAGTAATTGTAGCAACACCTCCCGCAATTCCTGTTACATTCCCAACAGCATCTACTGTAGCAACAGTCTCGTCACTTGAAGACCATACCACGTTTTGATCACAAGCAGTTTCAGGCAATACAGTAGCAACTAAAGTAATGTTTTCTCCTTCAAGAAGTGTTTCTGACTCCTCTAATACTGTTATCCCAGTTACAGGAATTAACTTTGTAAATGTCCATTTAAAAAAATCAGAGCCATTATACTCGTAGGTCTTAATGCTACCACCATTTACTGTTGAGTTGTTCTCTATACCAAGGTAAAGATCATTTGCTTTACTTTTTATAGCATACTCATTATTTCCTAAATAATCTAAAGAAAACAACTGCGCATCAGTACCATTCCCTTCGTACTGTATTAGATTCGTTCCTGGGGCTTGTCCTTGCCCTGCTACATCTATAAATTTATCACTATGAACTGCTTTAAACGTATGGTAATTATTTCCATCTGGTTCTACAACAAATTGCTGATTTGCACCTCCTACATATTGCCATTGATGAACATCTGCTGAATTCGCTTGAGACACAGCTTCAATATCCATTACCAATCCTGTAGCTACATTTGTCACAATATAAGTACAAGCTTCTATTGTAGGGTTTTCAAAATTAGGATCTAGTTGGTTTATCCATTCTTCAATAAGATCTACACCTGGTTGATCTACTACGTTTTTAGCAATAGGAGGCATTGCTACAGTTTGATCTACGCTTTCCATTCTATGAAAAAGTATAGAATTATCAGCATCACCTGCAATTACTATTTTATCCAAACCATCAACAGGTGAATTTGTTCCTGCGTACATAAGACCTGTTTCCACTAAAGTGTTAGATAATCTTAAATCAAATTGTGCTCTATCTCCTGATCCACCAGGTCTATGACAATAAGCACAATTATTATCTAGATAAGATCTTGCTCTTTCATCTAAACTAGCATTAGGATCATCTATAGCTTTATGCGTCTGATATCCTAATACAGTATTATCATCAATGATTTCGTCTAGGATTCCTAAATGGCTTAAGGTCACTAATTGATTAGCATTAATTGAAGTTTGAGGATACGTGAAATTAGAATTTAAATTCCTAGTTCGTGGCCCTAATGTTCCTTTAGTCGCAGGATTATGACAAGCAATACAGTCTTGCGTACTTGGATATGACCAGGTTTGATATCTTGAAGAGCCACTCGTTGTGGTGATCTCAATATTTTCGTCCAAACCAGAATCTAATAAAACAGCATCTGTGCCTGCACTATTCCACTTATAGGTTAAAAAATAAAAACTACCTGAACTTGCTTTAACCGAAAATCGAGTTTCTAAACGCTTTGTAATATTAGGGTTTGCATCATCTATTGGCAATTCAAAATGTTTTATAAGAACTGAACCAATTGGAAACTCCCAATCGCCATCTTCTGAAAAACTAATTTTTTCTTGTGGAGTATCATGTGATCCATCATTAGGTATTACCATCCATCGCTGTTTCTCTGCTCCGTCGGACCAAAATGATTCTACTAAGTCATATGGTAAAACCCCAGAATTTGGTGTTAATGTCGTTAAGTCTTGAAATGCACCTGTTTCTGAGAGTAGCTGAGGCACGTCATCAAATGGTGACTCATTTACCTGAGTTAATTTATATAAAGGCACATTATTTCCTTGGGTTAACAAATAGAGTTCCCCTTGGTTATCTTCTCCAAAAGATATAATATTAGTATTTTCATGTGGTGCCACAGGTGCGAAATTTGTTATAAGGTTGAATACACCTGTTGTAGTGTCAACAGCCCAAATTTCTTTACCTAACCCATAGTCTGCGCAGATATACATGCCATAAAATTCTGGCATATTTGTGCCTCGATACACATAACCTCCCATTAAAGCATTAGCTTCCGAACGTGGAAAAGCAACTAAAGGAGCTTCGTGTGGCATATTGTTATACATACCGCTATCTGGCCCCGGACAATTTGGTCTAGGTCCGGCGACATTACCTTCGTAAACTGGCCATCCATAATTCTTACCTTTACTAACTACATTAATCTCCTCGTGCGTACCCTCACCAATTTCTCCAATATACATTGTACCAGTTAATGCATCTTTAGTCATTCTATGTGGATTTCTGTTACCAATGGTATAATATTCTTCAAAGTTTAAACCTGTAGGACTTAAAAATGGATTATCATTTGGAATACCATAGCCTACACCAGAAATTTCATCAGCAAAACGGCCAGTATCTAATGTTCTAATTGGATCATGACTTTTGGTTGGGTCTTGATCCACATCTATACGTAAAACACCACCATCTAAATTGGTCGTTATATTTTGTGATTTACTATAAGCAGATTGTTCACCTGTAGATAAGTACAAAAACCCATCATCACCAAACTCTAAGGCTCCACCTCGATGAGTAGAACTAAACATCCTTAGTTTAAGCATGGTTAATTCTGAACTTAAATCAAGTGTAAATGTTATTGGGTCGACTTCAAATCGTTTTAAATACAGAAATCCTCCCCAATAATCTTCTTGATAACAACCAAAACCACTTACAAAAGCATTCGGATAATCATTACCATTCTCATCTTTAGAAGTGTAGTACATGTAAAAATAATTTTTACCTGGTGTACCAAATTCAGGGTGTATTTCTAAACCTAAAAATCCACCATCCCAAACTACTCCAACGTCATTTGATAGATCGGCTAAAAGGTTTTTTGTGGGAACAGTATTGTCATTCTCAAACCAATAAATTTCACCGTTTTGCTGACCTACTACCAATTTATCACTATTGGGAACTGCAGTAAATGTTAGCGGCGAGTTAAATGTCATATTTGAAAAAACAGGTTGATACGGATTTGAAGATGCTGTTACATCTGGAAAACTTCCGTTTAAAAATGCCCCAACCGCTTCAGGTTGAGTTAATCCTGGTCCAAAAAAATACGGAGCCATACCTATAATGGCAACAATTGAAATCCCTATAAGCCCCAAGGAAATCTTGTTTTTTTTAATTTTAAGATTCATTGTTTGAAGAGTTAATTAATAGCAATACAAATTAATCACTAAAAATTAAAACTTGCCTTTCAGCAAGACAAACGGTGCTTTTAACCGACAAACTACCTGTTTATCAGGCGTCTATACTTCTTTTGAACCGTAAAATCGATTTACAGCATTGATAATGACCTATGAAATAAGGTGTTATAACCTTAAAAATATTATCGCTTTTAAAGATTTTAGAGCATCTTAGATACTTAATAATAAGATAAAAAAAAAGCTACCTTTAATAAAGGCAGCTTTTTAATATTGATTTATTAAGACCTATCTAATAATAAGCTTTTGTGTTTTAACTTGACTATCATTAAACACTTTAACAAAATATACTCCAGTTCCTATTCTCGAAACATCAATAGTATTTACTAAGTTTAAGTGATTTATAGATTTTTTTAACACTACACGACCATGAATATCATAAAGATTAACTTCTGTGGCAGCATTAAGCACTCCTTTAATCACTATTGATTTTGGATTAGTTGTGCTAAAAATCTGTAATGAATTGAAATCATTGTCTTCTAATGATAACACAGACGATGATAAACGAAGATAGAAGCGACCTGTTCCATTTAAATCCATGTTTGGCGTTAACGTGTAATCACCAGAATTTAATAAAGTAACCGTATGAGCTACATTGTCTTCTAAATATACGTTAACATCATTAGGCAAAGAACTTTCGTTGATACTAAATGTAAGTTGCTCTCCTTGATTTGAATTAACACCCAATGGAATTATTGTATTTGTTAAATCTGACGGATTTAGCGCTTGTAATGCTATGGGAAGCTCTGCATCACCTTCTACTAGATGTGAATAAATTGCAAAGTTTGGTGCAACATTTCCTAATATTTTACCATCGTATCCAGGGTCTATACCTCGACTTGCATTCGCATTAAAATAAAACTCAGTACCATAACTGTTAGTAGCTGTACTCGCATTAAGCTTTAAAAAGGTTAAGACATTAACACTACGACCCGCTATAAAATCATCATCTGTACCCGTTGCTCGCATAGATGGATCAAAAGTAATATCGTAAGTATCTTGATATGTGGCATTGGCTGCCACAAAGAAACCTTGGCCTGGTGTCATTAATTTTTCTGATGCATTAGCCAATGTAATAACCGACCAACCATCAGATGCATCTCCATCATAACCATATATACCAGAGATATCTTCTAATATACTTAAGTTCGTTGTTACAGGATTCGTTCCATTATCTAAAACATAATTTAAAAATAATTCCATATCTAAATAAGACGGATATGGGTTTCCTATTAAATTCCAATCTGGGTAAGTCGCTCCAGTATTTCTAATATCTACTGTAACTTCTGTTGTTGGGACTTCTCCTGTAAAAGTTAAATTAGTTCCTGCAACCGTACCTGCTCTATAACCTGTACCACTTTCTAAAGTTGTTATATCAGCATCGGTATACAATAGATAACTATCTGCTGTTTTATCAAAAGGTCCAAATAAATAGGTTCTTGGATTATTGTTTCCGTCATTTAAAATATCTGCGGCATTATTATCTGACAATAAAAAGTCTTCCCATGTTTCGCCAGATAATGGTGGTGAAATAAGGTCATTTCCACCAGAGTTAGCGTTAACATAGCGCTCATATTTTACGGTTCCTTCAATTATACCGTCAACTATTAAACTAGCATACGTTTGTGAAGTTGAATTTAAAGTGGTTGTATTTGTTGTTAAAGTTACGCCATTGTTTATTGTAAGTGCAGCCCCTGGATTAACGTTTATAATATCAGATGTCGTATTCGAAGATATTATAGCATTACCAGATTCAACTATAATTTCATCATATATTGTAGCAGTCCCGTTAGGGTCACTTGGCAACCAACCATTATTACCATCAAATGTATAAGTTGTACTTAAATCTGTAAGTCCCCATTTAAAAAAATCAGAACCATCATTAGCATAAGTTTTAATACTAGCTCCATCAACCAATGAATTGTTCTCTATTCCAACATAAAGATTATTAACTTTGCTCTGTATAGCATACATATCGTTACCAAGGTATATAATTGAAAACAATTGCGCATCTGTACCGTTCTCCTCGTGTTGTATTAGATTAGTGCCATCAGCTTGTCCCGCACCTTGAACGTCTACATTTTTATTACTATGTACGGGTTTTATCGTATAATAACCATTTCCATCAGGTGCAACTATAAATTTCTGATTATCACTTAAAGTACCTGGCTTCTGAACAATATCTGTAGTATTAGCTTGAGATCCATTTGCAACATCCATTACTAAACTACTTCCTACATTAGTAATCGTAAAAACAGAGGTGCTAATCGGAACATTATCATAAACTTCTATAAGAGTAGAATCTGTAAAACCGCCTTCAACAGTAGTTGCGGTTATAGTAGCTACACCTTCAGCTACTCCTGTTACATATCCTGTTTCATCCACTAAAGCAATTGTTTCGTCACTAGAAGACCATATTAAATTTTGATCGCAAGCACCACTAGGTAAGACAGAAGCTGTTAAAGTAAGGTTACCTCCTGTAGCAACTATTGCCGTTTCTTCTAATATAGTTACTCCTGTTACTGGGATTTCAAACGCTGTAAATGTCCATTTAAAAAAATCAGAACCATCATCTGCATAAGTCTTAATACTTCCACCATTGTTAAGTGAACCATTCTCTATACCTAAATAAAGGTTATTTGTTTTACTTTTTATGGCATATTGATTATTTCCAAGAAATTCAAATGAATATAATTGGGCATCTGTCCCATTCCCTTGATATTGAATCACATTAGTTCCTGAAGCTTGTCCTGCACCTTGAACGTCTAAGAATTTATCACTATGAACTGCTTTAATAGTATAATATCCGTTCCCATCGGGTTCTACGATGAACTGTTGATTTAATTGATTTCCACCAGCTATAAAAGTCCATTGTTGCACATTGGCACCATTAGCTTGAGACACACCAGCTATATCCATTACCAGTCCACTTCCTACATTTGTAATTGTATATGTACAAGCATCAATTGTAGGATCCTCATAATTAGGATCTAGTTGGTTAATCCATTCTTCAATAAGATCTACTCCTGCCTGATCTGCTACATTTTTAGCGATAGGAGGCATCTCAACTGTTTGATCAACACTTTCAATTCTATGAAAAAGTATCGAATTTTCTGCATCACCTGCAATAACTATTCTATCTAAACCGTCTACAGGTTCATTAGTTCCTGCATACATAAGACCTGTATCTACTAAAGAATTAGATAATCTTAAATCAAATTGAGCTCTTTCACCTGTGCCTCCAGGTCTATGACAATAAGCACAGTTGTTATCTAAATAAGATCTTGCTCTTTCATCTAAACTAGCATTAGGATCATCTATAGCCTTATGAGTTTGGTATGCTAAAACGGTATTATCATCAATGGATTCATCTAAAATACCTAAATGACTTAAAGTCACCAATTGATTGGCATTAGTTTCTGTTTGTGGGTAGGTGATATTTGAATTTAAAAATCGAGTCCTAGGCCCTATTGATCCATTGGTCGCAGGATTATGACAAGCAATACAATCTTGTGTGCCTGGATAAGTCCATGTTTGATATCTTGATGATCCGCTCGTTGTCGCAATCGCAATATCCTCAGATACCCCAGAATCTAATAAAACAGCTTCTGTTCCTGCACTATTCCACTTATAGGTTAAAAAATAAAAATCACCTGTACTCGCCTTAATTGAAAACCTCGTTTCTAAGCGTTTTGTTACATTAGGGTTTGCATCATCTATGGGCAATTCAAAATGTTTTATAAGTACTGAACCAACTGGAAACTCCCAATCTCCATCTTCAGAAAAACTAATTTTCTCCTCTGGAGTATCATGAGTACCATCATTAGGTATTACCATCCATCGCTTTTTCTCTGCTCCGTCTGACCAAAATGATTCCACCAACTCGTATGGTAACACTCCAGAACTTGGAGTTAAGGTTGTTAAATCTTGAAATGCTCCTGTCTCAGAAAGTAATTCAGGTACATTATCAAGTGGAGATCCAATGACTTGAGTCATTTTATATAGCGAAACATTATTACCTTGACTTAATAAATAAAGTTCACCTTGATTATCCTCTCCAAAAGATATAATGTTTGTTGGTGAAAATTCTGTAATAAGTTCATAAGCTCCTGTGTTTATATCAACAGCCCAAATTTCTTCACCTATTCCGTAATCTGCACATATATATTTACCATAATATTCTGGCATATCTGTTCCTCTATATACAAATCCACCCATTAAGGCATTAGCTTCAGCACGCGGAAAGGCAACTAAAGGACCTTCATTAGACATATTATTATACATGCCAGCATCTACTCCACCACAATTTGCACCAGGTCCTGCAACATTACCTTCATAAACAGGCCATCCGTAATTCTTACCTGCGCTAAGTACATTAACTTCTTCATGTGTGCCAGCACCAACTTCTCCTATGTACATAATACCGGTTAGTGCATCTTTGCTCATTCTATGAGGATTCCTATGCCCTATGCTGTAATATTCTTCAAAATTATCACCTAAAGGACTTAAGAATGGATTATCATTTGGAATACCATAACCTACACCCGAAATTTCATCAGCATATAAATTACCTCCTTCATTTGGTATATCCCAGTACCCATTTTCATTATTTAAGGTTCTAATAGGATCATGACTTTTTGTTGGGTCTTCATTAACATCTAAACGTAAAACACCTCCATCTAAGTTAGTTGTAATATTTTGTGGCTTTGTAAAAGCAGACTGCTCTCCTGTCGTTAGGTATAAAAACCCATCATCACCAAACTCTAAGGCTCCTCCACGATGACTACTGCCAAACATTCTCATCTTAATCATCGTTAGTTCTGTTCCTGGGACAACTGTAAGAGTAGTTGGATTGACTTCATACCGTCTTAAGTAAAGAAAACCGCCCCAATAATCCTCTTGGTAACAACCAAAACCAGTCTCGAAATAATCTGGATTATCATTACCATTTTCATCTTTGGACGTATAGTAAGTATAAAAATAATTTTTACCTGGTGTACCAAATTCAGGATGAATTTCTAAGCCTAAAAATCCACCATCCCAAACCACTCCAACTTCGTTGGATAAATCTGCGACGAGGTTTTTTGTTGTGACTGTATTATCATTCTCAAACGAATAAATTTCACCATTTTGCTGACCAACAATCAACATGTTACTATTTGGAACCGTAGTAAATGTTAAAGGCGAATTAAATGTAAGATTTGGAAACGCTGGTTGATATGGATTCGCAGACGCCGTTACATCTGGAAAATTTCCATTTAAAAATGTCCCTACAGATTCCGGTTGCGTAAGGCCTGGTCCAAAAAAATAAGGTGAAACACCTAAAATAGTAAAAATAGATAGTCCGAAAAACAAAATAGAAATCTTGCTTTTCTTGATGGAAAGAAAATTCATTTAAAAAGATTTTTTCATTAATAGCATAGCAAATAAAAGCGTTTATCACGTAATAAAAACGTAATAGAGTTAAACTGCTATTTTAATCGACAAACCATCTATTCATCAAGTAAACAGATGGTTTATTACGTCTAAAAATGAAAAGAATACTAAAAAAACAATAAATTACGTTAGGAAAACTACTACCTAATTTTACTCTATTATTTTTCAGGTATAAATGCGAAATAAACAAAAATTCAATGAAGCGTGTTAATATTTTTAGTTAGTCGCTAAATTCTAAAAAACACTTATTCCATGGACTCCAAAATCATCACAATATCTTTTTCTGTTGTATCAGGGTTTATAAAACAAAAACGAGAACAGGTTTCGTATGTATCACCATTTTTCCATTTAGTCGGAGTGACTAAAGCGAATCCTTTTTCGTGATTTTCATAGGTCCAATGCGTATAATCTTCAGGTTCCCACCCTATTCTTCTGTAAAGCACACAAGATAAACTTGGTTCCCTAACCAATTCTAAATCTGGATGTGCTTCAATGAGTCTTCCCGCAATTTGTGCCAATTCTAAACCACGTTCTACAGCTTCTTTATAACGATCTGTTCCGTGTGTAGCTAATGAAAACCATAACGGTAAACCTCTGACACGTCTTGTGAGTTGAATTTGATAATCGGTCGGATTAAAACCGTGAGCACCTTCATCTTTAAAAATTTCAAGATATGAACCTTGCTGTGAATGCGCATTTTTTGCCAACTCCATATCTTTATAAATAACAGCACCACAATCGTAAGGTGAAAACATCCATTTATGAGGATCTATAGTAATACTGTCTGCTTTTTCGATGCCATTAAATAAATGACGAACAGAATCCGCCACTAAAGCTCCACCTCCATAAGCGGCATCAACATGAAACCATAAATTTTGGTCTTCGCAAACTCTTGCTATACTTTCTAAATCATCTATAATACCTGCATTAGTAGTACCTCCTGTTGCCACAACGGCAAACAAACATTTTCGTTGGTGTTCGGTTAGCGTTGCGATGGTTTCTTGCAGTGCGTCTCCCGTTAAATGTTCTTCAGAATCAACCAAAACTATATCAACATCTGCCACTTTTGCCATGGCTTTTATGGACGAATGTGCTCCAATCGATGTAATAATCAACCCCTTTTCACGCTTAAATTCTGGATTTTCTCGCCAGTGTTCCCGTGCTGTTACAAGGGCAGATAAATTAGCTGCTGTACCACCACTTGTAAACACTCCAAAGGCGCCTTCTGGTAAACCTGTTAGAGATACTATCCATTCCATAGCTTCGTTTTCACAAAAGATACCTCCTGCTCCTTCCATCCAATACGCCCCATGAATACTTGATGCTGATGTTATAAGATCGAACATAATAGCAGCTTTTGTTGGTGATGCCGGTACAAACGCTAAGTTACGAGGGTGGTCTACAGGAACATTGGCGCTTGCCAAATGCTGTTTCCATAAATTAAAAGCATATTCACCTCCTACTCCTTTTGCCGTTACTGTCTCTCCAACCGTAGTTTTTAATTCTTCAGATCTTTTTGGTTTTCCTATTTGATGTTCTGTCGCAGACACACGACCGATAACGTATTTCATGACATCTAATGTCATTTCAACAAGTTCTATATCAATTTTATGCATGGATTATTTTAAATTTAGAATTAAGAATTCACCTTTTAAGGGTTCTAAAGATGTCATAAGTTCAGGAATTAGCTGATTTCCATATTCTAAGTATAATTCCGAGAAATTAGTGTTTCGTTCTTGTAAACTTTGATTAGGAAATAATTGCTCTTGCAGTGTTGTGCAACGTTCTATCTGATCCGCTAATTTTCTTTTTTGCGCTTTTAACAAGCGTTTCTCAAGGTGCTTTAAGCCTTTTATTTGTTTTACTTCTTGAGATTTTACAGCGCCTACAAATGATTTATCGGTTTGTTCAGCTAACTCAAAAAGCTGTTTGAACTGTGTTTCTAAATGTTGAATTTGCTCTGAAAAATCAATATCAATATTCGAAATTTTACGAACTTTCTTGTTAATAAAAGCATGTCTATCTAGAAATAAATCGTTGTTTGAAATGTTAAGGTTATTGAGTTTTAAAGTTTGTTTTTCAGATTTTACCAAGACTGAATTTCGAAGTAATAACATTGGAAACGTGACCTGTTGCGCTTCAAAATTAGACTTTAATTGCAGCCAATAAATCATTTCTCCTCCACCGCCAATATAACACAGGTTTGGTAAAATAACTTCTTGATATAATGGTCGCATAATGACGTTTGGCGAAAAACGCTCTGGATATTCATCGAGGTGTTTTAGTATTTCGTTCTCCGTCCAAGTAATATTTGTCTCTAAAACAGCATATACACCATCACTCTCAACAATGCGTTCTCGCAATCCATCCTTAATATAAAACAAGTTTATCTCTCTAGGATTCACTTGAATTTTCAATTCTAAATCTTCAAGTTTTTTATTGGTTTCTGAAACGGTTTTGAACGCTGTTTGTTCCACTATTTCTTTTTTCATCTGTGGAATAAATAAGCGTTTCAATTCGCTATCATCCGCATCAAGAATAACTAAACCATGGTCACCGAATAATTGGTTTGCTAAATAACGGGTCGCATCTGCCAAATTATCGTGGTTTAGATAAGCGTCTTTAAACCAGATTTTTAATTGTTCTGCGTTTTTCCCAGCACCAAATTCTGATGAAATTACATCGAAAACAGCATCTAATCCTTCGGTATTAAAATGACCAACAGCACCAGTTTGATTAGAGTTCCATTGTATCTTTTTACCTTTAAAATTGAAATAATTAATTTCCTCAAAATCATGATCCTCTGAAGCCATCCAATACATGGGTACAAAATTATATTCCGGATAGTTTTCCTTTAATTGTTTTGTGAGATTTATTGTTGAAACAATTTTATACAGAAAATAAAGCGGTCCTGTGAATAAGTTTAGTTGATGACCTGTAGTGATGGTAAAAGTGTTTTCAGAATTTAGGTTGTCTATATTTTTAGTGGTTAATTCTGAGGTGTTGAGATTTTTGTATTGTGATTTCAGTCGTTCTACCAATATAGTTCTCGACTGCGCTCGAACCGACAAACGTTTTTCTTCAATTTGTGCTTTAAAGTTTTCTAAATTCGGAAAACGATGATAAAAGTCTTTCAACACTGTTTTTTCATCTAAATAATCACAAATAAAATCTGAGAAATAATTTGTTTCTCTAAAAGGAATATAGTCGGTTGGCATACAAATCTTAAATTATGACGTAAATATAAGGCTCTTCAATATTTTAATTACTAATTTTTAGTTAATTCAATTTCACTAACTATCTTTACTAGCTTTCAAACAAAAAAATATTAAATGCAAAAATTTATTTCAGTTCTCCTAGTCGTTTTTGGTAGCTTCACCTTATTAACTGCTCAAACCATTTCATCTCCAAGTGACTTTTTAGGTTACGATATTGGCACACAATTTAGCCGAAACCACCAAATTATCGATTACTTTAAAACCGTTAAAAAGCAAGTTCCTAACCAAATAAAATTGAAAAAATATGGCACAACAAACGAACGTAGAGATCTGTATTTAGCATTTATTTCTAGCGAAGAAAACATTAAAAATCTCGAAACGATTCGTGAAAATAATTTAAAAAATACGGGGCTTTTAGAAGGTGAATCATCAGGAAATGACATTGCTATTGTTTGGTTAAGTTATAATGTGCATGGTAATGAAGCATCGAGTTCAGAAGCCGCAATGCAAACGCTGTATGAGTTACTAACCGAAAAGCAAGATTTACTTAAAAACACGGTTGTAATTATAGACCCTTCAGTAAATCCAGATGGTCGTGATCGTTATGTTAATTGGTATAATGAAACTAAAAATGAGTTATACGATACTGATCCACAAGCAAGTGAACACAACGAACCTTGGCCAGGAGGACGACCAAATCACTATCTTTTTGACCTCAACAGAGACTGGGTTTGGGCGACGCAAGTAGAAACGCAACAACGTATAGATGTTTATAACCAATGGATGCCTCATGTGCATGTCGATTTTCATGAACAAGGCATTAACGAACCGTATTATTTTGCACCTGCGGCAGAACCGTTTCATGACATTATTACCGATTGGCAGCGCGATTTTCAAACCGAAATCGGAAAAAATCACGCTAAATATTTTGATGCTGAAGGTTGGTTGTTTTTTACCAGAGAGCGTTTCGATTTATTTTATCCGAGTTATGGAGATACGTATCCAACCTTTATGGGAGCTATGGGAATGACCTACGAACAAGCTGGTCATGGCATGGCTGGTTTAGGTATCTTAAATGACGAAGGGCACATTTTAACCTTAGTAGATCGCTTAACACATCATACAACTACTGGACTTTCTACGGTTGAAATGGCTTCAAAACATGCTAAACAATTACATACTGAGTTCGCTAAATTCTTTAATAATTCCGACTTAAAATATAAAAGTTACGTTTTAAAAGGCAATCAAGACAAATTAAATAGCTTAAAAGCATTGTTAAGTAAACACCAAATTACCTTCGAAAACCCAACAACGTCTAAAGTTTCGGGTATTAATTATAGCACAGGAAACCAAGGTACATTAAACGTTGATGGCAAAGCTGTTGTAGTGCATTCCGATCAACCAAAAGGCAAAATGGTAAAAGCATTATTTGAGCCAAATGCTAAACTTTCAGACTCGTTAACTTACGACATTACAGCATGGTCGCTACCATATGCTTATGGATTAGAAGCCGTAGCGAGCACAACAAAAATTCCGAGTGCAAAACTTTTAGGACGTGCAGCATTGCAAACATTATCAGACGCTTATGGGTATGTTAGTAAATGGGATTCTATGGATGATGCGCAGTTTTTAGCTGAGTTATTAAAGCATGATTTCAAGGTGCGATTTACAGAAAAACCATTCACGTCAAATAACACAAAATTTGAACGCGGCTCATTAATTATTACAAAAGGAGATAATAAACATATTCCAAAATTTCTGGAAACATTAAATACTATTGCCCAAGAGCAAGCACAACCCTTAACTGAAATCTATTCAGGGTTTTCACAAATCACACCAGATATTGGTTCGCCAGACATTAAATTAGTGAACAAGCAAAAGGTGGCAATTCTTTCTGGTGAAGGCACACGGTCTTTAAGTTATGGTGAAATCTGGCATTTCTTTGAGCAACAATTACATTACCCGTTAACATCTATAAACACAGATGATTTTGGTAGCACTAATTTAAATAGGTATAATGTGTTGATTCTTCCGAATGGTAATTATAGAAAAGTTTTTAACGATAGTAACATGACTAAACTGAAGGATTGGGTTCGTGCTGGAGGTAAAGTTATTGCTGTTGATGGTGCTTTACGAAGTTTTGCTGCTAAAGATGGTTTTAGCTTAAATTATAAAACATCTGACGATGCCGACGAAAAGAAAGACAACCTAACCGCTTATGCCGATCGGGAACGCGAATACAGTAACAACTTAATTACTGGAGCTATTTTCAATGCCAAAGTAGATAACACACATCCTATGGCTTTTGGTTATGACGACAATTATTTCACCTTAAAACTAGGAAGTTCAGCCTACAGTTTATTAGACAGTGGTTATAACGTGGCTTACTTAAATAATACCAAAGTGTTTTCGGGATTTGCAGGAAAAGATGCCGTTAAAAACTTAGACCAAACTTTAGTTTTTGGCGAAGAACGTATGGGAAGTGGCAGCTTTATTTATATGGTAGATAACACGCTATTTAGAAGTTTCTGGGAAAACGGAAAGTTGTTTTTAGTGAATTCAATTTTTATGGTAAATAACAATGCTTACGAATTATAATTTTAAATACAATTCATGAAAACATTAAAAGAACAAACTGACGCTAAGATCGCGGCTGGAAGAAAAGCAAAACCTTACTTTATGAAAGGGGTTGATGAAGTCATTGAAAAAGCCAAAGCTTTTGAACAAGGAGCTGACGCACTCAAAATAGGAGACAAAGCCTTAGATTTTGAATTACCTAATCCGTTAGGCCAATTAATTTCATTATCTAATTTGCTAAAAACAGGACCCGTTGTTCTGACATTTTATCGTGGTAGTTGGTGTCCGTATTGCAATTTACAACTAAGAGCTTTGCAAGCTAAATTAGAGGATATTAAGAAATTAGGAGCCACGCTGATTGCTATTAGTCCTGAAGTGCCTGATGAATCCATGACAGACAACGACATCAATACTATGGAATTTACAGTGTTGTCTGATCAAGATGCAAAAGTGGCTTCACAATATGGTGTTGCCTGGGAGGTTCCTGAGTTTTTATTAGATCACATGCGCATAGATAGGCAACTCGATCTTAAAAAAATCAATAATGGTAATGCTAGTGTGCTACCAATTCCGGCGACATTCATTATAGGAACTGACGGTGTCGTTAAATGGAATTATGTCAATGTAGACTACAGAACACGCTCTGAGCCAGATGCTATTATTGAAGCGCTTAAAAACCTGAGGTAATAAACGAATGCTATAATTAATAGTAATATTTATGAAGTATCATTAGTGTTAAAAAAGTCGGGTGCCGTTTTCAAAATACAGAAGAACTAATATCAATTTAAAAAAATATTCAGATAGCATTCAACCTGCTATAGTATAAATCATCATCATTCAAATACATAATTATGAAAAACATTAATTCCATAGTTCTAGCTTTACTTGTGCTCTTTACAATATCATCTTGTAAACAAAACGAAGTCAAAGAAACTGAACCAGAATTTAAAGTAGAATTTGAAAAATTCACGTTAGACAATGGCTTACAAGTTATTCTTCATGTAGACAAATCAGATCCTGTAGCAGCTGTTGCATTAACGGCACATGTTGGTTCTGCACGTGAAAAAACAGGTAGAACAGGTTTTGCACATTTATTTGAGCACCTTCTATTTTTAGAATCTGAAAATTTAGGAAAAGGTGGATTAGACCAAATGAGTGCGCGTATTGGAGGTTCTGGCGCTAATGGTTCTACGAGTCGCGATCGTACTAATTATTTTCAAACGGTACCAATAGATGCTTTAGAAAAGATGATTTGGGCAGAGGCAGACAAACTCGGTTATTTTATAAACACCGTTACTGAACCCGTTTTAGCAAAAGAAAAACAAGTCGTTAAAAACGAAAAACGTCAACGTGTAGACAACCAGCCTTATGGTTTTAATTCTAGCGTTATTAATAGTAATTTATATCCTGAAGGACATCCATACAGTTGGGAAGTCATTGGCTCATTAGAAGATTTGCAAAACGCAACTTTAGACGATGTAAAAGAATTTTATAAGCGTTGGTATGTACCAAATAACGTCACTTTAACTATTGCTGGAGATATTGATGTAGCACAAACCAAAGCATGGGTGAAAAAGTATTTTGATGAAATTCCAAGAGGTGAAGACATTCCTAAAATGGAAAAGCAACCAGTAACTTTAAAATCGTCTAAGCGTTTATTTTATGAAGATAATTTTGCAAGAGCACCAAGATTATCGATGACTTGGCCAACGGTTTATGAATATCATCCAGATACGTATGCACTTAGCGTATTATCGCAATACTTAACTGAAGGCAAAAAAGCACCTTTAAATAAAGTATTGGTTGAAAACCAACAGCTAACAAGCAATGTGAGGATGTATCAAAGTTCATCTGAAATTGCAGGACAATTAATGTTAAGTGTAACAGCTTTCGACAAAACCAACTTAAATACAGTAGCAGACGCGATAAATCTCGGCTTTAGAGATTTTGAAATGAATGGTATTTCTGAAACAGATTTAAATCGTATTAAAGCCGGACAGGAAACCAACTTTTACAGAGGACTATCTAGTGTTTTAGGTAAAGGGTTTCAGCTAGCGCAATACGAAATTTTTGCAGGTGACCCAGGATTTATTAATCAAGATGTAAAAAATATTTTAGCCGTAACACCAGACGATGTTATGCGTGTTTACAATACATATATTAAAGATCAAAAACTAATTGCTACTAGTTTTGTACCTAAAGACCAAATGAATTTGGTATTAGATAATTCTCAGCATGCCATTGTTGTAGAAGAAGAAATTGTGGAAGGAGCTGAAGACACTTTTGATGCTAGCTTAATCGCAGCATACGAAAACACACCAAGTAGTTTTGATCGCTCTGTTGAACCAGAATATGGAAAAAGTCCAGATTTGATAATTCCTGAAGTATGGAAACGCAACTTAGATTCTGGCATTAAAGTGTTTGGTATTGAAAACACAGAAGTTCCGTTAGTTGAGTTTGAATTAGAAATAAAAGGTGGTCTACTCTTAGAAAACACCGATAAAGTTGGAGTATCTAACCTTATGGCAAATTTAATGACCAAAGGCACAAAAAACAAAACACCTGAAGCATTAGAAAACGCAATTGAAAGTTTGGGAGCTCAAATTTACAGTTATGCAACGGATAATAGTGTCACCATTTCTGGAACCACCTTAGCTAAACATTTTGATGCCACTATGGCTTTAGTCACTGAAATTCTGTTAGAACCACGTTGGGACGAAGACGAATTTAATTTGCTAAAGCAAAGTACAATAAGTGGAATTCAACGTCAACAAGCCAACCCAAACAGTATCGCTAATAATGAATTTTCAAAGTTACTTTATGGTGAAAACAATATTTTAGCATATAACAATCGTGGAACAGAAGCTTCAGTGAATGCAATTACTATTTCAGATTTACAAAATTTCTATGCAACCAAGTTAACGCCTAAACTAACGAATGTACATGTTGTTGGTTCAATTTCAGAGAACGAAGTGATTTCGGCTTTGGAAACCATTAACACTACTTGGGAATCTAAAGATGTTACGATTCCAAAATTACCACAAGCTATAACACCAGAAACTTCTAAAGTATATTTTTATGATGTACCAGGAGCAAAACAATCGGTTTTCGCTTTTGGATATCCATCATTAAAAACCACAGATCCTGATTATTATGCTGCAACTGTAATGAATTACCGCTTAGGAGGAGGTAGTTTTGCTTCACAATTAACACAAGAATTACGCGAATCTAAAGGCTATACGTATGGTATTAGTTCTAGGTTTGATGGAGATGCTAACTCTGGAGAATTCTCAATAGGCAGTTCTGTTCGTACTAACGTTACCTATGAATCTGCCGCTTTGGTTAAAGATATTTTAGAAAGTTACGGTAGCAATTATAATGAAAGTGATTTAGAAATCACAAAAGGGTTTACCTTAAAAAGTAGTGCTCGTGCATTTGAAACCTTAGGATCTAAATTAAATATGTTGAGCAATATTAGTAATAATGGTTATGCCGACGACTATGCAAAACAACGCCAATCGATTGTAAAAGATTTAAGTGTTGATGACGTAAAAGCACTAGTTGAAAAATACATCAACCCTAACCAAATGATTTATGTGATTGTTGGAGATGCAAAAACCCAATTAAGTAAATTAAAAGAATTAGGATTTGGTGATGCCGAGTTACTTAACTAACATAAATTACATTTTAAGGTATTGAAAATCAAAACATTCAATACCTTAAAATACTTTTTAGTTGAAAAACAGTTTCAATTAGACCTAGTTGAAGCATATTTCAACCACACTCAGACACTACAAACCTCACAACGTCCTGTTAATAAAATATTTGTAGACGCTACGTCGTGATTTTTTATGGTAGGAATTTTAATTTCTACTGATAAACACTCCACCTTGTCACATTCAGTGCATTGAAAATGTGGGTGTTTATCTGTATGATGTTCAGCAGAACAGCCCTTACACTTCGCATACCATTTTAAACCATCTTTTCCATTAAACGAGTGAATAATTCCATCTGCTTCAAGACGATCTAAAATACGATACACGGTCGTTTTATTCATCTTATCTTTTACAAGCTCAATCAGGTGAACAACGGATTGCGCCTCCTTTTTCTGTTCAAAAATTTGTAAAACTGTCGTTACAGCTTTTGTTTTTCTAATAATTCCCATAAAACAAATTTAATGCAATTAAGTTGCAATTACAAAATAAATCTTCTAGTTTTGCGACTCAGTTGCATTAAGAACAATTTTATGATACAAATACAAGATGTTAGTAAATCCTTTAAAGGTGATTTTGCCGTTCAAAATTTAAACTTAGAGGTTAAAAAAGGAGAGATTTTAGGTCTCTTAGGTGCTAATGGCGCAGGGAAATCTACGACTATTAATATGCTCTTAGGGTTTCTTAATCCCGATTCAGGAAAAGTATCTATAAACGCTTTAGACACGAGTAAAAATGCCCAAGAAACCAGAAAGCTTATTGGCTATATTCCCGAGAATGTCAATCTCTATCCTTATTTATCGGGCTTAGAAAATTTAGATTACTTCTGTAAACTCGCAGGATTAAACTATTCTAAAACCGAACTTGAAGATTATTTGACCTCATGTGGTTTAGCAAGTGATGCCCATCTTAAAAAGGTGAGCGGTTATTCTAAAGGTATGCGACAAAAAGTAGGCATTGCTATTGCCTATGCAAAAAAAGCTAAAGTGTATTTACTAGATGAACCTGCGAGTGGCTTAGACCCTTTAGCGAGTAACGAACTTTCTTTGTTACTGCAAAAACTCGCTTCTGAAGGTGCGACTATTATCATGGCTTCTCACGATATTTTTAGAGTACGCGAAGTCTGTAACCGTATTGGTATCTTAAAAAAAGGAATTCTAGTAAAAGAGCTCAACAGTAAAGATGTAAGTGCTAATGAACTAGAGACACTATACTTAAAATTTATGCAAAACTAATTATAATCGTATGTTTCAAATTATAAAAAACGAATGGCGATTCTTAGTCCGTAGTCGTATCTTTTTAGGAATAAGTATTGCTTTTACTTCAATTCTGTTGCTCTCTGTTTTTCTAGGGAATTACCAAACTCAGAAACAAGAACAAACGCATCAAAATGCTACAGATCACGTACGTCAACAATGGGTAAGTATTGACGAAATGAATCCACATAGCGCAGCACATTATGGTACCTTTATATTTAAACCCTCTAATTTACTAAGCAGTCTCGATGAAGGCGTTAACAGTGTTACCGGAAATGTACTTAGAGTTGAAGGCCATGTTCAAAATGAAATTACACATTCTGAAGCTTCCCAAATGCAAGCCGTATCTCGATTCGGAAAATTAAAACCCGCACTATTACTGCAATATATCGTTCCTCTATTATTAGTTTTTTTAGCCTTTAATTCCGTTAGCAATGAAAAACAAAGTGGAAGACTTAAATTACTCGTACTACAAGGAGCTAAACGGTTACAAATTATTTTAGCCAAAACATTTTCTGTATGGCTCTATGGTGTACTTCTACTAATTTTTATACTCATTGTTTATGGTATATTAAACTCACAAAGCTTAACCGCTGATATTTTAGCCAGAACAGGTTTATTCTTTCTATCCTATGGTCTATACTATTTTATTATTAGCGGCCTCACCGTGTTTTTCTCTGCACGTTGGCAAAATGCAACGCTTGCCTTAACCTCTATGCTCGGTATTTGGATTATCTGGACCATATTTTTGCCTAACATTTTAATGAGTTCAGTAGAGAAATGGCATGAACTTCCTAGTAGAAATGAATTTCAAACCGCTATGAAAGAAGACCGTTCAAAAGGTCTCGATGGCCACAACCCTAGCGATAAAAGAAGTTTAGCTTTAAAAGAAAAAGTACTTAAGAAATACGGTGTAGATAGCCTATCCCAATTACCTATAAACTTTGATGGTATGCGAATGCAAGCCGACGAAGATTATGGTAACAGTGTATGGGACAAACATTTTGGAAATAACCGTTCCGTATTGCAAAAACAGAAACAAAGTTTTCAATTAGGTGGTATTGTAAATCCATTTATTTCGCTACAAAATACGAGTATGGGTTTTATGGCAAGCGACAATTTACACCATCAAGAGTTTTTATTACAAGTAGAAAATTACCGAAGGGATTTTATTAAAATGTTGAACGACAAACAAACTTTTGGTGGCTCAAAAACTGGTGATTGGAGCTGGAAAGAGGATAATGCTTTTTTTAAATCTATTCCTGATTTTGATTATAAACCCACACAAATTTCCGCAGTGCTATCCAATTATATTTTGGATGTTGCATTAATGATTTTATGGACAATTTTAGTCCTAACTATGATTGTTTTCGGAACTAAAAAAATAAAAATGGTATGAGAAACTTAACTATATTTTTATACGAATGGAAACATTTTGTAGGTAGCCCTTTTAAAATTGTGGCCGTGTTACTTTTTATTATAGCAAGTATCTATGGTTTACAGAATGGTGCGGATTTATATGAAAAGCAAAATTCAGAAATCGAAAGGATAAACAAAGAAGCAGAAATCCAAAAAGCAACTACGTTATCATATTTTGAAAACAATCAAAAAGGACCAGAAAATCGACCATGGATTGATGTTACATCACCATTTTGGGCGCTTTGGCATACACCAACCTATCATTTTAAAAAACCATCGCCAGCCTTAGTTTACAATATTGGGCAAACCGAACAGTATGGTTTTTATAAAGCCATACGTACTTCAAGTAGTCCTTATGATGCCGATATGACCAACGAAATTTCGAATCCAGAACGTATTCAGTCCGGTACTTTAGATTTTTCATTTGTCATCTTATTTCTTTTACCACTTTTATTGCTCGTATTACTTTACAATATTAAAGGTCAAGAAGCAGAGCACGGATTTTTACCACTAGTCTTTGTACAAACCGGCTCAAAAAATTGGTGGCTACTATCTAGAACCGCGTTTTACACAGTATTACTTTTATTGGTTTTGTTTGGTGTAATGCTTTATGGTGCCACGCTTACCAATGTTTTTAACTCAGAAAATATATTTGGCAACATCTTTCTGTGGGTAACACTATATCTTTTCTTTTGGGTAATTATTTACTTTTTAATTCTGAAATACGGTAAAAACACCGTTTCAAACACCCTACAAATGATTGGCGTTTGGTTGCTCTTTGCTTTTATTATTCCAGCGACCGTACAACAATGGATTACTATTGAAAAACCAACCAATTTAATGGTAGACCTTATTGATGTAAGTAGAGACACAAAAAGTGAGATAAATGCACAATCGATTGACAAAATTGATGAACAACTTTTCCAATTATATCCAAATTTAAAAGACACCAAAGTGGCTCAAGAAAATATTACGGTAAGTCGTTTAAGACGTTTATCTACAAGTGCTTTAATTAATGTTGAAATGAAAAAGGCAACCAAAAGTATCGAAGAAGAAAACAAATCCAAAAACAAATTAATTTCTAAAACCTACTGGTTTAATCCGATAAGCTATTTTCAAAATAAACTAAATCAACTCAGCAACACGCATTACAATGATTATGAAACCTACCGAAATAACATTCAGGAAAGCGTAGATAAACGCAATGAACTCAAGGTTTTTGAGATTTGGAATAACATTAAAGTCGATAAAGAAAAATACTTAGAATATAATGCTACACTATCTAATAGTGACTAACATAAACAACGTCCTGTAATCCTATTAAGCATTTTTTTTGATACAGGAAGTGTGAACGATATGGGCGAGCTCAATAGCGATGTCTATTCGATTAACAATATAAATCTATTTCAAGATACTTAGCTTGTTGAAACAACAATCCTTTAGTTACTTATGAGTATAAAACAATTAAAATTTCAGAAATATTATGACACCAAATTTAAACTAAAATGATTCAAACAAAACAAATAAACTGGGCAGACAAATTGGGCGCTTTTAGTGCATTACTATGCATTGTACATTGTTTAGCCGTACCAGCATTACTGACTATGGGTATGGGGTTTATCAGCAATCCAATCATCGCGTATCTATTTATCTTTATTGCCTTTTTCTCAATTTATAAAGCCACAAATGGACGTTTTTTAAAACCTGTTAGCATCTTTTTATGGTTAGCATTTACTGGCTTTGTTATTTCAATGTTATTAGAAGACCAAGCTGAAGTTTTTGAATACACCATGTTTCTTTCTTCAGGGTTAATTATTCTTGGGCATTTATATAATATGAAATATTGTTCTAAATAATAAGGAAAATATGGAAAATGCTAGACGTATGAAAACTAAAAGTCAAATTGAAATTGAAGGGGATAATCATTTTGCTGCAAGTATAAAAACGCCATTGCATGTAGATGCTTAAGATGTTATTGTTTCCAAAATTGTAAAACATCGTTGTGAATCTTCAAGAGGTATAAAAGACCAAAGTAGTTTCACGACAACTTATGAGTATGGTGGCCGCTTTTCAGAACCTACAATCCGGAATGAGTTTTTAAACCTAATCGCTCAATAAACAAAAATGAAAAGAAACTTTACACGGCGAACATTTATAAAACAAAGCAGTTTTACATTGACGGCTTTAGCTTTACCTTTTCCTTTACTTAAATTTTCAAAATTAGAGCCTATGACAACTAAAAACACATATGACATAATTATAATTGGAGGTAGCTATTCGGGGCTTTCAGCAGCAATGACTTTAGGTAGAGCCTTAAGAGAGGTATTAATAATAGATAGCGGCAACCCCTGCAATAGTCAGACACCACATTCGCATAATTTTATAACACAAGACGGTAAAACACCAAACGAAATTGCCACAAGTGCCAAACTTCAAGTAGAGCAATACGCCACGGTTAAATTCCATAATGGATTTGCTACAAGTGCTACAAAAACACCTGAAGGATTTGAAATCACAACGCAGAATAATGATAAATTTACAGCAAAAAAACTCATTTTTGCTACTGGTGTAAAGGATATAATGCCAAACATAAAAGGATTTTCTGAATGTTGGGGCATTTCAGTTATACATTGCCCATATTGTCATGGTTATGAAGTTAAGCGTGAGCAAACAGGCATTCTAGCCAATGGTGATATTGCTTTTCACTATGCGCAACTCATTATAAATTGGACCAAAAAGCTTACCATATTTACTAATGGAAAATCAACATTAACACCACAACAAACCGAGAAAATTAAGACACATAATATTAAAATTATAGAAAAAGAAATTAGTGCTTTACATCACAAGAATGGTCATCTTAAAGACATCGTTTTTACCGACCAAACCAACTTTCAACTTAAAGCCATTTATGCAAGACCAGCGTTTAAACAACATTCTAACATCCCAGAGCAATTGGGCTGTGAATTCACAGAACAAGGCCATATAAAAGTAGATATGTTTCAAAAAACGACGGCAGAAAATAGTTTTGCTTGTGGAGACAATGCAAGTCCTTTTCGTGCCGTTTCACACGCCGTTGCTGCAGGAACTGTTGCTGGCGCCATGGCAAACAAAGAAATGATTGAAGCTGAATTTTAAGTTAATAATAAAACTTTAGTTATCTTTAATCAACATTTAAAGCTAACTACTATGAAATTAGGCGCCTTCTCAATTAGTCTTGCTGTAAAAGATATTAAAGCTTCAAAAGCATTTTATGAAACCTTAGGATTTTCTGTTTTTGCAGGTGATTTGGAAAAAAATTACCTCATAATGAAAAATGAAGAATCACTCGTAGGCCTTTTCCAAGGGATGTTTGAAAATAATATTTTGACGTTCAATCCTGGTTGGGATCAAAATGCCAATACCCTTGAAAATTTTGATGATGTAAGGACTATTCAAGAACATTTAAAAAGTAAAAATATAAAACTAGAACACGAAGCCGATGCCACAACTTCTGGACCAGCAAGTTTTGTGGTTTTAGATCCCGATGGAAATGCTATACTAATAGATCAACATATTTAAATTCTGTATTATGGAAAAGGCACTACAAACCATGATTAATAATATGCCAGAGAAAACAGGCAAGTCTTTGGAACAATGGAAGAAAATCTTAAAAGCAAAGGCCTTTGCAAAACATTCTGAAGGTGTCAATTTCCTAAAAAAAGAACATGGTGTCACTCATGGTTTTGCTAATACTATAGTAACGCTGTCTAAAGAAGAAAACAACTCCGAAGCCGATTTAGTTGCTAACCAATATAAGGGCAAAGACCTACTCTTTCCTATTTACGAAAAATTGATTTCGGTAGTAAAAACCTTTGGCAACGATGTAACTATCACACCAAAGAAAACAAGCGTAAGCGTTATAAGAAAACGTCAATTTGTTCTCATAAAGCCCGCTACCAAAACGCGAATTGATTTAGGACTAAAATTACCTAACAAACCTACAACAGAAAGACTTGGTAATTCAGGTCCTTTTGGGACGATGTGTACACATCGCGTTCAAATTACTTCTATTGAAGCGGTTGATGCGGAATTGATTGGATGGATGAAAGAAGCTTATAAGCTAGCTGAATAATTATTACTGAACGTCTTTCACCAAAGATTCAAGTTCAGCATTATTCACTCTAAAATAGATTTTTCACGAATAAATCTGCATATAGATGTTAAGATTATAATAAGAATCCATTTCAGTTATAAAAGCCTTTTCTAAATCTTTATTTTTAGAAAAATTTTCATTTTCTATTTCATGAAATTTATGACAGTTAAAATATTAGCGATTGTAATCTTAATTGCCGTAAATAATATATTACATTCTCAAAATATCACTGGTCGTGTCACTGACAATTCAGATGCTGGCATATCTGGCGTTCACATTCTTTTAAATAATGAAATAATTTCTAAAACTAATTCCGAAGGTGTTTTTACGTTAGCTAAAACCTATCGACTACCATTAGAAATTAATTTAAAGCATGCTAATTATTATCTCAAAACAGTAAGGTTATCAGAAAGTAACTCGGTTTTCAAGCTGTCCCTTTTAGATCAATCCTTAAATCTTGAAGAAGTCATCATCTCATCAACCTATCAAAAGGAAAGTCGTGTTATTATTCCAACAGAAAAGATTTCCGTACAAAAAATTGAAGCATATAGTCCAGTAGATTTGGTATCAGCAATTAATGAAACACCAGGTGTTTATATTCAAAGTGGAGCACTGAATACTAATAGAATTGTGATTCGTGGTGTTGGCTCGCGTACACTTTACGGCACCAATAAAATTCGCGCTTATTTCAATGGTATACCTATTACAAATGGTACAGGTGACACAGCTATTGATGCTTTTGATCCTGAGGATATTGAAAACTTGGAAATAGTAAAAGGACCAAAAGTTACGCAATATGGCACCAATTTGGGAGGCACACTTTTACTCAACTCAAAACAAGCAGCAAAAGGGGAAACCTATGTTAAAACCAATCTAACCCTTGGAAGTTATGGACTTATAAAAAACAATATGTCTTTCGCTACGGCAAATGAAAAGGTGGCGCTAAACCTGAACTACGACCATTTAGAAACTGATGGATTTCGTGATAACAACAATTATGATCGCCATGCCTTATTATTAACGGCCAATTATAAAATGGATGACAAAAATGACATCGGTGTTTTATTAAATTACACGGATTATTTTGCGCAAATCCCAAGTTCCATTAGTAAAACCGCCTTTGAAGAAGATCCATCCCAAGCTGCTTTTACATGGAATGCAGCTCAAGGTTATGAGGATAATCAGCAGATCCTGGCCGGACTGAATTATACACACCGTTTTTCTGATAATTTCAGTAATACCACTTCCCTATTCTACACTTATTTAGATCATTATGAACCACGACCTTTTAATATTTTAGATGAATACACTAATGGTTATGGTGCCCGAACGCTTTTCGCAAAAGATTTTAAGTTTCTAAATAATAATGGAGATCTCAGTTTTGGAGCTGAAATATATACCGACGAATACAATTGGAAAACTATTGAAAATCGGTATGAAGACAATAACGGCAACGGAAGTTTAGAAGGGCTATTACTGAGTGATAATGTAGAAAATCGAAATAACCTCAATGCGTTTGCCACGGTAACGCTTCCATTTTCCGAAAAATTAAAAGCACAATTCGGTGTAAATTTTAACACGACGAAGTACAAGTTTAAGGACGACTTTAATGTTGGCGTAAACAATCTAAATGCCGATCGTGATTTTGATCCTATAATCGCACCAAATTTGAATCTTTTATATCAATTTACACCGAATGTAAACGCTTATGCTAATGTAAGTCGTGGTTTTAATTATCCATCCATTGAAGAAACGCTTACGCCAGAAGGTGTCATAAATCCTGACTTAGGACCAGAAACAGGTATCAATTATGAACTAGGTACCGAAGTATTTTTATTAGATCGAAAATTAAAATTTCAGCTTTCAGCTTACTTATTAGACATTCAAAATTTATTGGTAGCAGACCGTATAGGCAATGACCAGTACATTGGTCGGAATGCCGGACAGACCGAACATAAAGGGATTGAGCTTTCTGTTTCTTATACTCAAATATTTGAAAACAGTTTCACGCTCGCACCTTATTTAAATGCCGAAATTACCGACAACCGATTTATTGATTTTGTAGATAACCAAACCGATTATTCTGGCAATAAATTAACTGGAGTTCCTGATACCAAAGTGAATGGCGGTGTTCATTTTGGGTATAAAAATTTTATTTTAAACACTAATTTTCTACATGTTGGGGACATGCCGCTCAACGATGCCAACACCTTGTACTCTGATGACTATACGGTGTTCAACACAAAATTATCCTATAGAAGTAAACTTTCGGATCATTTTTCTATTGAAATCAACACCGGAATTAATAATTTCACGGATGAACATTACGCATCGTCTGTACTTATAAATGCTATTGGATTTGGCAATTCTGAACCGCGATATTATTATCCTGGCATGCCACGTAATTGGTTTAGTGGTTTTAAGATTGCATATTCGATTTAGATTTGGTATCATATAACATACGGAACGATAGATAAAAACACTAAAGCTTATATTATGAAAAATCTTAAATTAAATGATGGTAATACTATGCCTCTAGTAGGTTTTGGAACTTTTAAAGCCACAGAGCAAGAAGGCATTGACGCAGTGAAACATGCCCTATTAAAAGGCTATAGATCAATAGATACAGCAGCAATTTATGGCAATGAAGTAGCCGTTGGCAAAGGCATAAAAGCAAGTGGTATTGCACGAGATGAGATTTTTGTTACCACGAAATTATGGCGTGAACACTTAAGTTATGACGAGGCTAAACAGGAATTTGAAAACTCCCTAAACAGATTGGATTTAGATTATATAGATCTTTATCTCATCCATTGGCCAGCTAACGCTAAAAATTATGACAATTGGCAAAAAGCAAATGCTGACGCTTGGAAAGCCATGGAAGAATTACAAGCGGAAGGAAAAATAAAATCCATAGGTGTCAGCAATTTTTTTGAAGAACATCTCGAAGCTTTATCTAAAACTTCTAACGTGAAACCAGCCGTAAATCAAATTGAGTTTCATCCTGGCTATTGGCAACAGGACTTAGTAGATTATTGCAAAAAGCAAAACATTACAGTTGAATCGTGGTCGCCATTAGCTAGAGGCAAGGTTTTTGAAAATGAAACATTAAAGAAAATCGCTAATACACACAACACATCTGTAGCCAAGGTTTGTCTGCGATGGATCATTCAGCATGACGTGATTGTGATTCCGAAATCTACAACCAATGAACGGATTGAAGACAATATAAAATTATTTGATTTTGAGTTGACGAGTGCAGAAATGAGTCAAATAAATGAATTACCTAAATTAGGATTTAGCGGCGAACATCCACTGCATTGGCCTGACAACGTTATTTAAAACAAATAAGCCATTGATACACTTAAGTATATCAATGGCTTATTATATTTACAAGCCTTTAAGGCCTAATTTTCTTTTAAAGTCTATGACTTAAATTGTAGTTGGAACTACTTCTCCATAAAGGTCAAAATCTTCTGCTTCAATCACTTTAATAGTTGCAAATTCACCTGTTTTTAAATAGGTACTAGTCGCATCAATTAAAACTTCATTATCAACATCAGGTGAATCAAATTCGGTTCTTCCAACAAAATAATTACCTTCTTTTCTGTCGATAACAACTCTAAACTCCTGTCCTATTTTAGCTTGATTTAATTCCCAAGAAATCTGAGATTGAATTTCCATAATCTCATTAACACGTTCCATTTTTACGTCTTCAGGAACATCGTCTTCTAGGTTATAAGCATGTGTATTTTCTTCATGCGAATAGGTAAAACAACCTAAACGCTCAAAACGCATTTCTTTTACCCAATCTCTAAGCAATTCAAAATCTTCTTGCGTTTCACCAGGGTAACCAGCAATAAGTGTTGTTCTAATGGCCATTTCAGGAACTTTTTCTCTGAAATCTTTAAGCAATTTCGTTGTTTTTGCTTCCGTAGTTCCGCGACGCATACTTTTCAAAATTGAATCTGAAATATGTTGTAATGGAATATCTAAATAATTACATATTTTAGGTTCGCGTTTCATAATGTCTAGCACATCCATCGGAAATCCGGTCGGAAACGCATAGTGTAAACGAATCCATTCAATGCCTTCCACCTTAACTAAGTTTTCTAACAATTCAGCAAGGTTTCGTTTTTTGTAAATATCTAAACCGTAATAGGTTAAATCTTGAGCAATTAAAATTAATTCTTTAACACCATTGGCCGCCAATTTTTCAGCTTCGGTCACTAATTCTTCAATTGGCGTACTTTTATGTTTGCCTCGCATTAAAGGAATAGCACAAAAACTACACGGACGATCGCAACCTTCAGCAATTTTAAGATAAGCATAATTTTTCGGAGTCGTTGTTAAACGCTCTCCAATAAGTTCGTGCTTATAATCTGCCCCTAAAGCTTTTAATAAACCTGGTAATTCTGTAGTACCAAAATACTGATCTACATTTGGTATTTCCTTTTGCAAATCTGGTTTATAGCGTTCACTTAAACAGCCCGTTACAAAAACCTTATCAACTTCTCCTTCTTCCTTTTTCTTCATGAATTCCAAAATGGTATTCACACTTTCTTCTTTGGCATTATTGATAAAACCACATGTATTAATCACCACGACATTACCTTCTTGCTCGTGAACGACGTCTTTGCCACTAGCTTTCAACTGTCCCATTAGGACTTCACTATCGTAAACATTTTTACTACAGCCTAAAGTAATGACGTTAATTTTATTCTTTTTTATTGTCTTGGTTCTCATGCTTTTTGTAAATCAGTTTGCAAAGATACGGAATGATTTGTGATTATTGATTTTTGAGTCCTGAGATTAAACTTTTTACTATTTTTATAGTCTTATTAAAAAACCAAATCATGAAGCCTACCTATTTCTACCTTTTAATTTTAGGTCTTGTGTTTAGCTTTTCTTGTTCTACCGAAGATGACACAACTCCTAATGACCCAGAACCAGAAACTATTTATTTTCCACCTATAAATTCTGACACATGGGAAACTAAATCAATTTCAGATTTGAATTGGAATGAAGACCAACTTCAACCTTTGTTAGATTTTCTTGAAGAAAAAAACACGAAAAGCTTTATGATACTTCACGATGGCAAAATTGTTGAAGAACAATATTTCAATGGTCACACAATTTCAACCTCTTGGTATTGGGCAAGTGCCGGAAAAACTTTAACATCCGCAGTTACTGGTATTGCAGAAGACAATGGCTTATTAGATATTGAAAATAAAGTTTCAGATTACTTGGGTACAGGTTGGACAAGTGCTCCTTTAGAAAAAGAGAACCTAATTACTTCTAAAAACTTATTATCTATGACCTCTGGTTTAGATGATACCTTAGGCGACGATGTTTCATCTGGTAATTTACAGTATGTAGCAGATGCAGGTAGTCGATGGGCATATCACAATGTCTATGTAAAATTACAAGATATTGTAGCTGAGGCTAGCAATAGTACTTGGAATGATTACTTTAACACCAGTCTAAGAAATAAAATAGGAATGTCTGGAAGTTGGATAGATCTTGCTGGCTTAAGTGTTTATTTTAGTGATACAAGAAGCATGGCTAGATTTGGTTTATTAACGTATGCGAATGGTAAATGGGAAGATGACCAAATTGTTAGTGAAAACTATATAGCTGCTGCCACACACACATCTCAGAATGTTAATTTAGCTTATGGTTATATGTGGTGGTTAAATGGCAAACCGTCTTATCACCTACCTCAAAGTCAACTGGAATTTCCTGGAGCTCTTATTCCTGATGCTCCAAATGACATGTATGCTGCGTTGGGTAAAAATGATCAAAAAATTTATGTGGTACCAAGTAAAAAATTAGTCATTATTAGAATGGGCCAAGCTGCCGACGATGATAATTTTGCACTGTCTAACTTTGACAATGAACATTGGATTAAGATTAATGCATTGATTAATTAGTTATAATCTTTAGGCGCCACTCGTTCCTTTGTGGCTTCTTCATATAGAATTGCACAATCTATTAATAGTTTTTCTTGAAATGGCTCTGCAATAAAAGTTAATCCTTTTGGCACACCGCTTTCATCATATCCCATAGGAACGGTTAATGCAGGATATTCAGCTACAGCCGCAAAAGCTGCATGGTAATTATTGATTGACAAAAAGCCATCTAAATTAAAAGTACGCATAGGCACCGAGAAATACGCTTTACCATTTGTTTGTAAGGTGTCTTTTATACGTGCCAAGAATACGTCATCTCCTTTATCATTTGTAATACCCTCAAACAATTTCTGACCATAAGGCATAGTGTTCACAGAGTCTTTAAGATTAAACAATATAACATCGTTTACAGTTCTCAATGTAATAGCGGAGTCAGCGTAATTACTTAAATACGCAGGTAGATCCTTTTTCATGTCAATATTAAGTAATCTTATAAAATTAGGAAGTCCTAATTTCTCTTCTTCAATCTCAACAATTTCTGCACCTTGTTCTCTTAAAACTTTTATAGCTTGCTTGTACAATGAATCTTTTAATAAGCGTATAGGTGCACCAAAACGTTTGCCTTTTAGCGCGGACAAAGGTGGTTGGGTAAAGTAACCTTGCCATTTATCTAAACCAACAGATTTAGTATCTAATGTATCAAAGCTACTTATGGCATCGAGAACGATGCCTGCATCTCTTACAGATTTTGTGATTGGTCCTGCGGTATCTAAAGTAGATGAAATTGGAACAATACCAGTACGACTTACCAATCCTACAGTTGGTTTTAAACCTACAACTGAATTTTGACTGGCAGGAGATAAGATAGAACCTGCGGTTTCGCTTCCAATAGCAGCTGCACAAAAATTAGCAGCCACTGAGACACCACTTCCAGAACTAGAACCACCAGTATCTATAATACGCCTTCCATAGGGATTTAAAGTCTGTCCTCCTATTGCAGAATACCCACTTGGACAATCTCCACAGAAGTAATAGGCCCACTCGCTAAGATTAGCTTTACCTAAAATTAAGGCGTCCTTTGATTTTAATTGTTTTACGATGAAAGCATCCCCAGTAAAATTATCCTTTAAAGCCACAGCTCCTGCTGTAGTTGCCATATGAGAAGCATTAATATTGTCTTTTAATAAAATTGGCATTCCAAATATGGGATGCTTAGATCTTGTATCTAAAAATGCTTTATCTTTCAACTGTGATTGTGCTATTACATGTGGATTAATGGCAATAACAGAATTTAAGGCTAATGGATTTTCTCTATCAAATTTCCTGATTCGATATAAATAAAATTTAGTTAATTCTTCATAAGAAAATAGATTTCTAGTTCTACTTACTTGAAGCTCGGTGATGGATTTTTCTAGAATAAGAGGCTTTAATCGATTGTAGTCTTCTTCAGTAAAGTCTTCCATTTGCTGATTTATAGCACTCCAAATAGTTGCCTTACTTAAATATTTTGAATCTAATACTTTAAAATCTCTAAAATCTTCTGTGGAAATAGCGCTCAATTCAGATGATTTTTCAAACTCTAAAGTATCATTTTTTATTTTTGAAGCTTCTGTCGCTGTTTGCGAATTGGAAGATTTTGAATATTTACATGAAACAATTAAACAGAAAATTAAAAAATAAAAGCTATTTCGCATGGGTAGTGTTTTTTATAAAAATACCAAAAAAACAAAGACAATGAACCTTAGAAAGATATTTACAATTTCATCAAGTGGTCAAGCTAATAACGGAAAATTGGTATGTGAGCTTCCTAGAAGAAATATCACCTGTATAAAAATATAAATTAGAGTTTCTATTTTTTTTGTAAAAACTGACTATTTAAAAAAAGAATCGACAAATTCATATTTATTAAAGACTTGTAAATCTTCAATACCTTCACCTACTCCAATATATTTTACAGGAATTTGGAATTGATCGCTAATACCAATCACAACTCCACCTTTTGCTGTACCATCTAATTTGGTTACGGCTAATGAGGTCACTTCGGTAGCTGCAGTAAATTGCTTGGCTTGTTCAAACGCATTCTGACCTGTTGAGCCATCTAAAACCAATAAAACATCGTGAGGTGCATCTCCAATAACTTTTTGCATCACACGTTTTACTTTTGTCAGCTCGTTCATTAAGTTGACTTTATTATGCAAACGACCAGCTGTATCGATAATAATGACATCTGCATCTTGGTTGACGCCAGATTTTACCGCATCAAAAGCCACAGACGCAGGATCTGATCCCATTTTTTGTTTAATCATTGGAATTTCTACACGATCTGCCCAAACTTGTAATTGGTCTATTGCTGCTGCCCTAAAAGTATCTGCAGCCCCAAGAACCACGTTTAAACCTTTCTTTTTAAACTGATAAGCCAGTTTACCAATTGTTGTTGTTTTACCGACACCATTAACACCAACTACCATAAGTACATAAGGTGTTTTAGACCCATCAGCTTGTTTTGGTAATTCTGGAATGGTGTATTCGGTTTCTTCGCCAGATTTAGTTTCTGACAATAAGGCGGCAATTTCTTCTCTTAATATTTGATTAAGTTCAGATGTTCCTAAATATTTATCTTTAGCAACGCGTTCTTCAATGCGTTCTATTACTTTTAAAGTGGTATTGACACCAACATCGCTAGTGACCAATATTTCTTCAAGATTATCTAGAACGTCATCATCTACTTTAGATTTTCCGGCAACGGCTTTATTTAGTTTTGTAAAAAAAGACGTTTTGGATTTTTCTAATCCCTTGTCTAAGGTTTCTTTCTTTTCAGAAGAGAATATTTTTTTAAAAAAACTCATTTTGATCTTTGGTTGTTTATCGTTTAGGCATTAAGTCGTTTATACTTATTCATATTCTTCAAGTTTTCAAAACCTTTGTAGAAATTATAAGTCTATTACAAACTCAATACAACAATCTTGCCTTTAACAACTTAATGCTAAGTTGTCATGTGTTTTCAAATATAATTGAATTTTTGTTTACTATAATTAAGTTCCTGCAATAACCGCCAGTTTTGTTCTACTAACTGATTTAATTCAGTTACGCTGTGACTTTTAAATCAAAGTATTCCAAAAAAAAACTGCTTTCATATGAAAGCAGTTTAGTTATAGCTGTAAAATAATTTCAGCTTATTTCTTATTAAAAAAGTCATTGACAAATTCTGGTGCCATTACTGATTCTACGAACATGTAAGCTCCAGTTTTTGGTGATTTCACCATTTTAATCGCTTTTGTCAAACGCTTTGATCCTGTCTGTAAAGACGCTACTGATTTCTTTGCCATGTTTCCTAATTATTTAATTTCTTTATGAACTGTCATACGCTTAAGGATAGGATTAAATTTCTTAATCTCCATACGCTCAGGTGTATTCTTCTTATTCTTCGTTGTAATATATCTTGAAGTTCCTGGTTTACCAGAAGTCTTGTGCTCTGTGCACTCTAAGATAACTTGTATTCTATTTCCTCTTTTTGCCATTGTAAATTGACTTAAGCGTTAACGCTATTATTTGTAAAATCCTTTTGCTTTAGCTTCTTTTAACATTGCATCGATACCAATTTTATTGATAGTCTTTAATGCAGATGCAGAAACTTTTAATGTTACCCACTTATCTTCTGAAGGAATGTAAAAACGCTTTTTAATCAAGTTTGCATCAAACTTGCGTTTCGTTTTATTCATAGCGTGAGAAACATTGTTTCCAACCATCGCTTTTTTCCCAGTAAGTTCACAAACTCTTGACATTGTTTTCTTTCTTTAGGTCTATAATTAATTCTCTGCTAATTTTTCTTGTTCTTTTTTTAAGGAATTCCCTTAATTACATCACAATAAAAATTGAATATCCGAACATGGATATTTTAAACAGGGTGCAAATTTAATAAAACTTTACATTTCAGCAAATATAAAAGTCTACTTTTTCAAAAAATATTTCTTTAACATTTCAAAAGCCTTATTTGTAGCCCTACCAATGACTTTTTCGCGATGATTCCCAAAGTTAAAAACTTCAGAATACACACGGTCTTTTGTGGCTATGGCAATCCAAACGGTTCCCACTTCTGCATCTGAATCACCTTTTGCTGGTCCTGCATTACCTGTTGTACTTATGGCATAATCTGTATCGAAAAGTGTTCTTACATTTTTTGCCATCGCTTCTGCGACCTGCTTACTAACGACAGAATGCGTTTTGATATCCGCTTCAGAAACATTTAAAATTTTCACTTTAGATGCTGTTGCATAAGTTACAACGCTACCTTTAAAGAAAGCTGAAGCTCCAGCATTTGCCGTTAAAGCTTCTGCGATTCTTCCGCCTGTGCAACTTTCCGCAATGGCTATAGTTTGTCCTGCTTCTGTTAGCTGTCTACCAATGACAGCTTCAATTGATTCGTCCTCCTCGTAGCCCACAAAAATATCTTCAATCTGTGGTAACAATAAATTTATTTGATTTTGGATTTCTGTCGCTAAGATAAATTTTTCTGCTGCTTTACCCGATAATCGCAATCGTACGCGACCCAAACTTGGCAAATAAGCCAACTTTATAAAAACAGGTAAGTGATCTTCCCACTTTTCTATACGTTCTGCTAATGCACTTTCTCCTAAACCATAGGTTAAGATTGTTTTGTGCATTATATATGGAAATTTGAATTGTTCCCTTAACTTAGGAAGTACTTGCTCGGTTATTAAAGCTTTCATCTCATAAGGAACGCCTGGAAGCGACACAAACACTTTTCCATTTTTTTCCATCCACATACCTGGTGCTGTTCCGTTATGGTTCATTAGCACTTGGGCTTTAGATGGTACTAAGGCTTGTTGTTTATTTACTTCTAATAGTGGTGATGAACTATATTTTGAAAATATCTGCTCTACATTCGCCAAAACAGATTTGTCTTCTACTAAAGTATCATTGAAATATTCGCAAATAGTATGTTTGGTAATATCGTCTTTAGTTGGCCCTAATCCTCCAGTAATAATAATGATATCTGCATTTTCTTCGGCTTCTTTTAAAGCTTTAAGAATATGCGATTTTTCATCTTGAACAGAAGTAATCTGATAGATTGAAATGCCATACTTATTAAGTTCCTTACCAAGAAAAGCAGAATTTGTATCTACAATCTGCCCAATGAGAATCTCATCTCCGATAGTTATAATTTCAGCTTGCATTTCTAAATTGTTTAAAGTCCGAAATCGGCTTTAATTTCAGCTACAGCGTTATCAACTGCAGTTAACACTGTTGTCAATTGTTCGTCTACGTTTTTGTCTGTTTGTTCAAACTTTCCCCAATCTTGTATTTCAATTAATGTATCTAGTACACCGAGTTCAAATAAATCTACAGTGGGTTTCATTTTATGTGCGGCTTGGTAAACTTCTTTATAGTTTTTAGCTGGTACTGCCGTTCTAAGACGCTCAGCATCCTCTGGCACTTCTTCTAAAAAGGCGGCTGCTAATGCTGCAACGAAATCTTCGTCGTTATCAGCCATTTCTCGTACACGGTGTAATTTATAATGTTGTGACATTTACTTAATTTTTATTGAAAACATTTCTTCGTTTTCAAGATAACCTTTTAATTGATCTTCAGCAAAAACTTTTCCTACTCCTGCTGGAGTGCCTGTAAATATAATATCTCCAATTTTTAAAGTAAAATATTTAGACACATATTCTATGATCTCATCGATTTTCCAGAGCATTAACTCTGTATTTCCGTTTTGAACAATCGCATCATTTTTCTTTAAACTGAAGTTAATATTGTCTATACTTTGAAATCTTGTTTTTGGCAACCATTTCCCAACGACAGCAGCACCATCAAAGGCTTTGGCTTTTTCCCAAGGTAAGCCTTTTGCTTTTAATTGCGCCTGAAGGTCTCGTGCTGTAAAATCGATACCGAGTCCTATTTCATCATAATATTTATGTGCAAACTTTCTGTCTATATATTTTCCAACTTTATTGATTTTTACCAAAACCTCAACTTCGTAATGGACATCATCAGAAAAATCTGGAATAAAAAACGGCTGTTTCTTCAACAAAATTGACGTATCTGGTTTTAAAAACACGACAGGATCTGTTGGTTTTTCGTTTTCGAGTTCTTTTATGTGGTCGGTGTAATTGCGACCTATGCAGATTAGTTTCATATTTCTGTCATTCCTGCGAAGGCAGGAATCTTATTAATTTTAACTCTATTTTTCTTATTTTAACTTCTCTCTTGAGAACTGTTCCACTGAGATTCACTGAGTTCACACGAAGATGCACAGAGAAAGAGGTGGAAATTTCATATTTTGTTTTTCTTTTTTTTCTCTCACAACAGCGCAAAACCTACTCTACAGGAAATTAGTGTATTAATTAATTCCTCGAAACTTTGCGACTCTGCGACTTTGCGACTTTGCGCGGCATTAATTATTAATCAAGCTTATTATTAAACTGACGCAACTTAATCGCTGTCAAAACTTTCTTGGTGTAAAGTGGAAAATCAGCATTTAACAACCAACCAAAATAACCAGGTTCTTTTTCTAAGACATCTAAGACACGTTTTCCTTTATGCTTTCCGAATGAAAAACACTCTTCACCTTCTTTATTAAAAACTAAGAAGCCTGCAAAATCTGCAAACTTTTTACGTGAGCTAAATTCTGCTAAAAATTTAGTATCGTTTTCTAAATTCTCGTAACGATCTAATTGTGCTTTTAAAACTTCGTAAGTGGCTTTTGTATCTGCTTCCGCACTATGTGCATCCTCCAAATTTTTATCACAATAGAATTTGTAAGCCGCTACCAGTGTACGTTGTTCCATTTTATGAAAAATAGTTTGCACATCGACCGATTGCGTATTCTTCATATCAAAATCAACTTCTGCTCTTAACAATTCTTCAGCTAATAACGGAATATCGAAGCGATTAGAATTAAAGCCACCTAAATCTGAATCTTTAATAAGGTTATAAATTTCCTTAGACAATTCCTTAAATGTTGGTTTGTCGGCAACATCAGCATCTGAAATTCCATGAATAGCTGTGACTTCAGCAGGTATTGGCATTTCAGGATTTACAACCCATGTTTTAGCAACTTCCTTTCCATCTGGAAACACTTTAAGAATGGAAATTTCCACGATTCTATCTTTAGAGATATTGATTCCTGTGGTTTCTAAATCGAAAAAACAGATAGGTTTACTGAGATTGAGTTGCATGAATAATTGTTTTTCACAAAGGTAATTAGATTCTTTTAAACTGACCTGCTAGGCATAAGAAACCTTTGCAGAGCTATTTGACTTATAATTTTATAATCTTAAATTATTAACCGAAATTCGCTATTATAAAATTTACATAAATGTTATGAGTAACAAACCCCAAACCCCTATTACATTTAAGTGTGGAGCAACACTAAAAAACCGTTTTATGTTAGCTCCATTGACCAATGAGCAAAGTCATGATGATGGGCAACTTTCTGACGACGAATTTCATTGGCTTACCATGCGTGCCAAAGGTCAGTTTGGATTAGTAATGACTTGTGCTTCGCATGTGCAAGAAATTGGAAAAGGATTTTCAGGACAGTTAGGTATATTTTCGGATGATTTAATTGAAGGCCATACCAAACTCGCTAATGCCATAAAAGCTGAAGGCAGTTTAGCCGTTATTCAATTGCATCATGCAGGCATGCGTTCTCCAAAAGACGTTATAATGCAAAAAGCCGTCTGTCCTTCGGATAGCAAAAAGCACAATGCTAGAGCTTTAACTTTAGAAGAAATAATTCAACTTAAGGACGACTTCATAAACGCTGCTTTAAGAGCAAAACATTGTGGTTATGATGGTGTTGAAGTTCATGGCGCTCATGGTTATATTTTAACGCAATTTTTAAGCTCAGACATAAATAAACGAAACGACGATTATGGTGGATCCCTTGAAAATCGCTCAAGACTATTATTCGAAATTGTAACTGAAATCAGAAACCAATGTGGCCCAGCGTTTTTATTGGGAGTTAGGTTATCACCCGAAAGGTTTGGTATGAAATTATCTGAAATAAAATTGATTTCTCAACAACTGATTGACAGCAACGTAATTGATTTATTAGATCTATCACTTTGGGATTGTTTTAAAACGCCAGAAGAATACCCAGAAAGTCAAAAGAATTTATTAGAACATATATTAGAGCTCGATTATAAAAATGTAAAACTCACAGTTGCCGGTAAAATAAGCACAGGTACCGACGTAAAAAAGGTATTAGACTCAGGAGTTGATTTTGTTACGGTTGGACGTTCTGGTATTTTGCATCATGATTTTCCAAAACAGGTTATTGAGAATCCTAATTTTATTCCCATTAAAACACCTGTTAGTGAAAGTTATTTGAGAGCCGAAGGTTTGAGCACTAAGTTTATTGATTATATGCGACGTTGGGATGGCTTTGTTGAAACACGGGAATTATAAATTACTTTAATATTGACAGTCTCATAAAAAAAGCACAGCTTTACAACTGTGCTTTTCATTTATTTCTATATTATAGTTTCTACGTTATAACGTACAAAACAAGTTTTACGAGATAATAAATTACAAGAGAAACAATTGAAATAAGAATAATTCCACCGACCCAATACAATACAACTTCTCCTACTTTAATAAGTTTGGATTTCGTTTTATTAGTAATTGGCGTTTTTGGTGTCATTATATTTCTCTATCCATGTCCCAACCTTCTAAATAATCTTTAACCGCTTTTACAAACTGTCCACCAAGTGCTCCGTTAACGACTCTATGATCGTACGAGTGCGATAAGTACATTTTAAAACGAATACCAATATAATCTCCTTCTGGCCCCTCAATAACTGCAGGTGTTTTTCTGATTGCACCTAAGGCTAAAATACCAACTTGAGGTTGATTTATAATTGGTGTACCCATAATGCTACCAAAGGTACCAACGTTAGTTACGGTATATGTTCCACCTTGTATATCATCTGGACTTAATTTATTTTCTCTTGCTCTTCCAGCTAAATCGTTTACACGTTTTACCATTCCGTATAAATTTAACTGATCTGCATTTTTAATCACAGGAACAATTAAATTTCCATCTGGTAAAGCTGCTGCCATACCAACGTTAATCGCTTTCTTTTTAATGATTTTATCTCCTTGAACGGAAATATTCATCATTGGAAACTCTTTTAAAGCCTTAGTTACAGCTTCCATAAAAATTGGAGTGAAGGTTAAGTTTTCACCTTCTCGTTTAATAAAGTCGTTTTTCACTTTCTTTCTCCAATTCCAGATATTCGTTACATCAGCTTCTATAAACGATTGAACGTGTGCAGAAGTCTGAACTGAATCGACCATATATTTTGAAATGAGTTTCCCCATTCTGGTCATTTCTATAATCTCATCTCCTCCCGAAACTTCAATTGACTTTGCAGCAGACTTATCTTCTTTAGACTTGTCTTTTGCCGGAGCAACAACCGCTTTCGGTGCTTCTATTGAGTTTTCACGGCGCTCAGTATCTAATGTTTTAGTGTCTTCAGATTTTGTTGCTGAAACAGGTTCTGATTTTTGAGCAGGACTTGGTGCAGAACTACGCGATTCTAAATACGCTTTGATATCATTTTTAGTAACGCGGTTGTCTTTACCTGTTCCTGAAATGCTATCTAATTCTGCTTGAGATATTCCTTCTTGTTTCGCTATATTTTTTACTAATGGAGAATAAAATCGATCTTCTGTAGACACTACAGGCTCAACAGATTCTTTTGCTGCCACAACAGTTTGTGCAACGTCTGCTACTACTTTTGGAGCCGCAGGCTCAGCAACAGGCTCTGCTTCTGCAGCAGGTGCTTTTACCTCAACGGTTTCACCACCTTCTGTTTCTATTACTGCTATTGTTTGTCCGACTTGCACAACATCATCAACTTCGAATAGTTTTTCAACTAAAACACCATCGACTTCACTCGGCACTTCACTATCTACTTTATCCGTCGCTATTTCTAAAACAGCTTCATCTGCTTCAATAGTATCTCCAACATCTTTAAGCCATGAGGTTATGGTTGCTTCCGCAACACTCTCTCCCATCTTAGGTAACTTAAGTTCAAACTTTGCCATATCTATAATTTGTAGGTCGTTATTTGCTAATCGCATGCAAAATTACTAAAAAAATCGCTGTTTTACTGATTTTTATTCAATAAATACATACTAAAAATGAAGCACTTCGCCTCTATTGGTAGCACTATCACTTCCGATGATAAATTTACTGTTTTTTAAAAGAAATCTAAAGACAATATTTTCTTGCTTCGATTTTTGTTTCATATCTGCCATTACAATCGACGCTTTTAGCAGTTCAAAATCGTACACAATCATACTATTAGATTCAACATTATCTTGTATTGTAGCTTCACTTTGCAAAGGTTTTGGCAATTGTTCCACTGTATCAAAATCGTTTGAATACAAATAACACTTATTCAAGGTTACATCTTCTTCTTCAGGATTCTTTCGCATAAACTGTGCTATTTTAATTCCTATCCAAACTACAGCATTAAATATTAGATTCTGTTTAAAATGTTTTTTATAAAATATCTGCATGGCTCCATAAAAGCGCTTCGCGTATTTAGAATCTTTTAAAGTGCTTTCACCCTTATAATGAATCACTGTGGTGTTTCCAAAATAGAAGTTATCATAACCTGCTTTTACAATTTTATAAGACAAATCAATATCTTCTCCATACATAAAATAGTCTTCATCGAAGCCGCCAACAGCTTCGTAAACTTCTTTTTTTAGCCACATAAAAGCACCAACCAAAACATCTACTTTTCCGGTGTCTTCAGAACTGAGATGATTGGCATAATAATCATTTGTGCTACCAAGTACTTTTTTTAGAGATACTTTTGGTGTTGGAATGTTGCGTTTGCTTTCTGGCAAAAATTTGCCTTTTCCATCGATAAGCTGACAACCTACAATACCCAAATTGTCTTTAGAATCTGTAAATTTAATTAGTTTGGTAAATGTATCTTCGGCCACTACCGTATCTGGATTTAGGATACACAAATAGTCTCCTTTAGCTTTAGCCACACCAATATTATTTCCTTTTGAAAAGCCTAAATTCTCTTTGTTTTCTATCAATTTTACAGCAGGAAATAATTGCTTTACCATATCGCAACTATCATCTGGCGAATTATTATCTATGACAATAATTTCTGCATCAATATTAGCAATGGCAGCTTCAACGCTTTTTAGACATAACTCTAAAAAGTAACGCACATTATAATTGAGTATGATGACGGATAATTTCATCTAAGATTTTAAAGAGGCCTCAAAAGGTACACGATCTAAAATACTACGGCCTAAGGTAATTTCGTCTGTATATTCTAATTCGTTACCAGCTGCAACTCCTCTTGCAATGGTAGATGTTGCAACGTTATAATCTTGTATTTGCCTGAAGATATAAAAATTTGTTGTATCACCTTCCATTGTCGGACTCATAGCAAAAATTAACTCTTTTACGTCGCCTGATTTTACTTTTTCGATTAATGAAGAAATATTCAAATCTTGAGGACCAATACCATCCATTGGAGATATTTTTCCACCTAAAACATGATATAAGCCTTTAAAAGAACTGGTGTTTTCTACAGCCATAACGTCTCTGATATCTTCAACGACACAGATTAATTCACTGTTACGATTTGGGTTTGAACATATTTCACACAAAACAGTATCACTTATATTATGGCACGATTTACAAAAATTAATATCGCGTCGCACCTTAGACAAAGCGTCTGCTAATTGAAACGTTTGATTTTCTGGTTGTCGCAACATATGTAACACCAATCGCAATGCTGTACGCTTACCAATACCTGGTAATTGCGACATCTCATTGACTGCGTTCTCTAATAGTTTTGATGAAAATTCCATGTGTGCGAAGGTAAAGATTTTTAAAGATAAAAAGATAGATGTTTTTAAAGTCTATTTAACGTTTAACTTCAAAGGATTTAAATAAGTTTTTCATAATTATTTTGACTTTAAGCCTCTCCTTTTTTTCAAATACACTATTTTTCGATAATATTTCTAAAACAAAAATATCATGTCGCCAACAGCAATATTATTATTAATTGTATGTTACTTCGGATTGCTTATTCTAATTTCCTATTTCACTGGAAAAGAAGATTCTAATGCTGCTTTTTTTAAAGCGAATAAATCGGCGCCTTGGTATTTAGTGGCTTTTGGAATGATTGGCGCGTCGCTATCTGGCGTTACTTTTATATCGGTTCCCGGCGCTATTGAAGCTAAACAGTTTGGATATTTACAAGTGGTTTTTGGATACTTTTTTGGGTATTTGATTATCGCCTATGTATTATTACCACTGTATTATAGATTAAACCTAACCTCAATTTACACGTATTTGCGTGATCGCTTTGGAATTATTAGTTATAAAACTGGTTCTGTCGCTTTTCTTATTTCTAGAACTGTTGGTGCAGCATTTAGATTGTTTTTAGTTGCTAAAGTATTACAACTTTTAGTCTTTGACCTCTTTGATATTCCATTTGCCATAACCGTAATAATTACCATTGCCTTAATTTGGCTATATACCTTTAAAGGAGGTATTAAAACCATCATTTTTACGGATACGCTTCAGACTTTATTTATGTTGATTTCTGTGGTTGTAACCATTGTGTTTTTAGCATCAGCTTTAGATTTAAATAGCATTGGAGATGTTATAACCTACACAAAGGAAAGCAACCTAAGTAAAGTTTTCTTTTTTGATGATGGGAATGATTCTCAGTATTTCTGGAAAAGCTTTTTATCTGGAATTTTCATCACTATTACCATGACTGGTTTAGACCAAGACATGATGCAAAAAAACCTAACCTGTCGCAATTTAAAAGACGCTCAGAAGAACATGGTAACGTTTAGTATTGTTTTAATTTTTGTAAACATACTGTTCTTAGTTCTTGGATTAATGCTAACACAATATGCTGCTGCAAATGGCATTACAGCGACTAAAGATGATTTATTCCCAACCATTGCCATGCTTCCTGAAATTGGCATTATTACCTCAGCATTCTTTTTACTAGGTCTTATTGCTGCCGCTTATTCTAGTGCAGATTCTGCTTTAACGTCTTTAACCACATCGTTCTGTTTCGATATTATGGATATTGAAAACAAACCAGAAATTAAAAGAAAAAGCTTAAGAAAACGTGTACATATAGGATTTAGTGTGGTACTCGTTTTGGTTATCTTATTGTTCGATATCATATTTACAGATGTCTCTGTAATTTGGGAACTCTTTAAAGCTGCAGGTTATACGTATGGTCCATTATTAGGGTTGTTTGCCTTTGGCTTAATGACAAAGTTTCAAATTAAAGATAAATTGGTATGGATAATTGCCATTGCTGCTCCATTGGTATCCTATACTTTAAATTTATATTCTAAAGAATTATTTAACGGTCACGAAATAGGATTCGAAATACTAATTTACAATGGCCTCTTAATGTTTTTAGGTTTGCTTTTTATAAAGAAGAAAGCTTAGTATTTCAATATTGACCTGTGCTTAATAACACCAAAGTGCAAGCCACTTCATAATCAATATTTTGCTGTGCTAAAACATTATAAAATTCTGGATTTTCCGTACCAGGATTAAAAATAATACGCTTAGGATTTAAACCAATGATATAATCATAATACGGTTTTTGACGTTGCGGATTAAGATACAATGTTACAGTGTCTATTCCTTTATACGGCATTAATTCTGTGTCTATAGTGACATCTTCAACTTTTCCTGTTTTTAAACCAATAGCTTTCACTTGGTGATTGTAACTACGTAATCGTTTTATAGCAATGTTAGAATAACGTTCAGGTTTTAACGATGCTCCGATAACTAATGTTGTTTTATTCATAATGTTAAAATAGTGTTAAGTAAAATATTAACAGTAACATACTATAAATATAGTCGTCTACTGTATAACAAACTGTTAAATCAATCAAAAACAAACCAATTAAAAATGAAACAATTCTTATTACTACTTCTTATGGTCTCATCAACCATAATAAGTGCGCAACCCAACTCCAATTCTGATATTAAAAACGGTTCTGTCTCAGGACGTGTTATTGATGCTCAGTTAAACGAGCCATTACCTTACGTAAATATCGTCATTAAAGATATGGCGAATAAAATAATTACAGGAGGTATTACGAATGATGACGGCACCTTTGAAATTCAAAATATTCCTGAAGGAAAAATTATTGTCTCTATCCAATTCGTCGGTTTTAAAACGGTAGATAAAAACGTCACTATTGGCAAAGGCAACTACAATCCAAACCTTGGAGATATAAATCTCGAAGAAGAATCTACAGGCTTAGATGAAGTAACTGTTGTTGCAGATGTTTCTACCATTCAGCAACGCGTCGATAGAAAAGTAATTACCATTGGTAAAGATTTACAAACGGCTGGAGCAACCGCAAGCGAGATTATGAATAACTTACCGTCGGTGAGTGTAGATCAACAATCTGGATCTATTAGTTTACGTGGCAACCAGAATGTTCGTGTAATGGTAGATGGTAAAATATCTAATATTCCGGCAGAGCAATTGCTAAAACAAATTCCTTCAACCTCTATAAAAAGTATTGAGTTAATTACCAATCCTTCAGCGAAATATAATCCTGAAGGCATGAGTGGCATCATAAATATTGTACTTCATAAAAACACGCAATTAGGCTTTAATGGAAACATTAATGTTGGATTAGCGTATGATATTGAACCTAAATTCAATAGTTCTATCGATGCCAATTATAGAAACGGAAAGCTTAATTTTTACGGTTCTTACGGCAATAACATTCGGAAAAATGCAAATGATGGTGGCTTCACTAGAGTTGACCAACAAATTCAACAAAATTTCGACATTTTAAATAATAACAAATCGCACTTATTTAAAGTTGGTTTAGACTATTACTTAGATGATAAGAACACCATATCCGTTTTCACCAATCTTAACACGTTTACCGGTAAGCCTATTGTAAATTCTGAAATCTTATATCTAGACAATCCAAGCCTAAATGAGTCGCAATTTATGACAGGAGAATCAGAGAATGATTCTCAACAGTACAATTTTAATTACAAACACGATTTTAATGAAGAAGGTCATAATATAGAACTCGAAGTTGACTATAATACGTATGAAGGGATTAGTGACTCCAACAATATTTTTTACAGTTCTCAACGTCCAAATTTTATTGAAGATACTGATACAGATAGAAATAGTACGACTATCAACTTAGATTATGTAAATCCGTTAACCGAAACCACCAAATTAGAATTAGGTTTAGAAGCCCGTTTATTTGATACTAGCATATTTTATGAATCAGATAGTCGCGAACAAAATGAATTTGGTGATTATATTCCAACGACCACACAGTTTGATTACGCGAGAGATATTTATTCTGCGTATGCAACGTATGGCAATAAAATAGAAAAATGGAGTTACCAAGTTGGTGTTAGAGCCGAAACAGTAAAGGTGAATTCTGATGCCTTTAAGCAAGATTTGGAATCAAATGAAGACTTAAATATTCCGTTTGAAAATGATTATTTTCAATTATATCCTTCTGCCTTTTTAACCTATACTCCTTCGGAAAAAAACTCGTATCAATTTAGTTATAGCAGACGAATAGATCGCCCTGGAATTGGACAAGTCAACCCATTACCAGAATGGAGTACTCCTTTAATTTCTCAGTTTGGAAACCAAGAATTACGACCTCAATTCACTAATTCTATTGAAACTAATTATACCAGACAATTTGAAAAGGGAAGCGTGACAGCTGGTGTATTTTATAGACTAATTGAAGACGAAATACAACAAGCTATTCTCATAGATCGTACAGACATTAATCGTTTAATTATGACGAATATGAATTTTGACAACAGCACCTCTTATGGTGTGGAAGTCTCTTCAAATTACCGTCCAACAAAATGGTGGAGTGTTAATGCGAGTTTCGATTTGTTTTCACAAACTCAAAAAAGTCTCGCAGAATCATTTGACAGCAATCAAGACATTGTTTTAAATACTGTTGAAGTCGATAACGTTGCATGGAGTGCACGAGCTTTCAACAACTTTAAAGTCAGTAAGAGTTTAAGTTTTTCTGCCTTTGGAATGTATAGAGCAAAAAGTAAGAACATTCAATTTGAAATGAATGATATGCTTATGGTCAACTTAGGTATGCGTTACAGTTTTATGGAAAACAGAGCGAGCTTTAGCTTAAGTTATAATGATATATTCAATACGATGTACGCACAGTTTGAAAGCGAAAGACCTTATGCACAATTCGGACGTTTTAACTGGGAAAGTCAACAAATATCAGCAAATTTATCGTATCGTTTTGGAGGTGGAAAATATAGAGCTAAGTCTCGTAAGCAACGTGATAATGATGTAAAAGAAGGTGGAGGGATGTTTTAAGTTTAGATTATAGACCGCTTCGCTTTAAGATCCAAGAAACAAGACCGAATAATAATTAGTCTATAAATCTTAAAACGATTTATAAACTAACAACATCCAACATAACTTGCTGATAGCTATAAAAATAACAAACCGTAATGTCAAGAAAACCCGAAACTTACGTTTCGGATTTTCTGTTAAATACACGTTAAATATAACATCTCATGAAATAAAATAGAACTTCTTACGTCTATAGGTATAATAAGTTTTAAGTAATATTTATTGTAAATTAATTTTTACATTAGTGTTAGTTAAGTTGGTTAATAGCTGAAAAGCCCAAACGATTAATTGTTTGGGCTTTTTTATTTTCTATTATTTACAGTACGTTCAATTGATAATTATAAACTATTTATGAGACTCTCGCCTAACAAATTTATCATTAATAAAAACAAGTATGTGCGACATCCCTAATGGATCACGACTACCTTTTATGTTTTCAATATAGTACCTGTCCTCATTTCTTATTTTTTCAGGGTCATCCCAGTCTATTTGTATATATTTAGGCTGATTTTTTATAACAGTGTCAATATTGGTTTGGGGTTCTAGGCTATCCATCCAGTATATAGCATCATTGTAATAATTTTTACAACTAGTTATAAAAAGAGTACAACATAAGACCAATACTACCTGGTAATATAAACTAGCTTGTTTCATTTGGTTAATTAAAAGTAGGCAGTTGTAAGATTTAATCCAGGTTATTCAAATAGACCTGTCCATCTTTCATTACAAATTCAACGTGTTCAACTGTATTAATGAAATCAGTTTCTATAGCCCCTTTAACTGCAATAATATCTGCTTTTGCATTCGGTTTAATAACACCAATATCGTTCGCCATATTTAAATTAAGGGCTGAGATGTACGTAGCGGATTGTAAAATATCTAAAGGAGACATACCAGCTTCAAAATATGCACGAAACATATCTCGCGACGATTCACCTCGAGTTCCACCAATAGCTGTATAGTTATCAGAACCTGCTACTATAGTCACTCCTTTTTGTATTGCTCTAGTAAGTCTGCTCTTCATCATTTGCATATAATTATCAACCCAATCTAAATCCTCTTCCTCATAACCAGTAAGCTTACCGTAGATGTTCATATAGGTTCTACTATTTTCGGTGGGCACCAAAAAGACCTTTTTTTCAGCCATTAAAGTTAAAGTTGAATCGGCTAATCTAAAACCATGTTCAATACCATTGACACCTGCTTGTACAGCATTCCACGCCGATTGATTAGTAATAGAATGTGCTACCACACTAAGATCATAAGAATTTGCTGTTTCTACAATAGCTTTCATTTCAGCTATGGACAGATGTGTATTATTCGGAATGTTATCCGCACAAATTTTAATGAGGTCTACCTTCTGATTCTTATGTTCCCTAACCGCAATTTTAGCATCTTCTACTCCATTGATAATTCGGTATTCTAAATCGATGAGATCTTGATGTTTTGGCGATACTCCATAAATTTGTCCGCCAGTTGCAGCCAAAATAGGTCCTGAAGCGAAAATGCGAGGGCCTTCAATAGTGCCTTCGTTTATTGCATCTCGCAAGGCAACATCTAAGAACAACCCTGAATTACCAAGATCCTTTACACTCGTAATACCAACATCTAAATATGATTTTGCTCTTTTTGCGCCTCGTAGTGTTCTTAAGGCATCACTTTCCATAGTTAGAGAATGAATACTATGTTCGGAAAAATCTTCCGTGGCATCTTGAGAAAAAAGCACATGTGTATGCGCATCAATTAGTCCTGGAAGAACTGTATACTCCGTTAAATCTATAATATCAGCATTTTCTGGTATAGAATTAAAAGCTCCAACCGATTGTATGGTATAGCCTTTAACATGAATGACTCTATTCTTTATTAATACATTTTGTTCGCTGTCGTATAAGAGTCCAGCTTTAATGTAGATATCATTTTGTTGCGCGAATGCACTTGATTGCGAACAAATGAATACGAGTAATAAAACGAATAGTTTGTACATGCTAAATATATAAGATCTCTTTTTTCAAAGGGATTTGTTTACCATTTCATAATCACACTTCCCCAAGTAAACCCACTACCAAAAGCAGCCAATACAACCGTATCTCCCTCTTTTATTTTTCCTTCTTCCCAAGCTTCAGTTAATGCAATTGGAATAGAAGCTGCAGTTGTATTTCCGTATTTCTGAATATTATTAAATACTTGGTCATTACTCAACTTAAACTTCTTTTGTATAAACTGTGCAATACGTAAATTTGCCTGGTGTGGAATTAACATGTCAATATCATCGACAGCTAATTTGTTTTTCATAAGGCCTTCCATAATTACTTCACTAAAACGAACCACCGCATTTTTAAATACAAACTGACCATTCATATGTGGAAAATAACTTTCGTCATTAGGGTCATTATCGGCCAAAATATCATCAACCCAACGCTTTCCCATTCCCGGAGCTACCAACACCAATTCTTCAGCGTGTTCTCCTTGCGAATGTAAATGTGTGGATAAAATACCTTTACTATTATCTTCTTCTCTAGTTAAAACTGCAGCTCCTGCACCATCACCAAATATTACAGATACTCCACGACCTCTCGTCGTTTTATCTAAACCAAAAGAATGTAATTCACTTCCGATGACTAAGATATTTTTATACATCCCTGTTTTAATAAAGTTATCAGCAACAGACATCGCATAGACAAATCCAGAACATTGGTTACGAACATCAAGTGCACCAACCGTCTTTATATCTAAAGCATGTTGAACTTGAACTCCCGGACCAGGAAAATACATATCTGGACTTAAGGTGGCGAAAATGATAAAATCGATATCATCTTTATCTAATCCAGAACGTTCAATGGCAACTTTAGCGGCTTTTACGCCCATCGTTGCCGTTGTATCACCACTACCCTTTTCTACCCAACGACGTTCTTTTATGCCTGTACGTTCTTGTATCCACTCGTCATTAGTATCCATAATTTTGGATAAATCATCGTTGGTTACAACATTATCTGGCACGTATTTGCCTAAGCCTATTATTTTTGAATTGTACATCTAAAGTTTATTTTTTTACTATAATCTTAGTTACCTAATTAGAGTTTTAAATATACACAAATTTATGATTTTTAAACTGTAACTCAATCTATCCATATAAACTTCTAATTTTAACATCTTTATCACATTTTCAAATCTATTTTTTAATTAACTTGAGACCTACGAATTTTTTAATCAATCTAATCAAAACATGAAAACTTTAATCCAACTTTTCGTATGTCTATTTCTTACCAATAGCTATGCACAACAAAATTTAACTTACCAAGTACCACCTGATGAAATATTAGAATTAGCAGATGTAGATTTAGCTCCTGGAGTACAAATTGATAGTAAAGGGGAGAACATGATATTACTTTACCGAAATCAGTACAAATCCATCGCTGAGTTATCAGAAACAGAATTACGATTAGCTGGTCTTCGTATAAACCCTGTCACCAACATTGGAAGTAGAACAAGATACTACACCAACCTTAAAGTAAAAAAAACATCAGATAAAGATGCCAAACAAGTTTCAGGATTACCAGAAGACGCTAGACTATCTAGTTTTCGTTGGTCGCCAGATGAATCTATGATAGCATGTCTAAACACGACTAAAACAGGTGTTGAAGTATGGGTTTTAAACATCAAAGAAGCCAAAGCAACAAAACTTACAGGTGCTAATGTAAATGCTAATATGGGAAGTACCATAAGTTGGTTTAACGACAATGAGCATTTATTAGTAAAAATGTTACCAAGCGATAGAAAACCATTAATTGATACAGATATTGCAGTGCCAACTGGCCCAACTATTTCTGTTAGTGATGGTGCCAAAGCTCAAAATAGAACCTATCAAGATTTATTAAAAACACCAAACGATGAATTTAATTTTGAACAACTTGCCAGATCCGAAATCAAAAAAGTATCTATAAATGGAAACGTTGAAAACTTTTTAGCTGCAGATATGTATCGTGGTGTTAACTTTTCTCCTAATGGCGAATATATTATGGTGACTACCATAAAAAGACCGTTTTCATACTTAGTAACCTACTCGAGGTTTCCTAGCGAAAACACAATCTATTCTTCAACAGGAAATAAAGTAAAAACAGTTAACGAAGTTCCGTTAGATGAAGTAAGACCTAAAGGGTTTATGGCTACCAGAACAGGAAAACGAAACCTAAACTGGAGAGCGGACCAACCATCTACACTAGTTTGGGCAGAAGCACAAGATAAAGGAGACCCTGAAGTTGAAGTCGATTACAGAGATGCTGTTTACCAAGTTAAAGCACCATTTGATGGAGAACCAAAACTGATACTAAAAACAAAACAACGTTTTTCTGGTATAAGTTGGGGAAATGAAAACACAGCTATTGCTTACGATTATTGGTGGAACACTAGAAACACAAAAACTTACCTATTTAATCCTTCAACTGCAACATCTGAAATTATAACAGATCGTAGCTACCAAGACGTTTACAGCGATCCTGGAAATTTTGTAAGTTCTAAAAATGAATTTGGAGAATATAGCTTAACGATGAATGGCAACCAACTTTACCTTATGGGAGATGGTTATTCTAAAGAAGGACAATTTCCGTTTATTGATGCTTACAATATAAAAACCAACAAAACCAAGCGTTTATATCAATCTCCGTATACAGACAAGCTCGAAAATTTATATGATGCCATTGACATGAAAAAAGGTGAGATTTTGGTAAGAATTGAATCTAAAACAGAATATCCAAATTACTATGTTAGAAATATTAATAAGAAAAATGACTTAACAGCTATTACTACTTTTGAAAATCCATTTAAAAGTTTAGAATCCGTTAATAAACGCATCATAAACTATAAACGAGATGACGGTTTAGATTTAGATGGCACACTTTATTTACCTTTAAATTACGAAGAGGGAAAAAAGTACCCAATGATTTTATGGGCTTATCCTCGTGAATACAAAGACAAAGCAAGTGCCGCACAAAGCACAGCAAACCCAAACGAATTTGTGTATCCATATTGGGGCTCACCAATTTATTGGATTACTAAAGGTTATGTCGTTTTAGATGATGCAGCATTCCCTATTGTTGGAGAGGGAGAAGATGAGCCAAACGATTCGTTTAGAACACAATTAGTTGCTAATGGAAAAGCAGCAATTGATGCTGTTGACAATCTTGGTTATATTGACAGGAAGAAAGTAGCTGTAGGTGGCCATAGCTATGGCGCGTTTATGACAGCCAACTTATTATCGCACTCAGACCTTTATGCTGCAGGAATTGCAAGAAGTGGAGCTTACAACAGAACATTGACTCCTTTTGGATTTCAAAGTGAAGAACGCAGTTATTGGGATGCACCAGAAGTATATTACAACATGTCACCGTTTATGCATGCTGATAAAATGAAAACTCCTTTATTATTAATACATGGAGTTGCAGATAACAATTCAGGTACGTATCCTTTACAAAGTGAACGTTATTTTAATGCCTTAAAAGGCTTAGGTGCACCTGTAAGATTAGTAATGCTACCTAAAGAAAGTCATGGGTATAGAGCAAAAGAATCTATAATGCACATGCTTTGGGAACAAGATCAGTGGTTAGATAAACATGTGAAGAATAAGGTTGAAAACGCAGAACCAATAGAAAACCAAGAAAAAATAAAGGATTAAACAGCCTTTTTTAAAAAGGTTAAAAGAGTCATTCAGAATTTGAATGGCTCTTTTACTTTTTACAACTATCTTACTGCCACATACTTTTAATCTTCTAAGACTTCACTTTTACTCCTTTATTATTTTCTTAACGATTTTTCCTTTTTTTGAAACAATTTCAACAAAGTAAACACCTGAATTTAATTTTACTAAACTTAATTCCGTTTCAAATTTGTTCTGTATCAAAACTGTATTTTGAAGTAATCTTCCATTAATGTCATAAAACGCTATCGATTCAATTCCGTTTTTACTTTCAACAAATAAATTATCATTGACTGGATTTGGGTACAATTTAATTTTAGATTTAAAATCATTCTCATCTATAGATAAATTTTCCTCAACTGTGGTTATGGCTGTATTCGTAATAATAGGCGCATTAAAATCGAAATAAATCTCTGCTCTGTTTGAAATATAGTCACCCAATTGCAGGTTTGTCAAAGTTTTAATTTTAAAAACAACATACCCGTCGTTATTCTCATCGTCAAAAGGTAAGTTAATATTTTCAAAAACAAATTCTACTGTTTCATAACCTATTCTACGTGTATAAAAAGAATGACTTCCTTCTAGAGGAATCATAGAATCAACATCTAATTTAAAACTATTCAACTTATTTTTAACTACAACATTTACTGCACTTGCCGAACCTGTATTTTCAAAACGTATAATGTAATGAAGAAAATCTCCAACTTCCTCTAGTTCAATGGTAGCACCTTCAAGGCAAGTAATATCATTAGGGTCATAAGAATTTACAATGGCTTGATTCAATTGAAAAGAATTATCACCTTCCGTTTCATCACCTATTACTGGTGAAATTACTGCAGCAAAATTTAAAATATCATCACCAAATAAAGGAAACTCGGAATCAGTTGGTGTATTTAAATTCATTTTAAAAAAAACACTTCTACTTTCAAAAGGCAGTAAGTCTGTATAATTCCACAACAATTGACCTGTAGTTTGAGAATCTGGTGCAGGGTTAGAACTTAGCAAGTCCATTAAATCATCATTAAAAGCCATGGTGACATCACCAGACAACACAACACTTCCTACATTTTTATATGTAATTTTATAATTAGCATCAAATCCTGGACGAGCCTCAGTTAACGGTGTAACATAAACCTCTAGATCACTATAATCACCATTGGGTGCAATACAAAAATCTTGAATAACTGGACTTGTATCTGAAGGGAAATCTACAACTAAACTAGATGGACTTACCGAAAAATAACTTGACCCATTAAATTGTGGTGTTATAGTATGGTTTCCAGCCAAAACTGGCAAAAAATAACTACCATCATTACCACTAATTAACGAATGAATACTAATATCATTCGAAACTTCAAATTTTAAATTTGGATAAAAAGTATCAAGAATATCGCAACCGTCGTTTTCAAGATCTAAGGTATTATTTCCACTTATACTATAATATTCTCCACCAGGCACAAACGTACAGTATGAACTTACTGTACAATTATTCATGTTAGAACTATCTAACCTCGCTACTATTTTAGAGATTTCACTTTCATCAGCACATATGTATTCTAAATTTGGATTCGAGCTAAAAACTAACGTATTCCATGCTTCTGACCAGTGGTAATCAAAAGCATCTCCATTTTTTATATTTATAGAAGTAAGGTTGTTATGATCAACAATTAATTTAGATAAATTTGGGTTTTGACTAAAATCCAAGGTAGTTAATTGATTTGTTGAAGCCTTTAATTCAATCAATTCTGGGTTTAAAGAAAAATCTAAACTCCCTATCTGATTATTATAACAAGTTAAATACTGTAAGTTCGGATTTTCACTAATATCTAATTCTGTTAATTGATTTGTAAAACATGCCAACCGATTTAAACTAGTACAACCTAATATATTTAGCGATGAAATAGTATTATTATTACACCCTAAAGATTCTAAATTAGCTAACGAGCTCACATTGAGGTTCTCAATTAAATTAAGGCTTACGTCTAGGTATTCAAGTAATAAATTATTAGATACATCAATTTCACTTAAATCATTTGAACTTGCATCAAACCAAACTAAGTTTGGATTTTGGCTAACATCTAAACTCGTTAAACCAATTCCTGCTAGTTTTAATTCTTTTAACATTGGGTTCCCACTTAAATCTAAAGTTGAAATTAAATCTGTACCAGTAATTATAAGATTCTCAAGTTGTGACAATGCGTTTATTTCAATACTAGAAATATTATACGCTGAATTCATATAGAATGTTTTTAAATTAACAAAACTATTTAAGCCTTCTAATGAAGTAGAATAAGTTTGAGACACTTCTAATGATATAACAGCCTCAGCTTCGCTAACTTGAATTTCACCATCATCATTAGTATCTACATCTCCATCTGGAACGCCATCTCCATCAAAATCTGCAATTATATCATTAACCAACGCACTCTTAAAATTGGCATCAGGAATATCTACAATTTGAGCCTGACTAAAGGCAAAATAAAAAAGCATAAAGAGTAATACGTAGATTTTTTTCATAGTTATGTAGTTTGGCTTGTTTAGACAAACTTAAACTTTTTTTTAAGAATGTCACTTTGTCACATTCTAAATCTTGGTATTTTATTTGACTATAGCTAAACATTCAAATTAATAATACAAAAACTTATATATCATGACAAAAGGAAGTATTAATGTATCGGTAGAGAATATCTTTCCGTTAATTAAAAAGTTCTTATACTCTGATCACGAAATCTTTTTACGTGAGCTAATCAGTAATGCAACAGATGCGACACTTAAATTTAAGCACTTAGCCAATATTGGGGAGTCTAAATCTGAATACGGTAATCCACAAATTGAAGTAAAGATTGATAAAGAAGGTAAAAAACTTCACATCATTGATCAAGGTTTAGGGATGACAGCCGAAGAAGTTGAAAAATACATTAACCAAGTCGCTTTTTCTGGTGCTGAAGAATTCTTAGATAAGTATAAAGATACTGCAAAAGACTCGGGAATTATTGGACACTTTGGTCTTGGATTCTATTCTGCTTTTATGGTTGCAGAAAAAGTTGAAATTATCACTAAATCTCATACTGGTGCTGATGCTGCACATTGGACCTGTGATGGGTCTCCTGAATTTACTTTAGAGCCTTCTGACAAATCAGATAGAGGAACGGAAATCATCCTTCATATTGCAGAAGATTCAACTGAATTTTTAGAAGAAGGTAGAATTACAGAATTACTTAATAAGTATAATAAGTTTATGCCTATTCCAATTAAATTTGGAACTAAGGAAGTGAACGATCCAGATTTTACACCTGAAACAACTACAGATGCTGAAGGTAAAGAAACGACTGAGCCTCATAAACAAATTACGGTAGATAATATCATTAATAACCCTAATCCGGCTTGGACAAAACAACCAACGGAATTAGAAGATGAGGATTATAAAGGCTTCTACAGAGAATTGTATCCAATGCAGTTTGAAGAGCCGCTTTTCCATATTCATTTAAATGTTGATTATCCGTTTAACTTAACAGGAATCTTGTATTTCCCTAAGATGACGAATGACATGAACATTCAAAAGGATAAAATACAATTATTCCAAAATCAAGTCTTTGTTACAGATAATGTAGAAGGCATTGTACCTGAGTTTTTAACCATGCTTCGTGGTGTTATTGATTCTCCAGATATTCCATTAAACGTATCGCGTTCGTATTTACAAGCTGATGGAGCGGTGAAGAAAATTTCATCTTACATCACACGTAAAGTTGCTGATAAGTTGAAATCATTATTCAACTCTAACAGAGAAGATTTTGAAAAGAAATGGGACGATATTAAAATCGTAATTGAATACGGAATGCTGTCTGAAGAAAAATTCTTCGAAAAAGCAGATGCTTTCGCTTTATACCCAACGGTTGACGGTAAGTTTTATACGTACGAAGAGCTGTTCAACAAAACAAAAGCAAATCAAACGGATAAAGATGGTAAATTAGTCATTCTTTACGCTTCTAATAAAGACGAGCAACATTCTTACATTGAATCGGCTAAAGCTAAAGGATACGAAGTCTTATTATTGGATTCTCCTATTGTACCGCATTTAATTCAGAAATTAGAAACTACAAAGGAAAATATTTCTTTTGCTCGTGTAGATGGTGATCATATTGATAACTTAATTAAGAAAGAGGAAAATGCAATTTCTAAATTAACGGAAGACCAACAAACAGAATTAGACACGATTTTAAAAGAAATTGTACCATCTGAAAAGTTTATGGTGCAGTTAGAAGCTATGGATAGTGATGCCTCTCCATTTATTATTACACAACCAGAATTTATGCGCAGAATGAAAGAGATGCAGCAGACTGGTGGTGGCGGAGGAATGTTTGGAATGGGTAATATGCCAGAAATGTATAACCTTATTGTAAACACAAACTCTAAATTGGTTGGTGAGATTTTAGAAACTAAAACCAAGAAAAAACAAGAACGTTTAATTACACAAAGTTTAGACTTAGCTCGTTTATCTCAAGGCCTTTTAAAAGGTGAAGAGTTAACGAATTTTATTAAGCGTAGCTACGAGATGATTAAATAATATTGGATATGTCATTGTGAGGACGCAGTTTAGCCTGTGCTGAGCGAAGTCGAAATATGGCAATCTCTTTACTTTAAACCACTTTGTTAATTCAAAGTGGTTTTTTTTCTTAAACTAAATTCCGAATTATAATTTGAAATCAAAAACTAAAAAAAATTACCACATGTTAAAAAACAATTTTATACCTTAACTGTTTAATTTTAGTATTTCAGTGCAATCTAATCATTCCATATTTCAAGAAATTTTTGTTGGTGTCTCATTTTCAAACGAGGAACTGAAGTATATTTCTAAAGTTTTCAAGAAAAAACATTATAAAAAAGGAACAATTATTTTTGAGCAAAACGATGTGGCTGATGAGATGCTCTACATTTACGAAGGCTGCTTAAGAACGGTTCACTTGGATGATTCGGGCAAAGAACACACTATTCAATTTGCCATAAAAGACTGGTGGATTACTGATTATATTTCTTATTTCACTAATACTAAAGCTTATATGACGCTTGAGGCTCTAGAAGACACTACGGTTTATAGCCTTACTAAAGCAGACAAAGAATTATTCTATACCGAAATCTCAAAAGTACAAAGCTTCATTATTCGTAAATTAGAGGCCGCTTATGCTGCTTTTCAAAAAAGAATTATCGTTAATTTGTCGCAATCTGCTAAGGATAGGTATCTTACCTTTCTCGATACTCATAGCGAAATTGAGAAAAAATTGAAGAATTATCATATTGCATCGTATTTAGGCATCACTACCGAAAGTTTAAGCCGTATTAGAAAAGAATTATATAATTCTTAGCCTTTTTCCATTTCTTAACATACATCAATTTTTATAAGTCCTAAACCTTATAATTTTGTTGCAGTACAAAACCCTAATTAATTTGTACTACATTTTCCCTAATGGATTAATAGCTAAAGAAGCGCAAGTTGTAAAACTCGCGCTTTTTTTATGACTATATTTAGCCTTATATTACTATTAATTCTCTAAAATTTCTGAATTATTTTTTATAAAAAAACCCATGGAAGCTATTAATATATTATTCTTTATTGTAGGTACATTTTTTGGTTTCAACCAAAGTAGTCTCATAGCAGAAAAAACAACGGTCACTATTAATCCTAACGAAAAGACCATAGTCATTTTACAAGAGAATTTGGTAACCTTTATTCAAAATGAAAGTGATAGTTTAAAAGTTCAGAATGAATTATCAAAAATTACACAATCTAATTGTCCATGGAGTTCAGAACTCGAAAATTACCCTAAAAAAGAAAAGGAATTCTTTAAGTCTGAAGACAAAAATGCGCTTAATTTAAAACTAACACTTACCTACACATCAGATAAAGATTTAAAAGTATTTGGTATCGATAAAAACAAAGACGGACAGTTTTCTATGACTAACTTTCCGAAATCTCACATAGCATCTACTGATGGCATTTTAAAAGAACCTTATTGGAATTTTGATGCGAATAAGCCCTTCACTTTTACAGAAGAACCGTTAACAGATTTACCAGAAGACTACCAAAAACTACAAAGGAGCATCTTGCCATTTTGGAAGCCTACTAAGTAGAACCGCACGTACAATACATAACATTTTTTTAATAGCAGTTGGTTAATAATTTATGTAACTTTCACGAAAACGCTAATTCTTAAGTTAATTCTATAATTTGAATGGCTTCAAAACAGTAATTAACCTCAGCGTTTAACCACATATTCAACACAAAACTATTGTTATGAAAATCAAAAAAATATTAGTTGCAAACCGAAGTGAAATTGCCATCCGAATTTTACGAGCTTGTACAGAACTTAATATTAAAACGGTCGCTATTTACACGTATGAGGATCGTTACTCACAACACAGAAATAAAGCAGACGAATCGTACCAAATTGGTGAAAACGATGAACCTTTAAAACCGTATTTAGATATTGAAGAAATCGTTGCATTGGCAAAAGAAAAGGATGTAGATGCTATTCATCCTGGTTATGGTTTCTTATCCGAGAATTCAGAATTTGCAAGACGTTGTGCAGAAAATGATTTAATCTTTATAGGACCAGATCCTGAAGTTATGGATGCTTTAGGTGATAAAATTACTGCTAAGAAAATTGCTGTTAAATGTAATGTGCCTATTATTGAAAGCAACAAAAAAAACTTAAGCTCATTAAAAATCGCAATTTCTGAAGCGAATTCTATTGGCTACCCATTAATGCTTAAAGCCGCTTCAGGTGGTGGTGGACGTGGTATGCGTGTTGTTAGAAATGACAAAGACGTTGAACAACACTTTGATTCTGCAAAAAACGAAGCGCTAAATGCTTTTGGTGACGACACCATGTTTTTAGAAAAATATGTTGAAAACCCTAAACATATTGAAGTCCAAATTGTAGCTGATAGACACGGAAATATCCGACATTTATTTGAACGCGATTGCTCTGTACAACGACGCCATCAAAAAGTTGTAGAAGTCGCTCCTTCCCATAACGTTTCTCAAAACGTAAAAGATGCTTTATATAAATATGCAGTTTCCATTGCATCTGAAGTTAACTACAACAATATTGGTACAGTAGAATTTTTAGTGGACGAGCAAGACAACATCTATTTTATTGAAGTCAACCCAAGAATTCAAGTAGAACACACCGTTACCGAAATGGTAACAGGAATCGATTTGGTAAAAACTCAAATATTTATTGCAGGAGGTTATAAGTTATCAGACCAACAGATAAAAATATATGATCAAGAATCCTTAGCAACCTATGGTTTTGCCTTACAGTGTAGGTTAACAACCGAAGATCCTGAGAATAATTTCACACCAGATTACGGCAATATTACAACCTACAGAAGTGCCTCAGGAATGGGCATCCGCTTAGATGCAGGAAGTATTTATCAAGGTTATAATGTAAGTCCATTTTTCGATTCTATGCTTGTAAAAGTGTCTGCTCATAGTAGAACACTGGATGGAGCGGTTAGAAAAATGGTACGTGCTTTAAAGGAATTTAGAATTAGGGGTGTAAAAACTAACATTCATTTTCTTCAAAATGTGATTCAGCATGAAACTTTTAAAGACGGAAAAGTCACTGTAAATTTCATTCAGAATACACCGACATTATTCCAAATAAAATTACCTCAAGATCGCGCTACTAAGGCCGTAAATTTCTTAGCAGAAGTTATTGTTAATGGTAATTCAGATGTTAAAAACATTGATAAAACCAAAGTGTTCAGAACTGCTAAAGTTCCAAAATATAATCGTTCTGAAGCATTTCCAAAGGGCACAAAAGATTTATTAACCGAACTTGGCCCAGAAGCCTTTTGTCAGTGGTTAAAAGAGGATAACAAAATCCATTATACAGACACCACAATGCGAGATGCACATCAATCACTTTTAGCAACACGCATGCGAAGTTATGATATGCTTAAAGTGGCAGAAAGCTTCGCAAAAAATCATCCCAACACCTTTAGTATGGAGGTTTGGGGAGGTGCTACCTTTGATGTGTGTTATCGTTTTTTACACGAAAGTCCTTGGACACGCCTACGAGAATTACGTAAAGCAGTTCCTAATATTTTATTCCAGATGTTGTTGCGTGGTTCTAATGCCGTGGGTTATAAAGCCTATCCGGATAATTTAATTGAAAAATTTGTTGAAAAATCTTGGGAAAACGGTGTCGATATTTTTAGAATTTTCGACTCGTTAAATTGGGTTAAAGCCATGGAGCCAAGTATAAATTATGTTCGAAATAGAACCGGAGGAATTGCACAAGCTGCTATCAGTTACACAGGTGATATCCTCGACCCAAAACAGACCAAATACAACCTAAAATATTATACACAACTCGCTAAAGATTTAGAAAATGCAGGTGCACATATGGTTGCGATAAAAGATATGGCAGGCTTATTAAAACCTTATGCTGCGACAGAATTGGTTGGTGCGCTAAAAGACACCGTTAACATTCCTGTACAATTGCACACACACGATACGTCTTCGGTACAATCGGCGACGTATTTAAAAGCTATTGAAGCAGGAGTTGATGTGGTTGATGTTGCTTTAGGTGGACTTTCAGGATTAACATCTCAGCCAAATTTTAATGCGATTATAGAAATGATGAAAGGACAAAAACGCGCTCATGATTTCGATATGAATACCTTAAATCTATTTTCTAATTATTGGGAAGATACACGCGAAATGTACTACCCTTTTGAATCTGGATTAAAAGCAGGAACAGCAGAAGTGTATCAGCACGAAATTCCTGGTGGTCAATATTCAAATTTAAGACCTCAAGCAATTGCTCTAGGTTTAGGAGATCGCTTTAATGAAGTAAAGAATATGTATGCAAAAGTCAACGCCATGTTTGGTAACTTAATAAAAGTAACACCAAGTTCTAAAGTGGTTGGAGATATGGCCATTTTTATGGTCACCAATAATTTAACACCAGAAGACGTGATGGAACGTGGAGAAACCATATCGTTTCCAGAATCGGTAATTAACTTCTTTAAAGGAGATTTAGGGCAACCTGTTGGAGGGTTTCCAAAGGAACTTCAAAAAATTATATTACGAAACAAAGACGCTTACACAGATCGACCAAATTCACATTTAGAGCCTGTAGATTTCACTAAAGAATTTGCTGCCTTTAAAAAGAAATTCCAACAAGGCTTTACCAGACCTATTGAAATAGAAGACTTTTTATCGTATATGCTATATCCGAAGGTGTTTGAAAAAGCACATGAAAACTATAAAAAGTACGGCAACATTTCTCTGATCCCAACCAAAGATTTCTTTTTTGGCATGAAGCTTCAAGAGGAAACGTTTATCACTTTAGAACCTGGAAAAACCATTATTGTAAAATTACTTTCTGTTAGTATTCCAAACGATGAAGGTGTAAGAACAGTGTTCTTTAAAGTGAATGGAGAAAATCGATTTGTTGAAATTTTTGATACATCATTAAATATTTCTAAGGTCGAAAACACAAAAATAGATCCAGATGATGCCAACCAAATTGGAGCACCTTTACAAGGGTCGTTGTACAAAGTTTTAGTAAAAAAAGGTACAACCGTAAAGGAAAACGATCCGTTGTTTATAATTGAAGCTATGAAGATGGAAACAACTGTTACGGCTCACAAATCTGGAAAAATAAAATCGGTAAGTTTATCTAAAGGTAGTATGGTAAAACAAGACGATTTGATTGTTACTTTTGAGTAGACCGTGTTAAGAACAGTATTACATTTGAACTTTATAAAATTGCAATGAAATAGAATTTATGTCAACCAAATACAATACTATTGGAGTTAATTATAATCAAACGCGTAAAGGAGATCCATACTTAACGGAACAGTTATTAAAACACTTGGATCCTAATAAAAATGGAGTGTATTTAGATGTTGGTTGCGGCACAGGAAATTATTCCAATGCGCTTGAAAAAAAGGGATATCAGTGTATTGGAATAGATCCATCTATTGAAATGTTGACAATAGCCCAGTCTAAAAACCAAAATATCGCATGGAAAATAGGCAGTGCCGAAAAAACAGATTTAGCAAAAAATAGTGTTGATGGCATTATAGCGACGTTAACTGTTCATCATTGGACTAATCTTATGAGAGCATTTTCGGAATTAGCATATATACTAAAACCGAATAGTAAAATCGTGATTTTCACGTCTACTCCACTACAAATGAAAGGCTATTGGCTAAACCATTACTTTCCAAAAATGTTGGAAGCTTCAATTGCTCAAATGCCAACTTTAAAGAGTATTGAAAATGCTATGAATTTTTCAGGCATTAAAATCACAAAAACTGAAACCTATGACATTCATCCAAATTTAAAAGATCAATTCTTGTATTGCGGCAAACACAACCCTGAATTATATTTTGAAGAAAGTATTAGGCATGGTATCTCTTCATTTAGTGCATTGGCTAATCTTGAAGACGTAGAACGTGGTTTAGCAAGTTTAAGAAAAGATATTGATAGCGGAAAAATAGATAACATTATAAACACTTATAAAAATAATTTAGGAGATTATCTCTATATTATTGGTGAAAACTAAACGTAATTTTTCTAACATATTTTTAACGTTTGTCAAGACTTAATGGCAAGGCTTTTGAAATTACAGATGTAAACAACTAAAACAAAATATAAAAATGAAATTCTTACAAAACCTACCAATTATAATATTAGCTACAGTACTATCGTCTTGTGGTTCTACAAAACAAGTAACCTCAACCTATTGGGTAAATAGCGCCAAAGTAGATTGTGATGCTGGTGCAGGACAAGCAACCTGTCTTCAAGTTACAAAAAGTGACGATTACGAAAATGCAGAATGGTCCCTTTTCTACTCCACTATAAATGGCTTTAATTTTGAACCTGGTTACTTACAGAAAATTGAGGTTACAGAAACCACTTTAGATTCTGAAAATGTTCCAGCGGATGCATCTTCAATAAAATATGATTTAGTTAAAGTTTTAGAGAAAAAACAAGATCCAAAATTGGCCATTCACGATATTTGGGCAACCACACATATTAATGGCGAACAAATTGAAAGCACTAAGAATGTACCAACGTTAGAAATAAACACCACTGAAATGCGTGCTTCCGGAACAAATGGTTGTAATAATTATACTGGTGAAATTAAAAATATAAACGCTTCAACAATTGAATTTGGTGCCATTGCTTCCACCCGAAAAATGTGTATGGATATGGCTATTCCAGATAGTTTTGACAAGGCATTCAATACAATTTCAACGTATAAGAAAGAAGGGGTAACTTTATCTTTTTATAATGAATCTGGTGACGAAGTGCTACGTTTTAAGAAGGTAGATTAATTAGATGTCACATTCATTTAAAATATTGGGTTATTTAGACTAAGGTTTTAATAACCCAATTTCTTTTCCATTACCTTTGTCACCATAAATTATAAAGCCTTGGAAAAGAAAAAATCACATCCCAAAATAAAATCAGAACTTCATCCTAGAAGTCAACATAGAAAACGCTATGATTTTGATGCGCTAATTAAAAGCTCACCAGAATTAGCTTCTTATGTGGCACCTAATAAATATGGTGACGATTCTGTAGATTTTTTTAACCCAGCAGCTGTAAAAGCATTAAACAAAGCGTTGTTAATTCACCATTACGGATTAGAGTATTGGGATATTCCGAAGCATTATTTGTGTCCTCCAATTCCAGGAAGAGCTGATTACATTCATAATATTGCCGATCTTTTAAAAGGCGAAGGCACTACGATTCCTAAAGGAAATCAGATTAAAGGTTTAGATATTGGTGTTGGTGCTAATTGTATTTATCCCATTATTGGTCAGCATGAATACGGCTGGTCATTTATAGGAAGTGACACTGATGAAACTGCAATTATCTCGGCTAAAGATATTGAGCAAAAGAATTACAAATTAAGATCTACTTTAGAAATTAGAAAGCAAGAAAAATCGAATAACTTTTTCTACGATATTTTAAAACCTGAAGAAAAAGTAGATTTCACGATTTGTAACCCTCCGTTTCATGCGTCAGCAGAAGACGCTCAAAAAGCAAGTTTAAAAAAGCAAAAAAACTTAAAAGGCAAACGACCTAATAAAGCGCTTTTAAATTTTGGTGGGCAGCATAACGAACTCTGGACCAAAGGTGGTGAAGCCCGTTTTGTAAAAGACATGATTTACGAAAGCAAACATTTTGGCAAACAGTGTTTCTGGTTTACAAGTTTAATTTCAAAAGAAACAACTCTAAAACCAACCTATAAGATTTTAGATAAAGTAAATGCTACAGCTGTAAAAACTATTGAAATGGGTCAAGGCCATAAAATCAGTCGATTTATTGCATGGACGTTTTTAACAGAACAAGAACAAAAGGATTGGATTAAAGAACGTTGGTAGTTAAGAAACCGATATAATGTACCTAAAGGCACATTCTAATACAGACTTATTTTCACCTATATGTTGTCGTTAATAACACATAATTATAGAGTAGCCACAGCGTGGCAAAATATTAATAATTTAAAAAACGGATTAAGGTTTTTAGCTCCTTAGGAGCGAAATATTATGTCACTCCTCTGGAGTTTTAATTTACTAATCAGCCACCATATTATTAATATTTAACTCCTCTGGAGTTTCACATCAAAAAATGATAATAATTCATTTACCTTTGTCTGTATGTTTGCCATCCCTACGTAATAGGGAATCTACAAGCTACGTTTAACAAAGTGGATTCCTGCTTTCACAGGAATGACAAACTTAATAAATACAAAATCATATGTCATTTAAAGACTTACATCTTATAAAACCCATACAGAAAGCTGTTGCAGCTTCTGGTTATATAGAACCTACTTTAGTACAACAACGTGCTATTCCACCAATTTTGGAGGGTAAAGATGTCATTGTCTCAGCACAAACAGGAACAGGGAAAACAGCAGCTTTTGCTTTACCAATTTTACAACAGCTTTTTGATAAGCAAGACGCTCCCAAAAAAGGTAAAAAAATTAGAGCGTTAATTGTAAGTCCTACACGAGAATTGGCATTACAAATTCAACAGAATTTTAAAACTTATGCTGAGTTTACAAATTTAACCTCTTTAGTTGTTTTTGGTGGAGCATCAATAGAACCTCAAATTGAGGTATTAAAAAAAGGCATTGATATTTTAGTGGCCACTCCTGGTCGCTTACTCGATTTGCATAAACAAGATTACATTAACTTAGATTTTATTGAAACTTTTGTTTTAGATGAAGCCGATTTAATGCTAGATATGGGTTTTATCGATGACATAAAAAAGATTGAACGACTTTGCCCAGAAGACAAACAGACCTTATTATTCTCGGCAACAATTCCTAATAAAATTGAACACTTAGCCAATACTATTCTCAAAGATCCAGAACGTATTGATGTTACACCAACAAAATCTGTTACTAAAGACGTTAGTCAAGCGTTGTATTATGTTCCAAAACGTAACAAAATGGAATTGTGTTTGCATTTAATGCGAAATACCATTGAAGGAAATGTTCTTATTTTTAGACGTACCAAATTTGGCGTAAATAAATTGGAACAAACCTTATTAAAAAATGGATATGCTGTAAATAGTATTCATGGTGACAAAAACCAAAGCGACAGACAAACTGCGCTTAATAAATTTAAAAATGGTTACGTTAAAGTTCTGATTGCCACTGATGTTGCTGCTCGTGGTATTGACATAAATGAGTTAGACAACGTGCTAAATTTTGATATGCCAAACGTACCAGAAACCTATGTGCATAGAATCGGAAGAACAGGTCGTGCTGGACATATTGGAAAAGCTTATTCTATGTGTTCTGCAGATGAAAAAAGTTATGTAAAAACCATTCAGAATGCTATAAACATTCAAATACCTGTTGAGACTGAACATCCTTATCCTTTAGACCCAAAAGCCAAACCTATTGTTCACAAAAAGAAAGGTAGCAAGTATAAGAAAGGTCGTAAAAGCGAAGCTTCTAAGAAGAAGAAAAAGCGTTGGTATTAGGAGTTAGAAGTTAGAAGTTAGAAGTTAGAAGTTAGAAGTTAGAAGTTAGAAAAGTATATTATTCAAATTTCATTTCGAAAAGTAGATAGTGTTTTATTCCAAATTTAGCTCCCCAATTCTCAATGTCATTACCTGAAGATCCTACATCACACCAAGATAAAATGCCATCTTCTCTTTCGTAAGGTAAAATATAAGCTAACAGATAAAACGATTTGTTATAGCTGATTTCTAGATTGCTTTCGTCTGCTAGATTTCTTAAACTGTAGTTTTCGGAATCTATAGCATCGTAGTTTTTGGTGACGCTAAACCTTGGAAATTTAAAAGTCATTTTTAGTTGATTATCGTCAGTGTGTTTAGAAACTACTCTCATTTTAAACACCGAATCGCTCAACGTTTGAAACTGTTTAAAACCTAAACTTTTACTATCTATTACTGTGGTATCAGAAACTATTTTTCCATCCCAAATTTCTTTTACGGTTAAATGGTAGCTTTTTCCTCTAAGGTCTTCTCCTGAGAATGTCAGTTTCATGTAATCAATACCTTCAAAACTTAAAATATCGCTGATTTCTACGTTGTCTGACGCATACTCAGTTTCTAGTTTTAAATCTGGAGTCGTTTCAAAGTTAGATTCATTTTGTTGTGCTAGCAATCCACTGAAGCAAACTATTGCAACAGTAATATTTAGAATTCTTTTCATAATTTAATTATTTTTTTTTGACCGAGTCATTGTAAGAGTAAATAATACCATGAATAATATCAAAGAAAATTTCACCTGAAAAATCGCCTTTTCCATTTGATTTTTTTTCCATCATTCGGTACTTCTCTCCATTGCTAGTTGGTTGCATATTAATTTGATGCTTACCAATAAAGTTTTTTGTATTATGACCAATAACTTTAAAGCTATAATCTAACTTTGGATAGAAAAAATGAACTTTTGAATACTCTGAATATAAATCAAATCGACCAAAATCTTTAGTCCAACTGTAGAACCAGTATTCACTATTATAATCTGTTATAGTTGTGTTTTGTTGAATCTCTCCTATTTCAACTTTTGAAAATTCTGAAGTAATTTTTGCATTTTCTAGAGTTCCTATCTTACCGTTTTTTACGTTTTTAAATTCAAAATCACCACCATCTATACCAAGGACTTCGATAGTTGCATTATCAATTTGAAATTTATTATAGGGATTTGAAATTAGTTTTGATATTAATGTACCACCATTTAGTGTTACAGTTAATTCATTTCTCAAATTATTTCTAACATACAGTCCCGATTCTTTAGCATTTACTGTTAATTTTAAATACGGTGGAATTTTAATTACAAAACGACTTCTCATCATTTTTATACCGCCTTTTCTGAAATTAGTTACCTTACCATTTTTATCTACCTTTTTAAAACGGTCGTTTATATACTTTAATGAATTACTTGTAATTGTGCGATTATTTTGTTCTATTTCTGCTCGTAATGAATCTAAAGGTTTACGAAAAATAGAATCTTTTTTAGACTCAAAAAAAGATTGATTTATACTGATGGCATCTGTAGTTTTAAACTCAAAGGTTTCCATAGAAATTTTACTCTTACTACTAGCACTTAGAGATATATGGTTTTCAAACTTACCAGCTTCTACTTTTATCTCTTCTAAAAACGATTTGATTTCTTTTTTTGAATACCCATCAAATTCCATAATATAATCTACATGAACTTTTCCATCTACAGATTCTTCTAAAGCAACCGTAACATTATCTAAATTTAAAATGGCCGTTGTGTTTTTATCTGCTGTAAAAGTTTCACTATGGACTTTATGCTGTTGTGCATTTACCGTAACTGACGTGATGAGCATCAGCGCTAAAATTTTAAATGGTTTCATACGGTTCGTTATTTTGATTTAATATTTTGATGTGTTTTTGTATGTCTTTTAAAATTTGAAGTCGCGTTTGAAGATTTTCAATCAACGCTTCAATCACCAAAACGTTATTGGCATCGTTTTTAAACTGCATGGAAATATTTTGGTAATCGGCATCTAAGTCTTTCAACTTTTTTCTGAAACGTTCTACTAAAACGTCATCGTCTGCAATGGCAATAAAATTCTCCCACTCTGTTTCAATATTGGCTAAATACTCTGCTTCTACAGCTTCAATTTGCGCTACTATTGGCGACACTTTAGTTTCTTCTTCTGTGGTATTATAAAAACCGATTCCTACCGTTAAAGCAATAAGTAAAACAGCTGCAATTTTCAGCCAGTTATGCGATGGGTTCTTCTTCGTTTGCGTTTTAAGTTTCCCTAAAAATTCAGTTCTATGATTTTCCGGAAGCGTTTTTAAATCATCTTCCTCTTTAAATAAATTTCTAATATCTCGCTTCATTGTACTTTTGTTTTAAGAGATCTTGTAACTTTAATTTGCCGCGTCTTAAATGTGTTCTCGAGGTTTTTATTGGTATTTCTAATATCTCGGAAATTTCTTCATGGTCGTAACCTTCAATGAGATAAAGCTTAACCACTACTCTATACTTTTCCTTTAATTGTTCAATAGCAAATAGAATTTCTTTCTTTGTAATTGTACTATCAAAATGCCAATCGTCTTCGTTTATAATTTGCAGTTCCGAAACTTCAACATCATTAAATTCTAACTTATTTTTCTTTAAAACATCCAAGCACTGATTAATGATAATTCGTTTTAACCAAGCACCAAATGTGGCTTCTGGTTGGTATTTATCTATATTAATAAAGGCTTTTAAAAATCCGTCTTGCATCGCATCTTTTGCCTCTTCTTCGTTTAGATAACGACAAGCTATCGTAAACATAGCTTGCGCATAAGTATCATAAACTTGCATTTGTGCAAATTCATTTCCTTTTTTGCAACGATTAATAAGTTTAGTCTCTTTTTGGTGCATTAGATTGATTAGCGGTTTCTATTACTAAAAACGAAGGAATTTGGAAAGAGTTTCAAAATAGGATAAAAAAGATTGATTTTAACTGAATATGTCTAATTTTAACCTGAATTTCAATCCAACTAATACATATGAGTGATGAATACAAGAAACCTGCGTTTAAAAAATTATTAGATCGATTACAAGAAGAGAGTTGGCAATTAGAATTGCTGATTTCTGGTTTTGCTATTTTTGGATTATTCTCGGCGTATCCTAATTTAGAAATCGCATATCAACATACCCAAAATGAGAATAATGCATTTTTTATGATGGTTTTAGTTGTGGCTCTTTCGGCATGTTCTATTTTAATTTTTAACTTATTGTTTCATGTTCTTTTACGAGGCTTATGGATCGGTGCATTAGGCTTACGATATGTTTCAGGAGATATTGACTACGACACCTTAAATTATAGTAAGAAATTCAATACGTATTTAAAGGATAAAGTTGGCTCTTTTGATAGATATATAGGGCGTTTAGAAAACTATTGTAGTATTATATTTGCTATATCATTTTTACTTATATTCTATATGTTGGCCATTGCGCTTACGATAGGGTCTATTGTTTTCGTGCTAACAATTTTTATCGATGATCATTCTTTTAGTGACATATCGACCTATTTTGGCATTGTTCTTTTGGTTTTTCTTATAACAGGAATGCTACTCACCTTTTTTGATTTTATAACTCTCGGTTTTTTAAAGAAGAAAAAATGGATAAGCAAAATATATTTTCCCATTTACTGGTGTTTTAGTTTTATTACACTATCGTTTTTATACCGACCATTAGTCTATAATTTTCTCGACCATAAATTTGGAAAACGCCTGAGTTTCTTTTTAGTGCCCATCTACATCACATTGATATGGATTACATCATTATATTATAACCAATCTAATTATTTTAATTTTACTGAGTCATCAGGAAGCAGTATCGCAAATTCCTTTAACTATGAAGATATGCTTATTGAGAAATCTGATTTTATTGAAAATATCGCTATTAATAGTAAAGTGATTAGCGACCCATACATCAAAGTATTTATAGCTTTTGATAAAAATATTGAAGATGAAATTTCTCTATTCAATCCTAGTTTAGAATTAGAAGAAGACATTAGAGGTATTACCTCAGAAATGAGTACAGTCCATTCTGAATATATGACCGATGCATTAAAAATTGAATATATATCAACTTTTAATACGCTTTATTCGGTTGACATTGATTCTACAATGTATCCAACTGAGTTTATACTTGGTGCCTCCATAAAAAAGCAAAAAGGCTTTGAAACGTATATAGGTATAAAGAACCTAAAGGAAGGTAAACATATGATACATGTAAATCGAAAAACAATAAAAAAATTAGACACCATAACTAAAACTGAAGCTTCTATACCGTTTTGGTATTATCCCAATTAGTAAACAAGATAAAAACGTCTCAAAGTGAGACGTTTTTTTATGCCTATAAATAATGTATCTTTAGAATCTATAAACTTAACCATGTATAAAATTTTATTTATTTTCTTATTCATTGGGCAAATCGCATTTGCTCAAATTACTATTAAAGATAGCATTTCAACATATCCTGTGAGCTATGCAACAGTCTCATTTGGAAATGGCAATGGTCTTTTTGCTGATGATGAAGGTCAGTTTGTTTTTACTAAAAAATTATATCCAGATATAGATTCGTTATTTATTTCAGCTTTAGGTTTTAAAGATTTAAATGTTGCCACTCATAATTTACCCAATCACTTATTATTGCAACCAGAAGCTTCAGAATTAGATGAAGTATTTATTGGCACTACATTAGATCGTAAATTTAAAGAAGAAGAATTAAAACCTTCTTTAGACGATGATTATTACAATTGCTGGTTGCCTACTATAGAATCTGAAATTGCTGTCTATTTTCCTAAAACAACAACCAAAGATCAACAGCTTAAAGAAGTTGTTTTTCCTATTGCTTTAGAATCTAAAGATTGGGAAAAACGAAACCGTAGAAACAGTGAAAAGAAGAAATTTTCAACGTTATTTAAAGTAAAGTTTTACAGTAACAATAACGGAGTACCTGGTAACGTTTTAACCAACGAAACCATTGTGTTTAGAGCTACTGAAAAAGATGGTGATGCTTATGAATTAAATGTAGATGACCATAATATTTATATTCCAGACAATGGCTTCTTTGTGTCTCTTCAAGTTTTAGGTTATACTAATAAAGAAGGAAAATTATTGCCCAATAAAAAGTATAAAGAAATTGAATCTAGAGGTGGAAGCGTCGTAAAAATCCCAACTAACTTTAGACCTTTGTTACCATTTACTGATGACATTGCATCCAAAAACACCTTTATAAAACGCGTGTTTATTAGTGGAAATAATTGGGTGAAATTTGATAAAGGCAATCAGTTTAAATCGAGTTTATTAGACAAAAATCTTTTTAATTACGGTATTGGGTTAACTTACAAAACTTTTAAAGATGAGTGAACCAACTGGGCTATACGTCATGGCTGCCATGTATATTGTTGCCGGTGTGATGCATTTTGTAAAACCCAAAATGTATATGCGTATTATGCCTAGATATTTACCTAGTCACAAAGCTTTGGTTTATTTAAGTGGCTTAGCCGAAATCTTATTAGGTATTGGTTTATGCATTCCTGCGTTAAAAACCATTTCTATTTATGGCATTATTGCCATGTTAGCCGTTTTTCTGTTAGTACATTTTTATATGCTTTCTGGCAAAAAAGCAGCTGCCGGAATTCCGAAATGGATTTTAATCTTACGAATACCGCTTCAATTTGGATTAATGTATTGGGCTTGGATGTATGTCTAAAAATTACTCCACTTCAAAATCAAAATACGTCTTAGGAAAAGGTTCCCAACGTAATGTAAAATGCCACCACTCTTTAGAGTAATTTCTAAAATTATGCTTTAACATAACAGTTTGTAATAACTGACGGTTTTGTTTTTGCTCGTCGGTTAAATCATCATGAGCAATCCAAGATGCTTTTCCGAAGAAATCATAAGGACTTCCCATATCTAAAGGTTCACCTGTTTCGCCATTTGTAATGGTTAAATCTACTGTACTTCCTCTACTGTGACCAGATCGCGATGCAATATAACCTGCTTTAAATAGGTTTTTCTTTTCAACTTCTGGATAAAATAAAGATTTATTAACCGTATCATTCAACTCACGAGCCCATTCTATAAAATGATTTACAGCACGTTGTGGGCGGTAACCATCATAGACTTTAAGACAAAGGTTTTGTTGTTGTAATTCTTCTTGAACTAGTTTTAGTTTCTCAGCAGTCCCTTTTGTAACGATTAAACGATTGGCTTTATAACCGTTAATGGTGTCTCCAACAAAATTATTTTCAGAAAAATAACGTAATTCTACATCTAAATCTGGAATCACAGATTTAGCATAAACAAAACCTTCTGGCAATGTTTGCTGTTGTTGAAATCCTAACGTTAGAAGGATTAAACTTCCTATGTATAGTAGTGCTTTGTAATTCATAATAAAGTACTAAATTAATAAAAAAAAGAGTATAAATTTAGAATTGCGAAACATCATTCTCAGCTTTAGATGTTCACAATAGATACTTACATTTTATGAAGACAAAAAGAGAGCAAAACATAATAATTAAACCCAAATCGACGTTTAACACAAAACATATTGGATGTTATAAAAACAAAAAACCGAGATCCCTCAATCTCGGTTTTCGTTTATTTGCTTTTCTATGTTGGTAGATTCAGGGTCTCTAAGCCAACTCAACATAAGGCAAATATTAATTAATTAATCCATTGAACTAAAAACTAAATTTCAGTACGAGTCAAATATATAATTCATTTTGAATTGCAACGCTTAAAAACACATTTAATCGATGAAATGCACTTTATTTTAACATTTAACGACAAAATTATGTATTTTACCGATGAAATACACATTTGTAAATGTGTATATTTCCGTAATTAACACTAAAAATTGGTATAAATTGTGAAACAACTAGTGCATTCAGCTCAATATGAATTAACTTTATACGTCTTAAAATATTTAAATATGAAATTCTTTTTAATTCTCGCTTTATCATTAGTTAGCAGTCTTGGACTTAGCCAAGAAAAAACATATACCGAAGAAGATATATCTATTTCTAAATGGATAGATGGCACATTGCTTGCACCTCAAGACAATGACCAACCTAATTTAGCCATTATTATAGCTGGCTCTGGTCCAACAAATAGAAATGGTAATCAAAATTTCCTAAAAAATAATTCCTTAAAAAAGTTAGCAGAAGGACTTACACACAATGGTATTGCAACCTTTAGGTTTGACAAACGAATAGTAAAACAAATTCATCAAAACAACGTAGATAAAGATATTATGTTCGATGATTTTGTGAGTGATGCCTCAGATGTATTAGATTACTTTAAAGAAAAAGGCACTTATAATAAGATATATATCATTGGGCACAGTCAAGGCAGTTTAGTTGGAATGCTCTCAGCAAAAGACAAGGCAGACGGTTTTATTTCGCTCGCTGGAGCTGGTAATAACATAGGAGATGTTATTATAGAACAAGTCGCTAAAACAGCACCAATGTTTAATGAAGACACCAAACGTGTTGTTAATAGTTTAAAAGAAGGTAAAACTACAACTGATTTCCCAGTTGCCTTAGCATCCATGTTTAATGCCGATTTGCAACCATTTATGATCAATTGGATGTCTCATAATCCCTCTGAAATTATAAAAGAATTAAACATGCCAATTCTTATTGTTAATGGCACAAAAGACCTTCAAGTTTCAGTTAGTGAAGCTGAAGTACTAAAAGACGCTAATAAAACAGCGGAATTACTACTTATAGAAAATATGAATCACGTCCTTTTTGAAATTGAAGGTGATGATTTAGAAAATTCAAAATCATATAACGAATCGTTTAGATCTATTTCTCCAGAACTTATAACAGGAATAACGAAGTTTATAGCGTCTTAACCCATTCTTTAAAATTCATCAAATAAAAAAGCATCTCGCCTAAAATGTATAGGAATGAGATGCTTTTTTCACTTAACTAACTAAACACTAATGAAAAGCATCCCAACCACGAGATGCTTTTTCTAACTAACCAACCAATGTAATGTTACGACTTTGTAGTTCTGTTACTAGAATGTAACAGTTGTAATAATCATTACAATTAGTATTAAGCAAACCCTGTGCCAAACTTTGTTTTTTTATTTCTTTTATTAATACTGTAACAAAAAATTCTATTTGCATACTAATAAATTAAATCATATCTTTATGATATCATTTTAATATCATATTGATTTGAAACGATAATTAACTAATTAAATTTTTTAAATCATGAAAGAAGAGAAAATCATCGTCCCAGCAAATGGCTATCTAATGCTATTTTTATTTTTAATATTGTTCTTTGGCAGTATTGCATTAATTCCAATTACAGAAACAGGTTGGTCAATATTTGGTATTGTAGCAGCATTAATTTTAGCCTTTGGGTTTTTAATGGTACAACCTAATGGCTCAAGAGTTTTACTATTATTTGGTAAATATGTTGGAACCGTTAAAAAGAATGGCTTTTACTGGGTGAATCCGTTTTACACTAAACGAAAAATCTCACTTAGAGCAAGCAATTTTGATAGCGAACGCTTAAAAGTGAATGATAAATTAGGAAACCCAATTATGATAAGTACCATCTTAGTTTGGCGTGTTCATAATACCTACAAAGCCGCATTTGATGTCGATAATTATGAAAATTTTGTACGTGTACAAACCGATGCCGCTGTTCGTAAATTAGCCAGTATGTATCCTTATGATAATTTTGCAGATGAAGGTGTTGACGAAGATATTACCTTACGTTCTAGTGTTAATGAAGTTAGTAATGCGTTAGAAAAAGAAATAGACGAACGCTTAACCATTGCTGGAATTGAAGTTTTAGAAGCAAGAATTGGCTACCTAGCTTATGCTAATGAAATTGCAAATGCCATGTTAAAGCGTCAACAAGCTACAGCGATTGTCGCTGCTAGACATAAAATTGTAGAAGGTGCTGTGAGTATGGTAGAAATGGCAATTGACGAACTGAATAAAAAGCAAGTGGTAGAATTAGATGAAGAACGCAAAGCTGCTATGGTGAGTAATCTCATGGTTGTACTTTGTGGAGATAAAGATGCATCTCCAGTTTTAAACACCGGAACTTTAAACCATTAAAACATGAAAGAATATAAAGTAGTTATCCCAAAATTAGGTTTTAGAAACCGCGTTCAAAATTTTGAAGATTTCCTGAATCAATACGCACGTGAAGGATGGGTTGTAAATCAAATTGCGGTGAATTGGGCAACGGTAGTTTTTGAACGTGACAAGAACAGATAATGAAAATATTTAAAGAAGAACAACGCTTTAATCAGCTATGGTTAATTGTACTGATACTTGTAAGTTTATTGGTACCTGTTGGTGTGATCTTACTATCTTACTTTGAAGATCCTAGCAGTTATACTAATTTAGAATTAACTTCAAGCATTGGTTTTATAATTTTAGCGGCAGGAATTATATTTTTGTTCAAATTAGAAACACGAATTGATGAAAAAGGAATTCATTATAAGTTCTTTCCTTTCCATTGGAGTTTTAAAGTGGTAACATGGAACGACATAGAAAAAGCTTATGTTAGAACTTATTCTCCTATATCAGAATATGGTGGTTGGGGCATAAAAGGAGGTATACTTTGGAATACATCTAAAGGTAAAGCTATAAACGTTTCTGGTGATATAGGAATTCAACTCGAATTAAAAAATGGTAAAAAACTTTTAATTGGTACACAAAAACGAAACGAAGCAGAACGCATATTAACCACCTATAAAACAAAATTTAATTAAGTAAACTATAATGTCTAAAAAGAAAGCTTTTGCACTACGAATGAATGAAGATATGCTGAAAGCCATTGAAAAATGGGCTTCAGATGAATTTCGTAGTACTAATGGTCAGATAGAATGGATGTTAATGCAGTATCTCAAAGAACATAATAGGCAACCCAAGAAAAAAGATAATTCTAAAGACAAAAAGTGATCGGAAACGGTCACTTTTTTAGTTTTAATTTTTTGTATTTTGCAAGTCCTAAATAAACTATACTATGGATAATACTCCGATTTTTACTGATGATACTATTGTATTTGGACTCTTAATGCTAGCCTTAGGTTTTGTCTTTGTAACAGAATCTATAAAAACAGGATTTTGGTCAAAGTTCTATAAAATAGTACCTGGATTATTTATGGCTTATATGGTTCCTGCGGTTTTAACAACCACTGGATTAATTTCACCAGAATGGACAACCGTTTCAGAGACTGGTGTTATAACGGAACATAGCACAAATCTATATTATGTTGCCAGTAGGTATTTATTGCCTGCCGCTTTAGTTTTAATGACATTGAGTATTGACTTAAAAGCAGTCTTTAATTTAGGTTGGAAAGCTTTGGTTATGTTTTTCACAGGGACTATTGGAATTATAATCGGTGGACCTATTGCTATTTTATTAATAGCTAGTGTTTCGCCAGAAACCGTTGGAGGTGTTGGTCCAGATGCAGTATGGAGAGGACTTTCTACTTTAGCAGGGAGTTGGATTGGTGGAGGAGCTAACCAAACAGCCATGTTAGAGATTTATGGATACAACCAAGCTAAATATGGTGGGATGGTCTTTGTAGATATTGTGGTTGCCAATATTTGGATGGCTATCATACTTGTTGGTATCGGAAAAAGAAATCGAATTAATAAATGGTTAAAAGCAGATACGTCTTCAATTGAAGAACTAAAAGAGAAAGTGTCTTCTTTTTCAGAAAAAGTAAAGCGAAATCCATCTTTAACCGACATAATGATTATTGCTGCTATTGCTTTCGGAACCGTTAGTGTTGCGCATTTAAGCGCTAATTATTTAGCACCTCTTTTTGCAGATATGGTAGCAGGAATAGACTCTCCTACAACACGAAATATATTTACCTTTTTAGGTTCAAAATTCTTTTGGATGATAAGTATCGCTACTATAATTGCTGTTCTTTTATCAAATACAAAAGCAAAAAATTATGAAGGAGCTGGTGCAAGTAAATTTGGTAGTGTTTTTATATACATCCTTGTAGCTAGTATTGGTATGAAAATGGATTTAACCATGATTTTCGATAATTTAGGCCTTATTGCAATTGGTGTTATTTGGATGTCGATTCATGCATTATTATTAATTCTAATTGCTAAAATTATCAAAGCTCCGTATTTCTTTTTAGCTGTAGGAAGCCAAGCTAACGTTGGTGGAGCAGCCTCTGCTCCTATTGTTGCCTCAGCTTTCCATCCGTCTTTAGCTACAGTTGGAGTTTTACTTGCTGTATTTGGCTATGCTGTAGGAACCATTGCGGCTATTGGCTGTACAATATTAATGGAATTAGCAGCTGTAAGTTAGCTTTAACTCTTCATATGGTTTTCTATTACCAAAAAATAAAATGTCAAGATCAGTTCGATATTAAAACTATTATAAGATATTTGCGCACCTAATTATTTAGCAAAACATGACAAAATTATATAAAACACTAAGCCTCTTAGCTGTAGTAGCATTAGCCGTTTCTTGTAGCAAAAATAACAACGCTAACTTTACCTTAAAGGGCCATATTAAAGACTTAAAAAAAGGAGTTGTTTATCTTCAAAAAGATGGAGATTCAAGCATTGTAGACTTAGACTCAATGGTTATTACAGGACAACCAGAATTCACATTACACACCAATTTAGATGAACCACTTCTACTCTATTTAAAACTTTTTAAAAATGATGGAGAAGAGCATTACATTCCATTCTTTGCGGATAAAGGTGTTACAGAAATTACAACAACCTTAAAGACGTTTAATTATGATTCTGAAATTAAAGGCTCTAAACAGCAAGCCCTTTTAGAAGAATATTTAGATGTTTTGTCTAAATACAATGATAAAAATTTAGATATTATAGAAGAAAGATTTTATGCGCATGAGCAGAAAGATAGTATTAAATTAGATTCGTTGAACAAAGTAGCAGACCAAATAATGAAGCGTAAATATGCTTATACCATACAGTATGCTATAAATAATAAGGACAGTGAAATAGCACCTTATTTAGTACTTTACAAAGCACAAAATGCTAATCCAATTTATATCGATTCTATTTATAACAATCTAACCAATGAGGTTAAAAATTCGTTTTACGGTAAAAAATTGAATGAATTTATTTCGAATAGAAATTCTGATAATTAATATAGTAAAACAAACGCCTTTGGAATTTAATTCTACACGTTAGACATTTAAGCAAAAAATCCAATCAATACTAAAATGATTGGATTTTTATTTTTTTAGAACCGATGGAGGGACTTACTTCGGCTGCGCTCAGCATAAACTTCTCGCCCTATGTAATTTTATCAAATAAAAAAACTCTAACTACTTTATGATAGTTAGAGTTTCAATTAAGAGCCGATGGAGGGACTTACTTCGACTGCGCTCAGCATAAACTTCTCGCCCTATGTAATTTTATCAAATAAAAAAACTCTAACTACTTTATGATAGTTAGAGTTTCAATTAAGAGCCGATGGAGGGACTTACTTCGGCCGCGCTCAGCATAAACTTCTCGTCCTATGTAATTTTATCAAATAAAAAAACTCTAACTACTTTATGATAGTTAGAGTTTCAATTAAGAGCCGATGGAGGGACTCGAACCCACGACCTGCTGATTACAAATCAGCTGCTCTAGCCAGCTGAGCTACATCGGCAAAACATTAGCTCACCTATTTTTGGTAAGCTGGCGCAAATTTAAAATAGATTTTTAAATTTGCAAATCAATTTATTTTAATTTGTTGATTTTTTCGATAAGATCTCTTCCTTTAGTTTCAAGATCATTGTTAATCGCTTTAAAGTGTGCTTTCTTATTTTCAACACTTCTATCGTTAACACGTGCAATTAACGAATCAAACGTTCCTATAGCTTCATCTATAATAGCTTCGCTTTCTTTTGTAGCTTTTTCTGTATTTGTTAATTCCCAAACGTAAACCGCTTCAATAATATCTCCTAAAACGTAGTTGATATCTTTTTTTAAATCTCTTTTATTCGACATGATAATTATTTTTAATAATAACCGCAAAAATACTAAATCCTTTTAGTTATTCGATTGGCAATTTTACTTTTTATCTAAAGTTTTAAACGTACACTTCTAGAAGTTTTCCGTAACTAGATTTTAATTTAAAATTTCTAATTTTTGCCGGAATCAAAATTGTTTCACCTTTAGAAATTCGCTCACTTGAACCCGCTACAGAAACTTCAACGTCTCCATCTACACACATGTAAATCATAAAAGAATCGTGCGTGTTTTCTATATCTAAATTAGACGTTAACTCCATAAAATTTGTTGTAAAGAACGGGCAACTTACCATATCATTAGATACATTCTTTTCTTTTTGATAGCCGACTCTAAAATCATTTTCCATTTCAAAATCAAAAGCATCTATGGCAATATCGTTATGTAACTCACGTCCATTTCCCTCATCATCAACGCGGTCCCAATCGTAAACACGATACGTCACATCACTAGTTTGTTGAATTTCCGCTAATAAAACACCTGCGCCAATAGCGTGAACTCTTCCTGCTTCAATAAAATAGGTATCCCCTTCTTTTACCGTATCAAAATTTAAGATTTCAGTAAGTGTATTATTTTCTAAATGCTCCAAATAAGTCGCTTTATCAACCTCACCTTTAAAACCTACTATAAGATTAGCATCCTTATCAGCTTGCATCACATACCACATCTCCGTTTTACCAAATGAATTGTGTCGTTTTTTTGCTAACTCATCGTTAGGATGTAACTGAATACTCAAATCTTCTTTAGCATCAATAAATTTTATAAGCAATGGAAATTCATTACCAAACCGATCCCAGTTTTTTTCACCTAAAAAAGCAGATTTGTAATTATTTACTAAATCCTGAAGTGATTCTCCTTTCAATTCCCCGTTTGAAACAACAGATATATCATTTGGAACGGTACTTATCTCCCAACTTTCTCCTAAGTTTTTAGAATTAGAGTTTTTATTAAAGTGTTGATTTAACTTTTCTCCGCCCCAAATTTTGTCTTTTAGAATAGGTTGAAATTTTAAAGGATATAGCATGTTTTTATCTTAATTTCCAGAATAGGTTACAAAATTACGAGGTGTTTCGTATAGAGTAATTTCCAATTGAAACTTCGGGTTCAGTTTTGGTTTAATCTTATTGTAAATGACTACAGCAATATTTTCTGCAGTAGGATTTAAATCTTTAAATTCAGGAACTTCAACATTTAGGTTCTTATGATCAAAAGCATCCTCAACTTCAGTTTTAATTATATCTTTCAAAATTTTCACATCAATAACATAACCTGTTTCAGGGTCAATATCACCTGTAACACTTGCTATTAATTCATAATTATGACCATGAAAATTAGGATTGTTACATAGACCAAAAACGGCTTCATTCTTTTCAAAACTCCAGTCCTTTCTATAAAGCCTGTGCGCTGCATTAAAATGTGCTTTTCTATGTACTGTAACTTTCATTATTGATTATTCACATTTATGAATTCATAAAATTTTTCAAAAATAATTTTGAACCAAGCGGTATAAATCTGAGGATTTTCTGCAATATCTGTTTTTACAGCTTCTAATGACATCCACCTCCAACTTGCTACTTCGTCTGGATTAATATTAGGTGCAGCATTGTAATACCCAACCATAATATGATCGTACTCATGCTCTGTTAATCCATTATCAAAAGGTGCTTTATAAATAAATGAGGTCTTTTCTTCTAAGTCTGTAACAAAGCCCATTTCTTCTTGTAAGCGTCGCTTACCAGCTTCTAAATTGCTTTCACCATCGCGTTGATGACTACAACAAGTATTCGTCCACAAACCAGGAGTATGATACTTGTGCAAAGCCCGTTGCTGAAGCATTAGTTCATTCTTATCATTAAACACAAATACGGAAAATGCACGATGCAAAAGTGCTTTTTCATGCGCTTCCATTTTTGGCATTAAACCAATTTTATTATCATTTTCATCGACTAAGATGACTTGCTCTTCTCTCATGCCGTAAAAATACCAAGTAAAACTTTAAAAATACATTAATGTTTTCATAAAAGGTATAGACAAAACTAAAAACACCTTGCATATACAGAAATAAACAAGGTGTTTCTTATCGGAAAACTATTTAATAATTATTCTTTAATAATAAACATTGACCTACGGTTTAATTGATGTTGCTCTTCACTACAGTCTGCACCATTAGAACATTCATTTATTAATTGAGATTCACCATAACCCTTTGCCGTTAATCTATTTTTAGCAATCCCTTTATCTAACAACCATTGTAATGTAGACTTAGCTCTACGTTGTGATAATTTTAAATTATATGAATCTCTACCTCTAGAATCTGTATGCGATTCTATATTAATTTTTAATTCTGGGTATTTGTTTAATGCCGCCAAAATTTTAGCCAATTCGATTTCTGCATCTAACCTAATATTAGATTGATCATAATCAAAATAAATAGGCTGTAAAGTCAATTTACAACCTAAATCATTAGGAGGACAAGGATCAGCAACTTTAAGGAGTAATGGCATATTTAGTACAATCGGCATTTCAATTACTCTAGGGTTCTTTGGTGTTTCAAAGATTTCCTCCTTAGGATTATAACCTTCTTTTATTGCTCTTATAACATATTGTTCATTACAATCTAAAGTAAAAGTAAACAGACCATCATCACCTGTTATAAGTCTTTGAATTTCATTATTACTACTATCTAATAGCTTTACTTCCGCATTGGGAATTATTTCACCGGTATCTTCATCTTTCACTGGTCCTTGAATTGTAATTTCGCAACGCTCCCATATTTGATAAATATCATCACCTTTACTACCTTCTTCACCATCTCTGTTTGAGGTAAAGTACCCTATTCGACCTTCTTTAATTATAAAACTAAAATCGTCCTTTACACTATTAATAGGCTCTCCAAACGTCGCTATCTCTCCATGGCTGTTTTCGATTAATTTAGTCACAAAAATATCTAATCCGCCAAGTCCTAAATGACCATCACTAGAAAAATATAAATTATCTTCAGTACTTACAAAAGGAAATGTTTCTCTTGCTACCGTATTGATCACATTACCCATATTAACTGGTTTTGAGTAGTTTTCTTCTCCTAAAATATCCACATACCAAATATCAGACATCCCAACAGTCCCTGGCATATCGGAAGCAAAATAAAGCCTATCTTCATTAGCACTTAAAGCAGGATGACCCACGGAATAATTATCACTATTAAAAGGAAGTTCTTTGATATTTCCCCATGTATCACCAGATTTTGTAGCCTTGTATATTTTAAGCCTAATCACAAAATCCTTATCTCTTTTTTTCTTTCCATCCAAGAAATTATTTCTTGTAAAATACATGGTATTACCATCGTTTGAAAACACAGCTGTTGACTCATGGTATTTGGTATTAACATCACCTTTAATAAGTTCAGCTTCCTTTAAGTTCATCTCGTCATCTACAGCAACCTGATATAGGTCTAAAAAGGGTTGTTTATCCCAGCCTGCAAGATCTACAGATTTATCTTCAAACTCATTTTCAGAATTATCGCTTGAAGCAAAAACAATTTTATTACCGTAAAATGCTGGGCCAAAATCTGAAAACTCAGTATTTACCGATATTTTATCTATTTCAAATAATTTATCACTCACTCCCTTTTCAAAAAGCGTATCTGCAACATTTTTATAGGAATCTATAGTTAATGCCGTTCCGCCATTTTCTTTATAAATCTTCATTAACCTTTCAGCCCCATTGGGTTCACCTGAACTTTTTAAACATTGTGCCGCCCTAAAATAATCAGTAACGACTAAATCATTAGGAAACTCATTTATTAGTTTGTAATACCATTTGGATGCTCCTTCATATTCGCTATTAAAGTAGTAAGTCTCACTTAATTTTCTGTAAATTTCGGCAGATCGGTATCCACTTTCTACAACGCTTAAATAAATTTCTCGCGCATCGATAAAGTGGTATTTATCGTATTTACTATTCGCTTTTTCTATTTTTCCTGTTTGAGCAAAAGAAGTAGCAAAGAAAATGATTGATAAAAAACATAATATTCTTTTATATATAAGTGTATTCATAATCGTTGTAGTTTAGAAAAATCTTGGAGTTAGTATACGTTCAGTATTTTTAAAAACATCGAACTTAAAAAATACCTCATAAGAACCATGACTATACGTTTCGATATCAGTTGTTTGATAATCATACCCCATCCCAATAAATATTCTGTTGGAAATTTGGAATCCTGCCATCGCAGTAACTGCCGCATCAAAGCGATATGCTGCACCTAATGTAAGTTTATCATGAATTAAGAAATTCGCCGAGAGATCCACTTGAAGCGGAGATCCCTTAACTAACTTAGCCATTGTTGCTGGTTTAAATTTTAAGTTCTCGTTAAGCTCAAATACATATCCAGCAATTAAAAAATAATGTAAACGCTCTACCGCAATTGCATCGCTATTTATATTATTCACATTATCTGAATTATAATGTTTTGAATTAAGAAAGTTAGGCACGGATAATCCTACATACATTTTATCTGTATTATAATATATTCCCGCTCCTATTTGAGGATAGAGTTTATTATTTATGTTTTCATCAAATTGCGCATCATTAGTATCATAAATATTGAGTTTGGTATAATCTACATCTAAGAAATTCACTCCCGCTTTTAAGCCAAATGATAATCTTGAAACTTCAGAAAACTCTAATGAATAGGAATAATCAGCAACTATATTAGTTTCTATAGCGGGACCAATTTGATCATTCACTATAGACAGCCCTAATCCCATTTTTTTAAGCTCACCGATTGGTGAACTAACTGAAATTGTTCCTGTTTTTGGGGCTCCTTCAAATCCTACCCATTGAGATCTATATAGCAAACCAAAGTTAAGTACATCTTTTGACCCTATATATCCAGGGTTTATAACTTGAGTGTTATACATATATTGAGTGTATTGTGCGTCTTGTTGAGCAAAGCTCAAATTCACACTAATAAACACTAGCAGTAATAAAAAATAATATTTCATAAGATTTTAGGGTTTAGTTATTTTTTATATATAAATATCCTTCATTTGTTAAGGTTTTACCTCCAACAAATCTTCGTAGTATGTAAAAATAAGTTCCTGTAGGTAGTTTCTCATCTTTATTTATAGTACTCCGACCTTCGGAAATCCCTCTAAATTCGTTACCATTGATTCCATAACTATCCATGTCATAGATTAGAATTCCCCAACGATTATATATTTTCAAATTGTTATCTGGATAGTCCTCTATACCAACAATTCTAAAGAAGTCATTCTCACCATTGCCATCTGGAGTAATTCCATTAAATATTTCGAACTCAGCACCCAATACTTGAGGTAAGACTACAACTGTTGGATCATCTGGTTCATTATCATTGTTTAAGTCTATATCATCCAAATTATTAGGATCATCGGATGTATCTGTATAGATTATTCCATTTTCATTTTCACCTTCAACCACCGCCTGATTGATAACTTCTCCATTCTCCACATCGTCCTCTGTTAACGTATAGGTTGCAATAAAAGTAAAGTCGTCTATGTCATTAGGTCCTAATTCAATAATTGGTCCTCCTTCAATTTGTACACCTGGTAATGGATCGTCTATACTAATATTATATAAAGTTGTTACACCTGTATTATAAACAGTAAACCAATACGATAAAGTCTCTCCTGCTTCTGCAACACCATTTCCATTTTCATCATTAAACTCACCAACTTTTTCAAGAGATATAGAACCGGAATTACATAGTTGCATTATTGTAGTATCATCTTCTAGAACACTATCATCATCTGATAGATCTGTTAAAATAGAACCATCTAGACTACTTTCTCCGGAAAGGACAGCTTGGTTACTCACCATGCCTGCATCAATATCTGCTTGGGTGAGTGTATATTCACCAGCATAGATCCAAGTTTCGTTAACATCTAACTCCTCATCCTCATTGTCGTCTCCTGAAACTAAACTTAAAACTCCACCAAGCATATCATCTATCAATTCGATATTGCGAACACTTACATTACCTTCATTTGTAACAGTAAATGAATATGTAATGGTTTCTCCCACATTACTACAGTCATCACTGTTTTCATCATTAAAAAATCCTGTTTTTATCACTGCAATTCCGGCTTCTAATGGCAATTCCGTATCTGTTATATCATCTTCGAACACCGTATCATCATCAGATAAATCTTCTAAGGTAGATCCATCTGTACTGCTTGTTCCGGTAACGAGGGCTTGGTTACTTACCATGCCTGTATCGATATCAGCTTGTGTTATTGTATAACTTGCTGCATACAACCAAACTTCATCGACATCCAAAATATTATCTCCGTTATCGTCTCCTGATGCTAGTGATACTTCTCCTCCCAACATAGCATCTGTAAGCACCACATCTGTTATGGTCGCTTGTCCTTGATTGGTAACTGTGAAATTGTAGGTAATGGTTTCTCCTATGTTGGCGTAGCCATCACTGTTTTCATCATTAAAAACTCCTGTTTTTATCACTGCGATTCCGGCTTCTAATGGTAGTACGGTATCGGTAATATCATCTTCGAACACCGTATCATCATCAGATAAATCTTCTAAGGTAGATCCATCTGTACTGCTTGTTCCGGTAACGAAGGCTTGGTTACTAACAACACCTGCATCGATATCGGCTTGTGTAATAGTATAATTTGCTGCATACAACCAAATTTCATCGACATCCAAAATGTTATCTCCATTATCGTCTCCTGATGCTAGTGATACTTCTCCTCCTAACATAGCATCTGTAAGCACCACATCTGTTATAGTGTCTTCTCCTTGATTGGTCACTGTGAAATTGTAAGTGATGGTTTCTCCTATGTTGGCGTAGCCATCACTGTTTTCATCATTAAAAATTCCTGTTTTTATCACTGCGATTCCGGCTTCTAATGGTAAAATGGTATCGGTAATATCATCTTCGAACACGGTATCATCATCAGATAAATCTTCTAAGGTAGAACCATCTGTACTACTTGTTCCGGTAACGAGGGCTTGGTTACTAACAACGCCAGCATCGATATCGGCTTGTGTAATAGTGTAACTTGCTGCATACAACCAAATTTCATCGACATCCAAAATGTTATCTCCATTGTCGTCTCCTGATGCTAGTGTTACTTCTCCTCCTAACATATCATCTGTAAGAACAACATCTGTTATAGTGTCTTCTCCTTGATTGGTCACTGTAAAATTGTAGGTAATGGTTTCTCCTAGGCTGGCATAGCCATCACTGTTTTCATCATTAAAAACTCCTGTTTTTATCACTGCGATTCCGGCTTCTAATGGTAAAATGGTATCGGTAATATCATCTTCGAACACCGTATCATCATCGGATAAATCTTCTAAGGTTGAACCATCTGTACTGCTTGTTCCGGTAACGAGGGCTTGGTTACTCACTATACCTGCATCGATATCGGCTTGTGTAATAGTGTAACTTGCTGCATACAACCAAATTTCATCGACATCCAAAATATTATCTCCATTGTCGTCTCCTGATGCTAGTGATACTTCTCCTCCTAACATAGCATCTGTAAGCACCACATCTGTTATAGTGGTTTGTCCTTGATTGGTAACTGTGAAATTGTAGGTAATGGTTTCTCCTAGGTTGGCATAGCCATCACTGTTTTCATCATTAAAAACTCCTGTTTTTATCACTGCGATTCCGGCTTCTATTGGCAATTCCGTATCTGTTATATCATCTTCGAACACGGTATCATCATCGGATAAATCTTCTAAGGTTGATCCATCTAGACTACTTGTTCCGGTAACGACGGCTTGGTTACTAACAACACCTGCATCAATATCGGCTTGCGTAATAGTATAACTTGCTGCATACAACCAAACTTCATCTACATCTAGGATATTATCCCCATTATCGTCTCCCGATGCTAGTGTTAATTCTCCTCCTAACATAGCATCTGTAAGCACAACATCTGTTATGGTGGCTTGTCCTTGATTGGTCACTGTGAAATTGTAGGTAATGGTTTCTCCTATGTTGGCATAGCCATCACTGTTTTCATCATTAAAAACTCCTGTTTTTATCACTGCGATTCCGGCTTCTAATGGCAATTCCGTATCTGTTATATCATCTTCGAACACGGTATCATCATCAGATAAATCTTCTAAGGTTGATCCATCTAGACTACTTGTTCCAGTAACGAGGGCTTGGTTACTAACAACACCTGCATCGATATCAGCTTGTGTTATTGTATAACTTGCTGCGTACAACCAAACTTCATCGACATCTAAAATGTTATCTCCGTTGTCGTCTCCTGATCCTAATGTTAACTCTCCTCCTAACATATCATCTGTAAGAACAACATCTGTTATAGTGTCTTCTCCTTGATTGGTCACTGTGAAATTGTAAGTGATGGTTTCTCCTATGTTGGCGTAGCCATCACTGTTTTCATCATTAAAAATTCCTGTTTTTATCACTGCGATTCCGGCTTCTAATGGCAATTCCGTATCTGTTATATCATCTTCGAACACGGTATCATCATCGGATAAATCTTCTAAGGTTGATCCATCTAGACTACTTGTTCCAGTAACGAGGGCTTGGTTACTAACAACACCAGCATCGATATCGGCTTGCGTTATAGTATAACTTGCTGCATACAACCAAACTTCATCGACATCCAAAATGTTATCTCCATTATCGTCTCCTGATGCTAGCGCAAGTTCACCACCTAACATAGCATCTGTAAGCACCACGTCTGTTATAGTGGTTTGTCCTTGATTGGTCACCGTAAAACTGTAGGTGATAGTTTCTCCTAGGTTGGCGTAGCCATCACTGTTTTCATCATTAAAAACTCCTGTTTTTATCACTGCGATTCCGGCTCTTTGAGGAAATTCAATTACCGTGAAATCATCTTCTAAAACAGAATCATCATCAGAAAGGTCGTTTTCTTCTGTTCCATCATCGCCATTAATAGATGTTATATTGGCTTGATTACTAACTGAACCAGCATCGACATCAGCTTGTGTTAACGTATAGTTTGCTGTATATAACCATATTTCATCAACATCGAGTTCATTATCACCATCTGTATCGCCAGAAATCAAAGTTAATTCACCTCCCAACATAGCATCAGTTAATACTACCGTGGATAAATCTACACTACCCTCATTTGTTACTGTAAAGTTATAAGTCAAAGTCTCTCCTACATCAGCAAATCCATCCGCATTTTCATCATTAAATTCTACCGTTTTAATTACAGCAATATTCGCAGTATCACACAAATTAGAATTTGTCGCATCAACATAACCTCCATAGATTTCGATAGAATTAATTACACTAGCCAATGATGCAATTGTGATTTGAACTTCATCAAAACTCATGGTAGTATTAAACGCAACAATATATAACCCATCGGTTGTAGTAGGTGTAATAGTTATTAAACCTAGAGCTTCTAAAGCCAATAAATTACCTGCGGTTTTTTGTTCTTGCTGAACACCATCAAGATAGGTGGTCAGGGTAATAGAATTTAGTAGATCTACTTGCAACAAATCATTCGTATCTCTAATCACAAATCCTGCTTGCGTCCCAGAAGGATAATCTAAAAGCACATCTTGAACCGAAATAGAAGCTGTTGAAGCAACACCTGCAACTATATTTATAAGAGCAAAATCACTACCATCTTCAGAAATTACGTTCTGTGAATTATCTACCTCACAAGCTACACAAGCTATTCCTTCCGTTCCTGTTCTGTTATTATTGATAATCACAGAATCATTAGGATTAGATAAGACATACGGCGACTCACAATCAATTGTTCCAGGACAAAATCTTTCGAGTACCATATTATAAACTCTTGTACTACCTAAATTTAAAGATACTAATTGCGATAGTGAAATTTGCACTTCATCAAAAGGAGACGTCGTTACAAAGCCAATTCTTACGGCTTCATTTCCTGTAAGTAATACACCTGAATTTACAGGAACTAATTCTGTTGTACCTGTTCGTGATTCTACCAGTGCACCATCTAAATACGTGCTTATAGTGATTGCGTCAAATAATTGCGTATTTAATAAGGTAGCATTTTCTATATCGAAACCAGCATAGGTTGTCGCTGGATAATCCGTCAACTCATCTTTAACGGCTATCGATGCAGAAGCAGCAACGCCTGCCAAAAGATCGATAGTGGCATAGTTACCGGCATTAGCGTCGAAAAGGTTTTCTGTATTGTTAACACTACCCACACCTAACAAACCTCCTGTTCCAGTATGTTCTTCAACTATTCTTACAGGAAAATCTGGTTTTGTTAATGCTGTTGGTGTATTACAAGCTAAATCAGGACCTTCACAAAACCTATTGGTTACCGCATGATATACATGAGTATCAGATAGGACATTCAATAAACTTGAAATAGAAATCTCCACAGCATCATAATCCATGGTGGTATAAAAACCAACATAATATTGATCTCCTCCTAACAAGGTACTATTAATAACTGCTAAAGATGTGCTCGTTTGTGATTCCTGCTCAACACCATCTAAATACGTTTTTACAACAATAGCATCTAGTAAATCGGCTTGTAAAATAGAACTATTCTCTATTAAGTATCCTGCATAACCACCACCTTCAAAAAATTCGTCAACGGTTTCATCTGTGGTTGTTAGCGTATGTGTAACTCCTAAACCAACTACGGTCGATACGGTTGCATAATTACTATCATTCGCATCAATAATATTATTTTCATTTGCTACACCACATCCCAAAACACAAACTCCTGACGTGTCTTTAGTGATACTCAAATCCGTAAAACCAGCAGCCGTAATTGGGACAGGGTTTTCGGTGTTACAAGGCACTGGGTATTGAACACCTTCGGTATATACTATAAATTCTGCTGTTGTCTCACAGTCTAAAGCGTCTGTCACGGTAACAGAATATATGCCAGGTGCTAAACCAGTAATAGCATCTGAAGTTTCACCTCCCGGACTCCACGCATAAGAATATGGTGGTGTTCCGCCAGATACAGTTATAGACAACTCTCCATCCGAAAGGCCTAAAGTGGATTCATTTACAACGGTGGCTTCAACTTGTATAGTTGTATCTACATAGCTTCCATAAACCTCTATACTATTAATTACTGCAGCTACAGCGCCAACAGTTATTTGTATTTCATCGTATTCTAGAGCTGTTTCAAAGCCTATTAAATAAAAACCATCTGTACTAGAAGGTGTAATACTTACGAATCCTAATGCTTCCAGCGCTAGTAAACCACTAGATGTTTGAGATTCTTGAACCACACCATCTAAATATGTTGTTAGTGTTATTGAGTTTAACAAATCAAGTTCAAGTAAATCATTCGTATCTCTGATTACAAAACCTGCCTTTGATCCTGCTGGGTAAGATTCCAATACATTTAATACTGAAATTGAGGCCGTATTGGCAACACCAGCTATAATGTTGATCTGTGCAAAATCAGAATTACTTTCACTAATAACATTCGAAGCTTCATCAACCTCACAACCAACACATGCAACACCATCAACACCAGTGTTACCATTATTAATAATAACCGGTTGTGATGGGTTGTTTAAAACCGTGGAAGTACTACATTCTAATTCACCTTCGCAAAATGACTCTAATATTAACCCATAGACTTTAGTACTTCCTAAATCTAAAGAAACAGTTTGGTTAATTGTCAATTGCACTTCATCGAAAGGAAGGTTAGATACAAAACCGACTTGAGAACGTTCTGAACCAGATAATAATAGTGCACTATCTACCGATAAAAGCTCTGAACTACCGGTTTTACTCTCTTGAAATGCCCCATCTAAATAGGTTGAAATAGTAATCCCATCCAATAGGTTTAAATTTAAAACAGAGGAATTCTCAATATCAAAACCAGCATAGGTCATCGCAGGATAATCGGATAATTCATCTTTTATAGACAAACTTCCTGAAGCTAAAACACCTAAAGCAAAATTTATACTTGCATATGAATTTGCATTTGAATCTACTGCCGCGTCGGCTTCATTTATATTTCCAACACTTAAAGCACCACCGAATCCAGTGCGTTCTTGAACTATTTTGGCAGGAAAATCAGGTTTAGCTAACCTAGTTGGCGTATTACATTCTAAAGCTGGACCTTCACAAAAACTATTAACTACAGCGTGAAACACTCTTGTTGACGAAGCAACACCTAAAAAACTTGATATTGAAATTTCTATCGCATCGAAATCTAGTGTGGTATCAAAACCAACATAGTATTGATCATCTGCCAATAAATCACTATTAATTGACACTAATGCACTACTCGTGTTTGATTCTTGCTCAACACCGTTTAAATACGTTCGAATTACAATTCCATCAAATAAATCGACTTGAACAACAGAAGCATTTTCTATAAAAAACCCAGCAAAACTACCTGCCGAATAAAATTCGTCTGTAGTATTGTCTGTAACTTTTAAGGTATGAGTTACACCTAATCCTACAACTGTATTAACAGACGTATAATTACTATCATCTCCATCTATTAAATTGTCCTCATTATTAATACCACATCCTATAAGACATAAGCCCGAAGTGCTTGAAGTTACTTCAAGATCAGAATAATTTAATTCAGTAATAGGTACAGGAACGTCAGTATTACATGGGATATTGACAGGATTAAAATAATCATCAAAATAATTAGACGAAATATAATTCTTATTACTCGAGAACGAGCATAGCAACAACCCTAAAAGGATTAACGACAAATAAGACTTTACAAGAATGTAAAATCTCTTAAAACTTATTAGAAGATAGTTCGGTACATTCATAATTTGGGTATATAAGATTAATATCTAAAATGGGATCGTAGGCAGTAGTAGTCTATACTTTTGAATAAACCATTTCATTAAAACCTAACGCTTGTATTTTTCTTTATAACTATAAAAACGTCGTAATGACAAATAAAAGTAACACAAGGTAATTGTTAAAAAACAACCATTATTTTGTTAATTAATGTTAAATAAGTGCATATCGAAGCATTATCCTCAATAAAACGCTAGTTTCAATGAATATTTAATTAAATTTAACATAAAAAAGTTATAATTTTTTTATCTACCTGATTTTTAGATGAAATACATATTATTTTAACACTTAAGAGGTAAATCCTCTATGAATTGATGTTTTTTCCTACAAATTCTATAGAAAATTAATCATATCAACTTTAGATCAGATTAAATAATAATGTGTGTAGTAGACTTGTTACTTAAATCAATAAACGCAAACCATCTCTCACCACACACAACCAATGTAATTCAGCACCTTAAAACTAACTAGAATTAGTTTTATGTGCTCGAGGCTAATTGATGACAATATTTCATTTTATAGTTAGTCATTTTCTTACATTTTTATTCCTTAGTAAGATTTTTAAACCTGCATGATAAACCTCTCAGGACCAACCCGCTACAACACACTTTATTAGTAATTAAATTACTTCTGCAAAAAATTATAGTTGTTATCTCGAAATCAAATTGAATTAAGGCTTCTCTTTTAAATGAAAATGATTATTGCACATAACTTTTAAAAATTTTAAATTTGATTATTCTCAAAACGAATTGCATGTACCTATTTAAAAGATTAATTCATTGTTAAGTGTTATAATGTTTATTCAAGAATAGTTTCAATAGCTTATATAATTATTACGGTACTATAATTTATCTTATTATACTCCTATATTTGCACTCGATTTTTTAATTCAATTTATGAGCTTTTTAAAAGAAATAAACAGACGACGCACCTTCGGAATCATTTCGCACCCAGATGCTGGTAAAACAACATTAACAGAAAAACTACTTCTGTTTGGTGGAGCGATACAAGAAGCTGGCGCTGTAAAAAGTAATAAGATAAAAAAAGGTGCAACCAGTGATTTTATGGAAATTGAGCGTCAGCGTGGGATTTCTGTAGCAACTTCTGTTTTAGCTTTTGAATATAATGGTATTAAAATTAATATTCTAGATACTCCTGGTCACAAGGATTTTGCAGAAGACACCTTTAGAACTTTAACTGCTGTAGATAGTGTAATTGTCGTAATTGATGTCGCCAAAGGTGTTGAGGAACAAACTGAAAAATTGGTTGAAGTTTGTAGAATGCGAAACATTCCTATGATTGTTTTCATTAATAAAATGGATAGAGAAGGTAAAGACGCTTTTGACCTATTAGATGAAATTGAACAAAAATTAGGTTTAAAAGTGGTGCCGTTAAGTTTTCCTATAGGAATGGGTTACGACTTTAAAGGAATATACAACATTTGGGAAAAGAACATTAATTTATTCTCTGGTGATAGTCGAAAAGATATTGAAGAAACTATAGAGGTTTCAGATTTAGCATCTTCAGAATTAGATAATCTAGTTGGTGAAAAAGCCGCAAATACATTACGAGAAGAAATAGAGTTAGTTGAAGGTATTTATCCTAACTTCAATAAAGAAGACTATTTAAATGGTGAGCAACAACCTGTATTTTTTGGATCGGCATTAAACAATTTTGGTGTAAGAGAATTATTAGATTGTTTTGTAGATATTGCGCCAAAACCTCGACCTAAGAATAGTGAAGAACGTTTAGTAGAACCTGAAGAAGATAATTTTACTGGTTTCGTGTTTAAAATTCATGCTAACATGGATCCCAATCACCGAAATAGATTAGCTTTTATTAAAATTGTTTCGGGAGAATTTAAAAGAAACACACCGTACCTTCATGTTAGGCACAATAAAAAATTAAAATTTTCTAGCCCAAATGCCTTTTTTGCTGAAAAGAAAGAAATCGTAGACATATCATACCCTGGAGATATTGTTGGATTGCAGGACACCGGAAGTTTTAAAATTGGCGATACTTTAACCGAAGGCGAAATATTAAACTATAAAGGTGTTCCAAGTTTTTCACCAGAACACTTTAGGTACATTAATAATGCAGACCCAATGAAGTCTAAACAACTTTACAAAGGTATAGATCAGTTGATGGATGAAGGAGTTGCGCAATTATTTACATTAGATTTAAACGGCAGAAAAGTAATAGGAACAGTTGGTGCACTTCAATATGAAGTGATTCAATACCGATTAGAACATGAGTACGGAGCAAAATGTACTTATGAAAACTTGAATGTGCATAAAGCGTGTTGGGTTGAAACTGACGATGAAAAAAGTGAAGAATTTAAAGAGTTTTTACGTGTCAAACAACGTTTCTTAGCCAGAGACAAAAAAGATCAATTGGTATTTTTAGCAGATTCTATGTTTTCTTTACAAATGACGCAACAAAAGTACCCAAGTATTACGTTTCATATGACCTCTGAATTTGAATAAGAAGTGTGGTAATTTTTGATGTATACGTTAAAATACATCGCACTTTATCGAAGTTTTTTGTATTTTAGTCGTATATTATTTAAGTTTACTACATTAACAATACTATAAAATTAAGATTAACCCCAAACTAATCTACTTATTATGGATAATAACGAAAACGTTTTCAGTAACAGTAAGATTACTGTAACCTATGCACCTCGTTGCTGTACAAATGCAGGATTCTGTGCAAAACAATTATCAAGTGTTTTCAGAAGCTCTGTGATTCCCTGGATTGATTTAGAAGGTGCCCAAACTGATGTAATTATCAAGCAGATTAACAAATGCCCTTCTGGAGCTTTAAAATATCATTTAAACACTAAGGAAGTGGCTTAAATTTTAATAGTGAACTAAACAGAAAAACCTTTGAACAAATAATTCAAAGGTTTTTTTTATATCTAATAGTATTATATAATATAACTCTATCTAAGCTTGGCCTGTTGGTCCAAAATTCAATGGGATTGGAGGTTGCTCGTAATAAAATATTTCGAGAAACCTCTTAACTCAATAATTAATTAAAATTGAGTTCCGTATTAAGCTTGACCGGTTGGACCAAAATTCAGTGGAATTGGAGGTTGCTCGTAATCCTTAATTTCACCATGGGCGTTTTCAAAACGTGTCACATTCTCACCTAAGGCTTTTAATAATCGTTTTGCGTGCTGTGGCGTTAATATTATTCTAGACTTTACTTTGCTTTTTGGCGTACCAGGCATAATACTCACAAAATCGACCACAAATTCTGAAACCGAGTGATTAATTATTGCTAAGTTAGAATAGGTACCTTCTGCTACTTTTTCGTCTAATTCTATATTTATTTGTCCCTTTTTATTGTTTGGGTTCTTTTTTTCGTCTGCCATCGTAAACTTATTTACGCTTCCTTAAAGAAGGAAGTCTGATTAATTATTTTTTAAAACTATAAAAGCCTTCATGTAAAAATACAAGAAGGCTTTTAATTCATTTATTATTTTGAAAGAAAACTAGAGAATTAATTAAAATTCATCTCTTCCTTAGCTTTCATCATTTCATTAAACTCTTCTCTAGAACCTACAATGATGTTATCGTATTCTCTAACACCTGTACCAGCTGGAATTCTATGTCCAACAATTACATTTTCTTTAAGTCCTTCTAGTGAATCAACTTTACCATTTACTGCTGCTTCGTTAAGAACCTTTGTAGTTTCCTGGAACGATGCGGCTGAAATAAATGACTTAGTTTGTAATGAAGCTCTAGTAATACCTTGTAATATTGGAGTTGCAGTCGCAGGACTAGCATCTCTTGCTGTTACAAGATTCTTATCTTCTCTACGTAAGCTAGAGTTTTCATCTCTTAACGCTCTAACGGTTACAATTTGACCTGATTTTAAATTCTCAGAATCACCAGCATCTTCAACTACTTTCATTCCGAAAATCTTATCATTTTCTTCAATGAAATCTGATTTATGAACTAATTGATTTTCTAAGAAAATAGTATCACCAGAATCTATAATTCTAACTTTACGCATCATTTGTCTAACAACAACTTCGAAGTGCTTATCATTAATTTTCACACCTTGTAAACGATATACTTCTTGTACTTCATTTACTAAATATTGTTGAACGGCAGATGGGCCTTTAATGTTAAGAATATCATTTGGTGTAATTGAACCATCAGATAACGGCATACCAGCTTTTACATAATCATTTTCTTGCACAAGAATTTGATTCGATAATTTAACTAAGTATTTCTTAACCTCACCTAATTTAGATTCAATTATAATTTCGCGGTTACCACGTTTAATCTTTCCAAATGAAACTACACCATCAATCTCACTTACAACAGCTGGATTAGAAGGGTTACGTGCTTCAAATAATTCTGTTACACGAGGAAGACCACCGGTAATATCACCTGCTTTTGCAGATTTACGAGGTATTTTAACTAAAACCTTACCGATTTCAATTTTATCACCATCATCAATCATAATGTGTGCTCCTACAGGTAAATTGTATGAACGTATTGTTTCTCCTTTCTTATCTACAATTAATAAGGTTGGGATTAACTTCTTGTTTCTAGATTCAGAAATTACTTTCTCTTGGAAACCTGTTTGTTCATCAATCTCTACTTGATATGTAACCCCTTGTTCAATGTTTTCATACTTCACTTGACCAGCAAATTCAGATATAATTACACCGTTATAAGGATCCCATTGACACACTACATCGTTTTTCTTTAATTTATCTCCTGGTTTCACATAAATAAATGAACCATAAGGGATATTATTTGTACTTAAAACAATTCCTGTTTTAGCATCTACTAACTTAAGTTCAGAAGTTCTAGAAATAACAACATCTACTTCTTTTCCTTCACTGTCTTTAGATTTTACAGTTTTTAAATCTTCGATTTCTGCAATACCATCAAACTTAACTGTTAACTTGTTATCTTCAGAAATGTTACCAGCAATACCACCTACGTGGAATGTACGTAATGTTAACTGAGTACCTGGCTCACCAATTGACTGAGCAGCAACTACACCAACAGCTTCACCTCTTTGTACCATTTTACCAGTAGCAAGGTTACGACCGTAACAACTAACACAAATTCCTTTTTTAGCTTCACAAGATAATGGAGAACGTACTTCGATAGAATCTAAAGGCGAATCACCAATTTTCTTAGCAATAGCGTCATTAATATGACCACCAGCTTCTACTAATAATTCTTCTGTTAATGGATCATAAACATCATTTAATGATGTTCTACCCACAATTCTTCCTTCTAAACTCTCAACGATTTCTTCGTTTTTCTTAAGTGCTGAAACTTCGATACCTCTCAATGTACCACAATCTTCTTCGTATACAATTACATCTTGTGACACATCTACTAAACGACGTGTTAAGTAACCAGCATCGGCAGTTTTAAGAGCCGTATCTGCAAGTCCTTTACGTGCACCGTGAGTAGAGATAAAGTATTCTAAAATTGAAAGTCCTTCCTTAAAGTTAGAAAGAATTGGATTTTCAATAATTTCACCACCACCTGCATTAGATTTTTTAGGCTTAGCCATTAATCCACGCATACCAGTTAACTGACGAATTTGTTCTTTAGAACCCCTTGCACCAGAATCTAGCATCATAAACACCGAGTTAAATCCTTGTTGATCTTCTCGGATACGCTTCATAGACAATTCTGTCAACTCAGCATTTGTAGATGTCCAAATATCAATAACTTGGTTATAACGTTCGTTATTAGTAATAAGTCCCATATTATAGTTACCCATAATACCATCAACTTGCTTGTTAGCAGCATCGATCATTCCTTGTTTTTCTGATGGAATAATAATATCACCTAAACTAAATGATAATCCACCTTGGAATGCAAACTTATAACCTAAAGTTTTAATCTCATCTAAGAAATCAGCTGTTTCAGGTACACTTGTCTTTTTAAGAATACCGTGAATAATTTCTCTTAATGATTTTTTAGTTAAAACTTCATTTATATATCCAGCAGCTTCAGGTACTTTTTCGTTGAAAAGTACACGACCTACTGTAGTTTCAATAATTTGAGTTGTTAACTCTCCTTCTTCATTAAAATCTGTTGTTCTTACTTTAATTCCAGCATTAAGGTCAACTCTCTTCTCATTATAAGCGATATTCACTTCTTCTGGAGAATAGAATGTTAAACCTTCACCTTTAACTATAACCTCTGACGTTGTTTTTTTAAGTTTAGTCATATAATATAAACCAAGAACCATATCCTGAGAAGGTACAGTTACTGGAGACCCATTTGCTGGGTTCAATATATTATGTGAAGCCAACATTAACAACTGACATTCTAGAATAGCTTCTGGTCCTAATGGTAAATGCACAGCCATCTGGTCACCATCGAAATCGGCATTAAAGGCCGTACATACTAATGGGTGTAACTGAATTGCTTTACCTTCAATAAGTTTAGGTTGAAAAGCCTGAATACCAAGCCTGTGTAACGTAGGAGCACGATTTAAAAGCACTGGATGTCCTTTTAAAACATTCTCTAATATATCCCAAACTACAGGTTCTTTTCTATCTATAATTTTCTTTGCAGATTTTACAGTTTTTACAATACCTCTTTCAATTAGTTTTCTAATTACGAAAGGCTTATAAAGTTCTGCCGCCATATCTTTTGGCAATCCACATTCGAATAATTTTAATTCTGGTCCAACAACAATTACAGAACGTGCAGAATAATCAACACGCTTACCTAGTAAGTTTTGACGGAAACGTCCTTGCTTACCTTTAAGTGAATCTGATAATGATTTTAATGGTCTATTAGAATCTGTTTTTACTGCAGATGACTTACGTGTGTTATCAAATAATGAATCTACTGATTCTTGTAACATACGTTTTTCATTACGTAAAATAACTTCTGGTGCTTTTATCTCAACCAATCTTTTAAGACGGTTGTTACGGATAATTACACGACGGTATAAATCATTTAAATCAGAGGTTGCAAAACGACCACCATCTAAAGGCACTAATGGTCTTAATTCTGGTGGAATTACAGGCACAGCCTTCATAATCATCCACTCTGGTCTGTTCTCTCTATTTTCGTTAGAATCTCTAAACGCTTCAACAACTTGTAAACGTTTTAAAGCTTCTGTTTTACGTTGCTTAGACGTTTCGTTATTAGCTTTATGTCTTAAATCATAAGATAATTGATCTAAATCAATTCTAGCTAATAAATCGATAAGACACTCAGCACCCATCTTAGCGATGAATTTATTAGGGTCTGTATCGTCTAAATATTGATTTTCTTGAGGAATTGTTTCAAGAATATTTAAATATTCTTCTTCCGTTAAGAAATCCATTTTTTGAATTGGCTCACCTTCAGCATTCATAGCAATACCTGGTTGAATAACCACATAACGCTCATAATAGATAATCATATCTAATTTCTTAGATGGTAATCCAAGAAGGTAACCTATTTTATTTGGTAACGAACGGAAATACCAGATATGTGCTACAGGTACTACTAAGTTAATATGACCAACACGATCTCTACGTACTTTCTTTTCTGTTACTTCTACACCACAACGGTCACATACAATACCTTTGTAACGTATTCTTTTATATTTTCCACAAGCACATTCAAAATCCTTTACAGGACCAAAAATACGCTCACAGAACAAACCATCTCTTTCTGGTTTGTGTGTTCGATAATTAATAGTTTCTGGCTTTAATACTTCACCTCGAGATGCTCCTAAAACAGATTCAGGTGACGCTAAACCGATAGAAATTTTGTTAAATTTCTGAACTGTATTTTTATCTTGTCTTCTTGCCATGTTATTTTTGTTGTTTAGGCAGTTTTTGCAAACTGCCCTGTGTTTTTTTCGATTGTTGCGAAAAATTTTCGCGTTGTACAGACAAATCGCGACTTGTCTGTACGGAATAATTTATTCAAAATTATTCCTCCAATCTTATATCTAATCCTAAACCTTTCAATTCGTGCATAAGTACGTTGAATGATTCTGGTAGTCCTGGTTCTGGCATTGGCTCACCCTTAACGATTGCTTCGTAAGTTTTTGCTCTACCAATAACATCATCTGATTTTACAGTTAAGATCTCACGTAGTGTACTTGATGCTCCATAAGCTTCAAGTGCCCAAACTTCCATTTCACCAAAACGTTGTCCACCAAATTGTGCTTTACCACCTAATGGTTGTTGCGTAATTAATGAGTACGGTCCTATAGAACGTGCGTGCATTTTATCGTCAATCATGTGACCAAGCTTAATCATATAAATCACACCAACTGTTGCTGGTTGATCAAAACGATCTCCTGTTCCACCATCATAAAGATACGTATGTCCAAATCTTGGAATACCTGCTTCATCTGTATAGCCATTAATTTGATCTAAAGTAGCACCATCGAAAATTGGCGTTGCATACTTTTTACCTAAATCTTTACCAGCCCAACCTAAAACAGTTTCATAGATTTGACCAATATTCATACGAGACGGTACACCAAGTGGATTTAATACAATATCAACAGGCGTTCCATCCTCTAGGAAAGGCATATCTTCTTGACGAACGATACGAGCAACAATACCTTTGTTACCGTGACGACCTGCCATTTTATCACCAACTTTAAGTTTACGTTTCTTAGCGATATAAACTTTAGCTAATTTAATGATACCTGCAGGAAGTTCATCACCAACAGAAATTGTAAACTTCTCACGTCTTAATGATCCTTGAAGATCATTTTCTTTAATCTTATAGTTATGGATTAAATCGGCAACAAGTTCATTAGTATGGTCATCAGTTGTCCATTTTCCTGAAGTTAAGTGCGTATAATCATCAACAGCATTTAACATCTTTAAGGTATACTTTTTACCTTTAGGTATAATTTCTTCACCTAAATCGTTATAAATACCTTGAGCTGTTTTTCCGTTAACAATATTGAATAATTTTTCAACAACAATATTCTTAAGATCGTCAAATCTTTTATCGTAAGCATCTTCTAACTTTTCGATATCTTCTTTGTCTTGAGCTCTCTTACGTTTATCCTTTAGTGCTCTTGCAAATAATTTCTTATCGATAACAACACCATTTAATGATGGAGATGCTTTTAAAGAGGCATCTTTTACATCACCTGCTTTATCACCAAAGATAGCTCTAAGAAGTTTTTCTTCTGGAGTAGGATCTGATTCCCCTTTTGGAGTAATCTTACCAATTAAGATATCACCTGGTTTGATTTCCGCACCAATGCGAATCATACCATTTTCATCTAAATCTTTAGTTGCTTCTTCAGAAACGTTAGGAATATCATTAGTTAATTCTTCATTACCTAATTTTGTATCTCTAACTTCTAATGAATATTCATCGATATGAATAGATGTAAATACATCTTCTCTAACTACTTTTTCAGAAATTACAATCGCATCCTCAAAGTTATACCCTTTCCAAGGCATAAAGGCTACTTTCATATTTCTACCAAGTGCTAATTCACCGTTTTCAGTGGCATAACCTTCACAAAGTACTTGTCCTTTTGCAACTTTATCACCTTTCTCTACGATTGGTTTTAAGTTGATAGACGTTCCTTGGTTAGTTTTTCTAAACTTTACTAATGGATATGTTTTTGTGTCACTATCAAAGCTAACCATTGCAGCTTCTTCAGTACGTTCATATCTAATAGTAATTTTTTGAGCATCTACATACTCAACAGTACCAGCTCCTTCAGCATTAATTAATACTCTAGAATCTGACGCTACTTGACGCTCTAAACCAGTTCCAACAATAGGTGCTTCAGGACGTAATAATGGTACAGCCTGACGCATCATGTTAGATCCCATTAATGCACGGTTGGCATCATCATGCTCCAAGAACGGAATTAAAGATGCTGAAATCGATGCAATTTGGTTTGGTGCGACATCTGTATAGTTAACATTTACAGGGTCGATAACAGGAAAATCACCTTCTTGACGAGAGATAATTTTATCTGCTAAAATTTTACCATCATCATCAACATTAATTGTTGCTTGTGCAATTAACATATCTTCTTCCTCTTCGGCACTTAGATATGTTGGTGTATTTTTAATATCTACAACACCTTCCTCAACTTTACGGTAAGGCGTTTCAATGAAGCCCATTGAATTTACTTTCGCAAATACAGATAAAGAAGATATTAAACCAATGTTTGGTCCTTCTGGTGTTTCAATAGGACATAAACGTCCGTAGTGTGTATAGTGAACATCACGTACCTCGAAACCTGCTCTTTCTCTTGATAAACCTCCTGGTCCTAAAGCTGAAAGACGACGCTTATGCGTAATCTCTGCCAAAGGATTCGTTTGATCCATAAATTGAGATAGCTGATTCGTACCAAAGAAAGAATTTATTACAGACGATAAGGTCTTTGCATTAATTAAATCGATTGGTGTAAATACTTCGTTATCACGAACGTTCATACGCTCACGAATAGTACGTGCCATACGAGCTAAACCAACACCAAACTGAGAAGATAACTGCTCACCTACTGTACGTACACGACGGTTAGATAAGTGGTCAATATCATCAATCTCTGCTTTAGAGTTAATTAACTCAATTAAATATTTTATAATCGTTATAATATCTTCTTTGGTCAACACTTGTTTGTCCATTCCGATATCTAACTGTAATTTCTTGTTCATTCTGTAACGACCTACTTCACCAAGAGAGTAACGTTGGTCAGAAAAGAATAATTTGTCAATAATACCACGAGCCGTTTCCTCATCTGGCGGCTCAGCATTACGTAATTGACGGTAGATGTGCTCAACAGCTTCTTTTTCAGAGTTTGTTGGATCTTTCTGTAATGTGTTGTGAATAATTGCGTAATCTCCTTGTTGCGCACTTTCTTTATGTAAAAGAATAGTTTTTACTTCTGCTTCAAGAATTTCTTCAATATTATCTTTATCGATTTCAGTGTCACGATCTAATACAATTTCGTTACGCTCAATAGATACCACTTCACCTGTATCTTCATCAACGAAATCCTCGTGCCATGTATTCAATACACGTGCCGCTAACTTACGACCGATAACTTTCTTTAATCCAGATTTTGAAACCTTAACTTCTTCAGCAAGGTCAAAAATCTCTAAAATGTCTTTATCACGTTCAAAACCGATAGCTCTAAACAATGTTGTAACAGGTAATTTTTTCTTTCTATCAATATAAGCATACATTACTTGATTGATATCAGTAGCAAATTCTATCCAAGATCCTTTAAAAGGAATAACTCTTGCTGAATATAACTTGGTTCCATTTGCATGGAAAGACTGGCTAAAGAATACACCTGGTGATCTGTGTAACTGAGAAACAACTACACGTTCTGCACCATTGATACAAAATGTACCACTTGGTGTCATATAAGGAATAGTACCTAAATATACATCCTGAACAATAGTTTCGAAATCCTCATGTTCTGGATCTGTACAATACAACTTCAATCTTGCTTTTAAAGGCACACTGTAAGTTAATCCTCTTTCGATACATTCTTCTATAGAATATCTTGGTGGGTCAATAAAGTAATCTAAAAATTCTAATACAAATTGATTACGTGTATCTGTAATTGGGAAGTTCTCCATGAAGGTGTTGTATAAACCTTCTGTACCTCTTTCTTCTGACTTTGTTTCTAATTGGAAAAAATCCTGAAAGGATTTAATTTGGATATCCAAAAAGTCTGGGTAATCTGTCCTATTTACAATAGAAGAGAAATTAATTCTTTCAGCCTTTTTTGCTAACATTGATGAACGAGATTTTAATAAATAAAAACTAAAAAATGTATATAACGTTTATATACATAAAATGGTCTAAGTCTTATCCCGCAAAAAAATGCGGGATAAACCTAAACCTTGTAATGTAGAATGATAAGCTTATTTAAGCTCTACCTCAGCACCAGCTTCTTCTAACTGAGCTTTCAATGCTTCAGCTTCGTCTTTTGCAACACCTTCCTTAATTGGGCTTGGTGCATCATCAACTAAACCTTTAGCGTCTTTTAAACCTAAACCAGTTAATTCTTTAACTAATTTTACTACAGCTAACTTAGAAGCACCTGCTCCAGTTAAGATAACATCGAATTCTGATTGCTCTTCAGCAGCTTCGCCACCTCCAGCACCACCAGCAGCAACTGCAACTGCTGCAGCAGCAGGCTCGATACCATACTCATCTTTTAATATTGTTGCTAATTCATTAACTTCTTTTACTGTTAAGTTAACTAATTGTTCTGCGAAATCTTTTAAATCTGCCATTTTTCTATTGTTTAATAATGTGTGTTATAAATAATTTTCTATTGTGTAATTCTAATATTATCCTTCTCTTTCAGATAATGTTTTAACGATACCAGCAATGGTTCCTCCACCTGATTTAAGTGCAGAGATAACATTCTTAGCAGGAGACTGTAGTAATCCTACAATTTCACCAATCAGTTCTTCTCTAGACTTAATATCAACTAAGGCATCTAGTAAATCGTCACCAACGTATATTGATTCCTCAATGAAAGCACCTTTTAATAAAGGCTTTTCAGATTTTTTACGGAATTCTTTAATTACTTTGGCTGGAGCGTTTCCAGTTTCAGAATACATTACTGACGTATTACCTTTTAAAGTTGATGGTAAGTCACCGAAATCTTTTTCCGATGCATCCATTGCTTTTTCTAAAAGTGTATTCTTAACTACAGCTAACTTAATGTTAGACTTGAAACATGCTCTTCTTAAATTTGAAGTCGCTACTGCATCTAATCCAGAAATATCTGCTAAATAGATATTTGTATTATCTGCTAATTGAGCAGTTAACTCTTCAATTACTTGGGATTTTTCTTCTCTTGTCATAATATTCTAAGTTTAACTACTATCCTATTTTTGTATCAACTGCTATACTTGGACTCATTGTACTAGACATGTAGATGCTCTTTACATAAGTTCCTTTTGAAGCAGTTGGTTTTAACTTCATAATTGTAGACAATAATTCTTGAGCGTTCCCAATAATCTTATCAGTATCAAACGATGCTTTACCAATTGGTGCATGTACAATACCTGTTTTATCTACTTTAAAATCAATTTTACCAGCTTTTACTTCTGCAACTGCTTTAGCTACATCCATAGTTACTGTTCCAGTCTTAGGGTTTGGCATAAGACCTCTTGGTCCTAATACTCTACCTAATGGTCCTAACTTACCCATAATGCTTGGCATAGTAACGATAACGTCAACGTCTGTCCAACCATCTTTAATTTTCTGTAAGTATTCATCTAACCCAACATAATCAGCGCCTGCTTCTTTAGCTTCTGCTTCTTTATCTGGTGTTACTAACGCAAGAACCTTCATGTCTTTACCTGTACCGTGTGGTAATGAAACTACACCACGAACCATCTGATTGGCCTTACGTGGATCTACACCTAATCTGATTGCTAAATCGATAGAAGCATCAAACTTTGTGTATGTAATTTCTTTTAGTAAAGCTGAAGCTTCTTCTAAAGAGTAAGTTTTGTTACTATCAACCTTTGCTCTTGCTTCTTTTTGCTTCTTTGTTAATCTTGCCATTTCTAAAAATTTAGTTTGGAGCTTCTCCTCCTTTAACAGTGATACCCATCGATCTTGCTGTACCGGCAACCATTTTCATAGCTGATCCGATTTCAAAGGCATTTAAATCTACCATTTTGTCTTCAGCAATCGCTTTAACTTGATCCCAAGTTACTTTTGCTACTTTACGTCGGTTTGGTTCTCCTGATCCTTTCTTTAGTTTGGCCGCTTCTAATAATTGTACTGCTGCTGGAGGAGTCTTAATTACAAAATCAAATGATTTGTCTTTGTAAACTGAGATTGCAACAGGTAAAACTTTACCTTGCTTATCTTGTGTTCTAGCATTGAATTGCTTACAGAACTCCATGATATTAACTCCAGCGGCACCTAAAGCGGGTCCTACCGGTGGCGATGGATTCGCAGCACCTCCCCGAACTTGTAGCTTAACTACTTTGTCTATTTCTTTTGCCATTTCTTAATGTTTATTACGCCTATCTATAATTGGAAGCATAGATAATACGCTCTTTATGTAACAATTATTATACTTTTTCTACTTGCATATAGCTTAATTCTAATGGTGTCTTTCTTCCAAAAATCTTCACCATTACTTCTAGCTTACGCTTTTCTTCATTAATTTTTTCGATTGTTCCATCAAATCCATTAAATGGTCCATCGATTACCTTAACAGTTTCACCTTTAGTAAATGGAATTGCAACATTTGCATCTGCCTCTACAGACAATTCATCTACTTTACCTAACATTCTGTTTACTTCAGATTGTCTTAAAGGCACAGGATCACCTCCTTTTGTTTCACCTAAAAAACCAATAACGTTAGTGATTGATTTAATAATGTGAGGAATCTCACCACTTAAATTAGCTTGAACCATAATGTAACCCGGAAAATAAACTTTTTCTTTATTTATTTTCTTTCCATTACGAATTTGAATTACTTTTTCGGTTGGAACTAATACTTGATCTACAAAATCATCTAAACCTAATCTTGAAATTTCATTTTCAATATAAGTTTTAATTTTGTTTTCTTGACCGCTTACGGCCCTAACAACATACCATTTTTTTTCAGACATCTTCTTCTTGTATATTTGTTAGTGTATAAAATCAAAATAAGATTTTACTGCTCTACTAAAAACAGTATCCACTCCCCAAATAGCTAACGAAAAAATAATTGAAAACACTGCAACGATTACAGTTAGCCTTTGAGCTTCTGGCCAAGGTGTCCATGACACATTGTTCTTTAACTCGCCGAACGATTCTTTTATATATGTTATTAATCCTGCCATTTGATTATAATTTTATTTCGGATGTAAAACGCATCCAATTATACTTTTGCACGGGTTGAGAGACTCGAACTCACGACACCTGGTTTTGGAGACCAGTGCTCTACCAACTGAGCTAAACCCGTAAACAATAATCAAGGCATCCCGAAATATCGAGACACCTTAATTAAATATTTTAACTATAAAGTTTAGTCTAAAATTTCAGTTACCTGACCAGCACCAACTGTTCTACCACCTTCACGGATAGCGAAACGTAAACCTACGTTCATTGCAATTGTGTTAATCAACTCAACAGTAATTGTTAAGTTATCACCTGGCATTACCATTTCAACTCCATCAGGAAGCGCAATGTTTCCTGTTACGTCAGTTGTACGTACGTAGAACTGTGGACGGTAGTTATTATGGAATGGTGTGTGACGACCACCTTCTTCTTTCTTAAGGATATAAACTTCAGCTTTAAATTTAGAGTGTGGAGTTACAGATCCTGGCTTAGTAATTACCATACCTCTTGAGATTTGAGACTTCTCAATACCTCTTAATAAGATACCAGCATTATCACCAGCTTCACCTCTATCTAAGATTTGACGGAACATTTCGATACCAGTAATAGTAGATGTTAATTTCTCAGCACCCATACCGATAATCTCAACAGGATCACCTGTGTTAGCTACACCAGTTTCAATACGACCAGTTGCAACAGTACCACGACCAGTAATTGAGAATACATCTTCAATTGGCATTAAGAAAGGCTTGTCCATATCACGAGTTGGCTCTTCAATCCAAGCATCAACTTGGTTCATCAACTCTAATACTGTATCAACCCATTTTTGCTCACCGTTAAGTGCACCTAATGCAGAACCAGCTACTACAGGTCCATTATCTCCATCATATTCGTAGAAAGATAATAAATCTCTGATTTCCATTTCAACTAATTCTAACAACTCTTCATCATCAACCATATCCACTTTATTCATGAATACAACGATACGAGGAATACCTACCTGACGACCAAGTAAGATATGCTCACGAGTTTGTGGCATAGGACCATCTGTTGCAGCAACAACTAAAATAGCGCCATCCATTTGAGCAGCACCTGTAACCATGTTCTTTACGTAATCCGCGTGACCTGGACAGTCAACGTGAGCGTAATGACGGTTTAATGTTGCATATTCTACGTGAGACGTATTAATTGTTATACCTCTTTCTTTTTCTTCTGGAGCATTATCAATTTGATCAAATGATCTTGCTTCTGAATAACCTGCATCAGCTAATACTTTAGTAATAGCAGCAGTTAAAGTTGTTTTACCGTGATCTACGTGTCCAATAGTACCAATATTTAAGTGTGGTTTTGAACGATCGAAAGTTGCCTTTGCCATGTTTAATTTATTTTAATCTTATTATTATTAGTGTTCAATTGTTGTTCTAACTTTGTAACTTAGAAAAAAGAGCCAATGACGAGAATTGAACTCGTGACCTCTTCCTTACCAAGGAAACGCTCTACCCCTGAGCTACACCGGCATTTCATTTACGATTACCGATTAATTAGATTTACGAAGTGAAAATCACGCGTCTTAATTCGTAAATTTTTAGAGCGAGAGACCGGGTTCGAACCGGCGACATTCAGCTTGGAAGGCTGACGCTCTACCAACTGAGCTACTCTCGCATTCTATCAAAATTTTTACATTCTGAAAAGGTATTCAATATTTCAAATTTTCATGTTTATTTTAGATTACTTCTTTTTACTCGGTAATCCTAGATTGATGACCCAATCTAAACAATTTTTAAATACAACTTTACAAAAGCGAACCTTTAAAAATATTTGTGGGGAGAGC
>NZ_JAICBG010000002.1:0-72971 GCF_020179375.1 Winogradskyella sp. SM1960 | reverse complement strand
TGAGTATCTCCCCAAAAATTCAATATTTCAATTATTAAAAACCTATTTTCTTCAAGCTGAGAAAACAAACTTTTAAAGAGCCGATGGAGGGACTCGAACCCACGACCTGCTGATTACAAATCAGCTGCTCTAGCCAGCTGAGCTACATCGGCTTTTCTTACATTTTTACGCTCAAAAACTGACCATAAAAAAGTCCGCTATTTCTAACGGACTGCAAATGTAAGACTTTATTTTTTTAATCAAAACATTTTTTGAAAAAAATTTCAACTATGTGCTCTTAATTTTTCTTTTCGCTTTTTTATTTGTCTTTCAAGAGACGCAATTGCCGCGTCAGTTCCTTCCTCAAAAGTTTTACATTGCTTCTTAACTACAAAGCTATCACCTGGTACGCTTACTTTAGCTTCAAAGATTTTATTCTCTTTGTCGCTTGTGTTTTGAACTTTTAAATATACATCGGATTGAATTATTTTATCATAAAACATATCTAACTTATCCATTCGTCTTTGAATAAAGTCAATTAGTTTACCGTCGGCCGTAAAATTAACGGATTGTGTGTTTACTTTCATTTAGTTTATTTTAAGTTAAACAAAAGTGCTAGATAATTAATCTAACACAGATTTATAAATATTAAGCTAGGCTTAACGTTGATTTCTTGGATGTGCTTTGGCATGCACTTTTTTTAATTCGGCAATACTGTTGTGTGTATACACTTGAGTCGCAGCTAAGCTAGTATGTCCGAGTAGTTCTTTTATGGCATTTAAATCTGCACCTTGGTTTAGTAAGTGCGTTGCAAACGAATGTCTTAACACATGAGGGCTGCATTTTGCTTTCGTTGATGCCATACTAAAATACTTATTTATTATTCTGTAAACAAGCTTTTCGTAAATTTTAAGACCTTTTTGGGTTAAAAATAACATCTCCTTGTCCTCTATTATAGGTAAATTCTGTCGATAATCTAAATAACGACTTACGGACTTAGATAGTGATTCTATTAATGGTATATACCTTTCTTTATTACGCTTTCCTAAAACTTTTATTTGATTGTTTTTAATATCGATATCAGACAATTTTAAATTTACAAGTTCAATACGTCTAATTCCTGTAGCGTAAAACAGTTCTATAATGAGATAATTTCTGGCACTTTCAAAATCTTCGATATGAATTGCATCTTCTAATACGGATTTTAATTCTTGTTCTGAAAACGGAAGTTGAACTTTCTTCCCTACTTTTAAAGCTTTATGTTTTTTAAGAGGGTTTACTTCAATATCCTCTGTTTTTAATAAAAATTTATAATAGGTATTTAGTGATGATACCTTTCTATTAATGGTTCGGTTAGAAATTTTACGATCAACGAGTGTCACAATCCATTGTCGTATTTCGGAGTAACCAACTTGTGCCAAATCTTCAGAGTTGTGGTATTTATTTAAAAAGCTTTGAAAATTTTCAATATCTCTTGTGTAAGCTAATACCGTGTGCTTGGAGTACGATTTTTCTAACAATAAATAATCTGAAAATGATTTAAGGTGCATGGCATTAGTTTGATGTGTTTTAAATATAACCATTAACTTGAACTAATATTGAAAAAGAACAAAAAAAATCCTGCCGAATAGCAAGATTATATTTAATATCGTTACAATTATACTATTATGTCGCTGGTTGATAATTCTTATTATCAATTACCATTTTAGCGCTATAAAAAACTATTTTCGCTAAAATGGTAATTTAACAAACTATGTAGCGGGCTTGTAATCTTTATTATCAATTACCATTTTAGCGCCATAAAAAACTATTTTCGCTAAAACGGTAATTTAACCAACTATGTAGCCGGCTTGTAATCTTTATTATCAATTACCATTTTAGCGCCATAAAAAACTATTTTCGCTAAAATGGTAATTTGGCAAACTATGTAGCGGGCTTGTAATCTTTATTATCAATTACCATTTTAGCGATAATTTCTTTCAGTATTTCAGAAGTTCCGCCTCCAATAGGTCCTAAACGACTATCTCTTGCCAAACGTGCCATTGGATATTCTTCCATATAGCCGTAACCTCCTAAAAACTGAAGACATTGATAAATAACATCGTCTGCCATTTTTGTTGATTGTAATTTAGACATCGTCGCTTCTTTTACAACGTAATCTCCCATATCTAGACGTTTAGCAACGTAGTAATTGAATTGCTTACAAATTTCCATTTGTGTTTCGCAATCTGCATACGTATGCCTTAAGGCTTGGAATTTATCTATAGTTCTACCAAATGCTGTTCTTTCAGACATGTATTGTTTAGCATACTCTAAAGCGTATTCTGCTCTTGCATGTGAATTGACTCCCATTATTAAACGCTCTAATGAGAAATGTTGCATAATATAAGGAAAACCTTGGCCTTCTTCGCCCATTAAATTAGACGCAGGAATTTCTACATTATCAAAAGCAATTTCACCTGTATCTGATGCTCTCCAACCTAATTTATCTAATTTAGTAGCGGAAATACCTGGTGTATCTCTATCCATTACAAAAATACTAATCCCTTTATTTCCTAATTCTGGGTTTGTTTTAGCAGCAACTACCAAATAATCGCTATAAACACCATTTGTTATAAACGTTTTAGAACCATTTATAATATAGGTATCACCTTTTTTAACAGCTGTTGTACGCATTCCGGCAACATCACTTCCTCCAAATGGTTCCGTAATACAGAGACAACCTATAGCGTCACCTAAAGCACTTGGTGTTAGATATTTTTCTTTTTGCTCATGGTTACCTTCCTTATTAAGATGCGTCATTGCTAAATATGCATGTGCCCACATTGCTGCGGCAAAACCACCAGAGTTGATGCGTTGCATCTCTTCAAGAAAAATCACGGTATAAAATAAGTCTAAATCTAGTCCACCATAAGCTTCAGGTGTAGCCAAACCAAAATAGCCCATATCACCAAACTTCTTCCAGATGAAACGTTCTATATGACCTGTTTCTTCCCATTCATCAATATGTGGCACGACTTCTTTTTTTAAGAAATCCCGAAGACTTTCTCGAAATAAATTGTGCTCTTCCGTAAAATATAAATTAGACATAGATTAGTGTTTTTTTTAGAGATGCAAATATAACTTAATAATCTTGAATTTTTTAACAGGAAAATCTTCAACTTTTGTTAATTCTTCTAAAGATTTAAAGCCATCTCTTAATGTTCGTTCTTCAATAATATGATGTGCTATTTCATAGTCTATGTATTGAATAGTGACCAGTTCGTCTCTAGTAGCCGTATTAAGATTAAATTTTTTTATTGGTCTTGGCGTTTTTACGGTGAAGTCATTTTTGATACGTTCAATAACTTCTGGAGACAAACCGTAGATTTCACTTAATTGAATATCGGCAATAAAACCACCTTTAAATTTATTACGATACGTCACAATTCGTTCCGATAGTTTTTCTCCTACTCCATAAACTTTTTTTAATTGAATTGCCGTCGCTTTATTTAAGTCTATCTTTTGATTGAAGGTTTTTGGTGTCTTTGAGTTTGAAAACGAATTGCTGTATTTTTGAGGCTTCGGTTTTGGGTTAGTCACCCAATCTGGAAACTTGAAATATGGTGACACTTCAGCTAAAAGTGAATCTGATATTTTAGTTACCTTCTGAAAATCCTCCGCAGAGTTAACCCACTGGTTTGATTCTCTAAACTTATGAAGTCTATCAATCTCCTCATTCGTCATTCCTAAAGTATATCCTTTATAATCGGTTATATAATTTGGATTAAAAGGATATATTTTTGGTTTCCTATTTTCTATTTCAACTAAACGGAGTGAATCTAATTCGTTTTTAAAGGCATTAACTTCCTTTTGATTTTCATGACGTTTATCATTAGTACTTGCAAAAATGTTAGGCATAAACCAATACACACATTGCAAAATGATAATAATAGCCAATAACAAAAAAATCCCATTCCGTTGTTTATTAGAAAACTGGAAATGGGATTTCATATTTCAAATTGTTTATTTATAAAATTTCATTTAAATCATCTGCTCCATCTTCAATCGCATCTTCCTTAACATTAATCGCTTTGTAGTATTTCTTTAATTCCTTTTTAATAATTGGTGATAATATAACCACACCAATAATATTAGGCACTACCATTGCAAAAATCATGGCATCAGAGAAATTAATTACTGCACCAAGACTAATTGAAGCTCCTACCACAACAAAGAATAAGAATAATATTTTATAAGCTAAATCTGATCCTTTTCCTTTTCCGAATAAAAACACCCAACCTTGCATACCGTAATACGACCAAGAAATCATTGTTGAAAATGCAAATAATATGACTGCGATAGTTAATATAATTGAGAAGTGTGGAATTACAGAATCAAACGCTGTTGCCGTAATTTCTACACCTTCCTTAACTTCAACTCCATACTCCATAAAGCCTCCATCAAAATTGGTAATTACAATCACTAATGCTGTCATTGTACAAATTACAACAGTATCTACAAAAGGTTCTAATAATGCTACAATTCCTTCAGACGCTGGATATTTTGTACGTACTGCAGAGTGTGCAATTGCTGCCGAACCAACACCAGCTTCGTTAGAAAATGCTCCTCTTCTAATACCTTGAATCATTACACCAACTAGTCCACCTGCAATACCCAATCCAGAAAATGCACCTTCATAGATTAATGCAAAAGCATCGTCGATTAAACTAAAATTAGCGCCTAAAATTATTAAAGAAGCTAACACATAAATTCCTGCCATAAAAGGCACTACTTTTTCAGTAACCTTAGCAATACGCTTAATTCCACCAATAATTACAACAGCTACAAGTGCAGCCATTACAAGACCAAAATAAAGACCTGCATTAGAATTAGGATCAAAGTCAAAAAGCTTTACAAATTGTGCCGCTGCCTGATTGGCTTGAAACATATTTCCACCGCCAAAAGAACCACCAATTACAAAAATGGCAAACAATACAGCAAGTACTTTACCAAAGCGCCCCATACCTTTAGATTTTAACCCTTTGGTTAGGTAGTACATTGGTCCTCCATAAACGGTACCATCTTCACCTACATCTCTATATTTTACACCAAGCGTACATTCTGCAAATTTTGAAGCCATACCAAGTAAACCAGCAACAATCATCCAGAAAGTTGCTCCAGGACCACCAATAGATAGTGCTACGGCAACACCTGCAATATTTCCTAATCCTACGGTTGCTGATAATGCCGCTGTTAAGGCCTGAAAATGCGTCACCTCTCCTTCAGCGCTATCGTCTCGTATTGTTTCAATGATATCTTCTCCCTCATTTGGTGTTGAATCACCATATAATGTATCAGCTCCATGTTTTTCAATATCTTCAAATTGTCCTCTAACCACTTTAATCGCCATTCTAAACCCTGTAATATTGATGAATTTAAAATAAAAAGTGAAGTATAACGCACCTCCAATTAACACAATAAGAACCCAAGGAATCTGAAACGTTTCTGAAAATGGAATTTCATAAAAAATTGCATCAACAAACCAACCTGTATAATCCTTAAAAATGGTATCTATTTTTTCGGAAGTTGTTTCTTGTGCAAAGTTTATAAGCGGTAATAAAAGTGCAAGAATTGATAGAAGATATTTCTTCATGGGAGGAATAAATTAGTTAGTCTTTAAGTTAATTTTTAGTTTTAAAGGTGACAAGATGCAAAAAAAAATTGAGTGAATAAAGTAACAACCTATAAAATGAGTGCAATTGGTTATTCAATTTTGTATTCAGAATTCAATTTTATTATCTTTTATAACCAATTTTAAACAACTATTTTTAGACTAAAATTCAACTTGCCGTTAACTTTTTTTTCAATTTAAGGCTACAAATCGAAAACTGAAGAGCGTTTTGTATACACTAAATCCTTAATGCGCATCCAAAAGGCTAAAAACAAATACAGAGCAAAACCAAAGCCAACCGTAACAAATGTTAAGTATATAAAAGAGGTTCTTACCACTTTAGCTCTTATACCCAATCGATCAGCTATACGTTGACATACGTAATAGCCGCGTTTTTGAAAATATAATAAGAGATTGTAGAACCACTTCATGTTTATAACTGTTGTTTTTTGCAGTAGCACATCCACAACAAAATTTTTAAAAGTAAAAATTTAGTTATGGATAGATCAAAGTGCAATTTACTCAATTTTTCACTATTAAGCTATTGCCAATGGCACATTGTAAGCACTTATTTTTATCGCAGTAGTGTTGTTTTAGCTGCAATAATGCTTGGGAGCTTAATGCAGTTTTCTCTATTGGTTTCAACTCTAAAAATTTAGAAACAATACTATTACTCTCTATTTTAATTTCTTTTATAAGCTGAAAAACGGAATCTTCAACAGGTTTGCCATGAGCTTTAGCATAGCTAAATTTTAAAGGAATAAGTGTATTAATGATTAGCAAGTCGATAAAAGGTTTGGTTAATATTTTTTGAGACGATTTTGAAGTTTTCGCAAAGGTATAATGCGTCTTCCAAAACGCTGTGACACCTTTATTAAAGAATTTATAAAACTCATCGCGTGTATTTAACTGCATTACTTTTGAAAACAAATTTGATTCTGACGTATATACATTTGCAAATTGCGATAAACGTATCGTTGGAAAATTTGGCGGTCGTAACCTAAAAAATTGCAATGGTAAAACGGCACGATTATCGAGATCAAATTTTTGTTTTAGAAAAGCATAACGCCGTTTGAGGTCATTAAAATAAGCATCTTCAATAGTGTTTTCTGCTAATAAACCCGATTGTCCAAAAAACAAAGCTTCGACATTTAAAACATCGTTTTGTAATTTTCTAATGATTGAAAAATCAAACGAGTTTGCTAAACTTAAAAAACGATCACCATTTACTTTAAGTCCAAAATTCTTAAGTAGCATTTTAAAGAGCACAGCTTCCCAATCGTTATTAGAATCTTTTAATAATTGATTTATTGTTTCAGATTTGTGCTCTAAACGTTCAATATATAATCGCTCTAACCAATTGTTGAGTAAAAAATCATCGACGCTATGGAAATCAGCTTCACAATTAATCCAAGATTTAGATTGCATTAACTCTTGATACGAATGAATTAAGCTGTTATCAACGTAATGTTTTAATTCTAATGTTGGAATTTCAGAATTATCTTTTCTGAAAATTTCGGTATCGTGTTCCCAAACCACGTGAAGAATGACGTTATCGTAGGCTTTATCAATTTCATGATTATGCACATACCAATCGGACGATTTTATATGAATCTCTACATTACCAGCCCAAAGTTGATTTGCAATACTTAATTGTGCGTTGAAGAAATCTGGACCAGCATTATGGTTATGTTGTCCTAAATTAGCAATGCTAATCGCTTCATCTTTTGTTGTTTTTAGTGACGATGAATCGAAGGCTTTGTGTTTCCAGATGTAATGAAGGAAGTCTTCTTGCATGTACTAAATATAGAGAATTGAGATTAAAGATTTATTAATTTTTTAAAATATTGAGGTTTTGAATAAGGTCTTAACAATAAATTCAATTAAAAAACTAACTAGACCTCAAAGGTTTTTGAATCAATAGCCTTCGGAAGAGTTTTAATTGTTACAATTAATAACTTGAGTGGTGTTTCTTTTTTAATAAATAATCTACATAATGTATATTGATATTGATATACATATTATAGTCATTAATGCAAACAAAAAATCCTGACTACTAATCAGGATTTTGCTTTTTTCAATTATTAAGATTCCTGCCTTCGCAGGAATTTAGCTATTCAATATAACCTTTCTCACGCATCCAATCGTCATTAAACATTTTACCTACATAACGACTTCCATGATCGTGAAATAACACCACAACCACATCATCTGGCTTAAAATGCTCCTTTAATTGCAAAACTCCTTTTATGGCAGAACCTGCTGAGTTTCCTAAAAACATCCCTTCTTCCTTAGCTAAGCGTTGCGTATAAACACAAGCGTCTTTATCGGTTACTTTTGTAAACCCATCGATTAAACTAAAGTCCACATTTTTAGGTAAAATATCTTCACCAATGCCTTCGGTTACATAAGGGTAAATTTCGTTTTCATCGAAGATTCCGGTTTCATGATATTTTTTAAATACCGAACCATAGGTATCCACTCCCCAAACTTTAATATTCGGGTTTTGTTCTTTTAGATATTTACCAACTCCAGAAATCGTTCCTCCTGTTCCAACACCAACAACGAAGTGTGTAATCTTACCATCGGTTTGTTCCCAAATTTCAGGACCTGTACTTTCGTAGTGCGCTTTTGTATTACTTGGATTATCATATTGATTGACATACCAAGAATTTGGTGTTTCTTCTCCTAAACGCTTTGATACTGAATAATAACTACGTGGATCTGTAGGCTCTACATCTGTTGGACATACAATAACTTCTGCTCCAACGGCGCGCATAATGTCCACCTTTTCTTTTGATTGCTTGTCTGCCATTACAAAAATACATTTGTAACCTTTTACAATAGCTGCCAAGGCTAACCCCATTCCTGTGTTTCCTGATGTCCCTTCAATAATTGTACCACCTGGTTTTAAGCGACCATCGGCTTCTGCATCTTCAATCATTTTTAAGGCCATTCGGTCTTTTACAGAGTTGCCAGGATTGAAGGTTTCGTATTTTGCGAGTACTAAACATGGTAAGTCTTCCACTAGTTTATTCATTTTCACTAATGGAGTATTTCCTATTGTACCTAATATATTTTCTACGTAATTCATAGTTTTATTTTGCGGTGCAAAGTTACGTTAAATGTTGTGTTATCAAAACACATGAAAAGTTAAATTCAGATTACTGTGAGTTATAACGCAGAGTTCCACAAAGACGACACAAAGATATGCTGCGATGCTAAGTTGGCACGGAGATTCGCGGAGAGATTGTTTTAAAATTATAGACTTATACTTAAATTGAGATGCTCGCTAAGACGCAAAGTTGGAATGCTAAAAAATGTTACGCAGATTTGCACGGAGAATGCACAGAGATTCACTGAGAGATTGTTTTAAACTACAATATGAATTTTATAAATTAAAAAAATGCTCACGAAGACGCAGAGACGCAAAGTTGGAATGCTAAATATTTTACGCGGAGGTGTGCGAAGTTGACACGGAGATTCACGGAGAGATTGTTTTAAACTACAATATGAATTCTATAAATCAAAAAAATGCTCGCGAAGACGCAGAGACGCAAAGTTGGAATGCTAAATATTTTACGCGGAGGTGTGCGAAGTTGACACGGAGATTCGCGGAGAGATTATTTTAAACTACAAACTGAATACTATTAATTTAAAAAATGCGTGAAAAATTGCAACGGCTAAAAAGCTCAAACAAGCATCGGTAAAAAACTGAACCCCTTTTTTCCCTTTAAGGAATAAAAATGATTTACCGACAATGAATAAAATAACTCAAAGGGGCTTTTTAATCAAATCGAATTGCCTTTACTGGTGAGATTTTAGAAATAATGACTGAAGGAATTAATAACATTAATAAACAAGCTATGAATGTGCCAATATTTAAGATAAAGATATAATCCCAACTAATGTAAACAGGTGCATTATTCACGTAATAGGTATCTGGATTTAACGGAAATAGCTTTAAATATTTCTGAGCAAACAACAAACCTAAACCGATAGCATTTCCCCAAAGTAAACCTAATCCTATTAAATAAGAGGCGTTGTAGAGAAACACTTTTCTAATCGTCCAATTAGAACTTCCTAGCGCTTTAAGAATGCCAATCATGCTAGTACGCTCTAAAATTAAGACCAACAATGCCGTAATCATATTGATACCAGCAACAATAATCATAATAGCAATGATTCCGTAAGTATTATTATCAAAAATCTTAATCCATTCGAAAATGGTATAGTGTTTTCTAGTAATCGAGGTGGCATTCATCAATGATGGAACGGTTTTATAAATCTCAATAGTTTTTTCTTCTATCTGAGAAAAATCATCAATAAAAACTTCAAAACTCCCTATTTGATCTGATTCCCACTTATTAATACGTTGAATGTGTCTGATGTCTGCAATACAAAATTTTTCATCAAGCTCTTGAAATCCTGAATTGTAAACTCCTACAATTTCATAATTAATAATACGTGGTCTATCATTTAATGGGTTGCCGAATAAGGTTTGAAATGTGTCTCCTATTTTAAACCCTAAGCGATTGGCTAAATAACTGGAGATTAAAATGTCTTCGTTTCTATCTTTTGTATAATCTGGAAGTCGGCCTTCAACTAAAAATTCTTTAAAATAATCCCAATTATAATCGGCTCCTACTCCTTTTACAATGACGCCTTCAAAATCAGTTTCCGTTCTAATAATCGCAAACTTCTGAGCAACACCTTGAATGTGTTTTATTCCTTGAACATCATTAAAATTTGGATAAAACTCTTGATTTATAGAAATCGGCACTTGCGACTCATCAGAGGCATTGGTATCGTAATTTGTAATTTCTACATGACCATTAAAAGCCACAACTTTATCTCTAATTTTTTGCTGCAAGCCAATTCCTGTGGCAATAGCAATAAGCATTACAATAATTCCAATAGCAATTGCCGCGATACCAATTTTAATTATTGGTGCCGAAACACTACTTTTATACGTTTTATTGCCTATTATGCGTTTAGCTATAAATAACTCAAAATTCACAATTATTATGCTTTTAAAGGTTTTCAAAAATACAGTTTTATTCTCTATAATTATTGGGATTTCCGCTGTAACATTTTCATGTAAAAATAGTGTTAGGCAAGACCCTGAAAACACAAAGCACGAGACTTTAGCTGTTAATGACACTTCTAACACACAACAGGACACAAGCGAAATAGATCAAACAATTACTGTTGCAGCTAATAGAACCTCACAATATTTACCCTTATTAAAAGGAAAGCGTGTTGCTGTAGTTGCTAACCAAACTAGTGTGGTATTTAAAGCTGAAGGTCATACCCATTTAGTAGATACCTTAGTGAGTTTGGATGTAAACTTAAAAAAAGTATTTGCACCAGAGCACGGCTTTAGAGGCACTGCAGATGCTGGCGAATTGGTAAAAGATGGCAAAGACACTAAAACAGGTTTAGCTCTTTTATCGCTTCATGGTAGAAATAAAAAACCTTCGAAAGCACAACTTGAAGATGTAGATATTATGATTTTTGATATACAAGATGTTGGTGTCCGTTTTTACACCTATATTTCTACATTACATCATGTGATGGAAGCTTGTGCGGAACAAAATATTCCACTTATCATATTAGATCGTCCTAATCCTAATGGAAATTATATTGATGGTCCTGTTTTAGAAAAACAACACAGTTCTTTTTTAGGCATGCATCCTATTCCGTTAGTACATGGAATGACGATTGGAGAATATGCAAAAATGATTAATGGAGAAGCGTGGTTAATTAACGGCATTACTTGTGATATTACTATAATTGAAATGAAAAATTACAATCATAACAGTACTTACAGTTTAGCCATAAGACCTTCTCCAAATTTACCAAACGACCAATCTATTGTGTTGTATCCAAGTTTAGGTTTGTTTGAAGGGACCAATATCAATGCTGGAAGAGGTACTGAATTTCAATTTCAGCGTTATGGAGCTCCGTTTTTAGATAAGAATCATTATTCTTTTAATTATACACCTGTAGCTAATTTTGGATCTAAACACCCAAAACATAAAAATGAAACGTGTTATGGTGTTGATTTATCTGAGGTGAACGCTGAGCGTAAATTCACTTTAAAATATGTTATCGATGCGTATAATAATGCAACCGATAAGACTAAAGTATTTAACACCAATAATTTTACTACACATGCAGGAACTGCAACATTGCAAAAACAAATTGAAGCTGGTTTAAGTGAAGCCGAAATTAAAGCAACGTGGACAGATGGGATTGAATCGTTTAAATCGACACGACGTAAATATTTAATCTATAATTAAGACGACAAAATGATGTTTTCACTCTTAAGAACAAATATTTTTTGAAGTATTTAATCTGTGAATCAAACTGTTTGTTCGACTCTTTCTGTTTTTCTAAGTTTTACAAACGACTCTTATGCCTTTAGTGTAACGCTCAATAAAAAAATGAGAAGGACAACGAGACCAATGCGTATTAAATTTTTCAAAATAGTATTAATTAAGTTTTACAAATCTATGCTAACTCAACAATATGTTATTAATCCCGACTAAACATAACGCGATTTTTAGTACAATTCAAAAGAACATCTATAAACTACATAAAAACCAGAGGAACTGTTTACTTTGTTAATGATACTGTTTTTCAACCATTTAAATGGGCTTAATCGACACACTTAAAATAATCCAATATACTTCACGTTAGTATTTCTTCTGATTGATATAATGCTTTGGATAAATAGAATTAAAGTTTCAGTATATAAGTGTCAAACGTTTAAAAGAAAGACTTCTAATGCTCACTATCTGCCGAAAGTGTTTGTTTTTCATACTTTTGGAAAGGCTGTTTAAGTAGCTCTTTAATGTTTCCGTTTTTTACTTCATCTGGAAACACATCCACTCCATAGATTAATTTTTCACGATCCATATACCTATAAGTTCCTAACAACCGATCCCAAATACTAAAGATATTACCAAAGTTAGAGTCTGTATACGGTAATCTATAATGGTGATGAATTTTGTGCATATCTGGAGACACAATGACATAACTTAAGGCTTTATCTAAACCTTTTGGCATTTTAATATTAGCATGTGTTAATTGTGTAAAAATAAGCGACATAGCCTGGTAAATCATAACCAAAGCTATTGGAGTACCAACCACAAAAACACCTAATAAGGTAAACAGAAATCGAATTAAACTTTCTATTGGGTGATGTCTATTTCCAGTCGTTGTGTCAACGCTATGATCTGTATGATGTACTATGTGCACCATCCAAAGTGGTTTTACTTTATGTTCTATGTAATGTGCTAAATACGCACCAAAAAAATCGAGTAAAAACACACCTACTAAGACATATAACCATAACGGCATTTGTGGTAACCAATTTATAATACCAAAATCATTGGCCTTCACCCAATCTGATGACCACAACAATAAAAATGCGAGTGCAAAATTTATAATAATTGTGGTTAGTGTAAAGAACAAATTTGGAATTGCATGTCTCCATTTTTTGTATTTAAATTTAAACAGAGGAATACCACCTTCTAATAACCAAAAGAAAGTAAGTCCACCAACTAAGATAAGACTTCGATGCGATGTAGGAATAGTTTCAAAATATGTAAGAATACTTTCCAATAACTTTATGAGTTTAGATTGATAAACAATTGTGCTTTCCTCAAATTTACTGAAGAAATTTTAGATTCCCATAATGCCGCATTGGTTTCATCTTTTATTGACTTGTATGCACTGTAATATAATAACGCTGCCAATGATTGATTATTCGTTTCTACGTCTTCAGCATCCATGCGTCTTAATTGTCTTAGCACTTTTTTTGGTCGTTTTTTTATTAAATATTGTTGAATTTCTAAAAGTGCCACCCGTTCTTCTAATACCTGTTGGTCTTTTGTTGGATTTGTTGCAATTAACTCAGAGGCTTCATCTAAATAAATTAACCCTAAATCGAGTACAGCAAGTCTGACCTTTTTTTTCAAATACAAAGAATAGTCGAAATACTTAGACGCTAAATAAAACGCTGCATAAAAATCACGTTCTATTTTATAACTTTTTAACTCTGGTGTAAAGTAACTCGTATTTAAACCATAATTAGTAATTATTTTTGTGATATTTTGATAATTTCCGTAGTAATCTGAGACATTTAAGATATTCCCATTAACATCCATTATTTTAATACTATCATCATTAAACTTATCAATATACTCCTGAGATCGTTTGCCGTCTATTTCTGCAAACAACTCGGCATAATTATGTTCTTTTACTATAACTGGCACAAAATATTTCCAGATTATAGGACTAAGGGTTTCACTTTCAAACATGTTTTCGAAATAAACAATTTTACCAGTATCGTCATTTGCCAGTACATCATATGGATACTTGGTACTTTCTTCCCACACCATCAACACCATTTTGTTTTGAGCTAAGGCTAATTTTTGTGCAATATCTAAATTCGTCATCCAGGCTTGTGAATGCGAAAAGTTAAAAGCTAATAAGAGAAATAGGTATGAGATGACTAATTTATTCATTGTTTGATTTTAATCAATTAAGCATCAAAAATTATTCCGAAAATCAACCTATTTATAGTTGAATTCTCTTTTTCATTTCTTCAACAATATTATATGCTGCAGGACAAATAGCTACATTCTTAAGCGTTAAATTAGAGATTTGCTGAAACTTCTTTCTATCTGTATGTGGAAATTCGCTACATGCCTTTGGGCGTACATCATAAATAGAACAGTAATTATCGGCACCTAAAAATGTACAAGGTACGGATTGCAATACATAATCGTTTTCCTCATCTAAGCGCAAATAGGTTTCTATGAATTGCTGCTCTTTCATTCTAAAAAATTTTGCAATGCGATTGATATCTTTTGGTGTAAACAAAGGTCCTGTTGTTTTACAGCAATTGGCACATTCTAAACAATCTGTGCGTTCAAACTCATCTTCATGCAATTCTTGCATTAGATAATCTAACTGTTTTGGTGGTTTCTTTTTTAACTTCTTAAAAAAGGTTTTATTCTCCTTATGCTTATCTTTGGCGAGCTTTGGAAGATTATTAATTTGGTCTTGCATAACACAAATTTAATTAAAGTTCTCGATACAATTTCGATAAAAATCGAAATCAATCGAACTGACAACTGACTATGAAAAAAGATCTCTTTGGAAAAGCACTATTAGATTATCAGAATGGCAATTATTCTGAAGATATTATCACCTCGACCAATATTTCGGATGAAGATGCCTTACCGCTTCCCTATTTATTTAGAGCTTTTTCTGAAATGCCTAAGCTAGAACAAAAAGCATTAAAATTAGCCAAAGGATCTGTTTTAGATGTTGGTTGCGGATCTGGAAGTCACTCCTTATGGTTACAAAATAAAGCTCTGAAGGTGAAAGCCATAGACAGCTCTGAAGGTGCTGTAGAAGTTGCCAAAATGCGAGGTGTTTTAAATGTTGAATTGAAACCACTTTTAGAAGAAACAGAAACTTTTGACACCATTTTATTGTTAATGAATGGCACAGGGATTTTTCAAGAATTAAAAGACGTTGCAAACTATTTGAAACATCTGAAGCTGCTTTTAAATCCTGAAGGACAAATACTCATTGATTCTTCCGATATTTCTTATATGTATGAAGATGACGATGGTGGTATGTGGTTAGACCTCAACCAAGGTTACCCTGGTGAGTTAGATTATTTTCTATCCTATAAAGGTGAAAAAGAAACACCAATGAAATGGTTATATCTCGATTTTGAAACGTTGAAAACGGCGTGTTTAACGGTTGGGTTAAAATGCGAAAAGGTTATGGATGGTGAGCATTTTGATTATTTGGCGCGGCTATATTAGGTGGTTACACTGAGTTTCTCGGAGATTCGCAGAGATTCACGGAGTGTTTATTTGTCCATATATGAACAATTTATGACAGTTAAATATAAGTTCTCGGTGTATCTCTGTGTTTTTTTACTCTGTGAATCTTTGTGGAAAAACAAATAAGATAATTCATAATAATCGTATTCCAACTAACACTTTTACTGTTATTAAATAGAAAAAACAAATTTCGCGCAAAGACGCTAAGTCGCAAAGACTGAAACGCAAAAAAAGAACTCATAATTTTAATCAAAACATTGCGGCTCTGCGACTTTGCGAGCTTCAAACGTTACTACTGCACCTCACCACCAACAACAGTTTTCAACACTTTAATATGAGGAATTTGCCTAGCATCGACCGTCATGATGTCTTTATCTAAAATGATAAAATCGGCAAATTTTCCAACTTCAATACTTCCTTTTTCGTTTTCTTCAAAATTAGAATAAGCAGCCCAAATGGTCATTCCTTTTAAAGCGTCTTCTCTACTTAATGCATTTTCCATTTGAAAACCACCTTCTGGATAGTGTTCCAAATCTTGTCTTGCCACAGCTGCGTAAAATGTTAAAAACGGACTCACCTGTTCCACCGGAAAATCAGTTCCTAAAGCGACTTTTCCATAAGCATCTAATAATTGTTTGTAAGCATAAGCTCCTTTAATACGTTCTTCTCCTACTCTATCTTCTGCCCAATACATATCGCTAGTGGCATGTGTTGGCTGAATGGATGGCATTATATTTTTGTACAACTCAAAATCTTCATCAGATACGATTTGGGCATGTTCTACTCGCCAACGTCTATCGTCTTTTCCATTAAGTACTTTGTTATAGGTTTCTAAAACCGCTCTATTAGCAGAATCACCAATGGCATGTGTATTCATTTGAAATTCTGAATTTGCAATGCGTTCTGCCGATGCTTTCATGGTTTCTAAATCCGTTACCAGTAAACCCAAATGACCTGGTTTATCACTATATGGTTCTTTAAGCATTGCTCCTCTTGAGCCTAAAGCTCCATCGGCATAAAACTTAAATGAACGCACATTTAAACGATCGGTTTTTGTAATTCCTTTATCTAAGAAATAATCTAAATTCTCGTTTGTATGCGACACCATAGCATAAATGCGCATTTTTAGTTCACCAGATTTTTGAAGGCTATCTATAATTTCTATAGCATCTTTACCCAATCCTGCATCATCAACAGTTGTTAAACCCAAATCGAAACACAATTTTTGAGCTTCCAATAGCGCATTTGTTATATCGGACCGCGTCGGTTCTGGCCAATAATTCATTACTAAACTTTCTGCATTATCAATTAAAATTCCGGTGAGTTGTCCATCTTCGACCATAACTTCACCTCCTTCAATTTTACTGTTCACTGTTACATTTCCTAAATCTAAAGCCGCCTGATTGGCTAATATAGCATGACCATCAATACGTGTTAAAGCCACTGGAGTATTAGGATATAGTTTATCTAATAGCTTTTTATTTGGGAATTGTTTGTCTTCCCAATCGTTTTGATCCCATCCTCTACCTAAAATAAAATCATTATTGTGCTTATTTTGAAAATTCAAAACACGTTTCATCATTTCCTCAAAACTTTTAGCTCCAACTAAATTGGCAACTTGCTGATTAAAACCTAAACCTAAAAAGTGACAATGTGCATCTATAAATCCTGGAACAATTGTTTTTCCATCAGCGTTGAGTGTATCCACAGTTTGATACTTATTAGCTATTTCAGATGTAGTACCAACGGCAATAATTTTCCCGTCTTTTACAGCAAATGCTTCTGCTTTACTAAAAGCATCATCTACTGTGTAAATATTGGCGTTAGTGACGATTAAGTCGGCTTGTTCCTTTTCTTTTTCACAAGAAAACGTTGTTATTAAAATTAGGATAAAAAGAAGTTTTTTCATTTTTGACATACTGTTTTTGTTAGGTCTTGGATGCTTCGACTATGCTCAGAACATACAATTTTAGCCTGATAAGTGATTGTAAAAATAAGAAAAGCGCTCCGAATTGGAACGCTTTTGAATTATAACAATCTGTGATTTCAATATTACAGTTAATTTCATTGCTCTCTCAATGACGAATTACATCATGAGATTCCCACTTTCGTAGGAACTAGAAATCAAACTGATACGTTGCTCCGGCTAAAAGTTGAAGCCCTTGTACAGGGAAGTTTAACCAACGGTCATAATCTTGATTAGCGATATTGTTAGCTTTACCAAAGACTGAAAATTGATCGTTTATCTTATAACCAACATGCGCATTAAGATCAAAGTAACTATCTAATGACATTGTTGTTACTATAGTATTTAATGGATTAAGTTCATCAACAAAAATTTCCTGATCCTTACGCTCGCCAACAAAGAACAAGCTTGACCCAGCAAACCATTGTTCAGAAATTTGATAATCTACGAAAAGAGATGCTGTAAGATCTGGTAAGTTCCATGCTTCAGCTTGGTTATCTGTATTATACGCAAAAAACTCTCCTTTTAGTCCCATAGTAAAATTTCTATTCAAGTCTACATTTAATTCACCTGCTACCGAAAACGTAGTTACATCATCATAAGTAATGTTGAATGAATTTCCATATTGATATACCGATAATGGAGCATTTGAAGCCGGATTTGATTTGTACAACGCCTTATTCTGTTCAGAAGCATAATTCGCTTTTAAATTATAACCCATACTATTTGTCAGTTTTCCTTTTACACCAACAAAGGTTTTGTATTGCTGATCGGTTGGAGTAATAAATAAGGTAGGAGATACAAACGGATTTTCATTGGCAAAATCATAATAAGAATTCTGAATTAAATCGCCTTTAAGTCCACCATAAGCAATTAATAATTCATCGACTATACGGTAAGACGCTTCAATATTTGGGTAGATAAAAAACTTACTTTCACTAAACTCTGTATCATTTAGATAAACCAATTTAACTCCTAAATCCAACGTTAAATCATCTCGTGTCATTTGAAAAGAAGGAGCAAAACCCAAAGTTACATTCCCGTAGTTAATTTCGGCAGTAGTATCCAAATCTCCTTCAAAATAACCACTGATATAATCTACTGATAGCTCTGCGTTAATAATTTCAGCTTGTACAGGAAAATCGAAACTAGTTTTAGCAATTAATCTATTTTCTGCAGAATCATGATTATCTCCAAAACGTCTAAATCTAAGACTTGCGTCTTTAACTATAGCATCTTCAAAATCTATCTTACCACCAACATACAAATCATTATAGGTCTGGCCAGCATCAACCCCATCCAAATCGCTTTCTAAATAATAATCTTGAGAAACACCATACCAATTATAGGTTTGTAAATTAAACCCACCATCGACTTGCCAGGTAAAATCTCTATCACTTTTTTTATAGTAAGCATTTAGTTTTGTTTTAGAAAAATCGTCATCTAAAAGTACATTATCAATTCCTCCTTGTGAAGAATGGTGACTAAAATAACCACCGACATTTTCATCTCTACTTAACTCATGGTTAAGATACACTTCGCCCAAAATGGTTGTGTATGACCCAAAACCTAATGAAGCATAATTGTCATATAATTTCACCGCTTTAGCTCTATCTACTGTCGCTGCTTTTCCTTTCGCAGGTGTAAATGTTGACGCTACAGGAATGGAGAAAATATTATACTTAATTTCCTTTTTCTTTACCGCATTAGAATCACTCAATTTAGGGTTATCCTTAATCTTAAAGGCATCCGAAATTGTTGGTGTATATGGTTTTACAACGTTGACCGTTTGGTCTGCAATGGTGTCTTTTTCTTGAGCATAACTGAATGTTAAACTCAACGTGAAGATTGATAAGATGATATATTTAGTTTTCATGTGTATTTGTTTGATTGCAAATATTTTTACGATTCATAAGATCCCTTTTTTCAAAGGGATTCTAGTTATCGTCTGTTTCGATTGATGAATTTGTCTTAGCTTCTTCTGCTTTTATTTTGTTTAATTCCTCTGTTGCTTCGTTCACAACCTCTGTAAATTCCGGAAAATTACTAATTACACTTTCTAAAATATAAGTGGCTTGAAACGCATCTTCTAAAGCATAAAAATTCTTAGCCATAACCACCAAGCCTTTTGCGCTAAACAGTTTATAACTTCCGTAATCTTTAGCTAATTTTTGAATGGTTGTATTTGATGCTTCGTATTCTCCTGCTTTATTTTTAAAATAACCGTTGTAAAATAAAGCTTCGGCAGCAACACTTCCTGTGGCTAGTTGTTCAACTTCAGCGTAAGCTGTTTTTGCTTTTGTTTCATTTCCTGTTTTAATGGCTGAACGTGCTATAATTAATTTAGCATCACTCTTTACTTTGTTATCTAATTTTGGATGGCTCAATACTTTTTCAGCATAGTTTTCTGCTTTTACGTAGTCTTCTGTTTGGTAATAAGCATTCATTAAATTAGACTGTGCATAAATGACGTTCTGCGGATAATCGGCTTCTACCTCTAGTCCTTGCAAGACAAGAATTGCGTTTTCCCAATCTGATTTACTTAAATAAATCTCACACAACTTTACTGTGGCTTGTTCTGAGTATTCCGATTTTGGTGCCTCAACGACAGTTTTGTAATGTGGTTGTGCATTATCGAACAAATTCTTTTTGTAATACAATTGTGCCAAATAGAAATGCGCTTTTAAACTGCTAATACCGTTTGGAAACTGTGATAAATATTTATTAAACTGACGAATTGCTTTATCTGTTTCATTATCTAAATATGGTTTTTCTGCCGCTAAATAGGTGGTGTTATCTAGCTCAACATCAGAAACCTCAACATAATCTAAAGTTCTAACCCAAGATGCGTACTCATCAACTTGACCTAAATCGATATAAATTAATCGAACCGTTGAAACCGCTTGAACTGCTTCACCAGAACCTGGAAAATCCGTTGCTACTTTTTTGAATTTAGTGAGCGCTCGCGAATTATCATTACTATTATAATACACTAATCCTTGTCGTAATAATGCTTTTGATGTAAACGCACTTGTTTTGTATTCCGTATTTAAACGATCATACATCTGCATGGCTTTATCGGTATCGTTAGATTTCACATATGAATTTGCCAACTCATACATGGCATCATCTCGTAATGCCGATTTTGGATACGTATTTATAAACGATTTCAATTCCGTTATCTTATCGGAACTCTTCCCTAAATACCCTTGACTCATTGCTATTTGAAAAGCTGCATAATCTGATTCTATTTCATTAATCTGATTCGCTTTTTTGTAAGCATTAATAGCATCACTATAATTACTAGACACAAAATAACCATCAGCCAATCTTAAATAGGCATCATTCTGTCGCAACCTATCATTCGATTTATTGTTGATGAATTTTTCAAAATAACTTGAAGCGTTTGTGTAATCTTTTAACTTAAAATAGGTGTAAGCCAAGTTGTAATTTAGATTTTCGTTTTCTGGTAAACTCGCCGATTCACTAAAACCATCAAATTGTTTAAAGCCTATTAAAGCATCGTTATAATTGGTTAAATTATATTCGGTTTCAGCTTTCCAAAACGTAGCTTTTGCCACAAAAACAGGGTCAATGGATTCTTTTAACGATCCATTAAAAAGCGCTAAGGCTTCGTTGTATTTATTTTCGTTATACAATTCTACAGCTCTAAAAAAAGCAACTTTTTGATATGCGGCTTTGTTCTCAAAACTGTTTTTGCCATTTAAAAGTTCTAAGGCTTCTTTATAATTCTTTGATGATATGTAAGAATCAATTAATAACGTTTCTACTTCTTCTTTATAATTTGTATTTGGATATTGATTTAAATAACCCGTTAAAACTTGAGGAACGGACTGATAAGGATTCCCAATATCATAACTAATTTTAGCATAGTTTAACCACGCATCTTCTTGAATTTTTAAATCGTAATCCATTTGCGAAGCATTTCTAAACGCATTTAAAGCTTCTTGTTTTTTATCTAAGTTGATATAACTCTCACCCAAATGGTAATACGCATTTTGAGCCACAGGATTATTTCCTCCAATAATTTTATTGAATTCTGAAATGGCACTTTCAAAATCATTTTGCTTGTAATAGGCGTAGCCTAATTGGTAATAATCTGTATTGTTCCACTTTCGTTTTTTACCTTGGTATGCTTTTAAATATGGAATAGCTTCAGCGTATTTTTCAAGATTAAAATAACTTTCACCAATAATTTTTGACAATTCAGATTCTTCAATACCTCTCACTTTAGGCAATTGCTCTTCTGCAAGCTCAATAGCTTTTTCAAACTTTCCTAATTTAAAATTTAAATCAGCTTGATAATACGACAACTTCTCTTTATATTTTTCGTTATCGCTCACTTGATCAAAATATTCATTTGCCGTATCATAATCATCCCCTTGATACGCCATAAAACCAATATAATATTTGGCTTGTGAACCGTATTCTTTTGAATTTACAACACGGTTTAAATACTTGGTTGCCTGCTTTTCATCTTTGGTAGAATACAAGGAATACCCATAATTAAAATTGAAACGCTCCTTTTCTGCATGAGCCATATTACGTTCATCAACTCTATCGTACCACTTACGTGCATAAGCGTATTTTCCGTTGTTAAAATAATAATCAGCTACATCTAAAAATGCGGTATTTTTTTTAGTACTTGTTGGATATTCTTCCACAAATTCAGTAATAAGATGATCTGCATTATTCTGATTTAAACGTACTGCACAGTTAGCAATATAATAAGCACAGTCGGATTCTATAGTGGCATCATTTGTATTCAACTTTACATCGTCGAATAAAGATTGTGCTGCTTTAAACTGTTTGTTATTATATAATGTTAATGCCTTTTGGTAATCCTGTAAGTCATTTGTATAGATGGCAGATTTTTGCGCCATACCAAATGAAGAAATTACAAGAAAAACGATGATTAACGGTCTTTTAAAGAACATCATTTATTAAGAGTTTTATTGATGATTTTATGTTGTGGCAAATATAATTCAATACCAAATCTATAACGGTAGAATTTGCTTATAATTATACACGGAGTTATTAAAAATAGTTGGTATTGGTCAGTACAGAAGGATTAATAGCATGAACTAACACCAAAGCGATTGGATTATTTAGATATTTTGTTGTTGCCTAACCCAAATATATCTCAGTTTTTCTGTAAATTGGCAGCTTATTTAGCATCTATAATCCTGATTAAATTTCAGGTTAATACCATATAAATTTTGAACAGAATACATCAAAAATTAAACGAAGACCACAAACTGTTATCTATATATTTCACAGCAGGTTATCCAAATATAAACGATACAGTTTCTATTATTGAAAACCTTGAAAAAAGTGGTGTAGACATGTTAGAAATAGGATTACCTTTTAGTGATCCGTTAGCAGATGGCCCAACTATACAGGCAAGTTCTACACAAGCTTTAGACAATGGAATGACTAGCGAGTTATTATTTGAACAACTCAAAGATATTCGGAAAACAGTTTCTATACCATTAATAATTATGGGGTATTTTAATCCGATGTTGCAATATGGAGTTGAAGCGTTTTGTAAAAAATGTCAAGACGTTGGTATTGATGGACTTATAATTCCTGATTTACCTGTAGATATTTATCATTCGGAATACAAATCGACTTTTGAAAAATATGGTTTAATCAATGTTTTATTAATTACTCCACAAACCTCTGAAGAGCGTATTCGTTATATTGATTCGGTTTCAGATGGCTTTATTTATATGGTGAGTTCTGCAAATGTAACAGGAGGTAGTTCTGGTTTTGGCGACGAACAAACGGCCTATTTTAAGCGTATTGCCGATTTAAAATTAGATAATCCTCAAATTGTAGGTTTTGGTATTTCAAATAATGAAACCTTTACACAAGCTACACAATATGCAAAAGGGGCTATTATTGGAAGTGCTTTTATTAAACATGTCACTAAGAATGGTATTAATGACATCAACTCGTTTATCACTTCCATTACGCCGACTTCTTAAGTAGTTTTAACATTTACCACAGGGATTTTATGAAAGCCTTGTGAAGAAAAGACCTCTTATTTTTTTATATTAAAGTGAACCAAAAAAAAAGAGAGATTATGGGAATTACAAAAGATAAAAAGAAATTTAAAATATCGAAAACTCAAACCACTCCAACAAATCCTTCGGGAAATGTTAATCAGAAAACAAATGCGTTTGATATTGACGAGAAAACAATAAAGAAACAACAATCTAAAAAGTAGTATTAATACTTAAAATTAAAAAGTCTATTCATATCTTTGAATAGACTTTTTTTATACCATGAAATTACTTAACGACTGGAAATTAATACTCTTACTCTGCTTAACTTTAGGATTGGCTCCATTTTTTCCTGAGCCACATATTTGGGGTAAAATACAGTGGATTGCCGGTGGAGCAAATGGCATGGGATTTAAAGATTGGTTTGATGTGGTGTTTCATGGATTCCCATTTCTGTTGCTACTACGATTAATTATTATTAAAACAACACGTAAAAATGCCGCTTAATATTGTCCTTATTGAACCCGAAATTCCGAATAACACTGGAAACATTGGTCGGTTAGCATTAGCTTCTGGTTCTGTTTTACATTTAGTTAAACCCTTTGGATTTGAAATAGATGACAAACGCCTAAAACGTGCAGGTCTCGATTACTGGCAACATTTAGAAGTTATTTATTATGATAACATCGATGACTTTTTCTTAAAAAATAGAGATGCTAAAATGGTGTTTTTGTCTAGTCATGGCACAAAATCGCATTGGGACATCAACTTTACCGATGATCTATTTTTAGTTTTTGGCAAAGAATCCGTCGGATTACCAAAACCATTAATTGAGCAACACAAATCACAACTTTTTAAAATTCCGCTTTATAGCGAATCTATTAGAAGCATAAATTTAGCCAATGCTGTAGGTATTATAGTCTATGAAGGTCTTAGGCAAATAAAAGGCAATTGAAAGGCTACATTTAGGTTTGAAAATAAACTTCAAATAATTATTATAAATTAATCGCGTTTTAAATGGTTTTTGTAACTTTTCCAGAACAAAAACTAAACATTTGAGACACTCAAAAACGTATAATTTTTTTTCAGAATTTAGTCAAATCACATTTGGCATCGTATTAGCCAGTATTGGTTTAAAAGCTTTTTTATTACCAAATGGTTTTTTAGATGGAGGCGTTACAGGAATGGCGCTACTCGTTAACAATCTTTTTGGAATAAACATTTCATTATCACTAATTATATTCAGTTTACCATTTTTAGTTCTTGGGTATTATACCGTATCTAAGCGTATTGTTATTAAATCTATCCTTAGTATTCTCGGTTTTGCTTCCTTAATTCATTTTGGGGATTATGGCACCATAACCGACGACAACCTGCTCATTTCTATATTTGGTGGTTTGTGTTTAGGAGCAGGAATTGGTATTGCGATTAGAAATGGATCGGTTTTAGATGGTTCTGAAATTTTAGGTATTTATCTCAATGATAAATTTGGATTGAGCATCGGAAAAGTTATTCTAATGTTTAATATTATATTGTTTAGTATCACAGCAATGGTAGTTTCCTTAGAAATTGCCCTCTACTCCATTCTTACATATATTGTTACAGCTAAAGTCACCGATTTAACTATTGAAGGTTTTGAAGATTTTATAGGTGTCACCATAGTTTCTAATGATTATGCAAAAATTAAAAATGCTATTATGATGGAATTGGGTGTTGGTTTAACCACGTACAAAGGTTCTAAAGGCTTTGGAAGTACTGGTGCACAACAAGATTTTGATATTATTCACACCATAATTAATCGTATTGACATTAAAAAAATGCATCGCATTATAGAAGACATTGACGAAAATGCTTTTATAGTAGAATTTGATGTGAACAATGTGAAAGGCGGAGTTTTACGGCATTATTTAGATAAGAAAAAAGGTAAAACTTTGGGTAGAATTTAATCGAGAGTTCAAATTCACCTGTTTGTTTAGCTCAAACTAATTCTTATTCTTTTTTAGATAATCTAGATACATATGCTCTACCTTAGTTCTAGCCCATGGTGTACGTCTTAAAAACTTTAAGCTAGATTTTACAGAAGGATCGTGCGTAAAACAGCGAATGTTGATTTGATACCCCATATATTCCCATCCATAGTGCGCTTGTAATTCAGTTATAATCTGTTCTAACTTTACTCCGTGAAGTGGGTTATTGGGTTGTGATGACATAATTCTGAAATTCCTATGAAAGCAAGAATATAATACTATTTATTTTTATAATGGATTCCTGCCAACGCAGGAATGACAACAGACTACTAATGTTGAACTAATTCCTTAATCTTAATAGCCTTTTCAAAATGATCTAATTGATGGGTTTTAATCCACCAAGTTGCAGCTTCCATTAATAACTCCGGATTATCATTTTTGTTTTTAAAAAACGCATAAAATGAGATGCCAACATTGGTTCCTTTTTGAGCGATCTTTTTATCGCAAACCTCAATTATTTTATGTTTTAAAGCTGTAGTCATTATCTAACGTCTATTATCATTATTTCGATTTCGATTTCTACTTTTATTTCTACTTTTATTTCGGTCTGAATTTGAGTTTTTAGACTTTCCAGAGTTTCTGCTATTAGAACTTCTGCCACGACCTTTGTTTCTATTCTGTCCAGGTTTTATGGGTTCTGTTGATGCATTTGGATCTGGCTCAAAACCTTCAACAATTTCCATTTCAATTTTTTCACCAATTAACTTTTCTATACCTCTTAAATAGGCCGTTTCGTCTGCACTAACCAAAGATATCGCTTGCCCTTCGGCTCCTGCTCTACCTGTTCTACCAATTCTATGAACGTAATCTTCAGATATGTTCGGCAATTCAAAATTAACAACGTGTGGTAATAACGGAATATCTAAACCTCTAGCTGCAATATCTGTAGCTACTAAAACTCTAACAGTACCGTTTTTAAATCCGGCTAATGCTTTTGTTCGTGCTCCTTGACTTTTATTACCATGTATAGCTGCAGCTGTAATACCTGCGCTAATCATTTTTTTACAAAGCTTGTTGGCTCCATGTTTCGTTCTTGTAAAGACTAGAACCTGCTGCCATTCACCTTCAGAAATTAACTTTATTATTAATCCTGTTTTTTTTCCTTTTGCAACTCTATACACCTTTTGTTCAATAACCTCAACAGCCGTATTTTCTGGTGTGGCTTCAACTTGAGTTGGATTATTAAGAATTGAATACGCCAATTTCTTAATGTCTTTAGAGAATGTTGCTGAAAACATAAGATTCTGTCGCTTATTTGGCATTAGTTTCATCACACGTTCAATATCGCGTAAAAACCCCATATCTAGCATACGATCTGCTTCATCTAAAACAAATATTTCAACATGTTTTAAGGATAATACACCTTGATTTTCTAAATCGATTAGACGCCCTGGAGTGGCCACTAAAACATCGACTCCTTGACTTAATTTATTAACCTGTGGTTTTTGATTGACTCCACCAAAAATTACAGTACTTCTTATATTTAAGAACTCACTATACTCTTTTACATTCGCAAAAACTTGCGCTGCTAACTCACGTGTTGGAGTTAAGATTAAGGCTCTAATTGGTCTGTGCCTTTGTGCTGTATTATTAGACAACAGGTGTAGCAATGGCAATGTAAAGCCTGCTGTTTTACCTGTTCCTGTTTGTGCTGATGCTAACACATCTTTTCCTTCTAAAACTGGAGGAATGGCTTTGGCTTGAATTGGTGATGGAGTTTCGTATCCTTTTTTTTGGATAGCTTTTAGTAAAGGCTCAGATAAGCCCAATGATTTAAATGACATATATAAAGTTTATGAAGCAAACTCTATAATTGACTATTCCTTATTTGAAATCGTATTTAGGTCACTCCTTTAATTTGCCGCGAAGTTACAGCTATTTTAAGCCTGACTCTAAAAAAATGCCTATTATATTCTAAACCTTATGAATTCTTCTGTTCTTGAAGCTTAACAAATGGATTCGTATCACGGTTTTTAAAAGCATGTATAGAACTACTAATTATTAATATCGCCGCACCTATAAAGGCGATATACATTATAGTGTCGTTAGTTAATTTATTAGCATTTCCTATACCAATTAAAGCCCAAGCCCCTACAAGGGCAAACTCTCTCATATTACGTTTCCAGGTCATCACTACATTAATAACCACTGCAATTATTATTAGTATTATTGCCCATGTTACATTAGACAAGCCAAAACCATCCCAACCCATTTTCACTAAATACGTCGATACATTAGCAATACTCGCCACAGTTACCCAACCCGAATATATTACAAAATGCCACCAAACAAAAGCAATAATGGGTAATGGCTCATCGTCTAATTCCATTCTGTTGTTGACTACAATCTTTAATAATGAAAACAGCAATAAGAAAATAAAAATACAAGACACGCCTGTATATTCATAAATCCATGCAAATACCCAAAGTGAATTAAATAAACAAGACAGCATAAACCACCAACCCGTTTTTAAAACAAAATCATCATTTTTAACTTTTACAAACAGACTTCTACCTTGATAAATTACGAAGCCTAATAGCATAACGTAAATGAGTCCCCAAATCGCAAACGTGTACCCTGCAGGTGTAAACAACGATCTATAACTATTAGACACCTCACCAATTGTTGTGTTATTTAAAAGGCCAGTATTAGAAAGGTAATTAATAACTATAGTAAAAATTAATGCTATAGTATTGCCAACTTGTAGTGTTTTTTTCATGATTACATTTTTCGTCAATTTAAAATTTAAGATGCATTAGATTAACTGATCTTCTTTATTCTTTAACCTGAATGCAAAAAAGATACTGTTTTTTTTAAATATTATTTAACTTCAATAATTAAAGTATCTTAGCCCTTAGAAAAAACACTCATTTAGAACATTAATTATGAAGACATTACTCTATGTATTACTTATATTACCTGTAACACTCATAGCTCAAGAACAAACCAATTCAGAACACTTTTGGGAACAGCTAGAAGCACATTGTGGCAATGCCTACGAAGGTGAGATTATAGAAGGAGGAAAAGAAGGAGACGGATTTGTGGGTGAAAAATTGGTGATGCATGTACGATCCTGTGAAACGAACACCCTTAGAATTCCGTTTTTTGTTGGCGAAAACAAATCTCGTACTTGGGTTTTAAAAATGAATGATGATAAAATAATTAGTCTTAAACACGATCATAGACATGAAGACGGATCGGAAGAAGATTTAACCCAATATGGAGGCATAAGTTCTAATCATGGTTTAGCAAACCTTCAAATGTTTCCTGCAGATGAGCATACTTCAGAAATATTACCTCCTGCGTCTACTAATATTTGGTGGTTTACAATAGATGAAACGAGCTTAACATATAATCTTCGTCGTCTTGGAACTGATCGTTTATTTACCGTGCGTTTCGATTTAACTAAACCTATTGAAACACCTAGTGCCCCGTGGGGAACTGAGGACTAAAAGGAAAATACTCATAGAAAAGAAAGACTCCTCATAAAACGTAAAAACACAATGTCGTTCTAAAATATTAGATACCAAACTCTAAGTCTCAATATTTACGACTTAAAAAAAGCACCTCTTTACTTACACAAAGAGGTGCTTAGTTTTAAAAAATATCACTGTTCTGTTTATAGTCCTTCTAATAGTTTTAGGGTCCAGTTTCTTCTCAACTGAACTTTCAAACATTTTGAATTTTTGAGCTTCTTCATTAAAAACACAACAGAAAAGCGAATACTGATAATATTACTAATTGATTATTTAAAGGTTTTCGTTTTTACTTACTTTAATTCAAAGGTCACTGTTACAATATGAGTTTGCGATGTTGAAGTCCCATAACTTTGCATATACTGTTCACTTGTATTTTGATCTACTATCGTTACAATTTCACCAATAGTTTTATCTATTTTTTTAGCTAAAGCTTCCGCTTTTTCCTCAGCATTATCTATGGCTTTTTTTGAAAGATCCACTAACTGTTCTTTAGATAATATATGAGCATCTATATCCGTGTTTGCAATAGACATTCCTGCAGATTTTAGTCGTGTTATTTTCCTAACCTCTTCTTTATTTGAAGTTTTTATATAATAGTATTCCGACGCTCTATTTGACGAATACGACGTCATAAACTCATAGTATGCATTTCTTTTAAACCTGCTAAAATCTATACCGATTGCTTTTAATTGTTTAATGTAATTTTGCTTGGCTTCAGCCAAAGACGCAACCTCAACTTCTGTTTGACCTTCGTACACGAATATGGGTTGTAAGCTTATTAAAATTGTATAACTACTATTTCCTAAAGCGGCCTGCGTTTCCCCAACTACTGTAATGGTATTCCTGTGTTCTTGGGCAATTAACGGCACTGAAAATACCAATGCCATTAAAAAAATAATTTTTTTCATAATAATCTGATTTTATCGTTTTTGTTTAAAAGAATAAGATTGAAGCAACAATCATCCAACCACCTACAAATAAGCCTACAACACCAAGCTTACCTTGTTTTGGTGCTAACTTCTCTCTAAGCACAATCGCTTTTTCCTTAGCGGCTGCATTTTTAGACAAAAAGAATTTGTTAATTAGGCTGAATCCTAACATGAATCCTAAAACAGCTTCGACAATACTTCCTGCTAATAAAGTTATCCACCAAATTGGGAATGTTGTCAACCAACCTAAGTTTAATATTGAAAAGATAATTCCCCAAACACCATAAAAGCAAAAAATGATTCCGATCCAACCTTGGTATGGTTCTATTTTTTCTAAGAGTTCTTTTGCATTAGGTTTTTTTGATAATAATAAAGATGGTACTGCAATGATGCTTAATAAGATTAATGTAATTCCGAAAGTCATAATGTGTTTTTTGATGGTTAATTTATATTTGTTATTTAATAATTGAAACACCTTTCCTTTTTTTTGGTGCCTCTCATATTCTAATACAAATTTAGACCGGTAAGCTTAGCTGTATAACCCCTTTTATAGTAAAAACGAATACCCTGATAACAGGGTGATTACTACTAAAACTATTATTATCAATATCCTACATCTGCACTATGAGACTATTATTTATCAATAACACGATCTTTATATTAAGAAGACTAAAACAGATGCCATGTTTTAAAGTAGAAATGAATTTGCTTTGGGTTTAGCACAACACATGAGAACAAAAAAGGACTCTATAAAAATAGAGCCCTTAACGATTATGAGTATTATAGTTGAAACATACTAAGACACATACCCTTTTTTTATGGCGTATTTAGTTAATCCTGCGAGGTTTCTAACGTTTAACTTAGTAATCAGGTTTTTTCTATAACTTTCAATGGTATGTTTGCTAAGAAAAAGTTTATCTGCTATTTCTTGAGTAGTAAACTCTTCCGCGATAAGCGAGATCACCTCTACTTCTCGTTTTGTTAGTTTGATTTCCTTTTCCTTATTCTTTTCAAATTTATTTTGAAGGTAGATATCCTTAATTTCTTTAGAGAAATACTTTTCACCACCTAAAATCGTTTCAATAGCTCTTAAGAATTCTTCTTTTTGTGCATTTTTCTGAAGATAACCATCTACATTGTTTTCTATGAGGTCATCAATGATTTTTGCTGAGTTGTGCATACTCACCACTAATGTCTTTATATTTCTATCCGTTTTCTTTATCCACTTATTTAGAGCAATACCATCAACTTCTGGCATTGTAACATCAGTAATAACGAGGTCTATTTGTTCTTCGGTATTTATTGAAATATATTTTTTAACATGTCCGCCATGCTTAGCTGTAAATAGAATATTGTAATCGCTTTCAGTATCTAGAATACTTAGTAAACCGTCTAAAAACATTTTATGATCGTCGGCTATAATGAGGTTATACTTCATTTATTTATGATTTTAGTGGAATTTCTATATTAATGTTAGTCCCTCTATCGGGTTTAGAGTCGATATGTAATACACCATTATGAGTGTCTACCCTGTTCTTTATATTGGTTAATCCTATACCTAAAGTCGTCATGGATACATCAAAGCCAACACCATCATCTTCATAAACAAAAAACAGACATTCGTTTAAAAGATCTAACTGCATGTCTATAGTGGTTGCTTTGGCGTACTTAATTGTATTGGTTGTTAATTCTTGAAAAATTGAAAATAACTCATTTTGTAAAATTTTACTTAAGGCGTTAATTTTCTCTTCGTCATAAAAAGAGACGTTTATGGTAAGTTCACTAGACGCTTCAACGGTATTAATGTATTCTTTAATTAAAAATATAAAATCGTTTTCTCTGATTTTTTTAGGCAATAAATTATGCGACAAATCTCTTACCTGTTCGTAAGTGTCATCTAATTGACTATAAATTAATTTTAGTTTATCTGGCTGATTGTAAAGTTGACTGAATTGTAATTTTATAGCTGCTAAATTGCCTCCTACACTATCGTGCATTTCTTGAGCAATCTTTTTACGCTCTTGATCTTGACCTCTAATTGATGCTTTAATTAACTTTAATTCTTGGTCTTTTTTTAATGAAATTACCTGTTGCTCATTTATCTCTTTCTCTTTTAAATTAACTAAACTTTGCGCTTGTAGTTTTTGATAATAAATAATTAAAAGTCCAACAATAGGAATTAATAAAATGAAGAAAGCGATAAGAACAATATATTTAATAGTCTTCTCTCTATCTAGCTCTAATGCCTTTAAAGTTTCTTTTTCTTTCAGTAATGCAATTTCATTTTTACGTTTTTCTACGCCATTTTGTAATTGTAATACCTGGTTTTCATTCTGTTTTGCAATTATTGCTTCTTGAAGTTTATACTTTTCTATATCTGCCTCCTTATTCTTAATATTTAAAGTTTTATTAAGGTTTTCTATCTGTAATTGCTTTATAGTTTTTTCCTTTTCAAGGGTTTTAAATTTTACTTCTAAACTATTAATCTCCTTTTCTTTTTGAGAATTCTCGATAGAATCTTTGATTTTATAATAGTGTTTGCCATAATTATAAGCACTACGATAATCACCTTTTCTTTTAGAGAGTTTTTCTAACATTAGATAACTATTCATCTCAATATCTAAATTGCCCAAGTTTATCGCTTTAATTAAAGCATTAGAGAATATTAAAAGAGCTTCACTATCTCTTTTTTCATTATATAGTACCGTCCCAATTTTTCCTAAAACAATAAGTTCTAAATTATAGGATCTATTTTCTGTGCTGATCTTTTTTGCCTCATCGTAAAATGAAAGCGCTTTATCCATATCTCCAATACTTAAGTAGTTATCACCAATATTGATAATTACATTTACTAAAGCCTGTTTTCTATGCGTATTTTTCTCGCACATTTCTCTTGCTTTTTGTAAATATGTATTGGATAATTTATATTTAGATTGCGACGAATAGATTGATCCTAAATTGATATAACTTCCTAAAATAAGTTCTTCATCATTAGAATTTTTAATACATTTCTCTAAAAGGTCTAAAGCTTCTTCAGTTTTACCTAATGTAATATATGTACTTGCCAAACCATGTAAATGCGTATAGTACAGATTGGTTTCATTATGTTTTTCACTTAATTCGGCTCCTTTAATATGCCATTTTTTACTTTCTTGATATAAGCCTTTGTTTGTGTTATTTAGCGCAAGTAATTGATAAGATAATATGGTCAACCTTACCCCTAAGGAGTCATTAACATTCTTTTTACTTTTTAGAGCTTGATGGGTATAATATATAGACGAGTCTATTGCAACATATTTATTATGGTAGTAAGCCAATAATAAATTGGTATTAGTTATTGCCTTCTTGGATTTAAAAGTTCGTAACGAATGGAGAGCTTCTTTATATGCTTTGGTATCATCCCCATTATTGAAATAGTAAAAAAGTTGATCCACCTTTTTGTCTTCAGTATCAATAGTAGCCGTAGTTTGGGCCTTACAAATTGACGTATAGCACAAAAAAAGAAAAACAAAAATGTTATGGGGCTTAATAAACATGTACAAATTTAGGGATAGTAGAACTTGTATTCATCCCAGAAAACAGGGATTTATGAACTTTATGAACTTCTAGTTAAAATAAAAAAATAAAAAAAACTATATATCATAACACATGGTGGCTAATAAGTATAAGATTAGTAATAAAGCAAACTATAACTTAGCCAACAACTGCTCCACCTCAACAATAGTTGCTCCGTAAAGTTTTCGGTTTGTTTTTGTTAAACGTTTAGACTCTATAGAGATTTCAGTTAGCAATTCCTTTCCTTCCGAAGTTCTATTGTTTTCTATATAAAATTTAGCGAGTGCCAAACGTTCTGCATAATTAGAATATGGTCTGTCTATTTGTTTTAATTGGGCTTCAGCTTCGTTGGTTTTACCCAATTCATTTAAAGCTAAACCATAACAAAATTGTTGTTTTGATCCTTTAAATTCTGATGTGTCTTTTATTTGTTCCGCATGTTCAATAACGCCATTATAATCCTTTAATTGAAAATAACACAGTATAAGATTTTGACGCGCATACAAATCATCTTGAACCTTATCCTCTAAAGTTTTCTTGTAGTTTGCAATAGCATTAGGAAAGTCTTTATTCATAAAATACGCATCGGCTAACTCAATTCTATTGGTGTACGTATCTACAAACTCAATCTTACTTTCTAAAGCTTTGATTTTTTTTGTTGGATTAAGAACTGTTGTAATTTCTTCTTGAATTTTTTCGGCATCATCCTTATTATACACTTGCGTAATAATGTATATCGCTGAACCAATCGCAGGAATAAAGAATATGAGAAAATACCAATAATAAGGCTTTCTGTTTTTATAAGCATGATACAAACAATACACCTGAACCGCTATAAGTAAGTAATACATAAATTAATTTTTTAGTGACTGTAAGTCTCTTTTATCTCGTAAAAACCAATTCGTTTTCTGAAGATAATTCTTCACTAAAACCATAATTTTCGTAATTAAACCCTTTAATATCATCTAATGTTTTTGCATCAGTATCAATGATATACCTTGCCATTAATCCTCTTGCTAACTTTGCGAATATGGCAATGATTTTATATTTGTCGTTTTTAAATTCTTTAAAAGCTACGTTTATCACAGGCACTTTTAATGCTTTGGTATCTATAGCCTTAAAATATTCGTTACTTGCTAAATTGAGAAAAATCTCACCATCTTCTAATTCGTCATTTAAAGCTTTTGTAACTTTCTTCTTCCAAAACTCATACAGGTTTTTATTTTTACCAACTGGCATTTTTGTCCCCATTTCAAGGCGGTATGGCTGCATTAAGTCTAAGGGTTTTAATACTCCATATAATCCTGAAAGAATCCTAACCGTATCTTGAACCTTATCTATTTTTTTGGTATCAATAGTATAAGCATCCAAACCTCTGTACACATCACCACTAAATGCATAAATGGCTTGCCTTGCATTGTCTTTTGTAAATGGTAATTTCCAATCTTGATTACGCTCATAATTTAATTGACTTAAATTATCTGAAATATGCATCAGTTTCCCTAAGCTTTTAACTGATTTCTTTTTCAATACTTTATTTAAACGCTCTGCTTCGTCTAAAAAAACACCTTCCGTTGTTTTAGAAGTTGGTAATTTAGTGTCGTAATCTAAAGATTTTGCTGGTGATAGTACTAGTTTCATACAAATGCCCACGAAAGTGGGTATCTTATTAAGGTTACAGATGCTCAAAAAAATGGGCATCTCATAAATGGTTAAACAAATTTTCTTTCTCAATGGTAAAAATACGATGTAAAAGAAAGAGTTTCAAATATTAGTGAGTACTAATCTTGATAGTGTTATAACCGATAACTATTTTGATGTGAAGCTGAACAGAAAGACGTGTAATTCTTAATATTATAAGACACTAAATGCAACTGTAATTAGTCAACATGCTTTGCATACTGTCTCCACTTTTCTATGCATTGTGTCATATCTTCAGGAATTTCAGATTGAAACTGCATAAACTCACCTGTCGTTGGATGTACAAACCCTAAAGTTTTAGCATGCAAGGCTTGTCTAGGTAAAATCTTAAAACAGTTATCTACAAACTGCTTATATTTTGTAAATGTAGTTCCTTTTAATATGCGTTCTCCTCCGTAGCGTTCGTCATTAAAAAGCGTGTGTCCTATGTGTTTCATGTGGACACGGATTTGGTGTGTACGACCAGTTTCGAGCTTACAGCTTACCAAAGTAACATATCCTAAACGTTCTAAAACTTTATAATGTGTTACAGCTGGTTTTCCTTGTTCTCCGTCATCATCTAAGAACACGGTATTTTGTAATCTGTTTTTAGGGTGACGACCAATATTACCTTCAATCGTACCTTCCTCTTCTTCAACATTTCCCCAAACAAGTGCTACATATTCGCGCTCAGATGTTTTCTTTGCAAACTGATTAGACAAATGTGCCATGGCTTGTTCGGTTTTTGCAACCACTAACAATCCACTGGTATCTTTATCAATTCTATGCACTAAACCTGGACGTTCGCTTGAGTTATTTGGTAGGTTTTCAAAGTGAAAAATAAGTCCATTAATCAAAGTTCCAGAATAATTCCCATGTCCTGGATGTACCACCATTCCTGCAGGTTTATTGACCACAAGTAAATCGTCATCTTCGTAAACAATATCTATTGGTAAATCTTCTGCAATAAGCAAATTTTCATGAGGTGGATGCTCAAACTTAACCGTAATATGATCGTTTGGCTTAACTTTATAATTCGATTTTACTGGCACATCATTAACAAAAATACTGCCTTCTTTTGCTGCCGCTTGAATTTTATTTCGTGTAGCATTTTCAATAAAATTCATTAAATATTTATCGATACGAAGTGGTTGTTGACCTGCAACAACTCTAAACGCGTGATGCTCGTATAACTCGTTTTCTTCTTGGTCTGAATTTTCAGGAATATTTGGCATTATCTTAAATTATAGTTTACCGTTACCTAAAACCAAGTCTATCTTAGATGTTAAGGGCAATAATGTTCCAGGCTTTAACGATTCACCTTTATGTGACATCGAGATAACCCCTTCGCCAATGGCGTCTTTATACGTTATTTTACCTATTTCAAACTCTAAGGCTTCTAATTGAGGTTTGGCTTGTCTAAAAGTGCGCTTTAAAATATTTGGCACTTCAACTTTACGGTAACCAGAAGGGTTTAAGATTAAGTATATTTTTCTATTTTCCTTAACATGCGATCCAGCAGTTGGGTTTTGCTCTATCACAGAATATTTAGGATATTTTGGATTATAATTAGCAGAATCTTGTATTTCCATCGCCAAATCATGATCTTTTAATTCAATATTAACCGTTTCTAACGATTTCCCTTTTAAATCAGGGACGACTACAAATTCGCCATGATTAGTTGTTGAATCTAACCATTTCAAGGCTAGAAAACACAATACTACTACAGCTACAACGGCAATCGCCAATTGTTTAAAAAATACTTTACTGGTAAGAAACTTTACAAAACTCATATGCAAATAATTGTTGACAAAACTAAGAAATAATAACGACACAAAAATAAAATACGTATGATTTAGAGAATTAGATTCTTGAAAATAATTGATACTTTTACACAATCGCTTTTTAAATTAAAAAACGGCCTTTTTTTAGGTACAGATTCTGAAATAAGTTCAGCATAAAGATGAAGAAAAATATTGCAATTATAATGGGAGGCTATTCTAGTGAATATGAAATTTCCCTTATGAGTGGTAATTTGGTTTACAACACGTTAGATAAAGAAATCTATAACACTTATCGCATCCATATTTTCGAAAACAAATGGGTTTTTGTTAACGATATGGAAGAAGAGTTTCCTGTTGATAAAAATAACTTTTCGGTTTTAGTAAATGAAACTAAAATAGAATTCGATTGTGTTTTTAATGCCATTCATGGTTCGCCAGGTGAGGATGGCTATATGCAAGCTTATTTTGAATTGATAGACATGCCGCAAACAAGTTGTTCCATGTATCAAGCTGCATTAACTTTTAATAAGCGTGATTTATTATCTGCACTAAAGCCTTACGGTATTAAAACTGCCGAAAGTTATTACCTGAATCTTGGAGATTGTATTGATGAAGATGCCATCGTTGCTAAAGTGGGCTTGCCATGTTTTGTAAAAGCCAATAGAGCTGGTAGTAGTTTTGGAATCTCTAAAGTATATAAAAAAGACGGTTTAAAAGTAGCTGTAGAAAAATCCTTTAAAGAAGATAGCGAAATAATTATTGAACAGTATTTAGATGGTGTTGAAGTTTCTGTTGGTGTTATTTTATACAAAGGGGAAACACTGGTGTTACCAATAACCGAAATTGTATCTGAGAACGATTTCTTTGACTATGAAGCTAAATATCTAGGTAAATCGCAGGAAATTACACCTGCTCGAATTTCTGAAGATTATGCGATTAAAGTAAGAAGTGCTGCAAAAAAAATATACGAAAACCTTGGCATGAAAGGCTTTACCAGAAGTGAATTTATATTTAAAAATGACGAACCTTATTTGCTTGAAGTAAATACAGTACCAGGTCTTACCGAAGAAAGCATTTTACCAAAGCAAGCCAAAGAAGCTAATATTCCTTTGAAAGATTTATTTGGAAATGCTATTGAAGAAGCTTTGAATAAATAATAATTATATTTGAATCTATAAAAGTTTCCAAAAATTTATGACGGAAACGCAAAACCTTTTTGATGAAAAGAGCACTTTTTCCTGGATCCTTTGACCCAATTACTAATGGGCATTTCGATATTATAAAACGTGGTATAAAACTGTTTGATGAAGTTGTTGTTGCCATAGGCATCAATGCGGATAAAAACTACATGTTTTCTTTAGAGGAACGAAAACGGTTTATTGAAGAAGCGTTTAAAGATCAACCTAAAGTAAAGGTGGTAACATACAAAAGTTTAACCATTGATTTTTGTAAAGAAATTGATTCAAAATTTATACTCAGAGGTTTGCGTAATCCTGCTGATTTTGAATTTGAAAAAGCCATTGCTCACACCAATAGAAGACTATCTAAAATTGAAACTGTATTTTTATTAACTGCAGCAAAAACATCATTTATTTCATCATCTATTGTTCGCGATGTTATTAGAAACAACGGCGATTATACCGTTTTGGTTCCAGACAGTGTTAGAGTGAAGTAATCATTGATTCACCTATTTTAAAGTACAAAAATTTCAGTTTAACAGCTCGTAAACATATTGAATAATTACAACTACTTAACCTTCAGATTAAGGATTGTAAGTTGTAGTACGACTTGTTGATTAATCGCTAGCATTGTACGAATATGCATTCGTAAAATCGACTAAAAACGTAGCACTACGCGTATTATAACATAACTTAAAATCACATCTTAACTTAATTGTTAGCTACACTTTTTTTAAAAGCTATTAAAAAGCAATATGTGGAAATTCAGCCTGAAGTTTTGCTTTTTTATCCGCTAACTTTTGAAGAAATTTTTCATGCGCTTCAGATGCTGAATTAAACGGTTTATGTTGAAGTCCTTTCTGAATGGTTTCAACCTCATCCATAGTTACAGAAGCTGATTCTGAAACCCATACCCTCTGAAACTTTTCCCAGATATACGTAATAGCAGTTTGATTTGGGTGAATCATATCCGCTGCGTAAAAACGATAATCACGAAGCTCGTCCATTTGTATTTCGTAAGACGGAAAATAATAGTTTTGATGTCTTGGCTCAACAACATTGTGAATGGCCGAAATTAAATGTGCTTTACTCTGCATATTTTCAACAAAGCCATCTTTAATATGCCTAATTGGTGAAACCGTAAACAGGCAACTCAGTTTAGGATTCACACTTTTTAATAAGGCAATTATAGCACGAAGTGATTCGGTAATAGTGTCTACAGAAAGTAGCTCTTTTAAAAATTGTTTTTGCGGAACTTTATGGCAATTGGCAACTATTGTATCTGTCGCTTTTTCTCTATAAACCCAAGCTGTTCCTAAGGTAATTATAACATGAGTTGCTTCATTAATGTTTTGCTTTGTTGCTGTAATTTGATCATTTAAATTAAGTAACACCTCTTCTTTTGAAGCCGAACTTAACTGAGAATGCGCTTCAAAACAATGCCATTGTTCATTTTGAAAAAAAATATCCTTCTCTGTATATTCCTTTTTGTTTATGGCATTTGTAATTAAGCTTTCTATTGCCAAAGGTTGAAATAAAACACCGAAAGGATTAACCTCAGATTGAAACTTAAAATAACTAAACTTCTCACCTATATTTTCAGAAAAGCACGAACCCAATAACACCACTTTAGAGTTATAATCTATTTGATTGTGTTGTTGTGGTTTTAGTGGTATTTGTGTTTGTAGTTTCATGGTTTATTTTACACAGAGATTCGCTAAGTCTCACGAAGTTTCACAGAGAAACATGAGTCTATGAATACACATTATTCGTCAAAGTTACTAATTGATTTAAATTCAAAAACAGCACAAAAACTATAACCTTATTCTCTGTGAGTCTCTGCGTTTCTCCTCTGCCAATCTCTGAGTAATTTCTATACTATAAATAACCCTTAGCAGCCTCCAAAGCAGCCTCAATACCCTTAGGATTCTTTCCTCCTGCCGTAGCAAAGAACGGTTGTCCTCCACCTCCACCTTGGATGTGTTTTCCGAGTTCTCTTACTATTGTTCCTGCATTTAAGTTTTTACTAGCAACTAATTCCTTAGAAATATAACAAGACAAAATTGCTTTTCCATCATTTTCAGCTCCAAATAATAAGAACAGATTATCAAACTGGCTTCCTAATTCAAAACAAACATCTTTAATTCCTGAAGCATCTAAATCTAATTTTTTAGCTAAAAATTGAATGCCGTTTATTTCCGTTAATTCACTTTTAAGTTCTCCTTTTATGTTTTTCGCTTTATCCTTTAAAAGCCCTTCAATCTGCTTTTTTAAATCATTATTTTCCGCTTGTAGCTGCTCTAATGCTTTTACAGGTTCTTTAGCATTATTCAATAAGCCTTTCATTTCTAAGAAAGCTGAGTTGTTTTCAGAAAAATAATCTCTAACAGATTTATTTGTAATAGCTTCTATTCGTCTTATTCCCGCTGCAACAGCTCCCTCGGATATAATTTTAAAATGCCAGATATCAGCGGTGTTTTTCACATGAATTCCACCACATAATTCTATAGACTTTCCAAAACGAATCGTTCTTACTGTATCTCCATATTTCTCACCAAACAATGCCATGGCTCCTTCTTCAACAGCTTTTTCCATCGGAATATTTCGTTGTTCTTCTAATGGTAAATGCCCTTCTATTCTTGAATTTACAAAATCTTCTATTTCTTGTAATTGCTCATTAGTGACTTTAGAAAAATGTGAAAAATCGAATCGCAATGACTTTGGTTTTACCAAGGATCCTTTTTGCTCAACATGCTCTCCTAGAACTGCTCGTAATGCTTGATGCAACAAATGCGTTGCTGTATGATTGCTCGACGATAATGCTCTATGTTCACTACTTACAACAGCCTTAAAACTATCATTAATATGGTCTGGTAATTCTTTTGCTAAATGAATAATAACATTATTCTCCTTTTTAGTATCTAAAATATAGACCACATCTCCTTGATTATCTTGAAGAAATCCCTTGTCTCCAATCTGGCCTCCTCCTTCAGGATAAAATGGTGTTAAGTTAAATACAAGCTGATACATTTCACCATCTTTTTTAGACGTGACTTTTCGGTATCTAGCAATTTTCACATTAGCTTCTTGCGTATCGTAACCAATAAATTCTTGTACATCGTCTTCAAATAAAACCGTCCAATCTTCGGTAGATGTTTCACTTGCTGAACGCGATCTATCTTTTTGCTGTTGTAAATGATCTTTAAAGCCTTTTTCGTCTAATTTTAAATGCTTTTCAGATAAAATTAAAGCGGTTAGATCAATCGGAAAACCGTAAGTATCATACAATTCAAAAGCTTTTTCACCAGAAACCGTATCGCCTTTTGTATCCTCAACAATACGATTCAGCAAGACCAAACCTTGATCTAATGTTCTTAAAAATGATGCCTCTTCCTCTTTAATGACGTTCTCAATCAACACTTTTTGTGCTCTTACTTCTGGGAATGCATCACCCATTTTCTTGCTCAACACATCAACCAAACGATAAATAAATGGCTCTTTTTTATCTAAAAATGTAAACCCATAACGAATTGCTCTTCGCAAGATTCTACGAATTACATAACCTGCACCTGTATTACTTGGTAATTGACCATCGGCAATTGAAAATGCTACGGCACGTACATGATCCGAAATTACTCGGATTGCGATATCAATGTCCTCAATATTGCCATATTTTTTATCGGTAATAGTTTCAATTTCACGAATAATCGGTGTAAAAACGTCAGTATCATAATTAGATTGCACACCTTGCAACACCATACATAAACGCTCAAATCCCATTCCTGTATCAATATGCTTATTTGGCAGTTCGTCTAAAGACCCATTTGCTTTTCGGTTGAATTCCATAAAAACCAAATTCCATACTTCAACCACATGCGGATGATCCATATTTATTAACGACTTTCCATCAACCTTTGCTTTTTCGTCTTCAGATCTTATATCTACATGGATTTCACTACAAGGACCACAAGGGCCTTGATCTCCCATTTCCCAAAAATTATCCTTTTTATTGCCTTTTAAAATGCGGTCTTCAGAAATATATTGTTTCCAAATATCGTAAGCTTCAGTATCCATTTTAAGGTTGTCGTCATCATCACTCCCCTCAAAAACAGTAACGTACAGTATCTCTTTATCTATTTTATAAACTTCGGTTAGCAATTCCCAAGCCCATGCAATTGCTTCCTTTTTAAAGTAATCTCCAAAACTCCAGTTTCCCAACATTTCAAACAAGGTGTGATGATAAGTATCATAACCAACCTCTTCTAAATCATTATGTTTACCAGAAACACGTAAACATTTTTGCGAATCTGTAATTCTATTCTTCTTTGGGTCTGAATTCCCTAAAAAATATTCTTTAAAAGGCACCATACCAGCATTAACAAACATTAATGTTGGATCATTCTTTAATACCATTGGTGCAGAAGGAACAATAAGGTGTTGTTTTTCTTCAAAAAAGTTTAAAAATTTAGATCTTATATCTTGAGACTTCATATATAAAAATTAGAGCTTGTTTCTATTAAATTAGCGCAAATGCAAAACATTTTTTTATCTTTGAACGTTACACTAGTTTAAGCCACTTACTTTATAGGCTTATTAGCTGCAAAAATAGCATAAATTCGAACATGGCTAAAGTAAAATATTATTATGATTCTGAAACGCTTTCTTATCGCAAAATACAGCGTAAGAAATCTACAACCTTTAAATATGTAGCTGCGTTTTTAACTGCTGCTGCTCTATTTGGGTTTTTAGCAGTTTTCATTGCTAGCCAATATATTCAGTCGCCAAAAGAACGCCAGTTAGCTAGAGAATTGCAAAATATGGAGCTGCAATACGAATTGATAAACAAGCGTATGGATGATGCCATTGCAGCACTAGAAAATGTTGAAGAACGCGACAACGCAATTTACAGACTTTATTTTGAAGCCAACCCAATACCAACCGAACAACGAAGAGCAGGTTTTGGTGGTATTAATCGTTATAAAAAATTTGAAGGCTTTGATAACACCAAATTAATTGCAGAAAGTAATAAACGCTTAGATATTTTAGAAAAAGCTATTGTAGTACAGTCTAAATCTTTAGATGAAATAGCAAAATTAGCGGAAGACAAAGAAAAATTCTTAGAAGCCATACCAGCTATTCAACCAATTAGCAATGAGAATATGACGCGTATGGCATCTGGCTATGGTTACAGAACTGACCCATTTACAAAGGTTAGAAAATTTCATTACGGAATGGATTTTACAGCTCCTCGTGGTACACCAATATATGCTTCGGGTGATGGTGTTATAAAACGTGCAGACAGCAGATCTACAGGTTACGGAAATCACATTCGTATAGATCATGGCTATGGTTATATTTCATTATATGCGCATATGTATAAATTTAATGTTAAAGTCAATCAACGTGTTAAGCGTGGCGATTTAATTGGTTATGTTGGTAGCACAGGGCGTTCTGAAGCTCCACATTTACATTATGAAATCTTTAAAGATGGTGAACGTATAAATCCTATCAATTTTTACTACGGTAATTTATCTGCTGAAGAATACGATATATTGCTTAGAAAAGCATCATTAGAAAACCAATCTCTCGATTAAGATGCATATAAATCTACCAGAAAAACGATATTACGGGATTGGCGAAGTGGCCAAAGCCTTTAAAGTTAATGCCTCATTAATTCGTTTTTGGGAAAAGGAATTTGATGTTTTAAAGCCAAAGAAAAACGCTAAAGGCAATAGAAAATTTACACCAGAAGACATTAAGAATCTTAAATTCATTTACCACCTAGTAAAAGAAAGAGGATTTACACTTGAAGGTGCAAAAACACATCTTAAAGAAGAAAAAAAACAAGCTTTAGAAAAATTTGAAATCATCGAAAAGCTAGAAAGCATTAAAGCACAACTCAACAAAATTAAAACACAACTTTAAAACTAACTATCATGAAAAAATGGCTAATTCCTGTAATCGTAATTGCAATCATTGGATTCGGTTTTTATTCTTGGGGGAAAAACTTCAATAATACAGCGGTCACACTTAACGAAAACGTAAAAGAAGCTTGGGGAAATGTTCAGACGTCTTACCAAAGACGAAACGATTTAATTGGAAATTTAGTAAACACAGTAAAAGGTGCTGCTGATTTTGAAAAAAACACTTTAGAAGCTGTTATTAAAGCAAGATCTGAAGCTACAAAAACAACCATTGATCCATCTAATATTACACCAGAACAATTATCACAATTCAACCAAGCACAAGGAGGTTTAAGTAGTGCATTGTCTCGTTTATTAGTCACTGTAGAACGCTACCCTGAACTAAAAGCCAATCAAAATTTCTTAAAATTACAAGACGAATTAACAAGTACGGAAAACACGATTCAAACAGCAAGAACGCGATATAACGAACAAATAAAACCTTATAATGTTCATGTGAATACGTTTCCAAATACAATTTTAGCTGGTTTTTTAAATTTTGATGAGAAACCATATTTTGATTCTGAAGCTGGAGCTGAAAAACCAGTAGATGTAGAATTTGATTTTTAATACCCATTAACCATGTCTAAACTGGAAGATTTTCTAAGTGAAGCAGATGAAAAGGAGATTGTAGAAGCGATTCAGGTTGCTGAAAGCAAAACCTCTGGCGAAATTCGTGTGCATATTGAACAAAATTGCGAGAGCGATGTTTACGAACATGCCTTAGAAGTTTTTCATTATTTAAAAATGGATAATACCGCACAACGCAATGGTGTATTAATCTATATTGCTGTTGAGAATAAATCTTTTGTAATATGTGGAGACCAAGGCATTAACAATATTGTTGGTGCTGATTTTTGGAATTCTACGCGTGATAAAATTGCAGCACAATTCAAATCTAAGAACTTTAAACAGGGAATTATTGATGGTGTAATGGAATCTGGCAAATCATTATCAAAGCACTTTCCTTGGCAACACAATGATACCAACGAATTGGACAACACGATTTCAAAAAGCTAATGAATAGGATCAAACGTTTCATATTAACTCTTTCTTTTGGCTTTATAATAAGCTTTAGTTTTACTGCGAATGCACAATATAACATTCCTGATAAACCCGATTTTATACCAGCTGTTATAGACAGTACTAAAGTTCTTAAACAACATGAATTTGACAACCTATCTCGAAAATTAGAAAGATACAGCGATAGTACATCAACCGAAATCATAGTCGTTATAATTCCAACAACCAAAGGTGAAAATATTGGTTTATTAGCTCCAAAATGGGGACAAAAATGGGAAATTGGGCAAGCAAAAGAAGACAATGGAGTTTTTATATTACTTGCTAGAGTTGATCGTGAAATATGGATTTCACCTGGTTATGGTGTAGAAGATAGACTCACAGCCGGAATTGTTGGAGAACTCACTAGAAATGTCATTATTCCAGAATTTAAAAAAGGTGATTATTACCAAGGATTAGATAAAGGAACTGACGCTATATTTGACGTGCTGAGTGGTGCTTATAAAAATAACAGACCGCAATCCACAGGAGGAATGCCCATAGAGGTAATCATCTTTTTAGTTATCATTTTTATCATTTTTATCATTGCTATTTCCAAAACTCGTGGTGGAGGCCATGGTGGAAATAGAGGAAATCGCTCAGGAAGCGGAAGTCTTCTTGAAGCCATAATTTTAAGTAATATGGGTCGAGGAAGCTACTCTCGCGGTTCATCTTCTGGTGGTTTTGGCGGCAGCTCTGGAGGAGGCTTCGGAGGAGGAGGCGGTTTCGGAGGCTTTGGTGGCGGAGGTGGTTTCTCTGGTGGAGGAGCTGGCGGAAGCTGGTAATCATCAACTTATACTCTCAGTGTTCAGTACTCAGTGTTCAGTGTTCAGTGTTCAGTACTCAGTGTTCAGTACTCAGTGTTCAGTACTCAGTATTCAGTGTTCGGTGTTCGGTGTTCGGTGTTCGGTGTTCGGTAAAATAAAATGGTTCTTAGTATCGCCTTCTTTAATTGAACACACAAGAATAAACGACAATCAATTAACGTAATTTTTTAATAAGGTTAGTAGTTTCCTATTACCTACAAACTGATTCTACCTAATTCCTTACACCTAATACCTCAACCTCATCACCTATTCAAGATTAATCAAAAATGATAAAATCTCCATCTCCTGTTTCTCCTTTACTTCCTAAGCTATTAAACTTATAACTTAAGCTCAGCATAAAATACTGTCTTAAAACGGTGCTTTGTTTATCTTCAATATAATCTTGAGTAGCGATACGCACAGCATTGGTGTTTTGATTTAATAAATCGTATACCTTTAATGTTACAATAGCTTTATCATTAAACATACTATAGGCTAAGGTTGAGTTCCAAAACCAAGCACTTTTCTGAAAACCATCAGCAACATTAGGGTTATAATTAAAACTGATATCATTTCTCCATTCTAAGTTTTTAGGTAAAAATGTTGCAGTTCGTAATCCGGCATTATGGCTTGTAAATTCACGATCGTCAAAAGCCTCAATATCATAGGCAGTATTAGTATAACTTACCTGATAATACGGTTTAAATTCTAATACTTTCTTCCATATAAAATCGATACCAAGTCTTGGTGAAATTCTATCAGACTTACTCGCGTATTTAACATCGTTATTAAAATTAATGCGTTCTAATGTATTATAACTTGCCCTCAACTTTAGTTTAACAGTTCTTAATGTATCAATCTTAAAATCTTTACTATAGTTTACCCAAGACCCAATATTATAATTACCATCTATATTAACATAAGTTGTTGTTCGTTTAAGAGTTTCTTCATCTATAGTAGTTTTAGACACCACTTGATTATCTGTAAGACTAGCATTAATACCAACATAAAAACCCGTACGTTTTTGCCAATCAAACCCATTATATCCAAGATAAAGACCATGGTTATTAGAAGGTTCTAAATCAGGATTACCAATGATGGTTTGAAGTGGGTTTGACACGTCTTCATACGCTTGAAGTTGCCGTAATCCTGGCGGTTGATTCTCTAACCAATAATTAACATTTATAGAAGATTTTGGACTAAACGTATAGCCTACATAAGAATTCACTTCTAAATTTTCAAAATTCCGTTCAACATTAAATTCTGGTCGTAAAACATCTTGATTTTTTAAGGTTCTTATATTGTAACCTAAATCGAAACTCGTAGAAAACTTCTCACCTCTATACGACAATCCAACCGATGGAATACTTCTATAATCCGTGTATTGAAAATCCGTACTTAAATCCGTATTAAAATCTGTAAAATCCTGATCTAAAGTGTTAAAATCGAAAGTGCTTTTTCTGTTATTGTCTTTATCTTTAGCATATTCATAATCTAAATTCAAGAAGAATTTTTTAGTTATGATTGGCAGTCTGTAGGATAATTTTGTAGAAATACCATAACTATTATTTTCTCCCTCTGTAAACTGATTTCTATCTATGTTTTCTGGATTGCTTCCAAAAACCTCCGTATTTGAATTTAAAAAGTCATCACTTTCCTGTTGATTGATTCGTGTTTCTAACTCAGCCTTAATAAAAGCTCCTCGACTCCCAAATTTTTTGGTTACACTAATTTCATTAGAGAATCGTTTTACATAGCGCTCTACATTTGAGTTAACATTAGATTGATTTGTAAGCAACATATCTTCATCTAAAGTTTCTTCGTTACTAGAATACAGTGTTCTCGATTTAGAATAACCAAAGGAAGGTTCAATGTTAATTTGAAAGGTTGAATCCGTTTCAATTTCAAATTCTAAGTTAAAAGAATGATTATCAGTATCATTTTCTGATTTAGAATTTGAGTTTGTAAAATATCTTGAATCCGATAGAATAGTTTCGCGTTCAGATGATGATTCATTTTCAGAATTACTCGACGTGAAAAAATAATCTGCTGCCACATCTGTTTTTTCTCCAATAACATCAGCATAGTTAGCACCCGCATTTTGAGATGTTGTAATGCCTTCTCCTCCTCCAAAAGAACGACCGTCAATAGTAAAAGAGCCATTACTATTTATAGAAGCACTGCTTCCTTGTCCAAACATTTTTGAAATCTCACCAAAACTAAATCCTGGTGTGTTTGTATTATTTCCTCCTGCGAGCACACTAATTCTTCGGTCATTATCAAACAGATTTACCATGCCTGCAAGTTCATAGCGCTCATCAGTTCCTGCACCTGCAGATACACGACCAAAAACACCTTTATTATTTTCTTCTTTGATGGTTAGATTTATGGTTTTGTTTTCCTTGTCTCCTTCTTCACCTGTAAAAGCTTCGGATTTAGTTTTAGTATCTACAACCTGAATCTTCTCAATAATATCCTTGGTTAAATTCTTAGTGGTAATCGTAGGATCATCCCCAAAAAAAGGCTTTCCGTTAACCAATATTTTATTTACGGGCTTGCCATTTACTGTAATACCTCCTTCTTCATCGACTTCGACTCCTGGTAATTGTTTTAATAAATCTTCAACATTGGCATCTTTTTTAGTTTTAAACGATTTTACGTTAAATTCTAAAGTGTCCTTTTTAATAGTTATTGGAGCTGTAGATTTCACCAAAACTTCACCAAGTTGGTTATCTAAAGACAGGCTTATTGTCTCTAAATTTATCGCCTCTTTGTCTATTGGTATCTTTTTAAAATACGTTTTATAACCCACATAAGACACATAGAAATTTAAGTCTTTATCGTATGTTGAATTTTCAATTTTAAACTTTCCGTCTTTGTCTGAAATGGTATAAGTAACAACTGAACTGTCTTTAACACGCTCTAAATAAACGGTTGCAGATTCTAACGGTTGTTGAGAATCTTCAGCTTTTAAAGTTCCAATTATTTCGAATGATTTTTCTTGAGAAAATGACTGTAATGCAAATAAGAATGCAAAAACTATGGCTAGTTTTTTCATGTTGATTGACTGATTGATTGATGAATAGCTGATTTAAAAACGCAAGTACGCGAGAAATCGTATGAAAACTCTTAAAATATTTATAAAATTAGCGTTTAAGCGTAAAATGGCCATTAAATGCTCTACCATCTATGAACTCAGCAGCAAACCAATAATCGTCAGTTGGCAATAATTTTCCGTTGTGTGTTCCATCCCAATACTGGTTCGTAGAATTTATAATCCCAACAAGTTTTCCGTAGCGATTAAATATCTCGATACGAACAGTACCCGACAAATCTGAGTTAAAACCCGTAATTTGCCATGTATCATTTACAGTATCTCCATTAGGTGTGAAGAATTTTGGAAAACCTAAGACAGAAATATCACGCGACACAATACCGCAATCTGCTTTAATATCTTTTACATATACAGTATGAATGCCTGCAGGTACATTTTCAAAAGTACTTGACGTTTGATAAATTCCGTCTTCATCGTCTAATGTATAAACATAATCTCCTTCTCCCGATACAAGAACAGAAATAGAATTGTTTTCCGACAAATCGCTAACATCAATAGTTTCAAAAGTTGCTGTTTCTGATGGTAATACTGTAATAGTTCTACTATTAGTACAACCATAAGGTTTTGTTACGTCTACGGTATATGTTCCTGGTTGGTTAACTTCAATAGTCATTGTTGTTTCTCCTGTAGACCAATTGTAGTAAAAGTTATTTGGGGCTTCATTTATAATTCCGCCATCTAACGTTATGGTCTCCGGAAAACTATTCAAACAATAATACAAAACATCTTCGGTAACTATGTTAGGCAACGGTTCTACATTTAAAGTAACCTCAGCGATACTATAACAACTTCCATTTTGTTCTAGTCGTGCAAAAATGGTTTGATTATAAGGTTCCGTATTCGTAAAATTAGAACTCAATTGATTGTCTTGAAGCAAGGCATCACTATGTGTTTCATAATACCCAATAACAATCACATCTGATTCCAATGAATTTAAAATTTGACTTTCGGCAAGTGCTAAATCAAAGCTAACCAAACCTGTCTCGTTAACATTATCACACTCTGCTAACACCGTATAATTTGAAATATTTTCGTTTACTGATAATAAGATTTCTGCCATTGCACTACAGCTAGTTGCTGTATTGATGACTTCCGCATAAACGACTTGATTATTGGTAATATTGGTATAATTATCACTTATTGGAACAGACAAATCTATTGTTTCAAAAAAATTGACATCTATATCGTTCAAACTTCCATTCACAATAACATCGTCATACGCATTTAGATTAAAATTAGAAATACCATCCATTACTTCATCTTCACATTGGCTGATGGTGATATCATTTACACTAGGTATCGTATTTATAGTTACTGTAAAAGGAAACCGTTCCGTATTCGTCGGACAACCTTGAACAACTGGTAGCAACCAATATGTTGTGGTCGTATTAATAGTTACATCGTAATCTAGTCCTACATGAATTGGTGTTGTAGACGTTGGTGTTTCAAACCACCACACATCTGAAGTTGAAACTTCTGCCGTTATGGTAAAAGGATCTGTTCCACATACTGCGATAGCATTATTTAAAATTCTTGGCATTAAAATCGTGCTACTGGCTGAAAGGTTTATTTCAGGTTCATTTGGCATTCCTCCATATTCAACGATATAACCTTGAGGATGGTAAGGACTGTTAATATCAGTGGCTCCTGTATTCGCCAAATCATTCCATGCACCAACATTCCCAATAGATGAATCTGTTATATGCGCATAATCTTCATTACCTACATTATTAGGTTCGTTATTATTCCAAAAAGAAAATTCATCATTTGGAGGACCTCCATTAACGCCACCTTCCCAAAACACCATTCCAGCCTCTGGACCTGTAACCCATTTCCAAATGCCTTCAGTTTCGGCATCTGAACCTCCAATCCATCCAGTACCTGCGCTTTGCTCACCGGCTAATTGTGATTCCTCTTCAGATGTTAATGTTGCTAAATATCCTTGTAAACCAAAATAGGTTTGACTTTCGGCTGCATCTCTCGCTTCTGTCCAAGTTATGCCTGGATCGGACACATAAAAATAATAATGTCCTGTACTTGGCAAATAATTTGCATCACCTAAATTGATTGAAAACTGTCTATCTTGAGTAAAGTTGGTTTGAGTTGTTTTAAAAACCACATTTTCTATAGCATTATCAAACTCAGCAAAAGTTGCTGGACCAGACAAGGTTAAAAGTCCTTCTGCTGCATTCCAACTTGAGGTAACATTAGGATTTACACCAATTAATTCTAAAGTGTCTTGTCCGTTTTGATAACCTTCAGAAATTTGCACAAAAACTTCTGAAAGTGATGTATCACCGGGATTGGGATCTGTAATAGCTACAAATGTTACAATTGGCATTTGTGATTCAGGGCAATATACTTGCTCACCTGTAACACTTATTTCTGGAGGGAAATTCTGGGACAACCCATAGAAATGACATAACCAAAGGCATGAGATAAAAATAGCGTACTTAATTCTATTCATATAAAATTAAAACTACTATTTTTTTCTCATATAAACACTTATTGGAACACCATTAAAATCGAATTCATCGCGTAGCTTATTTTCTAAAAAACGTTTATAAGGATCTTTAACATACTGTGGTAAATTACAGAAAAATGCAAATTGAGGTTGCGGAGTTGGCAACTGCATAATGTACTTTATTTTCACAAATTTACCCTTATTTGCAGGTGGTGGATATTGCTCAATAATTGGTAATAATGTTTCGTTGAGCACACTTGTTTTAATTCGTTTCGTTCTATTCTGATAGACCTCAACAGCTGTTTCAATAGCTTTAAAAATACGTTGCTTATTTAAAACTGAAATAAAAACAATTGGTACGTCTGTGAATGGAGCAATTTCTCGTCTAATATGCTGTTCAAATTCTTTAGCTGTTTTAGTGTCTTTATCAACTAAATCCCATTTATTAACTAGAATTACAATTCCTTTTCTGTTTCGTTCGGCTAGCCAGAATATATTCTGAACCTGTCCATCAAACCCACGAGTTGCGTCTAAAACCACTAAACACACATCGCAATGCTCAATTGCTCTTACACTACGCATAACAGAATAAAACTCTAAATCGTCCTTAACTTTGGTTTTACGTCGAATACCAGCCGTATCTACTAAATTAAACTCGAAACCAAAACGGTTATATTTTGTATCAATAGAATCGCGTGTTGTACCTGCCACATCAGTTACGATATATCGATCTTCACCAATTAAAGCATTAATAAACGAAGATTTCCCTGCATTAGGTCTTCCGACCACAGCAAATCGAGGCAACTCATCTTCTTCTACGTCTTCTTTTTCTGGCAAAGCTTCAACAACAGCATCTAATAAATCGCCTGTTCCACTTCCGTTTATACTTGCAATTGCAAAATAATCGCCTAAACCAAGTGAGTAAAACTCAACAGCATCTTCTAAACGTTTATTATTATCCACCTTATTAACGACTAAAAAGACAGGCTTTGTTACTTTTCTTAACAATTGAGCAACGTCTTCATCCATTCCTGTAACTCCATCTTCAACATCTACCATAAAAATTATAGCATCTGCTTCGTCAATAGCTAATTCTACTTGTTTATCTATTTCCGCTTCAAAAACGTCATCACTACCAACAACATAACCACCTGTGTCAATTAAAGAAAACTCTCTTCCATTCCAGTCTGTTTTGCCATAATGACGATCTCTTGTAACACCACTAACAGCATCAACAATAGCTTCTCGTCTTTTAATTAAACGATTAAAAAATGTCGATTTCCCTACATTAGGACGACCTACTACAGCTACAATATTGCTCATTGTTTTTTTATTTAAGGCTACAAAGATACTATATCCTTGCGTGTTATAGCGAACTATTATAGACTTTTCACCTTATAAGTCAAAATCAGTTTATCCCTAAATAACAATAACAAAAATCAACATAGCATATTGTTAACATCCTGTTGATAACAAGTAAAAAAATAGCGTATGTAGCGTTAATTTTTAGTATTTTTAATGCGTGTATCAAATAGGATTTTATTTACATTTTTTGCGCGTTTTTAATTAAGTTTTTTTTTGAGAATAGCCCCCTTTCTTATGGACTTATATTATTTTTAAAACCTCAAAAGAAGCCTATATAACTACTTAATTTACAATTTTTTACAATTAAATTTCAAAAGGGAATGGGGAAATATTTTACGCTAATCTTAGTTTTGGTTTTATGCTCTAAACTTAGTGTAGCTCAACAAAGCTATACCGAACATACCATTCAAAAAGGGGAAAGCGTTTATAAAATTTCTAGACAGTATGAAGTCCATGTAAACGCCATTTTTGAACTTAATCCAGGTTCTAGAGATGTCATTTATGCTGGCAATGTCTTACGTATTCCAAATTCAAGCAATACAACTGCGACGTCTAGCAATACTGTAATTACCGAAAACAAAATAAGTAATTATATTGTAAAACGTGGTGAAACAAAAATTGGTTTATCTCGACGCTTTGGTGTTAGTATTACAATGTTAGAGCAACAAAACCCACATATTGTGAGTATGCTTCAAGCAGATCATGTGATAAACGTGGACAAAAGTATTGAAGAAATCAAACCAGTCGCCAAAGAGGGTGAGCACTACGTTGTAAAAGGTGAAACGCTATGGGGAATTGCTAGAGAAAATGGTATTAGCGTCGCTCAATTAGAAGCTGCAAATTCAGATAGATTATCCGAGTTTTTACAAATTGGACAAACGTTAATTATTCCAGATAAAGTTTCTATAGACACCTCTTCTGATGAATACATTGTACAACGCGGAGACACTAAGTTTAGTTTAGCTAAGCGTTTTAACATGAGTATTACAGAACTTGAATCAAAAAATCCACACACTGTTCCAATGCTTATGGCTGGCCATAGGTTAAAAATAAATGATAGTGAGATAGGTTTTGACCCTGAAGCCCCCTCTGATGCAATTGAGGTGACTGAGATGACTGAGGTAACAGACGTTACGGAAACAAAACCCGATTCTTCATTAAGCACAACCAATTATAAGAATTATGTCATAGAACCAAAAGAGACGCTTTTTAGTTTATCACAAAAAGCAGGTATGACTATTGAAGAACTCACAAACTTAAACCCAAAACTATTAACTGCTGTTATTGCTGGTGATATAATTAAAATGCCAATTGGTGTTTCTGGCACTACTGTTAACACATCTCCTTCAGCTGGCACTAACGACACTGCGGATACAGTTGCAACAGCAGATTCTAACAATGAGGATTCAACAACAAAAATCTACTCGAATAAAAATGAAGTCCTGTTCGCCAATTTAGATACAGAAACTTCAAATGGCATTTATTTTTACACCCCTTTTTCTAGACAAGAATTAAGTTCGCCAGAAGAACGGCAAAAAATGATTAGCATCAATTCCGAGTTTCAAAAGTATATCGATTTTTTCCAAGGGTCTCAAGTTGCTATTGATTCTGCAAAAGCGCTTAACTTAAATTTTGATGTTACGTTAATAAAGAAAAACATAGCAAAATCGAACATCACGATTGAAAGTCCACACAACAAAAACGCTATTTTAGTACCTTTTTCGGATACGAGTTCAACCTTTCCAAGTATTGATTCTAATGCACCAATATCTATTATCGACATTGAGTCTAACATTGAATCAAGTGATAGTATTACTGTTTATAAATCTATTCCTTCTGAAACGACTCAAATCACTAAAACCTTAAATTATTTAGCTCAAAAAAACTCAAATGTTATTGTAATTAGTGATCTTGATGAAGCTAGACACAAGGATTTAATTTCGAATGCATTACCCGAAGCAAAATTCTTAAAAGTTGATAATGCAGGCTTTTTCAAATCTGATGCCTTAGAAAAAGTGCTGAACAAAAACAGACTAAACCACATTGTTTTTGACAGTGACAAAACGATTGTACTTCTTAATACAACTACGGCTTTAATGGGTAAATTATCAAATCATAATATTCAATTGGTAATGTTAGAGTCGTCGTTATTACCAAAACAAAGTGAAGTTTCAGATATGAGATACCGAATTTTACAACTTATCTTTCCTTCCACATCAAATCCACAAAACAAAATAGATATTACAGATTTTGAAAACAAATACGAAGATCTATATAGTGCTAAACCAACACGACATGCCATTTTAGGTTTCAATGTCACTTTTGATATTTTATTAAGAATTTCTCAAGATTCATCACCTGACAATTTATTAAACACAACACGTTCAGAACAACCACACCTCAAATTCGATTATCAAAAAACAACCGACAAAACCTTTTTAAATACCGGAATATATTTGATGCAATACAATTCTAATGAAGGTATGACAGAACTGCAACAATAAGTTTAAACAACGTATTTACATTAATAATGAATTAAAAAGAACTAAAATTAGTTACAATTTCAAAAATTTAATTATACGAATTGAGAGCTATATATGTATGAGTTAATAGATTAAAAAGCAAACTACCGAATAATTATAGGGTTCTAAAAATTGCAAAACACCCATATATAGTACATTTGCTCCAATAAAAAAACTACAAAACTGTATGTTTTAATTTTGCTATCTATAGGCTATTTACATATATTTGTTTTCCCTCTATCTCTCAATCAAGCAAGTAAATAATTATAAAAAACGAACTTGCTGTTCTTAAATACATGGCGTTGATTTCAACAAAAGCAATTATATTAAATTTTTTTAATGAAAGCCAAACAGTACAGTTTTAAAGGAGATCCTATACGATTAGCATTTCTACTTATTACAGTTTATTGTGGATTTACTGCAGTTAACGCACAATGTCCAACAGTTACCAACAGTACACAGTATCTATGTGATACGGAATCTGTTCTCGTTGGCGATTTAGAAGCCATCGATAATGGAGGTGGTATTGTATGGTATGATTCTCCAACCTCAACGGTTCCATTATCAAATTCAGACAGTTTAATTAGTGGTGAAGATTATTATGCCGATGATAGTTCTGGAGCTTGTGGCACTAGAGCTAGAGTAGACATTACAATTTCTGGACCACCAGAAGGCGAAAATTTTCAAGGAGTTTGTTTAGATGACCCTTCGCTTGCAACAGTAAGCGATTTAGAGGCCATTGGAAACGATGTTCAATGGTATTTATCATCTTCTGGTGGCACACCATTAAATGAGGATGATGTCTTAATGGATAACACCATTTATTACGCAGATCAAGCAAGTTTAGATGGAAGCTGTAGAACATCGAGACTATCGGTTTTAGTACTTGTTGGAGCTACACCAATTCCAACAGGAGATATGATTCAAAGTTTCTGTGTCACGCCAGAATTCACTCCAACCATAGGCGATTTAGAAGCAAGTGGAAACAATAATTGGTATATCTCCTTATTTTCAGCATTAGAGTTACCTCCTTCCACACCTTTAATAGATGGACAAACGTATTATGCTACAACTACAGATCCCCCTTGTGAAAGCACAGGACGACTTTCTGTTTTAGTTGTTTTAGATATAGCACCAAATGCTGGTGAAGATAGCACCTTAGATTTATGTGATAATACGAGTACAACAGTCGATTTATTTTCAGAACTTGAAGGTACACCTGATACTGGAGGAACCTGGACTCCTGCATTAAATAGTGGAACAGGAATTTTTGATCCTAATAGTGATGCAGAAGGAATTTACACCTATACCGTAAGTTCTAATAATAGCTGTCCAGATGATTCTGCAACGGTTACAGTAACCTATTTTCCGGCACCCAATCCTGGTACCGATGCTAGTTTAGACTTATGTAGTAATAGCGACACTGTAGATTTATTTCTAAGCTTAGGTGGCACACCCGAAACTGGAGGTGTTTGGTCGCCATCACTTGCAAGTGGTACAGGTGAATTTAATCCTAGCGTAGATGCAGAAGGTATTTATACATATACCGTTAGTGGCACGCCTCCTTGTTTAGATACTACAGCAACAGTAACTGTATCTGTCGCACCGTTTAATGATGCTGGTGAAGATGGCAGTATTGATCTTTGCGATAATAACACAACTATAGATTTATTTGATAGTTTAGGCGGAACACCTGATATTGGAGGTGTTTGGTCCCCAGCATTAAATAGTGGAACTGGAGTTTTTGATCCTACCATAGATAGTCCTGGTGCATACACGTATTCGTTTTCAGGAAACACTCCATGTCCTGACGAATCTGCAACGGTTACGGTAATTGTAAATCCGTTGCCAAATGCTGGTTCAAATGGTGTCGTAGAAATTTGCGATAATGATTCAACGGCAATAGATTTATTCAATAGTCTTGGAGGCACACCCGAAACTGGTGGAACCTGGTCGCCAGCCCTAACAAGTGGTACAGGAGTTTTTGACCCTGTAGTTGATACCCCTGGAATATACACCTATACACTTACTGGTACTGCACCTTGTCCTGATGCTTCAGCAAATGTAAATGTTATTATCATACCTGAACCCGATGCTGGTTTAGATGCGACAGTTAATATCTGTAGTAATAATGGAACATTAGACTTATTTAATTATCTTGGAGGCACTCCCGAAACTGGAGGAACCTGGTCGCCAGCCCTAGCAAGTGGCACAGGAATTTATGACCCTTTAATAGATACAAGTAACACATATACATACACAGTTACAGGCACAACTCCATGTGCAGATGCAACCGCCACAATTTCAATAAATGTAACTCCTTTTTTAGACGCAGGAATAGATGGGTCTGTTACAGTTTGTACAGATGATGGCTCTGTAGATCTTTTTGATAGCCTTGGTGGTTCACCTCAGGCTGGTGGAACTTGGTCACCAACATTAACTAGTGGAACAGGAGTTTTTGATCCACTTGTAGATTCTGGTGGCACGTATACATACACCACATCAGGAACTGATCCTTGTTCAGATGATTCAGCTATTGTTGAAGTAACCGTAGAGCAATCACCTGATGCAGGTAATGATAACACAATACTTCTATGTAGTCTTTTAAATACTGTTGATTTATTTGAAAGCTTAAATGGAACACCTCAACCAGGAGGAACTTGGTCACCTTCACTCTCAAGCGGAACAGCGATTTTTGATCCTAATAGTGATGCTGATGGCGTTTATACCTATACCATAAACTCAATATGCGGTGATGTTTCGGCAAGTGTATCAGTTACTACTATTGATGCTAATACTGCTGGTTTTAATGGTAGTGTTGAAATTTGTAGTACCGACACAACCCTTATAAACTTATTTGATAGTCTAGGCGGAATGCCAGACACTGGTGGTACTTGGTCACCAGCTCTTGCTAGTGGAACTGGAATTTTTGACCCAACATTAGATGCCGCGAACACTTATACCTATACTGTTCTAAATAGTGAAACCCTTTGTCCTGACGATTCGGCTTCTGTGATTGTTACAATTTTACCTGAACCAAATGCAGGAAATGATGGTACACTCAATTTATGTGACTCAACAAATACAGTAGATTTATTCAACAGTTTAGCCGGAACCTCAGAAGCTGGTGGTACGTGGTCACCTGCGCTAAATAGTGGATCTGGAGTTTTAGACCCGAATATAGATTCTGAAGGGCTGTATACATATACCGTAAGCAATTCGTGTGGTACTAGTTCTGCAACAGTTGATGTTTCTTTTTCTGATTCAAATGATGCAGGTTCAGATGGTTCAATTGAGCTTTGTAGTTCGGATACAACCGTTGATTTATTTAATAGTTTAGGAGGAACTCCTGATGTTGGTGGATCGTGGTCTCCAACACTAACCAGTGGAACTGGTCTTTTTGATCCTAGTAGTGATGCTTCTGGCTCATATACCTATACAGTTTCTAGCACTGACGCTGCTTGTCCTGATGCAACGGCAACCGTTATAGTCTCAGTTTTACAAACACCAAATGCAGGAAGTGATGGTACACTCAATTTATGTGACTCAACAAATACAGTAGATTTATTTAACAGTTTAGCCGGAACTCCAGAATCTGGAGGTACCTGGTCACCTGCGCTAAATAGTGGATCTGGAGTTTTAGACCCTGATATAGATTCTGAAGGGCTGTATACATATACCGTAAGTAATTCGTGTGGCACTAGTTCTGCAACAGTTGATGTTTCTTTTTCTGATTCAAATGACGCAGGTACTGATGGCTCAATTGAGCTTTGTAGTTCGGATACAACCGTTGATTTATTTAATAGTTTAGGAGGAACTCCTGATGTTGGTGGATCGTGGTCTCCAACACTAACCAGTGGAACTGGTCTTTTTGATCCTAGTAGTGATGCTTCTGGCTCATATACCTATACAGTTTCTAGCACTGACGCTGCTTGTCCTGATGCAACGGCAACCGTTATAGTCTCAGTTTTACAAACACCAAATGCAGGAAGTGATGGTACACTCAATTTATGTGACTCAACAAATACAGTAGATTTATTTAACAGTTTAGCCGGAACTCCAGAAGCTGGTGGTACCTGGTCACCTGCACTAAATAGTGGATCTGGAATTTTAGACCCTAATATAGATCCTGAAGGCAACTATACATACACCGTAAGTAATTTGTGTGGCACTAGCTCGGCAACAGTTGATGTTTCTTTTTCAGACACGAACGATGCAGGCTCTGATGGTACAATTGAGTTTTGTAGTTCGGATACATCCGTCGATTTATTTAATAGTTTAGGTGGTACTCCTGATGTTGGTGGTACTTGGTCACCTGCACTAACCAGTGGTACAGGGCTATTTGATCCAAGCATAGATGCTGCTGGCTCATATACGTATACGGTTTCTAGTACTGGCACTGCTTGTCCGGAGGCAACAGCTACTGTTACCGTTACAATATTAGCAGAACCAAATGCTGGAATCGACGATACGCTTAACTTATGTATAGACCAAACAGACCCAGTAGATCTTTTTGATAGTTTAGGTGGTACTCCAGACGTCGGTGGTACCTGGTCACCTGCACTAACCAGTGGTACAGGAGTTTTTGATCCAACTATAGATACCGCTGGTATTTACACGTATTCTGTAACTTCAGCAGAGTGTGGTATCACTAATTCTGCTAGTGTAACTGTTACTATTATTGACCTTCCTGATATTACAGGTCTAACAATGTCAATAGATAATAATCTTTTATGTGCTGGTTATCAGGATGCCATTATAGATATCACAGGCGCCAACCAACTACCCGACGGAGACTACTCTATTGTATACGCACTCACAGAAGCTAATAACTCAGTAAATACAATAGCCATTTCAATTACAGGAGGAAATGCAACTTTTACAATTCCTCAGGAATTATTACCAAATTCAGGTTTAACTATTGTAACACTTACACAATTATTTGTTTTAGGACAAAATTGTAGTGCAATTACAGACACTATAGAGCCAATTAAAATATTAGTTGAAGAACTTCCTACACCAGAGATTATTGATAATGGTTCTGAATTTTGTTTGGGAGACAATCCTACAATAACAGACTTAACTAACAACATAATTGATGACGGTATAGTTATTTGGTATGATGCACCTACGGACGGCATTCCTTATGATGATACGGAAGCATTACAAGATGGCACTATTTATTATGGAGCCCTTACTTCAGAATTTGGTTGCGAAAGTAATATTCGATTAGAACTCACAGTAAGCTTAATTTCTTGTATTGGAGAACTTATAATACCTGATGGTTTTTCACCAAATGACGATGGAATTAATGACGTTTTCGATATTTTATGGTTAGATGAGTTATACCCTAATTTTAAGTTAAGTGTTTTTAATAGATACGGTAATATTCTATATGAAGGAGATATTAATTCACCTAAATGGAATGGAACCTCTAAAAATAATGACACTGAACTTCCGGCTGGAGTCTATTTTTACATATTAGAATTTAATGATGGTGAACGTGAACCACAACAAGGACGAGTCTATCTGAATAGATAATTATGACATATTAAAATGAAAAGTAAATTAATAACATATAGCATTGCGATTATAATTCTATTTTTAGGGTTCTCATCATATGCGCAACAAGATCCGCAATACACGCAATATATGTATAATATGAGTGTTATAAATCCTGCTTACGCTACAGATGATGAGACTACTATGAGCGTTGGTTTACTTTATCGTTCACAATGGGCACAATCGGTAGGAGCTCCTGTAACCGGTTCTTTCTTTGCACATTCTAAAATCACAGATCGTTTAGAAGGAGGTATTTCTTTTGTTCATGATGAAATTGGTGATGTCGTCAAACAATCTGGCGCATTTGCAGATATTGCATATGTCCTTCCTGTTGGCAAGACTTCAAAATTATCTTTTGGAATTAAAGCTGGAGCCACTTTTTACAGTACCAATTTTGATGGTTTTGTGTATTCAGATCCACTCCCAGATCCAGCCTTTGCAGAAAACATTAATAGAACCTTCCCTAATGTTGGAGCTGGTCTATACTATTTTTCAGAAACATATTATTTAGGTTTATCAGCACCTAATTTATTACAGTCAAAACACCTACAAGAAGACAGTGGCATTGTTTCTGAAGCAGCAGAAAACATTCATATGTTTTTCACTGGTGGTTATGTATTTAACCTTGGTGACAATTTTAAATTTAAACCTGCCTTCATGGCGAAATATGTTAATAATGCACCGCTTTCTATAGATGCAACAGCCAACGTTTTAATGTATGACAAAGTGGAGTTTGGATTGGGATATCGTTATGATGATTCGGTTACTGGTATGATTAATTTTTCTATGACGTCAGCAGTTCGCATTGGCTATGCTTACGACCATACAATCTCTAATTTAGGACGATTTAATTCTGGTTCGCACGAATTATTTTTATTGTTTAACATCGGAAGACTCGGAAAAGGTTACGATAAATCCCCTAGATTTTTCTAATTGAAAACACATGAAAACGTTTAAACTATATATACTATTAACGGCTTTAACAACAGGAGTGCTGTGTTTCTCTCAGTCCGTAAGCAAAGCGAATAATCTTTATGAAAACAGAGCTTATGTTGAAGCTGCAGAGATTTTTTCTAGCCTTCCCAAAACAGTCGATAATTTAGAAAAATTAGGAGATTGTTACTACTTTAATTCTGAATTTGAAAAAGCTTACAAAGCCTACAAGCAAGTGTATGATTTAAAAATTAATACCGATTTAACCGAGGATTTCTATTTCAAATATTTTCAAGTTTTAAAAGGCATCAAAAATTATGAAAAAGCTGATGAAGTTTCTACGCGTCACTTGAAGGATACCATAAACACACCAGAATTAAAAGCTTTGCTAAAACGTATTGTACCGTATAAATACGAATTAAATAATCTTACAAAAGACGTTGGAGGTTCTAGTTTTGGAGTTGGTCTTCGTGATGATAAAATTGTTTTTGCATCTACTAAAAACATAGAAAACCCGAATTATAAATGGAATGGCAAACCGTATTTAGATTTATACGAAGGTGTTGTATCTAAAGGAGATGACATCACTTTAGATAGCATTCAACCGCTAAGCGATGAAATTAATTCTGTAAAACAACATGAAAGTAACGCCATCTTTACAAAAGATGGTGAGACCATGTACTTTTCTAGAAACCTAAAAAAACGAATCGATTTAGATTCAACAAAAATCGCTGTAGTTAGTATTTTTAAAGCAGAGCTTATTGACGGTGAATGGACCAATATTGAACCCGTTTCATTTGCTAGTGAAACCTATTCTACAATGCATCCGGCATTAAACGATGATGAAACTCGCTTATATTTTTCTAGTGATATGCCTAATACTTTAGGATCATTTGATATCTTTTATGTCGATGTTTTCGCAGATAACTCATTTGGAACACCGATTAATTTAGGTGAAAACATCAATACCATTCGTAGAGAACAGTTCCCTTTTATTGCCAAGGATAGTACATTGTACTTTTCATCAAACGGAAAACATGGCTTTGGAGGTTTAGATCTTTTTGCTAGTCGTGCAAAAAACAATGAATTCTTAGAAGCGCTCAATTTAGGAGAAACTATAAATAGTGAAAAAGATGATTTTGCTTTTGTGGTTGTAGATTCCATAAACACAGGGTATGTGTCGTCTAACCGCTCTGGTTTAGATAATATCTACACGTTTAAACGCATCGAAAACGAAAGAACTTATTTTATTGAAGGATTAGTTACCGATAAAGTAACTGGCGAAATTTTACCTAATACAACCGTAACTTTATTTGATAAAGATGGCAATGTGGTTGCAGAACAACGCGTTGGAGAAGATGGAAGATATAAACTTCCAACACAACCAAGTCAAAATTACTCTGTTGAAGGTTTTCAGCCTAAATATATTCCTCAGGTTGAATTTTTTGATACTAATGACAAAGGTAATATTGAATTTAATATTGAGTTAGAAATTGAGTCTTACAAAGATGCAGAAGAAATTGTTACTGATGATGATGAAGGAAATACTTTTATAGAATTAGAAAACATATATTTCGATTTTGCCAAATGGGATATAAAACCACAGGCAGCAAGAACCTTAGATGTATTGGTAGCCTTACTTACAAAATATCCAAGAATGGAAATTCAGTTAGGAGCACATACAGACTCTAGAGCGAGTTATGAATTTAATATGGATCTTTCTGAAAAAAGAGCACGTGCAACTTTAGAGTATCTTGTAGAAAATGGCATATCGAGAGCACGATTAACCTCAAAAGGTTATGGCGAATCGAAACCAATAGTTCCTTGTGGTGATAATTGTACTGAAACGGAACATTCTATTAACAGACGTTGTGAGTTTTTAATATTAAAATAAACACCTGTCACCTACTCCATTATAAGATGTCTCTCTCAAATGAAATAGTATTACGACCGCGCTTTAAATTTGAAGTGGCAACTGATAACGAAACGTTACTCAAGGCCTTTGAAGCATCAAAATTAAGTCAGAAAGATTTTATCGTTTCTAGAATTGATGATCATATTTTTATAAAAATTCCTAAAAAAGATCAGCATTTTTGGTCGCCTCAATTACATTTAGAAATTAACGAAGACGGTAGTAATAAAGCCATAGTTCATGGTTTATTTGGCCCCAACCCAACCGTATGGACTATGTTTATGTTTTTACATTTTATAGTTGCCGCTTTGTTTTTTGGCTTTGGTGTTTGGGCCTATACCAATGCATCATTAGGTAACTCATATGCCATTCAAATATTTCTTACCCTTCTAATGGTGGTACTATGGTTTGCATTGTATGTTTCAGGACGGTTAGGCCGCTATAAAGGCAAGCCTGAAATGCATAAATTACATGATTTTATGAATGATATTATTAAGAGTTATCGTTGATTGTAACCAAACCGTTTTAACTGGTTCTGATTGCTTCTCCAGTTTTTATTCACTTTTACGTACAGTTCTAAATGCACTTGTTTACCAAAGAATTTTTCTAAATCTTTTCTAGCTTCAACACCAACACGTTTTAGTGCAGATCCTTTATGGCCAATAATAATTCCTTTTTGAGTTTCACGCTCTACCATAATTACTGAACGCATTCTTATTATGTCCTCTTCTTCAAAAAACTCTTCTGTATCAACTTCTACAGCATACGGAATTTCCTTTTTGTAATGCATTAAGATTTTTTCTCTAATAGCTTCGTTTACAAAAAAGCGTTCTGGTTTATCTGTTAATTGATCTTTTGGATAGAATGCTGGTGACTCTGGTAATAATTCTATAATTCTATCAAATACATTTTGAACATTAAATCCTTCAGTTGCAGAAATAGGAAAAAATTCAGCATTTGGCACTTTACTTTGCCATAGCTCTGATTGCTCCTCTAATTGTTCTTGGTTAGAGGTATCAATTTTGTTTAGCAATAACAAAACAGGAATCTTTGAGTTGGTGATTTTTTTAAAAAAAGCGTCGTCTTTTAATTCTTTCTCACCAATTTCAACCATATAAATTAGTACATCTGCATCTTCAAAAGCCGATTTTACAAAATCCATCATAGACTCTTGTAGTTGATACGCTGGTTTTATAATTCCTGGTGTATCACTTAGTATCACCTGAAAATCTTCACCATTCACAATACCTAAGATACGATGTCTGGTAGTTTGTGCCTTCGATGTGATTATGGATAGCTTTTCACCAATAAAAGCATTCATCAACGTGGATTTTCCAACATTGGGATTACCTATAATATTTACAAAACCTGCTTTGTGCATCTTTAAAAATTTACTGCAAAGTTACAACCTTTAACGCATTAAGTAATAAAAGAGTTGAAATACAATTTTATACATGATAAAAATCACCATTTAAGCCTTATAATTCGTCTAAATTTGAGAAGTAATAATTTATATTTTCTATTATGACAGATCTTCAAATTGCAAAAAAGGTAACACTAAAACCGATTACAGCCATCGCAGAAAAATTTGGAATTAACCCTAATCTTTTAGAAATGTATGGAAAAAAATTACCTATAATATTTACAAAACCTGCTTTGTGCATCTTTAAAAATTTACTGCAAAGTTACAACCTTTAACGCATTAAGTAATAAAAGAGTTGAAATACAATTTTATACATGATAAAAATCACCATTTAAGCCTTATAATTCGTCTAAATTTGAGAAGTAATAATTTATATTTTCTATTATGACAGATCTTCAAATTGCAAAAAAGGTAACACTAAAACCGATTACAGCCATCGCAGAAAAATTTGGAATTAACCCTAATCTTTTAGAAATGTATGGAAAAAATAAAGCTAAAATTCCTCTGTCTTGTATCGATAAATCTAAAGCCGATAAAAGCAATCTTATTTTAGTATCTGCAATTTCACCTACTCCAGCTGGTGAAGGAAAAACAACAATATCTATCGGATTGTCTGAAGCACTGAATAAACTAAACAAAAAAACAACCGTAGTTCTTAGAGAGCCCTCTTTAGGCCCTGTCTTTGGAATAAAAGGTGGAGCAACAGGAGGTGGTTTTGCACAAGTTTTACCATTAGAAGATATTAATTTGCATTTTACAGGTGATTTTTCAGCCATAGAAAAAGCGAATAATTTATTGGCTGCTATAATTGACAATAATATTCAGAGTAAAACAAACTCCTTAGGTATAGACCCAAGAACGGTGACATGGAAACGTGTCTTTGATGTGAATGATAGAGCTTTAAGAAAAATTGTTATTGGTCTAGGAGGTACGACTTCAGGTATTCCTAGAGAGACTGGTTTTGATATAACAGCAGCTTCAGAAATTATGGCAATTCTTTGTATTGCTACGGATTTAAACGATTTAAAAGAGCGTCTTGGAAATATATTTATAGGTTATACATTTACAAATAAGCCTATTTATGCTAAAGATTTAAAAGTTGCAGGTGCAATGGCTGCCCTATTGCAACATGCTATCAAACCTAATTTGGTGCAAACTATGGAAGGAAATCCTGCAATTATTCATGGAGGTCCTTTTGCGAATATAGCTCAAGGTACCAACTCGGTAATAGGAACATTAATGGGAATGACATTTTCAGAATACACAATTACAGAAGCTGGTTTTGGCTGTGATTTAGGCGCTGAAAAATTCTTAGACATTAAATGCCAAAGTGCAGATCTCTCACCAAAAGCTGTGGTATTAACAACAACTATCAGAGCTTTAAAATATCATGGTGGCGCAGATTTAAAATCACTAAAAATCGAAGATTTAGAAGCCCTAGAACAAGGACTTCCCAATTTAGAAAAACACATAGAAAACATAGAGCAGTTTGGTTTAACTCCTGTAATTGCCATCAATAAATTTGAATCGGATAGCCTAGAGGAAATTCAACTCATAAAAGATTTTTCTAGAAGTAAAAATATTAGAGTTGCCGTTGCTGATGTTTGGGCTAAAGGCGGAGAAGGTGCTATTGAACTTGCACAACAAATCATAGAAGTTGTAAATGATAATACCGCACAATTTAAACCGCTTTATAATTGGGAAAACAGTGTAGAGTTTAAGATCGAAACTATAGCTCAAAAAATTTATGGAGCAGATTATGTAGAGTATACTTCTAATGCTAAACGACAACTTAAACGCATTAAAAATCTTGGTTTAGATAAATTAGCCATCTGTGTCGCAAAAACCGAAAAATCATTATCAGACAACCCTAAACTTTTAGGTCGTCCTAAGGACTTTACTATTACAGTTAGAGAAATTGAAATCGCATCTGGTGCAGGCTTTTTAATCCCAATTACTGGAGATATAATGCGAATGCCTGGCTTACCTGCGCATCCTGCTTCTGAAGGTATAGACATCAGTCACGATGGTGAAATTACAGGTTTGTTTTAAAACGTATTAGATAATTAATTATGACAATTTTAGATGTCTTCGACCAGGTATAACCCCCTTATTGTATAGCGTCTAAAATATTCAGCCCTTTACTTTTCCTGTTTTTTGGTATGTGTACTAATTAAAACAACGCCTAAATTAGTTTATTGGCTTATTAAGATTTACTTTAATTGCAATCTTAGTAGTTGCAATAAAAAGACAACGCTTAACAACAAAGCCATAATACTTAAATCATAGCCATAAAAAAAGTCTTTCCAATCGGAAAGACTTTAAATATCTTAATAGAAACTACAATTATTTAAATTGCAGCAACATGTTTAGTTAACTGAGATTTTAAGTTACCAGCTTTGTTAGCATGAATTACATTATTCTTTGCTAATTTATCTAACATACTAATAACAGAAGGTAACATTGCTTGCGCTTCTTTAGCATCTGTAAGCTCACGTAATTTTTTTATAGCATTACGTGTTGTCTTATGCTGATACTTGTTAAGTACGCGTTTACTTTCGTTTCTTCTAATTCTTTTTAAAGCTGACTTATGATTTGCCATTATATTATTTCTTATTAAAAATTGTAGCCCGTAGGGGAATCGAACCCCTCTTACATGGATGAAAACCATGCGTCCTAGCCGATAGACGAACGGGCCATTTTTGGTATTTATTATTTAAATGAACCTACAACGTTTCCATTGCGGATGCAAAAATACAACTATTTTTAAATTGTGCAACACCTTATTAAATTTTTTTCAAAAAAAATTAATAAGCCTTTGCAAAAAGCACACGTTGTTTCGATGCATTCCCGCTATAAACACACTTACCTTCTTCCTTGTAATCAACTAAAGGAATGCATCTTATGGTCGCTTTTGTTAACTCTTTAATCTTTTGCTCTGTCTCAGCAGTACCATCCCAATGCGCTGAAATAAATCCTGTTTTTGTTTCTAAAACTTTTTTGAATGTTTCAAAATCGTCAACTTCAGTGGTATGTTCATCTCTAAAGTTTAAAGCTCTAGTAAATAATTCTTCTTGTATAGTACCTAAAAGATCTTTAATGGTTGAGGCTAAACCTTCAATTTTCACAATCTCTTTGGTTAAAGTATCACGTCTTGCTAACTCAACCGTATTATTTTCTAAGTCTTTAGGGCCGATTGCTATTCGTAATGGCACACCTTGCAATTCATGCTGAGCAAATTTTGCACCTGGCCTATGTGTTGTTCGTTTATCAAATTTGCAACTTACACCAAGAGCTTTTAGTTCCTTAATTATATTTTCTGCTTTCTCAGAAACCGCTTCTAGTTGTTCATCGGTCTTAAATATAGGAACAATAACAACTTGAGATGGTGCTAAGTTTGGAGGCAACACTAAACCTTTATCATCACTATGCGTCATAATCAAAGCTCCAACCAATCTTGTAGAGACTCCCCAAGAAGATGCCCAAACATGGTCTAATTTACCTTCATTATTGGTGAATTTAACATCAAAAGCTTTTGCAAAATTCTGACCTAAGAAATGTGATGTCCCTGCTTGCAATGCTTTTCCATCTTGCATTAAAGCTTCAATACAATAGGTCTCAATGGCGCCAGCAAAACGTTCGCTTTCTGTTTTTACTCCTTTAATAACAGGAATTGCCATAAAGTTTTGAGCAAATTCAGCATAAACATCATTCATCTGTACTGTTTCCGCCAGTGCTTCATCCTTTGTAGCATGTGCTGTATGCCCTTCTTGCCATAAAAATTCGGCAGTACGTAAAAATAATCGTGTTCGCATTTCCCAGCGTACAACATTTGCCCATTGGTTTATTAAGATTGGTAAATCTCTATAACTTTGTATCCAACCTTTATAAGTATTCCATATAATAGCTTCACTAGTTGGTCTTACAACTAACTCTTCTTCTAATTTAGCTTCGGGATCTACTCTAAGTTTTCCTTCATTGTCTGGATCATTCTGCAATCTATAATGTGTTACAACAGCACATTCTTTAGCAAAACCTTCAGCATTCTTCTCCTCTGCTTCAAACAAACTTTTAGGAACAAACAAAGGGAAATACGCATTCTCATGACCTGTTTCTTTAAACATTCTGTCCAATTCTGCTTGCATTTTTTCCCATATAGCATAGCCATACGGTTTAATAACCATACAACCTCTAACAGCAGAGTTTTCTGCTAAATCGGCCTTAACAACCAGTTCATTATACCATTTTGAATAATCTTCGGTTCTACTAGTAAGATTTTTACCCATTTTCCGTGTTTTGGCACAAATATTGTGCTTATGTTAAATGTATTAAATAATACAGCAAAACTAACTATTTTTGCTATGTTCAACAATAAAATAAAAGAGATATGCAATTTAAAACTAATTTAACTCAGAAATTGCCATTTTTTGTTGCACTCGGTGTACTAACCGTGTTAACTTCTTGTGGTTCGTTTCAGTATGCAGGATACGACAATGACGGGATTTATGCTACTGAAGATTACGAAAACAATACAGAAGAAACAGTAGTTACTACTTCAGTTAATGATTCGCAGTATTACAAAAACTATTTCGCTGAAAACTCAGCTGAAGTCGATGCTATACAAGAAGAATCTGAAATTTTCACAGATATCGACACGTATGAAGGAAATTATACCGAACAAGTAGTTGACACCCTAGAACAACAACCTGTTTATGGTGGTTGGGGACAAATCAGTAATACGGTTACCATTAATTATATAGATAATGGCTGGTATGGTTATAATAGTCCATGGATGTGGAATTCAGGATTTGGCTACGGTTACAGACATTGGGGTTATAACTTTGGTCCTTATGGCGGTTACTACGGTGGCTATTATGGGTATAGACATTACGCACCATGGAGATATGGCTACGGATACTATAATTACGGTTTGAACAACAGGTATTACAGAAATAATAGATATGCTTACAATACTACAAGAAGAGGATCTTTATTATACAACAACAATTTAAATCGTAGAAGTAATGCTGCCTTATCTAGAAGTAATGCTGCCTTATCTAGAAATAATTATTCAACACGAAGATTATCTAACGCTGTTCAGTCTAATAGTAGAGTAAGATCAAATAGAAGGACAACGACAACAAGTCCAACGCGTACCATTAGAAACTCTTCTTCTTCAACAAGAAGATCTAGACCTGCGACTACGAGGAGGTCTTCTAATAGAAGTACAACTAGATCAGCTACCTCTACTAGAAGTACAAGATCTTCAGCAACGGTTCGTTCAAGATCTAGCAGCACTAGATCATCTGGAAGTACTGTAAGATCATCTGCAAGTTCTAGGTCTAGTAGTGGTAGTAGAAGTTCTTCTAGCAGTAGTAGACGAGGTGGTAGAAGATAAAATAAACTTTAATAAATCTTAAAAAATTATATATGAAAAAGGTACTTATGCTTTGCATAGGCTTGGTAAGCACGTCTTATATTTTAGCACAAGACGTAACAGATGCACTAAGATATTCTATGGATGACATACAGGGAACTGCTCGTTTCAGAGCTATGAGTGGTGCTTTTGGAGCTTTGGGTGGCGACATGTCTAGTGTTAATATTAATCCCGCAGGTTCAGCTATTTTTAACAATAGCCACGCTTCAATATCGTTAGGTCTATTCAACACTAACAATGATGTAACCTATTTTAATAAAGCTAACTCCTCTTCCAATTCCAGCTTTGATTTAAATCAACTCGGAGCCGCATTTATTTTTAAAAACACGAACACAAGTTCGGGTTGGAATAAATTCTCATTAAGTTTTGCTTATGATAGTTCTGCTGCTTTTAATAACGATTGGATAGCTAGTGGTGTAAATGCGAATAACACTATCGGATCTTACTTTGTTGAATATGCAAATGGATTACCACTAGACAATATTTCTGCCCTTCCTGGTGAATCAATATCTCAGGCGTATTCTGAAATTGGGTCGATATATGGCTTTCAGAATCAACAGGCATTTTTAGGTTATGAAGGATATATCATAAATCCTGATGAAAACGATAGTAACGACAATTATATCTCTAATATAAATGGAGGTAACTACAATCAACGTTACGCGTATGCTAGTAGAGGCTACAATGGAAAACTAGCTTTTAATATTGCTACAAGTTATAATGATAAGCTTTATTTTGGATTGAATCTGAATTCACATTTTATAGATTATGAACGCACCACATTCTTTAATGAATCTAACTCAAATGCAAGCTCTACAGTGAGTCAAGTAGATTTCGAAAACAATTTACTTACAACAGGAAGCGGATTCTCATTCCAATTAGGAGGAATTGCAAAAGTAACAGAAGAGCTAAGAGTGGGTTTATCTTACAGCTCTCCAACATGGTATAGAATTTCAGACGAAACATCACAATATCTAGCATCATCGCGATTAGAAGATGGATCTAATGTTAATCAGGTTGTAAACCCAAATGTAATTAATGTTTATGAAGAATATAAATTACAAACACCAGGTAAAGTAACTGGAAGTTTAGCGTATGTTTTTGGTAGGACAGGTTTATTGAGTTTTGACTATGCTGTAAAAGATTATAGCAGTTCAAAATTTAAACCGACAACAGATGCTCTTTTCTCTAATTTGAATACTAGTATAAGTAATGATTTAGATACTGCCGTATCTTATCGATTAGGTGGCGAATACCGTTATAAACAAGTTAGTTTTAGAGGTGGTTACCGCTTTGAAGAAAGTCCTTATAAAAATGATAGTTTTTATGGTGACCTTAACGGATACTCATTAGGAATAGGTTATAATTTTGGGAATCTTAATTTAGATTTTGCATTTAGTCAATCTGAACGCGATTATAATCATCAGTTATATTCTGTCGGTTTAACAGATGCTGCTCAAATTGAATCTAAGTTTACTGATTTTATCTTAACACTAGGGTTTAATCTGTAATTGAAAATAAAAGCATATAAAAAAAGCCTGAGTATTTAAATACTCAGGCTTTTTTATGCTTAAAATTATAATTTATCGTTTCAAAGCAAAATGGGCTTTAAACTCTTTACGTTCACCATTGCTCGGTTCGTCGTATTCTACTGTAAACCAATAGTCGCTCGTTGGCATCGCTTTACCATTATAAGTTCCATTCCATCCGTCTCCATCTGGACTTATTTGCTTTAACAACTTTCCGTATCGGTCAAATATATAAATTTTTGCATTACTTCCAACACCTTCAATGTTCCAAGTTTCATTATTTCCATCTCCATTTGGTGTAAAATATAATGGATAATCGATTATAAATTTTGATACAGTAACTAATCCACAGCCATTCTTGTCTCTTGCTGTGATCTCATGTTCTCCTGAAGATAGGTTGGTAAAGGTCCCTTCGTCTTGCCATGGCCCTCCATCTAAACTGTATTCATACACTCCAATTCCGGTTGCTACAGCTTCTATTGTATGATTATCCGCAAAGGCTTGTGTTACTAGTTCTACGCTTACACTTGGTGGTTCGCTTTCTATAACGTCTGTTGTATCTATATGAGTACAATTGGTCACTGTGGATGTATTCAGGTCTGTGACAAATACACTATAACTTCCTTCTTGACTTGGCATTAGACTTGGCGCTGTGGCTCCTGGTATGATAGTGTTATTATAACTCCACTCAAAACTATAATCCGCTGCAGATAAGCCTGTGTCTATCACTAATGGGTCTAATATCTC
>NZ_JAICBG010000019.1:2500-5346 GCF_020179375.1 Winogradskyella sp. SM1960 | reverse complement strand
TATCTAGTAAGGGTTTTCAAAAAAGGCGGCGACCTACTCTTCCACAGTAAAGCAGTACCATCGGCGCAAACGGGCTTAACTACTCTGTTCGGAATGGTAAGAGGTGAGCCCCGTCGCTATAACCACCTTAAGTTTTTATCTTGAACTTGGTTCAAGACCTTGGTTGTTATAAATAATCAACACTAATATTGTTGACATATTGAAAAAATGACATGATGTGTATAGTAATGTATACTTTAATAAAAAAACAGACTCGCTCAGCAATCATTGCTGGTCACTGAGCGAAGTCGAAGTGACAATAAACCTATGGGTTATTAGTACTACTCGGCTATGACATTACTGCCTTTACACCTATAGCCTATCAACGTGGTAATCTTCCACGACCCTTTAAAGAAATCTCATCTTGTGGTGGGTTTCGCGCTTATATGCTTTCAGCGCTTATCCCTTCCGAACGTAGCTACCCTGCAATGCTCCTGGCGGAACAACAGGTACACCAGAGGTTCGTCCAACTCGGTCCTCTCGTACTAGAGTCAGATCCACTCAAATTTCTAACGCCCACTGTAGATAGAGACCGAACTGTCTCACGACGTTCTGAACCCAGCTCGCGTGCCACTTTAATGGGCGAACAGCCCAACCCTTGGGACCTTCTCCAGCCCCAGGATGTGACGAGCCGACATCGAGGTGCCAAACCCCCCCGTCGATATGAGCTCTTGGGGGAGATCAGCCTGTTATCCCCGGCGTACCTTTTATCCTTTGAGCGATGGCCCTTCCATACGGAACCACCGGATCACTATGCTCTACTTTCGTACCTGATCGACCTGTATGTCTCTCAGTCAAGCTCCCTTATGCCATTGCACTCTACGCACGGTTACCAAGCGTGCTGAGGGAACCTTTAGAAGCCTCCGTTACTCTTTTGGAGGCGACCACCCCAGTCAAACTACCCACCAAGCACTGTCCTTTCTTTGAAAGTTAGACTCTAGATAAGCAAAGGGTGGTATTTCAACAATGACTCACGCACGCCTGGCGACGCACGATCGAAGTCTCCCACCTATCCTACACATTACTTATCCAAAACCAATACTAAGCTATAGTAAAGGTGCACGGGGTCTTTTCGTCCCACAGCGGGTAATCGGCATCTTCACCGATACTACAATTTCACCGAGCTCATGGCTGAGACAGTGTCCAGATCGTTACACCATTCGTGCAGGTCGGAACTTACCCGACAAGGAATTTCGCTACCTTAGGACCGTTATAGTTACGGCCGCCGTTTACTGGGGCTTCATTTGAGATCTTCGAAGTAAACTTCTAAACCCTCCACTTAACCTTCCAGCACCGGGCAGGTGTCAGGCCCTATACATCATCTTTCGATTTAGCAGAGCCCTGTGTTTTTGATAAACAGTCGCCTGGACTTTTTCACTGCGGCCCCCCCAGAGGGGGGCGACGCTTCTCCCGAAGTTACGCGTCAATTTTGCCTAGTTCCTTAGCCATGAATCTCTCGAGCACCTTAGAATTCTCATCCCAACTACCTGTGTCGGTTTAGGGTACGGGCTGCTTCACTCGCTTTTCTTGGAAGTCGATTTGCTAGATTATCACCTTGACCGTAGTCTCAGTGTACTATCGCGGTATTACTACTCGCTTCAACGTACTATTCCGTCAGTACGCACTAACTTTTCGCCTCCGTCACTTTTAACGTGAGCAGGTACAGGAATATTAACCTGTTGTCCATCCACTACCCCTTTCGGGTTCGCGTTAGGTCCCGACTAACCCTCAGCTGATTAGCATAGCTGAGGAAACCTTAGTCTTTCGGTGTGCGGGTTTCTCGCCCGCATTATCGTTACTTATGCCTACATTTTCTTTTGTAGCTTCTCCAGCATGCCTCACAGCACACCTTCGACGACACTACAATGCTCCCCTACCACTTTTACAAGTCCATAGCTTCGGTAGTATGTTTATGCCCGATTATTATCCATGCCGAACCGCTCGACTAGTGAGCTGTTACGCACTCTTTAAATGAATGGCTGCTTCCAAGCCAACATCCTAGCTGTCTAAGCAGTTCAACCTCGTTTATTCAACTTAACATACATTTGGGGACCTTAGCTGATGGTCTGGGTTCTTTCCCTCTCGGACATGGACCTTAGCACCCATGCCCTCACTGCTGCAAAACATTTTATAGCATTCGGAGTTTGTCAGGAATTGGTAGGCGGTGAAGCCCCCGCATCCAATCAGTAGCTCTACCTCTATAAAACTATATTGCAACGCTGCACCTAAATGCATTTCGGGGAGTACGAGCTATTTCCGAGTTTGATTGGCCTTTCACCCCTACCCACAGGTCATCCGAAGACTTTTCAACGTCAACCGGTTCGGGCCTCCACTGTGTGTTACCACAGCTTCACCCTGCCCATGGGTAGATCACACGGTTTCGCGTCTACCACTACTAACTAAAGCGCCCTATTCAGACTCGCTTTCGCTACGGATCCGGACCTGAAGTCCTTAACCTTGCTAGCAACGGTAACTCGTAGGCTCATTATGCAAAAGGCACGCCGTCACAGATCAAGTCTGCTCCGACCGCTTGTAAGCGTATGGTTTCAGGTTCTATTTCACTCCCTTATTCAGGGTTCTTTTCACCTTTCCCTCACGGTACTAGTTCACTATCGGTCTCTCAGGAGTATTTAGCCTTATGGGATGGTCCCCACTAATTCACACAGGGTTTCACGTGCCCCGCACTACTCAGGATACCACTATCTAATCATTCTTTACTTATACGGGACTATCACCCTCTTTGGTCAGTCTTTCCAAACTGTTCTAATTCATTATGAGTCGAATATCGTGGTCCTACAACCCCAGCA
>NZ_JAICBG010000018.1:0-5608 GCF_020179375.1 Winogradskyella sp. SM1960 | reverse complement strand
TTATTTACTAAATTGGCTTATTGAAAACCCGAAGGTAAGGTGTTTCAAATCCCTTACTATTCATATATATATTCATTATATGCAAGCTGAAAAAAAATCTAAATAACCGAAAAGACTTTAATCAATTTCATTCTCAATATTTGATTTACAAATTGCTATTTGCTTTTTGATTGCTTTCAATTCTTTCATTTTCTCTTCTATTTGCAGCAATTTTTTATTTAAAACATTAATTTTTGCTGTTTTACTTAATTGCTTCTTATACCAAGTATCAACAACCTCTTTTATTTCGGCAAGGGTAAAACCAACAGCTTTTGCCATTTGAATAAATCTAAGTTTTTCGATGGTTTCTTCGTTATAATAGACATAATTATTTGTGGTTACTTCTTTCTTAGTTTGACCACTAATAAGTCCGCTTTTTTCATAAAAGCGAATTGTTCCAATTGGAATACCTGTTTCTTTAGAAAGTTGATTTATTAACTTCATTTTCAATAATTTAAAAAAAATAACAAACTATACAGTATACTACATACTTGTAGGTTACAAACATAGTTCTTAATTTTACACTTTACAAGTTGAGAACTAAAATAAATCTGATTATGAACAGACGGGAAATCATAAAACAAGGAGGAATTGCATTAACAGCATTAGCAATGCCTTTTCCATTTACAAAATTTACAAAATTTAATAGTATGACAGATAACAAAAATTTTAACTCCGAAGAATTAATCAAGACCTTGCCAGATTTTACCAATTATTATGCTGAAGTAAATGGAACTAAACTACACTATGTTATAGGCGGACAAGGCGAACCATTGATTTTAATACCGGGCTATCCTGAAACTTGGTGGGCTTATCATAAAGTAATGCCAATACTTGCCAAAAAATATCGTGTTATAGTTGTCGAAATGCGAGGAATGGGTAATTCAGACAAGCCGATGGCTGGATATGAGAAAAAGAATATGGCTAAGGATATTTTTGAACTTGTAAAAAAGTTAGGGTTTGATAAAGTATATATTGGTGGACACGATATCGGTGCACACGTAGCATTTAGTTTTGCAGTAAACTATTCAGAGACAGCATCCAAATTAATTATGGTGGATACCCCACACCCCGATACAGGAATGTATCAATTGCCGATGTTACCTGTTTTGGGAGCAAATTATCTGTATCCTTGGTGGCTTGCATTTAATCAGGTAAAAGAACTTCCCGAACAACTTCTTGAGGGACGTATGAATATCGTTATAGAATGGTTGTTTAAAAACTTATTGAAAGACCAAAAAAGTATGAATGATTTCGACAAATCCGTTTATGCTTCTACTTATAATAGCAAAGATGCAATTCGGGCTTCAAATGCTTGGTATCAATCTTTTCCTCAAGACATTGAAGACAGTAAAACGTACGAAAAACTAAACATACCAGTATTGGGAATTGGTGGAAGTGGATATGAAATGTTACAAATGTCGTTAACAAACTCTACAACAGACTTACAACTCAAAAAATTAGAAGATTGTGGACACTTTATTCTTGCTGAAAAGCCAAATGAAACGGCAAAGCTTATCTGTGACTTTTTGGAATAAATAACGTACAAGGACATAAAGTTAAAATAAACAAATAGCCAGGTGAAAAACTTTAAGTCCAAATAAATGAAATTTTAAGCTTATCTATTTTCTGAAGAATTATAATCGCTAATTTTGTAAATTGTAAAGAAATAAAATATTCAAACTGAGGAAAAGCCTGCATATAACAAGGTATAAAAGCAATAGCGGTTCGGGTGTAAACTCGAACCGCAGTTAATTTTAATAAGTATTTTGTAACACGAAAAGCAAGTGTATTTAAATCGCTACAGCTCTTATACTAACCGTTGTGCAACATTTGACTAATGAACAAACTTTTAACCTATTTATTAATATTTCTGACATTTAGTTGTGTTGAGAAAAAGAAAGAATCTGAATCTGATAAAATACAGGTTGAGCAAAAAAAGCCAGTTTCAATAAATAATGAATCTACTGAATTAAAAGCAGAACCAACTTTAGAAACTAAAAATTCTGATTCTGTATTTATTGCCCCAAGTAATTTCAAGTACTCAAACCTTAATGAATTTGACTTAAGAGGCTGGTATTATGGAAAAATAGTAGATAGCCTTAAATCGTTTTCATCAAAGGAAAAATTAATTGAATATTTTCAAGATGAAAGACTCAAAGGTGAAAATATTTATCCAGTAAACTATCAGTACTTTTCAATCCAAAAAAATGACAAATCTGAAAAAATAATAACAATTATAGAGGGAGATGAAAGTTGTTGCCACGATTTACATTATTTAATATATAACTCTGAAAACAAATTATTAAGTGATAATATCGTTGCAGGAACTGGTGGAGATGGAATGTGGGCATATGACCAATATGGAAAATTTGTAAATGACTCAACTTACGTCTTGACTCGAATTGATATGGAAGAAATTGAACTAGAAAATGGTGGAACAAAAACTGAAATAGATTCTGTTATTATAAATTATAGATTTTATAAAAACAAACCATTTGAAAAATTGACTGAACAAAAATTTGAAAAAGTAGAAAAACATTAAAAAACGTTGCACAACACCGTGTATAATTAATTGCTTTTCTAGGCTTACTTGCGAAAATTCCTGCGGAATTTTCTCTGGTTCGTGAAAGTTTGCTAAATTAGCTACCCAACCACGCAACTAATCATACACAAAACCGTTGGGCATAATTTGAACAAAATGAAGAAAATATTGATAATATTATTAATTGGAATTTCCAATATTACATTTTCACAAACGATGACAGAAATTGATTCTGTTTCTTATGTAATGTGTGATTTCCTGAAAAATTTGGAAATTAAAAATGATACGCTTAAAATAAACTCTTTATACGAAAAGCAACTTTACCCATATTTAGGAAAGTTTGAGCAATCACAAACCCAAAAAATTGGACAACAAGTTTATTATAGACTTCAAAAAAATTGTGTGGAATTTCGAAATTTATTAGACAGATTGGAACCGCCAAAAGAAACAGTGACGAGAATAACGAAAAAGCCAAAACCCGAAATTTCAAAAAAGCAACTAAAGGAATTTAAAAATCAAAAGGAATTTTATTATTTTGAAGTTGCTGGAGATACAACAAGAGTAAAAATGGAAAAAGGAAAATGGACAGATTCTTTTTCTAATAATACATTTTCAAATCTGACTTATAATTGGATTAACGAAACAGAATTCGAATTAATCTTTTTGGAGAGTAACAATGAAACACGGTCAAATTTTAGCGTAAAAGGAGATAAATATATTTATCAGATTTTATCAAAAGAAAATGGATATTATGAAATGACGGTAAATATTCCTGGACAAGAAACTTTTGAGAAATTTAAAATGTATTACGAATAAAAAAACTATGCCCAACACCGTGTATAATTAATTGCTGGTTTTAGCCAATTTACGAAAGTCCTCGCGGACTTTCTATCTGTGATTTATTTGTTAACTTTAGTGCTTAAAACACGCAACTAATCATACACAAACACGTTGTCTGTAATTTAACCAAAACTATCCGAATTCAATAACTTAACGCAACAAATCAAAATTTTAGATTTGTTGTATGAATACAAAAAAGCATAAACGATTATCACTTAAGGAACGTGTCATTATTCAGACGCTTTTGGAAGAGAATAAATCCAAATCTTTCATTGCAAATAAGCTTAATCGCTCACGTTCTACCATAACCAGAGAAGTCAATAAATGGGTATCTAATCCTAATGATAAATACGATGCTTCTCTTGCCAATTGGTTGGCTAAGGATGACTATCTAAACAAACGGAATTTAGACAAAATAGGCACCTATTCTTTACTGCGTTTTTATGTCTATAAAAGTCTTTTAAAAAACTGGTCACCAGAACAGATTTCAGGACGAATTAAAATTGATTATCCGAATGATATGGTGATGACAATATCGCACGAAGCAATCTATATGCACATCTATTCGCATCCACAAGCCAGCCTGAACAAAAAACTTATAAAACTTCTTCCCTATCAAAAATCTAGACGAAGAAAACCAAAAGCTAGACGTAAGAAAGGCTCTAAAATCAAAGATCAAATAAATATAGCTCAAAGACCTGAACATATTGAAAACAGGCAGGAAATTGGACATTGGGAAGGTGACCTGGTTATAGGTAAAGCTCAAAAATCTGCTATCGGAACTATCGTTGAACGTAAATCCAGATACACTCTAATTATTAGTCTTAAAAACAGAACTACCAAGTCTGTTACTAGAGCTTTTGCCAAAGAATTAAATCGTTTTGATAACCAACTTACAAAAACCATGACCTATGACAACGGAACTGAAATGGCTGACCATAAATGGCTATCAAAGCATACTAATATGGACATTTATTTTGCTAATCCATATGCCTCTTGGGAGCGTGGAACCAATGAAAACACCAATGGACTTATTAGGCGATATCTACCTAAAAAAACAGACTTTAAAAGTATTGATAATAATCAACTGAAAAGTATACAAAGTAAACTTAATAACAGACCCAGAAAGGTATTAGGTTATAAAACACCTCTTGAAGTCTTAGAACAAAACTCTGTCTAATTTTTTCTTTCTAAAAAGCCTTCGAAAAATCTAGGTTTTTTGGAAAGAAAAAATTAAATTGTACCATAACCAATTTGCAACTTTTGTTGCGTTAAGGCCTTGAATGTACCCTATGAGTAAAACCTTTCTCAAATTATTTTTTATTGTTCCATTTCTGATTTTAGGATGTAAAGTTGATAAAGAAAAGACCATAGTAGGTTCAAAATCGAATAACTGCAAAAGTCCATCTGATGCAATTGTAAAATTCAACACAGTAAAAGAAAGTGATGTTTCAGAAAGTATTTTGAAATATGCTAAAAGTCAATCTATTGAATTTAGAAATATAGAGGAAAAAGAAATTTCTGATTGGATTAATAATAATGTGTTCAGCGAAAAAAGAGGTTATTCTGGAATTAAAGAATGGAATATTAATGATAATGACATTTGTTTTACACAAAATGTAAGAATTAAATCTGCTTCAGATTCAACTCAAGTTTCCGAAGTGGATATCAAAATATGCAATTCGATTTTGACTGAAGATGTTTCTGCTGGGAATTATTGGGAATTTGAATCCGATAATTTTAGAGTCACATTAAGCTACTGCTTCGATTCAATCGAATTTATTAAACCAGTTGCATATTATGAAATTGTCGATAACAATGGAAAATTGGAACGTTCATTAACAACAGATTTAAGAAAATACAACTGTATGATAAATATTAACTTGACCTTTCTCGATAAAAGAAGTAATACAGAATATAATAGGCTGATTTTATCTGATAATGGACTTTTATATACTGATTTTAGAAACTGGAAATAAAAAACTACAGACAACACCGTGTATAATTAATTGCTTTGTTATTGCCTACTTGCGAAAATTCCTGCGGAATTTTCTCTGGTCCGTAAAAGTTTGCTAACTTAGCTACTTAACCACGCAACTAACCATACACAAACACGTTGTAAGTAATTTGAGAAAAACGCTAATCATATTGATATCATTGAGTTTTGGACTTTCATCTTGCGAG
>NZ_JAICBG010000017.1:0-6211 GCF_020179375.1 Winogradskyella sp. SM1960 | reverse complement strand
GTAATCAGTTCCATATCAGCGATAATGTCTTGTTGGAAGTCTTTTTGAAACTCAAGTTCTTCAATCTTTTCCTTTAATTTTTTAATCTCATCGTTTTTACTCATACCAGTATTTTGTTGTACTAAAGTACTGTATTTTCTTAACCAATAGGAAATAGTTGTTCTAGGAACATCATATTTTTTAGAAGCTTGATTGTTGGATAGCTGACCATTTAAGATTTGGTCAACGACTAAAAGTTTAGTCTCTAAAGTTGCTTTTTGATAGCTTTTTTTTCGCCAGTGTTCATTTTGTGTTTTCATAAGTGACTGTAATTAATTGCTTAATTTTTAGTCAACCTATTTCAGGAAAGTTCATTTCTCAAATTACCCACAACGTGTTTGTGTATGATTTCGTTGCGTGGTTTAAGCACTAAAGTTAGCAAATAAATCACAGATAGAAAGTCCGCGAGGACTTTCGTAAGTAGGCTAGAACTAGCAATGAATTATACACGGTGTTGTAAAACGTTATTATTGACTAATATCTGTGTAATTTCCAGAATAATTCCCTGTGATTATTTCTCCATCTTCTCTGGTGAAACTAAAGTTAAAATCAATTTGACTTGGGCTTAATGAATTTATATTTAAAATAGTGTTTGTAGCCATAAATCCATTTTCTGCGTCATCTAAAATTGTATTTCCGCTATCAATTTCCGAATCTACAAAAGAAGCGTTTTCCAAAATCGTGTAATCAGAAATATTTGTTATTGTTCCAGTTTGTAATTCAACACCTGGAAAGTCAAAATAAACATAATTCACACCATTCGGTTGGCTTTCGGTAAGCAAATTTATATTACTCATTATAATTGCAATATCACTCGGATTGTTGTCAGTTGTATTTTCATCGTTTAGAAATACATTTGATACATTAAAAGATGTTCCATTAAAGGTTAATGCATTATTTGTATTGTTATTACCTTCGTTATTGTCATCATCTGATGAACAACTAAAAGCTATTAAAGCACAAAATAATAGGATTGTAAATTTTCTCATTTAATTAAATTTATAGCCTAAAGATAGACTGATTACTGAATTTTTATATCTCTCGTTTTCAAAAACTTCTGAAAGTCCATATCCATATCTTGCTTGAATAAATAAACCTTGCTCAAATTGATATCCAAAACCTCCAACAAGTGCTGTATCTAAAGTTTTAAGTTCAGATTCGACTTCGCTACCGTTAAATTCTGTTTTTTCAGAAATATTAAATCCGATTTGTGGTCCAACTTCAAATGAGAATTTGTCACTAATATAAATCTTTGCTAAAATTGGAATATCGATATAACCAAGTTCTGAAACTACACTTCCTAAAACAAAATTTGAGTTGTCCTTTATAGTAAAAGTTCCAGCTTTTTGGTTAAACAAAAGTTCAGCTTGAATACTAAATCTATCCGAAAGTGAATATTCCGCAATTCCGCCAAGATTAATACCAAATTCACTACTGAAAGTTGAACTTCCAGTATGAAATCCTGTGAAATTTGCTCCACCTTTTACTCCTAAAGTTAATTGGCTTTGTGCAATCGAAAATGTAGAAAGCATTAATAAACAGAATGTTAATTGTATTGTTTGTTTTCTCATGTGGTTTTGGTTAATGTTTTACAACGTGTTTGTGTATGCTTTGTTGCGTGATTAAGTTACTAAGTTAGCAAATAAATACCGAATAGAAAATCCGCGAGGATTTTCGTAAGCAAGCTAGAACCTAGCAATAAAATATACACGGTGTTAGCACACGTTTTTTATTTATTTTCAGATTCCTCTTTCGGTGGTGGTGGCGGTGGAATTTGTCTTAAATAATTGAAGAACACTCTCAATTCAATTGTGTCGTTTGTTTCTTTTTTTATCTCGTCAAATGTCCGGGTCAATTGAGTTAAAACTTTTTTGAGTTCTTTTCCTGTTTTATTTGTGTCGATAGTTACTTCGACAAGAGCATTTCGTGGTAAATCAGGATAATAAGGAACTTTCCCTTTATTCAGATAGTGTCTTTTCATAATCGGTTTTAGTTCACTAATCGGATAAATTTCATCTATTAGAATCGTGTCAGATTTAATTCGCAATATATTTTTGGACTTTATTAACCCGTTATCATAGACGTATGGTATAATTCTTTTTTTGATTTTTTCATCATCAAATTCCACAACCAATATTCCGTAATCTTTATCGAAAGTTCCAATTTTATTTGTTATTTGTCTAAAGTTTAATTCAGTAGTGTCAAGTCCAATTAACTGTGAAGTTTCAGTAGAGAAAGCTCTGTCAGTTGGATAAAATCGAATTTCTTTTGGTTTGCTTTCACAACTCAAAATCAAAAAAATTGTCGATATGAAAAATGTTTTTCTCAAATGTGTGCTAACGTGTTTGTGTATGTTTAGTTGCGTGGTTTGGTAGCTAATTTAGCAAACTTTCACGAACCCGTGAAAATTCCGCAGGAATTTTCGCAAGTAAGCTTAAAAAAGCAATTAATTATACACGGTGTTGCCAGCTGTGCTTTTTGTTTTTCAAGCATTTTTATTTCAGTCTTAATTCTGTTTTAAATTTCCTTTTAAGTTAATATTACCAATTATTTGTTAAATTAATTAGGCAATAAATACCAATAATTATAGAACTAATACTAGCTCCTAATAATTGCATATCATAATAGGATTTCAATTTATATTTATTTATAGTCAGTTTTCCTAACCAAATTCCAAAAGCGATTAAACTTATGCCTAGAATTAAGTTTATTATTATGTTTTGTGTCATTTAAACGTGATTACTTTATTCATTTCTAACGATATTACTGAAATAGTCTTTAGCTTTTTCATTCAGAGTAAATTTACTGCGTTACGCTTGGAATTCGAACGTTGTTGAATTTCAATGTTTCTTTTTAAATCGTAATTACTTGTGAACATTTCAGTTAAAAATTCGTACGTTGTGCCTTTTAGTTAATCATTATAAAATTCTGATATAATTCTATATTTAATACAAAATTCAGATTGCAATAAGTTCCGATTTTGAACAGGTTTTCGCTTTTCAGGCATTGCTGGCAACGTGTTTGTGTATGATTAGTTGCGTGGTTTAGCAACTAAGTTAGCAAACTTTTACGAACCTGTGAATATTCCGCAGGAATATTCGCAAGTAGGGAAGAACTTAGCAATTAATTATACACGGTGTTGCCAGTAGTTATTTCTTCACGTTCAGAAAGTCAATTCCGTAAACGAGCTTTATTTTGTCTTTGTTTTTTTCCTCTGTCAGCATATAATAGTGGTTCAAATGGTCAGCACGATAAATAGCAACAAGTTTTCCTTTGTCAAACAATTCAAATTCGTAATAATCCACTTTAAACTTTGGTTCAAGTTCTTTTGGGTAAACTTGTCTGATATATTTTAGTTTTCCGTTTTCAATTTCGATTCCGCCACGACTTACGAGTTTATCATTCAATTCCCTTTGTTCGTGTGCATAATAAAAGTTTCCATCAATGTCAAAAGTATATGTTCGGTAAATAATCGTGTCAGATTTTCTTTTAATCCACTCAATATTGTATCCATATTTGAAATGGTCAATTTCAACTCTCGTTTCGGTTTCGTTTAGTTTCCAGTCAAAAGAGAAATCCGAATCAAATTTCCGATGATGTTTTATCAGACTTATTGTATCATTTTCTTTAATCGACTTTTCAAATTCAATTCCACTTTCAGATGGTTCCATTTGTGAGTAGGTACTCAAAAATGAAAACGAAAATATGATGGCGAAGATGTATTTCATAATTACTGGCAACGGTTTTGTGTATGATTTCGTTGCGTGTTTAAGCACTAAAGTTAGCAAATAAATCACAGATAGAAAGTCCGCGAGGACTTTCGTAAGTAGGCTATAACTAGCAATGAATTATACACGGTGTTACCTGCTGTTATTTTTCCATTCAGTTAATATTTTCTTTCGTTTTTTTCGGTCTTTTCCTCTTACGCTTTTTAATCTATCCTCACTAAATAACCATTCCACGTATCTTTCTTTAAATTCTTTGTTATTTAGATAATTATTAATACTAAAATAATATTCAATTATATTCGGATTATTTTCGCAAAAAGTCAACGTGCAATTTTGAATTCGAGTAACAGTAAAATATGGCATTGATTCAATTCTATCAGCCATTATGATTGCAATTTCTCCTTTTGTCAAATTCCGATTATGGCATTCTGATTTAACTTTTGTCAAGGTTGTGTCAGTAAAAAAATCCGCAAGAGTTATCAAAGAATTTTCTCCAAATGCTTTTATTTTTTCGGCTTGATTGGTTTTTATTATTTCTTTTGAGTTTTCCGTTTTCGCAATTATATTTAATAAAGAGTCAATTTCAGATTCGGTTTGAGAAAAACCCAAGTTGAGATTCAGAAGTAAAACTGATATTAATAAACTAAATTTTTTCATTCGTTTCTATTTGTTTCCAAATTTACTCTTTACATAATTATTCAAAAACCTTAAATGAGTGAACTGTCGTTTTCGTTTAGTTACAGGCTTTTTTTCATAATTGCAGGTAACGTGATTGTATATGGAAAGTTGCGTGTTTGCGTGCGAGGATTTTCCGAAGGAAAATCAGACGTAGTAAACGTGCAACGACCTTTAATTAAGCACAATATAGCAATTTTTTATATACGGTGTTACCACACGTTTTTTATTTCGTTTTTGTTTTCAATTCAGTCTTTTATTTTCTAAAATATCAAATCCAAAGAAACCTTTCCGAGTTTCAAATTCCACAGTTTTGTAGAAATTCATTTTTTCATAGAATTGTGTTTTAAAAACTAACTCTTTGTTTTTTCCTTTGTAGTTTATTGTAAACACTGGTTGTTCTTCTCCAATTCTGCCTTTCGTTGTTCCACGTATAGAAGTTCGGTCAACAATTTCGTAAGATTCCGTTTTTACATTTTGGTCAGCGAAGTAAAAATTCGTTAACATAAAGATTGAGCAAAAAATAAATCCAAATCCGATTATGTAATGCATCCACGAATAAAAATACAATCCAATTCCGCTATATTCATAAGTCCGTTTGTAATTTTTAAAATCTATTAAAAAACTTACTATTCCAATTATAATTATTATTGAGGCAGGAATTAACCAACTAATTATTGTATTCCGATAAATCTGTATTTGAAAATACATTAAAATTATTCCGAGAAAGAAAATCGTTGTATAGAATACTTTTCGTTGTTTTTGCGTCATTCTCAAATGTGTGGTAACGTGTTTGTGTATGGTTAGTTGCGTGGTTGGGTAGCTAAGTTAGCAAACTTTTACGGACCAGAGGAAATTCCGCAGGAATTTTCGCAAGTAAGCTCTAAAAAGCAATTAATTATACACGGTGTTGGCAGTAGTTTTTAATTATCATTTTCGGAAAAAGATTTGAAACTAGTAATTCCATATTTTTTAAACCAATATTTTTTGTTATTCCGAACTATAAAAAGAGTGTCATTATTAGCTGGAACAATTAAAGAATCATTTTCTTTAATAAAATCGTGTAGCGTAGTTGGATAAGGTTTATCATTATTATAAGAAACATCAATTTTCAATGAGTCATTAACACAAATGGCACCTTTTGTCTGACTAATGCTTTCAATTTTGAGTAAATAGCTTTTATCATATTCAGCCCATTTCCCATTACAGAATATGAAACAACTAACATTAGTTAATAATAACAAAATTAATGAACACCTAATTATTTTACTATTTCTCATTTAGCAATCAGTTGCAATTAGTAAATTCGGATTTTCTCCGACTTCTATTTTCTTATAATTAACGAAAGCTCCACATTCCATAATTGCATTTAGCAATTCAGGTGCGTTTTCTTTCAAGTATTTTCCGTTTTCAATCAGCAGTAGAGTAGGTCTTTCAGTCAATTCGTCAATACAATCAATCCAAGCATCAATATTTTCTCCGTAGTAATCCGGAAAATTTAATTCCGCTTTAAATTCAGAGTGAAATGCTTTCCAATTTGTTAATTTTTGACCGTTAATTTTGAATTTTATCATCTCATTCTCAAATTACTGCCAACGGTTTTGTGTATGATTAGTTGCGTGATTTAGCAACTAAGTTAGCAAACTTTTACGAACCAGAGAAAATTCCGCAGGAATTTTCGTAAGTAAGCCTAAAAAAGCAATTAATTATACACGGTGTTAGCAGCCGGCTTTTAAATTCCGCACAGTTCAATTAAGCAACTCTAACAT
>NZ_JAICBG010000016.1:0-6766 GCF_020179375.1 Winogradskyella sp. SM1960 | reverse complement strand
TAAAATTCGTTCTATTTGTATGGTCTCCAAATGCAACAAGAAAAACAGTTATTCCAACTACTAACATTACTACTGCTACTAAAATTATTTTCAATATAAATTTCAAATTCGAGGTTTTTCGTAAATGTTTTACAACGGTTTTGTGTATGATTTCGTTGCGTGTTTAAGCACTAAAGTTAGCAAATAAATCACAGATAGAAAGTCCGCGAGGACTTTCGTAAGTAGGCTAGCACTAGCAATGAATTATACACGTTGTTACCTGTAGTTATTTTTTCCGATACACTTTTAAATTATACTTGAAATCGGTTCCATCACTTTCTAAAAATTCAAATATTTTCAATTCCGTTTGAGTGATTTCCGCTATTTCTATTTCGTTTTTCGTAAACTCAATTAAAGAACCAGATTTTTTTAATTGTTCCAAAAGTCCAGGTGCAAGTTTGTCAATCGGCACGTTGTATTTTGGTTTATTAAAAGTCATTCTAAAAATCTTTGCTTTTGAGTCATATTCCCAAATTCCGCTTTCACAGTTTTCCGAATTTTCACAACCAAATAGTTCATACGTTTTGTCCATTTCAATTCGCATATTTGGTCGAGAAACAAATTCAGTCGCTGTAATTGTGTCATTCACGAAATGTTTCACTTCCGCAATTGTTTTTCCGTTCTTATCTGTCAATTTTTGAAATTCCCACGTTCCAATAATCAACTTTTCAATTTGTTCGGCACTTTTCTTCGTTTTTGCTGCATCAACCAATTCCATATAAGTTTTAGATGACTGGCTAAAAGTCAAAAGTGGAAATAATATTATGGCAAGCAGGATGTTTTTCATAATTACAGGTAACGGTCTCGTATATGGTTTGTAGCGTGTTTTCAGCGAGTAAGTTAGCAAATAATTATCGAAATAGAAAAACCGAGAGGTTTTTCGCAAGTAGGCTAGAAGCAGCTATAAATTATATACATTGTTAGCTGCCGTTTTTTTCATTACAACGTTATATTCTCGCGTAAACTATTCGCAAGTTATATAATTTGAACTTGTTTTACTCTTTTACTTAAAAATCTCAAAAAAATCTCCGAATTATTATTCCTTTTTTTTTCTTTTGTTTTTTAGTCAAAAGTTGTACGATTCCTATTTTTACAGAGTTCAGCCGAACGTTTTGACATTCCGCTTATCAGCCAAAAATTGAGGATTGCTATATTTTCGAATCGTAGAATCGAAGTTAGGCAAGCCGATAATTTGTGCGTTGTGTTCCGTTTGAGTAAGAATTCCAGCGTAATGTTCCGTATGAGTGAAAAGTCAAACGTAATGCTCCGAATGAGTAGAAAATCAAGCGTAATATTTTTATTCGTTCAGTTTTAAATTCCAGCGTGATATTTCTAATGCAAATAATTGCAGAATAGAGTGGAAGCCTTAAAATTGTTAGTGTGCGCCAAAATGGCCGCTAACGTGTTTGTATATGGTTTGTTGCGTGGTTTAAGCATTAAATTTAGCAAATAAAAACCGAATAGAAAATCTGCGAGGATTTTCGTAAGTAGGCTAGAACTAGCAATAAATTATATACGGTGTTAGGCAATGTTATTTTTGATAAAATGAAAAACTAACCTTTTTGTTTATATAGTCAAAAACTATAAATTGATCTTCAGTAACAAATAAATCTTTTCCGTTCTCATTTATTGAAATTGACTCTTCAAGAATGAATGTTGAAGCATTGTATCTATCTATTGATAAATTATTTTGTATTGAATAAATATAAGCTCCATCATCACTTATAAAATAATCTTCAAATTGACCTGTATACAATTTTAGTTTTTCAGATTCTGTTAATAATAATTCATCTTTATTATGAATCGTACCTGAAGGGCCTGTCAAAATAAAATCAACATTATCATTGGTTTTTGCTAATATATTCTCCCGAAATACAACATTGCCATCTCTTCCCAAACCAAAATTTAGATAGGTGCCTTGATTATCAAAGGTAAAATCACGAAAATATCTATCATTTGACAATCGTGGGAATGACAAACATCTAATTTGATTTAAATTATCTTTAAATACCATCAGATACCCATAATTAGAATTGCTTTCAATGTTTCCAGCTTCAGGATTTAAAGTCAAATCATGTCTGTTATGAACTGAAACAAAATCCTGGGTATTTTCTTTATGACTTATGAATAGCAAACCATCTTTAGTTTTAACATTAGAAATTAGACTATTTGGAATAGTTAAACTAGCTATTTCATTTAAATCAACACCATCAAGAATGGTTAGTTTATCTCCGGATAGGATATAAATTTCTACTTGATTATTGTATATTCCTATTGAATTAGTTGAAATCGCTGGATTGTATGAATATTCCATCATTTTTTGTGATGTTATTTTCTTTAACTCATAATTAAATGCATTGATTTTACAAGCAGTTGTCTCAGAATTACGACTGTAAAAAGTGATAAAGTAAATCATTTTATCTTTCGAATTAAAAAATATTCTGTCATCTAAATAGTTTTCCTCATATTGAATTTCAACTTTGTTTAAGTCGGTAATTGTTTGTTCGTCACTATCACAACTCATTAAAATAATGATGAATAAAATAAAATAACCACTTAATATTCTTTCTGCTTTATACATTTGTTTTATTTTAATTGTTTAGATTAATATTGCCTAACGTTTATGTATATGAAATGTTGCGTGTTTGTATGCGAGGATTTTCCGAAGGAAAATCAGAAGCTAGCAAACAAAGCAACTAACATTGGTAAAGCACAAAATAGCAATTTTTTATATACTGTGTTGTACGCTGGCTTTTATTTTATTTATTAATACTATAATACTTGGAACTACTGAAAAGATTGCACTTAATCCAATTGTAAGTCCGAAATTTATATTGTTCCAATGAATTTTGACAATTCCGTTGTCACAAGCTGTACATTGTAATACTTTTAAATTTGCATTAATTGCTGAAATTAGGAAAATAGAGATTCCAAAAATCAGTAGGCAAATTATAACATTTTTCAAAATCCGCTTTGTTTTAAGTTTGATGTTTGCCAATAAAAAAGTCATTAAAGCAAATCCGAGTATATATTCGAATGTTCTGTCTGAAAAGATGGAAATATTTTTTCCCACAAATCGAATTTTGTCGGAAGTAGTAAATCGAAAAATATCTTGAATTATTTCTCGAAAGAAGCCTTCAAAATAGAATCCGAAACCTATTCCAAGAATAAATCCTATTATTCCAATCAATACTTTTTTTATCAATTTGAGTGAGTTTTTCAGCTTGCGTACAACGGTTTTGTGTATGATTAGTTGCGTGGTTTAGCAACTAATTTAGTAAACTTTTACGAACCTGAGAATATTCCGAAGGAATATTCCAGATGAGCACTTACAAAGCAATTAATTATACACGGTGTTACCACACGTTTTTTATTATTCCGATTTAATATCATCTTCAGTTCCAAATTTTCCATCAGAGCCAGCAGATGTAATTAAAAATCCTTTTCCATTTTCCACAATCGTTAATTTATATTCTCGATTCCAAGCGTCTTTTTTCCAATCTTGTCTTAAAGGACTATTTCCTATTAATTCATTTAATTCTGTAGGGTATTTTCCAAGATTTTCTTTCCAATTTTCCATTCTGTCACTCATTTCAGATATTTCTTTTTCAGTATTTTTTGGAAAAATAGATTTCCTTTGATAACCAAAGAATATAAATGCACTTATGCATCCAATAATTAAAACAGAAATAACCAAAATTGAACTAGGTTGTAAAAAGTATCTTTGAAAAGGTCTTTTTACTCCATCTTCTTCCTCCTTTTTAGTGATTTTTTTATGGTGTTTAAAATCCTCACGTATAAGTCCAAATTCCGCTAAAGTTGAAAGTATTAGTTCGAACATTGATTTATTCTTTTTTAAATACTTTAAATCCAATTCCGCCGACAATTATTACTGGAAGAACATACATAATTAATTTTGTCAATCCATTATCCATAATAGCGCTGGCTTGTCCACCTTCACCAAAAATCATCCAAAATATAATCGATTCTATAAAGTATAGAAATATCAATAAAATTATCAATCCGATGATTTTTAGTGTTATTTTCAATGTTGCGTTCAAATGTGTGGTAACGTTGTTGTATATGGTTTGTTGCGTGTTTCAAGCAACTAATTTAGTAAATAATTACCGACCACGAAAGTCCGCGAGGACTTTCGTAAGTAGGCGAGAACTAGCAATAAATTATATACGGTGTTGTGGCTAGTTTTTTATATTTCAATCCAAACTGCATCATATTCCCAAACTTCATATTTATTCTTTGACTTATTATAAATCCAAGTCCAATCATCTGGTGTTTTCTTTTTAAAATAATCTTTATTCGAGGCGTAAGCGTGTTTTTTAATTTGGTCGCCAACCCAAATTTTGTTAGTACTCGCAAAATTTTGAATTTTTGAAGCAATATTTGCTGTTGGTCCAACTACAGTAAGAAAGTTACGCTGATATTTACTTGTACCAGTAGGTAAACCTATTCTAGTTATTAAAATTTGACCTAAATCAATTCCAATTCGAGCGTCTACTTTCTTTATTTTCTTACTTTCTAAATGTGGATTTATCAAATGCTTTAAAGTGTAAAAAATAGTTAGAGAAGCATCTAATGCATTATTAGCAGAAATTGAATCGTCATCTTCCAACCCAATTATTGCCATAACTCCATCTCCAGTATTTTTTTCAATATAGCCATTATAGTCATAAATTATTTTCATTACCGTAGGTATGACACAATTGAGCATATACAAAGTTTCCTTTAGTTTGTCAATGTCAGATGAGTTAGTTCTTGAAGTAAAGCCTCTAATATCAAAAAAAAGACAGGCTGCTCTCATTTTTCTTCCTGAACCAATTTTTATTTCATCTAAAGAAGGTGCTTTTTGTCCGTTAGTAACTGAATCAACTTTGTCTTGCAATCCGTCAATGTTTGCGTTAAAGTTGTCTTTTATTTTATTCCAATAATCTTTGTTCCAAGTTGGCATATTAATTTAAGAAATATAGAATTGATAAACTGATTAAACTTGGAATAAACACAATAATTGTTATTCGAATAAAGAAATATTTTCGACTCAAAAGTTTACTTAAATGATAATTTTGAATGGAATAAGTTTTCTCGATTTTATTTAAATCTAACTTTGTTACATTATCATAATATTCTTTGTCATTTTTGAATTCTTTTACGTTTTCCCAGAATACAACTCCTTTTTTTTTCTTTGGATTTCTTGGGAAAACTGCACAAACTGAAAATGCACAGGTCAACATTAATAGAATAGATGAGCAATAGAAAAGGAAATTTTCTAAATTGCTACAATGTTTTAAATCTTTAAGAAAATCAAATACAACAAAAGATATAGCAATGAGAACACCTGCTTTAGCGTCTGCAACAGTAATATAATGATTATAGTAATCATTAACTCCTTTACTAAACCCTAAATGTTCTTTATCTTTTTTCATTAGTTTATTGTTTTTTCAGCGGTTTCTCAAATTAGCCACAACGGTCTTGTGTATGAATAGTTGCGGTTTTGTGTGCGAGGAATTTCCGAAGGAAATTCAGACGTAACAAAAATGCAACTACCTTTGTTTAAGTACTAATTTAGCAATTTTTTATACACGTTGTTAGCTTTTAGTTGTGACACATTTGAGTGAGCACGTATTTTTGTCATTCCGTTTTTCAATTCCGCAAACTTGCTCAAATTCCGCTTGAGTGATAGTTCCGTTTTATTCAGTCAGTTTATTATAGTATGGCATTATCAATTCCTCTAATTTTTTCCGTTGTGATTTTGTCAAAGAATGTCCTTTAGGTGGATACGTTTTGGTTGGTCTAATAGCTAATTCAATTAGTAATTCTTTTATTATTTCGTTTCGGTCAATTCCGCGTGATAATATTTTGAACGTTGTATTATTTTGAATAACTGGTCTGTCCCAATTCGAATTCTCAAATAGTTGAGAAGAAATTGAAAAAATGTGAGCAATTCCAATCCAATCATCAGGAACAATTTCGATAATCGCTTTCACATCCTTTTTCGAGATGGAATGTTTTGGTTCGTTATTTATTTTTTCGGTTACGATTTTCATTTTTCGGAACAATTAAAGCTAACGGTTTTGTGTATGATTAGTTGCGTGGTTGGGTAGCTAATTTAGCAAACTTTCACGAACCAGAGAAAATTCCGCAGGAATTTTCGTAAGTAAGCTCAAAAAAGCAATTAATTATACACGGTGTTAGCAGCCGGCTTTTAAATTCCACACAGTTTAATTAAGCAACTTTATCATTGATTGTAGCGTTTAATTTTGGTTATTGAGTCCAACTACGTTCAGATTGGTTTTTTCGCGTTCAGATCGGCCGTAAAGTTTTATAAATTAAAATAGAGTAGAGTGAGTTGATGGTTTTTTCTATGGATCTCGTAAAATCTAATTTTAATGGTTCCTATTATCTAGGGTTATTTTCCGTAATTCTAATCAGTTCTGCTTATTCATCTGAGTAATCAATCCAACGTTGTTGTTCCGCACTCTAAGTCAATTCGGCTTATCCATCTGAGTAGTTAATCCAGCGTTGCTATTCCATAATACTTATCTAGTCAGATTATTCAATAAAGAATTTTATCGACTCGAAAAACAAAAAACTCTTGGATTAAGAAAGCGGTTAGCAAAACGTGACTGCTTGCTGCTAATGAATATATATATGAATAGTAAGGGATTTGAAACACCTTACCTTCGGGTTTTCAATAAGCCAATTTAGTAAATAA
>NZ_JAICBG010000015.1:0-7753 GCF_020179375.1 Winogradskyella sp. SM1960 | reverse complement strand
TAAAATTCGTTCTATTTGTATGGTCTCCAAATGCAACAAGAAAAACAGTTATTCCAACTACTAACATTACTACTGCTCCTAAAATTATTTTCAATATAAATTTCAAATTCGAGGTTTTTCGTAAATGTTTTACAACGTGTTTGTGTATGATTTCGTTGCGTGCTTTAAGCACTAAAGTTAGCAAATAAATACAGAATAGAAAGTCCGCGAGGACTTTCGTAAATAGGCTATAAATAGCAATGAATTATACACGGTGTTGTACACAGTTTCTATTTATTCTTTTAATGGAATTCCATATGCACCGCTTTTCGAAATTCCTTTGGAATAGGACATTTTGGTTTCCAAATCCATTTTTAAATATTCGGTTCCTTTCATTAAAATTCGGACAATATTGTCTTTCCAGTCAATTTTTATATCGCTTTCAACAAGGTCATTTATAATAGAATACTCATTTTTATATTCACTTAATAATGGTGGTGCATAACCTTGGTCGTGATTTATGTAAGCCTCAATTTCGTTACTATCATCAATTAGAGTTCCACGAGAACATATAAATCCGTCAAATTCTATTTCATCTTTATTGTCAGTTATGTCAATTACATATGCCCAAACTGAATGAATGTCTCCTTGAACGAGAACACATTTATTCATTTCGTAATTATATTCCGATGCTAACAGAGCTTCCATTCTATATATTATTCCGTTGCTTTTATTTGTTTGAGATAACTTTTATGATTTTCAAATCCGTTGTTTTCTGGATTTTCCAAATTAATAAAATTATTTAGGCTTGTATCGTAAATTTGCCATCTATATTTTTTGGCTAAACCTATAAGTTCAAACAGTCCATTTTCTCCATAAAGATTCAGCATTTTTGTTCCACTTGGTTCATTGTCAACAAAAAAGTCAATTGAATAATCAATTCCTTTTATTTCTCTATGATTGTCTTCGGATTTAATTTTTTTAAATGACTTTTCCAGAATTTCGCTAAATAGAATTGGCTTAAGAATACTTTCTTCAAAATCCAAGTCCGATGGAATTTTTTCGCTTGAATTAAATAAAATCACTGTCCAACTCATTTAGTTCAGGTGTTTTCTTAAATTGTGTACAACGGTCTCGTATAACCGTCAGTTACGGGTTTATATGCGTTAATTTTCGGTTTGGCACTGACTTTAGTAATTCCGAGTGGATTCGGACGTAGTCGAATCCGCCGTAATTGCGGTTATACATTGTTGTAAACAGTTTTTATTCAGTTCTGCTTTCAAATTCAGTTAATTTTTGTCGTATTGACTTTCCCTCTTCATAACTCACGCGCAATTTATTCAGTCCAATAATAGATTTTTCATTTTGGTCAGTTATTTCTAATGCGGATTTCACACCATTATATATCAACGACTCATTTCCGTTTAACTTTTTTTCAAGTTGAATTTTGTTCTGCACTATTAGTAAAATCCTTTTTTCAGTTAGAATTAATGAATCAAGTTTTTTTCTTGTCAAGAAATATATAGCAGAAATCAACGAAACAGTATTGTTTAATATCGATTCAAAAAAAGATTGTTCAGATTCCTTTTCTAATAGGATAATTCCAGATTCAGATTTCAGAATGTTATTAATTTCTTTTTTCGTCATTTATGCTCTAAATTGTTTACAACGTGTTTGTGTATGATTTCGTTGTGTGTTTAAGCACTAAAGTTAGCAAATAAATCACAGATAGAAAGTCCGCTAGGACTTTCGTAAGTAGGCTTTAACTAGCAATGAATTATACACGTTGTTGGCAACAGTGTTTTATTTTACTATTTCAATTCCTTTTGTCACATCTCTGAAAAATGATTCCAATTCCGATTTACTTTTTTCAATCTGTTCAGATTCTGTGATTTCCGTTTTGTTTATGTCAAAAAGTTTGGTTTTAGAATCCGAATAAGAAAAGTATCGAATTATAGAATCCGTTTTATAATCTTCTATATAATATGGCTTGTCATAAACGTACTTCAGTTGCTTTACAAACTTGAAATCCAAATTTCCGTTTTTTTCCGTCCAATATGTATAATTCAGTTTTCCAGTTTCTCCATACAACCAAAAGTCAAATACAATGTAATCAAAGTCTTTATCGTGAAATACGCTTAATTCTCCACCATCAGCAGAATGGTCGTTAAGTTCAAAAGTATTTGGTGTTCCGAATTTCGCTTTATTTTTCTCAAAATCTTGAAGTAATTCAAAGTCTTTAAGTTCAGAAAGGGTTTTTTTATCTACAACAGTTTCCATTTTCTTTTCAGGTTTCTGCTTTTCTCCACAAGAGTAAAATCCGATTATTAGAAAAATGATTAAAATTCTGTTCATAGGTTTTTCGGACATTGTTGCCAACGTGTTTGTGTATGCTTTGTTGCGTGATTAAGTTACTAAGTTAGCAAATAAATACCGAATAGAAAATCCGCGAGGATTTTCGTAAGTAGGCTAAAAACTAGCAATAAAATATACACGGTGTTAGCCATAGTTTTTTATTTCCTAAATATCACTTTATGTATTTTTAAATCAATTTTTTTTCCGCCAATTCCTGTTCTTTCCATAAAATGCGTTCCCATTGGTTTTCCAATTTCAATTTTTTCAATTCTCGAGAAGTAGTATTCAGCATCTCGTTCCGAAAATTTTGTAAAAGACTCCAATTTTAAATCACGAACCATTTTAGCGAACAGCTTTCCATTTGTCGGTTCAATTTCTTTCACAATTCCAATTTCAGTTGGCAATTCCGATTCAGTTCCGTTAAAAAAGTGCATACTTTTCCTAACTCTCTTTTTTGGTTTAAATCCAAAAGGTGCTGGAATTAGTAGTTCTCCGTTTTTTGTATAATTATATCGGTCGTATTCAGAACTTGAAAATAAGGCTTTTGTATAAACTTTGTTTTCGACTTGTTGAAAATTTAGCGGAATTTTAAAAGGATTTTTAAAGTCCATTTCTCTATTATCAGATTCTAATTCTAAATCGCAATCTTCTGGTAAATTAAATGTTACTTCACAATCACAAAATCCACCATTCGATTCCAGTACATCAATTAAGTCGGACTTATCAATTCCATTTTTTTTAGCCCAATCAAAAGTGTATTTCAATGAGTGGTCACAACCAATTTTTTCAATTCGATTTTCTATAAAAACACAAAGTTCAGTTACTTGATTTTCTGTTAATATCGTCATTTTTTGTAAATTATGGCTAACGTGTTTGTGTATGATCTCGTTGCGTGATTTAAGCATTAAAGTTAGCAAATAAATACAGAATAGAAAGTCCGCAAAGATTTTCGCAAGTAGGCGAGTAGTAGCAATGAATTATACACGGTGTTACCACACGTTTTTTATTGCCATTCTACTTTGTAATCCGCTGTTTGTAATTGGTTAACAGATAATGAAATGTTTTCCAAAGTTTTATGTTTTACCACATATTCTAAAGTAATTGTATTTCCGTTGACAGTTTTGTTTATTAATTCTATTGACGGAATAAGCAAGCTATATTTGTCAATATCATTTAGGTATTCTTCATTGGTTGGTTCTGGTAAATTATTCAGAGATGCATAAGTTTCCCAAGGCGAACCCAAAAGTGAAATGTCGGTTTCGATATTATCAACTTTTACAACAAATTTAAATTTGTTATCAGGACCAATTTTAATTGTTCCGTTCTCGGGATTTATTACAGATATTCCTTGAGTGAAGAGATTATGGGAAATTGTTGCAGGTAAATCATAAAATTTTTCACGATTATATTTTTCGTTTAACAAAGTCCATTTTTGTTCAGTTGGATAGTGGGAATAAAAGAATTCTTTGGGATTGGTAAGAAACCAATATTCGTCCAAAGCCTTTTCAAATCGATTCCCAAATACAGTACCACTCGCCCAAGTTGTATCTAATAAAAACCATTTTCCATCAATCTTAACAGCGTTCCAAGCGTGGTCGGGAACTGTTTTTTCTTCATTGCTTTCTAAATATTGTCTTGACAGACCAACAATATAGACACATTCAATTCCAGCGTCATCACAAAGGCTTTTGAAAAGTTTAGCATATCCGCCACAAACTGCCATTTTAGTGTCCAATGTATTTTTAATAACGTCGGTTGTTGAATCTTTTGATTTACTATAAAGTTCTGGATTTTTATAACGCTTAACGTCATATTTAATATTATCAGTTATCCAAACAAAAATTGAACGCACTTTCTCTAAATCCGTCTTTAAGTTTTTAGTGAGTTCAATCGCTAATGGTTTATCTGAATTATAATCTATACTTCGCGCATATTCATCAATTTTCGTAAAATCCGATTGAGAATATCCGTTTGTTACTAATAAAAGCAAGATTGATAATATGTAGAATGCTGTTTTTTTCAAATGTGTGGTAACGTGTTTGTGTATGGTTAGTTGCGTGGTTGGGTAGCTAATTTAGCAAACTTTTACGGACCAGAGAAAATTCCGCAGGAATTTTCACAAGTAAGCTCTAAAAAGCAATTAATTATACACGGTGTTAGCACCAGTTTTTATTCTCCAATATCTTTAATACCGTTCAACCACTTTATTTTGATATTGGTCATTTTTTTAAATTCAGACATTTCTTTGTCAGTCATAAAGTCAATTACTCCGTCTTGACCTAAACCAATAAAAGTAAACTTTTCAGAATTTTTTAATTCCGAATTCAGTTCTTGAATTTTATCGAATAAAGAACCGTCAACCCAATCATTATCAATTCTTAAATCCCACTTGTAATTCTTTCCGTTTAACTCAAAAGAAACCCAAGCCTTTTCGTTATCAATGTCAACAAAATCTTTTATGTTTTCAAAATTCAGTTTATTTTTAGATATTCTTTTTATATTTTCGAGTATATCGATATATGAGCCATTATCTTCAATACATTCAGCATCGAAATGCCAACATTCATTGGTTATTGCTGTCCAAGGTTCTCTTTCTATTGTCGAACCTAAAGTAACATACATAAGAACCCAAGTGTCTTCCTCAAAATCGGATTTGTCATATGATTCGAGTAACGTTTCTTTAGTTATTCCGCTGTTCAATTTATATCCTAATTCTTGATAAGTGTTAAGTTGTTCCTCAAAACTTACCTTTGGAATTTTCTTTACGTTTGATTTCAAAGACTTATAGGTTTTAAATCCTGTTAGAATTAAAAACACACTTATTACTATAATTATCGTTTTTATCATCGGTTTTCTCAAATTGGTGCTAACGTGTTTGTGTATGATTAGTTGCGTGGTTGGGTAGCTAATTTAGCAAACTTTCACGAACCAGAGAAAATTCCGCAGGAATTTTCGTAAGTAAGCCTAAAAAAGCAATTAATTATACACGGTGTTGGCATTAGTTTTTCTTTTTATCGTTATTAAATTGAAATATTAAAATCCAAAATAATGTATGAATTAAAAAATTAATAATATAATTCCAAATCGGATTGTTCCCAAAGATTGGTATTTGATATGCTATCCAAGTTGTAATTGCTCCAAAAACTCCAAACATAATCATCGAAGCAAACCAACCTGCAAGAGTACTGGCTTTTCTTCCGTCTTTACTATAAAAAGGTAGAAATATTAAAAAGGGTAAAATGATGACAAATAAATAATTTGATGTAAATGTCATCCAATAAATAGAACGTATAGGTTTTTTCGTAATAGTTGTCGGTTTAATATTCGTTGGATTATCTTGTTCAATATATTCGGAACTTCCGGTTTTCGTAGAGTCTTTTATAAACAGATGAGATAATTGGTCAGAATAATGTTTTTTATAAAAGACTTTTCGTTCCATTTTGGTAAGTCCAGCTAACATTACAGAGTCAGTTTGATATTTTTGCTTAAGATTACTTATATTATCAAGTTGTTCTATTTTATTATTTAGATGATAATTATAACTAAATCCTAAATAAAAATCAGTCAAAAAGATTATACCAATTACAGAAACAAACAGAGCTGTTTTAAATCCCCAAGAAGTGGTTTTATCTTTTATTAAATCGATAAAATGTTTAAATATATCTCCCAATTTCTGTTTTTTGTCAAATTAATGCCAACGTGTTTGTGTATGATTAGTTGCGTGGTTAACCACGAAAGTTAGCAAATAAAAATCGAATAGAAAATACGAGAGTATTTTCGTAAGTAATCTATAACCAAGCAATTAATTATATACGGTGTTGGCATTTCGTTATTTTTTTTTCGATTCTAATTTTTTAGTCATAATTTTGTGTTTTTTAACATTCCAAATAATATCATAATCAGAAACATAGTCGGAAAGTAAATCTAAACCAACCTCCTCTCGTCTTTTATCAACATTTTCTGGGTCATCAATTGGTAAAACATAAAATTCTCCTGTTTCTTGGTTTCTTCCAATTTGACTTCCATAAATTTGTCTTTTTCCTTTCCTCAAAGCAACTCTATCTTCTAATAAAGCTAAATTCCTTGATTGTGCATTTCCCTTTTTTACAGCATCTCGCATCATAGGAAGATATTTTTCTTGAATTTCCAAATCAGAATGCTGTATTACTAAAAATAATGTCATATTTCCTTGTCTGCCTATGATATCTTGACCTAACCAACCACGTTCATCAAGTATCTTTTGAATTTTAATAAGGTTTATAGAGTCGTTTTCAGCTATGGTTTCCCAACTTTCTTTTATTTCATTTGAATCTCTACCATATTTTTCTTCGATTTCTCTAATTTGTCTTCTTAAATCTTGGTCTTTTTGATGTATTGTGTCAAGAATTGCGATTAAGGATTTGTCCGAATTCGTTTTTTCTTTTATTTCTGAAGTTGTTATTCCTAAATTGTTTTCTTGCTCTTTCTGTCCGTTTTTACAAGACGAAAATATTATTAGTAGTACTAAAATTAAAATGTTCTTCATTCGTTTGTGGGTTTGGTCATAATGAATGCCAACGGTTTTGTGTATGATTTCGTTGCGTGTTTAAGCACTAAAGTTAGCAAATAAATCACAGATAGAAAGTCCGCGAGGACTTTCGTAAATAGGCGAGAACTAGCAATGAATTATACACGTTGTTGTACAACGTTTTTTATTTTATTATTTGTTCAATTAAATCTTTGTCGATTTTTTCTGTACTTAATTTTATATATCTAAAAGACTTTACTTTTGAGTCTTCAAGTTCAATAATTAAAACTTTGTTTTCATTCGAGTATGCGATTCCATTGTCCAAAGTCAGATAATTAGTTCCAAATTCCGATTCCAATTCCGTTTTTGAAAGTCCGATTAGATTTGCTTTTCCCAAATCAGAATCCTTATTGTTAATCTTTAATTCAATCAAGATTTCAGTTTTGTCTTCATATCTCTGTTGGTTTTTTCCATACTTAAAGACAATTATTTCATTAATTTCTATTGGTCTATTTATTGTAGAAATGAAGTTGTAACTATAATAAATTGAATCATTAATTTTGGGGTGAAAATGATATTCCATTCCATTGGTGACACTTGTAGTGACATCTCTTTTCGTTTTATTCTTAAATTCTTGTAGGTCAATTGGGTTTTCAAGAAAGGAAGTGAGTTTTAAATTTTTAGGATTTTTTTCGACTGTTTCAATTTTCAATCCAGTCGAATCAACTACAATTTGTACTTGTTCAGTTTCTTTTTCAGTCACATTTTTGCAACTAATAAAAACTAAAAATAATGTCGTTAAAATTCGAATTTTCATTGCTTGGTCAAATGTTGTACAACGTGTTTGTGTATGATTAGTTGCGTGGTTTGGTAGCTAATTTAGCAAACTTTTACGGACCTGAGAATATTCCG
>NZ_JAICBG010000014.1:0-8124 GCF_020179375.1 Winogradskyella sp. SM1960 | reverse complement strand
AGTAGAAATAAAAAACTCTTGGATTAAGAAAGCTGTTAGCAAAACGTGACTGCTTGCTGCTAACGTGTTTGTGTATGGTTAGTTGCGTGGTTAAGCAACTAAGTTAGCAAACTTTTACGAACCTGTGAATATTCCGCAGGAATATTCGCAAGTATGGAAGAACCTAGCAATTAATTATACACGGTGTTGTAAGTAGTGCTTTTCACGTTTTGCTTGGTTTTCCAATTTTTCTTATTTAGTTCAAATGTTAGCGTTGGCAAGACATACTCTTTTGCAATTTTGGACTTTAGTGTTGGCTGTAGCGAATTGCAAATGTGTATGGCTTTAAGCGTTGGACTTATAAATTTTCATTTTTTTCTTAATTTGTTTTTTATCCACATCTTTTAAGGTTAAGCCAACATAATCACCGTGGTTTGCTACCTTTCTTTTTTTATTAAATGATTCAATTCCTATTATTTTTGACTCGAACTCCGGTAAAAATTCTGGGTCTATTATTATCGATTCATCAATTGCTATTCCATCACATTGTATTTGTCCTAATACAACTGTACCTTTTCCTGTTATAGAAAAGACATCTTCTATATTCATTATAATTTCGTTACTCATTTTTTTATTTCTAATATTCTAACGTACTTATCTAATCCACCAATTTTCACAGTATCTCCAACAGATTTTCCGTTTAAAGCAACTCCTAATGGTGTTTTTATATTTATTTTTTGAATTCCATTTGATTTTTCAAGTTTAGACACAACTTGGTCCACTAAATGAACTTTTAAATCTTTATCAATATTCAAATATTTTACTTTGACTTTACTATTAACGGTAATGGTTTCTTTAAATAATGTCGTTTGAACATCTTTTTTTTTACTAACAGCTTCAATGGTTTCTTTTAAATCCTTCTTAAGGTTTGGTGAAACTTTAGAAAGCTCATTTTCAATAATGGTAATATTATCTGTAAATGCTAGACTTGTTTTTGATTTGTCTTCAAAAATTGATGGACTACTGTTTTCGATACTTTTTATAAATTCAACTAGTTTCTTTGTTTCCTTTTTTGGATTTCTCCACCAGTTTGTACTCCATATTCTATGAAATACAAAACCGTGTCCTTCAAGAATCTTTTGTCTGTGACTATCGTGCAAATATGCTTCTTGACTTGAATGATAAGCTGCACCATCACATTCTATTGCAATTTTTGGAAGTCCAATATGCTTTGTGTCGTAAACCATATCAATTCTAAATCCTGCAAATTGAAGTTGAGGAATTATATTTTTTTCGTCAAAATGTTCGGTTAGAGCTTCATAAACTTCTTCCTCGAATGGTGATTCAAGGTCTTCATTTAAGTTGTCAATTGTAGTGCTTTTTGTAGAATTTTCTGCAAGTGTATTTAAGACAGAAATTCTTGCTTCATTATCTTGTTCACTAACAGCTTTTGAATATGCTAAATAGGCATATAAAGCTCCTCTTCTGTTGTTTGAACCTTCATTTATTAAATGTTCTTTGTAATTTAAAAATACGTCTTCAGGGATTGAAGTACATACATATACTTTGTATTTTGCTCTTGTAACAATAACATTTAAAAGTTTGTATCCTTTTTGATGATTTATTGAGCCAAATCTTTGTGCAAATTTTCCTTCTTTATTAATTCCATAAGTAGTTGATAGAATAATTACATCTCTTTCGTCTCCTTGAATATTTTCTAAATTTTTGACAAAAAATCCGTTTTCTTCTAGTTCAACTATTTTGTCATTAAAGTTTCTATATTTTTCAAATTTTCTTCTTTCATTAATCTTTCCTAAAATTAGGTTTCTTTGATTGATGTTAAAAGTTGCTACTCCAACTGTTGGGTATTCTCCGTTTGGTAGTCTTGAAATATTGTTATCAATAATAGACAGAATTGTTTCAGCTTCTGCGTCATTTGAAGTGTCGGAATATGTGCCATTTACCGGAACATAATTAATTGGAATGTAATCAAAACTGTTTGGTAGAGGTTTTAATCTTTGATTATAAAAGGCATAATTTGAATAATCAATTAGGTAAGGATGTCTTGAACGATAATGAAAGTCTAAATGTTTTTTCTCAAAACCTAATTCTGATGCAAAATCAAGAAGTGATTCACAATCAGAAAGTGAATTGCTTATATCGTTTTTAATTTTATCTATTTCGTCTTCAAATTCATCTTCATCATCAATCAAACCGTCAAATACTTTGCTGAAATAATTTGAAGGTGGCATTTGGTGTTCATCTCCAGCAATGATAATTTGTTTCCCTTTTAAAAGTGCAGGTAAATTATCTTCTAATTTTAATTGACTTGCTTCGTCAAACATAACAATATCAAAATATTGATTTTTGCCTTTAAACAGATTACTTGCTACGTCTGGTGTTGTTAGAATTATGGGAAAAAAGGTTGTGAATAAATCCATATCCAACTTTACAATTTCTCGCAATGATAATCGTTTATGTCTTTTACCTGCTCTTTTATTGTATAGATTTTCGACAGCTAAATTTGGATTCTTATTGTCAAAATCTCTGGTTGCATCTATTTGTTTTGAGAACCAGTATTCTTTAATGTATTTAATCTGTTCCTTTTCAAGTTCAGACAAAGATTTTCCTAATTCAATATGGTCGTTGTCATTTGTTGGTAAATCTGTGTTCGCAGAATTTACAAGCATAGAATTAAGATAGAATATTAAAAATGTTTTTCTCCAATTTGTTTTTTCCCTTAATTGGTCAATGATTAGTTTATTATTTGTTGATAATGAATTGTAAAATTGAAACCACTTAAACTCAATAGAAAAAAGGTCATTTTCATTTGCGAAAAATTGTTCTTTTGAATCTAATATAGTCTGAATTTGAGAACTTAAAACGTTGTGAGAATCTCCATTTAGTTCTTTGTTTGTCCAATTTTGTTCTTCTATTTTAGCTTTTAAATTACTGAAATTTGTTTTTATTGTTTGTAGTAGTTTTGTGTCAAATTCCTTTTCAGTTGATTTAATTAAATTTAAGGATTTGTATTCATTTTCTATCTTTTCTTTAAATTCTTTATCAATTCTCTCAATAATTAACTTGTAATCTTTAATAGTATCTTGATTCTCTTTAATTGATTTAGAGAAATCTATACTATCAAAGTCCTTACTTTGATTAATTTTAGAGGAATATTCTTGAAAAAGTGTATTTATTGTTTGTTGGTCAGTAAGTATAGTTTTCTTTTCTTTTGAAAAGATTGAAATAGTTTTAAATAAAAATCCATTTGTTTTTTCTTCATCAAAAAAATCGTTGTTTACTTCGTATTTTGTTAGGATGTTTTGAATAGAATTTTCAATATCAGTAATTAAGTTTTTTTGCAAATTAAATTGCTCATTTCTAATTTTATAATATTCTACTTCATAGCTTGAAATGTCATCTAATATGATTTTTAACTCTTTTTTATAGATTGTAAAATCTTCTTCAATCTGTTGTTCTATAATAAATGGATTGTCTCCAACTAATTTTACAGCGTTAATAAAAGAAAGGTTTGAATGAGGTCTAAACTCGTCATATAAATTCTGTCCTTTTCTTATTAGTTCTAACAATTGATTTAGTTCAGATGATTCATAACTGAATTTGTCTTTTGCTATATCAAGATTATATTCTTCGGAATTGTCTTTTAATTCAGATAAAAGTGAACCAACAACGTGAGTCCAATTTTTATTTCCGACTAAATTTGTTCCTAATTTTTTGTGTTTCTTATTTATTGAATCAATTAGGTTCTTTGACTTTTCTATTATATTGTCTAAAGTTTCTTTGGAATGAGTATATCTATATCTACGATATGAGGAATTATCGACTCTGTCTCTTACAGAATCAACTGCAACTCTTCTGTCTTTAACAATGTCTTTAAGCAAAACGCATTGATAATTAAGACCTTTTTCATTTAGTGCATTGTGTAGCACTTCTAAAGCTGTTCGTTTTTCACAAACAACAATTGTTTTTTTCTGATTTTCTAAAGCATTTACTAAAATAGCTGTAAGCGATTGACTTTTTCCTGTTCCTGGTGGTCCTTGAATCAAGATATTTCTAGATGCCTTCAAAGAATGTAAAATTCCTTGTTGTGATGGGTCAGTTTCAACTGATGATATTGGTTGAAAAGTGTGTTGTTCCATATCTTCAAGGTCAATTGTAGCACCTTTTAACTCTAATAAATTGCCATAATCGCGAATAATATTTTGCTTCTGAACTTCGAAAATTGAAAAAAGTCCACCAAAATCTATAAATGAATTATTAGATGTTAATGGTAGCTTTTCGTAATGTTTTTTGTCTGGAATAGATTTTATTTGTTTCAGCTTTTTCTCAAATGTTTCACGAAGGTCATTTGGAATAGAACTGTTTATTGATTCTATGATATTTACACAAATATCTAAAAGTTCACTTTTATCAATTAAACCGTCATCTAAAAAATCTGTTGAAATTTGGTTAATCTCAATTTTGGAATCATTTTGTAAATGATTTATTAAAACCTCATTGATATAAATTGGGTCATCTTCTGTTCTTAGTATTTCCCAAGTATTAAATTCTTTTGTTCTTCTAATTTTTAATGACCAAATTAAAATAGGGGCAACAGTTAATTTGTTATCTGATTGGTCGCGTCTTACAAGTATTGGAAAACCAAAACCAAATGTATTGATTCCTTTTTCTGATTCTATTGCATCAGTTTGATTGATAAGATTTTCAAAAGACTTTGTGATTTTTACCAATTGTGTTTGGTCATCTTCAAAAAGTGAATTCAAATCGGGTACATTATCTTTCCAGCTAATTTTAAATTTTAAAGGTAATTCGGTTAATAATGCATTAATAAAATTTGCAGGAAGGTTTTCATCAATATGAGATAATCGTGTTAGGTCAAACTTGTACCTTGAACGAGCTGGAATTGCATTTAAATGTACTCCTCTTCGGCTACCAACTTTTAGTCGGTTTTGTAATTCAATCAGTAGCTTTTCGGTTATCTCCATATTTTTTTTGGTTGATTTTCAGATGTTCAAAATACGTACTTTTTTTTTAATTCAGATTACGGTTTTCCTCACTTGGTTGTGCGTTGGCAGAAAACAGCTCTTTTGGTTTTTTCAGAGTTGGCTTATGTTTCGGCAAAAAACCAAATGTGCTGTTTGTGCGGTTGGCTTTTCTAATTCAAATGTTCAATTTTAGCACAATTTCCGCATTACTTACAACGTGTTTGTGTATGGTTAGTTGCGTGGTTTAACGAGTAAGTTAGCAAATAAAAACCGAATAGAAAATACGTGAGTATTTTCGTAAGTAGGCACGAACCAAGCAATTAATTATACACGGTGTTGTAAAACGTTTTTTATTCAATTATAATTTATACTGTATCAAAAATATTTCTTCTTTTTCTGAATTTAGTTTTAAGTCAACACTAAACGCATTGTTTTGTAATTCACGAATCATTGCTCCAGAAACATGTAAAATTTCTATTCCGCTTTTTGTCTTGTTAATTCTAAATCCATAAGGGTTAAATTCTATTACTTTTCCAAATTTGGGATTCATATTCTCCAAATTAGTAATTATCTCTTCTTTATCGAATTCTACAAATTCGTTATTTAGCATAGATTTTAATGTTTGGAAATCATTAGAGTTAATCAATTCGACAACTTTATTAACAGTTTTCATTCGACTATGCACAGTTCCTAACTGTTTAGTAGAATATTCAAATGTTTTTTCAGTTCCATCAACAAAGGTAATTACTGAATGAATTTCATCATAGTTTTGTATTTCTTCTTTCAAGTTTCTGTAAAAAAGATACGCAATATTTGAAGCTGGCATTTCCATTTTATCGGCAAGTTTTTCAATTGCATCACTTTGGCTAATTTTTAGTTTAAAGTATTTTTTACTTCCATCTTTAGTCGATGCAGAAGCACCTATTGAATACTCAACTTGTCCACCATAAAAACCAAGAATTTCATCTACTCCAGCATTTTCATTGTCTGTTATATTTATAAAATTCGATAGTAGTCCTGTCTTTTGTTCTCCTTCACGTTTATTTCCGCAAGAGGTTATTAAAAATGTACAAATTAATAGGCTTAAAATTCTGTTCATAGATTTTTTTAATGTTTTACAACGGTCTCGTATATGATTTGTAGCGTGTTTTAAGCGAGTAAGTTAGCAAATAATTATCGAAATAGAAAAACCGTGAGGTTTTTCGTAAGTAGGCTAGAAGCAGCTATAAATTATATACATTGTTGGCAAATCGTTTTTTATTATTCAGCCATTATATTATCACGTTATGTTTCCGCAGGCTTTTGTTTGTCAAAATTTATACTTTACTTAAAAATCAAAAAAAAATCTCCGAATTATAATTCCGCCTTTTCGCAAAGAAAATCATTTATTTTATTCAACCGAAATTTTGGGAAATCACAGTCGATTCGTTTAAACAACTAAAATTGGATTGATAACATTGCGAACAGTTCAGCCGTACGATTTGACATTCCGCTTATCAGCCAAAAGTTGAGGATTACGATAATATTGATGCAATGATCAGAAGTTGGGCAAGCCAATTTTCGTGCGTAATATTCCGTAAGAGTATAAAAATCGACCGTAATACTTTTTAAGATTCGGCTTTAAATTCCAGAGTAATTATTTAATGACAGAACTTAGTGAAAGCCTTTAAATTGTTGACACTCACAAAATGTTTGCCAACGTGTTTGTGTATGATTAGTTGCGTGGTTTGGTAGCTAATTTAGCAAACTTTTACGGACCTGTGAATATTCCGCAGGAATATTCGCAAGTAGGCAAGAACCTAGCAATTAATTATACACGGTGTTGTGGTGCGTTTTGTTTTCCAATTTTTATATTCTGTTATAATTTCAATATTTTGATTTCCGTGAATTTTCTCCCTATAGTCAAAATTCATTTTATAACTAATTTTATATTTTCTTAATACTGAATCAATTTTATTCTTCTTAAATTTTACAGCTTTAAGTTTTGTTCGAAATCTGTTTAGTTTGAAATAAGCACTTATTAAAATTGTGATTCCAACTCCAATCGCACTTGCTCTAAATCTCCAAGAGTACAATTCTGTTTGACTGATATTAGCGTAATATTTATTTCCAATTATGAGTAAAAATCCGATAATAATTAGAATGTAAAATGTCAGATATTCCTTGTTTTTGGTTTTTTTTATTTTATCCAGTTCAAAGTTTATATTTTCTAATTTTTGTTGAAATTTTTTATCCAAAAGAATATCAGGGCAAACTTCTTTAAAATCAGGTTTTTTATTTGTTATACCGCAAGTCAATCCATTCTTTAAATCTCTTTGTGGATATTCGCATAAATCACAATGTTTTGCTTGAATCATTCTATTTCCTAAGTTATAATTTTAATAAATAGGCTGTTTTTCGTACAGCTGAGATATGCACCACAACGGTGTACGTATATGAAAAGTAGCGTCTAAATGATCAACTGCTTTTCGGATTTAAATATCTTCTATAAAGAAACAAAAAAAATAGATCTTATCAATGGCTAAGCTATTTTTTATATGCGCTGTTGTGTTTAGTATTTTTATTTTTTTGTCAGTTATGATATTCCAGTTTCAATATACGATTTAGCTTTTTAAGCTACTATAAGTTCCTGAAATACGTAGTATTGACGACGCTACATAACCTGTCCAGCCACCAAACATTGTTTTGTTTTAAAATTGGTTATATACCGATATATGGCTTGTTTTAAAATAAAATCTTTCTTCGAATCCTTGTTAATTAAATTTCTAAAAATTATGAGTTACTGAAAAAAAAACCATCATAACACGCTATAAGTCAGGTTGTTGAATGTGTTAAATAATGTAATAAACTTGACTTTCTCAATTTTTTTCAATAACTTCAGACAAACTGTTTAACGTTTTCAAACGTTCTGAGAGCGCGCTCTCAACGATTTCAATCGAACAGTTTGGCGCTTTTAAAATCTTCCTTCGTCGATTTTTAAATCACATAATTTTTAGAAACTTAAACGACCTCGAAGAAAGCTACAATGTTTGGTGGGTGACCGAAAGTCGGCAATATTAATCACAACGTGTTTGTGTATGATTAGTTGCGTGGTTTGGTAGCTAATTTAGCAAACTTTTACGGACCTGAGAATATTCCG
>NZ_JAICBG010000013.1:0-11061 GCF_020179375.1 Winogradskyella sp. SM1960 | reverse complement strand
TCAATCCAAAGTTGTTAGTTTGAAGTTTAAATTTTAGAAAAATGTTGATTTGGAATCAGCTTGTAGTTAACGTGTTTGTATATGGTTTGTTGCGTGGTTTAAGCACTAAATTTAGCAAATAAAAATCGAATAGAAAATCCGCGAGGATTTTCGTAAGTAGGCTAGAACTAGCAATAAATTATATACGGTGTTACCACACGTTTTTTATTCCTATTTTATTATTAATTTTTCAAAGCCTTTAGTGATATGTGTTTTTGTTTCTCCCAAAGAATCCGAATAAACCAAATAAGCATCTATTTCTTTTAATTCGGACAATAATTTTTTTGATTTCTCAATTCCCATAGCCATAAATGCAGTTGCATAACCATCAGCTTTGGCACAAGTGTTTGCAATTACATACGAACTTAAAACATCACTTTGTTCTGCTTTTCCGTTTAGTGGATTAATTGTATGAACATATCTTTTTTTAGTGATAGAATCAATCCTATATTTTCTGAAATTTCCAGAACCAGCTATTGATTTGTCTATTAGCTTTAATCTAGCTCTGACTGTTCTATTATTAATTTTAGATTCAATACTTTCAATTCCAATTGTCCAATTATCATTATAATTCAAGTTTTTTCCAATTACTCTAATTTCCCCACCAAGTTCTACTCTCAGATTTTCAATACCTTTATTTGCAATTGATTCAACAATTTTATCTATTGTATAGCCTTTAGCAATTGAATTAAAGTCAAGATAAATTTTAGGATTTTCTTTAAAAATTTTATTATTGTCTAATAGCTTAACCTTATTAAAACCGACATAATTCATCATAGAATCTAATTTATAATCAGTAATTAATTTAAGGGGTTTAGTATCTCCAAATCCATATGCATTTCTTAATGTTCCAACAGTTGGGTCAAAATAGCCTTTTGATTTTTTATATAAATCTTTTGAAAGTTTAAATACATCTTGAAAAAGAATATCTGTACTAATGTTTGAATTTCCTTTATTGATTTGAGATATATCACTATTAGGTATATAAGTACTCAAAGACTTATTCATTGAATTAATGACAGAGTCAATTCCTTTTTTGATTTTCGGATTATTATTACTGCTATAATATTCTATTTTGTAAGAAGTTCCGATAGCTAATCCTTTTAGAATAATTAATTTTTGTTTATTTGATTCACATCCTAGAAGAATCGTAGTAAGTATAAAAAGTGTAAATAATTTTAAAATATTCATTCTGTTTCTGGTTTTTTTTCAAATGTGTGGTAACGATTTTGTGTATGATTAGTGGCGTGTTTAAGCACCTAATTTAGCAAATAAAAACCGAATAGAAAATTCGCAAGAATTTTCGTAAGTAGGCGATAACTAGCCATTAATTATACACATTGTTAGGCTTAGTTTTTTTTCAGTTTTATTTCCTTTTCACAATCTATACATATTAAAGTATCATTTATTATTCGATATTTTGTTCCGATATTTTTATATAAAGTTGGATATACTTTTTTTGTATGTTCAGATATTCTGTTTTTTAAATTTAATTCAAGAACGTTATTTTTTAACTTGTATTCTCCTAATGTTTCTTCTGTCATTTCTCCTCCGTGAGAAGTTGAGCATAAAAAGTCATTATTTTTGTATAGTTCAAGTTTTACCCAAATAAAATCAGGGTTTTTTATGCTAGTGAATTCCATTTTCTTTCCACCAAAGAAACTCCATTTAATTACATCTCTAGGTATAAAAACTAATAACCCAAATCCAATCACAAAAACTATAATTCCAGTTCTATATTTTTTCCAATGATTCTTCTGTCTAAAAATCAAGGAATTTAATAAAAGCCCAATTCCGATAATTAAAAATATTCCATATACTAGAGCCAATGGTCCAGCATCATTGTCAGTAAAAGAATTGTTTCCTGGTATTCTAAAATGAACTAATAAACCACCAGCTAACCCGAAAATTGAAATTGAAATTAATTGTCCTATAATTCGAATTATATTTACCAATTTTTTGTTCATTCGGGATTTTTTGTCAAATTAAGCCTAACGGTTTTGTGTATGTTTAGTTGCGTGGTTTGGCAACTAATTTAGCAAAAATTGACCGAACCCGAGAAAATTCCAGCGGAATTTTCGCACGTAATCTAAAAAAAGCAATTAATTATACACGTTGTTAACTACTGGCTTTTTTTTTATTTAGGCAGAGTTCAAATTTTTATATTTTTCTTTAGATTCATTTTGGAACTCAAATTCTCGCAAGAGTTTAAGCGTATTACTCCGTTTAGCGAATCCAGATTAGTACAAATTGGTTTTCCTGCGTGTAGTTCAGCCGTAACGATAAACGTTTGCTTTTGAATCTTGTTTTCCTTTATCAATCTTTTGAATCTCAATTTATCTTAGTTGTTTTAATTATCAAATAGAGTAGAGTGAGTTGATATTTGGTTTCTATATTAGTCTTTTTTAATCTTAAATTATCTTAGTTGTTTTAATTCAAGCAGAGTAGAGTGAGTTGTAAGTTGTTTTACTTTCATTAATTATTTAAATCTAAATTATCTTGGTTATTTAGTCAAGTTGAGTTTACTCCGTAATGCTTTTGAGTTTGCATTATTCATCCGAGTAATCAATCCAAAGTTATTAGTTTGATGTTTAAATTTTAGAAAAATGTTGATTTGGAATCAGCTTGTAGTTAACGGTCTAGTGTATGATTTCGTTGCGTGTTTAAGCACTAAAGTTAGCAAATAAATCACAGATAGAAAGTCCGCGAGGACTTTCGTAAGTAAGCTATAACTAGCAATGAATTATACACATTGTTGGCAATAGTATTTATTTTTTAATAGTCGGATTAAAAGCAATTCCAAATAATCCTTTTTCCATTTCTAATACGATTTCTTGTTTTTCATTTACCGACTTATATTCTTTTTGGTTTAATTTTAGTTTGTCAATTTCTCCGTCATACATTTTATTCGGAATTCTTCCCCAAACAGTATTGTTCAAATCACTATAACCGTCTTTAACAGTTACGATAAAGTTTTTAGTAATTAATTCATTACTCGACAATCTATTTGTTTTAAGTCCGAGCGATACAACAAAGTCAGAAATAATAGGATAAATAATAATACACATCATTCCAATATAGAGTATGTGTATTAATTTCGACCATATTTTTCCACCGTATTCTTTTCGGTCAAATGTTCCGAATAAAGTTATAATCAGAGTTAATATTATAGAAATCGGCATAATTGATTTCTTAAAATCAGAAATATCGCTTTTTAAATATAAAGATGATTCTTGTGGTAAAAAGTAGAAGCTATTTAATAATAATATTCCGACAACTATAATTCCGATTATTATTCTGGTTCGTTTCTTCATATTATTGCCAACGTGTTTGTGTATGATTTCGTTGCGTGTTTAAGCACTAAAGTTAGCAAATAAATCACAGATAGAAAGTCCGCGAGGACTTTCGTAAGTAAGCTATAACTAGCAATGAATTATACACGGTGTTGGCAAATCGGTTTTATTTTTTTCGCAATCGTTAAATTCCGACGTTTTGTTTCTCAAGCGTAATTTAGCTCTTTTTTCTTAAAATTCTCAAAAAAATCTCCGCATTTCTTTCCGTTTATTTTCCGAACGTTTTGCTTCCGATATTTCGGAACTGTTATTCAGCCAGAACTTTTCGGATTGCTAAATTTTCGATGCAATGAACTGAAATTGGGCAAATCAAAATTCCGACATAATTTTCCGCAAGAGTGATAAATTCAGACGTTGTTTTTTAATTTAGATTTCAAGTTTATTATTTCTTTAAATTCTCAAATAAATTTCCGCTTTTCATTCTGTTTTTTGCCGAACGTTTTGCTTCCGATATTTCGGAACTGCTATTCAGCCGAAAGTTGTCGGTTTGCTAAATTTTCGATTTAAAGAACTGACATTGGGCAAGCCAAAATTCCAGCGTATTTTTTCCGCAAGAGTAATTAATTCCGACGTTTCTTTTCAATTTCAATTTCAATTTCAAGTTCTATTTATTTTTTCCTTTGTTAAAAATCTAAATGTTTGAATTGAAGTACGATTTTTGTTGGTCTGGATAACTGTTTGCCAACGGTCTCGTATATGATTTGTTGCGTGTTATAAGCGAGTAAGTTAACAAATAAAAACCGAAATAGAAAAACCGTGAGGTTTTTCGACAGTAGGCAAGAAGCAGCTATAAATTATATACATTGTTGGCAATCAGGCTTTATTTTGTTCGTTTAATTTTCGGTGGATTTTGGCGAGTATCAAAAACATCAGCAATTTTTATAAATCCGTTTTGTTCATCAACCGAATATATCACTTTGTAGTTTTTGAAAACCAAATAACGATATTGAATTTCTCTATCTTTAAGTAATTCTTCTTCTTGTCCAATAAAGTATGCTTTGATTAATTTTTCCGATTCTTTAATTATTCCAGTTACAATTTTAGTAGCAACTTTTAAACTTGCTTTCTTTTCGTAATATTCATAAATTTCGTCAAGTTGAGTTTCCGAAAAGTCTGACCAAATAATTTTAAAATTCATTATTCGTATTTGGCTAAAAGTTCAGAACTTGTTTTAAACCGATTGTTTTTGAAATCTGATTCTGATTTGTCAATTCGTTTGTTTAACTCATCAATGGTCATAGGCTTAAAAAGCCTTTCGTCAGAAGTGTCTTTTTCCTTTTTCAATATTTTCTCAAGCTTGGAAATTGCTTCCTCGCTTTGAAGTTTTAGGAATTCTTGAATAAATTCTATTTTTCGAGCTTCTATATTCATTTCGAGTTTCTTTTTATCAAAGATACTAAATTATCAAATTCAATCAATATCTTTCTTGGTTTAACGAATTTTTCAGCTTGTTGCCAACGGTCTTGGCTATGGTTTCGTTGCGGAATGGTTCGGCAGAACTATTCCGACGTAAACCAAAGATAGCAAACACACAGGGAATTTCCGAGAGGAAATTCCGCCGCAATGAACTATAGCCGTTGTTGTGCATAGTTTTTTTATTTATTTTTCAGTTGTTCAAATGTCCTTAATGACTGAATCAAAATCGACATATTTTTATTTAGTTCCTCCGTTTGTGAAGCTGATGCTGTTAAATTATAAAAAACACCTTCAATTCCGCTGTCCAAAATGAAGCTGATTATTTCTGTTCCTCCATTTTGATTTGAGTCTGGTTTTGTGTGAAGAAAATAGGACTTTTTGTTTAATAGTTCTGTTTGTCCAGATTCCACAATTTTTCTATTTTGAGAGTTATTTTCAATAATATTTAAACAGTATTCAAATTCAGATTCCAAGTCTTTATTTTCTCCAAAACTTTTAATTTTTTGAATAGATATTATGTCAATAAATCCATTTTTGTCAGGTTTAGAACTAGCGTCAATTCCCAGAATGATATTTTCATTGTCATATTCTTCAACTTTACATTCCCAATTTTTTGGAATCAGTATTGAAAAATCATTGGTCGGATGAGAGATTTTTTGTCTCGCAAATTTCACAGGATAGTCCGCATATTTATTTAGAGTATTTTGTTTGTTTGAACAAGAAACAACCAAAATCAGAAAGATAAATTTTCCTATGAATTTCATTTTCTCAAATTATGCACAACGTGTTTGTATATGGTTTGTTGCGTGGTTTAAGCACTAAATTTAGCAAATAAAAACCGAATAGAAAATCCGCGAGGATTTTCGTAAGTAGGCTAGAACTAGCAATAAATTATATACGGTGTTACCCAACGTTTTTTTTATTCTATTAACTTTAAATATGTACTATCATTAAATTCAATCAATCTAACACCAACTTGAGGTTCATAAATTATCTTACTGATTTCATTTTCGATTGAACCTGAAAAAATAAAAACGTCATTGAATTCAAATCCATTTGAGTTATAATTTGTTAGAAATTGTTCGATATCTTCACTTTCATCAAAAACAGAGCCATTTATGAAATACATTTCTTCATCGGTTTGTATAATAAAAATAACTTCTCTGCGATTACCATAGTCAAGCACCTTTATGTTTAGTCGAAAATTCAATTCAAGTTCTGTAATTGAAAGAATTACACTACTCGATTCAAAAATATAAACATGACAACTTGGTTCTGAAGGCGTCGAGTATATTGGTTCGTTATCAAATTCAGTATATTCAGCTGTAATAATTTCTGAATTTTGATTTTCAAATTCTACCTGCGAATTTATGTTTGTTGGAATTATAGAAGATTCAAATTCATTAAAATTTACATAATCAGTTCCTTCATCACTACATCCGCAACTATAAGCTAGAAATATAACCGAAAATATAATTGTCATTTTTTTCATTAATCTAGTTTTTTATTTAAGATGCAAGATGTTCAGAATGGTTGCGTCAAATGTTGGGTAACGGTTTTGTGTATGATTAGTGGCGTGTTTAAGCACCTAATTTAGCAAATAAAAACCGAATAGAAAATCCGCGAGGATTTTCGTAAGTAGGCGAGAACCAGCCATTAATTATACACGTTGTTGTAAGTAGTGCTTTTTTAGTTCACTTACTTAATTTCAAAATCCGAAATGCTCCTTGAATTACCAATGCAAAAACAATTGTTCCGATAATCAAATCAGGTTTATTAGAACTCAAATAATGCACTAAAATTCCTGCAATAATTACTCCCAAATTGATAATCACGTCATTCGAAGTGAAAATCATACTCGCTTTCATATGTGCTTCTTCTTTGCTCTTTGACTTTTGCAAAATATAAAGACAAATTCCGTTTGCAATAAGTGCAAAAATCGAAACTATAATCATTGTTGAAAAATCGGGAAGTTTCTCGTTTCCGAAAAATCTTCTCAAGACTTCTACAAATCCAATAATCGCAAGTATTATTTGAAAATATCCAGCAAGTTTGGCAATCCGTTTTTTCTTTATTACTGTTCCGCCAACCGCAAACAAACTAATTCCGTACACAAAACTGTCCGCAAGCATATCTAAACTATCGGCAACAAGTCCCATAGATTTTGAGATAATTCCTGTTGTCATTTCAATAATGAAAAAAGCAAAATTTATGGCAAGTACAGACCAAAGTAGTTTTTTCTGATTTTCGTTTTCTTTAAATTCCGTTCGGTCGGTTTGTTCCGTTGAGATTTTTTTTCCACCTAAATTCAATTCGATAACGGACTTTTCGATTTGGTCAATTTCTCCGCTGTGAAAAACGGTCAATTTTCGATTCGGAATATCAAAGTCCAAATTCGCAATGCTTGAAATTCCGTCCAATTTCATTCGGATAAGATTTTCCTCTGAAGGACAATCCATTTTGGTAATTTCAAATATTGTTTTATTCACTTGGTTTCTGGGTTTTTCGGCATTACTTACAACGTCTCCGTATATGAGAAGTAGCAGATAAAAATGCTGTTACTTTGCAAATTATAAACAAAGATAGCAGAAAAGAACAAGCCTTACGGCTTTGCTCTTAACTGCTATTTTTTATATACATTGTTGTAGGCAGTATTTTTTATAATCCTCCTCCAAAAGTGTTTATTGTGCTGTACAAGAGCCATTCTCCATCTGATTTTCGATAGATATAAGCGATATTGTGATTTGAAATATAAGTAATATTAATTCTATGCAATATCAGCACTACATCTCTATTTGAATTAAAAAATGGTTTAGATAGTCTGTTTGTACATTCGCAATCTTTGCACCATTCCACAGTTTGTTGTTTACTATTAAAAACATAGTCTTTACTTTCTGAAAGCTCTACATCTATTATTTGCTTTATTTCTTTTGCAGTAAATAAACTATCTAAAGCTCTGTACTTTTTTTTCCAATATTTAATTGATATTTCACTCGGAATACTATCTATATAATCTTCGCCAGTAGTGCTATCAATAGCGAAAAATGTATAAAACGGTCTATTTTTAGTCCTAAAATCATAGTAATGTTTTAATTCTGATTTCATATTCGTAATATCTATACTTTTCATTGAGCATACCATTGAGTCTTTTTTATACTTAAAATTTTCTATAGTTTGCTCAATAATACTCCTCATATCATTTTGTTGTGATGATATTGTCTGAAAGTAAAATAAAAGTAAAATAAATGTACTTTTAATTACAAGTCTTTGTGCCTTTTGCATCAGTAGTGTCATTAAAGTGTTCATAAGCTAATAAAGTTTGTGCTCCTATTCTTTCTGTTATTGTAAGGTTTTCGGTAAATACATTATTGCCATTGAGTCCACCCCAAACCAATTTTCTGGCATAAGTTAAATCGACTCCATTTATATTTGCATAACTGCAATATGCAACAATTGCTTCGGCTAAATCATCTATAAAATCGGTATAAATATTATGACTCTCTTGCTTATAGGCTTCTTTAAAAGCATTATTGTTTGTGTCCGTAAGCAAGTTATCCATTGAAGTTTTTAAGTCAGTATATTCAGGATATTCGGTAAGCAAGTTGCCACTATGATATAAATTAACAATGTAAGCGTGAACTAACTCATGGTAAAATGTGCTAACAATGCCAAGTGTGGTTGCCGTATCTAAATAAGTATTGTCAAACTCCATTATTACAACATTGTCATAATATTCGTTACTCTCTAGTAGTAAACGAACTCTAGCGCCTCCGATACCAGGTAAATCTATGTCTTGAATATTAATATTATTAGTTGAAGAAGTCCTAAAGAAATGATTCCAAATTTTTTGTGTAAAATCGGAATTATTTTTTGTTTTGGAAATAGAATAAAAAATGGCTTTAGCTTGACAATCTTTATCCATACCGTTTATAAATTTTTCTAAATCTTCAAAATCTAAATCTTCATTTTCTGATAAAATCTTTACCGCTTCTTCAATAAATTCAGAGTTTTCTACACTACACCCATTCATATTAATATAGTTAGCAATTGCTTTACGTTGTACATCATCCAATAGCTGCGCTCTAGTGTAGGCAAGGCTTCCATATCCAAAACATTCCCAAAGCACTCCATCAACGTTCATTATCTCTAATGGTTTTGTTACTGTGCCAATACCGTCTGGATTTTGTGTGGTATTGTTGTTATTAGTATTCCCAGAACCATTTGAAGTGCCTGTACCGTTAGGATTTCCGCTACCATCTCCGCCAGTAGTATTTCCATTTGTTGGATCATAACCAGAATCATAGCCAGAGTCAGAACCCGAATTGTTGCCAGAATTGTCATTACCTGCACTACCACTAGAGTTACTGCCACCACTATTACCATTATCAACAATATATTGTGGACAGTTAACAGGATTCCAGGTGTAACCAATAGTTTCTCCTGAAAGGTCAATTATAATTTTTACACAACCACCAGTAGCCGTATCATAATATATGCCTGTACTGCCTATTGGTACAATACCTGAATCACTTGAACTTGAAACTTCAGGAAGTGGTTGTACTGAAGTTTTATTTTCAATACCTACAGGTATAACTCCATCAATAATAGATTGCCTTTCAGTTTCAGTTAAATCATAGCTCATTATAGATGCTTTGTAAGTGCCATCCTTTTGTTTACTTAAAACTAAATTTTCAGTAAGTCCATTATTCTCAGGTCTTTTAATAGCAAAGGTGTAACTTTCGTAATCACCAGATGTAATATGATAAGCTTGCTCATTATCTACATAAAAGTCATATTCTTCCGAGTAAATTAACTTTCCTTGTAAGTTGGTATTGCCGTTTTGAGAAATTAAATCTTTACTATTTGGTAGAGTTTCTACTATAGCTTTTACACTTTTACTTTCTGATAGCTCTGATTTGCTAATTAGGTTAATTGTAAATTCTGGTTTTTCAGAAGAGTTTTCGATAGTATTAGTGTCGTCTTTTTCACATCCAAAAAATGCAAAAGTGAAGAATAAAAAGTACAAAAATTGTTTCATTAGTTTTCTGTTCATAAGTTCCGTTGTTTAAATTTAATAAATAATTCTCAAAGTGTTGGCGATATTGCCTACAACGTGTTTGTATATGGTTTGTTGCGTGGTTTAAGCAACTAATTTAGTAAATAATTACCGACGAAGAAAGTCCGAGAGGACTTTCGTAAGTAGGCGAGAAGCCAGCAATAAATTATATACGGTGTTGTGGGTAGTTTTTATCCCCATATTTGCCAAGCAATTCCAATAATTGTTACTATTCCGACTACTAAAGCTATTATCGTATTCGCTTTTGACCAATTCGATTCCTTTTGTTCCGTTCCAGTTTTAATTGTCTGTTTTCCGGTTTTCGATTTTTTATTAATTATCATATTTCCATTATTGATAATCGTTTCTTTTGAGCCTTTTTTTACGTTTACACCTTGTTCTTTTAAGTAATCCATAAAGTTGTTTCCTTCATCTTCAAACCATTTAAGAAATTCGGGAATATTGTCTTTGCTAAAATCAGGAACAGTTTGAAAATCTCCGTTTTCAATTGCGAAGTCTCCGTCTTTAATTTGTAAATCGAAATCTTGTGATTCATTAAACCATTTTTTGAAATATTTTCTTACGGTTGATTTATCTAAATTGATAAGTCCTTTTTCAATTATCATATCAAGAAAAAAATCTGCTTGGTCGGCTCTTTTTTCAAGACGTTCGTCATAATATTTATCCCATTCTTTTTCGTCAAGTAAAGGGTTTCCTTTAATTTCATTTTCGTGGTCTACAAGAAGCGTAACTTCGTTAATTAGAGACTTAATTAAACTCTTTAAATCAAAAATTCCTTTTTTCCACGCTGATTTGGTATGTTCTCTATCGGTCGTAGCTATTTTAATTCCACCAATTTTAGTATCAAAGTCGATATCATTCCAAGGTTGGATGTAATCTTGTCTTCCAGGAAACTTAACATTGATAAAAGCGGCAACTTCTTTTAAAATATCATCTAATTTTTGATAGGTATCTAAAAGTAATTCTTTATCATTTTCGGTCAGTTCATAGCCAATCGGTGCAGCTCTCAAATGAAGAATTTCAGGTAGGTTTTCTGTCCGTTTCATAAGTGAATTAACTATGTTTAAATCTTTTTCGGTCATTTTCTTAAATTACCCACAATGAATATATATATGAATAGTAAGGGATTTGAAACACCTTACCTTCGGGTTTTCAATAAGCCAATTTAGTAAATAA
>NZ_JAICBG010000012.1:0-17523 GCF_020179375.1 Winogradskyella sp. SM1960 | reverse complement strand
GCAGCACTACCGCCAATTTAGAAAAAATATTTCAGGTAATTTAAACATTTATTTACTAAATTGGCTTATTGAAAACCAGAAGGTAAGGTGTTTCAAATCCCTTACTATTCATATATATATTCATTGTGCAACATATGAGAGAACTTACCCAAATCGAAATTAACGAATTCAATTTATTGCTGAATACTTGCAATCAAATTTCGATGCGTGGAATTGATGAAAATTGGGAAAAGTGGATTTTGGAAAATATGACAAAATTTCTACCACTATTCACCCATCTTGTTGCTTTTTTACATTTCGATAAACTGGAGCGCATTACGATTAATAAACGGATTTTAGGAACGATCAAACGAATTAGAAATATTGACTTTCTTAAATATCCACCAGCTGATAAAGTAAAAAAATATGGACGATGTAATTTAAAAGGCGAAAGCATATTTTACGGTGCACCTTTGTTAACAACTGCATTATCGGAAATGCGTCCAAAAGTTGGAGATTTAATTACAAAATCAATTTGGAGATTAAAAGAAGAACACACTTTTAAAGTTTGTCCGATTTTCCACATACAACCAGCAAATGGCACTTTTAATCCAAGAACCTTTGAAATGCAACAAAGTTTCTATGAAGAAATCGATAAAAATTTTAAAGGTAATAATCGAGAAGCAGTAATCAACTTAACAAAATTTATCGCTTTTCAATTTAGTAAACCAGTCAATCCAGAAAATGATAGAGATTATATTTTTAGTGCATTTTTTGCTAACAAACTTTTAAATGAATTAGATGGCGGAACAATTGAGGGAATTTATTATCCAAGTGTTAAAGAAAAGCTGTCATTTGAAAATGTTGCTTTAAAAGCAGAAGTATTTGACAAGTATTATATATTGGATGAAGTTAAAGACTCAATAGTATTTAAAGACCCTTCAGATGGTGGTGGCGGACTTTTACAATACGGATTGACAGACTGTAAAGAATTTGATTTTGAAAAAAAGGAAATTCTTTGGAGCGACAATATTATGCAACCGCAAGAAAGAATAGAATTTTACACAAAAGAATTTGAATTAGACTTAAACTAAAAAATACGTTGCACAACACCGTGTATAACTCATTGCGGCTGAATTCCTAATCGGAATTCATTGCAATTTGCTATCTTAGTCTTACGGCGGAAAATCCTCGCGGATTTCCCGCAACGAGCCATACACAAAACCGTTGTGCACAATATAAAAGCGAATTCAAATGAACTTGAATGATTACGAAATTATAGTTGCCAGTAATGTCAGTGAAGGTAATGATGGAATCGGAATAGAAGTATGGGAAAAGAATGAATTAATAATTTTAATTTTTCGAGATGACACTAAAAAAACAAGAACAGTTCGTACTTTTAATCAAAATGTTTCTCTCGAATTAATGGAAAAAATCATCGAAATTTTTAAAAACAAAATTCCTTGGGAGTTTATCGAATATGACAAAACTGACTAAATTACTATTATCAATTCCTTCAATTGTCGGAATAGTTTATCTGCTTACTTTTTGGAGTATCGACTTTTTTAAGTGGATAACGAATAATGTTATCGGATTTGAATTTCAAGCACCAATTGTAAACGGACTGATTTTAATCCAAATTGCATATTTAATTTACAGATTATGGAATTATAAAAATATTGACAAAGACAAAAAAACTATGTGGACAGTTATGCTTGTGATTTTTAATTGTGTTGCAAGTCTGATTTTTATCTGGAAAAAGGATAGTGAATTTGAACAACTGAATAAAAATACTGTGCACAACAATGTATAACCGCAATTACGGCGGATTCGACTGCGTCCGAATCCACTCGTAATTGCTACCGTAGGTGCTTATACAAAAAACATTAAATTTAATCCCGTAACTGCGGTTATACGAGACCGTTACAAGCAATTTGATTAGATCTTTAATCCTGAACAAATTTTGATTAATAATTAAATTTTAAAGCTCAAAAAAACAATCAGAAATCTGAAAACTCACACTCTAAAAAATGAATTTAGAGCTTACCAAAAATTTTTAAACTTTGGAATAATGACGAGTTTGCCAAAATGTCGGAATTGAGAATCGCTACGGAGAAATGAATTCAGAGCTATCCAAAGAAATTTTTACTTTAGATTTAAGACAAGCTTACCAAAATTAGTGAATGACAATCACAACGGAGAATTGACCAATAAACAGCCAAACGGAATTTGAATTTAGACGAAATTCTGGCTAAAAAAACAAAATCTGATTGAATTTCACTTTGGCGAAAAAATTCGAAATTTTTTTCAGGATTATTAAGATTAAATATTTGATTAGATTTTTAGCTAATTCGAAAATCAAAAAACTGCTTGTAACAATGCATATACTTAATGCTTGGGTTCGGTGATGAAAAAATAAGTTTGGGTATTTTTATAAAAGTCTGTAAATTGAGAATAAAATAAATACTAATTAAGGTCGCACTAAGTATATGCGACACCGTTACACGCAAGCTAAAAAAAAGAGCTTCTTCCCTATTTTAAGTTTTGAGTTTTAACGAAAAAATTTTTGCGGAAATTAAACTAAATTGAAAATGGAAATTTTTAAACTAACTCGAAGAATAAACCTTTAGAATCAAGTCTGGCAAAAGAAATCGTCAGAATTGAAAATCACTCTGGAAATAGGAATTGAGTTTTGATCAGCCAAACGGAATTGTATTCTTAGACTAAAGACAAGCTCGCCAAAATGTTGGAATTTGAAAATCGCAACGGAAAAATTAATCTGAAAATTGGAAAGTCATTTAAGAATTGGAAAATCAGAATAAATCATAAGATGAAAACTCACGATAACGAAAAAAATCGATTCTAAGAGACTTTAGAAATGAAATTCAAAAGCTGAAATTCTTTTTGATTCTATGAATCAAGCCTGCGTGTAACAATGCATATACTTAATGCTCGGGTCAGTGATGAAAAAATAAGTTTGAGTATTTTTATAAAAGTCTGTAAATTGAAAACAAAATAAAAGCTAATTAAGGTCGCACTAAAGTATATGCTAGACCGTTGTAAGCAATTTAATCCAAGCACATTTGAAATTCGAAATACCCTTTAATTCTGACATTTATTTAAATCAAACTGAATTAATAATTCCATTGATTTATAAGCCATATCTGAAAGATGCAAGGGAATCTTTAATTGTTGGTTTAATATCAACATTAATCGGAATTTCAATCATAATGGGGAAATCGTATCTCGGAATTGTTTTTATCGTTTTAGGAATTTTTTACATTGTTAAAGCATATCCGAAATTTCAATTATATAATAAACTCAAAAGCACATATTTTGAGAAAATAAAAGAAAAAGTTGCGGAAGTGGAATCTGATTTTGGCAACGGAATATTTGAATTTAAAGACGAGTCTATAAAATACGTTGACAAAAATATAACGCGTGACATAAAATGGACTGAATTCAAAGGATTTAAAATAAAGGAATCGAATTTACTTATGCTTCTGGAACCAGAAAAAGGCGATATTATGATAATCGGAGAAAATGAAATCGGAAGTGAAAATTTTAAAAAGATTGTCGAATTAGTAAAAACTAAACTGAAATAAAAAACTACTTACAACACCGTGTATAATTAATTGCTTTTTACGTGCTTACTTGCGAAAATTCCTGCGGAATTTTCTCGGGTTCGTAAATGTTTGTTAACTTAGTTGCTTAACCACGCAACTAACCATACACATCAACGTTGCCCACAATACGAGAAAAACAGAACGAAATGACAAAATTTAGAGTTTTAACAATAATGATTTTCACAACTATTTTGATAAGTTGCAACTCTGAAAAATCGAAAAATAATCTCGATAAAGAGAACCTAAATCAAAAGGAAATTGAATCGGATACTCTGACAAAACACTTAAAACCATTCAAATCGGAATTGCCAACAATCGGACTTTTGATGTATAACGGAGTTTTACAAAGCGAAGTAATTGCTACTTCTGATGTTTTCGCAAAACCAACCGAAAGCGGAAAACAAATCTTTAATGTAATCACGATTGCAGAAACTGAAAAACCAATCACAACCGAAGAAGGAATAAAAATTTTGCCTGACTTTACGTTTGAAAATTGCCCAAAATTAACAGCTCTTTTTGTGCCGAGTGCTTATGATATGTACGCACAAGTTCACAACGAAAAAATAGTAAACTTCATAAAAGAGAAAAATAAAGAAACTGAATATGTTGTGAGTAATTGTGCTGGAGCTCAATTAATCGGAAAATCTGGAATTGCAGATGGACATAAAATCGTCACTTGGATTGGTGGTGGAGAACAATTACAAAAAGACTATCCGAATTTAAAAGTACAGAATGATAGTTTGGTAACTTTCGTTGAGGACGGAAAATTCAGTTCGTCAAATGGAAATTTAGCAAGTTATATTTCAGCATTGAATTTATTGGAGAAAATGACGAGTTCGGAACATAAAAAATTCGTGGAAAGTTATTTATATCTTGACCGAATTCAAAATTGGAAAAACTAAAAGTACTGTGGGCAACAACGTGTATAATTAATGGCTAGTTCTCGCCTACTTACGAAAATCCTCGCGGATTTTCTATTCGGTTTTTATTTGCTAAATTAGGTGCGTGGAACACGCCACTAATCATACACAAAAACGTTGTAAAACATACCCAAAAAACGCTCGGAACTTAAAATTCAAACTCTGAAATTTTGAAAATAGTAACTTTTAAGTTACCTTTGCCGGAATGGAAAAAGTTAGGCAAGTAATACAATACAAAAATTATTTCGAGGAGTTTCTACTTGCTCAACCGAAAAAGGTTCAGGACAAAATATTTAAGGTCATTGAAATAATCGAAACTTATCAGCACGTGCCGAAAACATATTTGGCACCAATGAAAACTCACAAAGGATTATTTGAGGCTCGAATTAAATTAGGTTCGAATATCTGGCGAGTTTTTTGCTTCTTCGATAAAGGTAAATTAGTTATACTCTTGAACGGATTTACTAAAAAGACGCAGAAAACACCGAAAAAAGAAATCGACAAAGCTGTCCGATTAATGAAAGAGTATTACGAAGAAAAAAACAAAGGCAATGGAAACTAAAAGTTGGAAAGACATAAAAGACACAGTTTACGGAAAAAAAGGAACTGAACGCAGAGACGAACTTGACAGAGATTTTGAATCGTTTAAAATCGGTTTGCTTTTACGAAATGCACGTGAGGAAAAAAATCTGACTCAAGAACAACTTGGCGAATTAATTGACAAAAAACGGACTTACATTTCTCGTGTGGAAAATAATGGCAGTAATCTGACTTTAAAAACCTTATTTGACATCGTAGAAAAAGGACTTGGCGGAAAAGTAAATATTTCAATCGAAGTCTGATATAAAGTACGATTTTACAACAACGTGTATAATTAATGGCTGGTTCTCGCCTACTTACGAAAATCCTCGCGGATTTTCTATTCTGTATTTATTTGCTAAATTAGTTGCTTAAACACGCCACTAATCATACACAAAACCGTTGTGCTTAATTTTGAAAAAACGCCAGAACTACCATAAAACTAAATGACTTTCTTAAAAAACATATTCAAATCAAACAAAAGGAATGAGGAAAAAATCCCGCCTAATGAAACTGAAAAACCGACCGAATTTGGTCTTGGCGAATTTGACTTAAATGACTTTCCAGAACAAGACAGAAATAAATCATTTTACTTTCACGAATACAATAAACCTGATGGCGAGTGGATTGAAATTGATGAGCCAATTTGCAAAATTCGTATCGGAGAAATGAGTGGATTTACATTTAAATCGGCAAGTATTATGGCTACCGAAGCTGGAATTTTAGAACATACTTTGGCAAAAGGAGATTTGATTTCAAATGGAAATGTTTTCTATAAACTACATCAAAAAGGAGAATACAAAAATGAGAACTCAACCGATAACTTTGAATTTAAGTCATACTTTTTAAAAGGCAAATTATTTTCATTCCAAAAATGGATTGTAGAAGATGGTTCCTACGTTCAGGAAGGCACTGATATTTATGAGTATTCCAGTTCTATTCTTGCTAATGCACAGTTAACTAGATTAGGAGGTAATCCTAAAGATAAAAAAATAAAACATAAAGCAGAAAAAAACGGATTTATAGATTTGTATTCAAAAGGCCCTTCACTTCATATTCCTGAAAACGAATTAATGTACGTTATTAGAAAAAATGATACAGAAAGAATTGATAGAAAATTCTTAAACGAGCCAAACATAATTAAAGATGAGTTTAGCAACTCAACCATTATCAAGTGGAAAAAAGTAAGTTCTAGATTTGAAAAAAGTGATGGAATTAAAACAAAATCCGACGATTTAATCACAGATTTTCTTTTCAGTTTTAATTACATACATAATAATGACCAAATTGTATTTCACTTTGACCCAAAACAAATAAAACCAAAACAATTCGACAAAGTATTTTTCTTATTTGAAAACGGAGAGCAAATTCAATTTGAACTAACTGAAAATCCAGTTTCATCAAAAAACTGTCTAAACGAGAAAATTTTAGAATACAAAGGTTTAATCACCAAAACGGAGCTTGAATTATTTGCTAATTCTAACTTCAAGAAGTGGAAAATATCGTTGGTAAGTGATAAAAGAGAAATTTTAGGTGGAGAAATTGGAGGAGATGGCTTTTATCAAACAAAAAACAATATTCAAATTGTAATCAAAAAATTTGCATCAGAATATATTGATTTCGTTAAAAACACAATACCAAATTATGAACCAACTGAAATAAAACAAGCTGAACCCAAAAAAGAAACTATAACAGACTTTTGCTTTGTTTATCTAATGCACGATATGAGCAATGGCTATCATAAAATTGGAATTTCAAATAGTCCAGAATACCGAGAAAGAACTTTACAAAGTGAAAAGCCGACAATTGAAATGATTGCTTCAAAGAAATTCCCAATCAGAAAAATTGCTGAAAGTATTGAAAAGGCTTTGCACAGTACTTATTCTGAGAAAAGATTAAGAGGAGAATGGTTCGAATTAAACGACAATGATGTCGAACATATTAAAGAAACATTAAAATAAAAAACTAAGCACAACAATGGCTATAAGTAATTGCTTGTTATCGCTTACTTCTGAAAATCCTCGCGGATTTTCAGTTTGGTGTGTACTTGCAAAGTTAAATTCTAAACCACGCAACTACTCATAGCCGAGACCGTTGCCCACAATACGAGAAAAACAGAACGAAATGACAAAATTTAGAGTTTTAACAATAATGATTTTCACAACTATTTTGATAAGTTGCAACTCTGAAAAATCGAAAAATAATCTCGATAAAGAGAACCTAAATCAAAAGGAAATTGAATCGGATACTCTGACAAAACACTTAAAACCATTCAAATCGGAATTGCCAACAATCGGACTTTTGATGTATAACGGAGTTTTACAAAGCGAAGTAATTGCTACTTCTGATGTTTTCGCAAAACCAACCGAAAGCGGAAAACAAATCTTTAATGTAATCACGATTGCAGAAACTGAAAAACCAATCACAACCGAAGAAGGAATAAAAATTTTGCCTGACTTTACGTTTGAAAATTGCCCAAAATTAACAGCTCTTTTTGTGCCGAGTGCTTATGATATGTACGCACAAGTTCACAACGAAAAAATAGTAAACTTCATAAAAGAGAAAAATAAAGAAACTGAATATGTTGTGAGTAATTGTGCTGGAGCTCAATTAATCGGAAAATCTGGAATTGCAGATGGACATAAAATCGTCACTTGGATTGGTGGTGGAGAACAATTACAAAAAGACTATCCGAATTTAAAAGTACAGAATGATAGTTTGGTAACTTTCGTTGAGGACGGAAAATTCAGTTCGTCAAATGGAAATTTAGCAAGTTATATTTCAGCATTGAATTTATTGGAGAAAATGACGAGTTCGGAACATAAAAAATTCGTGGAAAGTTATTTATATCTTGACCGAATTCAAAATTGGAAAAACTAAAAGTACTGTGGGCAACAACGTGTATAATTAATGGCTAGTTCTCGCCTACTTACGAAAATCCTCGCGGATTTTCTATTCGGTTTTTATTTGCTAAATTAGGTGCGTGGAACACGCCACTAATCATACACAAAAACGTTGTAGCACATTTAAGAAAACCCAATGGCAACATACCAATTTCTAACATTTGTACTTCCAAGAAAGCCGATTGAAAAAAAATATGGCGGAATTCCAAAACAGCTCGAAATAAAACACGCTGAATGGGAAAAGTATTGGGAAAATTATGACGTGGAAATGAATGAAGCACCTGAACCTGAATTTGAAGATGCGATTACAACGAAATGGTGGAAAGGAATTCAAATAAACATTGCGGAATTAAGAAACGAAATTGACCAAATTATTCCAAGAGCTTCGTGGAATAACGAAAGTTGGAAAATTGAAAACGGAGAAGTTGACCACGATTTGAGTATTGACTATAACGAAAAAGAGAATTTTATAGATGATTTTAGATTTCGGACTGATTTGAGAGATTCAAAACTGAATTTCTTAAATTCAATGCTGGAATTATGCGACAGATATGACTGGATTTTAATGGACGAAAATGGAAATCTGTGTAATCCGAATATTAGAGAATTAGCGAAATTACTAAAAAATTCAAAAGCTCATTTATTTATAACAAACCCAACTGAATTTTTTGATAACCTCAAATAAGTGATGAATAAAAGAAATTTAAAAATCATAAAACTATACATAATTAGCTTATTCTGTATTGTCTTTTATTTCTTATTAGAGAATTCTAGCATCATACCTGAACTCGTTCAAAAATCTGAAAGAGGTCGTTATGGTAGCTTCCTGACATTTTTTCTAACAGGACTATTCAAATACGGTTTATTAGTAATCGGAATAGGCATTATTTTAATTATGAGTTTTATGCTAATAAGAGAAAGAAAAAAACACTTGAATAAATAAAAACGTGCTACAACACCGTGTATAATTAATTGCTTTGGTCGTTGCTTATTTGGAAAATTCCTTCGGAATTTTCTCTGGCAAGTATTTGTTTACTAAATTAGTTCCTTAACCACGCAACTAACCATACACAACAACGTTGGCAGCAATAGTCAAAAAATTCCGTAATCATTTGAACACATAGTTATAATTATGAAAAACATTCTCTTTATACTAACTATTCTTCTTATTCCAATTGGAATTTTACTCAGACTATATGACATAGTTGGTGGGAATATTTTGTTGACTCTTGGCTTTTTAGGCTTATTAATTTTTTATTTAAAAAAAACAATTAGCGGATTTCAAGATAAAGTTTCGAAAAAAATAATTGTTCTAAACATCTTATTAGTATTAATGTCTATTTGCTTATTTACAAAGTATCTCTATCATAGTTTCGGAGATTATCCAACATTAATAATTCTTCCAATTTTCATAATTTCTACTCTAGTTTATCTAATTACCGAAAGAGAAAAGCAAACAAAATTAACAATAGTAACATTACTATATTTGATATTGACAATTCCTCTATTCGGCTTTGAATTTAATGAATCACCAAGACATTATATTCCTCAATCTTGGTATGATAGATATGGCGAACCTAAAAGTTACATTAAATCAATACCTTTCGAATTTGAACTTCCAGAAACTAAGAAACTTAACGACAAAGGAAACAACTTAAAAAACCAACAACTCTATTCTGACGCAATAAAAGTATATGAAAAAGGGAGAAAACTAGAGCCTAAAAATCTAAGCTTACTTTTTGAGTTATCCGAAGCACACGCCAAAATAAACGAATTAGAAACTGCAATTGCTTTACTAGATACTGCAATAAGTATTAATCCAAATTATCCTGAATTTTACAACAACAGAGGTTTACTCTATTATAAAATTAGTAGAGATGATGAGGCTATAGAGGATTTTGAACTAGGTATAAAATTAGATTCTACTCAATCTTCATTTTACGCAAATTTGGCAATGGTTTATTATTATCAAGATTCATTTGAAATTGCTTGTGCGAAAATTAAAAAAGCAGAATCACTAGGTTTAGAAATAACCGATTTCAAACTACTTAGAGAAATAAAAGAAGAACATTGTGAATAAAACTACGGCTGCCAACACCGTGTATAATTAATTGCTTCATTGAGCCTACTTGCGAATATTCCTGCGGAATATTCACAGGTTCGTAAAAGTTTGCTAAATTAGTTGCTTAACCACGCAACTAATCATACACAATCACGTTGCCAGTAATACGAAGAAAACCAATGAACAGAACGATAACTCTACTATTTTTACTAATACTTTTGACCAGTTGTGCTCAATCCCAATCTGAAAAAATAACTGGAATTCCGACAAATGACTTACCCATTATATTCGAAAGTCAGACTGTGATTGCCGACATTATGGACGGAATTAAAAGCAATCCTCGACAACTTGAACTGACTCAAAAAATCCAAAGTTCATTACAAAATAATTGGGAATGGTATCAAGAATACATTAAAACTGTAAAAAAAGGAGAACCGTTGGGATATCATCCAAATTTAGGAATTACTGAAAAAGAATATGATGAATTTTTAAAAATATCTAAAGACATTGAAGTCGAATCTACCGGAAAAGAAGAATTAGAAATCATTAATACTGACAATAAAATCAAATTCAAATCAGTTGGAAAACTTTCGATATACAATGACTTAACGATTGATATTAAAAATAATCAGATTTTATATAAAGAATATGTTCTACCATTTCTTGATAAGGTAAATATTGAAGATGCTGATAACGGATTAAAAAGTAAGTGGAAAGGATATAATTGGGCTTACGAATATCCTGTAATAACTGAAGAGACTGATTTGACCGATTTGGCTAATCTGAACATTACTATTGTAAGATTTACAATCGGACAACTCGAACGAAATGGAAAATTTTATATGCAAATTAAGGAACGAAAATTGGAAAATGGTGTAAAAACAGTTGATAACCAAATTCCAATTATGTTCTGATAAATAAAGTACTACTGGCAACACCGTGTATAATTAATTGCTGTTTTCTTCCCTACTTGCGAATATTCCTGCGGAATATTCACAGGTTCGTGAAAGTTTGCTAATTTAGTTGCTTAACCACGCAACTAACCATACACAAACACGTTGTGTGTAATGCAGAAAAAATATTGTGCTTAAAATCAAAATTTAATTGATTAAACTAAAAAAAGAGTAAAAAATAAAGATGGAAAATATCGAAAATTTTAAAATAATCGGAATAGAAACGAAGACGACAAACGAAGACGGAAAAGCATCCGATGATTTAGGTAAACTATGGGAGCAGTTTTTTGCAAAAAATGTCCCGAATCAAATTGTCAATAAAAAAAGTGATGAAATTTTTGCAATTTATACAGATTATGAATCAGATTACACGGGAGAATATACTTGCGTAATCGGAATGAAAGTTCACTCTCTTGACAAAATACCAGACGAATTAATTGGACGTGAATTTGAAAGCGGAAAATATCAAAAATTTATTGCAAAAGGAGAAATGCCAAGTGCAGTAGTGGAAACTTGGAAAGATATTTGGGCAAAAGACAAAGAACTGAACAGAAAATATACAGCTGATTTTGAAGTTTATGGGGGAAAATCTCAAAACGGAGAAAATTCAGAAGTGGAAATATACATTGCCAAGAAATAAAAGAAATGGACAACAATTTGAATCAAATCAAAACGGAAATTTATGATAATATAAAACTCGAAATTTCGGATTTTAAAAAAGAATTAGAAAGTCAAGAATATTATGCTTGTCGGTTTAAATTGAACGGAAAAAATATAATAAGTAGAAACGGAAAAATCACATCCAAAAAGATTGGACAATTTGTGACTTTTTGGAATAGAAATAAAAATGGAGTAACTCAACCATTTAATGAAACGGAAAGAATTGATTTTTATACTGTAAATGTTCGAGCGGAAAATCAATTTGGACAATTTGTATTTCCAAAATCAGAACTGATAAAAAAAGGGATTATCTCAACCCAAAAAAAAGAAGGAAAAAGAGGTTTTAGAGTTTATCCAAGTTGGGACAAAGCAAAAAATAAACAAGCAGAAAAAACTCAAAAATGGCAGTTGGAATATTTCTATCATATTGATGATTCAACGAACCTTAATAAAGTTGCGGAATTATATAAAAACAAATAAACGTGTAAAAAGCACTACACACAACAACGTATATAGCTCATAGCTAACTAGTTGCTTAATCCAAAGTTAAGGCATCTTTACAAGTCCGCCAAATTTTTTAATTTGGCTTATTGAGAAAAAGGTAATAAGAAAATTAAAAAATTCGGCTCGTGCTTAACCGAAAAGTAATCACTATTTTACACGCTACGAGCCATATACAAACACGTTGGCAGTAATTAAAAAAAATGAGGAACTACCTACAAACATTTAACATCTTAACCGAAAATGAAATTGACCTTTTTGAAAGTAAGGTTCGGAATAAGAAATTGAAAAAAGGTGATTTTTTCATCAAAGAAAATCGAATATCAAAAGAAGTAGCGTTTGTGGTTTCTGGTTTGTTTAGGTCATTCTATTATTCGTCATCCGAAGAGGAAGTCACCTATTGTTTTACTTTTTCAAATTCTTTTGTTAGTGCTTACTCATCTTTCTTATCTCAAACAAAAACAATTGAAAATATTCAAGCATTAACAGATATAGAGTTATTAACTATATCAAGAGAAGAAATTTTAATTTTAGAGAATTCAAGTACAAATTGGCTAAAATTTTTCAAATTAATTACTGAACAAGAATACATCAAAATGGAAAAAAGAATTTTCTTGTTGCAAAAAGAATCCGCAGAAAAAAAATACAAAGACTTACTAATAAATCAACCTGAATATTTACAATCAATTCCCCTGAATTTTCTGGCCTCATATTTAGGAATTACCCAAAGACATTTAAGTAGAATAAGAAAAACGATTACGTATTAGACAAATGTCCTTTTAAAAAAATAACGAAGTATTGTTCTTTGTAAAAACAAAGAACAAATATGAAACAAGTATTAATAATAAACGGACATCCTGACAAAGAGAGCTTTAATTACTCATTATCAGAATCTTACATCGAAGGAGCAAATAAAACAGATTCTATAATCTCTCAAATTAACATTGCGGAATTGGAATTTAATCCTAATCTGCAATTTGGCTATCGGAAACGAATGGAATTGGAGCCTGATTTGGTGTTAGCCATAGAAAAAATTAAAAAGGCAGACCATATTGTTTGGGTATTTCCAATGTGGTGGTATGGCTATCCAGCACTTATGAAAGGATTTATAGAAAGAACATTTTTACCGTCAATTACATATCAACCGATTGAGGGAAAAGCATTACCAGAAAAACTACTAAAAGGAAAATCTGCACGACTAATTATTACGGCTGATACGCCAAAATGGTATGATTTTCTGATAATGAAAAGCCCAACTATCAACCAATTTAAAAACGGAACATTAAAATTTTGTGGAATAAGTCCTGTAAAAACCACCTATATTGCTTCAATAAAAAATTCAACTTCGGAGTTTAGAGAAAAGTGGTTAAAAAAAGTAAGATTGTTAGGAGAAAGCGTAAAATAACTACTGCCAACACCGTATAAGATTAATTGCTAGTTTCTAGCCTACTTACGAAAGTCCTCGCGGACTTTCTATCTGTGTTTTATTTGCTAACTTTAGTGCTTAAAACACGCAACTAATCTTATACAAACACGTTATATGCAATTTAAAAAAAAACATAGTGAGTAAAAAAATCAAACTATTCTTTATTATATCTTCAGTTTTGTTACTGTCTTTTTCTTGCCAAAAAGAAAAGGAAAAATCGAATAAATTTGTAACACAAGATGTTCATAATTTTTATGATATGCTTTCTCAAATCGAGAACGCAACTTCATTAAATGACACTTTAAAAATTTTGAACGAGAGTTATTTGCAAAAAGCCAGCATTGGCTTAAAAGATTATCTCGAATATGAAAAAAGCAGCAACAACCGAGACATCGAACAAGAATACTTAAAGATAATTAGGTCTTTCCCAAAATACTTTAAATCCCAAAAGCCACTCTTATCCGATATTGAAAATCAACTTGATGAATTTGATAAATATTTTCAAAAGATAAAGGAAGTTTATCCTGATGCTAAATTTCAGTCAACTTATTTTTCAATCGGTTTTTTCAACACACAAGGTCAAATGGTTTACCCCAAAACAATTTTTATGGGTTTAGAGGCATCCATAAGAACAGATAAAACAGACTATAGCGAATTTCCAGAAAATTATTCGTGGCTTGTTGACGACCCATCAACGATTAATGATTTAGGATATTTAGTGGTTCACGAAAATCTGCATACCCTACAACAAATCAAAGCTAATGAAAATTCAATTTTAGACCAAGCAATAACCGAAGGAGCTGCCGTTTTCTTAACTGAACATTTTTGTGGGCAAGAAAGTTTGGTTGGAATTGCAGGAATTGACCAAGATATGATTGATTACGCCGGAAAAAATAGAACGGAAATTTGGACAGAATTTGGGACGGACTTAAAAAATCCTGAAAATTTTTCAAAATGGTTCTGGAGTACTAACTCAAAATATCCATATTCGATGGGCTATTATATGGGTTATATGATTTGTAAAAGTTTTTATGAAAACCAAAAAGACAAACAGGACGCGATTAAAAAATTAATAGTAATTAATGACCCAAAATTTATCTTTGAGCATAGCCAATTTAAAAAGTTTGCGGAATAAAAACTGCATATAACAACGTATATAGCTCATAGCTAATTAGTTGATTAATCGAAGTTAAGGCATATTTGGAAAGTCGCCAAATTTTTAAATTTGACGATTTCCAATAAAAAAGATAAATAGTAAAATTTAAAAATCTGGCTTGTGTTTAATCCGAAAAATTATCGCTAATTTGCACGCTACAAGCCATATACAATACCGTTGTACTGCATTATGACCAACCAAGAAACTAATGAATTTATTTAAAGGTTTATTCTCATCAAAAAACTCTGAATCTGAAATTAATCGGACTAAACAACTATATGAAATTGATGACAAAATTAGAATTCAATTTTTCCAAAGTTTGTACCAAGCTTCTTATGATAAAGTAATTGAGCTAATTGAAAATCAAAAAATAGATGTGAATGGATATGCTGATTACGAACATTCAAGGAGTATTTTAATTAGCGTAATTAGCGACTGTAACTCTGAATTCAAAGGTTCTGAAAATCACGTAAAACTTGTTAAATATATTATTGAAAAAGGTGTTGATATCAATGTAAAAACAAAAGACGGATATAATGCATTGGAAATAGCTTTGTCATTTCATAGTATGTCAAACATTGCTTTGATTTTAATAAAAACTGGAAGAGCAGAGATTAACTCAACCGAAAAACACGGAAATAATCCAATATTTACAGCAATTAGAGAATATGGTCTGACTTGGAGAGAGGAACAAAAAGAAGTTAATCAATTGAGGTTTGAGATAATAGAAGAACTTCTGAATCGTGGAGCGGATTTGGATAAAATAAATAATCACGGAATATCAGCGAGAAAGTGGCTTGAAAGACTTTCAGAAAATGATAAATTACATAGTTTAATTAAAGAATTTGACAAAAAATAACGCAGTACAACACCGTGTATAAAAAATTGCTAGTTTTAGCTAATACAAAGTTGGTTGCCCGTTTGCCGGCTTCCGATTTTCCTTCGGAAAATCCTCGCCCACAAACACGCAACTTTCCATACACGAACACGTTACCCACAAGCTGAAAACCCACCGCACATTTTAGCACTTTCGGTTTTTTCCGAAACACAAATCCAACGCTAAAAAACCAAAAGAGCTAAAATTTTCCCAACGTTTAAGAATTATGTATTTAAGTATTTGCTTAAATAAGAAATAATTGTAACTTTGCGATATGGAAAATAATTCTTGCATAAGACAACAAGCCGATATTGAGCAAATAAATCGTTGCAAAGACACAGTTTCGGAATTAAGCGAATCGTTCGACTATTTGGCGAACGGACTTTCATTAGTCGGAAATAGCGTTCGCCTGAAAATACTTTACCTACTCTTTGAGGAAAAAAGACTTTGCGTTTGTGATTTAAGCGATATTCTTGGAATGAACATTTCTGCAATCTCTCAACATTTGAGGAAAATGAAAGACAGAAATTTAATAGAAACGGAAAGAGAAGCTCAAACAATATTTTACTCATTGACAGCGGAATACGAAAAAATGTTAAATCCGTTCTTTGAGATACTTGATAAAAACAAAATTTTAGAAACGATATGAAAAGTGATAACAAATTAATTGGTGCAGGTTTATTAACCGCAATTACAGCTTCATTATGTTGTATTACACCAGTTTTGGCTCTAATCGCAGGAACGAGCGGAATTGCTTCAACATTTTCTTGGATAGAACCTTTTAGACCTTATTTAATAGGACTGACAATTTTAGTTCTCGGTTTTGCTTGGTATAAAAAATTAAAACCTCGTAAAGAAATTGACTGCGACTGCGAAACGGACGAAAAACCAAAATTTATTCAATCAAAAAAGTTTTTAAGAATTGTAACCGTATTTGCAATTGTAATGTTGGCTTTCCCATATTATTCTGGAATTTTTTACCCAAACACAGAAAAACAAATAATTGTAGTTGACAAATCGGACATTAAAACCACTGAATTCAAAATCAGCGGAATGACTTGTGCGAGTTGCGAAGAACACGTAAATCACGAAGTAAATAAACTCAATGGAATTGTAAATTCAAGAGCGTCCTACGAAAATGGAAATGCAATCATTGAGTTTGACAAAACCAAAACCAATAAAACGGAAATCGAGAAAGCAATTAACTCAACAGGTTATAAAGTAACCGACAAAAAAGAAAACTAATGGAAGTTCAATTAAAATCAGAAATTACTTGTCCAAATTGTGGACATAAAAAAGTAGAAGAAATGCCAACAGAATCCTGTCAATTCTTTTACGAATGTGAGAATTGTAAAAAAGTATTACGACCAAACGAAGGCGATTGTTGTGTCTATTGCAGTTTTGGTTCAGTAAAATGTCCTTCAATACAACAGAAAGAAAGTTGTTGCTAAAAAGCCAACGCTAAAAGCCATACACATTTGCAATTCGCACGAGCCAATGCTACGCCAAAAATTGCAAAAGAGTATGTCTTTGCCAACGCTGAAAACCAAGCTGAACGGAATAAAGCCAGTGGGTAACAACGTATATAAAAAATAGCGGTTTAGGTGCTAACCTGAACCGTTTTTGCATTTAATTAAGTATCTTGCTTTCCGAAAATTTAGTGCTTAAAATCCGCTACTTTTCATATACAAGACCGTTGTGTGCAATTGCAGATTTTCTTCGGACAATATTTACAAGGTGTACGGAAAAAGAGGAAGGATGTTTTATTTTTGGTTAAGTGTAAATAGCGACTTTTTTTAAGCGATATTTCCACCCAAGTATTTTAGCTTGTAAGCGTTGAAAGTTAACTTTCAGAACGTTGGCACGTTTAAAATACTTGTA
>NZ_JAICBG010000011.1:0-17819 GCF_020179375.1 Winogradskyella sp. SM1960 | reverse complement strand
TGTATAATTAATTGCTTTTTTAGGCTTACTTGCGAATATTCCTGCGGAATATTCACAGGTTCGTAAAAGTTTGCTAACTTAGTTGCTTAACCACGCAACTAATCATACACAAACACGTTGTGTGTAATTTAAGCAACCGAAATAAAAACAAACTGAATGGGAATATTTGGAAATCTATTTGGAAGTAAAAAACTAAAAACGACTGACCCTGATTTTGGAGAAATCGAGAGTTTTAGCACAAGAGGAAATGATGTTGGTTGGCAGATAAATAAAAGATATTTGAACTCTGACATTGAAATACTAATCGCAGGAAATAAAGATGGAATTGCGGAAAATCAAAAACGGATTTTACTCAATGCTCTGAATAACGAAACGGAAATCAAATCTGAATCGGAATTGGCTTTGAAAGAACAGTATGCAAATGCTGAAATGGAATTTGAATCAATCGAAAAACATTTTGACCTGAAAGGAATTTCTGTGAGGGACGATGGATTTGAAATGGCTTTTCAACAAAAAAATGACCCTTACTATTTTTTTAATATTCATTTTGAAAATAACAAACAAGTTGGAGTTTCAATAGATGGTTAAATCAAAGTACATATGAAGAGTAATCTTGAAAAGTGGAAAAAGGAAATTGACGAAATATCAAATTGTGTTTGGAAAGTAGCCTTAACACACGAATTAGGACCATCTGTCGAGAAAATCGGAACGAATTTGGAACAACTTGAAAAAGAAGTTGAGTTATCCGCAATAGAAATGAATAAACAAATAGAAGAAAAAATAAAAACTACACACAACAATGGCTATAAGTAATTGCTTGTTCTCGCCTACTTTGGAAATTCCTGCGGAATTTCCAACTTGGTGTGTGCTTGCATAGTTAAGCGCTAAACCACGCAACTACTCATAGCCGAAACCGTTACCTACAATATTGAAAAAACTGCTTCAAATAATAATTCTGACTTTAATCACAGCTTGTGGTTCAACTAAAAATACGACTGACCTAATTGCGGATGAAAAGTTTGAATTATGCTCTGATATCAAATATTATCAACTTGTAACGGAAGTTGGACCTATTAAGGGAAAACTGATTTACAAACAAAATATTCATAGTTTATTAGAAAATTATCTAATTCAAGAAAAATATCTGACTGAAATAAGCAAAAGTGGATATACGGAATTATTAAAAAAAGCGAGTCGGAAAGAAATAAAACCTGAATTTTTTGAGAAACTCTAATCGGATTTAGGATTTGACCCATATTTGTTATTTCCGATTAATTCCCATTTATCTTGCTATGGTTATCTATTTGAACAACTAAAAATTTTAGACAAATCAAGTTGGCAATTTGAATTTGGATTAGCTTATAACAAATTTGAGGCTTACGGAGATTTAAAAACTGACAGCGAATATTTAATTGACGCGCTGAATAAAATTCCAGAAGATAAATTTCAAAAAATAATGTATCGGAAATTATTCTTGGATTTAATATACACGAATTTGAATTAAAAATACTGTAGGTAACACCGTATATAAAAAATTGCTATTTTTAGCTAAACCAAAAGGTCGTTGCACGTTTGTTACGTCTGATTTTCCTTCGGAAAATCCTCGCACACAAACACGCAACTTTCCATATACATCAACGTTGGCAAACATTTTGTGCGTGTCAACAATTTCAAGGCCTTCAATAAGTTCTGTGACTAAGTAATTTCACTAGAATTTTAAACCAAATCTTAAAAAGTATTACGGTCGATTTTTATACGCTCACGGATCATTACGCGCGATAATTGGCTCGCCCAACTTCTGATCATTGCATCAATATTATCGCAATCCTCAACTTTCGGCTGATAAGCGGAATGTCAAATCGTTCGGCCGAACTGTTCGCAATTTTATCAATCCAAACTAAGTTGTTTAAACGAATCGACTGTGATTTCCCCAGATTTCGGCCAAATAAAAATTGATTCTCTTTACGGATAATACGGAATTTAATTCGGAGATTTTTTTTTGATATTTAAATAAAGTATAAAGCTTGACAAACAAAACATTAGGAAACATAATGTGATAATATAACGCTGGACAATAAAAAACGATTTGCCAACAATGTATATAATTTATAGCTGCTTCTAGCCTACTTACGAAAAACCTCTCGGTTTTTCTATTTCGATAATTATTTGCTAACTTACTCGCTGAAAACACGCTACAAATCATATACGAGACCGTTGGCAGTAATGTCCAAAAAAACGCGAAAAATAGACTAAATGATAAAATTATTTTTAAAAGCAAAACATTGGCAATTGTTTCTGTTATTACTTGGAATACCACTAGCCTTTCAATTTTATATGATATTTTCAATGTTTTCAGACTTTGAATCAAACTCAAATCCTAACACTGAAAGTATGATGGGCTTTTTCGGACTATTCCCATTAATAATGATTTTATTCACAGGACTTTTCTTTGGTTGGTTTTGGTCAATTGCAATCGGATTAAAAGAAAAAATACCGACAGAAATAAAAATGAAAACTAAAAAATTTAAACTCTTTTTCTTTTTTCCTCTTGTTTATATTTTGGTATTAATGATTTATATGACTGGTTTATTTAGCGGTATTAAAACAGCTGGATTTGAACTTGGAAACTGGATTGTTGCTATTATTTTACCTTTGCATATATTCTCAATGTTTTGCATATTTTATTCAATGTATTATGTTGCTAAAACAATAAAAACTGCTGAATTAAAACGAGAAGTTGGATTTGGAGAGTTCGCAGGAGAATTCTTTTTATTATGGTTTTATTTTATAGGAATTTGGATAATACAACCGAAAATAAATAAACTAGCTGAAGATAAAAACACTACTGCCAACACCGTGTATAATTAATTGCTTTTTTAGGCTTACTTACGAAAATTCCTGCGGAATTTTCTCTGATCCGTAAAAGTTTGCTAAATTAGCTACCAAACCACGCAACTAACCATACACAAACACGTTACCTAACATTAGATGAAATTATACTTGCAAATACTAATAGCGTGCTTATTCTTAAATTGTAGTAATAAAATAAATAATTCTGAACTTGAATTAGCAACTGATTATTTTAATGCTCAAAAGGAATTTGACAAATCTGATTTACAAAAACTGCTTGCTGATAATGTTGAAGTATATTACGGAAATGACAAAGGATTTGAGAATAAAAAATCTTTGATAGAAACTGCTGGATTTTCATATGGTCTCAATTCTCAAAATGATTTAATAAATATCACGCAAATTGACTCTAACAAAGTAGAGTTAACGATTGCGGAAAGTGATGATTTGACTAAACATCTAAAAATAGATAATGTAACTTATAAATACACTTACGAATTTAAAAAAAATCAAATCCAAAAAATAACTTTGGATACAATTGATAACCCTGATTTCAATTACAAACAAAAAGAAATTGAGTTTAATCAAAAACTAAATGATTTAATGAAATGGGTGCTTGATAAGCATAAAGATAAAGCAGAGTTAATGGATAAATATAATAACGACTATAAAGCTGGAAAAATATTATCTAAACTGATAAAAGAAAGAGAAAACGTTAGGTAACACCGTGTATAATTAATTGCTAGGTTCTTGCCTACTTGCGAAAATTCCTGCGGAATTTTCACAGGTTAGTAAAAGTTTACTAATTTAGTTGCTTAACCATGCAACTAACCATACACAAACACGTTGTAAAACATTTGAATGAAATACATTTTAACAATCATATTCTCATTTCTGATTTGTAATTTTTCGATTGCACAACACACTTTGGAGTTTGACAAAATTGCTTCTAAAATAAAACCGTTAGGAACAAAGGTCGTTGACATCAAATTCAAAAACGGAAATCAAAAAGAAAAAGGAACTAATATAATCTATGAATATGGAGATTATGAATATACCTACTCGACCGGAAAAAGAATAGAATACTATAAAAGCGGACAAATAATGACCGAATCTGAATATGATTTATATGGAAACATTCTGAGCTGTAAATTGTACGATGGAAACGGAGATATTTTACGAGAATCTAAAACATTGAAAATTGACACTAAAGCAAAAACTATAGAGGAATTTTTACATTTAAATAAATATTACAAAATACTAACTTATGAAAAGAAATATAAATACTCATATAAATTATGTAAATGGTATTTACTTTCAGAGGGACAAATGCTTAATAACAAGAAAATCGGAAAATGGAAAAAATATTCTGACGATGGAAAAATAAAAAAAGAGTCTGAATATTAAAAAAACGTTTTACAACACCGTATATAATTTATTGCTGGCTTCTCACCTACTTACGAAAGTCCTCGCGGACTTTCTTGGTCCGTAATTATTTACTAAATTAGTTGCTTAAATCACGCAACAAACCATATACAAACACGTTGTGCGTCATTTAAGAAAAATCGTGCTGAAAACGAAAATAGTTGAGTTTTAATGAAAAAATTGCTTTTAATAATTACTGGAGTTGTCTTGATTGGAATAATCGGAATTGGAATTAAAATCAACTCGGATTTGAATGAACTTGTGGAAGTTTTTAACTCTGAGCATTCTTTAAACGAACCGAATTTGATAATTCTTGTGGACTCGATTTCACCGAATAAAAAATATAAATATTACGAATATCAATTTGACAAAGGAGGATTAGGATATTCAAGAATTTTTTGCTCAGTAATAGAAAATAGCAAAAAGGAAAATGACCTTGGAAAAGGATTAATTCCACAAGGATTTAAAATAATTGGCTGGAATAATAAAAACGAGTTAATTTTAAGAGAATGGAATCCAACTTCGGAATTACAAACTGTGTCGGAATTGAAAAACGGCACAATAATAAACGGAATAAAAATAAACATAGCTAATACAGAATTAGAAACCAAAACGAAAATTGCTAAAAATGAGAACACAAGAATAGTTGCCGACACAATAACGAATTGGCAACTCTACAAAGATTCTGAATTAATATTTGCAAGCAATATCCTTGACTCAAACAGATTTACCGCTGAAATTAAGAAGTCTGACAAGTACGAAAATCTAAATTTACATTTCTTTTATGACTTCAATAATGAAATTATGAACCGTGAAATAAAATTAGTTTCTGATAATAAAACGGTAGCAACGTTTGTAAATGAAAACAGGAGCCATTCACCTTTTCCGATTGAAAAACACATTTTAGACAGAATAAGAATAGTAAGTACTAATAAAGAAATGAAAATTGTCTACTCTGACCCGATTATGAAAAACGGAATCACAGTTGGACTTTTAAAATTAACGAACGAATAAAAAACGAACGCACAACACCGTGTATAATTAATTGCTTTGTAAGTGCTCACCTGGAATATTCCTTCGGAATATTCTCAGGTTCGTAAAAGTTTATTAAATTAGTTGCTAAACCACGCAACTAATCATACACAAACACGTTGGCAATAATATGAACAGAACCTACGAAATACTCATAATTTTAATCTCTTCACTTTTTCTAAACGCCTGTCAGGAAAAGTCAATCATTGAAAGTGAAATAGGAAGTTTAGAAATTAATCAAGGTGATTTTGTGAAAATTGATACCACTTTTTACGAAAATCAATCAATTGAAAAATTGAGATTCATTAAGTCAGATAAAGAAGATATTCGCCTTTCATTTTATAGAAACGGTAAAAAGAAATCAATCATTCCTGTAAAAGATTCTCAAGTTCACGGAGAGTGCATTGATTGGTATGAAAATGGACAAATTAAATGGAAACGTTTTTACGATAGTGGAAATTCTATAAAGCAAAGTACGAACTACGATGAGAATGGAAACAGGACAAAAATAGATGATTTTACCGATGGTAGTTTTACTGAATTTTATGACAATGATATCCCTCGATTAAAAAGGTCTGACAAATTATATATTGACTACTATTTAAACGGACAGATTAAGAGTAGTATCATTGGAAAAGAAGATGGTTCAGCAAAGGTTAAATACTATAATGAGTATGGAAAATTATCATTTAATGGTAATTCAAATTCTGACTTTATCCTTTTTAAAAACGACTCATTATTTACTGGAACAATTACCTCAAAATTTACAGATGGAGAAATAGCATTTCAACAAAGTTTCATTGATGGGTTGCCTAATGGAAAATGCATAAGCAGATTTGGAAACAAAAATTTGGAATACGAATTAGAGTTTCTAAATGGAATTGAAATTGGAATACATAAAAGATATCATTTAAACGGAAGTATCCAATCGATAAAAAATTTTGAAACCAAAGAATATAAACAATGGGATAAAAAAGGAAATCTCGTTGAATAAAATACTATTGCCAACACCGTGTATAATTCATTGCTAGTTATAGCCTACTTACGAAAGTCCTCGCGGACTTTCTATCTGTGATTTATTTGCTAAATTTAGTGCTGAAACACGCAACGAAATCATACACAAACACGTTGTAAGTAATTTAAAACCAAACCTATCCGAATGAACTTAACGCTATTTCATAATCAGAAAGACAGCACTCACGTTTTAAAATTTTACGACGATAATTTGGTTATAGGAGCAAGCTCAACTGTCCTAAAATCTGAAAAAGAAATTGCTTGGTTGAATAGAAATAATAATAATTCAACTTTTGGTAAAGGAACGTATTTCATAGAACAAGATGAAATCTCTTTTGTTTTAAAATCTTCACAAGGAAGTGTAATCTACAAAGGGAAAATTATTGATAAAAACTCATTAATTGAATTCGAAATAGAAAGTCTAATTAATGGCCATAAAAGCACAAAACTTTATTCTAATACTTTAACTTTTAATCCAATTCAAGATACTTCTATTGCAAAGGATTCAACATTGCAAGATACTAGTATCTTAAAGGATTTAACACTGCAAAACACCGATTTTTTTCCCATAATATTAATTCCAAAAAATATATTAGCATCCTCAAACCAAATTATTTCTAATTCAGATATATCAAATTTTCTAAACATTGAAAGTCCGAAGTTAAAACAATTGGATATACCAAAAGTCCCTGACTTATATGTTCATACAACTGAAGAAAAAACAGAATTTGATGGAGGTGGCTGTGTTCTAAATGGTTTAATTATAATTGGCCTAATATTCGTCATTTTATTTTTTATTTCATTAAACTATGCAATTCCTTTTTGGTCACTTAATTTTATTTTAGGTGCTGGTTTCATATTTTATCGAATATCAATTAATTATAAAACTAAAAGCATAAATAAGAAAACCAAAATTCCAGAAAATATATATAATTCAAAACTCGAAGATTATAAAGAGAAATTGAATGAAGTACTCAATAAAAATGCTACGTATGCAAATGAATATTTTGAAAAAGTAAAATTATTTGAAAGAAAAATAGAGTTAAATAGAAAACAAACGGAATTAGAAATATACTACTCAACATTAATTCCTTTTACAAAAATTGATAATAATAAACAAAATTTAAAAAGAGGAAAAACTGAACTTATGTTTTTGAATCATTTAATTAATGAATTTGGTTCACAAGTTAAAGTTGACACTTTTATACATCCATACAAATATCAACCCGATTTCGTTTTTATTTGTGATTCAACTAATTTGCATATTGACATCGAGATCGATGAGCCATATTCTTTTCAAGAAAAAAAAGCCATTCATTATAAAGAATCATCAGATGATGAAAGAAATGAAAACTTCCTGAATGAAAATTGGTGTGTAATTAGATTTAGCGAAAAACAAATTATTACTGAACCATTAAATTGCATAAATGTCATTAAGAGTGTAGTAAGTTCATTGAAAAATAAAGAAGCTGATTTTCAATTTAATATAACGAAAGATAAAAGGTGGAGCTATGAAGAATCTCTAGTAATGTTAGATAATAATTATAGATTGAAATATTAAAAAAACTACTTACAACACCGTGTATAATTCATTGCTAGTTCTCGCCTGCTTACGAAAGTCCTCGCGGACTTTCTATCTGTGATTTATTTGCTAACTTTAGTGCTTAAACCACGCAACGAAATCATACACAAACACGTTGGCAATAATTAACCACTCAAACGTCTGAAACAAATAAACTAAAAAAACTCAATGATAAATTTATAAAAAAATGAACATCGAACAAACATTAGACAAAACCACTTCTGAACTATTATCTGAATTAAGAAAAGAGTTTAGAATCGATTTTCAAGAAAAAAATATCAATCATTGTGAGGTTTTTACTCAAAATAGAAATTCAATAATTTGTTTTAATCCGAATATTGTAGACAACGAATCAATTGCTCACGAATTACTACATATTTGGTTAAACAAATACAATTATATAATTGGAAGCCATATTTATTTGTCATTTCAGTCTGATTGGAAATTAAGTAAGATATTCAATAAGTTTCTTTGTGACTACATAGAAAACTGTTTTGACCACTACAAAATGTATCCAAAATATTTAGAAATGGGTTATAGTCCAGAAAAATTCATAATGAATGGACTTGAAGAAAAGTGTTCAATTGAGGATATTAAAAAATTACATTTAAAATTTTTAAGTAAATATAAACCAGACTCTATTAATAGATTTATTGGATATTTAATATCAATTTACGCTGACCATATCGATAATACTTATGATGAGCATCTTAATTTATTAGAAAAAAAAGAACCGAAATTATTTAGAATTGTAACAGAATTCTGGAATAAATGGACTGAATTTGATATTGAAAATATAGACGCAATTAATAATTCTGACTTAGAACTTGCTGAAAGCTTTATGACTGAAATGAAAGAGTGGATTGAGTTTAAAAAAGTAAAATAACTATTGCCAACACCGTGTATAATTAATTGCTTAGTTCTTCCCTACTTGCGAATATTCCTGCGGAATATTCACAGGTTCGTAAAAGTTTGCTAAATTAGCTACTAAACCACGCAACTAACCATACACAAACACGTTAGCTGTAATTTACCACGAAACTCAAAACCAGTAGATTAATGAATCAAACTACAAATATTAAAGAATCTGAATTTAGGAACTATTATGAACCATTACTCAAATGTTATGGTGAGGAATTCAAAAGTGTTATAAAGTCAGAAAGTGATATTTGTAAACTAATCTTCTCAGATTCCAAAATAGTCTCAATTGATAAGCTTAAAAGCATTATCAAAAAACAGACGGATATTTATGTAAAATCTATGCTCTATCGATTAGTTGGGGTTAGAGAAATAATTTATTGTAGAGATAACAACAAAAAATTAGACGTAAAGTACGTTTGGGAATTAATTACAGAATCAATTATAATTATTCCGATAAAATATACTATTTCATCAATCGGTTCACAAGGTTTTTTATCAATTCCGTTATATAAATTTGACGAATCTTTAGAAAATTTTGATTTCATCAGATTACATATTTGGGACGATTCCTTAAATCAATATATGGATTTGGAAAAATGTGAGAATTTTTCAATTCATACACATACATTTTTTGCAGAAAGTTGGGTAATAACAGGGAAAGTAATTAATAATAGGTTTGACTATAATATTAATTCAGAGAATTCTAATCACTCGTTTTTTAAAGTAGTTTATAACGATTCATTAAATGAAGTAAATCAACACACATCAAAAGCTGTGAATCAAAAAATTGATATAGAACTTTACCAAACCTCAGAAGAAGTGCATTTCAAGAATGGAAACTATAAAATAGAAGCTGGTAAATTACATAAATCGGGTCATACAAATTCACCTTTAACTTCTGCTACATTTTTTTCCTTTACTGGGAAAAACGGATTAGACAAATCTGTTGTAATTGGACCCAAGCACATTACAGAATCGGAGATTAATCGAAAAATGATTATTGACCCAACAGAATTATTGAATAAAATAAAAACTCAAATATAATATGGATGAGAACCTAAGAAGAATGTTATTGGATTGGATGAGAAAAATTCATCAGTTAGAATATGCACATTGTTATCAATCAATATTTTGGTCAACATTTGAGAAATGGATTGGTATTACTGCCTTTATTATCTCAACAATTGTCGCATTTTCTTATCGATTCCCAAAACTTGAGATTCCTTGGGTTCAAGATTATTTATTACCATTCGTACTTTTAATTGTGGCAATTTTAACTGGTCTTCAAACATTTTTAAAGCCTAGTGAAAAAGCAGAAAATCATAAGCGAATAGGTTTTAATTATGAAAAAATGAGACATAGTATTGAACTGATTTTAAATACTAATATGACTGACGAAAACAGAACTCGAGAAATAGAAATCATTAAAAACGAATGGGCTGATTTGAAATCCGTTTACGTAAGTAATAGAAAATTTAAAAAAGGTAAAAAAACAGTCAAGTATTTGAAAAAATACCCAGAGGAATTGAGTTTTTTAAATACTATCGAATAATAAAAACTACAGCTAACACCGTGTATAATTCATTGCTAGTTCTAGCCTACTTACGAAAGTCCTCGCGGACTTTCTATCTGTGATTTATTTGCTAACTTTAGTGCTTAAACACGCAACGAAATCATACACAAAACCGTTGTGGGTAATACGAAAAAAGAAAATTTATGAACATACAATCATTATTAGAAAAAATTAACCTTTTTGAAAAACTTGTAGTTGAAAGTGGATTTAAAAGGGATGTTACAGGATTTAAGGAAAGTATTGCACCACAACAAAACAGACAGAACCTTCAACTTTTTCAAGATATTGCTAAAAAAATACAAGCGTATCTAAATATGATTTATGAATCTGATTTACCAGAATCTCTGGAATCTGTTCTTCCAACGGAATCAAAAAGACCATTTACTGAGACTGACCATTTGGAAAAGCTAAATGAAATCCTCGATGATAACGAATTGGCAACTACTCAATATTTCAGCAAATTAAACAGTTTATTAAACACACTTCAGTCTCAAATTGAGGAAAATCATACTGAACTTAATCGACTTAGAACTATTTTTAAAAATTATGCGGACTTTGAACAACAAGAAATCAACTCAGAAGAATATGCTGTAATTTCATTAATATTTAAAGACTTAAAAACTACGAAAAGTTTAAAAGAGTTTTCAAGAGTATTGAATAAATGGAATAGAACTTTATTGATTTATCATCAACTTTTAAAAAGTGAAGCACCAAAAGATATAGAAATTGTAGAGGTTCAAAATGGTTCTATTGATGTATTAGTAAATATCGATTTAGATATTGCACTTGATTTAGTTGAGTTAATAAAATTAGGGTTTAAAGTTTTTGGAGGATATTTACTTTACAAAACGAAAGCTAAAGAAATTATCGCAACTTATTTTGGAAATAAAGTTCTCATTGCTCAAGAGAAGAAAAGAGAAGATGAAATGCTTGAAAATATTCATAAAGCAATAGAGGCAAAAATATTAGAACAACATAAAATTGCAAAAAAAGAAGACAACGGAATTGATGGAACAGCTATAAAAGCTAAAGTAAAAGATGTCGCAGATATTCTTTCAGAGCATATAGTTAAAGGTAATGACATAAAATTACTTGCTGCACCAGAAGAATATGAAGAGCTTGAGGAAGAAGCTGAAGAAATTAGATTAACATCAATTAGTAACAGAAGAGCCTTAAAGGAATTACCGAAAGAAGACAGACTTAAGCTAATTGAAAAGTATGAAACTAAAGATAAAGACGAACCGAAAAAATAAAGTACTACCCACAACACCGTATAAAAATAATTGCGGTTTAGTGCTTAATCAAAGGTCGTTGCGTGTTTGTAACGTCTGATTTTCCTGCGGAAAATCCTCGCATACAAACCCGCAACTATTCTTATACATAAACGTTGTGCAACATTTGAAAAAAAACTCACAAATGAACAATAAATTGAAATTTGAACATCCAATTACCGAACAATTAAGTTCTTCTAAAAAGTACGTTGGAATTCCTGAATTAGTAGATTTAAGTTTTGACTTGTGGATATTAAAAATTAAACTAGAATTTCCCGATTTGCAAAATCCAATTTATCTGACTTTTAAAAATGTAGAAGGATTTAGAATTTTGGACGAAGGGAATTTAATGGAGTTTTGGGATAACGAAACAAGAAGTGATGGTTGGTTATGGAAAGTCAAAAAAGGAGGTTGGCACGACCAAGAAAAAGAACGTGACGGATATTTTACTGGTAAAGCACATTTAGTTGATTATGATGAATATATGATTGTTGGAATAGGAAAGTGTTTGAATCTAATAGGAGGAATTGAGCCGATAATAACAGAACCTTAAAATTTGGAATGAATAAAAAACTGAATCAAACAATTCAATGGTCAATGTCTTTTACGACTCTAATGACTTATTTAGTTTTTAGATTAGTTGGTAGAATGTTTGCGGATATTATCAATTTGAATGATATTTCTGGTTGGCAAATGCAAATTAGAAACTCTGGAATTGACGGAATATTTGAAATATCTCTGATTATATTTCTTTTAGCCTATTTAATACTTGACATAAAAAAGCAGTATCGTAATATTCTGATTTCAAAATTACATTTAGTCAGCATTTCAATATGTGCAATAATTGACAGTTTCGGAAATATTGATATTAATATATATTTGAGTTTAGTTGTATGCTCAATACTTTTGTTTTTAATTAATATGTATTTGACTATAAAAAACGTTGCACAACACCGTGTATAATTAATTGCTTTTTAGAGCTTACTTGCGAAAATTCCTGCGGAATTTTCTCTGGTCCGTAATAGTTTGCTATCTTAGTAGCTTAACCACGCAACTAATCATACACAAACACGTTGGCAACAAGCTGAAAAATGACCTGGAAAAACTTCAAACTTTTCGGAAAAAACAAAGAACAGAGGTTAAATTCTGAATCTGAAAAATCGGAATTTGAGCAAATCAGGGTTTTTAAGAGCTTGCCAAAAGAGGAATGGAAACCAGCTTACAACGAGCTGAATAAAATAATTGGTGCAAACCTTAAAGAATACGGATTTAAAAAGAAAGGCAGAATACATTATCGACTAACAAATGACTTGTTAGAAATCATTGACGTTGATAATCGTGGAAGTTGGTCTGGAGCGAAAGACGATATTGAAATCCGAATTGGATTAGTTCCATATTGCTGGCAAGGTCTGACGAACGAATATTATTTAGTTGGTTCAAAACCACTTGAGGAAATTGACAAAACAATCAGAAATCATTTTAGAATTTCAAAAGAGTATTTGATTTTAGCAGATTATTTATCGGAAAGAATTATAAAAAATGTACTTCCATATTTTGAGAAATATAACTCAACTAAAAAAATAACAAGTCAACCCTATATTTTTCCTTATCACACAAAATGTGGAGGAAATGACATTAGAAATTCTCAATATTTAATTCTATTCTCGGAATTAAAGCAACATAAAACTAATAAAGCAATTAATATTTTGGAAAACGAAATTGAGTTTGGTTCGGACAGTTTAAATCAAGTGACTTGGAAAGAATTAAAAAAATTGACTGAAAACAAAGATTGGGAAACAATAGATAAAATATTTTCGGAGAACGAAAAGAATATATTGGATAAATTAAAAATAAAGCCAGTTGCCAACAACGTGTATAATTAATTGCTTGGGCAAGTACCTACTTGGAAAATTCCTTCGGAATTTTCTCTGGCTCGTGTTTGTTTACTAAATTAGTTGCTTAACACGCAACTAACCATACACAAGACCGTTGTAACCAATTATGCAAGAAACTTCAGAACATACCATTTTACCTATCGAATCAGTCCAAGAAAGAGATGTTGATTTAATTTTGTTGGAGGAATTATCGACTGAAAATTCATTTTGTAATTGGTTTGTTAAGGAACTGAATTTACCTGAATTCTCTTCCTCAAATGGAACTTGGAGAAGTATAACCGATTTTGGATTGGGAGAAACTGATTTACTATTTTCTTATAATTCTAATAACGAAAAAATATTCGTGCTGATTGAGAATAAACTTGACGCTACTTTTCAAGACGAGCAATATATTCGTTACGAAAAAAGAGCAAAAGAATATGTTGAAAAAAAACATTGTGATAATGCTTATTGCATTTTAGTCGCACCAAATCTATATTGTGAAAATCAAAATGACTTTGAGAATTACATTTCCTACGAAACTATTTCGAGATTATTTGAGAAACAAAATACAAAAAGAGGAATTTTTAAGAGTCAATTAATGCAAATTGCAGTTGAAAAATTACGCAGAGGATATCAACCTGTGAATTCTGAACCTGTCCAAAAGTTTTGGCATAACTATTGGAATTTTAAAAATGACAAAATTCCAACTTTGACAATGAAAAAACCAAGTATTGTTCCACATAATAGCGATTGGCCAATGCTTTATGATAGCGAATTAAAAGGTATTATCTTTTATCACAAATTAGCACAAGGAAATTCGGATGCTACATTTCAAAATCCAACAGAAAATATTGAATTTAAAATTAAAGAAAATTTACCGAGCGATTTTAAATTTATTAAGCACAGTAAAAGTTTTTCTGTTCGAATTTCATCACAAAAAATTGACCGAACAGAAGATTTTAACGAACAAATAAAAGAAGTAGAAATAGGAATGAAAAATCTTGAAAAATTAAGAGATTGGATAAAAGAAATCGGAATAAATAACTGGTTACAACACCGTATATAATTTATTGCTAGTTCTAGCCTACTTACGAAAATCCTCGCGGATTTTCTATTCGGTTTTTATTTGCTAAATTAGTTGCTTAAACCACGCAACAAACCATATACAAAACCGTTGTATGTAATTTTCGTACTAAACAAACTAAATTGAAATTATTGAATAAATTGATTTATGAAAACTGAGAAACAGAAAATGCTTTCAGGAGAATTATATGATGCTTCGGATAAAAAATTAACTGAAGAAAGATTAAATACAAGATTATTATTAAAAAAAATTAATGACCTCGCAGAAAACCAAGAAGAAAAAAAGAACCGTCTTTTAGAAAAATTAATACCTTATAAAGGGAAAAATTTATTTATACAAACACCTTTTTATTGTGATTACGGAACTAATATTGAGATTGGAGAAGATGTTTATTTTAATTTTAATTGTGTTGTTCTCGATGTAATGAAAGTTTTTATAGGTTCAAGAACCTTAATTGGACCTAATGTTCAAATATATACAGCAACACATCCAATAAATTATAAAGAACGTTCTTCTGGTCTTGAATTTGCAAAAGCTATTAGTATTGGAGAAGATGTTTGGATTGGTGGTGGAGTTATAATTTGTCCAGGAATTACAATTGGAGATAGAACAATTATAGGAGCAGGAAGTGTCGTGACTAAAGATGTCCCTTCAGATATGTTTGCAGCTGGAAATCCTTGTAAAGTTATAAGGAAATTAGAAAAATAAAATAAACTACATACAACACCGTGTATAATTAATTGCTGGTTTTAGCTAATTTACGAAAGTCCTCGCGGACTTTCTATCTGTGATTTATTTACTAACTTTAGTGCTTAAAACACGCAACTAATCATACACAAAACCGTTAGCCACAAGTTGAATGAACCTATTGACTAAAAGACCACACATTATTTTTCTTGTATTTGCTGTAATCACTTTTATACTCGGATTAAATGCAAACGGAGGAATTGATATAAATATTCACGATACATATTACGTGATTAGTAATTATCATTTCGCAACGCTGATTTCAATTCTTTTCGGAATAATCGGACTGATTTATTGGATTGTAAAAAAAGTGAATGGAAACCTCTCTAAACGTCTGAATTTGGTTCACGTTACGCTGACTTTTGGCGGAATTTTTCTGATTCTGATTTTAAACGAATTTTTCAGAAAGTCAATTATGGAATATGATTTTAATGAAAACTTGACAATGGTAATTTATTTGATTTCTGCTATTGTGATATTTGGACAAATTATATTTCCGATTAATATAATAAGCGGAATAATAAGAAAACGGAATAAAACCTAAGAATGAACTACGAAATACCCAACTCATATAATTGGTTTGCAAAACTGAATTTGACTCAATTCATTCCTTGGAATTTTGATACAGAAATTAATCCAAATTCATCAATCAATGAACGATTTAAAATTGAGTGTGAACAAAATCGGGAAATTCTGACTTTTGGACGCAGACAAGATATGGACACATTTGTTGGATTTGAAATTGTGGAAGGAAAAGTAACCGAAAATGTAATTGTTTTTCATCCCTCGTTCGGGACAAATATTAAAGGTTGGAATATCATCGAATCTGAACACGCAGATTTTTTTGAGTTTATGCAAAATAGAGTTTTACCAGAAATGAAAGAATGGATTCCAGAAGATGACGTGAATGATTATATTGAATAATAAAACCAGTGGCTAACAACGTGTATAAAAAATTGCTAAATTAGTGCTTAAACAAAGGTCGTTGCATTTTTGTTACGTCTGATTTTCCTTCGGAAAATCCTCGCTCACAAAAACGCAACTTTTCATACACAAACACGTTGCCCACAATTAAAAAAACGAACTATTTGACAAAGATTTTAGCACATATTGATGAGTTTGGAACTAATTCAATACAAGTTCATAAAGATGGAGTTTCATCTCATTTCTTAATTTGTGCAACTTTAATTAAAGAAGAAAATCTTGTTTCTGGACAAAAAATAATTGACCAAGTTCGAAAAACTCATTTTCAAAATAGTGAAATAAAATCTTCAAAAGTTAAAAGAGCTCATCACGCAAGAAGGTTAACGATTCTTAATGATTTAAATGAAATAGACTTTACAATTTATGTCATAGTAGTTGATAAAAAAGAAATTGATTCAGAGGGTTTGAGTATAAAACAATCTTTTTACAAATATTTTAATAAACTATTAGTAACTGATTTAAATAGGATAAATAGTAAAATTACGTTTATAGCTGACCAAATTGGAACTGCTGAATATCAAAAAAGCTTTCAGAAATATATTGAAAATGAAGTTACTCAATATGACTTGTTCAATGAAACTAAATTATTTGAATTTAGTGATAGTAAAGAAAATAATTTAGTACAATTAAGTGATTTTATTGTTGGAAGTTTAGCTAAATGCTTTGATACAAAACATTTTCAAGAACATTCATCTGATTATCTTAAACTATTAAAAGATAAACTTAATGTAAGATTTTGGCCAAATAACGTTGGTAATTACCTAAGAACTGATAAAGAAACCGAAAATTTTGACCCAAAAATAGCTGACCTTTCTCTTAATTTAGTGAAAGATTATATTGCTAAGAATGAAAAAAAAGTTGAAACTGATATAACTGCTCAAATCTATCTACTAAAGTATTTAATGCTTATTCAAAAAGTTAGTCCTCATTATTTTATACAAACACACGAATTAATGGACAAACTTAAAAATGAAATTGGATTGGAATATTCTATAAGACTTTTTAGAAAAAACATTATTGGGAATTTAAGAGATAATAATGTAATTATTGTTAGTTCAAATAGTGGAGGATATAAATTACCAGTAAACAAATCTGATTTAACTGAATTTGTAAATCGTTATAATAGTATTTTACAACCAATGCTTTCAAGAATGAAAAAATGTAGAGATTCAATATTATTAGGAAGTATGCATGAAATTGATATTTTGGAATATCCAGAATATCAATCTCTAAAAGAAATAATTGAACTGAAAAAATAACTGTGGGCAACACCGTATATAATTTATTGCTGGCTTCTCGCCTACTTACGAAAGTCCTCGCGGACTTTCTTGGTTGGTAATTATTTACTAAATTAGTTGCTTAAACCACGCAACAAACCATATACAAACACGTTGCCAGTAATTTAAGAAACCACGTATGATTTACGGAATTTTAATAATAATCATAATAATTGTGCCGA
>NZ_JAICBG010000010.1:0-19314 GCF_020179375.1 Winogradskyella sp. SM1960 | reverse complement strand
GTCTTTTACAAGGTTCTTATATTTTTTGTACATATGGTTTGAGTTTGTAGTTGTGATGTAATTTTTAGTTCTAGGAACAAGCAGTTTATTAAACCTGAGGAAGTCATAAAATTTATCTCTACCTATTTTAATATCAGCGTTTATAAAGTCTTGTTTGAGTTCCGTGTGTAGTTTAATACCACCAGTTTTCGAGCCTACTTGTTTGCGGTAGTCTTTAACCATTTTGATCATTTTTTGATGATCTATTTCTTTTTTTTGTTGTGTTTTGAGTCTTTTGTAGAAGGCTTGTTTAGATATCCCAAAACATCCATAGAGCCATTTTCTTTTATACGCTGTTTTTTCTTTAGCTCTATCTCTTTTGCTAATGTTTTGGGTAATGACTTTTTTGACATATCAACGCCTGTAATCAGTTCCATATCAGCGATAATGTCTTGTTGGAAGTCTTTTTGAAACTCAAGTTCTTCAATCTTTTCCTTTAACTTTTTAATTTCATCGTTTTTACTCATACCAGTATTTTGTTGCACTAAAGTACTGTATTTTCTTAACCAATAGGTAATAGTTGTTCTTGGAACGTCATATTTTTTGGAAGCTTGGTTATTGGATATCTGACCATTTAAGATTTGGTCAACGACTAAAAGTTTAGTCTCTAAAGTTGCTTTTTGGTAGCTTTTTTTTCGCCAGTGTTCATTTTGTGTTTTCATAAGTGACTATAATTAAAGGTTTAATTTTTAGTCAACCTATTTCAGGAAAGTTCATTTTTTAAATTACCGCCAACGTGTTTGTGTATGGTTAGTTGCGTGGTTGGGTAGCTAATTTAGCAAACTTTTACGGACCAGAGAAAATTCCGAAGGAATTTTCGCAAGTAGGCAAGAACCAAGCAATTAATTATACACGGTGTTGGCAACAGGCTTTTTGTTCCGATTTAATATTAATTCGTTTCTTATTCCATCTGATAATTCTATTAAATAGTCCAAACTCCATAATGTTTCAATTACTTTTCTCATATTTTCAGATTTATTGTCCAAAATTAGGCTTGATTTTTTCAAAGATTCTGTTGTCTCAATAAATTTCATTAAATAATAAGTATCCAATTCTCCAAATTCAATTCCGTTGTTAATTTGAACGTCTAAAAATTGTTCGGTATTTATGTTTGTAAATGAGCAACCTTTTCCGTGAAAATGATATTTCCATTCACTATTAATTTCTCCTCTTTGATTTTCGCTTCGTTTTGTTTTTAATTCGTAAATCTCATTAGAGTTATTCAGATTTATGTCAAACGTTTCAGCCATTAAATTCATAAGAGAATGAGCTGTTTTGTCAAACAATTCAATACAATTATGAAATTCAAGTATATTTTCCAAAACTGTTTTTGTTGAAATGCTGGGAACAATATTTAGTTTATTCAGCCATTCAATTTGAGTTATCACATAATTAGGGAATTCCTTTTGTAAATTTAAAACGTATTTCCTTGTTAATTTCTCATCAGTCACAACAAACAATAAAGTCTCATTTTGATTTAAAAGTTCTCGGACTTTTTCAATTTCAAGAGGTTTTTTGATGTTTATCGTCATTTTTTTTAGCTTGTTGCCAACGGTCTTGTGTATGATTAGTTGCGTGGTTAGGCAACTAAGTTAGCAAACTTTTACGGACCTGTGAATATTCCGCAGGAATATTCGCAAGTAGGGAAGAACATAGCAATTAATTATACACGGTGTTGTGTACAGTACTTTTATTCATTTTTATAGTTTTCCATAAAATCGCAATTCCGATAAAAGCTATTATCAGACCACCTATTAGAAAAGCCAATCCATATCCTTCTGCAAATATTCCGCAAAAATAATTCAGATATCTGTTTATTATTCCAGTTGAGTAAATTCCAGTTGTTGAAATTCCAATTGTCAAAATAAGAACAATAATTGAATTAATAATTCCAAATTTATTTTTCCAATTTATTAGTCCTACTACTAAAATTCCGATAAGTATTATTCCAAAAGTCCAATATGCTTGATTGACAAAAAATTCTCCAATTCGAACATCAGTTAGCGATTCAAATTTTTTCCAATCCTCTTCCATAAGAGCATCGAATTTTTCTCCGTTAAAAGCAACGTACAACCGGTCAATTCCGCTTATGATAAAAATCAATGCAAAACATTCTAATAAAATCAACTTAAGGTTAAATTTCTGTATCATTTTCGGTATTGTACACAACGGTTTTGTGTATGAAACGTAGCGTATAAATAAACGCTAACTTTTCGGATTTAGCACGAGCCGAATTTTTTATTTTTATGTTTAAATTTCTTTTCTAAATATAACCAAATAAAAAATTTGGCGTACTTTTTAAATATACAAAAAACTCTCGGAAAGCCTATAATAGCTATGTTTTATACACGTTGTTGTAAGTAGTGCTTTTCACATTCTGCTTGATTTTCCGATGTTTGTTATTTAGTTCAAATTTGAGCGTTGGCAAGACATACTCTTTTGCAATTTTTGGCTTGTGTTGTGGCTGAAGCGAATTGTAAATGTGTATGGCTTATGCGTTGGCATTATTCGGTATAGATTTTATTAATTCACGTGCAAAATCAATAAATAATTTATATGCTTTTGTAAATGAATAGTTGTCATCTGAATGTTTAACAGCTATATTCCTTTTTACCATAGTAGAACCTACTAGCCTTTTGATACTATCTGCATCATTCAATTGCTTGTTTGATTTTACAATATCAGTCCAAGTACTGTTTTTTATGTAATCGACTATTTCGTCTATGTGAAAGTCCGAAAAACCTAATTCATCCATAAAATTCTTTCCGTCTTTGTCTAGTTCATAGCAAAAGATTGAGAAGAATATACTTATATCACGAGAAGTGTTTTCATTCGTTTCTTCTGAAATCAGATAATAAAACTCTTGTGTGTTCTTTAATTCAAAACCAAACGATTTATTAAAAAATTCTGCATAGAAATCTTGATACTCCTTAACGATATCAAAGTAAGATTCATCAATGGTAATAAATTTCCCATCCATTAAAGATGTAACTATTTGTTTATGTTTATTCGGATACATTTTCTTTCTTCGTGATTTTAAGTTTTGGCATTATCAGCTCTCCTTGTTCTGTTTTTAAAGAAATATTTCGGTTCTCTTTGTCCTGTTGTACTTCATAATCTTCTTCAAAGATTAAACTTGTAACCATAAAATAGTTATCAAAATCAAAGTTTTTGTTTTCGTTTTCTAATGATGTTTTACACCAAGTAAAAAAGTCGTCAACTGGAAGTTTTGAGTTTAGCTGAGATTTGTATTCGCTTTTGTTGAAAATCCATTGCTCTACAACATCAGTTTCCTCTTCAATAAATACATCTTCTTCATTTTTAAATTGGTCAAAATACTCTTTTGTGTTTTCGTAAATAAACGGATTATAGAGATTATCTCTTTTTGTATTAAAAAGCTCTGGCGGTTTAATTTCTTTGTAGCAATTTCCGTTTGTTAAGTATAAGTGAAAACCTTGTAAATATTCACTTTCTGTTCTAATTCTATCAATAAGTGGTAAAAGTTCATTTGTTAATGTATTAGATTGTTTAGAGATATCTTTCTCTATTTGCCTCAACAAATTATAAAGTTTTTCGAACTGTCTTCTTATACTTTCGTCTGTGTAATCAAAACGTTTGTTATTTGAAAATTGAGAGATACTCAACAGTTCATTATATATTGATTGAGAATGGTTAACATCTAAAATATTATTTAATGGAATAATATAATTATCAATTAAATATCTCGCTTTTTGGACTTTCTCTTGATATTCTATTTTTCGAGTATTTGCTTTTAGTTCTCTACTTTCATTTAAAAGGCTTATTGTATTATTTGTTACTGCATTTTTAAACTGATTTATTTCCTTGGAAAGGGCTTCTATTCTAGCTAAAAGAAGATTTTTATGGTTACTTTCTTTTTTGATTTCAAGAAATAATGTTCTTATAGATTGACCGAATTTTTCTATTTCTTCTGGAAGTAAAGGTTTGAATTGTTGAAGAACAAACTCAAACAAAACGAAATAAGGTTCATTAATTACATAATCGTCATTTTGTTCAACAAGTAATTTGTGTTCAAAAAGTTGGTTTTCAATATCACTTCCAAATTCTTTAAGTGCATCAGAGACTTGACTTTTTAAGATGATTTCATTCTTAACTTGTATGTCAAAGAGTTGCCTTAACAAGTCAAAATGAGTTGCCAAAAATTGTATTATAGTTTTCGGTTCTGACTTAAACATTGATTAAAATTTCTTGTTCTAAAAATCTATTTGTACGAGCAACTTGTTCTCTAATTTGAATAACGATTGAATCTTTTGAGTTTTTAACTGTATTACTCATTTTTGCTTTGTTTCCTTTTAAAGATGCAGAATGTTTATCAAAAAGTTCATTGTAATTGGATGGCAAATACAATTGAGCGTTAGTAAAAACTTCTTTTATTCGCAAATATTCATCAAGTCCATTAAAGTCAAAATCAACAAAAACTAAAACTTCTTTTGCACTAATTTTCGAAATAGAATGCTTTCCGATTCTACCATATTTATGTATAAATAAATACTTGTTATCTAAGAGTTTTTCTGCATTTAAAAAAGTTTCTAAATTTTCAACAAAACAGATGTTATCTGCAATAATTGAATCTGGAATTACAGAAAATAAACCAAAATCAAGAGTCTGTTTTTTAATATCTACAAATCGATTATTTATCTGAACAGATTTAAAACCTCTTAACAAGAATATTGGGCTATTGTCAATTTTTGTTGCTTTTGAGTTTCTATATTTTTTAATATTTCCAGATTTGCTTTTACTAACGTTTTGTTCAGGAAAAGATGTATTAAAAAATTTTTCAAAATCATTTTCTTTAGAAACTATAATTTTGAAACCTCTACCAAGTTTTAATGACTCTAGAATTTCCGCACGAATCAAGTTTTGAAAAATATCGGATTTTAAAACGCTTTTAGGAATTGCCGATTTTGAAACCGATTTACTTTCAAATAATAATTTATATGTTTTGAAGTCAACTTCTTTCATTATGCTTCAATCGGTTTTCTTAATATGACATTTCCATTCTTTTCACTAACAACAATTTTACCTTTGTTTCTTCTGACTAAATAATATTTATCAAAACCATCATAAGGATGAAGTGGTGCAGCTGAAATCGGTATGAAATTATGTTCTTTGCAGAAGTTCAATATTTCAATTCTGTTTGCTTCGTCAATAGTTCCTATTTCATCAACAAATAGTACGATTTTGTTTTCATCATCTTTTACAACTATTTGATTAATAATAGACATTATTAGAACCAAACGAATCATTTTATCTGTTCCATCAGATTCAATTTGATTTTTTAGGTCAACAACTTTGTATTGTCCTTTTTTATGCAGGTGAAGCTTAATATCAAATAAATCATTAAATGTAATTGTGGTTTGATTATCTAAATATTTATTGAGTGTGTTTAGATTTTCTGATTGGTCATCAAAAATTAGTTCTGATGTTAAATCTCTAATTTGAATGATTTTATTTAAGTCCTTTATGAGTTTCTCGTTTTCTACAATTTCAATTTTTAAAGTATCAATATCTGAGATTTTTATTTTCTTAATTTTTGAATTAAATTGATTTGTAATGAAAGAGTTAAATTCTTCAAACCTTGAATAAATTGTACGACAAGGATTTGCAAATTGGGTTGATATATTTTTAAGCAAACCATCAATTGCCTTTTGTTTGTCTTCCAATGTTACTAATTCCGAATCTACGTGTTTAATAAAATCAGTTTCGCTTGCGAAAGATGTTTCTGTTTTTAATTTTAAGCGTTCAAATAGATTATCCTTTTTGAGTTTGATTTCTCTTCTTTCTTCGTAGTTTCTTTTGAGGTTTTTATAAATATTGTCAAGTGAATCCGTTGATTGATATTCAATTGGCTTAATTCCAAGTTGTTCAAGTTCTAATTTCCAAGTTTGGATTTCTTCTATTCTTTTTTCTTTACTAAAAATTTCCTTATTTGCTTGTTCAATAGTCTCGTTAAGTTTTCTGACTTCCTCTTCAATTAACTTAATGTCTTTAGTTGATTTTTCTTTTTGGTTTATCAGATTCTCAAATTCTACTTTAAGAGCTTCAAGTTCTTTCTCAAGAATTGGAAGTTGTTTTAATTTTTCAACTTTATCTGTTATGATTTTGATTTTTGCATTTATCTCAACTAAATCCTTTCTATGTTTTTCTAAATCTTTGGCTATTGGTAGTAGCTTTTCATTTATTTCCTTTTCTTTCTCTAATTGCTTGATTTGTCTTTTTAATTCTTCAATAGATTCTATTGGTTTTCCTTTAAAATCATTTGGCAACTCAATAGCACCATCAAATAACTTCATCAAGTTTTCTGTTTGCTTGATTTTTGCTGAAATATTGTCAGAAGATAAACTTGTTATGTCTGTTGAAAGGATTCTGTTTAGTAACTCTTTATTTTCTTGGTTATCTGAAATTTGATGAATTAATTGGGATGAATAACTATCAACTTGATTTTTGATTCTTGAAATTTTTGATACAGCTTTTTGGATATTGCTTTCAATTTCTTTACTACTAAGTTTTTGGTTTTCTATTAATGTAATTTGACTTTCAATGTTTTTTCTGTCTTTGTCTAAGTTTTGAAAAGATTGCTCTAGAAATTGTAAATCTTCAAAAGCTTTAATCTCTGATACTAATTTTTCTTTTGAATTTAAGTCTTTTTGCTTTTGTTCAATTTGATTTATAATTTTTCCAATAAGTTGATTTAATTCTTTTTCTTTTGGACTAAGTATTTCATTTAAGTGAGTTCGTTTTTCAGCTCTTTCTGTTTTCATTTTAGAAACGGAAGTACCAAGCTCAGAGTATAAAGAAGAATATTGTTGGTTAAAGGCAAAAATTAATTCAGATAGAATTGCATTTTTTCCCTTGTATTGATTTACCAATTCTTTGAAATCAGTAAAACTACGTTGAATGCTTTTGATGACTTTTATATCTCGATTATGCTTTAATAAAGATTGAATGTCTTTTTGGTTTTTCTTTGAAAAAGAAACACTCTCATTTTCTTTATTATCTGCTATAATTAAAGATTCTTTGAGTGAATCGTTGTTTATTAATTTTGAGTTTATTAAATATTTATAGATTTTAGAAAAATTATTGCTTATTCCACGTCCATCTTGATTTACGCTTTGATTTAACCAAACAACTCCGTTGTTTCTTTTTCCTTTTTGGTATACAAAATTAAAAACTTCAGAACGTTTAGAGAACTTTTTATGTTCAATGCCATTTGTTGCAAGTTCAGATAGTAATGAGTCAAATTTTCTTATTTTTTGTCCGTTATTGGTTTCTGTAAAATAAAGTTCCTCTTTGTATTCGCTGTCAATTTTATAATAATCTAGATTGCCTTCGGCATTTTTCTTTACTAAAATAGAGTAGTAGCGATTTTTGAAAATTTCAAAGATTATAAAGCTAGAGTTTATTGAAGGAAAATAATGGTTGAAAGTAGTTTTGTCTCCTGTTCGATTTCCACTAAAAGTCATTTCTCTTCCATCAATTATAAATAGAAAGTTTAGAGCGTAAATCAGCGTACTTTTTCCGATGTTGTTGGGTCCTACAATTTGAAGGGAATTACAATTGTCAAGTTCTATATCCGCTTTTGAGTATATGTCAGAGTTTAATATTATTATTCTTTTAAGCATTCAATTTTTCTGTCAATTTAATGAATTATTATCAATTTCCTACAAAGTTGAGCGTTGGCAAGAAACAGCTCTTTTATTTTTTTTCAGCATTGGATTTTCGCGTTGGCAAAAAAATAAATGTGCTGTTTACGCGTTGGCTTTTTTAGTTCAAATGTTCAATTTTAGCTCGATTTTCGCATGTCTCGTCCTAAAATACGTCTACAGGTTATTGATTAAAATTAAGCTGCATTTTGGTGCACGTTATTAGGTGTTTTATAGTCTAAAGATAAATGTAATCTTTTAGAGTTATATAATTTGATTGCATTTTTGGTTGCTTTTTTTGCTTCTTCCACGCTGGCAAAGGTTTGGTCAAGATAAAACTCATCTTTGAGTATGCCGTTTACACGCTCTGCAAGTGCATTTTCGTAGCAATGGTTTTCTTCCGTCATACTAATTGTGATTTTTTTTCGCTTTAGTTCGTTGGTGTAGACATTGCTACAATATTGTATTCCTCTGTCTGAGTGATGTGTTAGGTTTTTCAGTCCTTTGTTATGATACAAAGCCTTTTTAAGAGCCCTTACACAGCCTGTTAGTTCTAAGCTATCACTTAGGTCATATCCCACGATTTTACGCGAGTACATATCCGTTAATAGCGCTAAGTAACAAAATCCTTTTATGGTTCTGATGTAGGTTATATCTGCCGCCCAGACTTGGTTAGATTTATTGATCGTTACATCTTTAATACTATTTTTATACTTGTAAAACCTATGATGAGAGTTCGTTGTTCTGGATGAATATTTCTTTCGTCGTATCAAAAGGTTATTATCTCTAAGGATACGTAATAACTGGTCTCTACCAATTTTAATGTTGTGTTTGTCAAAATCCATTTTTAGGGACTTCATCAATTTTCTAGCTCCTTCTCTTGGTAAAGTTCGTCTTCTTTTATGAACGATTTCTAATACCTGGTTTTCAATTTTTATTCGCTTAACATATCGTTTTTTGTATTTATAAAACGCATCACGAGTCAAGTTATATCCATTGCAAATCGTAAAGATGCTAAAAGGTCTTTCTTTTGGGTTATTATCTATTGTTTCCATTAGAGCTAGATGTTTAGTTTTTTTTTAAGTTCTAAAACATCTTTGTAGCCTAATTTAGTAGCCGCTACTTTGAGGTAACTATCATCAATAAGCTTGTCCAAGTCTTTCTTAATAAGAAGTTCCTTTAGCTGTTTGAGCTCCTTTTGCAGGGCTTTTATTCTGGTAAGTTCATCGTCTGTTTGCACGAGTACACGGGTGTTCATTAAATCTTTACGATTGTACTTTTTTATCCATTCATTAATTGTGCTCGACTGTATCCCATATAGCAGTCCTATTTGTCTTTTAGAATGATTTCCCTTGGAAAGTTCATCAAGGACTTTGAGCTTAAAACTTTCACTATAGCGTCTTACATATCCATCGTTTTTATACATATACATTTGTTTTAGTGTATACATATTTCAGGACGGGTCAGCATTACTTACAACGGTCTCGTATATGATTTGTAGCGTGTTTTCAGCGAGTAAGTTAGCAAATAATTATCGAAATAGAAAAACCGAGAGGTTTTTCGTAAGTAGGCTAGAAGCAGCTATAAATTATATACATTGTTGGCAAATCGTTTTTTATTGTCCAGCGTTATATTATCACGTTATGTTTCCTAATGTTTTGTTTGTCAAGCTTTATACTTTACTTAAAATCAAAAAAAAATCTCCGAATTATAATTCCGCCTTTTCGCAAAGAGAATCATTTATTTTATTCAGCCGAAATTTAGTGAAATCACAGTCGATTTGGTCAAACAACTTAGTTTGGATAGATAAAATTGCGAACAGTTTGGCCGAACGATTTGACATTCCGCTTATCAGCAGAAAGTTGAGGATTGCGATAATATTGATGCAATGATCAGAAGTTGGGTGAGCCAATTATCGTGCGTAATGTTCCGCAAGAGTGTAAAAATCGAGTGTAATTTTATTTAAGACTCGGCTTTAAATTCCAGAGTAATTATTTAATGACAGAACTTAGTGAAAGCCTTGTCATTGTTGATACGCACAAAATGTTTGCCAACGTGTTTGTGTATGGTTAGTTGCGTGGTTAAGCAACTAAGTTAACAAACTTTTACGAACCCGTGAATATTCCGCAGGAATATTCGCAAGTAGGGAAGAACAAAGCAATTAATTATACACGGTGTTACCCAACGTTTTTTTATTCGACTGTTTGTTTTAATTTCCGATTTCCGCCATTCAATTCAGTCAGTTTTTCTTTTTTTAAACGAAACTCTAAGTCATTAAATTCAATCCATTTTGCACTCGATAATGCAAAACTTATTTTATCATCTTTATTGAGATTCCGAGATTTTAAAATCAGAGTGTCATTAATATTTTTCCACAAACCATCTGTAAAATCGGAACCGTGTCCTTTATTTACCCAATATTTAAATGTTCTGTCCTCTTTTAAAATTAATTTAATTTCAAATCGTTCTTTATTTCTGCCCTTAAATTCGCCATAGAATAATTTTGTTTTTCTATTTGGTGGCTCAATTTCCATCAAAGAATACATTTTGTTATTAAATATTTCAATAAATTTCTTATCTCGATAAGCATCGGTACAAGTATGGCAGAATTTTAAATTAACAATTTCAATGTTATTTAATTGAAGAGTGTCAATCATTTTATCTGTACAACCAGAATAACCTCCAACTGCACTTACTAAAATTCTTTTTCCATCAAGATATAATTCGGTCGCAATTTGATTAATTCTATTGTCTAACCATTGTTTATCACTTTCGGTCAGTTTAAAATCTTCTCTAAATCCGCTGTAATTTTTAATACTGTTTATTGTATTCAATTCAGTTTGTAATAGTCGACTTTCAGGTTTGTGAATTGAGTCGAATTCCAAGTTTTTTGGAACGTAATTCATTAAATCGTAATACTCTTTTTCAAATAAAGTTGACGATTCAGGATTTTGAGCAAAAATTAATGTGCTAAAAATAATGTTCAATATGAAAATGGTTTTTCTCAAATGTTGGGTAACGGTTTTGTGTATGATTAGTTGCGTGGTTTGGTAGCTAATTTAGCAAACTTTTACGGACCAGAGAAAATTCCGCAGGAATTTTCGCAAGTAAGCACGTAAAAAGCAATTAATTATACACGGTGTTGTAATGCGTTTTTATTCTATAATATTTTTATGAATATCAGTTTGATAAATTTGATATTCGAAATCATTTTTGTCAATTAAAGTGTCCAGCTTTTTATTGAAATCTATATCAAAAACATCGTTGTCTGATTCAGCAACTCTGATTGTGAAGCAGTCATTTAGCTCAATTCCGAGTTTTTCGATTTGTCCATCAGGTAAATCCTTAATTAAATGGAAAATAGTATCGTTTTTTTCATAATACAGATATAGAACATCTTTTCTGCTTACAAGTCCTTTACCTTTGAGGGAATGAGATTTTAGCTTTTCCACCATTCCGTAAACTTTAAAGTTCCCGTTTTTAATTTCCTCCGATTGATTTTCTTCCTTTTTCTTATCAATAAAAAATCCAATTGCTATAATTCCAGCAAAAACAACTGAATAAATAACAATCTGTTTAAATGAGTATTTTGGCTTTTTTTTCTTTCCCAATTATTAGTCTATTTTCCTGAATTTTGTTCTAAAATTAGAGAGATTAATCCCATTTTGCTCATAATTCCTAATCACTAGTTCAGTTTTAGTCAATTCTTCAATGATATAACTCCGATTTCCCAAAGTCAGAATCGAATCCTTTTTTTGATATTTAAATTTTATTCCAGTATCATCAACTCCAGTAAAATCAGAATTCAGTTCGATTATAATTCCGTCGCAAGAGTATTCAAATTCTTTTCCACTAAAGGCGTCAACACTTTTTGTTGTTCCATCTTCAAGTTCTTTATGATAACATTCCCATTTTCCGACCAATTCGTTAGAAATATTCTTCAATCCAATACAAGAAGACAGAATTATTATTGAAATGGTAATTATATATTTCATTCAGATTGTTTTTTTAGTGTTAAATTCTAATTATCTTTTTAAATTCAAAAAATATCCTTTGTCAATCGTTAATTTCATTGAGTTTCTCGATTTTCCACAAATGCATTACAACGTTTTTGTGTATGATTTCGTTGCGTGTTTAATCATTAAAGTTAGCAAATAAATCACAGATAGAAAGTCCGCGAGGACTTTCGTAAGTAAGCTATAACTAGCAATGAATTATACACGGTGTTGTGTGTAGTGTTTTATTCATTTCTGCTTTTATTCGATTCAGCTTTTATTCGGTCAGCAGAATTTGCTATAAATAACAACAAAACAATTGCTATAATATTAATATTCAGTTCTATTAAATCAGGGTTTGCATTTCGAGATAATCTCCAGTTAGCTAAACTAAAGTCAAGTCCAATTATCGTATCATTTGTCAATTCCATTGTAATTCTCAAATAAGCACCAATGGCAAAATCAAAAATGTATCCAAATAGAACAAAACTGATTATTTGAACAGCTTGTGTGAATACAGAAAAATTTAAACCTTTTAAATACTTTTTTCGGACGAGTAAAATTCCGCTGTAAATTGAAATTCCACATAAAGCGAGAAAGAGGATAAAGGAAAAAATAAAGAATCCATTTGAATTAAACTTGTCATAAACTCCTAAAAAAACGAGTAATATTCCGATTATTCCTCCAAAGATTTCATAATATCCTAAGTATTCTATTCGACTGTAAATTTTCTTCATTAACGTATTTTTACATTACACACAACGTGTTTGTGTATGGTTAGTTGCGTGGTTAAGCAACTAAGTTAGCAAACTTTTACGAACCTGTGAATATTCCGCAGGAATATTCGCAAGTAGGGAAGAACAAAGCAATTAATTATACACGGTGTTAGCAACTGGCTTTTATTCCATTTCATATTTCCAATGTAAGTTAGAATAAACCAGATAAGTAATTATTAATCTTTGCGTTTCGCTTTGAAAATCGACCTTATCGATTAATTCAGTCAATATTTCTCTATTCGGATAGGAATTTAGTTGGACGTTGTCCTTTGTTCTTAAAATAAAGTCATAGTGTATTTGGTTCTTGAACGAACTCATTACACAGTCATAAAATAACTCCTCAAAAAACAATGAAGTCATTAAATTGTTCTCAATAAAATAATTATCAGAATTAAATTCGATGAACTCTTTCTTTAGAATTTTATTTTCGTCAATTCGTGAGATTAGAGACAGATAATCTTTTTTATTAATACCATAAAGTAACTTTCCGTTCACTAAATAGTTTTCAAACTTTTTAATCGAATCGAACACGCTAACAGATTTTGCAATTTGCGATTCCGATGTGTTTAAAGGATAGATTATTCCCCTATCAAACGTTTTGGTATTAATGCAATTTTGGTATTCCGATTCAGACTCGTATTTGTTTCTTTGACAAGAGAGAATTAAAAGCGTTATAAATATTGATAGTATATATTTCAATTTTTGTGCGTGAGTTTTTCAGCTTGTTGCTAACGTGTTTGTGTATGATTTCGTTGCGTGATTCAGCAACTAATTTAGCAAAAAGAAACGAACCAGAGGAAAATCCGTAGGATTTTCCGAGTAGGCTAGTACTAGCAATGAATTATACACATTGTTACCTACAGTTATTTATTTACAAATTTTACTAATTCGGGTTTTATTATTATTAATTCTCTTTTTCTCGGAAATTTTCCGTGTTCAAAAGTCAGTTCGACACTATTTTCATTCTTTTCGAGCGATTTTATGTCAACATCATAAAAGTCCGAAATCACGAACGTTTTATTTTCATAACCCAATTCAGTCGGTTGAATTAAAATATGAATATCCGTTTTAGAATTTTCAGTTTCAAGAGGTAAACTTTGTCCATTATAAAAAGTCATTACTCTCACAAAAAAGTCATCTCCATATTCCGATTTAACTTGGTCAAAGTCACGAAGAACAGATTCAAATTCCGATTCAGCCGTTTGAGTAATTTCAGACGTATGTTTATAAACGAAAAAATTGTCTGAAATATCTAAAGTGTCTTTAAAATCCTTTTTATCAATTAATTTTCTTTCTCCGCTTTTTAATTTTTCCGCAACATTTATTTCAGAGTCAGAAGTTTCCACGAAGCGATAATAATCAGAAGTTTGTGTGTTTTCAGTCGGCTTATTAACTTTTTCTAAATTCTTAATTAGACTTTGCAATTCCGAAATCCGATTTTCTTTTTCAGTTAGTTTTTTTGTCAATTTTTCTAATTCCGATGAAGATTGTTTTGAATCGCAACTTGCAATTAAAATCAATGTTAAAATCAGTAACGGAATGTTTTTCATAATTGTAGGTAACGTGTTTGTGTATGGTTAGTTGCGTGGTTAGGTAACTAAGTTAGCAAACTTTTACGGACCAGAGAAAATTCCGCAGGAATTTTCGCAAGTAAGCAAGAAAAAAGCAATTAATTATACACGGTGTTGGCATTAGTATTTTATTTCCTCTTTGGTGGTTTAGTAGTCCTATCATTTGTCGGCTGATATGACTTTTTTCCTGAATTCCCGTTATTTCTATTTGTAGACTGTCCAGATTTATTTGATTTATTCTCTCCTGTTGTTTTTTTTGCCATATTATAAATAAAATTCAATAGTTGATATTTCTCCTTCTGTTATTAATATTCCTTGAGTTTGTTCCACTTTGTATTTAAAACCACCTTTTTTATTTAGTTTCCACAACTCTTCAATATAAATGTCATTTTTTTGAGGAAAAACAGATGAATATGAATTCATTCCATATTTTCCACCAATTTTTCTGCCATTTTTTAAAGTGACAATTACATAAAAACTTTCTCTTTTTGAAAAGAATGAATCCCAAGCACTTTTTGTTGGATTTATTAAAAATCTTGAAAACCATTTTTTAGATGATATTTTATAGAAAATAAAAGCCCATAAAATAGGGGCAATAATTATCATAAATCCAAAAAGTAAAAAATAAGCAAAAGGATATATTTTTAAAAAATCAATTTCATTTATTTTATAGATTGGATATGAAAATATTATAAAATTTATAATACTAATTCCCAGAGCTTCATACCAGTCTTTTGAAAAATCATTTTTTATGTCAGGTACAAACAGCCTGTAGCTTTTTAAATATATAAAGCCAGGAATAAAGAAAGTAACTAATAAAAGTATATTTTCTATTGTTAGTTCTGTCATTTAGATTTCGTTTATATTAATGCCAACGGTCTCGGCTATGAGTAGTTGCGTGGTTTAGCACTTAACTTTGCAAGTACACACCAAGTTGGAAATTCCACAGGAATTTCCAAAGTAGGCAAGAACAAGCAATTACTTATAGCCATTGTTGTAAACAGTTTTTTACTCCAGCTTCTTATATTTAAAAGCACATCCTTCTGGACATTCAGGCTCAATTGGTCTCAAAATTAAATAATTAGAGTTTTCAAAAGAATAAGAGTCCTGACTCTCAAAAACTGTATCAGGATTTGTACATTCAATGGTAATTTCCAATATGTTCATTTCTGAATTGTTTTGAAGAAAATAAGAACTACTATTAACTTCCCCACAATTGGATGGTGTAATCTCAGGTTCATAGCTCAAATCCGCATTAAAAGTGATTAACCGACCATTCTCAACTTGTTCCCAATTACCAGAACTACCATCAAAATTTCCGTACCGTTCTTCAACGAGTTGCCAAGTTCCGACAATTGAACCTTCTGCTTGTTCTTTTTCACTACTCTGACTGCAAGAATTAACTGCAATCAATAAAACTGACATTAAAATTAATTTTTTCATTTTCCTTATCTTTTAATTAATGATTATTTGATGGCTTTCCGATTTGCCATCTTTATAGATTTTTAATATGTAATTACCTTTTTTATAATCAGATACATCAATTGTGGTTTGATTTTCTAGAAATCCTTTAAAAATTAAAACTGAATTAAAATCAAAAATTTTATAAAAAGCTGAATTACTGGAATTTGAAGTTTTCTTTGAATTCATTTCTTTTGAAGACTTAGCTTTTTGAATGGTCAATTTTTCCGAACTTGGATTTGGATATACACGATATTCAGATTCTCCACCACCACCACCTTGTGTACAGTCTACAAATTCTACTTCCCATTGAGTCCAACTGCCAACACCACAAGTGTTAGTGCCTTTAGCTTCAAATAAATACCAGCCAGGTGTGTAATTATAGTTTGTGGGTAAGGTTGCAATACCTCCTGTAAAGTTATAAGGACCTGCTACAATATTGTTAGTTGATAAGTCTCTTATCCTGACTTCATAAGATGCGTCCGGAACATAAGGTAATATCTCAAATTCATTGCCGTAATGACTTGAACAAAAGTAGCCGGTAACACCAGCACCATTATTTCTGAAAAGTACATTATCTACTTCGGCTTTTCCTACGTGGAAGTTTTCTTGAAAAGTTATGCCATTACTCAAAACAGCTCTTATCCAACCATCTCCATTGGAATATGAATTCGCCCCTCTTATGGTGGCACTTGAATTATTACTGGACATAATCTGTACGTTGCTTGAAGATGACCATACTGTGGTCGCTCCTCCAAGATTGGATAAGGTCACTGTTGTGTTTTGAGGGTAGCAAATTGTACTTACTTCTGAAATTTGAGTACAAGAATTGCTTCTTGTGTTTATTAATATAGATTCAGTGCTGAGCGCACCTCTCATTCTGAAACCTTGACCGTCTGTAAAATGGTCAAGATTATTAAACCAAGGACTTAAATGGTAATATGACATTATGTTTGTCATATCAGGATTATAGCCATTTGAATTTCCAGTTCTGTTATCGGCAGGCGTGTCACAAACTAAATCTCCCCTAGTAGTGCAATAAAGTCCATCAGTTCTTTCGTGACCAAAGTCAGTTTCAAATGTATGGTACAAATTTAAACAATGCCCAACCTCGTGCGGTGAGGTGAAATCATTTACATTGTCCTCCTCGATAAATAGATTTCTATTTGGAAGTCCGTTTATAACAACTCCAGCAACATTATCCCATAAACCATTTACAATATAATAGTTGATTGCATCGCTTCGGTTGTTAATGTCATCCAAAACCTCTGCTTCACTTCTGCTAAGTTCTACGAAACTCGTATTGTCGATGAAGTCCGTTCCTAAATTGTTAAATATGATATTATGAGGACTATAAACTTCATTGAGCTCTTCTGTTATCTCATCAGTTGTAAGAGGCATTGTGAATGCGTCTGTTCCATTTGTATTTCTTACAATATGAAAAAATACGTTGATGCAAATTGCAGAGCTCGACCCTCTTTTAGATATGTTCGAATTATTCTTTTCTGTTGGGTAGAAAGTTGGATTAGAAGGTGTTTCTGTACCGCAGATTTGTGAAAATCCTAAATTGAGGTTCCAAATTATCAGTCCAATTAATAATAGTTTTCTTTTCATAATTCTGGTCATTTTTATGGTAAATGTTTATCAAAATTGTTTACAACGGGTTTGTATATGGTTTGTTGCGTGGTTTAAGCAACTAATTTAGTAAATAATTACCGACCAAGAAAGTCCGCGAGGACTTTCGTAAGTAGGCGAGAAGCCAGCAATAAATTATATACGGTGTTGGCAAATCGTTTTTTAATTCATTAGAGTTTTTAGCCAAGTCTCAAACTTTTCCCTTTCAAATTCGTAATTTGATTGGTAGTTAAAATTTCTATCCAAAATCTCATTAGAGAAAATAATAAGATTAATATTTTTCTCACTAATAAACATAACCAAAACTATTGATCCGCTTCCAATATTTGATCTCATAGCAAAAACAGTTAAGTCAGTTATATCATTTATCCATTTCCAATCATCAAATCCATAATCTATTTCTTCTATAAACCTTTTTTTGCTAAAACCAGAAAGGTCATAATGTTTTTCATAGTGGTCATAAAATTTAAGAATTTCATTAGACACGTATTCTACAGGAATATGCTTTTCACTAATAGAATCATTTTCAATTGTAGACCACAAAAATTGTTGTCCGAAAACAGATGAAGACAAGATTGTAAATAAAATCGGAAGTATAAATGTTCTCATTTCATTTTTAGATTATATTATTTCAATTGACGTTGGTCCAAATGTTTGCCAACGTGTTTATATATGGTTTGTTGCGTGAATTTAGCAACTAATTTAGTAAATAATTATTAATCAAGAAAGTCCGTGAGGACTTTCGCAAGTGGGCAAGAAGCCAGCAATAAATTATATATGGTGTTGGCATTTCGTTGTTTTTTTATTCCGACTTATGCTTATTCAGCGTAATTAGGCTTTTTATTTTTTTTCCTGCGTTTGAGTGCATTCCACCAGCGTTTTATTCCTCAAAATTTTTCAATTCCGATTGAGTGATAAATTCCGCAACTTGCTAAATTCCGCATTCAATTCGGGTTTTGCTTTTCAATTCAGTTTCCGATTCCGAAAACCAGCTAAAAGTCAAACGTTTTGTTTTAAATCACTCTTTTTTATATTTCTTATGTTCTATTTTCTTTTTTTCTAAAATCGCATAAAATTTTCGTGGCGATATTTTTAGGTCTTTTGTTATTTCGCTCACTTTTTTCTTTCCTTTTTTATACAGCTTTAAATTCTCATTTACTTTTTTGTCAAAGTAATGCTTTTCCAGTTTCTCAACGATTTGTAATTCAGTCAGATTTGAGTCATTCGCATATTTCTCAATTTCTGATTTAATGTCTTTTAAATTACTCATAATTGTCAATTTTAACGGTTCTGCTCAATGAATGCCAACGGTCTTGTGTATGGTTAGTTGCGTGGTTAAGCAACTAATTTAGTAAACAAACACGAGCCAGAGAAAATTCCGAAGGAATTTTCCAAGTAGGCACTTGCCCAAGCAATTAATTATACACGGTGTTGTGCATAGTTATTTATTCCGTTCAATATATTTCTTTTCGGTTTCTTTATTAATCAGATTGTCATTTTTGTCAAACGTTCTAATTATAGTTTTCCTTTTTTTGTTTTTATAAATTTCATACTCGGTCAACTCCCCATTTTCGTTGAAGTAATTCACACGTTCATAATTCAGAGTAAGGTTTTCGTAATAAGTTTGAGTAAGTAATTTTCCATTTGGTCTGAAATCCTTAATTTCAATAGGTTTTCCATTTTTAAAATTTCCTTCAAGTCTTTTATTTCCGTTTGAGTAGAAATCCGTTTCAATTCCGTCGCAAACTTTATCACAATTCAGATAAGTCCAACGTTTTGAGTGTAATTCATTTCCAGATGAAAATAGAATTTTGGGAACTGCAATAGTATCTTTATTCGTTTTTAAAGTAGTTGAGAATTGTGAAATCCATTCTTTACGTTTTAAATAAACTGTGATTAATCTATAATTTAAAAAATCTTGGTTTGAATCAATATCAAATTCAGGTGTGATTTTTTGATTTGAACATTCATTTATGAAAGTTAAGTTCAATTTTTCTTTTCCGCTATTTTGGCTAAAACACGAGAAGCTTATAATTAGCAGAAAGATTGATTTTAGTACTGTTTTCATAATTATGCACAATGAATATATATATGAATAGTAAGGGATTTGAAACACCTTACCTTCGGGTTTTCAATAAGCCAATTTAGTAAATAA